>NZ_FOFL01000003.1:0-415000 GCF_900110945.1 Devosia sp. YR412
GGCAATCGTAAAGCGTTCCTCGATCGATAACTGGCGGTAGTTCGACATGGCAACATCTGTGTGAGCTGTTGCACTTCGTTTGTGAACTCAGAGGGATCCATCCTGAGATGGTTCAACAGCCGCAAGGTGGTTCCAACGGACGACCTAGCGGCCGTGGCAGGATCTCGAGATGGATCCCGGCTCAAGGCCGGGGTGACACCGTGGGTTTGGGGGGTATCGCGTCAAATACCCCGGATCATCGACGCCGGCTCCACCACGTTGCGATAGAGATGCCAGGTGGCGTGGCCGAAAATCGGGATGACCACCGCGAGGCCCACGAAGAGGGGCAATGAGCCGAGGAATAGCCCAGCGCCAACGATGACGCCCCAAGCCAGCATGGGGACGGGATTGGCGAGCACCGCCCGGAACGAGGTTTCCATGGCGACGAAGGCACCGACGTCGCGGTCGAGCAGCAGCGGGAAGGCGATGACGGTGGTGCAGAGCGTTACCAGGGCAAATAGCGCGCCGAGCATGGAGCCGGCTATAATAAGGGTCATGCCGCCGGGTTCGGTGAAGACCTGCGCCATCAGCCCGGTGAACGTCTGCGGCGTGGAGGAACCGAAAATGCTTTCGTACAGTGCCTGAGCGGCGGTCAGCCAAAGGGTGAAGACCACGAAGAGCATAACGCCGATGACGGCGATCGAGCCGATGGCCGGCGATTTCCGCACGGCGAAGGCATGCGACCACGAGGTATCGAGCCCCTGTTCGCGGCGGCGGGAGATTTCATAGAGACCGAGCGCGGCAAAGGGGCCGATCAGCGCGAAGCCGCCGACCAGCGGATAGAGCAGGGGCCAGGTGTGAAAGCCGTTCATCCAGACGGTCAGCACGATACCGATGATGGGATAGATCAGCACCAGAATGGCGTAATGGCTGGGTTTTTCCCAGAAATCAGCCAGGCCGTGGCGCAGCGCATCGCCCAGGTCGGACAGAGAAATGGTTCGGATCATCGGCATATCGAGCTTGTCGCCCGCGCCGGCGAGGACGTGGAAATTGGACATGGCTTCGGTCTCCGTTTCAAGGAGGTCCCGAGCTTTCCGCCAGCGCTGCCCCAGACGTGTGGCGCAAATTCGCGACCGCAACAAAGGGGAGTGTAGGCCAGGTGTGGCGGATTGTCGCTAGGGATCGGGGGATTGTGATGGGGGGGCGAGGAGATCGGATTACCCCCACCTAGCCTCCCCCTGATAGGGGGAGGGACCGCCCGGTGTGTTGGCCAGATGTTGCCCCGAGCACGATCGGACACCTCCCCCTTTTCAGGGGAGGTTGGGCGGGGGTATTCTTGCTAGATCTCGTAGCGATCGCTCTCGTGCTTCACCGGCCGATAGGTGAAATAATCGAAATCAGCCGCCAGCGCCGTGCCATTCAGATCACTCGCCGCTACACCGACAAACGCCCCGGTGAAGCTGCCGTGGGCTTGGTGGCCGCCGCATTCGTCGGACAACAGCGAGGCATCCAGCACCGGGCCGATCGGCTGTAGCGCCGCATCGCCGACGGCATAGAAGAACTGCAAAGCCTTGCCGCGAATGGTCAGGGCGAGCTTGACCTTGCCGGTATTGGGGATCTGCACCGGTTGGGAAATCGTGAGGTTTCCATCCGGCCAGGAAGCTTCTGAATTCAGAAGCAGCAATTCCCGCTGTCTGTCGGCGTGGGCGGTGACCGTCAGATAGAAGAAATTGTAGCGGCTGTAATAGGCGGTGAGGCCGGCGAACTGACGTTCGTCGGTCGGCGAGAAGTCGAGGACGGTTTCGGCGTCATAGGAGAAGTGGGTCTGGCGGCGGGCGACCAGCGCTTGTTCAAACCAGGAGCCGATGCTCTCGCGACCAAACAGACGGAGCTTGCCGGTGTCGGTCGAGAAGATCCGCTCGGGCTCTGGCGTGCGCAGCCACTGGAAATCGGGTGGCAGGCCCTTGTCGAACGTGTAGCGCTGCTCGGCCCAGTAAGGAGTGTCGTCGCGGGTGCCCGGGACCTCGACATGCAGCGAGGGCACCGGGCCCTGTTTCACGTGAATCCAGCCGTCCTCGGTCCATTCGGCTTCCTGGATGGCGGTTTCGCGGCCGAGCACGCAGCGGCGTTCCTGGGTGGTGGGGCGGCCGGTGAGATGGACCAGATAGGTCTTGCCCTCGGGCGTCTCGACCAGATCGCCATGGCCGGCGCGCTGCAGGGCGGCGAAGGGGGCGTCCTTGCTGGTGAGGATATGCTTGTCGGGATGGGTTTCGTAGGGACCGTCGATATTGCGCGAGCGGGCGAAGGTGACGGCGTGGTCATAGGCCGTGCCGCCCTCGGCGGTGAGCAGATAATACCAGCCGTTGCGCTTGTAGAGATGCGGGCCTTCAACGAGCTTGAGGTCGGTGCCCTGGTAGATATTGCTGCGCGGGCCGACGAGCTTTCCGGCCTTGGGATCGAACTGCTGCAGGGCGATACCGGCAAATTTCAGCGGCCTTGTGCGGTGATCCCACATCATGTTGACGAACCACTTCTTGCCGTCGTCGTCGTGGAACAGGCTGGGGTCGAAGCCGGAGGAATTGATGTAGATAGGATCGCTCCACGGGCCTTCGATCCGGTCGGCCGTGACGATGTAGTTATGCGCGTCCTTGAAGGAGCCGTCCTTGCGCTTGACGTCGGTATAGACCAGCCAGAATTTTTTGCCGTCATGGCTGAGGCAGGGGGCCCAGACGCCGCAGCTATCGGGATCACCGCGCATGTCGAGCTGCGCTTTGCGGGTCAGCGGGCGGGTGACGAGGGTCCAGTTGGCGAGATCGGTTGAGTGATGGATCTGCACGCCGGGAAACCACTCGAAGGTCGAGGTGGCGATATAGTAATCCGCGCCGACGCGCAGGATGGACGGATCCGGATTGAAGCCCGGCAGGATGGGATTGGTGATCTGGGGCATAGGTCCTCCTCAGGCATGCCGGGGCCGCCCCTCCCAAGGGAGGGGCGGTTTTACTGATGGGCTGCTTCAGACGAAGCGGTTGATCAGGTTTTCGAGATATTCCTGCTGGCCGGATTTGGGCTGGGGGTTGATGCTATCGGCATCGACCTTGGCGGCGAGATCGGCCAGCGAGAGCTTGCCGCCGAGGATGTCCTTGCCCAAGGCGCCATTCCAGCCGGCATAGCGGGCGTCGACCACTTGGTCATAGGTGCCGTCTTCGATCAGCGCCGCAGCGGCCTTGAGCGAGCGTGCGAGAACGTCGAGCCCACCGATATGGCCATGCAGCAGATCGGCCGGATCGAGCGACTGGCGGCGGACCTTGGCGTCGAAATTCCAGCCACCGGAGTTGAGGCCACCGGCTTTCAGGATCTGGTAGAAGGCCAGCGTGGTTTCCGGCACCGAATTGGGGAACTGGTCGGTGTCCCAGCCGGACTGCAGGTCGTTGCGATTGGCGTCGACCGAACCGAGAATGCCCAGCGACGCGGCCAGCGCCAGTTCGTGCTCGAAGGAGTGGTTGGCGAGGAAGGCGTGGCCGACCTCGATATTGCATTTCACCTTGGTGTGGAGGTCGTACTTGCGCAGGAAGCCATAGACCGTGGCGACGTCGAAATCATACTGGTGCTTGCTCGGCTCCTGCGGCTTGGGCTCGATCAGAATCTGGCCCTTGAAGCCGATCTTTTCGGCATGCTCGATGACGAGATGCAGAAAGCGGCCCATCTGGTCCTGCTCCTGGCCGATCTTGGTATTGAGCAGGGTTTCATAGCCCTCACGGCCGCCCCACAGCACATAATTGGCGCCGCCCAACTCGTGGGTCAACTCCAGCACATTCTTCACCTGACCTGCCGCATAGGCGAAGACTTCCGGGTCGGGATTGGTGGCGGCGCCGGACATATAGCGTCGGTTGGAGAAGAGGTTGGCCGTGCCCCAGAGCAGCTTGGTGCGGCTGGTCTCCATCTTGCGGGCAAAGATCTCCCCGATCTGGCGGACATTGCGGTTGCTCTCGGCGAGCGTCGCGCCTTCAGGGGCGATATCGGCGTCGTGGAAGCAGAAGAAGGGCATGTCGAGCAGGTCGAACAGTTCGAAAGCCACATCGGCCTTGAGCTTGGCGCCCTCCATCCCCTTGTCGAACCAGGGACGGTCGAAGGTGCGGCCGCCGAAGGGATCGCCGCCCTCCCAGGCAAAGGTGTGCCAATAGGCAACGCCGGGGCGGATATGGTCTTCCATCCGCTTGCCGAGGACGATTTCGTCCTTGTTGTAGTGGCGATAGGCCAGCGGGTTGGAGCTCTGCGGCCCCTCAAACTTGACCGGCGCAATGCCCTTGAAAAAATCAGTCACGAACGTGCCTCCTCGATGGCGGGGTAGAGCGCGCGATAGCGCGCATATTGGTCGGCATAGGCAGCCGACAGGTTTTTATCGGGTGCGATGACAGTCTTGATCGGCGGCAGGGTCATCACCGTCTGCGGCGATGCGCCTTCGGCGGCACAGAGCGCCAGACGAGCTGCGCCGAGCGCACCGCCGAAATCGCCATCGGCGGGCAGGGCGATTTCCATGTCGAGATTGGTGGCGATCATTCTGAGCCAGAGATTGGATTTCGAACCGCCACCCACCGCAAGCAGGCGATCGATCCTGGTGCCAGCATCGGCCAGCACGCGCTGGCTGTCGCGGAAGGCAAAGGTCACGCCCTCCATCACCGCCTGGGCCAGCTTGGCCGGATCGCTGGAATGGCTGAGTCCGACAAAACTGCCGCGGGCGGCGGCATTATTGTGTGGTGTGCGTTCGCCCGAGAGATAGGGCAGGAAGATTTCCTCACTGGGGCCACCGAACTGACGTTCTGCGGCTGCCGAGAGTTCGGCCTGTTTCTGGCCGGTGATCTTGCTCAGCCAGTTGAGCGAATCGGTCGCCGAAAGAATGACGCCCATCTGGTGCCAGGTGTCGGGAATGGCGTGGCAGAAGGCGTGGACGGCGCCTTCGGTATTGGGGCGGAACTTGTCGTTGGAGACAAAGATCACGCCTGAAGTGCCGAGCGAGACAAAGCCCTCGCCGGGGCGAATGGCGCCGATGCCGCAGGCCGCGCCGGCATTATCGCCCGCGCCGCCGGCGATGACGACATTGCCGCCCATGCCCCAGCGCTGGGCGAGGTCTGTCTTGAGCTGGCCGGAGACTGCCGAGCCTTCGACGAGGCGCGGCATGTGCGAGCGGGTGAGGCCGGTCAGTGCTAGCAGTTCGCCGGACCAGTCGCGCTTGGCCACATCGAGCCAGAGGGTGCCGGCGGCGTCGGACATATCTTCCACATAGTCGCCGCTCAGCAGCAGGCGGACATAGGCCTTGGGCAGCAGGACCTTTTCGATCTTCTCGAAGATCTGCGGCTCGTGCTTGCGCACCCAGGCGATCTTGGGGGCGGTGAAGCCGGGCATGGCGATATTGCCGGCGATCTGGCGAAGGCTCGGAAGTGCGGCTTCCATTTCCTTGCATTCATTGGCCGAGCGGCCGTCATTCCAGAGAATGGCTGGGCGCAGCACTTCGTCATTCTTGCCGAGCAGGGTCGCGCCATGCATGTGGCCGGAGAGGCCGATGCCGCGGACTTTTGCCAGTTCGAGCGGATGCTCGGCCTTGAGCTTGTCGATCGCGGCAAGGGTTGCGGTCCACCAATCGGCCGGGTTCTGTTCGGACCAGCCGGGGTGCGGCCGCACCGGCTCGACGGCAGCCGCCGCGGCCTCGCCCAGCGCCCGGCCATGGACGTCAATCAACAGCGCCTTGACGCCGGAGGTGCCGATATCAATACCGAGATAGGTCATGAGGCACGTACCTCATCGACGGGTAGCAACAACATCTGAACGTCCTCCCGGCCCATTTTTGGGCCCCGCCGGTATAGTGATTGCCGACTTCTTACCTGAGATTGTCGCGCAGGAAAATGCCGATTTCAATGGGGTTGGTGGTGCCGGCATGCTTGCCGCCCAAAGCCAGCATGCGGGCGGTGGCAATGGCCTCGCGAATTTCGCCGTCCGGATTCTGGTCGAGCACCACGTCGATGGCGCCGGAGCGCAGCCCGTGCCGGGTCGGGTCGGTCAGTTCATGGGCGATAACACGAATGGCGCCAGAGCGGCTCGAGGCGTCGAGCGCGGCGACCAGGCCGGCATTGCCGGCCCCGAGATTATAGATGCCGGCGAGGTCGGGGTGTTTGGCCAGGAGGTCGGCAATGATCGTCTGAGTTTGGGTGCGCTCGTCATGGCCTTCCACCGGGCCGATCAATTGCAGCGCCGGAAACTCCGCTGCCAGTCCGGCCTTGAAACCGGCCAGGCGATCGGAGTGGTCGCGCAGATGCAGCGAGCCGGCGATCAGGGCAACCGTGCCGCCCTGCGGCAGGAAGCGGCCCATCAGCGAGGCGGCGGTGCGGCCGGCGGCGACATTGTCGATGCCGATGAAATGGCGACGCTGCGTGCCCGGCAGGTCGGACACCAGCGTCATCACCACGACGCCGCGTTTGCTGGCCGCATCGACCGCCGCCTGCACCGAGGGCTCTTCGCTGGCGACGATGATGGCGCAATCGCAATGCTGCGGATCGAGCGCATCGAGGCTTTGCGCCAGGGCATCGGCATCGAGCGCGCGAACGCGCCGGGTCTCGATATGTAGGCGATCCCCTAGGGCAGGACCGGCACGGCGATCCACTGCGTCGGCGAGGCTTTGCATGAATTCGTTAGAGCCGTCGGGAATGATGAAGCTGAGTTTGAGGTCGCGCGCCCGCGCCAAAAGCGAGGCGCCGAGGTCACGCTGGAAGCCGATGCGGGCAATGGCCTCTTCGACCTTTTCGACGGTTGCGGCACGGACACCCGGCCGGGCATTGAGCACGCGGTCGACGGTGGCCAGCGATACGCCGGCCGCGCGCGCCACGTCATGCACTGTTGCCCGGCGTCTCAACCCGATCTCGTTCACATGTGGTCCCTGCATATCCTGGTCGGACCTTTGGCGGGCAGCGACAAAAGGTCAAGTGCGACGTTGCAGCGTCACGAAAAAGCAGGCTACAGGTGACCCCGCAATTGAGGAGGCACAGATGGCCATTGCGGTTTCGACATTCGGTGAGTTCAAGGGTAAGCGGGTGGACCAGTTCCGCCTGACCAGCACCACCGGGGTCAGCGTCGACATCATCGGCTATGGCGTTGCGGTGCGCGACTGGCGGGTGCCGGTGGCCGGTGGCGATCGTTCGGTGGTGCTGGGTTTTGACAGCATGGCGGCCTATGCCGAGCACAGCCCGCATTTCGGTTCGCTGGCCGGCCGCGTTGCCAATCGCATCAAGGGCGCGTCGTTCGAATTGAATGGCAAGACCTACAAGCTCCCCGCCAATGCCGGTGATCTGCAGTTGCATGGCGGCGACGAGGGTCTCGGCCGCCAGGTCTGGGACGGTCAGGTCGACGAGGGCAATAATTCGGTCCGCTTCACGCATTTCTCGCCCGATGGCGCCATGGGCTATCCGGGCAATGTCAACTTTTCGGCGACCTATACGCTGAAGGGTAATCGACTGCGTCTGGAGCTCGCTGCCACGACCGATCAGGCCACGCCGATCAGCCTGGTGCAGCACCAGTATTTCAACCTCGACACCACGGCAGACGTGCTGGACCACACCATCTCGATCAATTCCTCGGCCTATACCGCGCTGGGTGATGATCTCGCGCCAACCGGCGCTATCCTGCCGTCGCGCGGCACGATCTATGACCTGCGCACGCCGCGGACCATGCGCGATGCCAATGGCCAGCCAGTCGACTATGACATGGGCCTCACCCTCGACACCGGCCGCAGCCATAGCGAGCCGATCGCCACGGTGGTCTCGCCAGCCAAGGATCTGACGCTGAGGCTGTGGAGCGACCGTCCGGGCGTGCAGGTCTATAATGGCGTCTGGACCGACATTCCGGTGCCGGGCCTCGACGGCAAGAGCTACAAGAAGCACGCCGGTTTCTGCCTCGAAGACCAGGCCTATGCTGACGCCGTGCACAATCCGCATTTCCCCAATGTGATTTATTCGCCGGAGCGGCCGTACAGCCACTGGTGCGAGTTCGAGATCGCTTAAGTCCGCAGATACATCATGCTTTGCCCCACCCCCACCCGACCCCTTCGGGGCCACCCTCCCCACAAGGGGGAGGGATAAGAGGCATCGAGCCCGCTGAACCATGGCTTCCCTCCCCTGAATGGGGAGGGATTGAGGGTGGGGTGATGGATCGCCACCGAGGTCATTTCTGGCACTGCTGCGCCATGTCTCATGACTTAATCTGACAGCACTTCCCCACATCCTCTCTCCAGTACGGAGAGACATATGTCCTTGTTCGTTCCATTACGCTTGCTTGGCGACAGCGCCGGAATCTGGCACGGCTATGGCCCAAGGGAGAATTCGGCATGGACAAGACCGAGCGGCTGTTTGCGGTCATGGATGCGTTGCGGCGGCATCGCCGACCGGTCACGGCTGCGGCGCTGGCCGAAGAGCAGGGCGTTTCGGTGCGGACTCTGTACCGCGACGTGCAGACGCTCATCGGGCTCGGCGCGCCGATCGATGGCGAGGCGGGGGTTGGCTATATGCTGAAACCCGGCTTTTTCCTGCCGCCGCTGATGTTCACGCCCGAAGAGCTGGAAGCGCTGGTGCTGGGGGCCCGCTGGGTCGGCGCACAGCCCGATGACGGGCTGGGCCTCGCCGCCAAGAATGCCCTGGCCAAAATCGCCACCGCCTCGCCGGAAGACCTGCGGGACCGGATCAATGATACGGGGCTATGGCCGATGGCGATGTGGAGCCAGAGCGGGCGAGCGCCGATGCCGCTGCTGGGACAGGTTCGGCTGGCGATGCGCACGGAAAAGGCTTTGGCCATTTCCTATGAGGATGAGGCCGGCAATCCGTCGGACCGGACAATCTGGCCGGTTCAACTAGCCTATTACGAGGGCAAGCAGACCATTGCCGCCTGGTGCTGCCTGCGCGAGGCCTTCCGGCATTTCCGCACCGACCGCATCGTGGCGCTGACCGTTACCGAGCTGCGCTATGGCAAGCGGCGCGTGGTGCTGGAGAAGGAATGGCGCGATAGCTGGGAACAAGACCGGCGAGGCGAGCGGTGAGAGGATCGCCAGTCGGCCATAGGCCTCATGGCCTTCACGCTTTAAATCGCTCCACCGGAGCGATTTGCCCTACGGGGCGGCGTGAAGTTCCACGTGAATCACTGCGTTAGAAAAATCCACCGAAGACGCCATGCAGCCAGCCGAAGGCCAGGGCGGCGAGGCCGAGCGTGTGGACCAGAGCAATGACCCAGGTTTGCGCCACGAAAGCCGGCTTGACCGTCTTGTGACGGTAGAATTCCTGCGCTGCGAGCCCGCCGATAATGCCAAAGCAGAAGTCGACCAGATGCAGATTGCTCTCGCTGACGCGATATTTGCCGGTCATCGCATAGAGCTTGTCGAAGCGATATAGCAGGGCCGAGCCGGCGCCCATGGCGGCATAGAGCAGGCCAATCCACACGGGCGCATGCTCGGTGGCGATGGCCGACAGAATCAATAAGGTCATCAGCGTGGCGGCCGTCATGCGCAGGCCGAGTTTGTAGCGCGAGACCGTGTTCGAGGGCCGCGTCGCCTCGCGCAGGGTGGGCGCAGCGATGGGTGCCGTGGCTGTGACGGTGACCACCACTGCGGCAGGACGGCCATTGCGGCCCTTGCCAATCTCGAAGGTGACAGTGTCACCCAGCTTGGGGCGGGCGCCGTCGGTCAGGCTCGAAATATGGACATAGTAATCGCGTCCGGCGTCGTCGCGCACGAAGCCGTAGCCGCCCTTGTTGTTCCACTGAACCAGTTCGCCCGAGCGTCGCATCTGCATCCTATTGGCACGTCTGCGTGAGCAATAGGATGCGCCGGTTAACGCATCTTCACCAGAGCGGTAAAGCCTGTTGATCGGCAAAATGCCGTCAATATACTTGGGCCATCGTCGAGACGCTCAGGTGGGCCTCCATGTCCCAATCCGCCAGAGACTTTGTCGTCACCCAGCTCGAAAAAGCCGGCCTGGTCCTTGATGGGACAGCGCCCTGGGATCCGCAGGTGCATGACCAGCGGCTGTGGGCGCGGCTATTGCGCGACGGCACGCTGGGCCTAGGCGAAGCCTATATGGACGGCTGGTGGGATGCGGCGGCGCTGGACCAGTTCCTCTATCGGCTGGCCAACGCGCGTATTCAGGATGCCTTTCCGAAGGATCTTGCTGTGATGTGGAGCGTGGCGCGCGGGCGATTGCTCAACCTGCAGCGGCTGCGCATCAGCGAGGTGGGCGAGAAGCATTACGACATCGGCAATGACCTCTATGCCGCCATGCTGGACCAGCGGATGATCTATTCCTGCGGCTATTGGCAGGGCGGCGCCCAGGATCTCGATGCGGCACAGGAGGCCAAGCTGGACCTGATCTGCCGTAAGCTCGGGCTGGAAAAGGGCATGCATATTCTCGATATCGGCTCCGGCTGGGGCGGGTTTTTGCAGTTCGCGGCAGAGCGTTACGGGGTCAACGGGCTGGGCGTCACCATCAGCCGGCAGCAGGTGGCGCTGGCCAATGAACGGCTGGCGGGACTGCCGGTCGAGACGCGGCTGCTGGACTATCAGGCACTCGAGGGACAGTTTGACCGCATAGTCTCGATCGGCATGTTCGAACATGTCGGCTACAAAAATTACGCCGCCTATTTTCGCAAGGCGGCAGAGCTGTTGCGGCCGGATGGGCTGATGCTGCTGCATACGATCGGCGGGCACCAGTCGACCACGCATGGCGATCCTTGGAGCGAGAAATACATCTTCCCCAATGGCATGCTGCCCTCGGTGGGCCAGATCGGCAAAGCGATCGAGCCGTATTTCGTGATGGAGGACTGGCACAATTTCGGGGCCGACTATGACCCCACGCTGATGGCCTGGCTGAGCAATTTCGATGCCGCCTGGCCCGTGCTTTCAGCGCGCTATGACGAGCGCTTCCGTCGCATGTGGCGCTATTATCTGTCGGTGTTTGCTGCGCTGTTCCGGGCGCGCCATATCAGCCTGTGGCAGGTGGTGCTGTCGCCGCGCGGTGTGGCCGGCGGCTATGGCTCGATCCGCTAGGCGGATTCACGTGAAACACTTATCCACAGACTTGTGCACAGGCTCAGAACAGCAGCTCGCGCAATGGCAGCTTGACCGCACCCGGAAAGCCGGAAGCGAGGTCGCGGGTGAAGCGGGTGCGCAAGGGCTCGGGGAAGACATGGCCTTCGGGCAAGGCGTCGAGCGCAAACCAGTTGGCTTCGACAATGCTTTCGCCCTCGGCCGGATTGGCGGAGATGTAGATCTCGCCATCCATGTAGTCGGCCAGGAACCAGAACTTGAGCAGGCGTTGGCTCTCGCTCCAGCCTTCGTCGATATAGGCGAGCCGTGTCGCCATCGCCTTGATGCCGGTTTCCTCGAAGGTCTCGCGCTCGGCGGCGCGGGCCAGTTCTTCATTGCCTTCCACCCCACCGCCGGGCGCCACCCAGAAGTCATGCACGCCCGGACGATGATGGCGGACGAGGAGAATCTTGTCGTCGCGGATCACCAGGGCGCCGCAGGAAATCTTGTGGCTTTGCATCAGGCTACTCCCAGGTTCAGCCGATAACTCAGCGCCTCCGCTATATGAGGCCGACCCACTTTGTCGACCCCGGCGAGGTCGGCCAGCGTGCGCGCCACTTTCAACACGCGGTGATAGGCGCGGGCGGAGAGATGAAAGCGCTCGGCGGCCTGCAATAGAAGTGCCTGGCTTTCGCGATCCGGATTGACCACCGCCTCGATCAGCGCCGACCCGGCGGCGGCATTGGTGAAAATATCCGGTGCCCCATGTTCGGCAAAGCGCTGGCGCTGTCGGTCTCGGGCCCGCGCCACGCGCTCGGCCACGGTGACCGAGCTTTCGGCCTGACCTGCGGGCGCGATCATGTCGGCTGCGGTGACGGCCGGCACGTCGATGCGAATATCGATGCGATCGAGGAAGGGGCCGGAGACGCGGGCCTGGTAGTCATCGGCGCAGGCCTTGCCGCGCTTGCAGCTATGGCCCGGCGTGCCGGCCATGCCGCATTTGCAGGGGTTCATCGCGGCGATCAGCTGCACGCGGCTGGGATAGGAGACCCGCGCATTGGCCCGGGCGATGACGGTTTCGCCGGCTTCAAGCGGTTGGCGCAGACTGTCGAGCACGCTGGGGGCAAATTCGGGCAGTTCGTCGAGGAACAGCACGCCATTATGGGCAAGGCTGACCTCGCCGGGCCGCACCCGCAGGCCGCCGCCGACCAGAGCCGCCATCGAGGCCGAATGATGCGGCGCGCGGAACGGGCGTCGATCCGACAGCGCGCCGTTGACCAGTTCGCCGGCGATCGACTGGATCATGGAAATATCGAGCAATTCTCGCGGATTGAGCGGCGGCAGGATGGAGGGCAGGCGCGCCGCCAGCATGGATTTTCCCGAACCGGGTGGCCCGATCATCAACATGTTATGGCCGCCAGCGGCCGCCACTTCCAGTGCCCGCCGCGCCACCTGCTGGCCGCGAACGTCGACGAGATCGGGCAGCGCGCCATTGGGCAGGTATTTAAGCGGCTTGGGCTGCATGGCGAGTTGGTGGCCTGTCAGGTGATTGACCAGAGCCAAGAGGCTTTCGGCGGCGATGATATCGAGATCTTCGCCTGCCCAGGCCGCCTCCGCGCCAGAGGGCGCCGAGCAGATCAGCCCCAGCCCGCGGCTCTGCGCGGCAATCGCCGCCGGCAATATGCCGCCGACATGGGCCAGCCGTCCGTCGAGGCCGAGTTCGCCCAGCGCGAGGTAATTGTCCAGCGCATCGCGCGGCATGGCGCCAATTGCGGCCATGATGCCCAGCGCGATCGGCAGGTCGTAGTGACTGCCCTCCTTGGGCAGATCGGCCGGCGCCAGATTGACGATGATGCGCTTGGCTGGAATGCCGAGGCCCGAGGCGATCAGCGCGGCGCGAACCCTCTCGCCCGATTCATTGACTGCCTTGTCGGGAAGGCCGACGAGAATGATCTTGGGCAGGCCCGGCGTGATATTGACCTGCACGTCGACCGGCACCGCTTCGATGCCCTGAAATGCCACCGTCGCGACGCGCGTGACCATCATGTCTGCCCCCAGCCGGACGCAGACTATCCCGGCCTATGCTTCTGATCAAGAACATAAAGCGAACAAAATACGGCCTGTTAACCATGCGACTTGCCACAAGGGTAAACCTAATCGCCCGTTAACCGCAGCATGTTGAATCAAATGCAGTTTTGTATTTGCGTGAGTGCTGCCCGATGCTTGCCAGCAGGCCCTTTCCCTCGTTTTCCGCGATCGCAAAAGGCGCAATGTCGGCGCTGATGGCGGCGGTTCTGGTGGCCTGTTCCTCGGGCGGCGGCCTCTATGGCCCGATCCAGGGCGACAATCGTCCACATTCCGGCGTCGACCGGGCGCGCGGCATGCCGATCCAGGGCATCGATGTTGCGCGCTATCAGGAAAACATCGACTTCCGCCAGGCCTTCCAGTCCGGCATCCACTTCGTTTTCATGAAGGCCACCGAAGGCAAGGACTACCTCGATCCCAACTTCCGGCTGAACTGGCAGCGTGCTCGCGAGGCCGGCATGCCGCGCGGCGCCTATCACTTCATGACCTGGTGCTCGCTAGCTTCGGAACAGGCGGCCTGGTTCATCCAGAATGTGCCCAATGATCCCGATGCGCTGCCGCCGGTGCTGGATCTCGAGTGGAACAACCACTCCTCCTGCAAGAACAAGCCGAGCCGGGCCGATGCGCTGGAAAAGATCCGCTACATGCTCGACGCCATGGAGCGTCATACCGGCAAGCTGCCGATCATCTATACCGACATGAACTTCCACCGCGACATCCTGAACGGCGAATATTTCCCTAATGCCTTCTGGCTGCGCTCGACCGCCGCCGAGCCGCATGAGCGCTATGGCAACCGCACCTGGACCTTCTGGCAGTGGACGCAGACCGGCGTGGTGCGCGGTGTGCGCGGCGAGGTCGATCGCAATGCCTTCTATGGCGGGCAGAACGAATGGATCCAGTTCCTGCTGACCGGCTGCGACCCGCGGGCCATCGCCTCGCTGGGACCGACAGGACGGTGCCAGTCGGCCAAGTAAAGCGCTTTCAGGAAAAGTGGTGGCCGGTTTTCCGGTTCGAAAGCGCGACTGAAAACCGCGCTGGACAGCGAATCGGCTGAGGTCTAGCGTCTAAACATCATTGAACTGGGCCATCGGGCCCCGCAGCGAGGAGAGCGTGTCATGGCCAAGGGTCAGATGAAGAGCAACAAGGAAGCCAAGAAGCCGAAGAAGGACAAGGTCGAAGCGGCCAAGAATGTCACCGGTCTCGGTTCGGGCAGCGCCGGCAATTCCAAGAAGTAAGACTTTTAGCCTTTGACGTTTCAGAAGGCGGTTGGCGGAAGCCGGCCGCCTTTGTCGTTTCAGCCGATCGGCATGGGTGAGAGGTTGACCATCAGTACCTCGACGGCAGCCATCTCGGGCGTTGCGGCGCTGGCGGCCAGCAGGGCCAGTATGGTCAGGGAAACAATTGCCGCGATGCGCATCGGTCAGCCAGTTGCTACAAATCTGACCTATCGATTGCGCTTTGCCGACCCAGTGGTCAATTGCCGCGTTAAGACTTGCTTAACGATAAAATTTTAGCCAGCGACCGGAGCTTAAGTGGCGACGCCACCGAGCAGGCCGCTGGTCTTGATGCCGTCGAAAACGAATTGCACGGCTAGCGCTGCGAGCAGAATACCGACGACGCGCGAGACCACGGCAAGCCCCGTGACGCCGAGCAGGCGCTGGATGGGAATGGCAACCAGAAGCGTCAGCCAGGCGAGGAACAGGATCACCACGACTGCCAGCAGCACGGCCCAGAATTCGAGGTCGGTCTTGGCACCTGTCGTGAGCAGGATCACCGCGGAAATGGCGCCCGGGCCGGCCAAAAGCGGCATGGCCAGCGGAAACACGGCGATATCATCGCGCGAACGGGCCTCCACCTCTTCCTCGTCAGTGGTGCCGGTGCCGCCCGAATGGCGGGCAAAGACCATGTCGATGGCGATCAGGAACAGCAGCAGGCCACCGGCGGTGCGCAGGGCCGGAATGGTGATGCCGAAGACGCCAAGGATCGGATTGCCCAGCACGCCGAACAGTAGGAGGATCACCCCGGCAATGATCACGCCGCGTGTGGCAAAGGCAAAGCGCTCCCGGGCCGTATTGCGCTTGGTCAGCGCCGCGAAGATGAAGGCAATGTCGGCCACACCCACAGTGGCAAACAGGGTGGCAAAGGCGACGAAGAAAGTGGTTGTGGGCATGGCGCTTGTCCCCGTTGGGCACAAGACCTAGCGGGAAAGCAAGGCTTTGCCCACCCCTAGGGGTCAGGCGGCTTGTCGAGCAGATCGGCGGAGAGATGCGCCCTTGCGTCGAGGACTTCCATGCCGACGATGCGGCCATCGGCGTCATAATCGAGCACGATGCCGGCGGACACCTCTTCGCTCTCTTTCACCTGTTCAGGCGAGAAGCGGATATAGGCAGCATTGGCTTCGCGATCATAGGTCACTTTCATCGCAGCACCTCACTGCCGGGGACAACGCAAAATATCACCCCAGCCACCGGGCGGCACCTCCCCCTTTACGGGGGAGGCTGGGAGGGGGTGTGAGTGCCCCTATGTAAATCGGGTTCAACCGCCCCCTCCCTAGATCCCTCCCCGCAAGGGGGAGGGTGTCGACTGAAAAGTCTGGCTCAAAGAGAAAGAAGAGTTACAGCAGTCTCGCGCCCGTCGCCAAGCCCGCCAGAACCAACAGCGCCGCCACATCGAGCCAGCCCTTTGATCGGTTCAGCCATTCCGGCCGCGGCTTGGTCGTCGGCAGAAACCGGAGCAGCCACACCGCGCCATAGCCGACCCAGACCAGGAAGAAAGCCACCATCCAGAGATTGGTCCAGCCGCCGCGGCCGAAGCCGACCATGATGCGGGTGACGCCGGCGCCGAGCAGGATGAAGAGCAGGTAGAAGCCGGTGACGAAGAGCGAATTGCGCCAATAGGGCAGGGTCAGCCGCTGGTCGAGCGGCATGGTCTTGCGCCAGCGGCGATAGAGGAACCAGCCTATGCCGCCCAAGATCGCCGCCAGCAGAGCCCACATCAGGCGCGGCGCTTTTCGATGGCATCCCAGATCAGCACGGCAATATCGGGGCCGCCGAAGCGCTTGATCTCGCGAATGCCGGTGGGGGAGGTGACGTTGATCTCGGTCAGGTAGTCGCCAATCACGTCGATGCCGACGAAAATCATGTCCCGTTCCTTGAGCGCCGGCGCGATGGTGGCGCAGATTTCGCGGTCGCGGGCGGTCAGCTCGATGAATTCGGGACGGCCGCCGACATGCATGTTGCTCCGCGCTTCGCCTTCGGCAGGAATGCGGTTGAGGCCAGCCACGGGCTCGCCGTCGATGATGATGATGCGCTTGTCGCCCTTGCGCACGTCCGGCAGGTAGCGCTGGATCATGAAGGGTTCGCGATAGTTCTGCTCGAACAGTTCCAACAGGCTGGCGAGATTGTGGTCGCCTTCCTGGATAAAGAAGACGCCGGCGCCGCCATTGCCGTAGAGCGGCTTGACGATGATATTGCCATGCTCCTTACGGAAGGCATGGATCATGGCCCGGTCGCGCGTCACCAGCGTCGGCGGCATCAGCTCGGGGAATTCAGTGACGAGAATCTTCTCGGGCGCATTGCGCACGGCGGCGGGCGGATTGACCACGAGGGTCTTGGGGTGGATGCGCTCCAGCAGGTGACTGATGGTGATGTAATTCATGTCGAAGGGCGGATCCTGGCGCATCAGCACCACGTCCTGGGTGGAGAGATCCACCCGGCGCTCTTCACCAAGGGTAAAATGCTCGCCCTTGGGCGCGTCGGTCACCGTGATCGGCTGGGCCAGAGCGGTGAGGACATTGTCGCGCAGGGCCAGCGTATCGGCGGTGTAGTGCAGCAGCTCGTGGCCGCGCGCCTGGGCTTCCAGCATCATGGCGAAGGTGGAATCGCCGCGTGGATTGATGGTGGCGACATGGTCCATCTGGACGGCGACTTTGAGCTTCATAGTGGGTTCTCAGCTGGCATCGAAGGCGTTGGAGATGTGGCGCGGCCATCGGCCTCGTGCAAGGAAAATCACGTCGAAGCGGAATTGTGTTTCGCTGCGGCGCGGGTGGCGGGCCAACCAATACTGCGCGGCACGGGAAATGCGCGACTGGTTGATGCCTTCCAATGTCATGGCTTCGGTCTCGGCCTTGCTGCGCGCCTTGACCTCGACAAAGGCCAGCGTGCCGAAGCGGGTGGCGATCAGGTCGATCTCGCCGACCGGGGTTTTGTAGCGGCGAGCGATGATGCGGTAGAGCTTGAGCCGCAGGTACCAGGCGGCCAAAGCCTCGCCGCGATGGCCACCGCGATAGGCCTCGATCCGCGCCTTACTTTTCGGCTTTGAGGGCGAGGGCGGCATCATAGACCTCCTTGCGCTTGAGCCCGTATTGTTCGGTCACGGCGTCAACGGCAGCGCGCAGCGGTTGGTCGGCCATGGCTTTCAGCAGGTCGGCCTGCCAGTCGGCGGCATCGGGGGCAGCTGGTTCGGCAGCGCCGGCGACAATGATGACCGCCTCGCCCTTGGTTTCTGTATCGGCGAATTCCTGCGCCAGTTCGGTCAACGTACCGCGATGCACGCGCTCGAAACGCTTGGTCAGTTCCAGCGCCACCGCGGCCTGTCGCCCGGGCCAGAGAGTGGCCATGGCGGCGAGGGTATCGTCGAGCCGGCGGGGGCTTTCGTAAAAGACCAGGGTTTCACGTGAATCGCTCAGCGCCCTGAGCGCATTGCCACGGGCGCCGGCCTTGTTGGGCAAAAAGCCATGGAAGGCAAAGGCATCGGTGGGGAGGCCGGCGACGACCAAAGCCGACAAGAGCGCCGAGGCGCCGGGGATGGCGAAGACCGGTTGGTTGGCTTCGGCGAGAGCGCGGATCAGCGGGAAGCCGGGATCGGAGAGCAGGGGGGTGCCGGCATCGGAAATCAGGGCGATGGCCGCCCCGGCGGCGATGCGGTTGACGATGTCGTCGGCCTTGGCGCGCTCATTGTGCTCGTGCAGGGCAATGCGGCGGGCCTTGATGCCATAGTGGTCGAGCAGCCGCGCCGACATGCGGGTGTCTTCGCAAAGGATGACCGAGGCGGCCGCCAGCGTCTCCAGCGCACGGATGGTGATGTCGCGCAGATTGCCGATCGGGGTGGCGACAACATAGAGGCCGGGCGCCAGCGGCGGGGCTGTGAAAGTGGTGCCGGCGATGAAATAGCCGGGGGTCGTTTCCGTCATGCGTAGCAAGCCCGTCGGGTTGAGAATTGGTTAAGCAATTGCTGCCAAGTGTTAACAGACTGCTAGCATTGAGGGGCCGAAAATGCGGATTCTCGGAAAGGCTGGTTTTGGCCTGGCGCTTTTGGCGCTGGCCGCCTGTTCGCCGATCCAATTGGGCTCACGCGTCCTCGATTTCGGCGCCCCGGTCAGCTTCAATAGCGCGCAGACTATCCCCAACCAGAGTGCAACGCCAATCCTGCCGAGCAGCGCCACGCAGCGCTTCGGTCGTGGGCCGGTGCAGGTGTCGCTGCTATTGCCGCTGAGCGGCGATCCTGGACTTGCCTCGGTCGGCCAATCGCTGGCCAATGCGTCGCGGTTGGCCATCCAGTTCATCGAGGCCAATCCCAATATCGCCGAGAACATCACCATCACCTTGCGCGATACCGGGGCGACAGTGGGTGGCGCGACGGCGGCGGCCAGCGCTGCGGCGAGCGAGGGGGCGAAGCTGATCCTCGGGCCGTTGCGGGCCGATCAGGTGACGGCGGCGGGTGCGGTAGCGCGCAGCGCGGGTATTCCGCTGATCGGCTTTTCCAACAATCCGAGCGCGGCGGGACCGAGCGTTTATCTGCTGAGTGTGCTTCCAGACATGGAAATGAAGCGCTCGCTCAATTGGGTGAAGACCCAGGGCCGGCGCGGCATTGCCGGGATTTTCCCGGCCGGCGATTTTGGTCAGGCGCAGCAGGCCGCCTTCCGGCAGCAGGCGGCGGCGGCCGGCTTTGCCCCGCAGGCGGTCTATACGTTCGCCTCGCCGGCCGAGGCGCAGCAGATCGTCAGCCAGGCGCTGCCGCACATTCGCAATGGGATGATCGACACGATCTTCATCCCTGACCGCGCGTCGGCGCCGAATTTCAGCCTGCTGCTGGCCCAAGCGGGCGTGGCGCCGGGCACGGTGCAGCTGGTGGGCTCGGCCGATTGGGAGGGTGATCCGGCCATCATGGCTTCCACGCAGCTGGCGGGCGCCATCTATCCTGCGGTCGATCCGGCCGGGCGGGCGGCGATCATGGCGGATTACCAGCGCCAGTTCGGCGGCATGCCGCATGCGTTGGCTACCATCGCCTATACGGCGACGATCCTCGCCAATGTGAAGACGCTGTCTCTGGCCAATCCGCCCTACAATCCAACGCTGATGACCAATGCCACGGGCTTCAATGGCCGAGACGGGATGTTCCGGTTCTTGGTCAACGGCCGGGCGGAATATGCGCTGGCACTGAAGAAACTGGTGCAGGGTGGGGCGCAGATGGTCGAGGGGGCGCGGCTCTAAGCTGCCAAGTCCGCGACCACCGCATCCAGCACCGGGAAACCCTTGTCGGTCACGCGGAGATTGCCGTTGGGCAAGGTTTCGACGAAGCCGTAGCCCTTGAGGGCGTCGATCTGGCTGCGCGAAATCTGGCGGCCGGAAATGGCGGTAAAGCGGGCGGGCGAAATGCCTTCCTTGAGGCGCAGGCCCATGACGAGGAACTCGTCGCCCTGTTCTTCCCAGGTCAGCACATCGTCGGTGACAAGGCCGTGGCCCTTGGCGACGACCTGCTTCTGCCAGTCGAAGGGCATTTTCTCGGCCGCAGTGGCGTGGCGCTGGTTGTTGATCATCAGCCGGCCATGAGCCCCCGGACCGATGCCGGCATATTCGCCATAGCGCCAGTAGAGCATGTTGTGCGTGCTTTCCTGGCCGGGGCGGGCATGGTTGGAAATCTCGTAGGCGGGCAGGCCCGCTTCCTTGGTCAGCTCGTGGGTCAGCTCATAGAAGTCGGCAGCCAGATCCTCGTTAGGCATCTTGAGCTTGCCAGCCTGATGCAGGTCGAAATAGCGCGTGCCCTGCTCGATGGTCAGCATATAGAGGCTGATGTGACCCTGGGCAAGCCAGAGGCCTTCCTTGAGCTCGTCTTCCCAATCCTCAAGCGTCTGCCTGGGCCGGCCATAAATCAGATCGAAACTAGACCGATCAAACACCGACTGCGCAATGCGCACGGCGGCAATGGCCTCCTCGACCGTATGACGGCGGCCCAGTTCCGCCAGCGGACCCTCGCGCAACGACTGTACGCCGAGTGAGACACGGTTGACGCCGGCCGAGCGATAGCCCTTGAAACGATCGACCTCGACGCTGGTCGGATTGGCTTCGAGCGTGATCTCGGCCTTGGAGTCGATCGTCCAGTGCTTGGCGATGGCGTCGATGATGCGCCCGGTCGACTGCGGATTCATCATCGAGGGCGTGCCGCCGCCAAAAAAGATCGACTGCACCTTGCGCCCGGGCGTCATCGCCGCGGTGGTGGCAATCTCGCGCTCATAGGCGGCGACATAGTCGATCTCGTCGAAGGGGCCGCGGTGGACATGCGAGTTGAAATCGCAATAGGGGCACTTGGACGCGCAGAACGGCCAGTGCACGTAAACCCCGAACATGTCGTTGGGGCTATTGCTCAATCTGCTGCTCCACAAACTTGGCAAAGGAGCGGGCGCGGTGGGAGAGACCCTGCTGGCCGGGCGCCCAGGAGTGCTTCATCTCGGCGGTCATCTGGCCGAAGGTGATGTCATAGCCATCAGGCATGAAGACAGGATCATAGCCATGGCCGCGCTCGCCGCGCGGCGGCCAGACCAGGGTACCAAAACACTGGCCGTGATAGATGACGTCGCGGCCATCGGGATGGGCAAGGCAGAGCGTGGCGTTGAACGAGGCTTTACGTTCTCCGGGACTAGTCGCATTGGCCGCCTGCAGCGCATCTTCGACGCGCTTCATGGCGTGGTTGAAATCGCGCGGCACGCCGGCCCAGTCGGCAGTATAGACGCCGGGATCGCCATTGAGCGCGTCGACGCAAAGGCCGGAATCGTCAGATAGCGCCAGCATGCCGGAGGCACTGGCCGCAGCATGGGCCTTGATGCGGGCGTTTTCAGCAAAGGTGGTGCCGGTTTCTTCCGGTTCGGGCAGGCCGAGCTCGCCGGCCGAGGTCAGTTCCAGACCGAAGGGCTCGAACAGCTCCTGGAATTCCTTGAGCTTGCCGGCATTATGCGTGGCCAGCACCAGCCGGTCGCCTTCGCGGAGGCGCGGGATCAGGCTCACTTGCTGGCCCTCGGCTTGGCATCGAGGGCACGCGACACGTCGTGCCACAGGGCGCAGTTCTCGGGGGAGATGGTGCGCTGGGTTGCCGCCGGCTTTTGGGCCGTGGAATTCGCGACTTTTTTGAGGAGCCAGCCGATCATGCCGAAAGAGCCTCCTGCTGGAACAGGCTCAACTCGCCAATGCCCTGTTCGGCAAGGCTCATCAGGCTGTCGAGTTCTTCGCGGGAGAAGGGCGCGCCTTCTGCGGTGCCCTGGATTTCGACGAATTTGCCGGAACCGGTCATGACAAAATTGGCGTCGGTCTCGGCTTCGACATCTTCGAGATAATCGAGATCGAGCAGAGGCGTGCCGCGATAGATGCCGCAGGAAACCGCCGCGACCGAATCGCGGAGAGCCTTGCCCTTGGTCAGCTTGCGCTCGTCCATCCACTTGATGGCATCGGCCAGCGCCACATAGGCGCCGGTGATCGAGGCGGTGCGGGTGCCGCCATCGGCTTCGAGCACGTCGCAATCGAGGGTGATCTGGTTTTCGCCAAGCAGCTGCAGGTCGACCACGGCGCGGAGCGAGCGGCCGATCAGGCGCTGGATTTCCTGGGTCCGGCCGGACTGCTTGCCGGCGGTGGCTTCGCGACGGGTGCGCGAGCCGGTGGCGCGGGGCAGCATGCCATATTCGGCGGTGACCCAGCCCTGGCCCTTGCCGCGCAGCCAGCCGGGAAGGCTGGTTTCGACCGAGGCGGTGACGAGGACCTTGGTGTTCCCGAATGAGACGAGGCAGGAGCCCTCCGCCTTCATGGCGACATTGCGCTCGATTTTGACATCGCGCATCTGATTGGGCTTACGTCCGGAAGGGCGCATCAAGAATCCGACTAGAAATTGCTGTTAACCGCCTCTTAACCCTCATTGGCCGGGCTCACAAGCCGGAGTGGCTTGGCGCGCGGCAGCAATGCGCTTAAATGAGAGCGCAGGGTTAAAGCGGAAGATTTTATCCAAACCTCATGGTCAGACCGCCCGAAGACTTTCTGAGCGTTCTCAACGCGCGCAGCCAGGACATTTTCAAGAAGATCGTCGAACGCTATCTCGATACCGGCTCGCCGGTCGGGTCGCGCGATCTGAGCCGTATGCTGCAGACTGGTCTGTCGCCGGCCTCGGTGCGCAATGTGATGGCGGATCTCGAAGATCTTGGCCTGATCGCCGCGCCGCATACTTCTGCCGGCCGCGCCCCGACGCAGGAGGGCCTGCGGTTTTTCGTCGATGCCATGCTGGAGGTTGGCGCGGTCAACGAGAGCGAGCGCAGCCAGATCGCCAAGAGCATAGAGGGGCAGCGTCGTGGCCAAGTCGAGGATGTCCTGACTGAAGCCAGCCAATTGCTCTCGGGCCTCAGCCAGGGCGCCGGGGTGGTGATTGCCACCAAGGCCGACATTATCCTGCGCCATATCGAATTCGTGCGGCTCGACGCCGCCCGCGCCATGGCGATTTTGGTCGGACAGGACGGGCAGGTGGAAAACCGCATCATGGACATCCCGCCGGGACTGACCGCTTCGGCGCTGACCCAGGCCGGCAATTACCTCGCCCATCACGTGGTGGGCCGCACCATTGCCGAGGCGCGCAAGGCGCTGAGCGCGCTGCGGGCCGAACAGCGGGCGGAGCTGGACGAGCTGACGCAGAAGCTGGTCGATGCCGGCATTGCCACGCTCAGCCAGGCCTCGCCGTCGAGCCAGCCGACCATCATCGTGCGCGGCCGCGGCAATCTGATCAATGACGCCATGGCCAGCGACGAGCTGCTGCGCATGCGGCAATTGTTCGATGAGCTGGAAAGCAAGGACGGGCTGCTGGACCTGCTCGGCGACGCCGAAGAGGCGCAGGGCGTGCGCATCTTTATCGGCTCGGAAAACAAGCTGTTTTCGCTCTCGGGCTCGTCCGTCATCCTCTCGCCCTACAAGGATGCCAATGACAAGGTGGTGGGCGTCTTGGGAGTGATAGGCCCAACACGCCTCAACTATGCCCGCATCGTGCCGGTGGTGGATTATACTGCCCATGTGATCAGCGCGATGATGGCGCGCAAACGCTAGGGTTGAAAAAACCGCCGCGTTGGCCGATATCCGTGGCAAATCCTCAAACTTGCGGAACGAAACAATGATGAGCGACGAAAACGCCGCCTCGGGCGAGACGCCTGAAGTCGAAACCCCGGCACCGGCCGTCGATCCGATCGAGGCCCTGCGCGCCGAAAATGCCGAGCTCAAGGATCGCGTGCTGCGCAGCCATGCCGAGATGGAAAACCTACGCAAGCGCACCGAGCGCGACGTCAATGACACGCGCAGCTATGCTATCGCCGGCTTTGCTCGCGACATGTTGAGCGCCACCGATGCCCTGAGCCGCGCCCTGATGGTGCTGCCGGCCGAAGCCCGCGAATCGGGCGACGCCACCACCAAATCGCTGATCGACGGCATCGAGCTGGCCGAGCGCGAAATGCAGCGCCTGCTGGCCAAGCATGGCGTCAAGCCGATCGAGGCCGAAGGCCAGAAGTTCGATCCGCACAAGCATCAGGCGATGTTCGAAGTGCCCGATCCCAGCAAGCCGGAAGGCACTGTGGTCCAGGTGGTGCAGGCCGGCTTTGCCATCGGAGAGCGCGTGTTGCGTCCGGCCATGGTCGGCGTGGCCAAGGGTGGCCCGAGCCATGCCCCGGCGGACGAGGCGATTGATAAGAGCGCGTAAGCTCTGCTGTTCGGCTTAGGTTTAGCGTTTCACGTGAATCCCCGCGCAAGCGGGGATTTTCTTTTGTGAGATGGCCGCTTGGCGCGCCGCAACCCGGATCGTCATCCTCGGGCTTGACCCGAGGGTGACGCGCGGTGGGTGTGGGTCAGTTCGCTGGCTAGCCCAGGATTTCCTTGCTCTGCACCCGCTTCACATCCGCATCGGCCATATCGGCCCAGGCCTTCGCGAGACTCCCGCCATTGTCGATGGCGCGGGTGGCGTCTTCGATGACCGTCACGTCGTAGCCGGCGGCTGAACCATCGATAGCCGTCCAGCCAACGCAATAGTCGGTAGCGAGGCCGACGATATAGAGGCGGCCGACGTCGCGTTCGTTGAGATAGCCGGCGAGGCCGGTCTGGGTCTCGCGGTCGGCTTCCTGGAAGGCGGAGTAGCTGTCGATCTCGCGGCGAAAACCCTTGCGCAGGATCAACTGGCCGTGCGGGATATCGATATCGACCGACAGGGCCGCGCCATGGGTGGCCCAGACGCAATGATCGGGCCACAGCACCTGGGTGCCATAGGGCAGTTCGACGGTTTCGAAGGGGTTCTTGTCGGGATGCTGGCTGGCGAAGCTCAGGTGATCGGCCGGGTGCCAGTCCTGGGTGAAGACGACATTGGTGAACTGTTTTGCCAGGGTGTTGATCAGCGGCACGATTTCGTCGCCACCGGACACCGCCAGGCTGCCGCCGGGCAGGAAATCGTTCTGCATGTCGACAACGACCAGCATGTCATTGGGTTGGATTTCGATGGTCATGGTCGTCTCCTAGGTTCTGACATATTGGGCCCGCAGCAGGCCGCGGACGGAATTGCCGAGCCAGATTGCCTCGGCACTGTCGAGGTCGTCCAGCGTCAAAAGCTGTTCCACGGCCTTGCCTGTGGCGATGAGCTCGGCGCGCAAAGTGCCGGGCAGGAGGCCGGAGCTGAGGGGTGGGGTGAGCAGCATGCCGTCGCGCTCGATGAAAAGATTGGTGATCGAGCCCTCAGCCAATTCGCCGCGCTGGTTGAGAAAAACCACTTCATCGACGCCGAGGGCTGCATGGGCACGCTGGCGCGGCTCATCGTAGAAGGCGCGGTTGGTGGTCTTGTGCATCAGCCAGAGGCTTTGCGAGTCGAGACGTTCGGGGGCAATGGCGAAGCGGAAGACGTCCGGATTGGGTGGCAGGGGAACGGCGGTCATCGCCGGACCGGAAGCATCCAGAGTCAGCCGGACGCGCATGAGGGGTTCGGCGAAATTTTGCGATTGGAGCAAGGTCATGATCGCAGCACGGTCATAAGGTAGCGCGAAATAGGCGGCCGAGGCTTCCATGCGGGTGAGGTGCCGGTCGAGCAGCGTGTAGCCGGTGTCGCGCTGCCAGAGCAGGGTTTCGATCAGGGTGACGGGTTTTGCCGGTTCGGTGAAAAATGCCATCTTGAGCAGGGCCTCGCGATATTCCTCTGCCGCGACACTATCGGCGACTATGCCGCCACCGATGCCGATTTCGCCCTGGCCGGAATTGTCGATGACGGCGGTGCGGATGGCGACATTGAGGGTGAAGTCGCCTGTCGGGGCGAAGTGGCCGATCGAACCAGTGTAGAGCCCGCGTGGGCCGGCTTCGACCTCGCGGATGATTTCCATGGCGCGCAGTTTCGGTGCGCCAGTGATCGAGCCGCAGGGGAAGAGATTAGCCAGCACATCGGCGGTGCCGACATCCGGGCGGCGTTTCGCCGTGATGCCCGAGGTCATGGTGTGGAGGGTCTGGTAGGTTTCCACGGTAAAGAGGTCGGTGACCTTGACCGAGCCGATCTCGGCAATGCGGCCGAGGTCGTTGCGCAAGAGATCGACGATCATAAGATTCTCGGCGCGGTTCTTTTCGTCATTGGCGAGAGCTATGCGACCGGCCTCATCTTCGGCGAGGGTGCGGCCACGCTTCAGGGTGCCCTTCATCGGGCGAGCAGACAAAGCGTTGTCGCGGCTGGAGACGAAGAGTTCAGGGGAGCGCGAGAGGATCCACTGGGTGCCGGTGTTGATCAGCGCGCCATAGGCGACGGCCTGCTTGCGGACCAGCTCGCGATAGAGCGCCACCGGATCGCCCTCAAGGCGGAAATCGGCCTTGAGGGTGAGGTTGACCTGATAGGTGTCGCCGGACGCGATCAACTCCTTGACCCGATCGAAGGCCAGGCCATAGCGCGCCTCGTCCCAGCGCGGGGTAATGTCGAAGGCCGTGCCGACTTTATCACCGGCGATGGCGGCGAGACGCTGGTCGACTTCGGCGGCGCTCAGGCGCTCGGGGGCATTATAGAGCCCAAGCCAGAGCAGGGGGGCATCTTTGGGCAGAAAAGGCTCAAGCCGTTCCTCGAAGGCAAAGCCGGCCTCATAGGCCAGATAGCCGGCGGCATGGAGGCCGGCTCGGTTGGCGGCTTCGAGCTGGGTCAGCGCCGCCTTTATGCCGGCACCATTGCGGGCCACAAGCACGTCGCGGGGCTGCGAGAACCAGAGGTTTTCGCCATGCGGGTAGAGCGTATCGTGCAGCAGCACTGTGCCGGGGGTGAACATGGCCGCACTTCTAGGCAGATTTGCCGGCCTCGTCACCGGTCAGGTGACTGGCAGAACGGCGCAAAACTCTCGTCACGGCGCTTGAAGCACTTGGGCCACCCCCCTATATACGCCGCAGGCCCAGCGATGGGCACATTCATGTTGCAAGGAACCCGGCCCTTCCCGGCCACGGAGCTGCCTCGCGAGAGGGGCTTCACCATGGGTTTGCTGAAAGAAAGGCTCGTTTAATGGCTAAAGTCATCGGTATCGACCTGGGCACCACCAATAGCTGCGTTGCAGTGATGGACGGCTCCAATCCAAAGGTCATCGAAAACGCCGAAGGTGCCCGCACCACCCCCTCGATGGTCGCTTTCTCCAAGGATGGCGAACGCCTCGTCGGCCAGCCGGCCAAGCGCCAGGCCGTCACCAATCCCGAAGGCACGCTGTTTGCCGTCAAGCGCCTGATCGGGCGCCGCTATGACGACAAGGTCGTCGCCAAGGACAAGAATCTCGTCCCCTTCAAGATCGTGGCCGCCGACAATGGCGATGCCTGGGTCGAAGCCTCGGGCGACAAGTATTCCCCGAGCCAGGTCTCGGCGATGATCCTGCAGAAGATGAAGGAAACCGCTGAGAGCTATCTCGGCGAGACCGTCACCCAGGCCGTCATCACCGTCCCGGCCTACTTCAACGACAGCCAGCGCCAGGCCACCAAGGACGCAGGCAAGATTGCCGGCCTTGAAGTGCTGCGCATCATCAACGAGCCGACGGCTGCTGCGCTCGCTTACGGCCTCGACAAGAAGAACACCGGCACGATCGCGGTCTATGACCTTGGTGGCGGCACGTTCGACGTGTCGATCCTCGAAATCGGCGATGGCGTCTTCGAAGTGAAGTCGACCAATGGCGACACCTTCCTCGGTGGCGAAGACTTCGACATGCGTCTGGTCGACTACCTGGCCGACGAGTTCAAGAAGGAGCAGGGCATCGACCTGCGCTCCGACAAGCTCGCGCTGCAGCGCCTCAAGGAAGCTGCCGAAAAGGCCAAGATCGAACTGTCGAGCTCGACCCAGACCGAAATCAACCTGCCCTTCATCACGGCAGATGCTTCGGGCCCCAAGCACCTGACGCTGAAGCTCTCGCGCTCCAAGCTCGAGACGCTGGTTGACGACCTGATCCAGAAGACCATGGACCCGTGCAAGCAGGCCATGAAGGATGCAGGCATCACTGCCGCCCAGATCGACGAAGTCGTGCTGGTCGGTGGCATGAGCCGCATGCCCAAGGTCCAGGAACTGGTCAAGCAGCTGTTCGGCAAGGAGCCGCACAAGGGCGTCAATCCGGACGAAGTCGTGGCGCTGGGCGCGGCGATCCAGGCCGGCGTGCTGCAGGGCGACGTCAAGGACGTGCTGCTGCTCGACGTGACCCCGCTGTCGCTGGGCATCGAAACGCTGGGTGGCGTGTTCACCCGTCTGATCGATCGCAACACGACCATTCCGACCAAGAAGAGCCAGACCTTCTCGACCGCCGAAGACAGCCAATCGGCCGTGACCATCCGCGTGTTCCAGGGCGAACGCGAAATGGCCGCCAACAACAAGCTGCTGGGCAATTTCGACCTGGCCGGCATTCCGCCCGCACCGCGTGGCGTGCCGCAGATCGAAGTGACCTTCGACATCGATGCCAACGGCATCGTGCAGGTTTCGGCCAAGGACAAGGGCACCGGCAAGGAGCAGCAGATCCGCATCCAAGCTTCGGGTGGTCTTTCTGACGCCGACATCGAAAAGATGGTCAAGGAAGCCGAGCAGAATGCCGAAGGCGACAAGCGCAAGCGCGAAGCCGTCGAAGCCAAGAACCAGGGCGAAAGCCTGATCCACTCGACCGAAAAGTCGGTCAAGGAATATGGCGACAAGGTTTCGGCTGAAGACAAGGCTGCCATCGAGGCAGCCATCGTCGAGCTCAAGGCCGTGATCGAAGGCGATGACGGCGAGCTGATCAAGGAAAAGACCGAAGCGCTGGCCCAGGCCTCGATGAAGCTGGGCGAGGCCATGTACAAGGCCAGCCAGGCGGAAGCTGAAGCCAAGGCCAATGGCACGCAGGACGAGGATGAAGACGACGTCGTCGACGCCGACTTCGAAGAGGTCAAGGACGACGACGACAAGAAGTCGGCGTAAGTCTTCTGCCTAAGTGAATTGAAGGGTCCGGTGCAAACCGGGCCCTTTTTTCATGCCTATCGTAACCACGACGCCATCTGGCCGTGCCAATCCATTCGCTATTTGCCGGCATATGGCCTAGGGTCAGGAATGAACATTCCAGACCCCCAAACTTTCACCGACCCCGACAAGCTGCGCAAGCTGATGGCCAATGCAGTCCGCCTCGGTTACTTGGACCTCGCCTTTGGCTGCCAGATGCGCATTGCCGAGCTGGCGGGCGCTGCCCATAGCGACGAGATCGAGCGCGCATTCTTTACCGGCCTCGTGGCTGCCGAGGAATTCCGCACTGCCGATAACGGTCGCTCCACCAAGCTGATCAATATCCGCGCCCGCCACAAGAAGTTCGGCGCGATCCGCGTGCTCACCGATCTGGTGATGGCACCCGATCTCAGCGACGGCTTTGCCAAGCTGGTCGAGCACAAGCGCAGCGACCTGACCGCTGAGGCCATCGTGCTCAACCACGAAGACCAGTTCAGCGTCGATGCGGTCAATGCCGCGCGCAAGAAGCTGATGGACAATAATGTGAACCTGGGCGAGACGGCGGAAGCTTAATTCCGCGCGGCTCGCATGAACCAACACTCTCGGGCTTGCTCGGGGGTGTTTTGCTTTGTGCATGGCGCCGCGTCTCAGCCATTCGACCATAGGCCTCATGGCCTTCCCGGCTAAAATCCTTCCACTGGAAGAATTTTGCGCGTAGCCGCCGCCGGGAAGTTTCACGTGAATCCTTGCCGTAATGTTGGCTCATTCACGCCCAAGTGAAACCCGCTTCTTTGATCATAGATCAGCTCACGAAATTGCGAGGCCGCTGATGTCCGATTCTGGCCAGGATCATTCACCCACAATTACCCCATCCGATTCCATCGGCCGGCTTGCCGAGCTGATTGGCGGCGATCCGATGAGCCGGATCGATGCCGACATGAAGCATGTGCTCGACCGCATGGTTGAGCTGGGTGCCCGTTCGCTCGAACATCTGTCGCCCGAGGCGGCCCGCAGCCAGCCGCGCGCCAGCGAGGCGATCGATGCCATCCTCAGCCAACAGAGCCGCGAGCGGCCCGATGATGGCGTCGCGGCCGAGGACTTTTCGATACCTGGCGTCGAAGCCGAAACCACGCTGCCGGCGCGGATCTATCGTCCGGCAGGGCTGTTGAGCCGGCTCAATCCGATGGTGCTGTATTTCCACGGCGGCGGCTTTGTCACCGGCGATCTCGACAGCCATGATGCTTCGGCCCGAGCCATTGCACGGCGCACCGGCGCTATCGTGGTGTCGGTGGATTATCGGCTGGCGCCCGAGCATGCTTTTGCCGCGGCGCATGACGATGCCTGGGCCGCCTGGCGCTGGCTGAGCAAGCAGGCCGCCGAGCTGGCCGGCGATCCGAAACGCCTCGCCGTGGCCGGTGAAGATGCCGGCGGCAATCTGGCCATGCATGTCGCGCTGACGGCGCGGGACCAGCGCGTCACCCAGCCGGTGCATCAATTGCTGATCCATCCGATTGCCGGTGGCGATCTGGCGACGCCAAGCTATGGCGAAATGCTGCGGGCGCGGCCGATCGGCCTGCCGGCCATGCGCTGGCTCTTCCGGCATTTGCTGGAGGATCTCGACGCGCTCAAGGATCCGCGCATCGATCTCGTCGCCCGCGACGATCTGGCCGGTGCGGCGCCGGCCACCCTGGTGCTGGCCGGGCTGGACCCGCTGCGCTCGGAAGGGGAGCACCTGGCCGAAGTGCTGGAAAGTGCCGGCGTGCCGGTGACCGCCTGGACCTATGAGGGCGTGACTCAGGGCTTTTTTGGCCTCGGTCTCGTCGTCACCAAGGCGCTGTTTGCCCAGTCCGATGCGGCCGACGCGCTGAGCAAGGCCTTTGCACCGAGCCGCCGCAGCTAGACGGTTCCGAATCAGCATTGTTGAAGCGCTGGCCCGCTCTTGCTATGAGCGGGCCATTGGTTTGCCTGTTGCGACCCCAGCCCCTTGTGGTGCGCGGGGTCGATTGCCATCTAGGGGTGGCTTGCGGCGACAGCCTGAGGCTTAAGATTTGACGGGGCGCGGATGACGCGACCCGTGGCATTGGAGACGTTTTCTTGTCCAAACGGGATTTCTACGAGGTGCTCGGCGTTGCAAAGGGCGCCGATGACGCTGCGCTCAAGAGCGCTTATCGCAAACTCGCCATGCAGCACCACCCCGATCGCAATCCGGGCAATGCCGAGTCGGAATCCAAGTTCAAGGAAATCAACGAGGCCTACGATACGCTCAAGGACGGCCAGAAGCGCGCCGCCTATGACCGCTTCGGCCATGCTGCCTTCGAAAACGGCGGGCGCGGCGCGGCCGGCGGCGGCTTCGGCAATGATTTCAATTCCTCGATGTCGGATATCTTTGAAGACATTTTCGGCGACTTCATGGGCGGCGGCCAGGGCCGGCGCGGTGGTGGCGGGGCGGCCAAGCTACGTGGCGCCGACCTGCGCTATAATCTCGAAATCTCGCTCGAAGAAAGCTTTGAGGGCCGTACCGTCGAGATCGACGTGCCGACTTTGGTCGGCTGCGATACCTGCGACGGTTCTGGCGCCAAGCCGGGCACCGGCACCCATACCTGCCGCCAGTGCAATGGCCATGGCAAGGTGCGCGCGGCGCAGGGTTTTTTCACCATCGAGCGCACCTGCCCAGTCTGCCAGGGCCGCGGGCAGATGATGGATGCGCCCTGCGAGGATTGTTCGGGCCAGGGCCGTCGCCAGGAAAACCGCAAGCTCTCGGTCGATATCCCCAAGGGCATCGAGGATGGCACACGCATTCGCCTCGCCAATGAGGGCGAAGCCGGGCTGCGCGGTGGCCCGCCGGGCGATCTCTACATCTTCATTTCCATTCGCCCGCATGACCTGTTCCAGCGCGATGGGGCAGACCTTTATGCCCGCGTGCCGATTGCCATGACGACGGCAGCTCTGGGTGGTGAGTTCGAAGTGCCGACGCTGGATGCGGCGCGGGCCAAGGTCAAAGTTGCCGCCGGGACCCAGCCGGGGCAGCGCGTGCGGCTCAAGGGCAAGGGCATGCCGGTGCTGCGCAGCAAGGATGTCGGCGATCTCTATGTGCAGCTCGATATCGAGACGCCACAGGCGCTAAGCCGCCGCCAGCGCGAATTGCTGGAAGAATTCGCCAAGCTGGAGACTGAAGAAAACAGCCCGACGTCGGGTGGGTTCTTCAGCAAACTCAAGAAAATGTTTGAGGCTTGAGACCGTTAAAAAACGCCCCAGTGGGGCGTTTTTAGGTCTCAAGGCCACGAGACCTATGGCCGAGTGGCACGAAGACTCAGACCTTCAGTACGCCAAGCCGTCTCGTGGCAGACAGTCAGTGCAGGGGTGAAACTTGATCGAAATCGCACTGACCTTCGACGACAAGTTCTGGGCCCCGGCCTATGCGACGATGCGCTCGGTCTGCCTCACCGCGCATCATCCGGGAAATATCCGCTTTCACCTGCTGACCGACGGCATCACGCCCGAGCATCGTGCGGCGCTTGAGACTATTGCCAGCGACTATGGCGCCACGCTCAACCTCGTCAACCTGGCCGCCAGCAATGTGCTGGGCACCCGCATCGTCGGCTTCCCGGCCATCCGCATGCAGCGCTTCCACCCGGTGATCTATGCCCGGCTGTTCCTCGGCGAACTGCTGCCGTCTGATGTCACCAAAGTGCTCTATCTCGACAGCGACACTTTCGTGCGCAGCGATATTGCCGTGCTTTACGACACGGACCTTGAGGGCAAGGCGATCGCGGCAGCGCTTCAGCCGGACCGCATGCATTGCATTGCCGGCAAGGACCTGCGCAGCCGCACGGCCTTTTCCATGGCCGAGCCCTATTTCAACTCCGGCGTGATGCTGATCGACATGGCGCAATATCGCGGCGTGGATTTTTCAGCCGTGCTGAAGGCCAGCCTGCCGCAGTCGGAAATCGAGATGTTCTACTACGACCAGGACATCGTGAATTTCTGCTTCAAGGGGCGGATCCTCGAGCTCGACTATCGCTGGAACCTGCAGAATCCCGAGCCGGCGCACGAGATCCTCAATCCGCATATCCTGCATTATTCGGCCAATCCCAAGCCGTGGTTCATCTGGTCGCGCGTCGCCTTCAAGCGCACCTACCGGCACCTGATGACCAACGAGTATTTCTACCAGTATCGCCGCGAGCGCATGATCCGGCTGGTCAGGAAGCTGTTCCGGCTGGGATAACCGCCTATTCGGTCGGCATCTGGCTCATATCCATCCAGACATACTCCCAGGTGTGCCCGTCGATATCGGCCACTGCGCGGGAATACATGAAGCCGTAGTCCATCACGTCTCGGGTTTCCGTGCCGCCGGCCTTGATGCCGGCCTCGGCGATTTCGTCTACCGCGGCGCGGCTGTCGCGCGACAGCGCATAGAGGGCCCCGGTCTGCGTCAGGCTGTCCGGGATCGGCTTGGAGGAGAACTGGGCGAATTTTTCATGGGTCAGCACCATGACGTAGATGGTGTCGCTGATGACCACGCAGGCGGCGGTCTCGTCGGTGAACTGCGGATTATGATCAAAGCCCAGCGCCTTGTAATAGGCCATGGAGGCGGCAAGGTTGCGCACCGGCACGTTGACGAAGATCATGGTCGACATAGGGTTTCTCCCGAAAGCAAACTGTTCAGAGCTAAAGAAATTGGCCCCGAAAGGTCAATCCTATTGCCTCGACGGTCGGGACACGGCACTTTCGACAGGCGCATAGGATGGAGATCGCATGAAAACGGCCCTCACGCTTTCTGGCTCCATCCGCAAGGGTTCCGAGAACATGCGGCTGCAGGCCCATGTCGGCGGCAAGCTCGAAGCGGCGGGCGTGGCGGTCACGGCCATAAATCTTTCCGATTTTGACATGCCGCTGTTCAACGAGGATCTGGAGGCCGAGCAGACGCCCGAAGCGGCGGTCAAGCTGGCCGAGTTGTGGCGCAGCCATGACATGATCTTCATCGCCAGCCCGGAATATAACGGCGGGGTCCCGCCGCTTTTGGTCAATACCATCACCTGGCTCAGCCGGCAGAAGCCCAGCGTGTTCCGCCATGCGGTATTCGGCATTGGCGGGGTCAGCTCGGGCAAATATGGCACGATCTTTTCGCTGAGCCATCTGCGCGATAGCCTGAGTAAGGTTGGGGCGTTGGTGGTGCCGACGCTGCTCGGCATCGGGCCGGCCGAGGAGGCGCTGGATACCGATGGCAATCCGACCGAGCCGGCGATCATCCGCAAGGTCGAGGCCATCGTGCACGAACTCACCCATTTCAGCCGAGGATGATGGCCATGCGGGCGCTCTATGTTTCGCACCCGCAGGTGCAGATGAATGCCAATGTCCCCGTGCCGCTATGGGGCCTTTCCGCCGAAGGCCGGCGCCGGGCCGAGGCTTTTGCCGTCTCGGGCGTAGTGCCGAAAGGCGCGATGATCTTCTCCAGCCGCGAACGCAAGGCGCTGGAATTGGCGGAGCTCTTGGCGGCGCAGGCGGGCACGCTGGTGCTGAGCGACCACCTGATGGGCGAGAATGACCGCTCTTCCACCGGCTTCCTGCCGCCCGAGCTATTCGAAGCCCATGCCGATCGGTTCTTTGCCGAACCGGAGGTGAGCGTGGCTGGCTGGGAGCGGGCCGTGGACGCGCAGCGCCGCATTGTCGGTACTGTGGCAACCGCGTTGGCTAGCGTGCCCCGAGGCGTGCCGGCGATCTTTTGCGGCCATGGCGCGGTGGGCAGCCTGCTCAAGTGCCATGTGGCCGGCCGGGAAATTTCCCGCGTCGAGGACCAGACCCGCACCGGGGGCACCGGCGGCGGCAATTGCTTTGTCTTCGATCTCAGAGGCGGCGTGCTGCACAGCGAATGGACGCGGCTCGAGGATTTCCAGCCCGAGTGGTTTGCTCCGGTTGCGACGGCGGACGTTTTGCTCTAGTCCCAAGCCGATATTCACATCGGAGGAAGACTCATGGCTGGCCAATTGATCGTGGGCCTCGACGTTTCGACGCGCGCGCGCGCCGAGGAAATCGTGGCTTTGCTGGGCGACAGCGTCGACTTCTACAAGATCGGCTACCAGTGCTTTTACGGCGCCGACGGCTTTGCACTGGGCAAGGCGCTGATCGCCGCCGGCAAGAAAGTGTTCTTCGACCTCAAACTGCTCGACATCGACAATACTGTCGAAAAGGGCGTCGCCGCCTTTGCCGAGACCGGCGCGAGCATGCTGACCGTCCATGCCTATCCCAAGACCATGCGCGCCGCAGCCAAAGCGGCAGCCGGCTCGGGCCTCACCGTGCTGGGTGTCACCGTCCTCACATCGATGGACGATGCCGACGTCAAGGAAGCCGGCTATGAGCGCGATGCGGCAGGCTTGGTCGCGCTGCGGGCGCAGCAGGCGCGCGATGCCGGAATTGGCGGCGTGGTGGCGTCGCCGCATGAGGCGGAAATTGTGCGCACCATCATCGGCTCGCATATGGCCATCGTCACCCCCGGCATCCGCCCGGCCGGCAGTGCCGCCGGCGACCAGAAGCGTATCATGGGTCCGGCCGAGGCGCTGGCCATGGGCGCCAGCCATCTGGTTGTCGCCCGCCCGATCATCGAGGCCGCCGATCCGGCGGCAGCGGCACGGGCGATCCTTGATGAAATGAACCAAGGGACACGCCTCGCATGACCCGCTTTTCCGCCTGCATCGAAATGCTCTTCGCCCCGGAAACCCCCGATTTTGCCCAGCGCATTCACCTGGCCAAGGCGGAAGGCTTCGCACTGGTCGAATTCTGGCTGTGGTCGAACAAGGATCTCGACGCCGTCGCGCGGGCGCTGGATGAGACCGGCATCCAGCTGGCGGGGATCGTGGCCGAGCCCTTTGCCGAACTGACCCGCGCGGGCGATCACGACCGCTTTCTCGCCGGGCTCGAACAAAGCCGCGACGTGGCGCTGCGGCTGGGTGCGCCGGTGCTGATCTGCCAGTCCGGGCCGCTGCTGGAAGGCGTCGATCGCGCCCGCCAGCATGATGCCCTGACCCTGGCCATGAGCCGCTCGGCCGATGTGCTCAAGGGCTCTGGCGTACGGCTGGCGCTGGAGCCGCTCAACGACCGGGTCGATCACCCCGGCTATTACCTGACCAGCACGGCCGAAGCCCTCGACATCTGCGACGCGGTCAACCGTGACGAGATCGGCATCACTTATGATCTCTATCATTCCATGGTGATGGACGAAGACCCCGAACAGGTCGTGGCCGGCCGCCTGCGCCACGTCGCCCATGTCCACCTCGCCGACCATCCGGGGCGCAATGAGCCGGGCAGCGGGGGATTGCCGCTGAAGCAGAAGCTGGCCTGGCTGGAAGGGCAGGGCTATGCGGGCGCGGTGGGGCTGGAGTTCGGGCCGATAGGGAGCACGGCGGATGCGCTGAAGGTGATGCGGGGCAGTTTGGGGAACTAGAGATCGCGCTCCAGCGGAAAGGGTGTTGCTTCCCAGTCGTCTTCAACCTCGAGACGCTGGGCATTCAGTCTTTCCCAGTCTCGCAGAAGGGCCGCGACGCCACGCCGGTCATTGGCGCCGGCTAGCGCCATAAGCTGCCGCATATCCTCCATCGGCTTGAGAAAGCCGTCCGCGAGCTGAATGCGCGACTCGCCTTCGGATCGCGTTCTCGGCTTTTTCAGAAAGCCTTCAGCCTCCGCCCTGATTTTCAGCCACCGCGTTTCCTCCTTGTCGATATAGGCCTGTGCCACGGCGCAGGCCTCGGGCAATCGGCCAAGAGAGGCTAGCACCGAGGCGTGGAGGAAAGCGTCGTGGGACAGGGGCAGCAGCTCCTGGTGCTGCCAGTGCAGCCGGCTCTCCTGCATCAGACGGTAGAGATCCTCGATCTCAGCCAAGGGTCGAAATGGGTATTTCAAGGTCTGCCTGATGTGCTTGGCCAGCGTGCCGTGAAAGTCGGCATCAGTGGACCATCCGACGATCAATTCACGGCTCCAGTTGTCGCTCAAGCGTCCCGAAGGTGGGGCAAACATGACGAGAATTTCTGCGAGGGGCTTGGAAAAGGTCCTATCTGACGAACCAAGAAAACGAATCCGCCGATGGATATGATGGACGGGACGGAGGTAGAGCTGGCGCGGCATCAGAGCCAGATCTTGATGCTCCGCCAATATCGGACGCGTCCATTTCTTGACCTCTGCGATCGTCGTCATGGTCGTGGTCTCACCTCGATAATGTAGATGATGGCACCAGGGTCGTTGCCTGCCAAGTGATCGGCAATTTCCTACCCCTGACGAAGGGGCTCACCCGCGTGGCCCATGTCCACCTCGCCGATCATCCCAGGCGGAATGGGCCGGGCAGCGGTGGACTGCCGCTCAGGCAGAAGTTGGCCTGACTGGAAGGGCAGGGGTATGCGGGCGCGGTGGGGCTGGAGTTTCGGCCGACAGGGACGACGGCGGATGCGCTGAGGGTGATGCGGGGGAGCCTCTAAGGGGCCTTTTGACGGAATCGAATCGAGTCCATTTCAGTGCCAATTGCACAAAATCGCGTAGGAAGCCCCCAAAACGGCGAAAGTGGTTGCCGCTACCAACCCACCGGAGAGCTTCATACGCTGCTCTTTGGTCATTTTTGACGAATTTGACGGCAAAACCGCTCGATTACCTTGCAGCCCAGCATCGTTGCCGAGTAATTTGGAGCAGTAACGTTTTGAAGGTCAATAAGATGACATTAGCCCACGTCGTACGGCATCAAGAGCGCCGTGTCGTACGACAATAAGAAAGGGCCACAAAACGGATCGGTTCCAGCCGACCTGAAATGTGACCCATGGTGTCAGTGGAAAATCCAACCCGCTGGGCGGGAGTGCTAGGAATGTCGCTCTGACGGATGCTGTGTAAGCACCTTCAGATTCGCATGCTCTGGCCCCCGCTTCAAGGGAAATTTAGCCATGAGGCATAGCCATGCAGGACCGAAAGGTCACGCCGGACATGGTTCCGGTAATCAAACAGGCCCGACTGTTGAAGTACAACTACGCACGCATCGCGGCGTACTTCCAAATCAATCAGGGCCGCATTGCCGATGTGATGAAGGGACGCTTGTACCCGGATATCCCACCGGCACCAAACCTGCCTGCTGATTTTCCCTCAGCATAAGGAATGAATAGGAGGGGGCGACCTGCGGTTGCCCCTTACCCCACCAGACCATGCTGCCGGGTCAGGTCCTGCAGGTCCAGCTGCGGCCGTGCGCCGATATGCGAGATGACTTCCGATGCCGCCAGGCAACCCGTCTTCAACGCTGATTCCAGCGTCTGGCCGCGGGCCATGCCCAGGAGGAAGCCCGATGCAAAAAGATCGCCGGCGCCGGTGGCGTCCACCACCTTGTCGATGGGGAAGGCGGGGACAGAGGTGACTTCGCCATTGTAAACGACCATGGCCCCGTCGGCGCCCATGGTGATGGCGGCCAGTTCGGTATCCTTGGCGACCTGGCGCACGGCTTCGCCGAGGTCCTCGGTCTCGTAGAGGGACTTGAGCTCATGCACATTGGCAAAGACATAGTCGATGGTCTTTGAGCGCATCAGGTCGAGAAATTCGGCGCGATAGCGATCGACGCAGAAGGGGTCCGAGAGGGTGAAGGCGGTGGCGCGCTCGACCTTGTGGGCATAATGGGCGGCCAGCACGAAAGCCTTCTTGGCCTCGGCCGGATCCCAGAGGAAGCCTTCCATATAGGTGATGGCGGCCGCGCCGATCTCGTCGGGCTTGATATCCTGTTCGGTCAGCTGCTGGCAGGCTCCGAGATAGGTGTTCATGGTGCGCTCGCCATCGTCGGAGACGAAGATCATGCAGCGGGCGGTCAGAGCGCCATTCTTGAGGCGGCTGGTGTTGTAATGCACGCCGATCTGGTTGAAATCGGTCTCGAAGACATCGCCGAGCAGGTCATCGGCCACCTTGCCGACAAAGGCGGCACGGCCACCGAGCGAGGCGACGCCGGCTGCGGTATTGGCGGCGGAACCGCCGGAAATCTGCTGCCGCTCCAGCGGCATGCGCGAATAAAGGTCCTCTGCCCGATCGGTATCGATCAGGTGCATGATGCCCTTGTTCATGCCTTCCGCCTCGATGAAGCCCTCAGGCGCCGGTGCGATGATGTCGACAATCGCATTGCCGATGGTGAGGACGTCGAAGCGGGTCTGGGTCATGAAAAGATCCGGCAGGAGGGAAAGCCGTCAGCCGGTTTAGAGGAAGCGCGCCGGATGGGCAACCGTAACGGGTCAATGGTTGTCGATGATTTCGGCCACCAAGGCTTCAATGTCTTCCCCGGCCTGGATGGCGATCTGGCCATCGAGCAGCAGGACGGCCAAGCCATGCACGCGGGCCCAGGCGGCGAGCGCGGCGACCCGGCCAGCCTCGACCTCCTGGCCCGTCACATGGCGCAGCGTACGATAGGCGGCATCGGCGGCCATGCGCAGGCCGGGACGGTTATCGCGGCGCAGGGCCGGCGAAAACATCAGGCGGAACAGGTTGGGATTATCGAGGGCGAATTTCACATAGGTGCGGCCCATGGCCGACATGTGATCCAGCGTGTCATTGGTGGCGATGCCCTCCATCAGCCGGGTGAAGCGTTGAAAGCCAGTCACGGCGAGGGCTTCGAGCAAAGCGCCGCGGCTGTCGAAATGCCGGTAGGGCGCGGCCGGCGAGACACCCACTGCCCGCGCCACGTCGCGCAGGCCAAGCCCGGCCTCGCCCTCGCGCTCTAGGATCAGCAGGGCCGCCTCAAGCAGCGCATTGCGCAGGTCGCCATGGTGATAGGGGGCGTTGGCAAGGGATGTTGACATTGTTCACTTCACTCTGACAGTATGTAAGCAGGGATAACATAGAGCGTTGAGGGCTCCAAATGGATATCGACCTGCTTCTGGCCATTGCCCATCATCTGGCGGTGTTCACTCTGGTGGCGCTCTATGCCGTCGAATTTGCGCTATTGCGGCCGGGACTGGCGGGTCCGCGCATTCGCCAGTTAGCCAAGGTGGACGCGGCCTATGGGGCACTGGCCGGGGTGGTGATCGTGGTCGGGATCATCCGGGTGATCTTTGGCGCGGTGGGCTGGCAATATTACGTCGGTAACCATGCCTTCTGGGGCAAGATGGCGGCGTTTCTGATGATGGGGCTGCTCACCATCCAGCCGACGATTGCGGTGCGAAAGTGGCTGAAGGCTTTGGATGCGGATGAAGGTTATGTGCCGCCAGCTGCGGAGATCGCGACGAGCCGGCGGTTCGTGCATATCCAGGCGGGTGTGCTGCTGCTGATCCCGGTGTTTGCTGCGGCGATGGCTCGGGGTTACGGGAGCTAAAGGCAAGAAGCAAGAATATCCCCTCCTAGCCTCCCCTTGAAAAAGGGGAGGGACAGATCCAGCTTGCGGCACAATCGAGGGCTATCACCGCACGGATTCCCCCTTTCAGGAGGAGGTTAGGTGGGGGTATCCCCTTCAGGAAACATGCTTGGGCAATGGCTTGTTGGGGGCCGGCGTCTTCGGCTCGAACCGGCACCATTCGGCAATCGCGCAGCGCCAGCATTCCGGTTTGCGCGCCTTGCAGACGTAGCGGCCGTGCAGGATCAGCCAGTGATGGGCATGCAGCATATATTGTTGGGGGATGACCTTGAGCAGGGTCAGCTCCACCGCCAGCGGCGTCTTGCCGGGAGCGAGGCCGGTGCGGTTGCCGACGCGGAACAGGTGGGTATCCACCGCAATCGCCGGCTGCTTGAACCAGATATTGAGCACGACATTGGCGGTCTTGCGACCGACGCCGGGCAGGGCTTCCAGCGATTCCCGGTCATCCGGAACTTGGCCGCCATGCAGGTCGATCAGCATCTGGCTCAGCGTGAAGACGTTCTTGGCCTTGCCGCGATAGAGGCCGATGGTCTTGACTAGCTCGGTGATGCGCTCGACGCCCAGAGCCACCATCTGCTCGGGCGTGGTGGCCAGAGCGAACAGATGCTTGGTCGCCTTGTTGACGCCGACGTCGGTGGCCTGGGCGGAGAGCACCACCGCCACCAGCAGCGTGAAAGCGTTGGAATAATCCAGCTCACCCTTGGGTTCGGGCTCGATCTCGTGGAAGCGGTTGAAGATGGCTTCCACATCGGCCTTTGGCAGGGTCTTCACTTTTTTCGCCGCAGGCATTCTCTCATCCGTGATTCTGGGCCTATAGTCAGTGCCCAAGAGTGCACCATGCCGATGCAAGCCACTACCACAGCGCCGCTGTTTTCTGCAGCCCTTCGACCGGATCGATCGCCCGGCGTGGTCGGCGGCTGGGTCGCGCTGGTCGTGGCGACGGTGCTGGCTTCGCCGCTTGTTCTCTTCGTACCAGAGATGCTGCTGCCGGCTAGCGCGGCCTTTGTCGCCGGGGTCGTCAGCATGAGCCTGCTCTCGGTGCAGCAGTCGCACCGTCGTCGCATGCGGCAGCAGGTGACGCTATGGCCGGATCAGCTGGAGATCGCCACGAGCCAGAAAAAGGGCGAGCGGGTGCTGAAGCGCTTCGATCCCAAGACCGTGCGGCTGATCCTTGACCGCGACGATAATGAAAAGGTTTTGGCCCTGCGCCTGCGCAGCGGCAAGGAAGAGTTCGAGCTGGGCGCTTTCCTGACGCCGCAAGATAAATCCAGCTTCGCCAAAGCCTTCGGCACGGCGCTGCGCAAGGCGCGGCAGGAGGCCTGAGCCGGCGTCAAAACCGGGTCGCCTGTTTCTCGCTATTCCCTAAGATTGACACCCAGAGCCAAGCCAATGGGTGTTGCCATGAACCAGATCGCCTCCATGACCCCCGCGAGTGATTACGACACGATCCAGGCCGCCATCCGCTATCTGTCGGAAAACGGTCCCGACGTGGCCGACCTGCCGCGATTTGCCCGCGCGCTGGGCCTCAGCGAGCGTCAGCTGACCGACCTGTTCCGCCGCTGGTGCGGCCTCAGTCCCAAGAGCTTTGCCCAGGCGGTAGCGCTCGATCATGCCAAATCCCTACTGCGCAATCAGGAGAGTGTGCTCCATACGACCTATGAAGTGGGCCTGAGCTCCACATCGCGACTGCATGATCTGTTCGTGACCTATGAGGCCATGCCGCCGGGAATTTTCCGAGCCGGCGGGGCAGGGCTCGACATGATCTGGGGCGCCGCGCCATCGCCCTTCGGGCTGGCCGTGGTGACGGCCACCGAGTATGGCATGTCAGGGCTGGGCTTTGCCGATGAAAGCACCAGCGTGCAGCAGGCCTTCGAGGACCTGGCCAATCGCTGGCCCAATGCCCGCTTCACCCGCAATGACGCCAAGGTGGCGCCGATGATTGCCCAGGCGTTTGATCCGGCACATTGGTCGCCGGAGCGACCAGTGCGGGTGGTTCTCATCGGCACGGATTTCGAAGTGCAGGTCTGGGAGACGCTGCTGAAGATTCCGGTCGGCTGCGCCACGACCTATCAGAGCGTCGCCAGTCATATCGGCCGGCCGACTGCGGCAAGGGCGGTGGGTGCGGCGGTGGGGAAAAACCCGATCAGCTTTGTGGTGCCGTGTCACCGCGTCGTTGGGACGTCGGGGGCGCTGACGGGCTATCACTGGGGCGTGCCGCGCAAGCGGGCGATTCTGGGCTGGGAAGCCGGCGTGGTATCGGCGGCGCATTAAATGCAAAGGGCGCCCATCGGGCGCCCTCGTTTCACGTGAATCCAAACTGCGGTCAGATTTCGACCCGCGCTTCCAGCTTCCCGTCGGCGCCGATCTGGTAAATCGTCGGCTCGCCGGTGGCGATTTCGCGCTTCAGGATCTGTTCCGGTGTCAGGCCTTCGATGGCCATCACCAGCGCGCGCAGCGAATTGCCATGGGCGGCGACAAGCACGGTCTTGCCCTGCTGGAGCTGCGGCAGGATCTCGGCTTCGTAATAGGGCAGGGTGCGCTCGGCCGTGGTCTTCAGCGACTCGCCACCCGGCGGCGGCACGTCATAGGAACGGCGCCAGATCAGCACCTGCTCCTCGCCCCACTTGACGCGGGCGTCATCCTTATTGAGGCCGGAGAGCTCGCCATAGTCGCGTTCGTTGAGCGCGATATTGCGGGTGATGGTGACATTGAGAATGCCCATCTCCTCGAGGATCAAGTCGAGCGTGTGCTGGGCGCGGCGCAGCGCGGAGGTGTAGAACAAGTCGGGGACGATACCCTTGCCCTTGAGCGCCTGGCCGGTGGCGCGGGCCTCCCCGATCCCCTGTTCGGTCAGGTTGGGATTGCGCCAGCCGGTGAAGAGGTTGGAGAGATTCCACTCGCTCTGGCCGTGGCGGACGAGGATCAGGGTACCGGTCATTCTTGGTCTCCGAAATGAAAGTTCTGGCCGGCGCCCATGGCATCGGCAATGCGGGAAAAGTCGGCAGCGCTGGTCTTGAACAGCGACTTGCGGAAATACATGCCCCAGTGGCTGCGGTCGGTGACGAACTCAAGCTGGGGCAGCAGGAAATAGATATCGGCCTCCTGCGCGTCGAAATAGTGGGCACGACGGCTCCAGGCCTCGACGCCGGCGCCCATGACGGGGCTGGGTTCGGGCTCGCCTTCGGCGATGACGCCGATGGCGGTGAAGCGGCGCACCGCGTCCTTGCCGCCCAGCGTTTCGGTCGGGGAATAATAGGCGAAGGCATCGCCGGGGCGGAGCTGTTTCACCGCGCTATGCTTGCCATGGGCGAACATGACAAAGCCCTGCTGGTGGCCGACACGCACGTGCGCGGCCGCTGCCACCCCGATCCAGCAGGTCGGCGTGGTCATGGCGCTCAGAGCCCCAGCACGTCGGTCATGGCATAGAGGCCCGCGGGTTGCTTGGCCGCCCAGAGTGCGGCGCGGGCGGCGCCATTGGCATAGATGGTGCGATCCTGGGCGCGGTGGTTGAGCTCGATGCGTTCGGACTGGCCGGCGAGGATCACCATATGGTCGCCGATGACATTGCCACCGCGCAAAGTGGCAAAGCCGATGGTCCCGGCTTCGCGCGGGCCGGTATGGCCGTCGCGGACCTTGACCGCATGATCCTTGAGGGCGATGTCGCGGCCCTTGGCAGCGGCTTCGCCGAGCAGAAGCGCCGTGCCCGAGGGGGCATCGACCTTCTTGTTGTGGTGCATTTCAAGGATTTCAATGTCGTAGTCGGCCAGCGCGGCGGCGGCCTTTTCGACGAGATTGGCCAGCACCACCATGCCCATGGAGAAATTGCCGGACTTGACGATTTTCGCGCCGGCCTTGGCAGAGGCGGCGATGGCGGCGTCATCGTCTTCGGAGCAACCCGTCGTGCCGATGATATGGACCAGACCGAGCTTGGCGGCCTTTTGGGAGAGAGCGACGCTAGCGGCGGGGGCGGTGAAGTCGATCACTGCATCGGCGCCGACCAGCGCTGCGTCGATGTCATCGCTGATCATCACGCCCAGCGCCTCGATACCGGCATAGAGACCCGCGTCCTGGCCAACGCCCGGCGAACCGGGGCGATCGACAGCGGCGTGCAGCCGCGCTGCCGCGCCATGCAGCGACACACCGCTCAGCCCAGCGACGGCCCGGATATTGGCCACGCCCATGCGGCCACCGGCGCCTGCGACCACGACCCTCAGATCTGCCATCTGTCTCGTCTCCCTTTGCGCTCGCCTATAGCAGCGCCCAGGGAAAGTGCCAACAGCCGTGCCGCATTGCCGTCACCATGCTAGGATTGAAATTGCAGCAAAACCAAGGGGCCTGATTTGACCATCACCAACGCGCTGGCCGGTATCGCGGTGGACGATATCAACGAGGCGCTCGACTATTACGAGCGGCTGTTCGGCCGTCCTGCCGATGCGCGGCCGATGAATGACGTGGCGGAATGGAAACTGCCCGGCGGCGGCTGGGTGCATGTCGCCACCGATGCCGACCGCGCCGGGGCGTCCAACCTGACGCTCATTGTCGATGACCTCGCCGAAGAGCTGGGCCGGCTGGGGCTGCATGGGCTGGCGCCGGTGTCGAAAGCCATGGGCGATTTTTTCAAGACCGCGAAATTCCGCGATCCGGATGGCAATCAGATCGTGCTGAGCCAGCCGCAGCAGGGGACGTATTAGACCCGTCGCAGCTTCACATCCTCGATCAGATGATTCTTGCCCTTCTTGAGCACTAGGTCGGCACGGCCTCTGGTCGGCAGGACGTTGTCGAGCAGGTTGGGCAGGTTGATGGTCCGCCACACCATCTTGCCGAATTCGCCGGCCTCGGCCTCGCTCATTTCGGCGAAGCGGCGGAAGAACGACGTCGGGTCCTTGAAAGCCGTTTCGCGCAGGCGGAAGAAGCGCTCCATGAACCAGGCTTCGAGATCGTCATTGTCGGCGTCGATATAGATTGAGAAGTCGAGGAAGTCGGAAGCAAAGAGGATCGGCTTGCCGTCTTTGGGCAGCTCGCCCGGCTGCAGGATGTTGAGCCCTTCGACGATCAGGATATCCGGCCGGCCGATGGTCTTGTCGCCGCCGTCAACCACGTCATAGACGAGGTGCGAATAGACCGGCACCTGCATTTCTTCCTTGCCCGATTTGATGTCGGAGAGGAATTGCACGAAGCGGGCGCGATCGTAGCTTTCGGGAAAGCCCTTGCGCTCCATGATGCCGCGCTCGGCCAGCACCTTGTTGGGATAGAGGAATCCGTCGGTGGTGACGAGATCGACCTTGGGGCTCGACGGCCAGCGCTGCAGCAGGGCTTGCAGGATACGCGCGGTGGTCGACTTGCCCACCGCGACCGAGCCGGCGACGCCGATGATGAAGGGCACTTTCTGGTCGGGCGTCTCGAGGAAGCGCGTCGAGACATTGTGCAGGCCCTGGATGGCCTCGACGTAGAAGCTCAGCAGGCGCGTCAGTGGCAGGTAGACCTCTTCGGCTTCTTCCAGCGAGATCGGATCGCTCAGCGTGCGGAGGCGGGAAATATCCTCGCGCGTCAGCGTCATCGGCTCGTCGGCGCGCAAGGCGCTCCACTCGGCCTTGGTGAAGGAATGATAGGGCGCGAGGACTGGCTGCCGCTTGGCCATTAGTTTTGGTCCTTGCGCGAGGCTTTTTCGGCGAGGCCGGACTGGGCGGTCCGAGCGTCCAGTTCGGCCATGACTTCGGAGAGCGGAATATCGGCAGCCTTCAGCACCACCAGCAGGTGATAGAGCAGGTCGGCGCTCTCCTTGACCAGCTCGGTGCGGTTGCCGGTGACGGCGGCGATCACCGCCTCGGTGGCTTCCTCGCCGACTTTCTGCGCGCATTTTTCCATGCCACGAGAGATCAGCTTGGCCGTGTAGCTTTCATCGGGCGAGGCCGCGGCGCGCAGGGCAATGCGGGATTCGAGTTCGTCGAGGGTCATGTGGTCAGGTCCTTCCGCCACCGCGATGGGAGAGGCTTAGAGCAAATATCGCGCGATCCGTCACTATAACCTAGGCAGCATCCATACGGACGGCCACGCCATGTTCGCGCATATATTGCTTGGCCTGAGGGATGGTGAAGGTGCCGAAGTGGAAGATCGACGCTGCCAGAACGGCGCTGGCATGGCCTTCGGTGACGCCATCGACCAGATCCTGCAGCGACCCGACGCCGCCCGAGGCAATCACCGGCACTTCGACCGCATCGGCAATGGCGCGGGTCAGCTTGAGGTCAAAACCGGACTTGGTGCCGTCGCGATCCATCGAGGTCACCAGCAGTTCGCCAGCGCCGCGCTCGACCATGCGGCAGGCAAATTCCACCGCGTCGAGGCCGGATGGCTTGCGACCGCCATGAGTGAAGATTTCCCACTCGGACCGATTGTCGCCACCGACGCGCTCGGTCAGCCGCTGCTTGGCGTCGACCGAAACGACGATGCATTGATTGCCGAATTTGTCGGCGGCGCGGGAGATGAAATCGGGGTCGTTCACCGCAGCCGAATTGATCGCCACCTTGTCGGCCCCGGCCAGCAGGAGCTTCCGAATGTCTTCGATGGTCCGCACGCCACCGCCGACGGTGACCGGCATGAAGCAGTGCTCGGCGGTGCGGGCGACGACGTCGAAAATCGTGTCGCGACCTTCGTGGCTGGCGGTGATGTCGAGGAAGGTTAGCTCGTCGGCGCCCGCGGCATCATAGGCCATGGCGGCTTCCACCGGATCGCCGGCATCGCGCAGGTCGACGAATTGCACGCCCTTGACCACGCGGCCGCCCATCACGTCGAGGCAGGGGATCAGACGGGTCTTGAGGGTCATGGACGGGAGTCCTCTGAGAGTTTGCGGCGCCAGACGGTGCGGTGGATGATCAAGACGATCACCCAGATGATGAACAGCACGAAGGCCAGCGGGAAGGTGGCGAACATCAGCCAGGTCAGCACGCCCATGGTATAGAGCGTATCACCCCAATCGACGCCTGCGATGATACAGGGATTGGACGAACCCTCGTTGAGGATGCAGCCATTGGCTTCGGCAATGAAGGCAGCGCTGATGCCCGTTATCATCGGAAACACCGAAAATATGGCGATCGCGACCAGCGCAATCCAGTACCACTTCATGCCGAACTTGCGCGGCTCGCTCATCAGGCGGCAGCCTTGAGCAAGGCCAGTGCTTCACGTGAATCAATGCGGCCGTCGTATAGCGCGCGGCCGGAAATGGCGCCTTCGAGCACTCTGGCGTCCGGCTGAGTCAGGCGGGTGATATCGGCCATCGAGGCGAGGCCGCCCGAGGCGATCACCGGAATGGATGTGGCGCGGGCCAGCTCGAGGGTCGAGTCCCAGTTGATGCCGGCCAGCACGCCGTCGCGGTCGATATCGGTATAGATGATGGCGGCCACGCCAGCGCCTTCGAAGCGCTTGGCGAGTTCGATGATGCTGAGTTCGGAGGTTTCCGCCCAGCCTTCCACCGCCACCATACCCTTGCGCGCATCGATGCCGACGGCGACCTGGCCGGGCCATTTCCGGGCGGCTTCCTTCACCAGCGCCGGATCGCGCACCGCGACCGTGCCGAGGATGACGCGGGCGAGGCCCTTGTCGAGCCAGGATTCGATATGGGCCAGCGTGCGAATGCCGCCGCCGAGCTGGACCGGGAATTTCACGGTCTTGAGGATGGCGTCCACTGCCGCGCCATTGACGCTCTCACCAGCAAAGGCGCCGTTGAGGTCGACGACGTGGAGGTATTCAAAGCCCTGCTCTTCGAAACTCTTGGCCTGGGCGGCGGGATCGTCGTTGAAGACGGTAGCCTGCTCCATGTCGCCCAGCTTGAGGCGAACGCATTGCCCGTCCTTGAGGTCGATGGCGGGAAAAAGGATCACGGCGTCCACCTCAAGAAATTCTCGATCAGCTTGAGCCCCAGTGCCTGGCTTTTTTCCGGGTGGAACTGGGTGCCAAAAATATTGTCACGGCCGACGCAGGCGGTGACGGTGCCGCCATAATCGGTGGTGGCCAGCAGCGTGTCATCGCTATCGGTCACCAGGTGATAGGAATGCACGAAATAGGCGTGCAGCCCATCGGGACCATCGGGAATACCGGCCAGCAGGGCGTGCGGCCTGGTCACCGAAATGGTGTTCCAGCCCATGTGCGGAATCTTGAGGCTCGGATCGGATGGCGTGATCTTCTGCACCGCGCCGGGGATCCAGCCGAGGCCGGGAGTGACCACCTTCTCGCGGCCTTCGGAAGCCAGCAATTGCATGCCGACGCAGACGCCCAGAAACGGCGTGCCGCCGCGGATGACCTTTTCGTCCAGCGCTTCGACCATGCCTGAAACAGCATCGAGGCCCGCCTTGCAGTCGGCGAAGGCGCCGACGCCGGGCAGCATGATGCGGTCGGCCTGGCGCACGCGCTCAGGATCGGCCGTGACCTCAACGGTAATATCGCCGACGACAGCCGCCATGCGCTCGAAGGCCTTTGCGGCCGAATGCAGGTTGCCGGCGCCGTAATCGATAATGGTGACCAGGCTCATCGGATCGCCTCCAGTTGCGCCATGTCGGCACTCAATGCCACGCGCTCACCGCGATAGGTCCAGCCGCGCCAGGCAAGGGCATGACGACGCAGTCCGGATGCCGCAAAGCCGAGCCAGACGGCGGTGAGGAGATAAAGCGCGAAAGCCGCATCACCGCCGATGAAGCGCGACAGCAGGACAAGGGCGATGACCTTCAGCCCCCAGGCAACCAGTTCAAGCCACAAGCCATGCGCGGCGAGAAAGGCCGGCGGCAGGATAGCAGCGAACCAGGAGAAGCTCTCCGGCACGGCCGCCGGCAGGTCGGGCCGGCCCGGCTTGGGATCATAGATGGCGTAAAGCGTCACCGAACACTCCAAACTCTCGATGTCGTACTGGCTTGCGCCGGGGTGACACCGTGCTTGTGGGTGGATTAGTGCAAAAGGCCGGAAAACGAAAGGGTCAGAGCGAGCCCTTGGTGCTGGGCACCCGGTCACCGACGCGCGGATCGATTTCCACGGCCTCGCGCAGGGCGCGGGCGACGGCCTTGAACATCGACTCGGCCAGATGGTGGTTGTTGTCGGTGTAGAAGTTCTCGATATGAAGCGTGATGCCGGCATTCATGGCGAAAGCCTGGAAGAATTCGCGGAACAGCTCGGTATCCATCTCGCCGACCTTGTCGCGCGAAAATTCGGCGCGGAAGACCAGGAACGGGCGGCCGGAGACATCGAGCGCAGCGCGGGTCAGCGTGCCATCCATGGGCAGGTCGGCCGAGGCATAGCGACGAATGCCCTTCTTGTCGCCGAGGGCCTGCAAGATCGCCTGGCCCAAAGCGATGCCGACGTCTTCCGCCGTGTGGTGGAAGTCGATGTGCAGGTCGCCCTTGCAGGAGACATCCATGTCGATCAGCGAGTGGCGGCTGAGCTGGTCGAGCATGTGATCGAGAAAGCCGATGCCGGTCGCCATGCTATGCGCGCCGGTGCCGTCCAGGTTGATCGAGACAGCAATATCGGTCTCGTTGGTCTTGCGGGCAATGGTGGCGGTACGCATGGCGTCTTCTCCGGATGTCGGCGGCTGACTAGCAGATAGGCACAGCGGCGTGAAGATTGCGTTGCAAGCCAGCGCATTGCATTCCCGCCGGACACTCCTAAATATCAGCCAACAGTTCGGAGTATCTCCCCAAATGAGTGACAACAATTCCCCCGGCTGGCACGGGACGACCATCGTTTCCGTGCGCAAGGGCAATAAGGTCGTGGTGGCCGGCGATGGCCAGGTTTCCATGGGCCAGACCGTGATGAAGCACGGCGCCAAGAAGGTTCGCAGGCTGGCGGGTGGCAAGGTGATCGGCGGCTTTGCCGGTTCGACCGCCGATGCCTTCACATTGTTCGAGCGGCTCGAAGCCAAGCTGGAACAATATCCCGACCAGCTGATGCGCGCTGCGGTGGAACTGGCCAAGGACTGGCGCACCGATCGCTATTTGCGGAAGCTCGAAGCCATGATGATCGTGGCCGATGCCAAGGACACGCTGGTTCTCACCGGCAATGGTGACGTCTTGACGCCGGACCATGGCGTCATCGCCATCGGCTCGGGCGGCAATTATGCCCATTCTGCCGCGCTGGCTTTGCATCAGGCGACGGAGCTCGATGCCGAGGATATCGCCCGCCGCGCCATGAAGATCGCCGAGGAAATCTGCGTCTATACCAATGGCAATGTGACGGTCGAAAGCATTGACCTCAACTCATGAGCTTTGCCATCCGCCGGCTAACCCCTGACGATGTGGATGCCTATCGCGCCATCAGGCTTGAGGCCCTGACCGTATCGCCGGAATCCTACGGCACCGCGCCGGAGAGTTTTGCCGCTCGCTCCATCGTCTCGCTGCAAAAGCAGATGCAGCAGATGGCGTTTTTCGGCGTCATCGCTGCCGATGGCGCGCTCAGCGGCATCGTCGCTTACGGGCGGGATGACGGCGAGCGCGAGACCCATCGCGGCTGGCTGATGCAGGTCTATGTCAGGCCATCCATGCGCGGCACCGGCGCAGCGCTGGCAATGATGGAAGCAGCGGTGGACCATGCTCGCAGCGAAGTGATCCAGGTACATCTGATGGTCGGCGCGCATAATGCCCCGGCCATCCGGCTCTATCAAAAGGCGGGGTTCACCACCTATGGCACCGACCCCCGCTGCCTGCTCGTGAACGGTCGCTATATCGACGAACACATGATGGTGCGCTTCCTCGACGAGGCACCAGGAAAGACTCAAAATGACTGACACCAATTTCTCCCCGCGCGAGATCGTTTCCGAGCTCGATCGCAATATCGTCGGCCAGCATGACGCCAAGCGCGCGGTGGCCGTGGCGCTGCGCAATCGCTGGCGCCGGCAGCAGCTGAGCCCCGAGCTGCGCCGCGAGATCACCCCGAAGAACATCCTGATGATCGGGCCGACCGGCGTCGGCAAGACCGAGATTTCCCGCCGGCTGGCGCGCCTAGCCCAGGCGCCGTTCATCAAGGTGGAAGCGACCAAGTTCACCGAAGTGGGCTATGTCGGTCGCGACGTGGAACAGATCATCCGCGACCTGGTGGAAGCCGGCATTGCTGTGTTGCGCGACAAGCGCCGCGCCGATGTGCAGGCGCAGGCCCATGCCAATGCGGAAAACCGCGTGCTTGATGCCTTGGTCGGCACTTCGGCGACGCCCTCGACGCGCGACTCTTTCCGTAAAAAACTGCGCAATAATGAGATCGATGACAGCGAAATCGAGCTCGAAATGCAGCCGGCGCCCAATACCGGCGGCTTTGAAATCCCTGGCATGCCCAATGGCGGCGTGGGCATGATCAACCTCTCCGACATGTTCAAGTCGGCGATGGGCGGTCGCGGGGTCAAGCGCAAGATCAAGGTCAAGGATGCCTATGAGCCGCTGATCGCTGAAGAGGCCGACAAGCTGCTCGACCAGGAAGCGCTCAAGCACGAGGCCATCGAGCTGGTGGAAAACCACGGCATCGTCTTCATCGACGAGATCGACAAGGTAGCCCATCGCGAAGGCGGCGCCCAGGGCGGTCCGTCGCGCGAAGGCGTGCAGCGCGATCTGTTGCCGCTGATCGAAGGCACGACGGTTTCCACCAAGTATGGCCCGGTCAAAACCGACCATATCCTGTTCATCGCCTCGGGCGCTTTTCATGTGTCCAAGCCGTCGGACCTCCTGCCGGAGTTGCAGGGCCGCCTGCCGATCCGCGTGGAGCTGAAGGCGCTGACCCGCGAGGATTTCATCCGCATCCTCAACGACACCGACAATAGCCTGATCAAGCAGTACGTCGCGCTGATGGGCACCGAGGGCGTGACGCTGGACTTCACCACCGATGCCATCGAGGCGATTGCCGATGCGGCGGTGAAGGTCAATGACTCGGTCGAAAACATCGGCGCCCGGCGCCTGCAGACGGTGATGGAGCGGCTGGTGGAAGACATCAGCTTCGAAGCGCCGGACAAGCAGGGCCAGACCATCCAGATCAACGCGGCGTTTGTCGCGGACAAGGTGGGGGTTTTGGCCAAGGATACGGATTTGAGCAAGTTCGTCTTGTGATCTGACGTCACCCCACGCGCGGTGTCACCCCGGCCTTGAGCCGGGATGACATCGAGATGGGACAGAGGCGGGTTCTACCTCTTCTTCCCACTCCGCTTCACCAGCTCATCGCGCAAAAACCTTAGGTCCTCCACCTCCAGCTTGCCGATGTCCATCGCAAGCCGGTTGGTCAGCTCCGTCGCTTCGGGCGACAGGCCGCCCGTGTCGATCGTCACTTTCGGATCGCTCATCTCCGCCAGCCGCTGCAGCTCTTCCGCCTCATCCCAGATCACGTTGAAAAAGGTGATCATTCGATGCAGCAGAAACCCGGTCGGCTTGCCGCGCTTGCCGTGTTCCAGCGCCGAGAGATAGGCGCTCGAAACATTGAGCGCCGCCGCCATGTCTTTCAGCGAAATGCCGCGCTCCTCGCGCAATTGCCGGATTTTTGCACCGAGCGGGGTCATAGCCGGCGCAGGCGCACATACCACGCCCCCTCCCCACCATGGCCGCGTGCCGCGACGCTCCAGCCTGAAATCATCGGCGACAGCGAAGGTTCGCTGAGCCAGATCGGCAGCATGGTGCGCAGGATGCCGCGCTCGGTCATGGCCGCAATATAGTCGCTGTCGGTCTTGGTGCCCTTGCCGGTAATCACCAGCACCGTACGATCGCCACGGGCAAAGCGGGCATGGATAAAGCCATGCAGGGCCCCGCGCGCCTCGGTCTGAGTCATGCCATGCAGGTCGATCCGCCCGTCGATATCGATACGGCCGCGGCCGACCTTCTTGCGGATGGCCGGATCGACGGCTTTTTCCGGGACCTTGGCGCTGGACAAAGGCGCCTGATAGGGTGGGAGGAAAGGTTTTTTCGGCGGCTTCTTGCCAGGCGGCGGCTTGGTCGCGACCGGCGCCGGCTCGTCCATCACGGGCATGGGCAGGTGGCCGGTGGCGAGTTTCAGCAGGCCCTTGCGGCGCAGCGGATCAATGGTGGCAGCCACCGTCGTCCACAGATGAAAATCGTGCGGCAGGCGCTTGGGATCACGCTTGGACATGGAAAGGCGCCCGCCGCTTTGAAAAATTAGTCGAGCTGGCTGGTGGTGACGACCTTCCAGTTCGGATCGCGCGACTTGGGATTGCGGGCAAAGGTCCATTCGTCGGCGACGGTCTGCACCTGGTCGGCATTGCCATCGACCAGCGTGCCATCCTTGTCGCGGGTGGCCGAAACCACTTCGGCGTGGAAGCGCACGGTGATGAGCACGTTCTTCTTGTCATATTCGGCGTCGGAGATTTCCACCTTGGGCAGGCCGACAAAGGTGAAGTCGACCGTCTGGCCGGCCTTTTCGCGCTCGGCAATGGCGGCCTGGAAGCCGTCGAAGACTTCCTTCTCGAGGAGGTTTTTCAGCATCACGCGATCGCCGGCGGCATAGGCGGTGACGACCATTTCATAGGCCTGCTTGGCGCCTTCGAGGAAGCTTTTCGGCGTGAAGGTATTGTCGGCCTCGACCACCTGCCGGAAGCCGGTGGCCAATTCGGCATTGCCCTTGGCAAACTGCTCGATCTCGGCCTCGACCTTGCGGGCGCGATATTCGTCGTCCTGCTCGGGGGCAGGGGTGGCGCGCGGGCGCAGCGGCACCACCGTATCCTCAGCTGCCGCATCATTGGCCGGCTTGCGGCGTTCGACCGGCGGACGCTCATTGCCGGTGCGGGTGCCCAGCACCGAGCGCAGGCGGAACAGCACGAAGACTGCCACGGCAATCACGATGAGGGTGGGCAGATCGAAGAATTCATCCATTGGGCAATGCACCTTGCGTGAGCGCCGCAGAAAAAAGGCGCGGCAACGCTCGTTGAGCGTCCTGTTTGGCCTATATATAGGGAAAGCCTCACCCCAAAACCAGTTCACAACGGGGCGAGAGGCGATTTGTCGTAGCGACATATAGAAGGAAACCCAGACCTTGGCCCGATTTCTTGCGCTTGGCCTGCTCGTCCTGCCGATTATCGAGATCGCCATCTTCATCAAGGTGGGCCAGACCATCGGTCTCTTCCCCACCCTGGCGCTGATTATTGGCGCAGCTTTGCTCGGCGGCTTCCTGCTGCGCCAGCAGGGGCTTTCGGTGCTGACCCAATTGCGCGGCAATGTCAGCGCCGGCCGCATGCCGGGCCGGACCATTGCCGACGCAATGATGATCGGCGTTGCGGCGATCTTCCTGGTGCTGCCCGGATTTCTGAGCGACGTGGTCGCTTTGGCGCTGCTGCTGCCGCCAGTGCGCAGTTGGATCTATGCCGCTTTGGCCAGCCGGGTCACCGTGGTCGATACCACCACCAGCTATCGCCGGCAGGACCCGAGCGCCGGCCGGATCGAGGGCGCCATCGACCTCGACGAGGATGATTACCGCCCGCGCTAGAGCGGGCTCAGCCTTGTCGCTCCGGCGCAAAGATGCTAGCCACCCCGGCAAAGAAATTCCCTTCAAGGACGAGATGCACATGTCTGACGAAACCCAGGGCGGCGCTGCCCCGCAGGCTGCCAACCCACCGTCGATGAACCTGGTCGGTCAGTATATCCGCGACCTCTCCTTCGAGAACCCGGGCGCACCGGGTTCGATCATGGCTGGCGGCGGCAATCCGGCGTTCAACGTCTCGATCTCGGTCGGCGTCAAGAAGCAGGCCGACGACCTGTATGCCGTCGAGCTGACGCTCAATGCCAAGGCCAATCGCGAAGCCACGGTCCTGTTCAATGTGGAACTGGTGTATGGCGGCGTGTTCCGCCTCAAGAATGTGCCGGAAGTTCAGCTCAGCCAGCTGCTGATGATTGAATGCCCGCGCCTGATCTTCCCGTTTGCCCGCCAGGTTCTGGCCAGCGTCACCCAGCAGGGCGGCTTCCCGCCGCTGATGATGGAGCCGGTGGATTTCGCCGCCATCTATCGCCAGAACCTGCAGAAGCTCGCCGCCCAGCAGGGTGCCGCCGCTGCACCGGCCGAGCCAGAAAAGCTGAACTGATCTTTTGGCTTTGTGAAATTGAAGAAGCCCCGGGAGACCGGGGCTTTTTTATTGGGCTGCCGTGTCCACGGTCTCAACATACTGCGCCCAGATCGCGTCGGCGCCCATCTTGGCAACAATTGCCGCATGGGCGGCAGCCTCTTGCGGCGTCAGCCGTGAGGGCAGGGCGACCGGGCGCTGCGGTACCACGACACGGGTAGCGATCGCATCGGCACCCGACACGCGGGTTTCGGCGATCAGCGCCAGGCTGACCTGCTTGCCGCCGATCAGTTCGAGATAGACTTCGGCCAGGATCTCGCTGTCGAGCAAGGCGCCATGCAGCGTGCGGCGGGAATTGTCGATGCCGTAGTGCTTGCACAAGGCATCGAGGCTCACCCGAGCGCCGGGGTGCTTTTCGCGCGCCACCATCACCGTATCGATGACCTTGTTGGTCAGGCGGCCCTGGCCGGTTTTTTCCAGTTCGGCATTGAGAAAGCCCATGTCGAAGGGCGCATTGTGGATGACCAGCGTCGCGTCGCCGATAAACTCCCGGAAATCATTGGCCACCGCGCCAAACAGCGGCTTGTCGGCCAGGAATTCCTCGCTCAGCCCATGCACGCGGAAGGCTTCTGCCGGCATGTCGCGCTGCGGGTTGATATAGACGTGATAGTGCCGGCCCGAGGGAATGTGATTGATCAGCTCGACACAGCCGATTTCGACCAGCCGGTCACCCTGCTGCGGGGACAGGCCGGTGGTTTCGGTATCGAGCACAATCTCACGATTCAATGTTTTGGCCCTTTGGCTTTGATGCTGGCGACGAGTGCCGCGACCATTTTGACGGTCTCATGCACGGGCATGCCGGTATCGAACAGATAGGTGGCGCGCGCCTTCTTGTCCGCCTGTGGCATCTGGCGGGCAAGAATGGTGTCGAGCTTTTCCACCGTCATGCCCGGCCGCGCCAAAGCCCGCTGCCGCTGGATCGCTTCGTCGACCCAGGTCACCGCCACGGCATAGAAGCCATAGTCATAGCCACTTTCAAACAGCAGCGGCACTTCCACCACAGCCAGCTCGTGTCCCGCCAGTTCCGCCTCATCCATGAAACGGGTAATGCGGGCGCGCACCAGCGGATGCACCAGGGCTTCCAACCGCTTGAAGCCCGACGGGTCTTTCGCCAATTGCTGCGACAGCAGCGTGCGGTCGATCGCGCCATTGCGCGTCACGCCGGGGAAAGCCGCTTCTACCGGCGCCACAGCCTCGCCGGCATAGAGCTCCGCAACCGCCTCGTCAGCCGACAGCACCGGCACACCGAGATCGGAAAAAGCCTTGAGCACCGTAGACTTGCCCGTCGCGATGGAGCCGGTCAGTCCGATACGCCACATGCTCAATGCCCCAGGGTCGCTTCGATCGTCGCCCGCAGCGCCGGCGTGACCTCCGGCCGCACGCCGAACCAGGCCTCAAAGCCCGGCACGGCCTGATGCAGCAACATGCCGAGGCCATCGACCGTCTTGAGGCCATGCATGGTGGCATCCACCAGCAGCGGCGTCTTCAGCGGCGTATAGACGATATCGGTCACCAGCGCCGTCTTGGGCAGGAGGCCGAGATCGAAATCAAAGCCCGTGCCATGCATGCCGATGGAGCTGGTGTTGACGACAAGCCCGACCCGGGGTGCGTTTTCGGCCCATTCTTCAAGCCTATGCGCCAGGATAGGCCCGCCGATGGCCGCGGCAAGCGCCTCGGCATTGGCGAGGGTCCGGTTCAGCAGATGGATGCGGCCAAGACCGCGATGGCGCAGCGCGACCAGGATGGCACGGGCAGCGCCACCGGCGCCGATCACCACGGCCTCTTCCACCTTGTCGGACCATGCGGGCACGGCGGCATCGAGATTACCAAGAAAGCCCAGGTAGTCGGTATTGGTGCCAAAAACCCTGCCGTCGCGCAGGATCAGCGTATTCACCGCGCCGATTGTCCGCGCCAGCGGATCGACGTCATCACAGAGCGCAAACACCGCTTCCTTGTGCGGAATGGTGACATTGCCGCCGGCGAACTCGCCCGAACGCAGGCGATCGAAGAAGGCCGGCAGTTCGTCCGGCGCCACGTCGATCGCTTCATAGCTGCCGTCAATGCCATGCTCTGCCAGCCAGCTGCCATGGATCAGCGGCGAGCGGGAGTGGTTGATCGGATGGCCGATGACAAAGGCTTTGATGGTCACGAAAGCGCCTCGGGGGCAAAGCTGCGCAAGGCCGCCAGCAGCGGCAGCAAGGGCAGGCCCAGGATGGTGAAATAGTCGCCCGTCACCGTCTCGAACAGGCGAATGCTAGGCCCTTCCAGACGATAGGAACCGACCGACCCCAAGACCGCCTCGCCCTCGAGAGCCAGCACATGGTCGCGCTCCTCGGGAGTAAACTCGCGCATGGTCAGCTCTGCCGTCTGGATATCGGACCACAGCAGCTGGTTATCGCGCGCCAGCGCCACGGCAGCATGCAGGCGATGGGTCTTGCCGCGCAGATGATCGAGCTGGGCTATCGCCGCATAGCGGTCGGCCGGCTTGTGCAAAAGCTCGGTGCCGAGACCCAGCGTCTGGTCAGCGCCGATCACGATTGCCCCAGGATGGGCGGCGGAAACCGTTAACGCCTTGCGTTGTGCCAAGAGCAGCGCCACATCACGGCCATCGCCGCCGGCCGCCAAAGTTGCGTCCTCGAGGCTGCGTTCGTCGAGCGTGGCTGGCTCTGCGGAAAACTGCAATCCGGCCTGCGTGAGCAGGGCTTTGCGGGTTTCGCTCTGGCTGGCAAGGATCAACATGGCTTCATGTTTTCCACACTGTCATCCACAGCTCAAGCCCGGCCTGTGATAATGACTCATGACTTTGACCCGATGCCAAACTTGTTCGACTTGGTTACCAAAACATTAACAGGCTGGCGTCACATGCCTGTCAGAAATGGCTATGGATAGGTCTGGGGATAACTCATTCGATCTAACCCACGCTCGCCAAGCGGATTTGCACAGCGCGATTCGAATCGTTGACTCCGGAGTCGCCGCGTTAAGCTTTCGTTAATCAGTGTGAACGAGGGGTTAAGCCGGCTTCATGCACAGGCGCCGTTAGCGTCTCGTTTACCCTCTGCTGCGCGCTTCTGCCGCCACCATGGCAATTGTGGACAGCGCTTAATTGGCTCAAAACACCGCTATGATAATACTGATACGAAGTAAGAAAGACTCTTTAGGGGTTTTGAAGGGAAGTAAGTCGTGACCCACAAACCTCTGCTGGCAACGGTCCTGGGCGAGAAGCAGGAGCGGCCGCCGATCTGGATCATGCGCCAGGCCGGCCGCTATCTGCCGGAATACCGCGCCATCCGCTCGGAAGTGAAAAACTTTCTCGAGCTTTGCTACACGCCCGACCTTGCCACCGAGGTAACGCTGCAGCCTTTGCGGCGCTTCGATCTCGATGCCGCGATCCTGTTTTCCGACATTCTGGTTGTTCCCGATGCGCTCGGCCAGTCGGTGCGCTTTGAAGCCGGCGAAGGTCCGGTCCTTGATCCGGTGAGCGTGGACAGCATCGCCGGGCTTGGGAAGGAGATGGATCCGCTGACCCATCTCGCGCCGGTCCTTGAGACCGTGCGTCGCCTGCGCGCGGCCCTGGCACGGGAAAAGACCCTGATCGGCTTCTGTGGCTCTCCCTGGACCGTGGCGACCTATATGATCGGCGGTCGTGGCTCGCCAGATCAAGCCGCGGCGCGCTTGTTCGCTTTGCGCCATCCGGAAGCCTTCGCGGCGCTGATCGATGTGCTTGTCGAAACCAGCATCAACTATCTGGTTGCACAGTTTGAAGCCGGCGCCGATGTGGTGCAGCTGTTCGAAAGCTGGGCGCTCAATCTTGATGATGACGCCTTCACCAGCCGGGTCATCGAACCCAATCGCCGCATCGTCGAGGGCGTGCGGGCTCGGGTGCCTAATGCGCCGGTCATCGGCTTTCCGCGCGGCGCCGCCGGTAACTTGGCGCGCTATGCCGAAAAGACCGGCGTCAATGCCATGGGCATCGACTATGCGACGCCGCTGACCTTCGCCGCTAACCTGCCAAAACACCTGCCGCTGCAGGGCAATCTCGATCCGCTACGCCTTGTCGCCGGCGGCCAGCAGCTCGACGACCGCGTCGATGCGATCATCACGGCCTTTGCCGACCGGCCGCATATCTTCAATCTGGGCCATGGCATCGTGCCGGAAACCCCGATCGAACATGTCGCGCGACTGGTCGAGCGGGTGAAGAAGGGCTAGAGCCAGTTTTGAGCTGTTGAGGAGTTCAGAATGTATGAATGGGTCAAGGCCCTGCACGTGATCTCGGTGATCGCCTGGATGGCGGGGATGATGTATTTGCCCCGCCTCTTCGTCTATCACGCCGAATCTGCCGTCGGCTCCGACAAGTCCGAGACTTTCAAGGTGATGGAGCGCCGGCTGTATCGCGGCATCATCACCCCGGCGATGATCGCCACCTGGATATTCGGCCTTTGGTTGGCCTTCGGCTTCGGCATTGTGGATTTTTCGCAGGGCTGGATGTGGGTAAAAGCCGCCATGGTCCTGGCACTCAGCGGTGTGCACGGCTGGTATGGCGGCATGCTGCGCAAGTTCCAGAACGATGCGAACACGCGGCCGCATACATTCTACCGCGCGATCAACGAAATCCCCTTCGTGATTGCCATTGTCATCGTCATCATGGTGATCGTGAAGCCGTTTTGACTGAGCCTGCCATTCTGGCATAATCCCTCAGGCGTCACCTCAAATCGCGCCACTGGCGCGATTTTTCCTTCGAACCGGTTCGAAGTTTCACGTGAATCCGTGGGTGCTTTCGTTTCAATCTTGAATATGTCTCAACTTCGCGCTACATCCCTTGCAACGCATCCCAAAATCTAGCCGACCTCCCCGGTCGCTGCGCGGTGCCTACCCCTCCCAAATATATCGCCTGTCACGACGATCATAAGTTTCCCAATAGGGTCTCCCGCTACATGCAGAATATGAAGCTCAGCGAGCTCAAGGCCAAATCTCCGGCCGAACTCCTGGTGTTCGCTGAAGAACACGAGGTCGAGAACGCCTCGACCATGCGCAAACAGGAATTGATGTTTGCCATCCTGAAAGAACTGGCCGCCCAGGAAGTGGACATCACCGGTGAAGGCGTCGTTGAAGTCCTGCCCGACGGTTTCGGTTTCCTGCGCTCCCCGGACGCCAACTACCTGCCCGGTCCTGACGACATCTATGTCAGCCCATCCCAGATTCGTCGCTTTGGTCTGCGCACCGGCGACACGGTCGAAGGCCAGATCCGGTCTCCCAAGGATGGCGAGCGCTATTTCGCGCTGCTCAAGGTCAACACCATCAATTTCGAAGATCCCGAGGCCGTGCGCCACAAGGTCAACTTCGACAATCTGACGCCGCTTTACCCGGAAGAGCGCCTCCGCATGGAGCTGCCCGATCCGACCGTCAAGGATCGTTCGGCGCGGCTGCTCGATCTGGTGGCCCCGCTCGGCAAGGGCCAGCGCGCTCTGATCGTTGCGCCGCCACGTACCGGTAAGACGGTACTGTTGCAAAATATTGCACAGTCGATCGCCACTAATCATCCTGAATGCTATCTGATCGTGCTGCTGATCGACGAGCGGCCCGAAGAAGTGACCGACATGCAGCGCTCGGTGCGCGGCGAAGTCATTTCCTCGACCTTCGACGAACCCGCCTCGCGCCACGTCCAGGTCGCCGAAATGGTCATCGAAAAGGCCAAGCGCCTGGTCGAACACAAGCGCGACGTGGTAATCCTGCTCGATTCGATCACCCGCCTCGGCCGCGCGTACAACACCGTCGTGCCGTCCTCCGGCAAGGTGCTCACCGGCGGTGTCGATGCCAATGCCCTGCAGCGCCCGAAGCGTTTCTTCGGTGCTGCCCGCAATATCGAAGACGGCGGCTCGCTGACCATCATTTCTACGGCGCTTATCGATACTGGTTCGCGCATGGACGAAGTGATCTTTGAGGAGTTCAAGGGCACCGGTAACTCGGAAATCATCCTTGACCGCAAGGTCGCCGACAAGCGCATCTTCCCGGCGCTGGACATCACCAAGTCCGGCACCCGCAAGGAAGAGCTGCTGGTCGAAGGCGATATTCTCAAGAAGATGTATGTGCTGCGCCGAATCCTCAATCCGATGGGCACGATCGATGCCATGGAATTCCTGGTCGACAAGGTGCGCCAGACCAAAACCAATTCGGATTTCTTCGACTCGATGAATACCTGACGGCCTCGGGCCGATATATTGAAGAGCGGCATGCTGAAAGGCGTGTCGCTCTTTGCTTTTCTGGAACTGTTTGAATGACCGACACCATCGTAGCGCTGTCCTCCGGTGCACCACCCTCGGGCCTTGCGGTCATTCGTCTGTCTGGTCCAAGGACGGCCGAGCTGTTGCGCGATGTCAGCGGTATTCTGCCAGAGCCCCGCAAATTGACGCTGCGCCCCATTGGTGCCCACAGCCTGCTCGACCGCGGGCTTGTTGCCTGGTTTCCCGGCCCACACAGCTTTACCGGCGAGGATTGTGCCGAACTGCAGGTGCATGGCTCACCCGCCGGCGTCCGCGCCATCCTCAAACTGCTCACTTCTAAGGGCGCCCGCCTCGCCGAAGCCGGGGAATTTACCCGTCGCGCCTTCGAAAACGGCAAGCTGGACCTGGTGGAGATCGAGGGCCTTGGCGATCTGCTCGAAGCTGAAACCGAGAACCAGCGTCGCCAGGCCCTGGCGCGTTTTGAGGGCGGCCTGACCCAGCGCATCGATGCCTGGCGCGACCAATTGCTCGACCTGCGCGCCGAAATCGAAGCCCGACTAGACTTTTCCGACGAAGGCGATGTCGACGAAGCACTGCCCACGGAATTCGGCACCAGCATAGCCGCGCTGCGCCGCGATATCGAAACCGCTCTCGCCTCAATCGAACACGGCCGCATCATCCGCGAAGGCATTCGTGTTGCTGTTGCTGGCCCACCCAACGCGGGAAAATCCAGCCTGATCAACGCCTTGGCCAAGTCTGACATTGCCATTGTCACCGACGAAGCCGGCACCACCCGCGACGTGCGCGAGGTTCCGCTCGACATCGGCGGTCAGCTCTACATCCTGCTCGACCTCGCCGGCCTGCGCGATACCGACAGCAAGGCCGAAGCCGAAGGCGTCCGTCGGGCTAGGCTGGCCATCGACCAAGCCGATATCGTTCTCTGGCTGACCGCGCCTGACATTGCCGATAACAACCTACCCGCCGAAGGCGCCATCCGCGTCGGCACCAAGGCTGATATCGGTGTCACCGCAAATGTTGATGTCACGGTCTCGACGCAGATCGGGCAGGGGATGGATGAGCTACTGGCATTGATCGCCAAGGCCGGGGCTAACCTCACAACCGGTGAGCCATCTCTGCTGAGCCGGGAGCGCGACCGATTGGCGCTCTCAGCGTCCGTGGAAGCTCTAACCCACGCACAGCAGCAATTGGGCTCGCCTGAACTGGCCGCCGAAAGCCTGCGTATTGCATCGCAATCACTAGAGCGTTTGGTGGGGCGACTTGATGCCGAGCGCGTCTTGGACCGATTGTTTGCCAGCTTTTGCATTGGCAAATGATTCACGTGAAACTTCGAACCATCCCGCAGGGCAAATGGCTCCATTGGAGCGATTTGAGGTGAGAAGGCCATAAGAGCTATGCTCGCATGGCAGACCCAAGGCAGCGTGAATTGATTCACGTGAAACATTGGCCTATTGAGCCGGTCTGGAGAATTCGCCATGACTGATTATGCCGTCATCATCGTTGGGGGTGGCCACGCCGGCTCTGAAGCCGCGGCCGCCTCGGCACGTCTGGGTGTCCCGACCGCTCTGGTGACCCACAAGTTTGCCACCATCGGCGAGATGAGCTGCAATCCGGCCATTGGTGGTCTCGGCAAGGGCCATCTGGTTCGCGAGATCGACGCGCTGGATGGGTTGATGGGCCGTGTCGCCGATCAGGCTGGCATTCAGTTCCGCGTTCTCAACCGCCGCAAGGGTCCGGCGGTGCGCGGCCCACGCGCTCAAGCCGATCGCAAGCTTTATCGCGACGCCATGCAGGCGGCCATTCTGGCGCAGCCCAATCTCGATGTGATCGAGGGCGAGGTCGACGACATCGAGGTGACCAATGGTCATGTCTCGGGTGTCGTCCTGCTCGACGGCCGTCGCATCGGCACCAAGGCCATAGTGCTCACCACCGGCACCTTCCTCCGAGGCCTGATCCATCGCGGTGAGGAAACCACCCCGGCCGGGCGTCTCGGCGAAAAGCCGGTGCTCGGTCTCTCCACCCGCCTCGAAAATCTCGGCCTTCAACTCGGCCGGCTCAAGACAGGCACACCGGCCCGGCTTGATGCCAAGAGCATTGATTTTTCCGCGCTTGAGGAACAGCCCGGCGATAATCCGCCCGAGGCCTTTTCGGCGCTTACCAAGGCGATCACCACGCGTCAGGTCTCTTGCCACATTACCCGCACCACGGCGGAAACCCACAAGATCATCTCGGACAATCTGCATCGCTCGGCCATGTATTCCGGCCGCATCCAGAGCCGCGGCCCACGCTATTGCCCGTCGATCGAGGACAAGGTGGTCCGCTTCGCCGATCGCGATAGCCACCAGATTTTCCTAGAGCCGGAAGGTCTCGACGACCAGACCATCTATCCCAATGGTCTCTCCACCTCGCTGCCCGCCGATGTGCAGGAGACTTTCCTGCGCTCCATGCCAGGGCTGGAAAATGTGAAAATCATCCGGCCCGGCTATGCCATCGAGTATGACTATGTCGATCCGCGCGAACTGCGCCCGACGCTGGAGGTCAAGCGTCAGCCGGGCCTCTATCTGGCCGGCCAGATCAATGGCACGACCGGTTATGAAGAGGCCGGCGCTCAGGGCCTGTTGGCCGGCGCCAATGCGGCGCTTGCGGCCAGTGGTCAGGATCCGCTGACCCTGTCGCGCACTGAGAGCTATCTCGGCGTCATGGTGGACGACCTGGTGACGCGCGGCGTATCCGAACCCTATCGCATGTTCACCTCGCGCGCCGAGTTCCGCCTGCATCTACGAGCTGACAATGCTGACCAGCGTCTGACACCGCTGGGCATCACTACCGGCCTCGTCGGCGAAGAGCGACAGGAGCTTTTTGGCAACAAGTCCAAGGCGTTGACTCATGGTCGCAACCTGCTCTCCGAGCTGACTACGTCCCCAAGTGCTGCACGCAAGGTAGGCATTACGGTCAATGAAGACGGCAAGGCCCGCTCTGCTTTTGATCTGTTGTCCTATCCCGAAATTACCCCAAATGACGTGACCCGTCTCTGGCCTGAGGTCGGCACCATCCCTGGAGATATCCTTGAGCAGCTCGTCGTGGACGCGCAATATGCTGTCTATCTGGACCGTCAGCGCAATGACATCGAGGCCGTTCGTCGCGATGAGCAGAAGCCGATTCCGGATGGGCTGGATTACTCCGTCATTCCTGGGCTCTCCATGGAGCTGCGGCAGAAGCTGGCGCAGTATCGTCCGCAGACCATCGCCCAGGCCCAAGCCATGGATGGCATGACACCGGCTGCCGTCACCCTGCTGCTGGCGGTGATCCGTCGTGGCGAATTCCGGAAGGCAAGCTAGTGTCCGACTCATCGGCGATCACGCCCTATGCGCAGTATTTCGCTCGGCCCGAAGCCGACGTGGCGCGGGATTTGGAATCCTATGCTCAACTGCTGACCAAGTGGCAGGCGGTGCAGAATCTTGTTTCACGTGAAACACTGAGCGAGGTCTGGACCCGGCACTTTGCCGACAGCCTGCAGGTGCTGTCGCTGCTCAAGCCGACAGACAGGGCTTTTCTGGACCTCGGCAGCGGTGGTGGCTTGCCGGCCCTGCCACTGGCCATCGCGCTCAAGGGCACACCTGCCTTCTTCACCCTGATCGAGCCCAATAGCCGCAAAGTCAGCTTCCTGCGCACGGTGGCCCGCGAGTTGGGGCTTCTGGTGACGGTAGAAGGTGCGCGTAGCGACCAGATTGATTCACGTGAAACACCAGTGCCGGATGTCATCACCTCCCGCGCGCTGGCCTCGCTCCCACAATTGTGCACATGGATTTCGCCCTTCTTTGGCCCGGAAACCCGGGCAATCCTGCATAAAGGCCGGGAACATGTTGAAGAACTGGCCGAAACATCTACGCGCTGGGTCTCGGACGTGTTAATACAGGCCAGTGACATCGATCCAAGCGGTGTCCTGCTCACGCTTACGAATTTGCGTGCGAAAACAGTTAGTTAGCGGCGAACGAGCTGGAGGCCGATAGTGGCGCCCCGTATTTTGACACTGGCCAACCAAAAGGGTGGCGTGGGCAAGACCACGACCGCCATCAATCTCGCTACGGCCCTGGCTGCCATCGGCGAGCGCGTGCTGATTGTCGATCTCGATCCGCAGGGCAATGCCTCGACGGGTCTCGGCATTTCGCGCACGGATCGCGAAGTCTCGTCCTATGATCTGCTGGTCGGCGAGGCGACGGTGGCCCAAGCGGCGATCATGACCTCGGTGCCCAATGTAGCCATCGTGCCGTCGACCATGGACCTGCTTGGGGTGGAACTGACCATTGCCGGCCATGCCGATCGCGCCTTTAAGCTGCGCGATGCCTTCAAGCAGCTCAATGACCTCAGCATCAACGACAAGCCGGTCAGTTACATTCTGATCGACTGCCCGCCGTCGCTGAACCTTCTCACTATCAATTCCCTGGTGGCGGCTGATGCCGTTCTGGTGCCGTTGCAATGCGAATTCTTCGCACTGGAAGGTCTTTCGCAGCTGCTACAAACCATCGAGCAGATCCGATCGACGCTTAACCCCAACCTGTCGATCCAGGGCGTGGTAATGACCATGTTCGACAAGCGCAACAACCTTTCCGAACAGGTGCTCGCCGACGTGCGCTCGGAAATGGGTGAGCTGGTGTATGACACGGTCATTCCCCGCAATGTCCGGCTCAGCGAGGCGCCGTCCTATGGCAAGCCGGCGCTGCTCTATGATCTCAAATGTGCCGGCAGCCAGGCCTATCTGCGCCTCGCCACCGAAGTGATCCGCCGTGAGCGCCAGCTCAACGCCGCGGCATAGGAGTTTTCGATGAACGACAAACCCACACGTCTTGGTCGCGGGCTGGCGGCTCTGATCGGCGATATGGCGACTGTGGAAGGCGCCCGCGTCACCGAATCGGGCGGCATCAAGAAGCTGCCGGTTGAATTTATCATCGCTAATCGGGCGAATCCGCGTCGAACCTTTGATGCGGATCAGTTGGAGGACCTGACCAATTCGATCCGCGAAAAGGGTGTGATGCAGCCGCTGCTGGTTCGCCCCAGCCAGGATCCCAATGTCTTCGAGCTGATCGCTGGTGAACGCCGCTGGCGTGCCGCTCAGAAGGCGGGCCTGCATGAGGTGCCGGTCATCGTGCGCGATGTCGATGACAAGGAAGCCCTTGAGCTCGCCATTATCGAAAACGTGCAGCGCGCCGATCTCAATCCGCTGGAAGAGGCCATGGGCTATGGCCAGCTGATCGAGCAGTTCGACTATACCCAGCAAGATCTGGCTCAGGTGATCGGCAAGAGCCGCTCGCATGTCGCCAATACGCTGCGTCTACTCAAGTTGCCGGAAGTTGTGCGCGGCATGGTGTCGAGCGGTGCCCTCACCGCCGGTCACGCCCGTACGCTGATTACCGCCGAAGACCCAACCAAGCTGGCCCGCCAGATCGTCTCCGGCGGTCTGTCGGTGCGTGAAGCCGAAGCCCTCAGCCAGCAGCGCGAAGTGGCCGGCACCAACAAGCCGAGCCCCTCGCGCGCCGATCGCGACGCCGATACCGTCGCCTTGGAGCGCCGGCTGTCGGATGCCCTGGGTCTGTCGGTTTCGCTGGCGCACAGCGAGCGCGGCGGCAAGCTGGAAATCCGCTATAAGACGCTGGAACAGCTCGACGGCATCTGCGTGAAACTTACCGGCTACGCAAACTAAGCATCTGAATGATCAAAGAAAACGCCGTTCCAGCGCAAGCCGGGACGGCGTTTTTTTGCGTTCCACGTGAAACACTGATGCTAGTGCGATGCGGCCATCATGCAGAGGGCCAGCAGTACGCGGCGCAGGATAGCTTCGGCCAGCGCTGGGCGCCTGCGACTATCGCTGGTGGCCTGAAGGATGCGCTCACAGGCTGTGGCCAGCGCCGTATCCGACCAGAGCCGTAGCTGCTGTTCAAGCGCCGCGGTGCGCGAAAAGTGCGGTTTCGGCCGCAAGCCATCCAGCACCATGCGCGGGCTCTTGCCGGCATCGACCTCGGTGCGCCAGCGGCGCAGGTTGGCGAAGTGAATGGTGGCCATGGCGAGCAGCCGCTGTGGGTCGACGGCTGAGGAAAGTGCCCGGTTGAGCGCTAGTTCGAGCTTTTCGGCATGGCCGCCGCCGGTGGCGTCGAGAATGGCGTCAATCACCAGCATGCCATTGTCGGCGCAGAGCAAAAGCACGTCTTCGCGGGTGAGCAGCTTGCTCTTTGTTGCATAGAGACTGAGCTTTTCCAGCTCGCGGCGGGTGATCTCGCGGTCATTGCCGAGGATTTCGCGCAGGGTGGCAACGACATCCGCATCGACGCGAATGCCTTGCTGATTGAAACTGTCACGAATCAGGGCCTGCAGCGTCTCGTCGCTATCAGGATAGCAGGGCAGGGCGCGGCCCAGCTTGGCTGCCTCCACCAGCGCCCGCAGCGCATCCTTGGGGGTCAGATTGCCCGCTTCGAGCACGATGGCGGCGCCACTGGGATCGTCACGCAGCTCGGTCAGCGTCATGACGATGGATTTTCCAGCGCCGCGCACCCGAACGATGCGCTTGCCGCCAAACAGGGAAATGGTCTTTGCCTCGACGGCGAGAATCGACGGATCGGCGTCCACTTCGCTGCCATCCAGCGTCACCACGCTGGCCGCTTCGGGATCATCGCCGCTGAGGCTACGGATCAGCCGCTGGGCGGTTTCCCGCACCAGCCCGGCATCGGGCCCATAGGCTAAAAAGATACCTTCGGTGATATCGGGTCGCACCAGGAAACGGGCGACCTCATGCGCCTTGAGAGCGCTCATCAGCGGCTGAGCGCGGCCAGGACCGCCAGGCGCAGGGATTCGGCGGCGGCCTTGGTGGCGCGCTCGGTGGCGTCATTGGCGGCGGCCGTATTGGCCAGCACCTGACCGGTGGTGGTGTACTGCGCGGTAGCGCTGCGGCTCAACACCAGCGGCTTTGCATCGCTGCCGTCGCGGCGGGTGATGGTGATGGTCGCAGTGACGCCGGCGCGGGCCGGGGCGCTGATATTGGGGCTGCTGGTCATCGGTGCGACGCCCGTGCCGGACCCGGCCACCGTTACGGTCGCGAGCGGCGCCGTCGGCGAGGTGGACGAGCCCAGGCGCAGCTCGAGCTCCTGATAGACGATCTGTTCCAGCCGGGTCGTCGGCTCGGCATAGGCGATGTCGAGTGTCGGACTGGCTGCCAGCGCGCCGCTATAAACCGGCTGGAAGCTGCAGGCGCCCAGCAGGGCGCCCGAGACCAGCATGAGCCCGGCAAGGGCCGTGGCGCGTGTGCGCTTAGACAACGACATTGATGATCCTGTCCGGGACGATGACGATTTTCTTCGGGGCCTTGCCGTCCAGAATGCGGACAATCTCATCCATTGACAAGACCAGTGCTTCTACCTCTGCCGCAGCCATGCCCTTGGGAACCGTGATCTCGCCGCGGCGCTTGCCGTTGATCTGGATCGGCAGCGTAACTTCGTCATCCACCAGCAGCGCCGGATCGACAGGCGGCCATGAGGCGTCAGCGACCAGACCGCTCTTGCCGAGGGCTTCCCAGCAGGTTTCCGCCAGATGAGGCATCATCGGTGCAATTAGCTGAATCAGCCGCTCCACGCCCTCGGCAAGCGCCGCAATGCGGCTTGCCGGTGACGCCGAGGCCAGACCTGCGGAGCGCACCAGCGCGTTGGTCAGCTCATAAATCTGGGCCACGGCGCGGTTGAAGCGCAGGCCTTCGATATCGCCGCCAACATTGTGCACGGCCCGATGCACAATCTTGCGCAGGGCCAGAGCTTCACTGTCATCTGATACAGAAACAGTCTCGGCAGACTGTTTCACCAATTCGATGGTTTCGCCGACCAGGCGCCAGACGCGCTGCTGGAAGCGGCTGGCGCCTTCGACGCCGGCCTCAGTCCACTGCACGTCGCGTTCCGGGGGAGAATCCGAGAGCATGAACCAGCGCGCGGTATCGGCGCCATAGGTGGCGACGATCTCGTCGGGATCGACGACATTCTTCTTGGACTTGCTCATCTTTTCGATCGAGCCAATGGAAATCGCCTCGCCCGATTTCAGATGCGTGGCGCGGCGGCCTTCACCGAAGGTTTCGACCAGAATGTCAGCGGGCGCGACCCACTCGCCGCCCGGGGCCTTGTAGGTCTCGTGCGTCACCATGCCTTGGGTGAACAGGCCCTTGAAGGGCTCGTCATGGGCCACATGGCCGGTGGCCTTCATGGCGCGGGTGAAATAGCGCGAATAGAGCAGGTGCAGGATAGCATGCTCGACGCCGCCGATATACTGGTCGACCGGCAGCCAGCGATTGGCTACGGCCGGAATGGTCGGCGTTTCGGCATGGGGCGCCGTGAAGCGGGTGTAATACCAGGACGAATCCACGAACGTGTCCATGGTGTCCGTCTCGCGACGGGCCGCGCCACCGCATTGCGGGCAATGCACATGCTTCCAGGTCGGGTGATGGTCCAGTGCATTGCCGGGCTTGTCGAAGCTGACATCCTCGGGCAGCACAACCGGCAGGTCCTTTTTGGGCACGGGCAGGGTGCCGCAGACCTCGCAATGGATCACCGGGATTGGGCAGCCCCAATAGCGCTGGCGCGACACGCCCCAGTCGCGCAGGCGATACTGCGTCTGTGCTGTGCCCCAGCCCTTGGCTTCAAATAGGGTCAGCGTCTGGTCCATGGCTTCCTGCACGGTCAATTCCGCGCCGGTCTCGCCAAACCACTGGATATAGCGAACCTTCTGGGTCTTGAGCGGCGAATAGGCCTCGTTGCCAACGGCGTCGTCGCTGTCGAGCGGCTTGAACACGTCGATGACCGGCAGGTCATATTTGCGCGCGAAATCCAGGTCGCGCTGGTCATGCGCCGGGCAGCCGATGATGGCGCCGGTGCCATAATCCATCAGCACGAAATTGGCGATAAACAGCGGCAGCTCCCAGCTCGGATCAGCCGGATGGGTCACCGTGATGCCGGTGTCAAAGCCCAGCTTTTCCGCGGTTTCCAGCGCTTCCGCTGAGGTGCCGGACTGCTGGCACAGCTTGTTGAAGGCGGCGATCTCCGGATTGCCCTCGGCCAAAGCCTTGGCCAGCGGATGGTCGGCGGCGATGGCAGCAAAGGTCGGCCCGCGCATGGTGTCGGGGCGGGTGGTGTAGACGGGCAGGGTATCAAAGCCCTGCGGCGCACCCTTCAGCCCGAAATCGAAGGCCAGGCCCTGGCTCTTGCCGATCCAGTTGCGCTGCATGATGCGCACTTTTTCCGGCCATTCGGTCAGGGTGTCGAGCGCTTCCAGCAGCTCTTCGGCCATGTCGGAAATCTTGAAGAACCACTGGGTCAGCTCGCGCTGTTCCACCACGGCGCCGGAGCGCCAGCCCTTGCCGTCAATGACCTGTTCATTGGCCAGCACGGTCATGTCGACCGGGTCCCAGTTGACCTTGGACTGCTTGCGGGTCACTAGGCCCGCCGCCATCATGTCGATGAACATCGACTGCTGGTGCTGGTAATATTCCGGCTCGCAGGTGGCAATTTCGCGGGTCCAGTCGATGGCGAGGCCCATGGACTTGAGCTGGGCCTTCATCGCGGCGATGTTCTGCCGCGTCCAAGTGCCGGGATGGGTCTTGCGCTCGATGGCGGCATTTTCGGCCGGAAGGCCGAAGGCATCCCAACCCATGGGATGCAGCACATTCTTGCCCTTGGCGCGGTGATAGCGCGCCACCACGTCGCCCATGGAATAGTTGCGCACGTGGCCCATGTGGATGCGGCCCGACGGATAGGGGAACATCTCGAGCACGTAATAGGGCTCGCGCGGATCGTCATTGGACGAGACAAAGCTCTGCCTGTCGTCCCAGACCTTCTGCCAACGGGGTTCCATTTCGCGCGGATTGTAGCGTTCGCCGCTCACTTGCTCGTCCTTGGGTGATCTTTCGCAAGGCGCCATCAAAGTCCGGCGCGGCTTGCGTTTGTGGGGGATTTTGGTTACCCGGACCATCACCAGAAATACCCCCCTAGGTCAACAGCAAGAGGCGAAAGCATGGACACTCCGGCCGCCGAAAACCTCGCCGCCATCCGCGAGCGCATCGCCCGGGCGCATGAGCGCTTTGGCGCGCCGCCCGAAGCGGTGAGCCTCGTTGCCGTCTCCAAAACTTTTGAGGCCGAGGCGATCGTGCCCTTCCTCGAGGCGGGCCAGCGCGTGTTCGGCGAAAACCGTGTGCAGGAGGCCCAGGCCAAATGGCCGGGCCTGCGTGAGCGCTTTCCGGATGTGGAGCTGCATCTGATCGGGCCACTGCAAACCAACAAGGCCCGCGAGGCGGTGGCGCTGTTCGACGTCATCGAGACGGTGGATCGCGAGAAACTTGCCGGCATTCTGGCTGCAGAAATGCTGCAAGCCGGACGAAAGCTTCCTTGTTTCGTGCAGGTCAATATCGGTCTCGAAGAGCAGAAGGCCGGCATCGCCCCGGCTGAAACAGTCGCTTTCGTGGTCCGTTGCCGCGATGTGCATGGGCTCGATGTGGTCGGGCTGATGTGCATTCCGCCTGACGGTGTGCCGCCCGGACCCTATTTCGCCCAACTGGCCGAACTGGGCCGCCAGGCGGGTGTGGCGCGGCTGTCGATGGGCATGAGCGGGGATTTCGAGGTCGGGATCGCCATGGGCGCCAGTGACGTGCGCGTCGGCTCGGCGTTGTTTGGCCATCGTCCGCCGCCCAAATAATTGCGGATGCCCATTATTTCCGTGTCATTACAGTGTGCTGGTGCAACTTCCGGCCTGATCTTTACGTTGCTCATCACTGTAACGCCGTTGTGATAGGTTAGCCTAAAACCAGTCGCAATCCTGTGAGCTTTGGCTCGGTGACGCAAAAAGACCGGAGAAAACAATGAACAAGCGACGCATCCTGCTGGTCGACGACGACGCGGATCTGCGCCAGACGCTCGTTGAACAGCTCGAGACGTATCCGGAATTTGACATCGTCCAGGCCGGTACCGCCAATGATGCGCTGAAAGTTACGCGCGAGAACAATGTCGATCTGATGATCCTCGATGTCGGCCTGCCCGACATGGATGGCCGCGAAGCCGTCAAAGTGCTGCGCGCCGAGGGCTACAAGAGCCCGATCCTGATGCTGACCGGCCACGATAGCGATGCCGACCAGATCCAGGGTCTGGAATCGGGCGCCAATGACTATCTGACCAAGCCATTCCGCTTTCCGGTGCTGCTAGCCCGCATCAATGCGGCGCTGCGCCAGCATGACCAGAGCGAAGACGTGGTCTTCACCATCGGCCACTACAGCTTCCAGCCCTCGGCCAAGCTGCTTGAGGCTACCGATGGCAACAAGGTGCGGCTGACCGACAAGGAGACTTCCATCCTGAAGTTTCTCTATCGCCAAGGCCCCAAGACCATCACCCGCGATATCCTGCTCAAGGAAGTGTGGGGCTATAACAACCGTGTCACCACGCATACGCTGGAGACCCATATCTATCGCCTGCGCCAGAAGATCGAGCGCGATCCGTCCAATGCGCGCCTGCTGGTGACGGAAGAGGGCGGCTATCGCCTCGTTCCATAATCAGTGGAGCGAGCGGCGCTTACCGCAAAATCTGGTATAAAATCGCGAAGAATGCCCTATAGGTGAATCAGCCCCGCTCAGTCGGGGCTGATGGCGCATCCGGATTGGGCATATGATCAGGGACGATGCGGCCGAGGCACTGGCTCAGGCCGAATTTTTCGATATCTGCGACGACGAGCAGCGGCGCATGCTGGCCTTTGCCGGCGACCTGCGCCATTTCGATCCCGACGCGGTGCTGTACAAGTCCGGCGACGCGCCGCAGGGCGCTTTTGTTCTGATGTCGGGCACGCTGAAAGCCCGGCCCGATGGCGGCGGCAAGCCCTATGCGATTTCTGAGCCCGGCAGCGTCGTCTCCGCCATGGCGCTGATCCTCAGCAAGCCCCGCCCGCTCACCATCACGGCCGTGACCGATTGCGAAACGCTCTTCGTGCCCCGATCGGCCTTTCTCAAGCTGGTGCAGCAGAGCCCCGAACTGGCGCAACGCGCCGTGGCCCGCGTCGAGCGCGAGCTGGGCAATTATCTCGGTGCGCTCGAGCCGGTCCGCCAGCGCATGCAGGCTGGGGACAAATAGCGCCAGACCGCAAAAGAGCCGCATAGGCTTGGAATTAGGGAGGTCCCGTAAACGCCGTCGGGCTCTGGCACCATGTTTGGCTCGTTGCAGTTCCGACGTTTTGATTGGACCTTGCCGGCCTCAGTCGCCGGCCATGTCGCAATCCTCATCCTGCTGCTCTGGGCTGCCGCGCCACGCCGCCTGCCGGTGCCGCCCGAACGACCGATCGCCGTCGATATCCTGAGCGAAAGCCAATTCGCGGCGCTCCATCCGCCTGCAGTGGAGCCGGTTGCGCTGCTCATGGTGGCTAGTCCAACGCCTGAGCCCGACCCTGTGCAAAGCATACTCCCGCCGGCCCCTGAGTCAGGGCCGCAGCCGGTCAAGGCGACCAAGTTCTTTGCCTCCGGAATTCTGAGCGACCCGGCCAATCGGGAAATCGCCGAAGCCCTGCCGCTGCTGGCGGGTGACGAGCAGGTGATCCAGCTATGCAATATGGAGGCGCTGGAGCAATTGCGTGTCGCTCGGGTTGCTGGGCCGCCCGATGCCGTGGTCGGCTATGCCTATGGCGATATGGTGCTGGCCGGACAGGCGCTCACCGCCGAGGGCGGCGCCTTTCGTAGCCAGGGCCAGTGGTTTCACCTGCAATATCATTGCGCGGCCACGGCCGACGCGCGCAGCGTCCGCGCGTTCGATTTCACCCTGGGCGATGCCATTCCCGAAAGTGAGTGGGAAGAGCATGCGCTCAATGGCAGCGACGAAGGGCTCGACTAGACGCCAACGAAATGGGCGATGACCGGCACGTGGTCGCTCGGCTGGGGTGTGTAACCGCGATAGGCCTTGATGATGTCGGTGCCGATGCAATGCTCGGCGACATCGGCGGTCGACCAGATGTGGTCGAGGCGCCGGCCCTTGTTGGCCAGCTCCCAATTGGCGCTGCGATAGCTCCACCAGGAATAAAGCTTCTGGTCATAGGGCACATGCTTGCGCACCAGGTCGACCCAGCCATGGCCGCCATTGAGAATGGCATCGAGCGCCTGGGTCTCCACCGGGGTGTGGCTGACGATCTTGAGTAGTTGCTTGTGGCCCCAGACGTCGTTTTCATGCGGTGCGATATTGAAGTCGCCAGCGATCAGATGGCCGCGCTGGAAAGCCGGTTCGGTGAACCAGGTGGTCAGTTCGGATAGGAAGCCAAGCTTGTGCTTGAACTTGGGGTTGATCTCGGGATCGGGCTCGTCGCCGCCAGCCGGGATATAGAAATCATGCAGCGTCACCGGGCCATGGCCGAAATCGGTCAGGGCCGAGACGTGGCGCGATTCGGGAATGTCGAAGAAGACTTTCGACGACACATCGGTCAGCGGAAACTTCGATACGATTGCGACGCCGTGATAGCCCTTCTGGCCATGCACGGCCATGTGCGGATAGCCGACATCAATGAAGGCATTGCGCGGAAACTGGTCGTCCGTGCACTTGATCTCCTGGAACATGATCACGTCGGGCGCATGCTTTGCGATGAAGTCGAGTACCATCGGCAGGCGCAGGCGGATCGAATTGATGTTCCAGGTGACGATCGAGACGGGCATGACGGACTCAGCGGCAAAGGGCAGGGCGTTTCTTATCGCCAAGCCTGCGACGACGCACAAGCCGCAAGTGACAGCGCTCGATGCTAACAGTGTGCTAACCGATTGCAGCGCGTGCTGCCCGCCATTCGGGCACAGCCCTCATGGCCTTCTCACTTAAAATCACGCAACCGACGTTATTTTGCCCTGCGGGACGGTTCGAAGTTTCACGTGAATCAGGACAACAAAAACCCGGCCTTGCGACCGGGTTTTTCAATTCAGGACTGCACCAAGGCTTATTCGGCCTTGGGAGCTTCTTCGGTCGCTGCAGCGGCCTCAGCTTCGGCTGCCTTGGCAGCGGCAGCGGCTTCAGCGTCCTTGGCCGCCTGCTCGGCTGCAAAAGCCTCTGCTGCTGCAATCTTTTCGGCTTCGCGGGCTTCGCGCGCAGCCTGGGCTGCGGTGCGTTCGCCGGCTTCGATCTTCTTGGTACGCGAGTTGGTCGATTCGAAAATACGAGCCGATTTACCGCGACGATCGCGCAGGTAGTAGAGCTTGGCGCGACGCACCTTGCCGCGCTTCAGGACTTCGACCGAAGCAACGTTGGGGGAGTAGAGCGGGAACACGCGTTCCACGCCTTCGCCATAGGAAATCTTGCGCACGGTGAACGAGGCCGTGATGCCGCCGCCGTTGAGGGCGATGACAACGCCTTCATAGGCCTGCAGGCGTTCTTTTTCGCCTTCGCGAATCTTGACCCACACCTTGACGGTATCGCCATGGGTGAAGTCGGGAAGCTCGCGCTTGGCGGCCAGTTCGGCAACATGCTCTTGGTTGAGCTGCTGGATGATATTCATGATCCGTCTCGATCTTTTCAAAGGAGCGTTTATTCGCGTTTTGAGGCGCGATCGCCCGGTCTTAGTTATAACGGAGGTTTGCAGTCTTCTTCTTGGTGCGAAACGGGTCCGATAAGCCCGAAGCGCGGTAGTGGCGGCTGCTTAGGGGATTTTGCCACCAGAGTCCAGTATCGGCGCCGGATTTATGACGATTTGGTCGTCATCAGGTCCGGCCGGCGGGCGCGGGTCAGCACTAAGCTCTGCTCGTGCCGCCATTTGGCGATCTTGCCATGGTCGCCCGAGGTCAGGATGGGTGGAATATCGACGCCCTCAAAGCTCTGCGGGCGGGTATATTGCGGATATTCCAGCAGGCCATTTTCGAAGCTTTCGTCGGCATGGCTTTCGGCCTTGCCCAGCACGCCCGGGATTAGCCGCACCACGGCCTCCAGCAGCACCATGGCGGCCACTTCGCCGCCGGCCAGCACATAGTCGCCAATGGAGATTTCTTCGAGCCCCCGGCCGTCTATGACGCGCTGGTCGATCCCCTCGAAGCGCCCGCAGACGATGACAGCCCCCGGTCCCAGGGCTAGCTCGCGAGCCCGTGCCTGGGTCAGCGGCTTGCCGCGCGGCGACATCAGGATGCGCGGGCGCGGATCGCCCTCGCGCGCGGTGGCGTCGATGGCCTTGGCCAGAATATCGGGTTTCAGCACCATGCCGGCGCCGCCGCCCGATGGCGTGTCGTCCACCGTGCGGTGGCGATCCTCGGCAAAGTCGCGCAATTGCGTGGTCGAGAGCGACCACAGGCCATCATTGAGGCCGCGCCCCAGCACTGAGGCCCCGAGGGGCCCCGGAAACAGCTCAGGGAACAGCGTTATGATGGAGGCGGCAAAGCTCAATTGGGCTCTTCCTCGCCCTCGTCGACCTCGATCGGCACGACGATGGTGAGATAGCCCTCGGCGATATTGACCTGCGGCACTACGCCCTTGGTGAAGGGGTAGAGATAGGTATCGCCGCTCTGCGGATCGCGGATTTCGATCAGGTCACCGCCGCCGAAATTAGGCAGGGCCGAGACCTGGCCGATGGTGATGCCGGTATCGAGGCGCGCTTCGAGGCCGATCAGGTCGGCGTGGTAGAAATCGTCCTCGTCGTCAATCTCGGGCAGCTTGGCGCGGTCGATGAAGAGGTTGACGCCATTGAGCGCTTCGGCGGCATTGCGGTCATTGATGCCCTTGATCTGGGCAACGACGACGGTCTTGTGCAGCCGGAGCTTGCTCAGGGTCACGGTCAAGCCCGGCCGGTCGGTATCGAGCGGACCATAGGTGCCGATCGCCAGGGGATCCTGGGTATGGGCCGAGATGCGTACATGGCCCTTGATGCCATGCGCCGCGCCGATCTGGCCGAGGAGAATTTTGTCACTGCTGTTGGTCATGCTGGCTCGCTTTATGTCCGAGCGTCTTAGCAGGCGCGAAGCCGCTTGGGAATCGGAACGGAACCAAGCCCCCTGCGCCGCTATTGTCGAAGCAACACAGTTTTGAGGAGCGTGCCATGTCCAAGACCCTTACCGATCGCGACGATATCCGCCAATGGGCCGAGGCTCGTGGTGGCAATCCGATGCTGATGGATACGCCCGATGGTACCGGCATCCGCACGCTGCTGCAGCTGACCTTTGGCCAGCATGCCATCAATACCGATGGCAATGAGGGCCCCGACCGCATTGGCGGGTTTCATCTGGTGAGCTGGGAAGAGTGGTTTGCGGCGCTTGACGAAGGCAAGCTGGCGCTGCGGGTCTCGGATGATCCGGCAGGCGGCAATGAGGCCGAGTTCGAATTCGTCGAACGCGACTAGCCGCCCGCCCGTTTGGGATCAGCTGTTGGACGGCAGGGTGTTGAGGCCGGCCTCATAGAGGCGCATCGTCGCTTCGATGTCTTCGATATGCATGGCGAGGCCCTGTTCGACGGCCTCGACCTGGCGGCGCAGCAGGTCGCGGCGCGAGATCAGTTCGAAGCGCTCGCTTTCCAGTTCCTTGACGGCAAGGTCGATGCGGTCGCGGTGCGTCGCCAGGCGCTGGACCATGGGCGCGCTCTGCTTGGCGGCTTCCTGCAGGATAGCCTCGACCTGTTCGATCTCGGGCTGGACGATTTTGAGAGTTGTCTTGGACCGGGTGGTGGTCATTTTCTTGTTGTTCCCACGGCTGTGATGGAGAGCCTCAGTTCGTGACAGGGCGTCACGACCGAGCAGTGGGGCGCAGTCATAGAGGTTAATCGACAAATCCCAAGGTTTACTGCGCGTTTACCTTAACAGGATTGTCGCAATCCATGGCTCAATTGCCGTCAACCGAGGCCTCGATCGCCTCCATATCCTCGTCGGAAAAGCCGAAATGGTGCCCCAGCTCGTGCACCAGCACATGGGTGACCACTTCGCCCAGCGTATTGTCATCATGCTCGGCCCAATAGTCGAGCATGGCGCGACGATAGAGGAAGACAGTGTTGGGAAGCTGGCCGGTCTGCGGCACGGCGCCGTCTTCAGTGAGGCCTATACCGACGAACAGCCCCATCAACTCGAAAGGGCTTTCCATGCCGAAGCCGTCGAGCACGTCCTGTTCGGCATAGTCGGCCACCGAGCAGGTCACATCAGCGGCGAGCGACTTAAAGGGCTCGGGGAGTTCCTCGAGCGCCTTGATGGCGAGGGCTTCGATATCGTCGAGGGTGGGCGCGTAGCGCGCCCCCCAATCGCTATCGCTTACTGCCACTCGCGGATGTCTACGAAATGGCCGGCTAAAGCTGCTGCAGCGGCCATGGCGGGGGCTACGAGATGAGTCCGGCCCTTGAAGCCCTGGCGACCTTCGAAATTGCGGTTCGACGTCGAAGCGCAGCGTTCCTGCGGCTTGAGCTTGTCGGGGTTCATGGCGAGGCACATGGAACAGCCCGGCTCGCGCCATTCAAAGCCGGCATTGAGGAAGATGGTGTGCAGGCCTTCAGCCTCGGCCTGATCCTTGACCAGGCCCGAGCCGGGCACGACCATGGCGTTGACGCCGGGCGCGACCTTCTTGTCGCCGATGACGGCGGCAGCGGCGCGCAGATCCTCGATACGGCCATTGGTGCAGGAGCCGATGAAGACGCGTTCCACGGTGATGTCGGTGATCGGGGTGCCGGGCTTGAGGCCCATATAGTCTAGCGCCCGCCACTTGGAGGCACGCTTGTTCTCGTCGGCGATGTCATCGGGGTTCGGCACGACGCCAGTCACCGAGATGACGTCCTCGGGCGAGGAACCCCAGGAAACGATCGGCGGCAGTTTGGCGGCATCGAGGATCACCACCTTGTCGTAGACGGCGCCTTCGTCGGTATAGAGGGTCTTCCAGTAATCGACGGCCATGTCCCAGGCCTTGCCCTTGGGCGCGCGGTTGCGGCCTTCCACGTAATCGAACGTGGTCTGGTCGGGGGCGATCAGGCCGGCGCGGGCGCCGCCCTCGATGGTCATGTTGCAGACCGTCATGCGGCCTTCCATCGACAGCGAGCGGATGGCTTCGCCGGCAAATTCGATGACATGGCCATTGCCGCCGGCGGTGCCGATTTCGCCGATGATGGCAAGGATGATGTCCTTGGCGGTGACGTGAGGCGGCAGCTGGCCGTCGACGCGCACCAGCATGTTCTTGGCCTTCTGCTGGATCAGCGTCTGGGTGGCCAGAACGTGTTCCACTTCGGATGTGCCGATACCATGGGCCAGAGCGCCGAAAGCGCCGTGCGTCGAGGTATGGCTGTCACCGCAGACGATGGTCATGCCGGGCAGGGTGAAGCCCTGTTCGGGGCCGACGATGTGCACGATGCCCTGGCGCTTGTCGAAGGGGTCGAAATATTCGATGCCGAAATCGCGGGTGTTTTCGGCCAGCGTCTCGATCTGGATGGCGCTTTCCGGGTCGGGATTGGGGAGCGAGCGGTCGGTGGTCGGCACGTTGTGATCGACCACGGCCAGCGTGCGCTCGGGATGGCGGACCTTGCGGCCGTTCATGCGCAGACCTTCGAAGGCCTGCGGGCTCGTGACTTCGTGAACGAGGTGACGGTCGATATAGAGCAGCGAGGAGCCATCCTCGTTGTTCTGCACCAGATGGTCGTCCCAGATCTTGTCGTAGAGCGTGCGGGCCTTGGTCATTGCGGTATTCCGGCAGGGAAAGTTTGGAGTGGTTCTAAGGCAGGAGGGGGCCAGCGGTCAAGCATAACCGTACTCATGGGTACGGTCAGATGGCAGCCGGACGATCCACGGCGCCGCGCACAGCAAAGACCCCGATCAGGCTGGTATCGAGGCCGATGCGCAGCCTGCAGTAGAGGGCAATGGCCAGCTGGGCGGCAATGCGGGCCACCATATTGGTGGCGGCGGCGCCGACGATGCCAAAAGCCGGGATGACCAGGATCTGCAGCAGGAAGCCCAGGCCCATGATGGTGCCGAAAATCGCCACATAGGCGCGTTCGTGGCCGGTCATCATCATGACGATCTTGGAGGGGCCGGTGGCGGCATCAAACAGCAGGCCAAAGGCCAGCAGCACCAGCACCAGCGTGCCTTCGGCATAGGAGGGGCCAAACAGCGACAGGATGAAATCGCCCCAGATGGCGAAGAGGGCAAAGATAACCAGCGAAAAGGCAAAGCCGGCGCCCGAGGCCAGAGCGGTAATGGCCTGCGCCTTGCGCATCTGGCCGGCATGGAAATGCTGCGCCACCATGGGGGCGATTACCAGTTCGATGGCAAAGGTGAACAGCGTCATCAGCCCGGCGGTGCGGAAGGCGTTGAAATAGACGCCGGAGCTTTCGAGATCGAGCATCAGGCCGACGAGGATAACGTCGGCATTGAGCGCCGCGGTTTCGATCAGCGCGCCCAGCATCAACCAGCGGGAAATCCCGCCCCATTTGGCCCAATAGGCGCGCAATCCGGTCAGCGCGGGCATTAGCACATAACGGCCCTTGCGGATGGCCAGCCAGAGCTGCAGGCCCAGCATGCCGGTCAGCAAAGCGGCCGAGAGCACTAGTGCGTCGGGACCGCTCAGCACCACGCCGACGGCAAACAGCGCCAGCACCACGCCGGGCAGCGCCACGCGCCACAGGATGTCGCGCGGGAATAGTGCGGTCCACAGCGAACCCTGGGCGCGCAAAGCCGAGGAATTATACTCGGCCAGCGCCATCGGCAGGATCAGGAAAGCCGCGCCATAGAAATGGTTGGAGGTGTCGTCGAAGGTCATGAATTGCAGGATGATGGTGACCACGACGCAAAGCGCCACGGCGACGATCAGGCTGGCGGCAATGGTGATGCCGGCGCCATCGCGTGCGGCGGCCACGGCCTCTTCCTTGCGGCCGGCAACGGTCTCCTGCGACCACAGCCGCAGGATGGCCATCGGCTGGCCAATGCCGGCGGCAATGGCGAGGACGGTTGCCAGCGCCAGACCGAAGGCGAAATGGCCATATTCCAGCGGCGTCATGGTGCGCGAGAGCACGACATAAGTCAGATAGGTTAGCCCGGCCGTCGCCACCTTGATGCCAAGCGAAACCACGGACCGCCAAAGTCCGGCATGTAGCAGTGCTGAGAGATCGGTCGGAATCTTTATTCGCATTGACGCCTCGAAGCCGCAGGAGACTGCGACCTCGCCCAATCTGCCATCGCATTCTCAAGAAGGTCTTACTTCTTCACGCAAGGCCAATTACGTTTTCGTAAGGTTTGGCGGATGTTTACTACGGAAATATCCCTAGTGGCGGAAGTGGCGCATGCCGGTCATCACCATGGCGATACCGGCCGCATCTGCCGCGGCAATCACCTCGTCATCGCGCATCGAACCACCCGGCTGGATCACCGCAGTGGCACCGGCTGCGACCAGAGCTTCCAGACCATCGGCGAAGGGGAAGAAGGCGTCGGAGGCGACGACCGAGCCCTGGCTCAACGCGCCTTCAATCCCGGCTGCCTTGGCGGCGTCCACCGACTTGCGGTGGCCGGTGAGGGCCGAATCCACGCGGGACATCTGACCGGCGCCGATGCCGGCGGTGGCGCCGTCCTTGACGTAGACGATGGCGTTGGACTTGACGTGCTTGGCGACCTTGGCGGCGAGGCGCAGGTCGGCCATTTCAGCGTCGGTCGGCTGGCGCTTGGTGACGACTTTCAGCTCGCAGTCATCGACATTGCGATTGTCGCGCGACTGCACGAGCAGGCCGCCGGCTACGGATTTCACAACGAGACCATCGGCCTTGGCATCGGCCAAGCCGCCGGTCAGCAGCAGGCGCAGATTCTTCTTGGCGGCGATGATGTCCTGGGCTTCCTGCGTGGCCGACGGCGCGACAATCACCTCGGTGAAGACCTTGACGATTTCCGTCGCCGTGGCGGCGTCGATTTCGCGATTGGTGGCGACAATGCCGCCAAAGGCCGAGACTGGGTCGGTGCGTAGGGCATTCTGATAGGCCGTCAGCAGGTCACCGGCCACGGCGACGCCACAGGGGTTGGCATGCTTGATGATGGCGACGGCTGCCACTTCATTGGCGTCGAATTCCGAGACCAGCTCGAAGGCCGCGTCGGTATCGTTGATATTGTTGTAGCTCAGCGTCTTGCCCTGCACCTGGGTCGCAGTTGCGACGCCGCGGCGGTCGTCGCCATTGGCATAGAAACCGGCCCACTGATGCGGGTTTTCGCCATAGCGCATCACTTCGCGCAAGGTGCCGGCAAAGCTGCGATAGGGGATTTCGGGATAGTCGATCGCCTTGGCGAACCAGGTCGAAATGGCGCTGTCATAGGCTGCCGTGCGGGCATAGGCCTTGGCGGCCAGCTTCTGGCGCAGCTCGAATGGCACGCCGCCGGTCTCGCTAATCGCAGCGAGGATGGCCGGATAGTCGGCCGGATCGACCACCACTGTCACATAGGCATGGTTCTTGGCCGCCGAGCGGACCATGGCCGGGCCGCCGATGTCGATGTTTTCGATGATGTCGTCATAGCTGGCGCCCGAGGCGACGGTCTTCTCGAAGGGGTAGAGATTGACCGCGACCAGATCGATGGCGCCGATCTCATGCTCTTCCATCGAGGCGGCGTGGTCCGCCTTGTCGCGCACCGCCAGAAGCCCACCATGGACCTTTGGATGCAGCGTCTTGACGCGACCGTCCATCATTTCGGGGAAACCGGTCAGGTCGGCGATCTCGCGCACCGGCAGACTGGCGTCGCTGATCAGCTTGTGCGTACCGCCGGTCGAGACCAGTTCGACGCCGGCGGCCGAGAGCCCCTTGGCAAAGTCGGCCATGCCAGACTTGTCGAATACCGAAAGCAGCGCCCGCCCGACCTTGACCGTCTTGCCCATGAGATGTGTCTCGCCTGTCATATGGAATTTCCGCGCTCGCTAGCACGAAGCCGGCAGCGCGCCAACCGGCGAATCACGCATGGCAGCTGCTAGGGCTGCTCCAGCGTGAAGATCCAGGCCACTTCGGCATCGGCTGCGACATCGGCTTCCAGCACCAATTGGCGGGTCTTGTCGAAGCCGACATAGGCCGATTGGCGCACGCTTTCCTCCTCGCGGAACTCCGCGCCTTCCCAGAGAAAACTCCAGACCGCGCCATTGGGCAGTACCAGCCGGACAATGCCGTCGCTGCGGTTACGCCGTACCATGATCCCTGGCGCCAGGTGGAAGCGGATGGCCAGCAGGCCCGCCGGCGTGCCCTTGGCCACCATGCGGTCCTGGCCGACCAGGGTGGTGCCCTGCGACAGCAGCGTGATGCGCCGTTCCAGCTCGACGCCATAATGCTTGGCATAGCCCGTGGTGCTGATTGTGACCAAGTTGTCGGCACTATCCAGCGCAATGGCCGGATGGCGCTGTGGCGGCGCGTCCTCGGCGTCGATGGTCGGTGCCGAATGCGCCACGCCCTGGCGGAACAGCGCCTTGCTGTCGGGCAGGTCGGATGGGGCCGGGCCGCAGGAGCCGAGGATCAGCTCGGTGCCATGAGAAAATTCAAAACCCAGCGCGCTGGCATGCAGGTCACTGCCCAGGCCCGGCGGTGGCGCCAGCCCGGAATCGGCGATCACCACGGCATTGCCGTCGCGCAAAATGCCATAGCCGCCCATCAGCATGGAACGCCGTTTGCGGATCGGGCCCTTGGACTGGATGGCGATCAAAACGTCATGCGGAAGCTGGCCGCAGCCATTGAAATAGGCCGGCTCACCGCTCGACAGGGTCAGCGCATCGAGACTTTCATGCATGCGGTCGATCTGGGCGCCGAGTTCATTGCCAGCCTCCGACTTCACCGCCGCCGCGATGTGGCGGATGCTGACCAGCTCCACCAGCAGTTGCAGCTGCAGCCGCGGATTGCGCGACAGATGCAGCCCATCGCGGTCAAGTTGCGTGGCCAGCAGGGCATTGAGCCGTTCCACCCGCATGGGCACGTCGGTCTTGTCATTCTGCTCGCAGAATTCTGCACCCAGCAGCGCAATAGCGGCAAACAGCGCCTCCGCCGGGTCGCTGGTCAGCGGGGCGCGAACCTTCAGGCTCTGGATCTGTGCGCCGAGTATGCGCTGGATGGTGCGGGCCTCGGCAGCATTGGCGCCATCGAGCAGCAGCGGCAGGTGACGCAGCCAGTTGATGACGCGCTGCGCCGTCAGGGCGAGCGCCCAGGTATCGTGCTGGAACTGCGCCTCATGGCCGATCCAGTCGAGCACCAGCATGCGGGCAAAGCGGCGCTCGCCGCTGTCGCGCACCTCACGGAAATGCCGCAGCCAGGAAAAACCATGCAGGTTCAGCCACCAGTCGACATGGCTGACCTCGAGCGTAAAGGGCGAGACGCCCTCGGTGTCGATCAGCTTGCTGGCCAGCAGATAGCGACCCGCCATCATGTCGCGCACCGCTTCGCGGTCGGCTGGGCGCAACTCGGGCAGCTCGCCGCCAAAGGCGTCATCAGCCAGGCCGCGCCAGGTCCAGCGCAGGATGGGCAGGGTTACGGTGGCGTCGGCCAGGCCAAGGGCAGCCTTGCGCAGCCCGTGGGGCAGGGGCAGCGCCATCAGCGCTTCTGCTCCCGCCGCGCGGCATAGGCCTGCACTGGCTTGTTTCTGCCCGTCACCGGTTCAGTCCTCACTGGCCCTTGAGGGCACTTGGTTTTCAGCGGCGCCGGAAGCGGGCCACGAAGAACCCGTCCATGCCACTTTCGTGGCCGCCTGGCGCCATGCCAGGATGGGTGCGCACCAGACCTTTTGCGGTCACGGCGCTCTCAAGACCCGGCAATTCATCTGCCGTCACTGGCCAGAGTTCGAGGCCGGGGAGCGAATCAAGCGCCCATTCGACCTGCTCTTCACCCTCGGCCGGCTCCAGCGAACAGACGCAGTAGATCAGCACGCCACCCACATCAAGGCAACGGAAAGCATTGGTAATCAACGCTTTCTGCAACCGCACGCGGCCGGCAACGTCGCCCACCGAGCGATGCCAGATCACTTCGGGATGGCGGCGGAAGGTGCCGGTGGCCGAGCAGGGCGCATCGAGCAGCACGCCATCATAGGCCGAATTGGGCGCAAAAGTGCCGGCGTCGCCGACAATGATTTCTGCCGAATAGTCCAAGCGCTTGAGATTGTCCTTGAGCCGTTCCATGCGGCTGGCGTCGCTGTCGAGCGCCGTCACCAGATAGCCGGCTTTCAGCAATTGTGCGGTCTTGCCGCCGGGCGCAGCGCAGAGATCGAGCACGCGGCCGCCGGACTTGGCCTTGAGCAGGCGGGCGGGAATGGCCGATGCCGCATCCTGGACCCACCACTTGCCCTCGGCAAAGCCGGGAAGGGCCTCCACGGGGCGATCGCGCTGGTCGATGCGCACGGTATCGCCGATCAGCTTTTCGGCACCGAGCTGGTCGATCAGCTCGGCATCCTGGTCATCCTTGAGCGTCAGGTCGAGCGGCGCACCGGCCAAAAGAGCCGTCGAAAAGCCGTCGATGGCCTCTTCGCCATAGGCGTTGAGCCAGGTGTCGCCGAAAGTGTCGGGAATCAGCAGGTCGTCTTCGAGCATGCCGAACTTGGCCGAATTGGCCTGGGCGCTTCGCAGCACGGCGTTGATCAGGCCAGACAGATGGCGCGCCTTGGGATCGCGCTTGACGGCTTCCACCGCGAGGAACAGCGCCGAATGGGCGCCCAGATCAGGCAGGAAGACCAGTTGTGCTAGGCTGAGCCGCAGCACGGCTTCAAACGTGCCGGACTTGCCGGGCATGCCCTTTTCGAGCAGGGCGTGAATGATGAAATTGAGCTGGCCCTGACGGCGCAGAGCCGTGGTGATCAGCCGGTTGGCCAGGGCGCGATCGCGCCCGTCAGCCAGTTCCTTGGCCGTCAGCGGCACGAAATTATCGCCAGCCAGCACGGCCTTCAGCCGTTCCGCAGCAACGAGGCGGAGCTTGAGCCCCGCCGGATCAGGTTTGTTATGCGCCACGCTTGTTCTTTATCCCCAGGGACCGCGTTGTCCGCCGTCCTCGTCGGTCCGTCCGACGGTCGGCACGCGCCAGCCGCCGCCGATATCGCGACCGGTCGAAACCGGCGCAGGGCGAGGCTGAGGCCTGCGGCCCTTATCGTCCACCTGCATTAAAGCTGCAAGCTTGCGCAAAGCCTCTATGCGATTGCCCGTATCGGGATGGGTGGAAAACAGGTTGTCCATGCGCGAGCCGTTGAGCGGGTTGATGATATACATATGCGCCATGGCCGGGTTGCGCTCGGCCGCGACATTGACCTGACGGCCAGCCAGCGAAGCGATCTTCTGCAGCGCCGAGGCTAGCGCCAGCGGATCGCCGGAAATCTCGGCGCCGTCCTTGTCAGCCTCATATTCGCGGGTCCGGCTCACCGCCATCTGCACCAGCATGGCGGCCACGGGAGCTAGAAAAACCATCAACAGAGCGCCGACGCCGCCCAGCGGATTGTCGCGGTTATTGCCGCCGCCAAAGAACAGGCCAAACTGCGCCAGTGCCGAAATGGCGCCGGCAAAGGTCGCGGTAATGGTCATGGTCAGCGTATCGCGCGAGCGGATATGGGCCAGCTCATGCGCGACCACGGCGGCGACTTCGCGGGTTTCGAGATGTCGCAGCAGGCCGGTGGAGACGGCGACGGCGGCATTCTGCGGATTGCGGCCAGTGGCAAAGGCATTGGGTTGGTCGGTATTGATCACATAGACTTTTGGCGTCGGAATGCCGGCCTTGCGCGACAGGATATCGACCATGTCATGCAGTTCCGGCGCGCTGGAGCGCTCGACCGGTACGGCGTTCTGCATGCGCAGCACCAGCTTGTCGGAATTCCAGTAGCCGAAAAGATTGGTGACCAACGCAAAGCCGAAAGCCAGCATCATGCCGCCGGTGCCGCCGATGAAATAGCCAACCGTCATGAACAGCGCGGTCAGCGCAGCAAGCAGAACGGTGGTGCGAAAAGCATTGAACATTGTGAGCCCTTGGGTTCGCGTTCTCGAGCAATTATGTTGTGTGCCCAAGAGTTCCATGCAAGCGGCATGACCAAAACGTAATGCGGACAAGACCATGAGCGATGAAGAGATTGTGGAAAAGGCGCCTCGCCCACCCCTGAGCGAAGCCGCCAAGCGCGCGCTGGCAGAAGCCAAAGCCCGCCGCGCCGAAATCGACGCCAAAGGCGCCTTTGCCCCCAAGGAGCAAGGCGGCCGTGGCGGGCTGGAGCCGGGGCGCTATGGCGATTGGGAGATCAAGGGACTGACGAGCGACTTCTAGCCAACGATATCAGCCAAGCTAAAACCCGCAGCCGACGCAGCCACGGTCATGGCCACGGCGAGGATGGCGGCGATCAGGCCATATTCTACGGGCGTCACACCAGCATCGTCTCGCGCAAATCTGGACAGGATCGAAAACATGGCGCCATCGCTACTGGGGTACAATGGCGCCAAAATGGCAAGGCCTGGCTGAACGGAAGCTGAACGACGTTTTAGCCGCGCGCCGCCTCGATGGCGGGCAAGAGCTTGGCCTCGACATCCTCGGGCGACAAGGGGCCGACATGCTTGAAGGTAATTGTGCCCTCCGCGTCCACCACGAAGGTTTCCGGCACGCCATAGACGCCCCAGTCGATCGAGACGCGGCGGTCGCGATCCATGCCGACGGCGTCATAGGGATTGCCCAGTTCGGCGAGAAAAGCTCTGGCGTTTTCCGGTGCGTCGGACTGGTTGATGCCGAACAGGCGCACGCCGGTAATATCCTTGAGCGCCACCAGCAGCGGATGCTCGTCGCGGCAGGGAATGCACCAGGAGGCAAAGACATTGACCACCGTCACCTCGCCCTTGAGCGCTTCGGTGTCGAAACCGGGAACGCCAAGCTCGGGGACTTCGGCCATGGCAAAGACCGGGGCCGGCTTATCGATCAGCACCGAGCGGACGAGACCGGGATCGCGGTTCATCGAGCTGGCAAAGATGGCGACCAGCGCGACAAGGGCAATCAACGGCAAGCCGAACAGGACATAGCGCATCAGGCGTTGCGACGCGCTTCGAGGGCGGCGAGCTTTTTTGCCGTGGTGCGGGCGTCGTAAAGCGTCCAGCCGATCAGGCCGGCAACGCCGATGGCGACACCGAGATAGGCCCAGATGATGAAGACGCCATGCGGTCCGAGACCGATCATGCCGCACCGCCCTGCGCCATGCGGCGCTGCAGGCCCATGACACGGCGGCGCTTGACCTCAGTGTGCATGGCCTTGAGGTGGAGCGTCAAAAAAAGGAATGTAAACGCGAAAAACATCACGAAGAGTGGGATCAGGATCGAGCCGGGCATGCGCGGGCCATCGGGCCGGAACACGCTGGCCGGCTGGTGCAATGTGCTCCACCAGTCGACCGAGAATTTGATGATCGGGATATTGATGGCGCCGACCAGGGTAAAGACGGCGATGACCCGGGCGGCGCGCAGCTGGTCGTCAAAGGCGCGCCAGAGGGCGATGAGGCCGAGATAGATGAACAGCAGGACCAACGTCGATGTCATGCGGCCGTCCCATTCCCAGAAGGTGCCCCAGGTCGGGCGGCCCCAGAGCGAGCCGGTGAACAGGGCCAGGGCGGTGAACAGAGCGCCCAGCGGGGCAGCCGCCTTCATCGACACGTCGGCCATGGGATGGCGCCAGACCAGGGTGCCAAGCGCCGAGATGGTCATCACGCCATAGACGAACTGGCTGAGCCAGGCATTGGGCACGTGGACATACATGATGCGCACGGTATCGCCCATCTGGTAGTCCTCGGGCGAATTGAAGAAGGCATAGTAGAGCCCCGCAGCAAACAGCGCCGTGGTGAGGATGACCAGCGGCCACAGCAGGGGTTTCGTCCAGATGACGAATTGCCCCGGATTGGCAATCCGGTTCCACCAGTTCAGCTTGGGTGCGGTTTCAAGGCTCATGGGCTCAAGGCTCTAGTCTTCGGCCGAACTTATCGCAAGGGCGGCGGCGAAGGGAGAGAGGGCCAGGGCCATGAGGCTCAATGCCGCAAGAAACAGCATGGCAGCGCTGGATTGGGTGGCGGTGATCGAGCCGGTGCCGAAGATCAGAACCGGGATCGAGAGCGGCGCAATCAGGATCGGCGCGATCAATCCGCCGCGGCGGATACTCACGGTTACCGCGGCTCCTACGGCGCCAAAGGCGGCTAGGGCAGGGGTGCCGAGCAGCAGCGAGACGATGGTCCGCCACAGGGCATCGCCTTCCATCGACAGCAACACGGCCAAGAGTGGACTGGCGATGATCAGGGGCACAGCCGAGACCAGCCAGTGCACGATCAATTTTGCGACAATGACCATGCTGAGGGGCAATTCGGCCTGCCGCAGCAGGATCAGCGAGCCATCCTCATGGTCGGGGCGGAACAGCCGGTCGAGGCCGAGCAGCATGGCGAGGAAAGCGGCAATCCACACAATACCCGGGGCGATGCGGGCCAGGAGTTCACGATCCGGCCCTACGGCAAAGGGGACCACAGCGCCGACGATGACGAAGAACAGTACCAGCGTCAGCATGTCGCCACCGCCCCGCAGGGCGAGGCGGAGTTCGCGGAATAAAAGCGCGCGGAAAGCCGTCACGTCTGGCCTCCCAGCACCAATGTTTCCATGCGCGAAAGGTCGGGCAGGGTGATCGGGTCGTGGGTGGCGGCTATGGCAAAGCCGCCCTGGTCTAGATGGCGATCGATCAGCCGCGTCACCAGCGCATGGCCCTCGCTGTCGAGCGCGGCGGTGGGTTCGTCGAGCAGCCAAAGCGGGCGGTGGCTGACCAGCAGCCGTGCCAGGGCCAGCCGGCGGGATTGTCCGGCCGAGAGATAGCCGGCGTCGAGATCGGCGAGGTGGCCGAGGCCGACCTCATCGAGGGCGGCCGTGGTTGCAATACCCGTTGGGCCATTCACCTCGGCCCAGAAGCTCAGGTTTTCGCCAACGGTCAGCCGGGGCTTGATGGCATTGCGGTGGCCGCAATAGTGCAGCAGGCTCTGCTCCTCGTCGGCGCCCTCAATGGCAAAAGCACCCTCGAGCGGCGCGACAATTCCGGCGAGCGTCAGCAGCAGCGTCGTCTTGCCGGTGCCATTGGGGCCGCGCAGCAAAAGGCACTGACCGGCCGTCACCGAAAAACTCACCTCCTCGCCCAGCGCCATGCCGCCGCGACCCCAGCTCAGGCCGGTGGCGCGCAGGGTCAAAGGAGCAAACGGGTGCCATGGGGTCATGACCCCATCTCGTATTGAACCCAAGGTCATACTGGCAAGCCCATTCGCAACCTTCTATATCTGCTGGTAGTTTGGAGTCATTCCAACGAGCGCAGCGCCGTTGAGCGGTTCCCGGGCTGAGCCCCAGAGCCGGCGCGCCTGCCGCAAGCGACAACAGGGCGGAACAGATGACCTCGGTAAACAGCTTCAAGTCGAAATCGACCCTTCAGGTCGGCGGCAAGACCTATACCTATTATTCCATCGCCGAAGCGGAGAAGAACGGCCTCAAGGGCGTTTCGGCCCTGCCATCGTCGATGAAGGTGGTGCTGGAAAACCTGCTGCGCTTCGAGGACAATCGCACTGTCACCAAGGCTGATATCGAGGCCGTGGCGACCTGGCTCACGACCCGCACCTCCGAACATGAAATCTCCTACCGCCCGGCCCGCGTGCTGATGCAGGATTTTACCGGCGTGCCTGCCGTGGTGGACCTGGCCGCGATGCGCGACGCCACTGCCAAGCTCGGCGCCGACCCGCAAAAGATCAATCCGCTGGTGCCGGTGGACCTGGTCATCGATCACTCGGTGATGGTCGACAGTTTCGGTACCGCGCTGGCCTTCGGGCAGAATGTCGAGCTCGAATATGAGCGCAATGGCGAGCGCTATGAATTCCTGCGCTGGGGCCAGTCGGCTTTCGACAATTTCCGCGTCGTGCCCCCCGGCACCGGCATCTGCCACCAGGTGAACCTTGAATATCTGGCCCAGACCGTCTGGACCAAGGAAGAAGATGGCGAGACCGTCGCCTATCCCGATACGCTGGTCGGCACCGACTCGCACACCACCATGGTCAATGGCATGGCGGTGCTGGGCTGGGGTGTCGGCGGCATCGAGGCCGAGGCGGCCATGCTGGGTCAGCCGGTTACCATGCTGATCCCGGAAGTCGTCGGCTTCAAGATGACCGGCCGCATCAACGAGGGCATTACCGCCACCGACCTGGTGCTGACCGTCACTGAAATGCTGCGCAAGAAGGGCGTGGTTGGCAAATTCGTCGAATTCTACGGGCCGGGCATCGACTATCTCAGCCTCGAAGACCAGGCGACCATCGGCAATATGGCGCCCGAATATGGCGCGACCTGCGGCTATTTCCCGGTCGATGCCGATACGCTGAAATATCTGACCACCTCGGGCCGCGACCCGCAGCGCGTGGCTTTGGTTGAAGCCTATTCGCGCGCCCAGGGCATGTTCCGCGAGACCAATTCGCCGGATCCGGTGTTCACCTCGACGCTCGAACTTGATCTTTCCACCGTGGTGCCGTCGATATCTGGCCCCAAGCGCCCGCAGGACCGTATCGTTCTGGCCGATGCCAAATCAAAGTTCATCGAGCTGCTGCCCAAGGAATTCGGCAAGACCGATGATCCGGCTATCCCGGTCGATGGCCAGGAGTATACGCTCACCCATGGCGATGTGGTGGTCGCCGCCATCACCTCCTGCACCAATACTTCCAACCCCTCCGTGCTGGTGGCTGCCGGCTTGCTTGCCCGCAAGGCCCGGGCGCTTGGTCTTAATCGCAAGCCTTGGGTCAAGACCTCGCTGGCCCCCGGCTCGCAGGTGGTCACTGATTATCTCGATAGCGCCGGCCTTTCCGAGGATCTCGATGCAGTCGGCTTCAACTTGGTCGGCTATGGCTGCACCACCTGCATCGGCAACTCTGGGCCTCTGCCCGCCGAAATCTCCAAGGCCGTGCAGGCCGGCGATCTGGTCGCCACTTCGGTACTGTCGGGCAACCGCAATTTCGAAGGCCGCATCAATCCGGATGTGAAGGCCAATTTCCTCGCCTCGCCGCCGCTGGTCGTCGCCTATGCGCTGGCCGGTTCGGTCAAGATCGACATCACCACCGAGCCGCTTGGGATCGGCAGCAATGGCCAGCCGGTTTACCTCAAGGATATCTGGCCGACCAATCACGAGGTCGCTGAGATCGTGCGCAAGCATGTGACCAAGGAGATGTTCCAGGGGCGCTATTCGGACGTGTTCAAGGGCGACACGCATTGGCAGAATATCGCCATTGAGGGGGGCGAGACCTATGGCTGGAATTCCAGCTCGACCTATGTGCAGAACCCACCGTATTTCGAGGGCATGTCGATGGAGCCCAAGCCGGTGACCAATGTCGCCGGAGCCAAGGTGCTCGCGCTGTTTCTCGACTCGATCACCACCGATCATATTTCCCCCGCCGGTTCGTTCAAGGCGACGACGCCCGCAGGCAAATATCTCGAAGAACGTCAGGTTGCGCCGCGCGACTTCAACTCCTATGGCGCCCGTCGCGGCAATCATGAGGTGATGATGCGCGGCACCTTTGCCAATATCCGCATCAAGAACCAGATGCTGCCGGGTGTCGAAGGTGGCTATACCAAAGGGCCGGATGGCTCGCAGATGGCGATCTACGATGCCGCTATGGCCTATCAGGCGGCCGGCACGCCATTGGTGATTTTCGCCGGCAAGGAATACGGCACGGGCTCGTCGCGCGACTGGGCCGCCAAGGGTACCAACCTGCTCGGCGTGCGCGCCGTGATTGCCCAGAGCTTTGAGCGCATTCACCGCTCCAATCTCGTCGGCATGGGTGTCATTCCGCTGCAGTTCAAGGATGGCGAAAGCTGGCAGACGCTGGGCCTCGATGGCTCGGAAACGATCGATATCGAAGGCGTCACCGAAATCGCCCCGCGCGCCCAGGTCACGGTCAAGATCACCCGGGCGGATGGGTCCACGGTCAGCATCGAAACGCTGTGCCGGATCGATACCGCCAACGAGCTCGACTATTACAAGCACGGCGGCATTCTGCATTACGTGCTGCGTAGCCTCGTCGCGGCGTAAGCAGCGCTTACATTGAAATTTCAGATGGCGGTCCCCGGGGCCGCCATTTGTGCTTCGGGATTAAATTCTTGCTGACACAGCCTGTCAGCACCTCACGTCACAAGGGCGCCGAACTTCAAAAAGGCCAACAATGCTCGATCACATCGTTCTCACCGTCTCCGCCGTCGCGCGTTCGAAGCTCTTTTACCAAAAGGCCCTGGCGCCGCTGGGGATTGCGCATGGCGTGCAGTTCGAGGGGCCGCATGGCCATGCTGACCTCACCGGCTTTGGCAGCAACCGCGCCATGTATTTCTGGCTCAAGCAGGGTGTGCCGCATCCGCAGGCCGTGCATTTCGGATTTGCCGCCGAAACCGTTGCCGCCTTGCAGGCCTTTTATGACGCGGCACTGGCCGCCGGTGGTCGTGACAATGGTGCGCCAGGCCCGCGCGACCAGTATGACCCGCGCTACCATGCGGCCTATGTGCTTGATCCGGATGGCTACAATGTTGAGGCGGTGTTCCGGGACTATTGAGCACGCCGCGGCCAAAATCACGCCTGTCACCCTCTTTTGACTGGCTTGGTCGCGCGAGCCCGGCTTACAACTCTGGCCATGACGCATAGACCCTTTCTTTCTGCCGTTCTCGGCCTTGCTACGCTCGCTGCCCTGGCCCTGCCGGCCAGTGCTGATTCAGTGTCCCGGCCCAAGGCGGTGGTGGAGCTGTTTACCAGCCAGGGCTGTGCCTCCTGCCCGCCGGCCGACGCGCTGCTCACCAGTCTGGCCGAGCAGGACGATGTGGTGGCCTTGGCCTATCACGTCGACTATTGGGACTATGTCGGCTGGGAAGATACTTTTGGCGAGGAAGCCTATTCCGATCGCCAGCGCGCCTATGCCAAGAGCTGGGGCTCGTCGCGCATCTATACGCCGCAGATGGTGGTCAATGGCGCCAAGGGCGTGGTTGGCTCCAGGCGCGGTGAGGTACATGGCGCGCTCGATCACGCCAGCATGCCGCTGGCGGTCGATATCGAGCGGCATGGCGATATGCTCAAGATCGCCATTCCCGCCGATGCCAGCCTGGGTGATGCAGTGGTGTGGCTGGTGACCTATCTCGACCGTGCCGATGTCAGCATCGACAAGGGAGAAAACGCCGGAAAATCAATGGTTTATACCCAGGTGGTGACCGGGCGGCAAGCGCTGGGCATGTGGGAAGGCGCCAGTGGCGCCAATCTGAAACTGCCGCTGCCTGAAACGTTGGGCGAGGGCACTGGCGGCGTGGCCATCCTCGTGCAGCAGGAAAAAGACGGCCTGCCGGGCCCTATCCTCGGCGCGGCAACCTTCGAGAACTAGGCATGAAAAATCCCGTCCTTGGGGGCAAGGACGGGAGAGATTTTTGACTGGTCAACTCAGATAAAGGCGGCTGGCACCCAGGCTTCTGGGTTTGGGGGCTCGGTGGGCCCGGATGCCAGCCACTGGAGGCAATGCCCAGAGACTGATCCGGCAATCTGGCGCGTTCACGGACAAAGTGTGACGAAATTGGGGTATTTCCACCCCCTTGCGTCGTTCGCCAATTCCCGCAATCATGACAGTGATTTGACACGACGAGGCGATCCGAACGGTGCAATCCCGCACACCGAACGACAAAACCGTCAATCTCGCTCTGGTGCAGGGCGGAGCGGCGCAGCCGATTCCGGCGCCCAGCAAGGTCACCGCCCAGGTGGCCTTTGATCGCAAGGAGCTCTCGCTGATCCTCAATGTCTATGGCCGCAAAGTCGGGCAGGGCGAGTGGCGCGATTATGCGATGGACTTTCTGCGCGAGCGGGCGGTGTTTTCCATCTATGCCCGCGTTTCGGAACGGCCGCTGTATATCGTTGAAAAAACCCCGCGCCTGCGCAACCGGCAGGGCCAGTATTCGGTTACCAACCAGCAGGGGCGCATCCTCAAGCGGGGCCATGACCTGGCTCTGGTGCTGCGGGTGCTCGACCCCCAACTGGCGGTGGTGGGATGAAACGTACAGGGATTGCTCTAATGGCCGGCCTGGCGCTGGTCGCGCCGGCAGCGGCCCAGGACTGGGGCAGCGACTATAATCAGGGCATTATCGGCGTGCTGGGTGGCACGGAAGCCGGCGGCACGATCAGCCTCAACTGTGCCGACAATGGCAATGGCGTCGTCGTCAAGGGCGATTTGTCGATTTTCCTCAATCCGGGCGTCGATAGCGAAATCGGTGATGCCAGCCCCGGCGAATTGACCTTCAGCGTCGATGGCAAGGATGTCGTGCTGCCAGTCTCGGCCGATCAGGGCGATGGCTTCGTCTATGAAAAGACTGCCGCAACCCTCGACCACGCGACCCAACTGCTGGATCTGCTCGAGACCGGCAAGACGCTCGTCGTCACCGGCGAAGGCAAGCAGCTGGCCAGCATCGGCCTCGAAGGCGCCGGCGCAGCGCTGGATGGCGTCGAGGTCTGCCTCGTTCCCTGACGCTATAGCGCCAGCTGCAGATGCACGATGTCGTGCCAGCGGTCGAACTTGTAGCCGACCGCGTCATAACGCCCGACGTGGCGGAACCCGAATTTCTCGTGGATGGCGATGGAATTTTTTGTGTCGGCGGTGATCACGGCGATCATCTGCTTGAAGCCGAAGGCTTTTGACTGCGCTAGCAGCTCCGTGAGAAGCGCCTTGCCGATGCCGCGTCCCTTGGCGTCAGGATGCAGATAGATGGAATCCTCGCAGGTGAAGCGATAGGCCGCGCGGGGGCGGTAGAAGCTGGCATAGGCATAGCCCACCACCTGGCCGTCCACTTCGGCGATGATCAGCGGATGTTCTAGCTTGACCAAGCCCGCGAATTTTTCAGCCATCGCCGCTTCGCTGGGGACGTCGGTGTCGAAGGTGATCGCCGTCTGTTCCACATAGTGCTTGTAGATGGCGGTGATGGCGGGCACGTCGGCCCAGCGGAAGGGGCGCAGCTGGTAATCGGACACGTTACGTCTCGGCAAAAGAAAAGGACCGCAGCCTTTGTAGGCTACGGTCCGATTTGTCGTCCAACCAAATTGGTGGGACTTTGAGGCTTACTCGCGGTTGCCGAACAGGCGGAGCAGCATCATGAACAGGTTGATGAAGTCGAGGTAAAGGCTCAGCGCGCCCATGATGGCGCCCTTGGCCAGAACGTCGGCGCCATGGGCCTCGTCATAGCCTTCCTTGATCTTCTGCGTGTCATAGGCAGTGAGGCCCACGAAGATCAGCACGCCAACGGCGGAGATGATCCATTCCATGGCAGAGGACTGCAGAAAGATATTGACCACGGACGCGATGATCAGGCCGATCAGGCCCATCATCAGGAACGAGCCCATCTGGGTCAGGTCACGCTTGGTGGTGTAGCCGTAAAGGCTCATGGCACCGAAGGTGGCAGCGGTGATGAAGAACACCTTGGCGATCGAAGCGTCGGTATAGACGAGGAAGATCGACGACAGCGACAGGCCCATGATCGCGGCAAATGCCCAGAAAGTGGCCTGTGCGGCTGGCACGGAAAGCTTGTTGATGCCAAAGCTCAGCACCAGCACGAAGGCCAGCGGAGCCAGCATCACGACCCACTGCAGCGGGCTGGCGAACAGCAGGTAGCCCCACTGGGTGACCATGGTTCCATTGGCCAGCGTGCCGACGGCAGCGGTCGGATCGGTGGTGACGGCGGCGGCAGCGGCGAAATAGGCCGCGATGCCGGTCACGACGAGACCGATACCCATGTAATTGTAAACGCGCAGCATGTAGCTGCGAAGGCCCTCGTCCACGGCCAAGGCCGAGCCGGCCCGTGCTCCGAGGGTCTGACGGTCATATTCAGCCATAGTCGGTTTCCTTTCCCAATTGAAAAGCGGTGTTTGCTACCGCCGGTGGGCATTGGTTTGCCACTTGATGAGACAATATGGATGGAGGACCATGCGTTTACAAGACGTGATGCCCGGGTGCGACGAATGGGCTGGCCGCACAATGGCGTTATGTTACGGTCTAACCAGCGAATCGTATCCAGATCCTTTGAGAGGAGGGCCCTATGCCCCGGCTCTTTACCGGCCTCGAGATTCCGGCCGATACCGGATTTGCGCTGTCGCTCAAGCGCGGCGGTTTGACTGGCGCGCGCTGGATCGACCCGGACAATTACCACATTACCCTGCGCTTTATCGGCGATGTCGATCACCAGACGGCCAATGAAGTGGCCGACAGTCTGGACCGGCTGTCCAATTCGATGCGCTTTACCGTGCGACTGACGCACTTGGGCACCTTCGGCGGCGATAAGCCTCGGGCGCTCTATGCCGGCGTCGAGCCGAGCGAGCAGTTGACCCGGCTGCAGGCGGCGCAGGAGCGGGTGTTGCAGCGGGCCGGACTGCCGCCGGAAGGGCGGAAGTTTGTGCCCCATGTCTCGCTGGCGCGCCTACGCGGTGGCAGTGCCATGGAAGTGGCGCGGTTCATTTCCGAAGCCGGGCAGTTTACACCGCTGAGCTTTCCGGTCGGGCGCTTCGTGCTATTCTCCAGCAAGGATTCCGTCGGCGGTGGTCCTTATGTGGTGGAACAGAGCTATCCGCTGGCTGCCTGATCGAGATCGATCACAGTCACGCAAGCGTTAGCCGATTGTTAACCGCATCGGCTCAAACCGGTGACCAGAGGCCCCTCTCCGCCAAATTGCCGCCGCGATTGACTCGCAGTTGATGCAAATGCGGTTGGACGTGGCGGCGTTTGACATGTTGGTAACCATGTTCGGGGCAGAGTTGGCGGGCAGCTCTCCCAGAACGGGACCGTAAGACAAGAGGACGATTTGGCGATGACGACGAAAACCGGTGGCCTTGCATTTGGTCTGGCGGTCGGCGCGATCATGGCTCTGGCGCCCGCTGCCCAGGCGCAGCAGGCCACAGAGCTTGGCACTTTCAATGCCTGGACGGCATGGCAGGCAACCGATGCGTCGGGCGTGATCTGCTACGTCTCGGCCACCCCCTCGGCCAGCGAGCCGTCGGGCGCCAATCGCGATCCGATCCATTTCATGATCATCCACCGCAAGGGGATGGGCACCAAGAATGAAGTGCAGACCATTATCGGCTATCCGTTCAACAGCACCTCGGCCAATGCCAGTGCCAGCGTTGACGGCAAGGCCTATCCGATGGTCACCGAAGGTTCGGCCGCCTGGCTCGCCTCGACCGGCGATGAAAGCGGCTTTGTCTCGGCCTTCAAGGCTGGCAGCAATCTCGTGATCAAGGGCACCAGCCAGCGCGGTACCAATACGACCGATACCTATTCGCTGTCGGGCGCTACCGCTGCGGTCAATGCCATCGACGCCGCCTGCAAGTAATTCCGGGTTGCCCGAAATGGGCAATACATCCTATCTGGGTAAAGGGCCTTGCCGGTCCTTTGCCCGTTTTGCCTTGATGAGGTCCTGATGTCCAAGTCCGCCGTTGCGCTCGCTCTGGTTGCCAGCCTCGCCTTTTCCGCCAGCGCGCAGGCCCAGCAGGTGCGGATCCTGGGCGAGCATCGCGCCTGGACCAGCTATGCTGCCACGGAAGGCTCGGGCACGGTCTGCTTTGCCATGACCAAGCCGGAAAGCATTGCGCCGACGCCCGATGGCTATGGCCAGGCCTATATCTACATCACCAACCGTCCGGCCGAGAATGTGAGCAATGAGTTCAACCTCGTCGCCGGCTTCCCCTTCCAGCCTGACAGCATGGCGACGATCAATGTCAGCGGCCAGGTGTTCAACCTGTTCACCCAGAACGACGCCGCCTGGCTCGACGACAGCGGGCAATCTGACGCTCTAGCCAGCGCCATCCGCGCCGGTTCGTCCATGGTGGTCGAAGGCACGACGGCGGCCGGCATCAAGGTCGTGCAGAACTATTCGCTCTCCGGCGCTACCGCCGCCCAGCAGTCGATCGGCGCCGAGTGCTAGCCTAGAGGCCTAAGTCCAGCTAACCTTTAGGCCATGCAGTGGCCGTTGGGGGACGGGGCATGAGCAACAAGCTGGTTCGGAATGAGCAGCGGAAATTGGGTGCGGCCTATGTGGATGGCATCGCTCTGGAACCTGTTGGTGTCGGCGTCGTTGCCCAGGCATTGCCCGTGACGCTGGCGTCGGTCTTCGTCATGGTTTGTTTTAGTCTGGTCAGCTTCGTCCTACATTGGTTTGCGAGAAATCTTCTCGGAGGTCTGGAAGAATGACCGAACTCGATCTTCTGATGGCCGTTGCGATCAGCATAGCGGGATGCCTGCTGGCCGCAGGCGGGGCGCTGTGGATTGCCCGCAAGGATAATACCCGTCCGCATCCTCCAGCTGGCGAATAGCTGCCCCACGGGCCCGTGACTTTGCCTTGCGCGTCCCCATATGCTATTGGCCCCGCCAATCCTGCATCTTCCGGACCCTTGTAGCCACGCCCATGAGCATTGCGCTGAACCTTGACCATTCGACCAATCTGCGCCCCGCGGCAACCAGCCGGCCGTCGCTGATCGGTCTTTCCAAGCCGCAGCTCGCCGAGGCGCTGACCACAGCGGGCATCGCTTCGGACAAGGAAGCGCGGATGCGCGCCAACCAGTTGTGGAACTGGCTCTATGTCAATGGCACCACCGATTTCGACCGCATGACCAATGTGGCCAAGCCGGTGCGCCAGAAGCTCAATGACACCTTCATCCTCGACCGGCCGGAGATCGTTTCCGAGCAGGTTTCGAGCGACGGTACGCGCAAATGGCTGTTCCGCTTCCGCGATCCGGCCAATCCCAACTATCCGCCGGTCGAGGTGGAGACCGTCTATATCCCCGAGCAGGATCGCGGGACACTTTGTGTCTCCTCGCAAGTTGGCTGCACGCTGACCTGTTCCTTCTGCCATACCGGCACGCAGAAGCTCGTCCGCAACCTGACCGCCGGCGAAATTCTCGGCCAGGTTCTGATGGCACGCGAACGCCTTGGCGATTTCCCCGGCGGTGTGCGTCCCGATGACGGTGGTCTCGTGCCGCATGGCGATACCCGCGCCATCACCAATATCGTGATGATGGGCATGGGCGAGCCGCTCTACAATTACGAAGCGGTCAAGCAGGCTTTGCTGATTGCCTCGGCCGGCGACGGCATGAGCCTCTCCAAGCGCCGCATCACCCTGTCGACCTCGGGCGTCGTGCCCTTCATCGAGCCGACTGGCCGCGAGATCGACGTCATGCTGGCGATTTCGCTGCATGCCACCAATAATGACCTGCGCGACGTGCTGGTGCCGATCAACAAGAAATGGCCAATGGAGGAATTGCTCGAGGCCTGCCGCAATTATCCCGGCGTATCCAATTCGCGCCGCATCACTTTTGAATATGTGATGCTCGACGGCATCAACGACAGCGACGCCGAGGCACGCGAACTGGTGCGGCTGCTGGCCAATATTCCGGCCAAGATCAACCTGATCCCGTTCAACCCCTGGCCCGGCAGCAATTACGGCACTTCGCCGTCGTCGCGCATCGAGCGCTTCGCCGATATCGTCAACAATGCCGGCTATGCCAGCCCGGTGCGTACCCCGCGCGGCCGCGACATCTTTGCCGCCTGCGGCCAGCTCAAGAGCGAAAGCGAACGCCTGAGCAAGAAGGATCGTGACGCGCTGGCTGGCGTCTGACGATATGCTAAGGTCTCCCGGCAGGACGGGAGGCCGGCATGACAGACAGAGGACTTGGACCGATCGGTCAACTCAGCCGGAGTGTTGCGGACATTGCCGCAGCCGAAGCGTGGTATCGCGATGTGCTCGGCCTGCCACATCTCTACACCTTCGGCGATCTGGCGTTTTTTGACTGCGCTGGCGTGCGGCTTATGCTGAGCGCCGAGCCAGGCGAAAGCCACAGCAACATCATCTACTTTCGTGTGTCCGATATTGAGGCCAGCCATGCGGACCTCATGGCGCGCGGCGTAGTCTTCCTGGGCGCGCCGCATAGGATCCATCGCCATGCCGACGGCACGGAGGAATGGATGGCGTTCTTTTCGGACAATGAGGGACGACCGCTGGCCCTGATGAACCAGCAGCATCCGAGCGCCTAGTCGCGCGTGATGACCCAAATGGCGTGGATCAGGCCGGGGAAATAGCCGAAAATCGTCAGCAGGATATTGAGCCAGAACTGCAGGCCAAGGCCGACCTGGAGGAAAACGCCGACGGGCGGGATGATGACCGACAGGATGATGCGCAGAATGTCCATGTGCTTGCCCCTTTGATTGCCGTCCACAACGGAGAAAAATCAAAGGCGTTCCTGCGACACTTCGTCAGGCGTGGCGGGCCTGTGCGGTGAGGATGGTCACGGCGAAGGCGGTGAAGATGGCGGCAAAGCTCCAGTTGAGCGCGCGCTCCACCCATTTGCTCTTCTTGAAGGCCGCGGCCAACCAATCGGCAGCCAGGACCGTGACCAGACCCAGCGGGATCGACAGCAGGACAAATTCGCCGCCGAGGAAGAACAGCTTGCTGGTGGCGGCCGGGTCATGCGCATCGACGAATTGTGGCAGGAAGGTCACGAAGAACAGAACCACCTTGGGGTTGAGCAGGTTGATGCCGAGCCCAGTCATGAAGCTCTGCCGCACGGTGGGAGGACGTTTCGCTGCTTCGGCAATGCGCAGACCGCCGCCGTGCACAATCGCCTGATAGGCCAGCCACAGCAGATAAAGCGCGCCGACAATCTTGAGCGCCAGGAACAGCGGCGGCGCGGCGATGATCAGCACCGAAATGCCCAGAGCCACCAGCGTCGTATGCACCAATATGCCGGCCATGGCGCCCAGCATGGCGGCGACGCCATGGGCGCGGCCATAGTTGATGGCGCGGCTCAGCTGCAGCGCCATGTCGGGGCCAGGGGTAATGGCGAGGATGACGGTGGCCAGGGCAAAGGCGGCGATGACGGAAAAGTCGGGCAGGAAGGCGGGCATGTTGAGGTCTTTCGGAACAGCGCGCGAGCATGGCACGCTGCCCATTGGTTGAACAGGCTCAGCCCAAAGGCAGTTCGTAGCTGCGCTTGATGGTTTCCATCGGCACGTCGGTCTTGACCGATTGGACGCTCGGGATGCGCATCAGATAGTCGGACTGGAAGCGCCAATAGGCGTGCAGGTCCGTGGTGACGATCCGCATGATGGCGTCGCATTCGCCGGTGGTGAGATAGCATTCCACCACTTCTGGAAAGGCCCGCACCGTTTCGGCAAACAGGTTGGTCGTCTCGGCATCCTGGGTCTTGAACCAGATGCGGGCAAAGACCGTCAGGCTCATGCCAATCTGCAGCCCGTCGAGCACCGCAACATAGCGGTCGATGACGCCAGCGTCTTCCAGGAGCTTGACCCGACGCAAGCAGGGCGAGGGTGACAGGCCGACCGCATTGGCCAGATCCACATTGGAGATGCGGCCGTCGCGCTGCAGCACGCTGAGGATACGGCGGTCGATGGCATCAAGCGAAATTGGCATTTTCTGCTGTTCTGGATCATCAAGTTAGCTGGATATGCCGCAAGATCGCCCGAATGTGAGGTTTTCGCAAGATTATTGCGTCTGATCTGGTCTATCGTTGCACATCATCCCGAAAGCTGAGTTCTTTCCCATGGCAAAAGACATCAAGAAGGTCGTGCTGGCCTATTCCGGCGGCCTCGACACCTCCATTATCCTGAAATGGCTGCAGGAGACCTATGACTGCGAGGTGGTGACCTTTACCGCCGATCTCGGCCAGGGCGAAGAGCTCGAGCCGGCGCGCAAAAAGGCCGAAATGTTCGGCATCAAGGATATCCGCATCGAGGACCTGCGCGAGGAATTCGTGCGCGACTTCGTCTTCCCGATGTTCCGTGCCAATACGGTCTATGAGGGCCAGTATCTGCTCGGCACCTCCATCGCCCGCCCGCTGATCGCCAAGCGCCTGGTGGAAATTGCCCAGGAAGTCGGCGCCGATGCGATTTCGCATGGCGCCACCGGCAAGGGCAATGATCAGGTCCGCTTCGAGCTGACCGCCAATGCGCTGGATCCTTCGATCAAGGTGATCGCGCCGTGGCGCGAGTGGGACCTGCGCTCGCGCACCCAGCTGCTGGAATATGCCGAGCGCAACCAGATCCCGGTATCCAAGGACAAGCGCGGCGAAGCGCCATTCTCGGTCGATGCCAACCTGCTGCACACCTCGTCCGAGGGGATGGTGCTGGAAGATCCGGCCGTGCCGGCACCCGATTATGTCGCCCAGCGCACGGTCAATCCGGAAGACGCGCCCAATGAAGCCGAAATCATCACCATCGGTTTTGAAAAGGGCGATCCAGTTTCGGTCAATGGCGAAAAGCTGTCGCCGGCCGAACTGCTGACCAAGCTCAATGAGCTGGGCGGCAAACATGGCGTCGGCCGTCTTGATCTCGTGGAAAACCGTTTCGTCGGCATGAAGTCGCGCGGCCTCTACGAGACCCCCGGTGGCTCAATCATCCTCGTGGCGCATCGCGGCATTGAATCGATCACCCTCGACCGTGGCGAAGCCCATCTCAAGGATGAGCTGATGCCGAAATATGCCGAGCTGATCTACAACGGCTTCTGGTTCTCGCCCGAGCGCGAAATGCTGCAGGCGCTGATCGACAAGAGCCAGACCTATGTCACCGGCGACGTCACCGTGAAGCTCTACAAGGGCTCGGCCAGCGTCATTGCGCGGCAGTCGCCGCATTCGCTCTATTCGATGGACCTCGTGACCTTCGAAGAGGGTGCCGTGGCCTATGACCACAAGGATGCCGAGGGCTTCATCCGCCTCAACGGCCTCCGCCTGAAGACCTGGGCTGCCCGCAACGCCAAGGCGCGCGGCTAAGGTCTTCTACCAACTTGAAAATCAGGGCCCGAATCATCCGGAAACGGCTGGTTCGGGCCTTGTCGTAATTGTGTCATCGGCAGGCTCGATTGGCGGCAAACTTAATCCCTCGTTAATGGGATCATTCTAGCGTTTCGCCAGCGTCGTGCAGAAGTACGAGACAGGGGATGCGACGGGTGCGAGCAGAAGACGCGAGCAGCTTGGGCGAAAAGGCTGAGGCGCTGCTGCTTGATGCGGCGCTGGAAAACATCCCCTATGGCTTTTGCGTCTGGTCGCCGCAGTTTCGCCTGGTGATGTGGAACAAGAACTGGCGCGACCTCTATGGTTTTTCGCGCGATGCCGTGACGCGCGGCATGAGCCTTGAGGACGTGGTGCAGCTGAGCCACCGGCTTGGCAATCATCCCGACCAGAGCCCCCACGAATTTTACGAGACCTATACCGAAGGGCTGTTGGCCAATCGTGGCGGCGCGCGCTCCAAGAGCCACGAAGTGGTGCATGGCGGTCGCACCGTCGAAACCGCCCATGTCTATTCCGAGGCCCTTGGCTGGGTAGTAACCCACGAAGACATTACCGACGAAATCGCCCGCACCGAAGTGGTGCAGAAGCGCAAGCTTGAGCTCGAACGGCAGAATATCCGGCTCGATGCGGCTGTGAACAATATCTCGCAAGGGCTGTGCATGATGGACGCCAAGGGGCGTCTGGTGATCTGCAACGAGCCCTATGCGCGCATCTACAACCTGCCGCCGAACCTCATCAAACCCGGCACGCTACTGGAAGACATCCTCAGCCATCTGTTCGACCAGGGCATGGAGGCGGGCGGTACGCGCGAGGAATATATCGCCTGGCGCCGCGACGTCATCGCCCGCCGCGAATATGGCAAGAATGTCCACGAGCTGGGCAATCGCACCATCATGATGCAGCACCATCCCATGAAGGATGGCGGCTGGGTGTCGACGCATGAGGATATTACCGAGCAGAAGCAGAATGAGGCGCGCATCCGCCATCTGGCGCGACATGATGCGCTGACCGACCTGCCCAATCGCATCGAATTTCTCGAGCAGATGGCCAAGACCGAGGCGGGGCTTTCACGCGGCGAAATGGCGGCGGTGCTCTATATCGATCTCGATCACTTCAAGGCGGTCAACGATACGCTTGGCCATGCGGTGGGCGACGAGGTGATCAAGCAGGCCTCGGCGCGGCTCTGGGGCACGACGCGGGAAACCGACGTGTTGGCGAGGCTGGGCGGCGATGAATTTGCCCTGTTGATGCGGCCGATCGACAGCGCCGAAGTGGCGGCCAAGGTGGCCGATCGGATCATCAAAGCGATCGGCGCGCCGATGCATATCGGCGGGCAGCAGATCGAAATCGGCGCCAGCGTCGGTATTGCGGTGGGGCCGGGCGATGGGGTCAAGACCGATACCCTTGTCAAGAATGCCGATCTGGCGCTCTACAAGGCCAAGAGCGATGGCCGCTCGACCTATCATTTCTTCGAAGCCGGCATGGATGCCGAGCTGCAGCAGCGCCGCTCGATCGAGGCTGGCCTGCGACTGGCGCTGCAGCGCAATGAGCTGCGGCTGATGTTTCAGCCTCTATTGGGGCTGACTGAAAATCGTGTCACCTGTGTCGAGGCCCTGCTGCGCTGGGATCACGAGGGGCGGACCATTTCGCCGGTCGAATTCATTCCGATCGCCGAGGAGACCGGGCTGATCGTCGCCATCGGCGAATGGGTGCTGCGCGAAGCCTGCAAGATGGCGGCGAGCTGGCCCGGCGATGTGCGCGTGGCGGTCAATCTCTCGCCGATCCAGTTCAAGAACAAGGATCTGCTCGGTCTGGTCAAATCGGCGCTGAGCGACGCAAGGCTGGCGCCGACGCGGCTGGAGCTCGAGATCACCGAGTCGCTGCTGCTGGCCGAGAACGAGACCAATCTCAAAGTCCTGCACGACCTGCGCGCCATGGGCGTGCGCATTGCGCTCGATGATTTCGGCACCGGCTATTCCTCGCTGAGCTATCTCCGCTCGTTCCCCTTCGACAAGATCAAGATCGATCGCAGCTTCATGCGCGACCTGACGACGCGCGGCGACAGCCAGGCCATCATCAAAGCGGTGATCGGGTTGGGCCAGTCGCTCGGTATGTCGACAACGGCCGAAGGCGTCGAGACCGAGGAGCAGCTGGAGATGGTACGCGAGCAAGGTGCCTCGGAAGTGCAAGGCTTCCTGTTCTCGCCGCCGCTGCCGCCGGCGTCGCTGGCAAATCTGCTGCATTCCGAAGCCACCAAGCAGCAGGTCGGCAACAAAAAGGCCTCCTAACGCCCGCGAACGGAGCGCCGCGGCAATAGTTTCGCGACTTATGTGCAATATAGTTCAGATGTGATCGAAACCGGCGCATCGCCACCCCGTAGCTGCTTGCAGAAGCACAGCAACGGAGACTTCGATCATGAATGTTACGTCCAGCCTGTCCCGCCGCCATTTGCTGAAATGGAGCGGCGCTGCCGGGACCATAGCGGTGGCCGGATCGCTCCTGCCTAATTTCGGTATCTCCGCGGCGCTGGGCGCCGAACTCGGCGATGGCGATATCGGCGTGCTCAACTATGCCTATGCGCTTGAGCAGCTCGAAGCTGCCTTCTACACGCAGGTGCTCAGGACGCCGTTCGGCAATATGCAGGTCAATGACCAGCGCATCCTGACCCAGATCCGCGATCATGAAATCGCCCATCGCGATTTCCTCAAGGGTGCCTTGGGCCGCAATGCCATCCCGGGTCTCGAAGTGGATTTCTCGGCTGTTGATTTTTCCAGCCGAGCCAGCGTGCTGGGCACGGCCGATGTGTTCGAGAACCTAGGCGTTGTCGCCTATAATGGCGCCGGCCAGCTGATCACCAATCCGGACTATCTCGTCGCTGCCGGCTCGATCGTCTCGATCGAAGCGCGTCATGCCGCCGCCATCGCGGATCTCTTGAAGCCCTTCAGCGCCGAAGCGGCGGGTCGTGGCAATGTGGATCACCAGGGCCTCGACAAGGCGCTGCTGCCCTCCAAGGTGCTCAAGGCCGCCGCCCCGTTCATCGTGACGCCCGTCACCGCAGCAACCCTGCCGTAAGGAGAGATTGACATGACTCAGAACAATTCCATTCTCTCCGCCATCGAGCCCGAACTGGCCGATACGATCGGCACCAGCCGTCGCGACATGTTCAGCAAATATGCCAAAGCTGCCGGCATCATGACCAGCGCGCCTCTGGTGCTGGCCTTGGCCTCCAACCAGGCCTTCGGCGCCACGCTGCCCAAGGTGATCGAGGACACGCTCAATTTTGCGCTGACCCTCGAATATCTCGAAGCGGCCTTCTACAAGCAGGGCAATGCCTCGGGCGTCATCCCGAGCCAGTACAAGTCGGTGTTCCGTACTATCGGGCAACATGAAGATGCCCATGTGAAGCTGCTCAAGGGCGTCTTGGGTTCGGCTGCCGTCAAGGCTCCGGGCGTCGATTTCACCGCCGGCGGCACCTATGCCGACGTCTGGGAGAATTTCGACACCTTCCTGACGCTGAGCCAGACTTTCGAAGACCTGGGCGTTGCGGCCTACAAGGGCCAGGCCGGCAATCTGATGGGCTCCAAGGAAGTCCTCACCGTGGCGCTGCAGATCCATTCGGTGGAAGCCCGCCACGCTTCGGAAGTGCGTCGCATCGGGTTGAAGTTCGGCTGGGATGGCGCCTTCGACAAGCCGATGAGCAAGAGCGCCGTGCTGGCTGCGGCGACACCGTTCCTCGCCTGATCTTAATCCGATCCGTTAAACAAAAAGCCCCGGCATCGCTGCCGGGGCTTCGTTGTTTGGATGGCCCGTCTGCCTTATTCGGGCAGGGCGAAGCCGACGACATAGTCGCCGCGGATTTCCTGCTGGCGGGCGCCGCCAGCGGTCACCACCACGTACTGCTTGCCCGAGGAGGGCGAGAGGTAGGTCGAGGGCGTGCCCTGCGAACCAACGGGTAGCTTGCCCTTCCACAGTTCTTCGCCGGTCGCCGCGTCCATGGCGCGGAGATAGTAGTCCTGCGTTGCGGCATAGAACACCAGGCCGCCCGACGTGGTCGACGCGCCACCGATGGTGGGCATGCCGATCGGGATCTGCAGGCCGGTCTTGATGCCAAGCGGGCCGGTTTCTTCAAGCGTACCCATCGGCACCTGCCAGGCGATCGTGCGCGAAGCAAGGTCGATGCCGGTCAGGGTGCCATAGGGTGGCTCTTGGCAGGGGACGCCGAGGACGGAGAAGAAATTGTCCTTGAGCGCGGCGAAGGGCGTGCCGGCCTGAGCCGACAGACCCGCATGCATGTCAGCGCCCGAGGAGGCCTGGCTGTCATAGTCTTCGCGCGGCACCAGCTGGAGATACTGGGCGATGCGCATGTCGTTGAGCACCAGCATGCCGGTCTCTTCGTTCAGCGCGGCGCTGCCCCAGTTGAAGCCACCGTAATAGCCGGGCCACTGGATCGAGCGCTCGGTGCCCGGTGGGGTGAAGTCACCCTCGTAGCGGAGCTTCTTGAACTCGATGCGGCAGAGCAGCTGGTCATAGAGGGTGGCGCCCCACATGCGGGCCTCGGTCAGCGGCTCGACGCCGATGGCGGGCATGCCCACGGAATAGGGCTGGGTCGGGGAGAGCGGAAGATCGCCTTCCTGCACGTCCTGCGGCACGGCACGCTCTTCGACATCGGCGATCGGCTCGCCGGTGCGACGGTCCAGCATGAAGATCTGGCCACGCTTGGTGATCTGGATCAGCGCCGGAATGGTGCCGCCCGAGCCATCTGGAACGTCATAGAGGGCCGGCTGGCTGGCGACGTCATAGTCCCAGACGTCGTGGTGCGTGGTCTGGAAGACCCAGCGCTCGGCGCCGGTTTCGATGTCCACGGCGACGACCGAGGCGCTGACGCGCAGCATGTCTTCGGTACGGTGGGCCGCCCAGAAATCCGGGGTGGCATTGCCGGTGGGCAGGTAGACGAGGCCCAGCGCATCATCATAGGCCGGGGTCGACCAGACGTTGGGCGTGCCGCGGGTATAGAGTTCGCCTTCGGCGGGCAGGCCGCCTTCTGGACGATCGGCATTCCAGGCCCAGAGTAGTTCGCCCGAGCGCGCGTCGAAGGCACGCACCACGCCGGAGGGTTCGCCGGTCGAGATATTGTCGAGCACGAAGCCGCCGACCACGACGCGATTGCGCGCGACGGTGGGAGCCGAGGTCAGGATGTAATTGGGCAGGGCATCATCGCCCATGCCGGCCTTGAGATCGACAATGCCGCCGGTGCCGAAATCGGCGCAGAGTTCGCCGGTTGTGGCATCGAGCTCGATCATGCGAGCGTCGCTGGTGGTCAGCACGATACGGCCGGTGCCGCAGATCGCCGGCGCCTCGGCAACAGCCGGGGTTACGGGTGCCACTGGAGCGGCGGGCGCTGTAGGAACGGTCGCGTCGGTTGCCGGCGTGGTGACCACGGCAGCGGCCGGTTCGACTTCGGGCGCTTCATATTCATAATAGCTCACGCCGCGGCAGCGGGCGAAAGCGGAGTTTTCGGTCTCGGAGTCGTAGACCCAGCGCGCGGTACCGGTATTGACGTCGATGGCGTGCACATTGCTTTCGGGCGTGCAGATATAGGCGGTGTCGTTGAGCAGGATCGGGGTGATCTGGTCTTCCTGACCGGCCCGACGCTCTTCGCCATACTGATAGGTCCAGGCGACTGCCAGGTCCTTGACGTTTTCGGTGTTGATCTGGTCGGCGGGCGAGAAGCGGGTGCCGGAGGGGGTCGCGCCATAGGCCGACCAATTGCCATTGCTGTCGGCAACGGCTTCGCCCGGCGTAGCGGTGATCTCATTGCGGATCACGCCCTGCGGCTGGAAGGCGGTGTAGCCGGCGCCAGCAAGAAGGAGGACTATGACGGCAGCCAGGCCAAAGGGCAGCGCCTTGCCGGCGCGCCACTGCGGGAACAGCGGCAGGCAGAGCGCAATGATCAGCGCGATGACCAGCGGGCCGCCAAGGCGCGGCACCAGCGGCCAGAAGGCAAAGCCGGATTCGACCAGCGCCCAGAGGACGGTGGCGACAAATAGCGCCGCAAACAGCCAGAAGCCGACGAGGCTGCGGCGGAAGGTGAACACACCCGAGGCAACCAGCACCAGGCCGGCGATGCCGTAATACCAGGAGCCGCCGAGAGTGATGAGCTGGCCGCCCAGCACGATGAGAGGGAGGCCGATAAGGGCCAGCACCACGCCCAGGATGCGAAGCACCCAGGCAGAGGGTCCCGTTGAACGGGGACCTGCGTCTGCAGACATATTAAGTTCCAGTCTTGGATTTAGCTCGAAGGGAGCAGACGCCTTGCGTCGCTACTGCTCTTCGAAAAAGCGCCGATGCCGAAGATACCGGCGTGGATTCAGAGAGTGATAGCGACACTCGCCGTCCAGTTGACGGGCTCGTTCTAAAGGGGGATGCGACAAAACGTACCCCTCAGTACGGCATGGGGGCATGTCGAAATGTGTCGGCTCTGTGGCGGAATGGGTCTGATGCCGACGGTTTGATCGCCGCCGGAGGTAACCATTTCGGCCGGCTTCCGAGTGTCGCAACCCCCCTCTGCGTCGCTCGCGCTTGTGAAAATGCGCTTTGTCCTGTATGGCAGCCCCAAATGCGCCAATCCCCGTTGTTTAGGGGTTTGGCGCTTGTTGTTTCCTGCATGGTTCAGCCGTTTGTTGCCGCCCCTTTTGCGGCCCGAGGTTTTGGGATCATGCCAAAGAGGCCTATCCCATATGTCATTGCGCAATATCGCCATCATCGCCCACGTTGACCACGGCAAGACCACGCTGATCGACGTCCTGCTCAAGCAGTCCGGTTCGTTCCGCGAAAACGAGCGCGTCGAAGAACGCGCCATGGATTCCAACGATATCGAGCGCGAGCGCGGCATCACCATTCTGGCCAAGGTCACTTCGCTCCTCTGGAACGATACCCGCATCAACATCGTCGACACCCCCGGCCACGCCGACTTCGGCGGCGAAGTCGAGCGCATCCTGTCGATGGTCGATGGCGTGGTGATCCTGGTCGACGCGGCCGAAGGCCCGATGCCCCAGACCAAGTTCGTGCTCGGCAAGGCGCTGGCCCAGGGTCTGCGTCCGATCGTGGCGATCAACAAGATCGACAAGTCCGACGAACGCCACATGGAAGTGCTCGAGGAAATCTTCGACCTGTTCATCGCGCTCGACGCTTCGCCCGAGCAGCTCGATTTCCCGGTGCTCTATGGTTCGGCCAAGCAGGGCTGGATGGCCATGGAGCCGGAAGGCCCCAAGGAAAACCTCGGGCCGCTGCTCGACAAGGTTGTGGAACATGTTCCCGAGCCCAAGGTCGAAGAAGGCGCCTTCCGCATGCTGGTCACCACCATCGAGCGCAACCCGTTCCTCGGTCGTATCCTGACCGGTCGCATCACCTCGGGCACCGTCAAGGCGAATGATCCGATCCACACGCTCAACCGTGAAGGCAAGGAAGTCGAAAAGGGCCGCATCTCCAAGGTCCTGGCTTTCCGTGGCCTCGAGCGCACTCCGGTCGATGTCGGCGAAGCCGGCGATATCGTCGCTATTGCCGGTCTCGTGACCTCCACCGTGGCTGATACGCTCTGCGCCACCTCGGTTACCAAGCCGATCGAATCCAAGCCGATCGATCCCCCGACCCTGTCGGTGACCTTCCGCATCAACGATGGCCCGCTGGCCGGTCGTGAAGGCGACAAGGTGCAGTCGCGCGTCATCCGTGAACGCCTGATGCGCGAAGCCGAAGGCAACGTGGCCATCAAGGTGACGCCCGGCGACGACAATGACAGCTATGACGTGGCTGGCCGCGGCGAATTGCAGCTGGCCGTGCTGATCGAAAACATGCGCCGTGAAGGCTTCGAGCTGACCATCGGTCGCCCGAAGGTCTTGATGCGCGACATTGACGGCGTCCGTCACGAGCCGATCGAAGAAGTCATCATCGACGTCGATGACGAGCACACCGGCACGGTCGTGCAGAAGCTGACCGAGCGCAAGGGCGAGCTGACCGACATGCGTCCGTCGGGCGTGGGCCGTACCCGCATCCAGCTGCTGGTCCCGACCCGCTCGCTTATCGGATACCAGCCGGAACTGCTATCGGACACCCGCGGCACCGCCATCTTCAACCGCCTGTTCCACTCCTTCGTGCCGTTCAAGGGCGACCTGCCCGGCCGCCGCACCGGTGTGCTGATATCCAACGGCACCGGCCAGTCCGTGGCCTTTGCGCTGTGGAACCTCGAAGATCGTGGCCCGATCATGATCGACTCCGGCGTCGACATCTATGAAGGCATGATCATCGGCGAGCACAGCCGCGAAAACGACCTTGAAGTGAACGCGCTCAAGGGCAAGCAGCTGACCAATATCCGCACCACGTCCAAGGACGAAGCGGTCCGCCTGACCACGCCCAAGAAGCTGACGCTGGAACAGTCGCTCGGCTACATCGCCGAAGACGAATATGTCGAGGTCACGCCCAAGTCGATCCGCCTTCGCAAGATCTGGCTCGATCCGAACGATCGCAAGCGCATGAGCCGCGCTTCCAAGTCGGCATAAGTTCAAAGGGCCCCACGGAAACGTCGGGGCCCTTACCTTTTATTGGGGTTTGATGGCCATCTTGCCGGCCAAACAAGGAGACTGCCGCATGACCGACTGGATCATCCAGACCATTTCCGAACTTGGATATCTGGGGATTTTCCTCGTCATGCTGGCCGAATCGATCTTCCCGCCCATTCCGTCCGAGCTGATTATTCCCTTTGCCGGCTTTGCCGCTGCCAATGGCGATCTCAACCTGTTCGGCGTGCTCGCCGCAGCCACGATCGGCGCGGTGGTCGGCATGCTGCCCTGGTATTATGCCGGCCGGCTATTTGGTCTCGAGCGCGTGCGCTATCTCGCCGACCGCTTCGGCCGCGTCATGGCCTTCAATGCCGACGAGATCGACATGGCCGTCGGCTGGTTCAAGCGCTTCGGCCCGATCATCGTGCTGTTCGGCCGGCTGATCCCGCTGATCCGTACGCTGATCTCCATCCCCGCCGGTCTCTCCCGCATGAGCCTGCCGGTGTTCCTCGCCGCCTCGACCACGGGCGCTCTGGTGTGGAACACATTCCTCACCATGGCCGGTTTTATCCTGCATGAGCACTACGAGCAGATCGAAGTCGTGCTCGACCCGCTGAGCTATATCGTGCTTGCTCTGGTGGTCGTGCTCTATCTCCTCAAGGTCGCCACCTGGAAGCCGAGCAAGGCGCAGGCCTGAGCCATTCGGGCATAGCCCTCATGGCCTTCTCGCCTCAAATCGCGCCACTGGCGCGATTTGCCCTGCGGGACGGGTCGAAGTCGCATTCTGCAACGGCCCTCGCAAATTGCGAGGCATCCCACCCCGCAAAACGCGAATATTCACAGCGCCTTAATCTCTGCCGCCCGGTTTCCGGCACCCCCTGACTTGGCACGCTTCGTGCAATGAAGTCCCCGTCCGGAGAGTGTTGTTTTGCGTACCGGACCCAAAGTCATTGGAGCCTCGTTCCGTGCGACCGGAGCGGGGCTCTCATGCTTTTGGGGGCGGGCCTTGCCGCAAGCCCTCCTATTGCATAGATAATCCCCGACACTGGAGACCCCCGATGCAAGCTGTGCTGGCCGTCATTCTCTATATTCTCGAGATCTACCGCTGGGTGCTGATCGCCATGATCATCATGAGCTGGCTGATCTCGTTCAATGTGATCAATACCCGCAATGGCTTCGTTGAAGGCCTGTGGCGCGTGCTCAACCAGCTCACCGAGCCGGTGCTGCGCCCGATCCGCCGCATCATGCCGAATTTTTCCGGCCTCGATATTTCCCCGATCATTGCCTTCATCCTGATCTTCTTCATCGACCAGGTGATCCGCATCTATCTCTTCCCGATGGCCATTCGGGCGGGGATCTAGCCCATGCCGCTCGCGTCCGGATTTGAAATCTCCACCGATCGCGAGCGGATCGATCTCGACTATGTGCATCATTACCTCAGCACGCTGAGCTATTGGGCGCAGGGCATTCCCCGCGATGTGGTGGCCCGTTCGATCGACAATTCCATCGCCTTTGGCCTCTATGGTCCGGATGGCAAGCAGGCCGGCTTTGCCCGCGTCATCACCGATAGGGCTACCTTTGCCTGGCTGGCCGATGTGTTCATCGACCCTGCCATGCAGGGCAAGGGTCTCGGCAAGGGCCTGATGGAAGCGATCTTCGGCCACTCCGAGTTGCAGGACCTGCGCCGCTTCATGCTGGTCACGCTCGATGCGCATAGCCTCTACCAGCAATATGGCTTCGGTCCGCCGCCTAATCCCGAACGTCTGATGGCCGTGGTGCGGACCGACCTTTACGGCAAGAGCTGAGGGTAAGGAAGAATACCCACACCTAGCCTCCCCCTGAAAAGGGGGAGGAATCCGGCTGGCGGTTGTCGTCGATAGTGCCCCAAACTCGATCTGTTCCTCCCCCTATCAGGGGGAGGCTAGGTGTGGGTATCCGACAAGGATTCTTCAAGCTGCTCCCGCCATTCGGCCATAGGCCTCATGGCCTTCTCGCCTCCAGTCGGGCCACTGGCGCGACTGGCCCTGCCGGGACGGCTCGAAGCGCGACAAAACATCGCAATAACCAATTGCTTACGCCCTCAATCCCGCTAATCTCGGCCCTTGGAAGGGGCTCGTAGGAGGCGTGTCTTTGCTGGTTGGAGGACCGGCGCTGCCACGGTTGAGTCCCTGGAGGAAAATCTAGAGGGACTTTCTATGACTTTGGCACTCTGGCTGATCGTCGTGTGTGGCGCTCTGTCCATCGTCTATGGGGTGATCACCACCCGGCAATTGCTCGCGGCTGACGCGGGTTCGGCCCGTATGCAGGAAATCTCGGCTGCCGTCCGGGAGGGCGCATCGGCCTATCTCAAGCGTCAATACACCACGATCGCTATCGTCGGCGTCATTATCCTGATCGCCGCCTATTTCCTGCTTGGCATCTATGCCGCCGTGGGCTTCCTGCTCGGCGCGGTGCTTTCCGGCGCGGCCGGCTTCATCGGCATGAATATTTCCGTCCGTGCCAATGTCCGCGTCGCCCAGGCGGCCATCGGCTCGCTCGGCCGCGGCCTCGATCTCGCCTTCAAGTCCGGGGCGGTCACCGGCATGCTGGTGGCGGGGCTAGGCCTCCTCGGCGTCACCCTCTATTTCATCATCCTCACCCAGGTGATGGGCTTTGCCTTCAATGACCGCGTGGTCATCGATGCCCTGGTGGCGCTGAGCTTTGGCGCCTCGCTGATTTCCATCTTCGCCCGTCTCGGCGGCGGTATCTTCACCAAGGGTGCCGATGTCGGCGGCGACATGGTGGGCAAGGTCGAAGCCGGCATTCCGGAAGACGATCCGCGCAACCCGGCGACCATTGCCGATAACGTCGGCGACAATGTCGGCGACTGCGCCGGCATGGCGGCCGACCTGTTCGAAACCTATGTGGTGACCATTGTTGCCACCATGGTGCTGGCCGCGATCATCCTGCCGGATGCCTTCAAGCTGGCTGGCATGGTGTTGCCGCTGGCCATCGGTGGCGCCTGCGTCGTGACGTCGATTATCGGCACCTATTTCGTCAAGCTGGGCGCCGACAACAATATCATGGGCGCGCTCTATAAGGGCATTATCGCCACCGGCGTGCTGTCGCTGGTGGTGCTGCTGCCCGTGCTCTGGTTTGTCTTCGGCGACCTCAACGTGGCAATCGAAGCCTCGGACAAGACCTTCACCCCATGGGCGCTGTTCTGGTGCGGCGTGGCGGGCCTGGTCATTACAGGGCTGATCATCGTCATCACCGAATATTATACCGGCACCAACCGGCGCCCGGTCAACTCCATCGCCGAAGCCTCGGTCACCGGCCATGGCACCAATGTCATCCAGGGTCTCGCCGTCTCGCTCGAATCCACCGCCCTGCCGGCCCTGGTGATCATCGCCGGCATTATCGTCACCTATAATCTGGCCGGCCTGTTCGGCATCGCCTTTGCCGTGGCGACCATGCTGGCGCTGGCCGGCATCGTCGTGGCGCTCGACGCTTTCGGCCCGGTCACCGACAATGCCGGCGGCATTGCCGAAATGGCCGGCCTCGACAAGGAAGTGCGCCACAATACCGATGCGCTGGATGCCGTGGGCAATACCACCAAGGCCGTCACGAAGGGCTATGCCATTGGCTCGGCGGGCCTGGGCGCGCTGGTGCTGTTCGCCGCCTATACGCAGGACCTGATCTATTTCTCGTCCCTGCCGGACGCTCCGGCGATCTTCCAGGGCGTGGGTCAGCTCACCTTCTCACTCGCTGACCCCTATGTCGTCGTCGGCCTGCTGTTCGGCGGGTTGCTGCCTTTCCTCTTCGGCGGCATGTCGATGACCGCCGTCGGCCGCGCCGCACAATCGGTGGTGGTGGAAGTGCGCCGCCAGTTCAAGGAACGGCCGGGCATCATGGCCGGCACCGAAAAGCCCGACTATGGCCGGGCCGTCGACATGCTGACCAAGGCGGCGATCAAGGAAATGATCGTGCCATCGCTCTTGCCGGTGCTGTCACCGATCCTGGTCTTCTTCCTGATCAACTGGATCGCCGGCCCCGCCGCAGGCTTCTCGGCGCTCGGCGCCATGCTGATGGGCGTCATCGTCACCGGTCTCTTCGTTGCCATCTCAATGACCGCCGGTGGCGGCGCCTGGGACAATGCCAAGAAAAGCTTCGAAGACGGCTTCACCGACAGCCACGGCGTCAAGCACTTCAAGGGATCCGATGCCCACAAGGCCTCGGTCACCGGCGACACCGTCGGCGACCCCTACAAGGACACCGCCGGCCCGGCGGTGAACCCGATGATCAAGATCACCAACATCGTGGCGCTGCTGCTGTTGGCTGTGTTGGCGCATCTGGGCTGACCAGACGTTTTCTGGACTGGAATGAAGAAGGCCCGGGGATGCTCCGGGCCTTTGCCTATTTATCCAATCCGAAGAATTCCTGATCATGCCCGATCAGCAGATCACGCGCACCTTTTGGCATTGGAAAACCATAGCCATTCCATGGCTTGACCCACCATAGATTGCGCTCGTGGTGATAGCGGCTCATATAAAGCTCGGTGACAATTTTTTCGATAGCGCCATGTAGCGCGGCAATCATGTCATTGCCGACGGAGTGGCTTTTCACCGTGCCTTCCGGCCAGTCTATCTCGTAGCGCGCATGCCAGACCGTGTCGTAGGGCTCGGCCAGATAAAGCCGGACCTCGACCGGGATTGGGCCCTTCTTGCTGTCTATCGTCAGAGTACGCGTGCCTGCAAGCATCAGGAGTCTCCAAGGTGATTGAAGGGTGGGATAGGGTCGCCTTTCATGCAAGCCGTATGGCTTGATCGTGCTTGCTTAGTCGCCGAGCTCGCCTTCATGCGCGTCCAGCACAGCGGTAACCTTGCCGAGGAGGGCAATATATTGCTGCCGTTCATCCAGTGTCAGTGGCTCGAGCGCCAGTTCATTGATGCTGGTGACCACCTGCTCCACCGCGGCGATCTGGCCGCGGGCGAGCGGCGTCAGCGCCACCAAGGCGCTGCGGCGGTCGGTCGGGTCGGGGGTGCGCAGGATCATGGCGTCGCGCTCCATGCGGTTGAGCGTTGCGGCCATGGTGGGCTGCTCCACCGCGGCGCGGCGGGCGAGTTCCTTCTGCGTCAGCTGGCTGCCGTCGGCCAAAGCGAACAGCACCGGCATATAGGCCGGAGCAATGCCCGAAGGCGCCAATTGCCGCTCCAGCTCGCGGGCAAACAGGCGGGCGGCCCAGTTGGTCATATAGCCGGCAGAACTCTCGCGGGTCAGAGGCATTGCATAGCTTGCTATGTAAGTAGATAGTATGCTATCTATATCGTGCGGATGTTGAGACCGCAAGGAGAATGCCATGTCGATCAAGAGCAGTCCCAGCCGCTATGGTAGCGTGGCCATCGCCATCCACTGGCTGACCGCCCTAGCGATTTTTGGCATGCTGTTCAGCGGTCTTGCCGCCAGCAATGCTGCCAATCCACAGACCCAGTTCACCCTGCTGCGCGGCCATGCGGTGATGGGCACGCTGATCGGCGCGCTGACCATCTTCCGCGTGGTCTGGTGGCAGGCCTTCGACAAGCGTCCCAAGGATCAGCCGGGCCTGTCGCGCCTGCAAAAGGGCGCTGCCCATGCCGTGCATTACGGGCTCTATGCCGTGATCCTCGTCATGGTGTCGAGCGGCTTTGCCACGGTGATCATGACCGGCGCCAACCTGCAATTGTTTGGCGCCGCGCCCCTGCCGCTACCCGATTTCACCCTGGCGCCGCCAATGACGGTGCATGGCATCCTGTCGCGCGTTTTGATCGCCATGTTGATCGGCCATATCGGGGCCGCGCTCTGGCATCAGTTCATCAGGCGCGATCGGCTGTTGGCGCGGATGGGGCTGGGGCGCTAACGCCGCCGCACGAACCAGACGAGCGCGGCCCCGATGATGGCGACGACAATGCCGATATAGAGCCACTGGCTCTGGCCGGACATGGCGCTGCCGGCCAGCAGATTGGCGCCCTGGAGTATCCACACCAGGCCGACGAGGAACAGCAGTACGCCGGCAATCGTCCCGAACAGTTTCATGATCCCATCCCCCAAAGCGCCAGCCTGCGCCCGGGCGGGACACAGGGCAAATCACGAAGTGGCAGCGAGGCGCGCAAGGGCGGTGGCCGGACGGAGCAAGGCTGCTGCTATGGCCGCGACGCAATCGTCCGGCGACATGCTGCCGGTATCGACCGTGAGGTCATAAATCCCCGGCATATGCACCGCATCCTGCCAGCGCTGCACCGGCGCGGGAATGCCGGGGCCATGCGCGTAAAACCCGTCCTGCGGATCGGCATTGCGCCGCGCCATGATGGTCTCGATCGGGCAGTGCACGCCGACTAAGAGCACATCGAGGCCCGCTAGCAGAAGGGCGCATTGCGGCAGGATGTGCAGCGGCTGCGAATAGGCATCGTGATGGCCGACATCGACCACCACGTCAAAACCCTCAAACGCATGGGCGGCAATGCTGGCGTAAAGCGCCCGATACAGCCGGACGACGTCGGGCTCAAGATCGGGCCGTTCGCCACCCGGCCGCAAGCCTATCCCCGGCTTCAGCGCATCGGGTAAACTGCGGTTCTGTACATCGACGCCCAGATTGACCCATGTGCCGGGGAGGGTTTTCTGCAGGACCTGTGCAATAGAGCTCTTGCCTGAGCGCGGGGCGCCATTGAGGATGACGACGCGACCGCTCATTTGCGCGTGCCCGAAATGTCCTGTCCGTTCTGGTGCAGGATCAGGCCCGTCGCCTTGCCGTCGGCGCCGGTTTCGAAGCTGATCTGGGCATCGACGACCTTGAGGAAGAAGATGGTCTCGCTTTCCGGGAAGGCGGGAAACCGATCCTGGCCACTGGCCTGGACATACAGCTGGCCGTTTTCGACGGTGACGGCGATCTGGAATTCGGGGCCGAGTTCATAGTCGCCGACATAATTGTCCAGCACGGCGGGATCGAGTTGGACCTCAGTGCGCGGCTGGGGCTGCGGGGTCAGCGGCGCCGTCGGGTCGATCAGGTGGAAGCCGATATCCTCGATGCCGGTGGCGCTGATGGCGTTGGCGAGCACGACCGCGGCGCGGCCGGTGTTTCGGTCATAACCGGCGAAGGCATTGAAGCCGCCGGTCATGCCATTGTGCCAGACGATCTGGCCGCCCGCGTGTTGCAGGATCATCCAGCCGAGGCCAATGCTCATGGCCGGCGATCCGGCCGGGCGTGTGCGCTCAAGCATCAGATCGAAGGCCGGCTTCAGTGGCGTTTCGGTCTGGCCACTGGCGGCAGCGATGAATTTAGCCATGTCTGTGGCTGTCGAGCGCCAGCCGCCGGCCGGAGCAAAGACGTCAAAATCCCAATGGCCGGCCGGCTGGCCCTGCGCATGGCCCGATGCAAATCGGGGCAACTTATCCTCGGGTACCACCAGCGTGGTATCTTCCATGCCCAGCGGATCGAGAATGCGTTGCTGCACCATTTGTTCATAGGACTGGCCGGCGACATGGCTGACTGCCAGCCCGATCAGCGTGGTGCCGATATTGGAATATTCGTGCTTCTCGCCCGGCGCGCGGGGCAGAGGAAAGGCGGCGAGGAAAGCGTTCAGCAGGTCGACGCTGTAGAATTGATAGGGATTGGCCGGATCGGCCAGTGCCAGCTCGGGCGGAATCGAGGGCAGGCCAGAGGTGTGGGTGGCGAGATCGAAGAGGGTGATCGGTTTGCCCTCGAATTCGGGGACCATCGTGCCCTCGGGCAAATAGTCGCTCACCGGCGCATCGAGGTCGATCTTGCCCTCGAGCACCAGCTGGGCCAGCAGCAGGTTGGTGAAAATCTTGGAGATCGAGCCGATCTCGAACAGCGTGTGTTCGTCGACCGAGGTCGGGCCACCCGCTGCAAGCACGCCATGGCTGGCAAAGCTGGGCACATCGTCTTCGACCACGGCCGTTGCGATACCGATACCCTGGCCGTCGCGGGTGATGCGGTCGGAGATGATCTGTGCGGGATCGGGCGTCACAACCGCCTCCTGCGCGAGACTGGGCGAAACGGCCAGCGCGGCAAAGGCCAGCGCAGCGAGAGTGAAACGCATTAGAGCTCCATGGGCTATGCCGGTCGATATGACCTCATGCACAGCCCATGGGGCAAGCTTGTGACGTGCCTACTTGGCCTTGTTGTGCATCTCGATCGACTCGAGGATCACCTTCTTGGCGTCCTCATAGCCGCCAACATGGGAAATCTTGGCCCATTTGCCGGGTTCGAGATCCTTATAGTGGGTGAAGAAGTGTTTCACGCGCTCGACCTGGATTTCCTGCATGTCGCCGATATCCAAGATGGAATCATACATCTTGGTCAGCTTGGAGACCGGCACGGCAAGGATCTTTTCGTCCTGGCCGCCATCGTCTTCCATGAACAGCACGCCGAAGGGGCGGCAGCGCACCACGGCGCCGGGCACCAGCGGGCGGGAGTTCATGACGATGACGTCGAGCGGATCGCCGTCGCCGCACAGCGTATGCGGCACAAAGCCGTAATTGCCCGGGTAGCGCATCGGCGTATAGAGGAAGCGATCGACGAACAGGGCGCCGCTGGCCTTGTCGATTTCATACTTGATCGGTTCGCCACCCATCGGCACTTCGATGATGACATTGAGGTCGTCGGGCGGATTCTTGCCGGTCGGGATGGCGTCGATGTTCATTTCAGCTCTCGTTCATCGGGGAGGCGACAAAGGTTGTGGGGTTGTGCCCATACTAGGCCGCAAAGGCAAGTCAGTTTGGCGCAAAGCCGCCTGCCAAGGAGCAAAGATGAAGCCGATCCTGACCGCCGTCCTCGCCACTCTGGCCTTGGCCACACCGGCCCATGCCGCCTTCAACAGCGCCTATACCGACCTCGATCTCGACCTTTGCCTCGTGCTCGATGCCGATGATTTCGGCGCAAGCTGGTCCTGCCCCGGCTACAAGGGCTATCCGCTCAAGGTCAATGAGGGGGACCTGCGCTTTTCGCTCGAATATGGCTTTAATGTCGATGCCAATGAGAGCGGCGGGCAGACCCTCTCGCCGTTCAATTATTTGGGCCCCAAGATGGAATGGCGCCTGTCCAACAAGCTCGGCCGCTGGATGCCGATTGCCACCATCGTGCGCTATCACACGGCCGATTCCGAAACCGGCGAGGACAAGGGGCAGGTTCTCGTGGTGACGCAATTGGTGGAGGGCAATACCTGCCATATCGCCTATGTCGATGCCCTGGCCAACAAGGATGCCAATGAACTGGCCCGCGCCGCTGCCGATAAATCCGGCGACTTTGACTGCGGCACGGACGAAGTGGAAACCATCGGCAAGTTTACGGCGTGGTAGGCTGAGCTTTACCCACTTGATTGCGCAGGATCGTGCGGTCGCGGCTGGAGACGCCGATCAGCTCGGCAATGCGCCAGACCATATTGTCTTCCAGCTCGTGGTTCTTCTTGTCGGCAAACACCACCATCCACATCATGCGGACGATCTCGATGCGATCGTCCATCTCGAGCTGGGTGATGGCGGCAGTGAACTTGTAGAAATCCACCGCCTCGGCATCGCGCAGCGCGGCTTCTTTCACCAATCTGTCCACGCTCTGCTCGTCGAGCCCATAATGATCCTGCAGCGCGCCCTTGATGGCCTCGCGCTCTGCATCCTTCATCTGCCCGTCAACGGCGGCCAGATGCACGAGAAGCGCGGCGACGGAGAGTTTGGGATCGTTCTTGTCGATGCCCGTCTCGGGACGATTGAACAGTTTGGTAATGGCCTCGAACACGGCGACAGCCTCCTTCGGGGAGCGGACAGGTCAGCGAAAGGGTTTGCGCGCCGGGAGGCAGGCCAAGGCAGAGTGAACAGTCCGGAGGATTTCCTCAATGGCCCAAACCCCGTCTCACGCGCTCTTGAGCGGGCTTGATGCTGAAGCGCCACAGTGGATGTGATTGAGGCGCACGGAAAATGACTCGACTCCGCAGAGATTCGGAGTCAAACATGTTCCTGTTTTGTTCACTCATGAAGAGGTTGGCGCGATGACCTCGCCCGATCGCCAACAGCGCATCGCCGCGCTGCGCGACACCATTGCCGACATCGAAAGAAAGCCGGCACTGGCGGAGGCGCGGGTGAGGGTCGAGGCGGAGTATGGGCGATTTCCCAAGTTTGCCGGTGGTCTCCTGCAGGAGATTTTCACTGATGATTGCCGCAATACCGGTGCAAGCCTTGGCTTTGCACTGGCGCAGATGCATGGCCTGCTGACGGCAAGCCGCATGGCGGTGGTCCATCTGCAACTGGCCGACGAGGCGCAGAAACTGGGCCTGCCCTATGGACCCGGTCTTGCTCATTTCGGCCTCGACCCCGGAGCAATGATCCTGGTGCGTCCAGCCACTATGGCTGAGCTGTTGTGGGCCGCTGAGGAGGCGATTGCCTGCCGGGCGGTGGCCGGGGTGGTGGCCGATATTGCGGGCCATCAGAAACTGCTCGATTTCACTGCCAGCCGGCGCCTCAGCCTGCGGGCCGCAGAGGCGGGCAGTTCGGTGTTCATGCTGCGCTACGGCATGCAGCGCCAATCCAGTGCGGCGCAGTTGCGATGGCATCTGCTGCCGACGCGCAGTGGACACAAGCAATTTGATGATCGAGCGCCTGGCCCGGCGCGCTGGCAGGTCCGGCTCGAACGCGGATCATTGATCAGACAGCATGCCGAATGGGTGCTGGGATGGACTGAACATGGATTTTCAACCTTCGCTCCTCGAACCGGCCAGCAGTCTCGTCCGGCAACGCCGTTTCCTCGTGCTGTCACTGGGCAATTGGCCGACCGATTATCTCAAGCGGGCTGATCCCACCCTGGCCGCCCCCTTGGCGCTCTACGAAAAGATCAAGGGCGGCCTCCGCATTGTGGCCTTGGATAGCGAAGCCAGCAAAGCGGGGATCACGCTGGGGCAAAGTCTGGTCAATGCGCGGGCCCTGGTACCAGCGCTGACCGCCCGGGAAATCAACCGGCCGCTGCTCGAAGCCGGCTTTGCCGATTTTGCGGATTGGCATTCCAATACCAGTCCGATGGTGGCGGTGCTGGACGATGTCAGCAGCTTTGGGGATCTGGTGCTTGATATCACCGGGGTGGACCATCTGTTCGGCGGCGAGCCTGCCATGCTGCACATGGCTCTGACCCGCTTGCGCCTGCTGGGCTATAGCGTGAACGGCGCCATTGCGCCGACCATCGGTGCAGCTTGGGCTGTCAGTCACTTTTTATCCAGCCGGGTGGTGGCAGCTGATGGCTTGATCGGATTGCTTGATGCCCTTCCTGTCTCTGCGCTCCGGCTCAACGAGCAGCAGGTCGCCACACTGGCCCAGATGGGCCTCAAGACCATCGGGCAATTGCGCCAGAGGCCACGCAAGCCGTTGCAGGCGCGGTTTGGGCTATCGCTGCTGACCCGGCTCGACCAGGCCTATGGGATCATCGAAGAGCGCATGACACCACGGCTTCCCGTGGCCGAGCATCATGTCGAGCGGCGTTTTGCTGACCCGATCGCGCTGATGGATGACGTGCTGGCCTGCGCGCATGACCTGGCCATCCAGCTGGCCTATCGGCTCGAAGCCGATGGCAAGGGCGCGCAGGCTTTCCATCTGTTTTTGTATCGGGTGGATCACAAGGTCATGTCGCTGTCGGTCAATTCGGCTCGACTGACTCGCGATCCGCATCATATCGCTCAGCTGTTCGCCCATCGCGCCGAGCGGCTGTCGGGGGAATATGACGCCGGATTCGGCATCGACATGATCCGGCTGGCCGCGAGTTCTCTTGACGCGCTGGATGCGAGCCAGCTGGGCGCTTTTTCCGCCGACGAGGGGACCGAGGATCTCGACCAGCTCAATGACCGCATGGCCAGCCGTCTCGGCACCATGGCCGTGCTGCGCACCCAGATGGTAGCCAGCAACATGCCGGAACGGGCGGCGCGGCTGGTTCCGACCCAGGCGGGCAAGCCGGACATGGCGTCGTCGCGTTCCTTCACCCGTCCCGTGCGCCTCCTGCCGGTGCCGGAATATGTCGCGATCAGCGCCGAAGTGCCTGATGGGCTGCCCGCCTTGATGATCTGGCGCCGCCAGCAATACCGGCTGGTCAAGGGAGCTGGTCCGGAGCGGCTGGAAACAGAGTGGTGGCGGTTTGCCGAGCGGCTGGAACTGGTTCCGCCACCTGAACCCAAGGAGCCAGAGCCCGGGAAAGAGCCGGATCCGCCGCCTTACATTCCTGATCTGCCCCTGCACGAGCCGGACGGAAAGGCCCGCGATTACTATCGCGTTGAGGACGAGGATGGTCGGCGCTTCTGGGTGTTCCGCCTTGGGTTCTATAGCGGGCCAACCATGCCGTCCTGGTATCTGCATGGATTTTTCCCATGAGCCAGGTCATCGCACTACCGCAGTCCCGGCCTGCTCGCCTGCCGAGCCTTTTCGTGCCCGACTATGTTGAGCTGGTCGCGACCAGCAATTTCTCTTTCCTGCGGGGCGCTTCGCATCCCGAGGAGCTGGTTTCGGCGGCCATCCATCTGGGCCACAGCGCCTTTGGCCTATGCGATCGCAACAGCTTTGCCGGCGTGGTGCGCGGCTATGTGGCGGCGCGCGACCATCAGGTCCGTCCTGCTCATTTCCGCTATCTCGTCGGCGTGCGGCTGTGCTTTGCCGATGGCACGCCCGATATCATCGCCTATCCAAGTGACCGGGTGGCCTATGGACGCTTGTGCAAGCTGCTGACGGTCGCCAACCAGCGCGGTGAAAAGGGCAAGCCGGTTCTGCATTTCGCCGATCTGTTCGGCTCGGGCAGTGCTTCACCCGCAGAACAGGGCCCGCCCGAAAACTACGCCGTGGGACAGCTCTTCATCCTGATGCCCGACGAGACGGATTGGGGCCTCACCGAGAAAACCCTCGACCGGCTCAGCCGTTCTGCTCCCGGTCGGGTCTGGGTGGCCGGTACGCCGCGCCTCGATGGCGAGGATAGGGCACGCCTCAATCGTGTTGCGGCTCTGTCGCGGCGCCATAAGGCGCAGATGATTGCCAGCAATGACGTGCTCTACCATGAGCCGAGCCGCCGCGTGATTGCCGATGTGGTGACCTGCATTCGCGAACACACGACGCTTGAAGATGCCGGCTGGCTGATGTCGGCCAATGCAGAACGGCATCTCAAGCTGCCGGCGGAAATGGCGCGCTTGTTTACCGAACATCCCGATGCCATCGCCCAGACAAAAGTGTTTGCCGAGCGGATCGGCTTTTCACTCAGCCAGCTCGAATATAATTACCCCGAGGAGACCATTGGCAATGGCGAGACGGCACAGCAGACGCTGGAACGCCTGACCTGGGTGGGGGCGGCAAGGCGTTTCCCAAGCGGCCTGCCAGCGGAAACCCGCGATCAAATTCTCGAAGAGTTCAAGCTGATCAATGACAAGGGCTATGCCGCCTATTTCCTGACCGTGCAGGATATCGTGCGCCATGCCCGTTATGACCTCGGCATCCTGTGCCAAGGGCGCGGTTCGGCGGCCAATTCGACGGTCTGCTATTGTCTCGAAATCACCGAGGTCGATCCGCGCAAGGCGACCCTGGTATTTGGCCGCTTCATCTCCACCGAGCGCGACGAGCCGCCCGATATCGACGTCGATTTCGAGCACGAGCGGCGCGAGGAGGTGATGCAATATGTCTACAAGAAATATGGTGGCAAGCGCACCGGCCTGACGGCGAATGTCATTTCCTACCGCTCCAAGAGCGCCATTCGCGAAACCGCGAAAGTGTTCGGCGTGTCCGATGATACGGTGGCCGCCTTCAATCAGCTGCATTGGGGCTGGGGATCAAAACTCGATCTGGCCAAGGTCAAAACCCTGGGGCTTAACCCGGACGATCCGGTGCTGGCGCAGATGTTCGAGGTGGTGAAGGTGCTGCGCAGCTTTCCGCGCCACCTCAGCCAGCATGTCGGCGGTTTCGTCATCACGCGCGATAGTCTCGAGAGCCTTGTGCCGATCAGCAAGTCAGCCATGGATAGCCGCACCATCATCGAGTGGAACAAGGACGACATCGACGCACTGAAAATCCTCAAGGTCGACGTGCTGGCGCTCGGCATGCTGACCTGCCTGCAGCGCGCCTTTGGCCTGATGGAAAAGCATTATGACCGCAAGGTCGAACTGGCCGAGCTGCAGAACGAGGAATATGACCACCCCGAAAGAGCAAAGCCCGTCTACGAGATGACACATCGGGCCGATACGATTGGGGTCTTCCAGATCGAGAGCCGGGCGCAGATGTCCATGCTGCCGCGGCTCAAGCCCAAGGTGTTCTACGATCTGGTCATCGAGGTCGCCATTGTCCGGCCCGGGCCGATCCAGGGCGGCATGGTGCATCCCTATCTGAAACGCCGCGAAAACAAGGAAATCTGGATCCCCGATCCTGATGATCCGCTGGACCAGGTGCTGAAGAAAACGCTCGGGATTCCGCTGTTCCAGGAACAGGCGATGCAGATGGCCATCAAGGGCGCCGGCTTTTCAGCCGGCGAGGCCGATCAGCTCCGCCGCGCCATGGCGGCCTGGAAGCGCACCGGCAAGATCGGTGTGTTCAAGGACAAGTTCATCGCCGGCATGCTGAACAATCCACGTGGCTACACCCGGGAATTTGCCGAGCGCTGCTTTTCGCAGATCGAAGGCTTTGCCGAATATGGTTTCCCTGAAAGCCATGCAGCTAGTTTCGCACTGCTCGTCTATGCTTCCTGCTGGCTCAAGTGTCATTATCCGGATGTCTTTGTCTGCGCTCTGCTCAACTCGCAGCCCATGGGTTTTTATGCGCCCAGCCAGCTGGTGCGCGACGCGACCGAGCATGGCGTCCAGACCCTGCCGGCCGATATCAATATCTCCGCCAAGGACTGCTCGCTGGAAGAGACACAGCATGACCTGCGTCAGCATATCTGGTCCCGGCATGCCGAAATGGCCGAGCATATCTATACCGAAAAGGCTGTCCGCCTTGGCCTGCGCATGGTCGAAGGATTGGCGCAAAAGGATATCGAGAAAATTATAGCGGAACGGGGTGAGGGCTATATCTCCGTCCGTGACCTCTGGCTGCGTACCGGCGTGCCGATTGCCAGTCTCGAAAAGCTCGCCCGGGCCGATGCCTTCAGTTCGCTGGGGCTGAACCGGCGGGAGGCCCTATGGGCGGTCAAGGGCTTGATCGGCACGCATGGTGCAGAAATGCTGCCGCTGTTTGCTACAGCCGGACCGTCGTTAAGCCATCCTGTCGAGGATGCGGCCAACCTGCCGCTGATGCAGCCCGGCGAGGAGGTGATACACGACTATGCGACGCTGTCGCTGTCGCTCAAGGGGCATCCGGTGGAATTTCTGCGTCCCATGCTCAATGCGCGCGGCACGACGCGAGCGCGCAACCTGGGTACGGTGGAATCTGGATTGCGTATCGAGGTGGCGGGGCTGGTGCTGGTCCGCCAGCGTCCTGGCACGGCCAGCGGGGTGATTTTCGTCACGCTCGAAGACGAGACCGGTGTTGCCAATCTGGTGGTCTGGCCAAAGCTGTTCGAGGATGACCTGATGCGCAAGACGCTGCTGTCGAGCCGCATGCTGGCGGCAAAGGGCCGGTTGCAGCGCGAAGGTCTCGTGACGCATTTGATCGTTGAGGACATGGAGGACCTGACGCCCGATTTGCTCAACCTGTCGCATGGCGCCGAGATTGGCGATGCGGTGGTTGCCCGGGCTGACGAGGGCAAGTCAGGGCCGCCCGAGCATTCCACTCGCGATCGCAATGCGGTGCGGGAGATAGAGATGGCGCGGAGACGCGCCTATGCCGCCCTCCCCGGTGGCCGCAATTTCCACTAGCCCAGCAGCTTGTCGATCGCCTTGGCTAAATCCACGTCCTTCTGGCTCAAGCCGCCGGCGTCATGGGTCGAAAGCGTGATGGTCACCGTGTCATAGCTGTTAGACCAGTCAGGGTGATGGTCGGCTGTCTGGGCTTCCAGCGCCACACGGGTCATGAAGCCGAAAGCTTCCGAGAAGCTTTTGAACTTGAAGACGCGGCTGATGGCGTCATCGGCGTCATCGTAAGTCCAGCCCTTTAGACCGCTTAGGCCTTCGTCGCGTTGGGTCTTGTTGAGTTTTTCGGCCATGGCTCACCTCTTGCGTGATATCCGGCAGCCAAGGCTGCCTGCGTTGCCGGATTAACGTGCCGAAGCGCGATTTGGTCGCAGTTTGCCTCGATCGTGCTAAATTCGTCGCCGGATTTTAAGTTCGTATTGACTCTCCCATTGGGAAATTTCCCCATACGATCTGGCGTTGCCGCGCTGGCAAGGCGTTCTTAAGGCCTCTGGGCTTTGATCGCGGTGAACAAGGGGAATTGAGTGTTTACCTCGGCCCGTAAGACAATGCCGGCTCTCGACTATGTGTCGATCATCCGTTCGGTCTATGGTGACCAGCGGGCGTTGCTGTTTGGGGCTTTCGCCAGCGCCGGCGTGGCGGTGATCACCGCGATCAAGGCCGAGGCGCCGGTGCTCTATGCCGTGGCCGCCGCTATCCTCCTCGTCGGGCTGATCCGTTTTGCCAATATGCAGGCTTTCTGGCGCGCCGGGATCGGTGACGAGGATGCCGCAGCAGCCGAGCATTGGGAACATCGTGCGCTGGTCGGTGGTGCGCTGGTCGCTTTCACCCATGGCATCTGGTGCCTCGTGGCCATCCTCGTGGTGCGCGATCCCTTTGCCGAACTGGCCAGCTGCACGCTGACCATCGCCTCCTCGGTGGGCATGGTGGCGCGCAATTTCGGTCTCGACCGGCTGCTCACCATCCAGATCATTTCGCTCTCGGTGCCGCTCTGGGTGGCGATGTTCTTCCGTGGCGATTTTTATCACCAGGCGCTGGCGGCCATGCTGGTGCTGCTGCTGATCAGCTTCCGCAAGCTGGCCGGCGATATTCGCGCGCTGCTGCTCTCGGCGGTACATGGGCGCCTCGAAGCGTCGCGACTGGCTGCCGAACTCGACATGGCGATGACGACCTTGGAGCATGGCCTCTGCATGCTCGACGGGCGCGGCACCATTTCCTTTGCCAATGAGCGCGCCGTGCGACTGCTATCGTTTCTGGGGCCGAATGCCCTGGTCGGGCGACCTGTCGGCGCAATCCTTGCCGATCTTTCCGACAGCAAGACCTCGCCGCAGTCGGCGATCGACCGGCTGTCCGACCTGATCCGCACCCGGTCCGCTGGCAAGGTGCTGCTTTGCCTGCCCGGCGAGCGCTATTTTGAAATCACCGTCAGTTCGCGCCGCGAGCGCTGCGTGCTGCTGTTCGAGGATATCAGCGAGCGCATCGCCGCCGAAGAGCGCATCACCTTCATGGCGCGGCACGATGCGCTGACCGAACTGCCCAACCGCACCTATTTCAGCGAGTTGGCCAGCGAGGACATGAATGCCCGGCTGCGGGCCGGCACGCCATCGCGTGTCGTCTCGCTCACCTTGGTCGATATCGACGACTTCAAGCATGTCAACGACACCTTCGGTCATATCGTCGGCGACGAGCTGCTGGTGCAGGTGGCGGGTCGGCTGCGCCAGGCGATGCCGACGGGGACCATGCTGGCCCGGCTGGGCGGCGATGAATTCGTCATCTATAGCGGCCATGCTGGCACGGATGCGCAGATCCAGCAGGATGCGGCCGCAATTCTCGCGGCCTTTGCCGATCCCTTCCTGCTCGACGGTCTGACGCTATCGGTCAGCGTCAGCCTGGGCCTGGCCACCAGTGCGGTGGCTTTCGAGGCGCTCGACGATCTGATGACCAAGGCGGACCTGGCGCTTTATTCCGCCAAGGGCGACGGCAAGGCGCGTAGCCAGCTGTTCCACGCCCAGATGGATATCGATTATCACTATCGCCAGCGGCTCAAGAGCGACCTGCATGATGCGGTCAGCGCCGGGGCCTTGACGTTGGCCTTCCAGCCGCTGGTCGATCTCAAGTCCCGCAAGGTGGTGACCTGCGAGGCTCTCGCGCGGTGGAACCACCCCGAGCTGGGCATGATCCCGCCCTCGACCTTCATTCCGCTGGCCGAGGAAATGGGGCTGATTTCCGATATCACCGCCTGGGTGCTGCAGCGGGCGACGCTGCAATGCAGCCTGTGGCCCGACAATGTCGCGGTGGCGGTCAATATTTCGGCGCGCGACTTCCGCGTCAGCGACCTGACGGCGCTGGTCGATGGGGCGCTGAACCAGTCTGGCCTTTCGCCGTCGCGGCTCGAGATCGAGGTCACCGAAAGTGCGGTGATCGAGGAGCGCGATATCGCCCAGCGCGTGCTCACCGCCTTCTCCAAGCGCGGCATTGCCATTGCGCTGGATGACTTCGGCACTGGCTATTCCTCGCTGAGCTATCTCAATAGCCTGCCCTTGACCAAGCTCAAGATCGACCGCTCCTTCGTGCTCGATATTGCCCAGAATGCGCGCTCGCTGCGCCTGCTGGCCAATGTGGCGCGGCTGGGTCGCGACCTCGATCTGACGGTGGTTGCAGAAGGCGTGGAAACCGAGGCCCAGCTCAACACCATGCTGGAACAAACCGAGGTGCAGCAGGTTCAGGGCTATTACTTCAGCCGCCCGGTGGCCGAGAGTGAAATCGGCAATCTGATCGGCCGGCTGAATGCCGACTTTCGTCCGGTAGAGACAAATCGCCGGATTGGTTAACGCAGTTAAACCACTCTAAACACCTGAAATTATTGATGTGCCCGGCGCAGACGTCGCGCGGGTCAGGATTTTTACGCGTGCGCTCATAGCTAACAGAACGTTAATGTTCCCGGGCTTAGGGGACGGTTGGCATGAGTATCGCGTCGCAGTCGCAATCGAGTTCGTCACGCTTTGCCACCACTTTGGTCGACCTGCTCGACCATGTGCGTTACCGCCGGGTGCCCGCCGAACAGCAGTTCGATCCAGTCTATCGGCTGCGCTACGAGGCCTATCGGCGCGAGGATTTCATCCCGATCAATTCGCAGCAGGTGACCCGCGACGAGTTCGACGATCTGGCCAATTGCTATTGCTTCGGCGTCTATATCGAGGACCGGCTGGTCAGCTCGTTGCGCTTCCATGTGGTGACGCCCGAGCAGTCACATTCACCCTGCATGTCAGTATGGCCGGATGTGTTGCAGCCCATGCTCGACCGCGGTCAGAGTTTCATCGATCCGGGCCGCTTTACCGCCGATTTCGAGGCCTCGCTGGCCTATCCGGCATTGCCCTATCTGACGCTGCGGCTGGCGGCCATGGCCTGCGAATATTTCCCGGTGCGCTATTGCATGTCGGCGGTGCGGCCCGAGCATACGGCCTTTTACAAGCGCATTTTCGGGGCGACGCCTTTGGGTGACGAGCGGACCTATGCCAATCTGGCTTTTCCGATGCAGCTCTATACGGCCGAAGTGCCGGCAATCCGCGACCGGGTGGCGGATCGCTACCCGTTCTTCATGTCGACGCCGGAAGAACGGGCGGCCTTGTTCGGCCGGGAGAACCCCAATGTCGTCGCCATCGCGCCCTCGGCGCGACAGGCGCAGAGGCTCGAATTGATGGCACGGGCTGGGTGAGAAGTGGTGCCGCTTAGGTGACTCGAACACCTGACCCCATCATTACGAATGATGTGCTCTACCAACTGAGCTAAAGCGGCAACGGGTGGCCTTTTACGTTGGGTTGCCTGCCGGTGCAAGAGGCAAGCGTGCTTCCGCTGGCAATTGCGGCAATGGGGATGGTTCGGACGCGCGTTGCGTCACGGTCATGGGCACTTTCCATTCGAAGGCATCGAGCCGCCCGGTGACCGGGGAAATCGGCTCCCATTCGTCGCTGACCAGGCCATCGGCCGTCCAAGCCGGATCGCGCGGCGCACGCACCGCGCGGCCCAGCCATTCGCGGGCCTTGCCCTGGTCGCCGCTCTGGCCTTCCTCGATCTCGGCCATCAGGCTGGCGACGCCCTGCGTGACATCGTTCTCGACGAACGGCGCCAGTGCCTTGCGGGCCAGCGGCCAGTCATAGGCTTCCACGGCAGCGCGGGCCAAGGCCATGCCAGCAGCGCGGTGCGGCGGCGGGCTTTCGATGATCTCGCCGAGACGCTTCAGCCGTTCCAGCGCCGAGGCGCCGGGCTGGGCGTGGCTATAGAGCGCGGCGACCTCGGGATGGCCGGTGGCGCGCCAGATGCGGCGCAGCAGGCTCATCGCCTTGCGCGTCTCGCCGCGATTGATGTGGATGCGGGACGCGATCAAAGCGGCGGGCACGAAGTCGGGCAGGAGTTTCAGCGCCGTCAGCGCATGGTCGAGCGCAGCCAGCGGAGCGCTGTTTTCGGCCTCGCGGGCGCGCGCAGTTTCGATCACTGCCTGGCGGCGGCGCTTGCGGGCGCGCTCCTCGCGGCTGGATGCCTGTTCGACATTGACCATGGCGACGGCTTCGGCCCATTGGCCGCGGCGGGTCAGGTCGTCAAAGACCGCATCGGCGGCCCAGCCGCTGGAGGGGGACAAGGCCAGTGCCTTGCGGGCAAAGGTTAGCGCCGCGTCGGGGCGATGCTGGGCGCGCGCCTGATCATAAAGCCCGGTCAGTGCCGCAACGGCGGTTTTCTCATTGGCGATCAGCGCGCGGTAATGCTCGCGGGCAGCAGGCATATCACCTAGCGCAAGGTCAGCGCGGGCTTCTAGCAGCTTCGCGGCAGCGTTGGCGGGCAGGCGGGCTTGCGCTTCGCGTGCCAGCGAACGGGCGCGAGCCGGATCGCCAGCCTGTAGCGCCACCACGGCGTCGGACAGGGCTTCGACGCCCTGTTCGCGACGGCGCTCCTTGTTGCGGCGGGCCATGTGGCGCGGCGTATTCAGGATGCGGCGGACAATGCCCCAGACAAAGATCACCACGATGGCGATCACGATGAAGATCAGCACCGCCGCGCCAAGCCTTGGCTGCATGCGATAATTGGCGACTTCCAGCGTCAGCGTACCGGGCAGGGAAATCATCCAGGCGGCGAGCGCCGTGATGATCAGGCTGCCGACGATCCAGGAGGCGAGGCGGATCATTGCAGGGCCTCGCCGGAAAGCGCCCTTGAGCGCAAGGTATCGAGGAAGCGGCCGGCCTCGGCCTGAGTGGCGATCAACGCTGGCACATCTTCGCCGGCCGTCACCATGGGTGCGGGCAGGGCGGTCAGCAGCGTCTCGGCACTGGCGAAGTCGCGGCGGGCGATGGCGCCTTCCAGCCGGCTCATCACCGCTTCGGGGCTATCGCCCTCGATCTCGCCGGTCGGGCGCAAAGCGATAGCCGAGCTGAACCAGTCGAGCGCGCCATCCTGCCATTGCGCATTGGGATCGGCCGGCTTGCCGGCCAGCATGGCGGGCAGCTCCTCGGCAAAGCGGCGGGCGATCACGTCTGGTCGCGGTAGGCCTGTCTCTGCCGCATTGGCGATAGCGGTAGGAATGGCCGCGCCCGGCGTTGCGGCGCGGAGGGCGGCCAGCTCGGTGGCATAGGGCCGGCCATTGGCAAAGGCGGTCTCGAAGCCCGAGAGAATCAGCGGCAGCTGCAGCACGGCCCCGATATCGCCGGGCTGGCTGGCGAGAGTGGCGGTGGTTTCGCTGACCGTGGTGTCCAGCGTGCGCAGGCCGGCTTCGGCCGTGCCGATGCGGGCGGCGATCTCATCGATCCGCGAGGTCAGTGCGGCCAGTTCGGTGCGGACAGCGTCCACGCCCGTGTCGGCGGGTGCATTGGCCAGCGAATCAACGCGCTCGGACAGGGTGGCGATTTCCGTTTCGATGGGAGCCAGATCCACGGGAGCGGTTTCCGCGGTCGTCGTCCCGGTCGACGCCGAGTCTTCCAGCGCGCCGATGCGCTGGTTGAGGGCGGCCAGTTCGGACTGGGTGGTCTGGGTCACCGTTTCCAGCTCGGGAATGGCGCTGGCGAAGCTGGCGATTCGTGGGTCGGCAGTGGGGGCCGGAGCAGGCGCCGAAGGCCAGAGGCCTGCCCAGGCGAGGCCATAAGCTGCGGCCAGGCCGAGCACGCCGCCGGCCACGGTGGCGGCAATGGGAAAGTTGGCGCTGGGCACAGGCGTGACGGGCGCAGGCTTTGGCTCGGCCAGTTTCGGCTTGTCGCTCGGCGCGGGCTTGCTGGCCGCCGGTGCTGGCTCGGCCTTGGCCGTGCTGCTGCTGCCGGTCTCGCGCGCCTTGAGATCGAGCACGGGCGGCTTGACCGCGCCAGATTTGGTCTCGGGCTTGCTGGCCTCAGGCTTGCCCGAAGCCGGCTTGGGATCGTTGCCTGTCGTGTCCGCCATCGCAGGGTGTCCTCTCGTTGGAGCCGATCATGGCCCAGTTTGCTCGCGCGCAACAGCCAAAGCCAGCGCCATCATCGCGTCTTCATCGGGCCGGTCGGCCAGGCTGATGCGGTTGAAATGCGCGCCCAGCAGCGGTTCGGCCACGGCCTCGCCCAGGCAGAGCATGGCAATCGCCTGCTTTTGCGCCCGGTCGAGCTTGGCTGTCAGGGTGGCAAAGATCTCGGCAGTGCGGCGCGAATAGGCCAGAACGGCGGTAATCTCGCCGCTCGCCAGGCTATCCAGAATCGACGCAGGTAAAGCCTCGACGGCGACCATTTCGTAGATCTTGGCCGTTGCAACCATGATGCCGAGCGGCGCCAAAGCCTTGGCCAAGTCTGCGCTCTGATGCTTGCCGGTGGGATAAAAGATCGGCCCGCCCATGCGCGAGATGGTCATGGCATTGACCAGATCCTGTACCGCGCCGGCGGCGCTGCTGACGCGGACAAAGCCGGCCGCGCTGGCATCGGCCGCCGTGCGATCGCCGACGGCAAATACCGGGAGATGGGCATAGGTGGCCACCACATCGCGCTCGACAAGGGTGCGCACGGCATTGGCGCTGGTGAGCACCATGGCGGTAAAACCATCGGGCGGAGGGAGGCTGACATCCACGGCCTGCCGGATCATGACGGGCGCGACAACGGCCGCAATATCGAGCGCCGTCAGACGCGATAGCGTAGATTGCGCATCCGGTTCGGGCCGCGTCACCAGCATGGTCATGCGTTGGCCGCCCATTGCGCCAGCCATTCGGTGCCAGCCTGGGCGATCAGTTCTTGGCCGACCTTTTGGCCGAGCGCCTGCGCATCGCTGCCGGTGGCAGCACTTTCAAAACTGGTCTTGCCGTCGAGGCTGAGGATCTGGCCCTTGAGGGTCAGCGTGCCGTTGCTGAGCGTGGTCAGCGCGCCGACCGGGGTGCGGCAGGAGCCGTCGAGCACGGCCAGCATAGCGCGTTCGGCGGTGATGGCGGTATGGGTTGGGACATGGTCGAGCGCTTCGACCAGCGCTGCCATGCGCGCGTCATCGCTGCGGACGGCAATGCCGATGGCGCCCTGTGCCGGCGCCGGCATGAAGATTTCTGGATCGAGCGGCGCCGTAGCGCGGTGGCCTTCGCCGAGGCGATTGAGTCCGGCCATGGCCAGCATGGTGCCGTCCGCCACGCCATCGAGCAGCTTTTGCAGCCGCGTTCCGACATTGCCGCGAAAGGGCACTATTTCGAGGTCCGGCCGCACCCGCAACACCTGGGCAGCACGGCGAATCGAAGAGGTGCCGAATTTGCTGCGCTCGGCCACATGGTCGAGGCTTTGCACCTTCACCGACATGAAGGCGTCGCGCACATCCTCGCGTTCGAGGAAGGCGGCGAGACGGATGCCGTTGGGCAGGCGGGTCGCTACGTCTTTGCTGGAATGCACGCCGATATCGACCCGGCCACTCAGCATGGCCTCGTCGATTTCCTTGGTGAACAGGCCCTTGCCGCCGATTTCGGTCAGGCTGGCATTGCTGGCCTGGCTGCGATCGCCACCGGTGGAAATCACCTCAATAGCGATGTCATCTTCGCTGACGCCGTGGGCCTCGCTGAGCAGGCGTCGCAACAGTCGCGCCTGGGCGAGGGCCAACGGGCTGCCGCGTGTTCCGATCCGGGCGAAAGGTTGTGGCGATTGCAAAGGCGGAATGTCCTATAGTAGTCACAGGCTAACCCTCAAAGGGAGTAACCAGTTCGTCGTGACCGGGCAAGCACCAGCCATCATCCTTGGCATAGAGACCAGCTGCGACGAAACCGCGGCAGCCATTGTTCTGCGCGATCAATCCGGCAGGGGCGTAATCCGTTCCAATGTGGTGCGCAGCCAGCTCAACGAGCATGCGGCCTTTGGCGGCGTGGTTCCCGAACTGGCCGCCCGCGCCCATGTGACCTATCTCGACCATATCATCGCCCAGGCCTGCCGTGAGGCGGGTATTGAGTTGAGCGATGTCGATGCCATTGCAGCTACGGCTGGCCCCGGCCTGATCGGCGGCGTGCTGGTTGGCCTGACCACGGCCAAGGCGCTAGCCGCAGCGCTCGACAAGCCGCTGATTGCCGTCAATCACCTCGAAGGCCATGCCCTCACGGCCCGGCTGACCGATGGCGTGCAATTTCCCTATCTGATGCTGCTGGTTTCCGGCGGGCATAGCCAGTTCGTCCTGGTGCGCGGCGTCGGCGACTATGAGCGCTGGGGCACCACCATTGACGATGCCCTGGGCGAAGCCTTCGACAAGGTGGCCAAGCTGCTCAGCCTCGGCCATCCCGGCGGGCCCGCGGTGGAACAGACCGCCAAGTCGGGCGATTCCAAGCGCTTCAAATTCCCGCGTCCGCTGCTGCGCGAGGCACGGCTGGATTTTTCCTTCTCCGGCCTCAAGACCGCCGTGCGGCTGCAGGCCGAGGCGCTGGCGCCGTTGAGCGATCAGGATGTCGCCGATATTGCAGCCAGCTTTCAGGCCGCGGTGGCCGAAATCGTCGCCGTGCGCTCGCGTCAGGCGCTGGAGAAGTTTGCCACGGAATTTCCGGGGCAGGAGATGCGGTTGGTGGTTGCCGGCGGCGTGGCCGCCAATCAGCAGATCGGCAATGCCCTGCGTACGGTCTGTGCCACCGCCGGTGCCACGCTTATCGTGCCGCCGATTGCGCTCTGCACCGACAACGGTGCCATGGTGGCCTGGGCTGGTGCGGAGCGCTTTGCCTTGGGGGCGCAGGATGGCCTCAGCTTTGTCGCCCGCCCACGCTGGCCGCTCGATCTCGATGACATGAAGGTCCAACCCGATGCGGCTTGAAACGGTTCTCGTCATCGGCGGTGGCGCGTGGGGCACGGCTTTGGCACAGGCCGCAGCCATGGCCGGGCGGCAGGTGTCGCTGGTAGCCCGTGATGCGACGCAGGTCGATGAGATCAATACGCAACATACAAACAGCCGATATCTTGCCAACCAAGTGCTGCATGCCAATGTCACCGCCACGACTGTCGCGTCCGACGCCGATATCATCATCCTCGCCGTCCCCGCCCAATCCAGCCGAACGGCGCTCGGCGCACTTGATCCTGCGCTGCTGGCCGGCAAGCCGGTTGTTCTCTCCGCCAAGGGCCTCGAAACCGGCACGCTGGATCGCCAGTCGGAAATTCTCACCGACATGGCGCCGGATGCCATTCCCTACGTCCTCTCCGGCCCGAGTTTCGCCGCCGACGTGGCCGCTGGCCGGCCAACCGCCGTGACGCTGGCCGGTGATGATGCCGAAGCAACCTCCGCTCTCGCCGCAGCCCTAGCCGGTCCGAGCTTTCGGCCCTATGCCGCCGATGATCGGATTGGCGTCGAAGTGGCTGGAGCCCTGAAGAATGTTTACGCACTGGCTTGCGGTGCCGTGGAAGGCGCCGAGCTCGGTGCCTCCGCCCGCTCCGCCCTCATCGCCCGGGCCTTCGCTGAAATGAGCCGCATGGTGTCGGCCATGGGCGGTTCCGCCTCGACGCTGACGGGGCTAGCCGGGCTGGGCGATCTGACGCTGACCTGCACCTCGGTGCAGTCGCGCAATTACCAGTTCGGTATGGCGCTGGGCCGCGGCGAAAGCGTCGAAGCGATTCTCGCGTCCGGCGCTAAGCTCGCTGAGGGCGTTGCGACCACACCCGTCGCCGATGCGCTGGCTAAAAGCCTTGATGTCGATGCGCCGCTGATTGCCGCTGTACAAGCCGTGTTGAGCGGCGAGGCCAATATTGCCAAAGTGGTGGCCGGGCTGATGTCCCGCCCCCTGAAACGTGAGGACTGAATGCTCTACGCCCTGATTGCCAAGGACGCGCCTGGCGCGCTGGACAAGCGCCTTGCCACCCGCCCGGTCCATCTGGAACATCTCGAAAGCGCAGGCCAGAAGCTGCGCCTGGCCGGGGCGCTGCTGGACGCGGATGGCAAGCCGGAAGGCTCCATCGTCGTCTATGAGGCCGAAACCATCGAAGAGGCGACAGCCTTCTTCAATGCCGATCCTTTCGTCAAGGAAGGCATTTTTGCCAGCACCGAGATCAAGCCCTGGCGCCTCGCCTATGACCACATGTCGCCGAAGGCCTGATCGATATGGCCTATTGGTTGATGAAGTCCGAGCCCGATGTGTTTTCCTTTGACGACCTGGTCGCCAAGAACAAGCGCGGGGTGATGGAAGAGTGGCATGGCGTACGCAACTACGCAGCGCGCAACAATATGAAGGCCATGGAGCTGGGCGACCAGGCCTTTTTCTACCACTCCAATGTCGGCAAGGAGATCGTCGGCATCATGAAAGTGGTGGGCCTGGCGCATCCCGATTCGACCGCCGAGCTCAATGCCAAGGGCGAAGTGGTCTGGGAATGCGTCGACATGGAAGCGGTCAAGCCGCTGCCCAAGCCGGTAACCCTGGCCACGGTCAAGGCAACGCCGGAACTGAGTGAACTTGAACTGGTGAAGCTGTCGCGGCTGTCGGTGTCGAAGGTTTCCGACACGGAATGGAAGCTCATCTGCCAGATGGGCGGACTTTAAACGCCGTGATATTGTCCCCGTGCGCTATCTGGCGCCGGGGGAAACATCATGATTTCGCATTTTGCCGTCAATTGGCTGGCCGTCATCCTGGCCACGCTTGCCGCCTTCGCCTTTGGTGCGGTCTGGTATATGGGGCTCTCAAAGCAGTGGCTCGCTGCCGTGGGCAAGACGCGCGAACAGCTCAACGTCGGCTACACGCCCTTCATCTGGTCAGTGCTGGTCGAGCTGGTGATGGCCTATTTCATCGCCACGCTGACGCCGGCCATCCTTGGCGAAATCACCGTCGCCAATGGGTTGATCGTCGCCGCCCATCTGTGGTTCGGCTTCGTGCTCACCTCGATGATCATGAACCATCGCTATGAAGGCATGAAGTGGTCGCTGACCCTGATCAATAGCTTGCACCTGCTTGGCGTGCTGCTGATCCAGGGCGCGGTGATCGGGGTGTTTGGCTAAGGCTTTAGCTCTCGACGACGATCGGCGGCACGTGCTTTGGCTCGGCCGCCGGCGCATATTTGTTGAGCAGGCTGACTTGGCTGATCGAGAAGATCACGGTCAGCGGCATGACGCCCCACACTTTGAAATTGATCCAGACATCAGACGAAAAATTGCGCCATAGCACTTCGTTGATCACGGCCAGCAGCACGAAGAACAGACCCCAGTTGAGGGTGAGCTTGCTCCAGCCCTCTTCGCGCAGCTTGTAGACATCGCCAAAGACATACTTCAGCAGCGACTGTTTGAAGATCAGGCCGCCCAGCAGGGTTGCGGCAAACAGGCCGTTGGTGATCGTCGGTTTGATCATGATGAAGGCGGGGTCGCGGAAATACAGCGTCAACCCGCCGAAGACCAGAACGACCACGCCGGTCACCAGCGGCATGATGGCGATCTTTTTGAGGATGAACCAGGTCAGCACCAGCGAGATCAGCATGGCGGCCATGAACACGGCCGTGGCGAAGACAATAGCCTGTCCGCCAAACCATCCGCTCAAGGTTGCACTGCCATCGAGAATGGCTTCGCCGCGCGCATTGGCGATGAAAAACGTGACCAGCGGACCCAACTCGAGCGCCATTTTGATGACCTGCGGACGCAATTCGTCCCAGTTGATCTCGGGCTCGGCGGTTTTCTCGGTCATGTGTCAGAACTCGTTAGGTGCGACGCGGGGACAATGTGAGGGCAATGATCCCCGCATGCAAGGCGGGATAGTCCCCAAGCATGGTCAGATTGCGGCTACTCGGTCCCCGCGATGGCCCGGGCAAACTCGGAGGCGGTAAACGGTTCGAGATCACCGACGCTTTCGCCGACGCCGATGAAATGCACCGGCAGGCCGAATTTCTTGGCGATGGCGACGAGAATGCCGCCGCGCGCCGTGCCGTCGAGCTTGGTCATGACGAGGCCCGTCACACCGGCGCGCTGGCCGAAGATTTCGACCTGCTTCAGCGCATTCTGGCCGGTTGTGGCATCGAGCGTCAGCAGCGTCGCATGCGGCGCACTGGGATCGACCTTCTTGATGACGCGGATGACCTTTTCCAGCTCGTTCATCAGCTCGTCGCGGTTCTGCAGCCGGCCGGCCGTGTCGATGATCAGGATGTCGCGACCTTCGGCACGCGCCTGGGTGACTGCATCGAAGGCCAGCCCCGAGGCATCGGCGCCGGCCGGACGCGAAATCACCGGCGCATTGGTGCGCTGGCCCCAGACCTGCAATTGCTCGATAGCGGCAGCGCGGAAGGTATCGCCGGCCGCCAGCATCACCGACTTGCCCTGGTCGGCAAATTGCTGCGCCAGCTTGCCAATGGTCGTGGTCTTGCCCGAGCCGTTGACGCCGATCATCAGGATGATGAAGGGCTTTTGGGCGTCGTCGATGACCAGTGGTCGCGCGACCGGGCCGAGCACTTTTTCGACCTCGGCTGTCAGCACGGCACGCACATCTTCGCCGCTCACATCGCGGTCGAAACGATCGCGGCGCAGGGTTTCGGTGATGGCCATGGCCGTTTCCATGCCGAGATCGGCCTGAATGAGAACGTCTTCCAACTCGTCCAGCGTCGCATTGTCCAGCTTGCGCTTGGTGAAAACCGAGGTGATCGAGCCGGTCAGCTGGTCGGACGAGCGTTTGAGGCCCGTGGTCAGCCGGGCAAACCAGCTCTGGCGCGGCGGCTCGATGGGGACGTCCACAATGGCCGGCGGATCGATCGCCACGACCATGGTCGGCTGTGGCTCCGGCTCCTCGATCGCCTCGACATAGTCGGGCGTGGTCTCGGGCGGGCCGGGCAAGGGGACGGTATCGGGCTCAGGCGCAGGCTGCGGCTCTGGCGTCGGCGCGACGGGTTCGGGTGCTGGGACCGGCGCTTCCGGCACAGCTTCAGGCGGCGCCGGCGGTTGCACGACGGGCGTCTCGCCGCCGAACAGGCGCTGGAAGAATCCCGGCTTCTTGTCATTCATATGTGGTGCCTTTGAAGAGTGCCCGGATCAGGCCGCCTGGCGCAGGGTTTCACCCAGCAGGCCCTGCCCTGCAGTGCCGGTAATGCGAACGGAAAGCAAGGCGCCCGCGGGCGCGCCGGGCATGGCGATGGGCAGGAAATGCTCGGTGCGGCCGAGTTCATTGTGTTCCACCAGCACGGTCTCCACCTTGCCGACGCGCGAGGCGCAGAGCCTGGCGAACTGGGCTTCGCCTGCCGCCCGCAGCTGCGCTGCCCGATGGCGCGCAATCCGGCCATCAACCTGCGGCATGCGCGCGGCCGGCGTGCCTTCGCGCTGCGAATAGGGGAAGACATGCAGATAGGTCAGGTCCGCCTCGCTGATGATATCAAGCGTATTGGCGAACATGGCGTCGGTCTCGGTCGGGAAGCCGGCGATGATATCGGCGCCAAACACCATGTCGGGGCGTAAGGCGCGCAGCTTGCCGACAATCTCCAGCGCATCGGCGCGGCTGTGCCGCCGCTTCATGCGCTTCAGGATCAGGTCATCGCCCGATTGCAGGCTGAGATGCAGATGCGGCATCAGTTTGCGGTCATTGGCAATAGCATCGTAAAGCGCTTCGTCGGCCTCGATGGAATCAATGGACGAGATGCGCAGCCGTGGCAGGTCGGGCACATGGCGCAGGATGGCCTGCACCAGCTTGCCCAGCGTCGGCATGCCGGGCAGGTCGGGGCCATAGGAGGTGATATCGACGCCGGTGAGCACCACTTCGCGATAGCCGTTGGCGACGAGCTTTTTGACCTGTTCCACCACCATGCCCATCGGCACCGAGCGCGACGGGCCGCGGCCGAAGGGGATGATGCAGAAGGTGCAGCGATGGTCGCAGCCATTCTGCACCTGCACGAACCCGCGAACGCGGCCGTCCATGCCTTCGATCAGATGGCCAGCGGTTTCCCGCACGCTCATGATGTCGTTGACCTGCACCTTGTCATTGAGGGGCAGGCCAAACACCATGGGTGCATAGCTTTTGGCGCGCAGCTTGTCGTCATTGCCGATCACCAGGTCGACCTCGGCCATGTCGCCAAAGCTGCGCGCTTCGGTCTGGGCCGCGCAGCCGGTGACGATGATGCGGGCATCCGGATTATCGCGGCGGGCCTTGCGCACGGCGCGCCTGGCCTGGCTCACCGCCTCGGCGGTCACCGCGCAGGTATTGATGATCACCGCATTGTCGAGCCCGGCCTTTTCAGCCTCGGCCTGCATCACCGTGGCTTCATAGGCATTGAGCCTGCAGCCAAAGCTCAGCGTTTCGACGGCCATCAGGCCGCCACCTCATTGCGCGCCCAGAGGCCGGACAGGGGATCGAGCGTGCCGGTCCATTCGAGCTCGGCGGCGCCGGTCAGCACCACATGGTCGTCATCGCGCCATTCGATGAACAGGTCACCACCGGGCACGGTAACGGTCGCGGCACGCGCCGTGCGGCGGGTGCGAGCGCCATTGACCAGCGCGGCGCAGGCGGCGGTGCCGCAGGCTTCGGTGAGGCCAGCACCGCGTTCCCAGGTGCGCAGGATGATCTTGTCCGGTGCCATGACCTGGGCGATGGAAATATTGGCGCGTTCGGGAAAGATCGGATGGTTTTCCAGCATCGGGCCAAAACGGTCCAGCGCATAGCTCCACACATCCTGGTTGACCCAGAAAGTGGCATGCGGATTGCCCATCGAGGCGACCGATGGCGAATGCAGAACCGGCGCATCGATCGGTCCGATCTGCAGTTCGATCTTGCGCGTATCGGCAAATTCCTCGGCCAGCGGAATCTCGTACCACGCGAGTTTGGGTGTGCCCATGTCGACGGTCACGAGCCCATCGTCGCGCTCTTCGCCAAACAGAATGCCAGCCACGGTTTCGAAGGTAAACTGCTGGCGGCCCTGCTCTTTGGTCAGCGCCTGTACCACGCAGCGCATGCCATTGCCGCAGGCCTGGGCGCGCGTGCCGTCGGAATTGATGATGTCCACATAGGCCACGGTGCCCGGGATCTTGGGATCATGGATGGCCATGATCTGATCGAACTTTGTGCCGGGCGTCCCATCGATGGCAATGGCGGCAGCCGCCGTCACGCGGTCGCCGCGGCCACGCATGTCGACGACGATGATCTGGTTGCCCAGCCCGTTCATCTTGAGAAAGGGGACAGCGCTCACTGCAAGGGTCCGCCATGGGTTTAATTGTTGGACCCTATATGGCGGATGCGCGCAGAAATTGCCAGTGGCGGGGTCTTGCGGCTTCGTAAACTGGGCTGGTTAGCGGCTGATAAAGATAAAAATCTTCATATATCGTAAGGGTTTCGCACTTCATGGCGCCTTAACCAGAGTGGCAGGCAATGGACCACCAAAGGTGCATTCGCGGCTATGGTCCAATCGCACGAGTGGGGACGCCGGCAATGAGCGAGACAGCGATGGAAAGCGCAAGAAAAGTGCAAGCTTTGACGCCGTTTGCTGCCATCTTGCCGCCTGTTTTGCCGCTTGACCAGGTCAGCCGCCCCGCCTGGGACGATCTGGTCGCCTCGTCCATCGAACCCAATGCCTTTTATGCGCCCAGTTACGCCCTGCCAGCTTTCGGTCTGAGCAAGACGCGTGCGCTGGTGGCCCATGCCGGTCAGATGCTGATCGGCCTGCTGCCGGTGGCTTCGGGCTGGTCGGTTCTCCGACTGCCGCTGCCGGTGCTTGTCGCGCACCAACCCTATAGCCCGCTGACCGTGCCGCTGCTGTCGGACGCTCATGCCGAAGCGGCTGCCGGCGCTTTGATCGACGCTGCTGCTGCGAGTGGCGCGCGGGTGCTGTCGCTACCGTTGATGATGCTGGAAGGCCCGGCCTATGCGGCGCTGAGCGCGGCCATGGCCCAGCGCGGTATCGTGCCCACAATTCATAACCGCTACCAGCGTGCGGCGCAGGATGCGACGCAGGGTGCCGAGACCTATCTGCGCAATGGCTTGGGCTCGAAGCGACTCAAGGATTTCCGCCGGCTGCGCAATCGCCTCGATGAGGAAGGTGCGGTCAGTTTCACCGTTCATACCGATCGCGCCGATGTCGTGGCGGCGCTGGATCGGTTCCTGGTGCTCGAAGCCCTCGGCTGGAAGGGCGCCGGCGGGACCGGGCTCGGCCAGAGCGATAACGATGCGTGTTTCGTGCGCGCAGCAGCTACGGCCGGTGCTTTCGAGATTGCCGAGCTGATGCTGGATGAGCGCCTGATCGCCTCTGGCATCATCATGCGGCAGGGCGATCGCGCGTTCTTTTTCAAGATTGCCTATGACGAGACCCTGTCCCGTTACTCCCCGGGCGTGCAGCTCACGCTCGAACTGACGCGGCTGTTTGCCGCCGATCCGACCCTCAAGCTGGTCGATTCCACTGCCGATGCCGGCCACCCCATGATCGATCATGTGTGGCGCGAGCGGCTGGCGCTGGGCGACTTGCTGATTCCCACCCATCCCAACGACCCCATCGCCGCCGCCATCATCAAACTGATGGCTTTCCGACGCGGCCTGCGCAGCCGGCTCAAGACTTTGTGGCTCCGCATCAAGACCTTCAAGGAGAACCGGACATGACCGAACCACTGCTGACCGCCGATGATTCCGCCTTCAAGTCGCTGTTTCCCAACAAGCCGTTCCGCATCCGCCATAGCCTGGCCGGCGATCCGCGCCTGACTCTGCCGGCCATCCTTGAGCTGGTGAAGGCTTTGCCGCGCGATCGCATCGAATATAATTCGGGCAAGGCTGCGGTCAGCCAGGACCCGTCTTCCACCCCGCTGGTCGATCTCGACCCGGAAGACGTCATCACCCAGATCGAGACCGCCGGCGCCTGGATGGTGCTGAAGCGCGTCGAGCATCACCCGGTCTATAAGGAATTGCTGGAAGAGGCGCTGGCCTCGGTGGCGATCGCCCAGGGCTACAAGAGCGCCAAGGATGCGCGCTTCACCGATATCCAGGGCTTCATGTTCGTCTCGTCGCCCAATTCGACGACGCCCTTCCATCTCGACAGCGAAGACAATTTCTTCGTGCAGATCCATGGCGACAAGCAGTTCGCCATCTATGACAATAGTGATCGGTCCATCGCCTCCGAGGACCAGATCGAGCATGCGATCACCAAGCATCGTAACCTCAAGTTCGACGATGCCCATGCCGCGCTCGGCACGATCAACGAGCTGCAGCCGGGCGAGGGCGTGTTCGTGCCCTATATCTGGCCGCACTGGGTCAAGACCAAGTCCACCTATTCGATCTCGCTGGCCATCACCTGGAAGACCCCGGAAGTGAAGCGCCGTAACGATCTCTATGTGGCCAATTCCATGCTGCGCGACCGTGGCTTCCCGCAGAAGGCGCCCGGCGTCAGCCCCGGCTGGGACGGCGCCAAGGTGGCCGCCGTGCAGACGCTAGCGCTTCTGGCTGCACCGCTGCGCAAGAGCGAGGGCCTGCGCAAGGTGATCCGCTCGATCGTGCTCGGCAAGGATGCCAATTATTACTATCGCGACAAGGCCAAGCCCAAGCAGATCGGCATGTAAGCCGGCTGCAGGCCACGACACAGGCGGCTCGGGAAACCGGGCCGCTTTTTGTTGGAAAATTGCCTAGCGCCGGCGCAGGTTGAAGACGTAGCGGCGGGTCGCTTTGGCGGCATTCCAGAAAGCGGGCGTCTGCTTGATCAGGCGCTTCAGCGCACCGCGCTGCTTGGTGATGCCGGCAGCGATATGGCCCTTGAGGGTCAGCGGAATGAGGCTGTCGAACACCGGCTGCGGGTCGGTCCACTCCACCTTGTAGTCGAAATCGCCCAGGCCCATGTCGAAGGTCTCGATGCCGGCCTCGAGCAATTGATCCATCAGCTCGGCGACCAGAATGCCGCTCAGGCTATAGCGCGCGGCCGGGCCGGCCGAGGTCGAATTGATATATTGCGAATAGTGATTGCCCGCGGTGGCGCCCCAGGAGGTGGCGACGATCTCGTCGCCGGCCAGCAGCGCATGGACGCACAGCGCCGGACGCGTTTCGCCGAAGCTGGCAATGCTCAGCGCGCGGAAGAAATGGGTGAAGGGCGCTTTGGCGAAGATATTGTCGACGCCCATAGCATCGAAGCGCGCGCCGCGCTGTTCGATAAAGGTCGCCTGCACAAGGTCTAGCGTGGCTGCATCATCGACCCGCACCAGCCGGACCGGACCGAACTGCTCTTCCAGCCGCCGCCGGCCGCGATTGATATTGCTGCGGCGCTTGGTGGTCAGGCGATGTTCGACATAGGGCACCGGCGTGCCGCCAATGGCGGTGGCATAAAGGTTGGAGGGACCGGGCGAATGGGGCAGGGCCAGCACCGGATTGGCCACGCCCTGCCAGACCCGGGGCTGGCTCAAAAAGCTGATCAGATCGATGCCACCGGCGGCGCGCGCCAGCTGGTCGAAAATGCAGCGCAGATCGGCTGGTGTCGGCTGGAACTGCGGGGCAGAGAGGATCCAGTCGCTGTTGGATTGATGGCCGCCCAGCATGCGGGCCCGCACCACGCCATAGCGATGTTCGACTAGCAGCGGCAGCACGGCGACAGGGCGATCCATATCGCTGACCACGGCCACGGCCACGCGTCCAGCCGGCTCGGCACCGGCGGCGAGCAGCGCCGCCACCCAGTCGTAGCGCTGATAGGGCGTCAGCACCCCATGGGTTTCAAGGCTGCGCCACGCCGCTTCAGCAGCGGCCATCGTGTCATGCACCACAATATCCAGGCGCGCGTCGAGACGCACGCCCTCGATGGGCGGGTTGGCAGGAGCGGCCTGTATGGCGGTGATCTGCGTCATCGTCAGGTCGGACTTTGCAATCGCTTGGAACAATTGCCTGCACAGTAGGGGCCAATTACCACTATTTCCTTAGTAGACGCATCAGATGTTTAGCGTCTGTACCGACGTGCCCTCCCGGCGTAGCCAGCTTTCCTTGACTCCTCGGCCCATTTCCCCTAAACGCACCCCGTTCATCAGGCTTTGCTCCTGACCAGCCGACCGGGGCCCCGCAAGGGTACCACGATCCCGGAGGCCACCATCCGCCAGCGCGTTGCGCCCGCGGGTGTGCTTGGCGTTTGGACTGATGGATCTTATCTCTCTCGGATCACCCGAAGAGACAAAGGACCAAAATATGTTCGAGAGCCTTTCCGACCGGCTTGGCAAAATCTTCGAAGGTCTCCGCGGACGCGGCGCGCTTAATGCCGCCGACGTCGATGCAGCGATGCGCGAAATCCGCCGCGCGCTGATCGAGGCCGACGTTTCGCTCGAAGTGGTCAAGGCTTTCGTCGAACAGGTGCGCGAGCGTGCCGTCGGCGCCGAAGTCACCCGCTCGGTCACTCCCGGCCAGCAGGTCGTCAAGATCGTCAATGACGAGCTGGTCGCCGTGCTGGGCACGACGGCGTCGCCGATCGATCTCAATGCGGTCGCGCCGGTGACGCTGCTGATGGTGGGTCTGCAGGGTTCGGGCAAGACCACGACCACGGCCAAGATCGCCAAGCGCCTGACCGACCGCCAGAAGAAAAAGGTCCTTCTCGCTTCGCTCGATACCCGTCGCCCCGCTGCCATGGAGCAGCTGCGCGTGTTGGGCGAGCAGGTCGGCGTCGATACCCTGCCGATCGTTGCCGGTGAAAACCCGGTGCAGATCGCCCGCCGCGCCGAGCGCGAAGGCCGTCTCGGCGGCTATGACGTTCTCATTCTCGATACGGCCGGCCGCACCCACATCGACGAAGAGCTGATGGCCGAAACGGCCGAGATCAAGTCGATCGCCAATCCGCATGAAATCCTGCTGGTTGTCGATGCGCTGACCGGCCAGGACGCGATCAATGTTGCGCGCTCGTTTGACAGCCGCCTCGATATCACCGGCATCGTGCTCACCCGCGTCGATGGCGATGGCCGTGGCGGCGCAGCGCTCTCCATGCGCGCGGCCACCGGCAAGCCGATCAAGCTGATCGGCGTCGGCGAAAAAATGGATGCGCTGGAGGATTTCCATCCCAGCCGCATCGCTGACCGCATTCTTGGCATGGGCGACATTGTTTCGCTGGTGGAAAAGGCCGCCGAGCACGTTTCTGCCGAAGATGCGCAGAAGATGGCCAAGAAGCTCAAGAAGGGCTCCTTCGACCTCGACGACCTGCGCAACCAGCTGATCCAGATGAAGAAGATGGGCGGCATGGGTGGCCTGATGGGCATGATGCCCGGCATGGGCCAGATCAAGAAGGCCATGGCCAATTCCAATGTCGACGAGAAGGTGTTCGATCGCCAGATCGCCATCATCAATTCGATGACCAAAAAAGAGCGTGCTGAACCCGACCTGCTCAATGCCAGCCGCCGCAAGCGTATCGCTGCCGGCGCGGGCGTCGAAGTGTCGGAAATCAACAAGCTCGCCAAGCAGCACCGCCAGATGGCGGATATGATGAAAAAGGTCAGTAAGGGCGGCATGGGTGCCCTGGGTGGCATGTTCGGCGGCAAGATGGGCGGAATGCTCGGCGGCATGCCCGACATGAGCAAGATGGACCCGGCGCAGCTTGAACAGATGGCGCGCCAGGCCGGTATTGACCCTTCCGCTCTCAAGGGCCTGCCCTCGGCAAGCCTGCCCGCTCCCAAGGCGCTGCCGTCCGATGTCGGCGCGCTGCTCAAGAATTCCGGCGGCCCATTGCTGCCCGGTCTCGGCGCCTCTGGCGCTCCCCGTTTCCCCGGCCTTCCCGGCCTGGGCAAGAAGAAATAGTCGTTCAACCAAACTCTAGGATATCAAAATGGCCCTGAAACTCCGTCTCGCCCGTGGTGGCACCAAGAAGCGTCCTTTCTACCATATCGTCGTTGCCGATGCCCGTTCGCCGCGCGATGGCCGCTTCATCGAAAAGCTGGGCACCTTCAACCCGCTGCTGGCCAAGGACGCTGAAAACCGCGTCGTGCTGAACACCGACCGTGCCAAGCACTGGCTCGACGTCGGCGCCCAGCCGACCGACCGCGTGCTGCGTTTCCTCGACGTTGCCGGTCTCGTGAAGCGCGATGCGCGCAACAACCCGGAAAAGGCAATTCCCGGCGAGAAGGCCACGGCCCGTGCCGATGAGCGCGCTGCCAAGATCGCTGCCGCCGAAGAAGCCAAGAACGCCCCCAAGGAAGAAGCTCCGGCCGCTGAAGAAGCTGCTGCCGAGTAAGCTTTCGGGTAGTCCGAATGTGAAAAGCCCCGGTGGTGACACCGGGGCTTTTTGTATTTTTGGCCACTGATCCTGCCACCATCTCCCTGTCATCCCGGCGCAGGCCGTGATCCATCTCGAGATTTTGCTGCGGCCGCAAGGTGGTTCAATTGATCGCCCTAGCGGCGGCGGTCCCATCTCAGGATGGGCCCCGGCTCAAGGCCGGGGTGACACCGTGGGTGTGGAGGCTGTGGCGTCAGGCCTTGAGCTTGCCCAAAATCGCGGCGCCCATTTCTTCCGTGCCAACCGTCTTGCGATTGTCCTGCGCGATATCGCCCGTGCGCAAACCATCGGACAACACCGCCGAAATCGCATTCTCGATCTTGGTCGCCAGTTCGATCATGCCGAAGCTATAGCGCAGCGCCATGGCGACCGAGGCGATCATGGCGATCGGATTGGCAATGCCCTGGCCGGCGATATCGGGGGCCGAGCCATGCACGGGCTCGTAGAAGGCCTTGCGCTTGCCGGTGACCGGATCGGGCGCGCCGAGCGAGGCCGATGGCAGCATGCCGAGCGAGCCGGTCAGCATGGCGGCGACGTCGGAGAGGATGTCGCCGAACAGGTTATCGGTGACCATGACGTCGAACTGCTTGGGGTTACGGACAAGCTGCATGGCGGCGTTGTCGGCCAGGATATGGTGCAGTTCGACATCGGGATAATCCTTGCCGATGCCTTTCACCACTTCGTCCCACAGCACGCCGGACTTCATGACATTCTTCTTGTCGGCCGAATGCACCTTGTTGTTGCGGGTGCGGGCGAGGTCGAAGGCGACGCGGGCGATGCGGTCGATTTCATAGGTCTCGTAGACCTGTGTATCGATGGCGCGCTTCTGGCCATTTTCGAGATCGGTGATGGTCTTGGGCTCGCCGAAATAGACGCCGCCGGTCAGCTCGCGCACGATGAGGATATCGAGGCCTTCGACCAGCTCGCGCTTCAGCGACGACGCATCGGCCAAGGCTGGATAGCAGATGGCGGGGCGCAGGTTGGCGAAGACGGCCATTTCCTTGCGCAGGCGCAGCAGCGCTGCTTCGGGGCGATGCTCATAGGGGACATTGTCCCACTTGGGACCGCCCACGGCGCCAAAGATCACCGCGTCGGCGGCCTTGGCTTTTTCGGTGTCCTCGTCGGTGATGGCGACCTGGTGCTTGTCGTAGGCCGAACCGCCGGCCAGACCGGTATCGGTCGAGAAATCGGTCAGCTGCTCGGCATTGGTCCAGGCGATCAGCTTTTCGACCTCGACCATGATTTCGGTGCCGATGCCGTCGCCGGGCAACAGGAATAGGGAATGGGGGGCCACGGTGGTCTCCTCGCCGTACTGGTGGTTACGCCTTTGCCGCACATAGCGGGATTTTGGCCTGAGACGCAAGCCAGACTATGGATGCGGCGTGACGAATCCATTGGCATTGAACAGCACCCAGAAGCTGAGGATATTGGTCAGCACATGGGCGATGGAGCTGTAAAATACCGAGCCGGTGCGCCAGGCGATCCAGCTCCACAGCAGGCCGGGCAGGGCGACGCCGGCCAGCAGCATGGGCCAGCCGCCGGGGAAGTTGAGGTTCTGGCTAAGGGCGAAGGGCAGGCAGGAGGCCGTGCCGAGCAGATAGGCGAGGGCAAAGCCGAGGCTGGGTCGATTGTGGAAGGCGGTCAGGAAACCGCCCCGCCAGGAGGCCTCCATCAGCGGGCCATTGAAGACGGCAACAGCCGCGGCCAGCATGGCGCCATGGGTGGTCAGCAGGGCCGTGTAGGGCACCAGCGCGGCGAGAAAGACCATACCGACCTGCACTAGCAGGAGAATTGGCACGAACCAGTCCCGCCAGGCCAGCCGCTCGGAGAATGTCTGGCCGCCATCCCTGTTCCAAACGTGGATGGCGATGACGGGAATACAGAAGGCGATCCAGTGGAAGGCCAGCGACAGCAGGAAGCCGGATGGCCCGTTGATCGCGGTGAGCCTAGGCACCAGCACCACCAAAGCGCCAATCAGCGCCAGCGCATGCAGGACAAGGGCTATCTGGGAACGGGTCATGCGGGCTCGGGGATCGACGGTTCACGCCTATTGATCCAGAAGCCTGCCGTTGTGCAAGAGAGCTTGCACAAACGCGCTGTCATCCCGGCCTCGAGCCGGGATCCATCTCGAGATCGTGCAGCAGCCGCGAGGTGGTCATACGATCGACCTTGCGGCTGTGCGTTCATCTCAGGATGGGCCCCGGCTCAAGGCAGGGGTGACACCGCGTTTGGGGTCGGCTTGGAGCGAACTAGTTCGTCGTCCGCTCGACGATCTCGAAGTCATCGGCTGTCATATCGACCATCAGCGCCAGTTGCTGGCGGTCGAGTTCGGCCAGCCAAGCCGTCCAGGAGCAGGGGCTCATGCCATCGTCCTGGCTTTCGTGGCTGGGCTTTTCGCGTTTCTGGAAGCTGAGGCGCAGCTGCGAGCGTTCCTCCCCGAAACGGTTGCGCACCCGGGCGATGGCCGGGATTCCGTGCCGGTCCGATACCCAGTTCTGGATATCGCGATGGCGTGTCAAAGTATGCATCTGGGTCATTTTGGCCTCCCCGCCAATTGTTGTGTTTCTAACCACTCGCAATGATCCCGGTCCTCCACCGGTTGCATCACGAGGGTGTCAATTTTCCACGAACTCCGTGACAAGCTTGAGACGCGTCATCTCCTCCGGGTTGAAATAATACAGCCGCTCCGGCGGCGTTTCGAGCGCATGCAGCCACAGTGCCGGATCGACCCCGGTCTTGGTCAGGTGGCTGATGATTTCGCCGGTCGTACTCTGGGCGCCACTCATGGCGGAGCCGGCCACGCGCAAAGCGTTCTGCGCATCGCCCGACAGGGCCGCCGCATAGATTTGGTGTACGCCGATAGCGGCGTCCCTGCTGGCCAGGCGGCTGGCGCCAGAAGCAAAAATGATCGGGCAGGACGAGGCACAGAGCGAGCCGGCAGCGACCTTGGTGGCAAGGCCCTTTTCATGGATCAGACTGCCGATGGCCAGCGCATCCATAACCGATCCTCCGGGCGAATCGAGAAGCACAGTCTGGACGTATTCGCCACGCGCTTCAATCTCGGCGGCAAACCGCTCGGCCGAACCGACATCGATCGAGCCCGTCAGACGCAGTTCTCCACCGCTGCCCAGAGCAATTTCCAGTGGTTGTTCCAGCAGTTGCGGGCTGGTCGTTACATTTGGATTGGCGCCGTCACCCGGACCATCCGGATTGAACGGCGGCAGGATGGGTTGGGCCGGCACGGCCAGCGCCGCGCCCTCGTTTTCCGTCAGCTCGCGGAAGTCGACATAGAGCACAGAGGCGGTGCCGGCCAGCAAGGCAAAGAAGGCGACGCGCAGGATATTGCCGTCCTCGAGGTTGGCAACGGCCTGGACCCAGCGCCTGTAGAACGGGCCGTCTTCGGTTGCCGCGCGGGCATTGGCGTCGGTCTTCATGCCGGGCGCGGCCCATCGGTGCGCTTGCGCTGCGCCGCATCGATGGGCGTCACAGTGGCATCGTCAGGGGCAACCTCTGCCACCACCGGCGTATCGATCGGCTCCGGCTCCACCACGCGCGGTTTCCCCGTCGAGACATCGATCCCCGCTGCTTCCATCTGCCGGAACAGCGCCATGGCGCGCAGCATTTCGGCGGCGGTGATGTTTTCCGCCTCTTCGAGGCTTTCCGAATCCTTGCGCATGGCGTCGTTGACGATCATCAAAACGAGCACCAGCACCACCGGCAGGAGGTCGATGGAAATGGCGCCGGCCCAGCTCGGGATGAAATCCTGCCAATAGCGCAACACCGCCTCGGCGCTGGAGAGCGGTACATAGCGGCGCTGGGCCACCGGTTCGGTGGCGAGGATTTCGTCGGCCGCGGTCGATAACGCGGTGGATTGGGCGGCGACCGAGGTGCGGACGGTTTCCATCACCTGGTTTTGCCGATTGGCGAGGTCGCCGACCTGGCCGTCAGCCACCGGGGCGATGAAGCCGGCACTGAGGTCAGCCGAGGCTCGCTTCACCGAAGCGGCAACCCCTGTCTGCTGTAGAGCGGCAATCAGGGCCGAAAGCTGCACGGCTTCGCTCTGGAAGCTGTCGGCACGCGGCTCGACAGCGCCGGGAGTCGAGACCAGTTCGCGCATGGTGGCAAGACGGGCCGAGCCCTGTTCGAACTGCGAGGCAACTTCGTCGCGACTATCGGTAATCGTGGCGGCCAGCTGGTTCATCTGCGTGCCCATCTGGGTCAGCAATTGCACCACGCTGCCCGAGCCGGTGGTGCCGGTCAGAGCGCCGGATTCCCGCTCGTCATTGGCGAGGCCGGTGAAGCGTTCCGCCGCGCGCTGCACGTCGGGAAGCAGGCTTTGCGCGGCCAGGGCATTGGCATGGGCCTGGTCGAGATCCTCGGCATAGCCCTGCAGCGTCACCGCCATATGCTGTTCGGTGGCGGCCGAACCGGCGAGCGCTGCCGCATTGAGCCAACTCGACATGGCCATGATCATCGCGCAGCCAATGGCCATGGTGACGAAGAGCCCCACGCGCTGCACGCCGGAGGTCACCAGCGGCACGAAGCGCAGCATGAAGCTCCAGAAGGCATAGATGGCGACCGACACGGCCGCCGAATAGATGATGGCGGCAAAGAAGACGAAGGTTGCCGAGCCATCGAGAATGCCGCGCACCCCGAGATAGGTGTAGACGCCCGAGGCCAGGGCCAGCACGGCCAGGGCAAAGCGGGTCATCGTCTCGACGCCCTTGACGGTCTCGTTGAGGCGGTAGGCGTTGGGTTTCAGCTGCATTTATGGCGGGCCCCGGTGTTAGCCGGAGACTAGCATGGCGAAATCGGCAGAATAGCGGCGGATCGAATGACGGCTGCGTGAAAGCCGGGGGGCTGTCAGTCGTCCTTCCCTCCCCCTTGTGGGGAGGGATCGAGGGTGGGGGTGGTTTGGCCCGGATAGCGGGGCCCATACCCCCACCCGACCCCTTCGGGGCCACCCTCCCCACAAGGGGGAAGGAGAAGAAAGGCTACCCGTTCATCTTCGCCAGCAGCTTTTCCACCCGCTTGCGCTTGCTCTCCTGCACGATATCGCCCAGTCGCTGCGTCAGCACTGCGAGGAATCCCGGCTTCTGCTCCGGAGTGATCACCGGCGCCATGTCTTCGGCATAGGTGGGAAACTGGTTGGGTGCGGCATGGGCCAGTCGCTCGACCAGCAGCGGCACGGCCTTGTCGCCATAGCCGGCGCGGGCCAGCTTGATCAGGATGGAATTGCAATGATCCTTGGCGATGACCGAGCCGCGGTCGGCGGCTTCGATAATGGCGGGCAGTTCTGCGACCAACGTTGCCGCCCGCTGCTCGGCCACGGCATCCAGCGCGGTCATGGCGCCCCACACCTGGCGGTTGTTCTTGCTCTTCAGCGCTTCGATAAACACCGGGCATTGCCCGCCGACCAGCGCCGGATCGCGAGCGCCCACCTCATAGAGGACTTTCAGCGCATCATTGGCCTGCCGGGCCGGTCCGGAGCGCACCGCTGCGGCCAGTTCCGCGATAGCACCGGCGTCCTTACCCGCCACGATCTCTTCCGCCAGCGCCACATTGGGCGCCTCGTCGCGGCGGTCTAGCGCGCTGGATAATCTCTCGAGCACCGACATGGCATCAGACCTCTACCGCCACATCCAGTGCCAGTTCGACCATGTCTCGCAGCGAGGTCTGGCGCTGTTCGGCGTCGATTTCGTCCTTGGTGATCAGGCAATCGGTCATGGTGCAGATGGTGAGGGCCTTGACCCCAAAGCGCGCCGCCAAAGTATAGAGCGCCGCCGCTTCCATCTCAACGCCGAGCACACCGTGCTCAGGCAGCGCGTCATAACCCGCCATGCCATTGGCATGGTAGAAAATATCCGAGCTCAGCATATTGCCGGCATGATAGCGCATGCCCGCCGCCTCGGCTTTTTCGGCCGCCGAACGCAGCAGGCCGAAGTCGGCTATGGGGGCAAAGTTGAAGGCGCCGAAGCGGCCCTTGACGATGGAGCTGTCGGTTGAGGCGCCCTGCGCCAGGATCAGGTCCCGGACCTTCACCTTGGCATTGAGCCCGCCACAGGTGCCGACGCGGATCAGCGTCTTGGCACCATAGACATTGATCAGCTCATGCACATAGATGGCCAGAGATGGCTGGCCCATGCCCGAGGCCTGTACCGACACCGGCTTGCCCTTCCAAGTGCCTGTATAGCCCAGGCAATTACGCACCGAGTTGACCAGTTTGGCATCGTCGAAAAACGTCTCGGCAATCCACTTGGCGCGCAGGGGATCGCCCGGCAGCAGCACGGCCTCGGCATAGTCACCCGGCTTGGCGTGGTTATGAGGGGTCATGAGGCGCGATCCTTTGTGCGAGTGGCCCAAGCATTGCCATTGTGAGGCCTGCACTGCAACCATGCGGCGGCTGACGTCTTGACCTCGACACATGCGGGGTCCATTTACGCTGCCGCAATCGGAGATATGCCAATGGTCGCCAAGATTTTCATCGACGGGGAAGCCGGAACCACGGGTCTGCAGATCCGCGAGCGCCTGGCCGGCCGGCGCGACCTCGAAGTGCTGTCGATTGCCCAGGACAAGCGCAAGGATCAGGATGAGCGCAAGCGCCTGCTCAATGAAGCCGATGTCGCCATCCTCTGCTTGCCCGACGATGCAGCGAAGGAAAGCGTCAGCCTGATCGACAATGGCACGACCCGGGTGATCGACGCCTCGACGGCCTATCGTGTCGATCCCGATTGGGCCTATGGCTTTGCCGAAATGGACAAGAACCAGTCGGACGTGATCGCCAAGGCGCGTTTCGTTTCCAATCCCGGCTGCTATCCGCAGGGCCCGATCGCGACGCTGCGTCCGCTGATCGAAGCGGGTCTCTTGCCCGACAGTTTTCCGATCAGCGTCAATGCCATTTCCGGCTATTCCGGCGGCGGCAAGCAGATGATCGCCGAATATGAGGCGGCTGGCGACGAGGCCAGCGAATACATGCCCTATGGCCTGACCTTCCAGCACAAGCATGTGCCGGAGATGACCAAATATACCAAGCTTTCGGGCGCACCGCTGTTCGTCCCGTCGGTCGGTGACTATGCCCAGGGCATGGTGACCTTCGTGCCGCTGCAGCTCGGCCAATTGGCCAAGGTCCCGAGCGGCAAGGATATCCACGCCGCCATTGCCGATCATTTCGCCGGTATCAAGGACAGTTTCGTCCAGGTCGCGCCCTATGCTGACCTTGCCAAGACGCCCGAGCTCGATCCCGAGATCTACAACAATACCAACACCATGAAGCTGCATGTCTTCGCCAATGACGCGCGGGCGCAGGTGCTGCTGGTGGCGGTCTATGACAATCTCGGCAAGGGCGCCTCGGGTGCTGCGGTGCAGAACCTCAACCTGATGCTGGGCGTGAGTGCGAAGGAAAGTCTCGCAGCCTGACAAGTGTGGCGATGGCGTAACCATGAGTACGCCATCGAACGCTTTCGCCGTCTCCCGACTTGACCGGAACCTCGCTTTGCGCAAAGACCCTTGGCAAAGCGAGGATTTCTCATGGACAAGTTCACCAGTCTGACCGGTGTCGCGGCGCCCCTGCCGATCATCAATATCGACACCGACATGATCATCCCCAAGCAGTATCTCAAGACCATCAAGCGGACGGGTCTGGGCACGGCGCTGTTCAGCGAAATGCGCTATAACGAAGACGGCACCGAGAACCCAGAATTCGTGCTCAACAAGCCCGGCTATCGCGGCGCCACCATCATCGTGGCCGGCGACAATTTCGGCTGCGGCTCGTCGCGCGAACACGCGCCTTGGGCACTGCTCGATTTCGGCATCCGTTGCGTCATCTCGACCAGCTTTGCCGATATTTTCTACAATAACTGCTTCAAGAACGGCATCCTGCCGCTGGTGGTGACGCCCGAGCAGCTCAAATTGCTGCTCGACGATGCCGAGCGCGGCTCCAATGCGACGCTGACGGTGGACCTCGAAGCGCAGACCGTGCAGGGCCCCGATGGCGGCACGATCCATTTCGATATCGACCCGACCCGCAAGCAGATCCTGCTCGAAGGCCTCGACGATATCGCCGGCACGCTGAAGTCCGACCCGTCGATCACCTCATTCGAAAACAAGATGGCATCCGACCGCCCCTGGCTCTGAAGGTTTCACAAACATGCAGCGTGTATCGACAGGTTCGCCGTTTGAAGCGACCTTTGGCTATTCCCGTGCCGTGCGGCATGAGGACACCGTCTATGTCTCCGGCACCACCGGCTATGACTATGCCACCATGACCATGCCCGACGATGTCGGCCAGCAGGCAGCCAATGCCCTCGCCACGATCGACAAGGCGCTCAAGGAAGCCGGCTCGTCGATCCAGGACACCGTGCGCGTGGTCTATTATGTCGGCGACCGCAATGACGTCGATGCGGTGGTCAAGGCCGTCGGCCCGGTGTTCAAGGATATCCGCCCGGCCGCCTCCATGCTGATCGTCCAGATGATCGAAGCCGGCATGAAGATCGAGATCGAAGTCACCGCCCGCATCGGCGCCGCCAACTCCTGATCTAGCCTGCCGCGAATAAGCCCTGCCCGCGCACGGCAGGGCTTTTCTCTGCCTTGGTCGGTGCCGCGCAGACGCGGTTGCGCCCGCTCCTTTTCGCCTCATAAAGCGCGATATCGGCGCGGCGCAGCAGGTCGGTGAGCGTTTCACCCGCCTCCATGCCGGCAATGCCGAAACTGGCGCTAACTGGCCGGCCGCCGATGCTCTCGAGGGCGAGGCTGGCAAAGCTCCGGCGGACCTGCTCGGCATAGTCCTGCCCGCCTTGCGCATCGGCATGCGGTAGCAGGGCAATGAATTCCTCGCCGCCGACCCGGCCCAGAATGGTCCTGGCTTTTGCGTGTTGCGCCAGAAGGTCGGCGAAGGCAACGATCACGCCATCGCCGGCGGCATGGCCAAAACTGTCATTGACGGATTTGAAGTGATCGAGATCTGCAACGACCACGGCACAGGGCGTGGCGCCTCCGATCAGATGCTCCGCGCGGGCTTCAAAGCCACGGCGGTTGAGCAGGCCCGATAGCGTGTCGGTTTCCGAGCGCGCAGTCATTTCTGCCAGCACGTCGCGCAGGATGATCAGCAGCAGCAGGATGCCGGTGGCGATCAGCAACATGCTGCCGACGCTCTGCGAAATGGCGGCATAGGTGGTGCCGATATAGTTCTGCGCCGTGGTGCCGCTGCCCATGTTCACGGCCAGGATCGGCTTGATCAGAAATTGCACGGCGCTCAGCGCAAACAGCGACACCAGGGCATTGTCCAGCGCCTTGCGGCGCGGAAAGCGCAGGATGGTGATCACCCCCAGCACATGCACGATGAAGTAGGGCGATTGATACAGCACGTGGCGCAGCGCAGAGTCGCGCGGCAGGTCGAGAATGAGGATATTGAGGAGCAGCGTGCCCAGCACAAAGGCGATCACGGTGCGCCATGGTGGACTGAGGCGATAATGGCGTGCAAGGGCGATGACGCCCATGGCCGCGCCATATTGCAGGCTGAGCGGCACGGCGACTTCGATCAACCTGGCATCGGCCTGCGTGGGCAGGAGGATTTCAAGCAGCGGGTTGAACATGCCAAAGGCATAGCCGGCGGCCAGCCAGCGGGCGCTGGTATTGCTGCGCGCGTAAAGGCTCGCGACGCCAAAAGCGGTGGCGAAGGTAAAGGCGACAAACAGGCTGATGGCCAAAACAAAGGTGGCGGCGCTCATAAGCCTTCCAAAACCGGCAATGGCTCTTGATAGCGCCCCCTGCCAAATGCCGGGTTAACGGCCCATCCGGCCTCCAGTGGCCCATAAAAAGAAGATTTGTTTATTGCCAACAGCTTGGCTGCAAACACCCGGGACCGCATTAAGGCTCTGTTCAGCCTAATGGCGCGGTTTCACGCCGAAGGCCTCGGCGAGCAGGCCATAGCTGCGCCGGCGCAGTGCGTAGCTGTGGATGGTTGTGGTGACCATCACCTCGTCCACCTCGCTGGACGCGGCTTTTTCCAGAATGGTGTCGCGGACTGTCTCCGGCGAGCCGACGATCCACAGGGTGCCCTGATGGTCGATCACCGACTGCTGCTGCGGCGTCAGCACCACCTTGTGCGCCTCCTCAGGGCTGAGCAGCCGGCGCTGTTCGCCGGTCATGAACAGGGCCCATTGCACGGCCTGCGAATGAGACAGGTATTTGGCCTCCTCATCGGTCGGGGCGCAGACCACCGAAACGCACATCATGGTTTTCGGCTTGGGGAAGGCTTCCGTTGCCATGAAGGCATAGCGATAGGCTTCAAAGGCCGGGGCAGGGGGCGTGTGGCTGAAATGGGCGGCAAAGGCATAGCCGATGCCCAATTGCCCGGCCGCCGAAGCGCTGGCGCCAGACGAGCCGAGCAGCCACATCGGCGGCAGGCGGATGCCGCCGGGCGAAACCGGGACGCGCGAATAGGCATGCTCGGGCGGAAAGCTGTCCTCGTCAAAGGCCATCAGCTCGGCCAGATAGGCCGAAAACTCCTCGCCGCCGCCCGAGCGCAGCGCCCGCATGGCATAGCCGTCGCCACCCGGCGCGCGGCCCAACCCGAGATCGATACGGCCGGGAAACAGGCCTTCCAATGTGCGGTAGGCTTCGGCAATGCGCAAAGGCGCGTGGTTGAGCAGCATGACGCCACCCGAGCCGACGCGGATATTCTTGGTATGGGCTGCGGCGCTGCCGATCAGGATTTCCGGCACGGATGAGGCAATGGACGGCATGCCATGGTGCTCGGCATACCACAGCCGCGTATAGCCCAGCCGGTCGGCCTCCTGCGCCAGAAGGATCGTCTCCTGCATGGCCTCTGCCGTGGAGGTGCCTTCGGCAATGGGGGCGAGATCCTGCAGCGACAGGGCGAAAGGGGCGGCCATGGCGATAGTCCTATTGGTGGTTTCCGGCGTTCTATCGGCAAATTGCGATGAAAGCTAGGCCGCCTGACCCGCTGCCCAACCTGAGGCCCAGGCCCATTGGAAATTATAGCCGCCGAGCCAGCCGGTGACGTCGACCACCTCGCCGACGAAAAACAGGCCTGGCACATTGCGCGCGCCCAGCGTCTTGGCATCGAGATCGCGGGTATCGACGCCGCCCAGCGTCACTTCCGCCGTGCGGTAGCCTTCCGAGCCGACCGGCTTCAGCGTCCAGGCCTTGAGCTTCTGCTCGACCAGCGCCAGCTTCTTGTCGGAGAAATCGCCGACCATGCCGGTCATGTCGAGTTCTTCGCCGAGCAGATGCGCCAGCTTCTTGGGCAAGACGCTGCCCAGCACGGTCTGCACCTGCACTTTAGGGGTCGCCTTGCGCGCAGCGCGCAGCACCTCGCCGGCATCCTGATGCGGCAGCAGGTCCACGGCGATGGCATCGCCTTCGCGCCAATAGGAGGAAATCTGCAGGATCGACGGGCCTGAGAGACCGCGGTGGGTGAACAGCAGCGCTTCCTCGAACGACGTCTTGCCGTGGCTGACGATCGCGTCGGCGGCAATGCCCGAAAGCTCCTTGAGCTTGTCCAGCGCGCCGGTTTCGAAGGTCAGCGGTACCAGCGCGGGGCGGGTATCGGTCAGCCGCAGGCCAAACTGCGTTGCCAGCTGATAGCCGAGGCCGGTGGCGCCCATCTTGGGAATCGACTTGCCACCGGTGGCAACGATCAGGCTGTCGCAGGTGATCGAAGAGGTGGTGAGCTGGACGGCAAAGCCATCGCCACTCTCGTCGCGTTCGACCTTTTCGACGCCGGTTTCAAGCACCATGGTCACGCCGGCCTTGCGCATTTCGCCCAGCAGCATGGTGTTGATCTGCGTCGCCGGGCCGTCGCAGAACAATTGGCCGAGCGTCTTTTCGTGGAAGGTAATGCCATGATCCCTGACCATGGCGATGAACATATCGGGCGTGTAGCGGCTCAGCGCCGACAGAGCAAAGCGCGAGTTCTGGCTGAGGAACCGGTCGCGGCCCTTCTCGATCGTGGCATTCACATTGGTGAAATTGCAGCGCCCGCCACCGGAAATGCGGATCTTTTCGCCGGCATATTTGGCGTGATCGACCAAGAGCACCGAGCGGCCGCGCCGGCCGGCTTCGATACCGGCCATCATGCCCGCCGCACCGGCACCGAGGATCACGACATCATAATGGGGCATGGTTCAATCCGCTTCCGCCTTGGGGAAGCGAGGGTCTTAGTCGAAGTGCCACACCGTGCCAATGGTGACCTTGGAGGTGCTTGGCCCTGAGACCCCGGTCAGGCCCGGCGCATTGTCGAGCCGGCCGAGCAACAGCGCTTCGCCGCGGAGGCTGGCATTGCCCCAGAGCGCATATTCGACGCCGCCGCCAAAGGCATAGGCCGCGGCTGCTTCCGCCCGACCGAGACCAGCCGCGGCATAGACCTGCACGCCCGGGGTGGGCACGACGCCGAGACGGGCCAGTGCGAGTAGGTCGATGCCCGCATCGCCGGAGGTGTCGTAATTGACGCCGGCCTGCACTTCGACACCAGCGCGGAAAGTATCGTTGAGCGCGTGAGAATAACCGGCAAAGCCGCCCATTTCGAAGCGGCTCAGGTGCCAGCCATAGCCGTAGTCATTGAGGAAATTGAACTGCGGATCGGTAAAGCCGCCGATGTTGAGACCGGCATAAAGGCCAGAGAAATCAGTGACCGGACCGGAATTGAACGTGGTAGCCGATGGTGAACCATCGAGCTGCCAGATGGCGCCGGAAGTGATGCGCATGGCCGAGACGGCTGGGACGTTATTGCCATTGGGGACCGGACCGAGCTGGCCGATGCCGGCAGCCTCGAGCCGCAGGCCCATACTCTGGGTGACCATGACTTCGGCGCCGATGCCGGCCTCGAAAGCCCAGCTGTCGCCCATGCGGCCGGCGCCGCCCAGAACATAGATCAGGCTATTGTCGCCGGCGGCAAAGCCGAGGCGGGCCAGCGCCATCAGGCGCAGATAGGCCGAGGATGCATCGGTGGCCACGGTAGCCTGCAATTCGCCGCCGGCCACGACGCCGGGCGCCACGGGCTGGTTCCAGCCGACCACGCCGCCAAATTCGGGGCGGATGTCGGCACCGGTAGTGTTGAAATTATTCTTGCGGGCCGAGATCGGACCGGCCAGCACGCCGGCGTAGAGGCCGTCAAAGGCGCTGGGGGCGGTGAAATCACTCGCAATGGTCGGGCTGAAATATAGTGCATTATCCTGCGCTACGGCGCTGCCGCCCGCCAGCAGTGCCAAACTCAAAGCCATCAGTGCAGACCGCATCGACCATTCCCCGAAATCTGCAGCCATCTCAGGGCCACAGATGCTAATGCCGCAACAACATACTGCGTTAAGGCCCTCTTAACACGCCTTCTGTTGCAAAGCCGCACCAATCTCGTGTCCGCCTTTTGTCCCATGACGAGCCGATTGACTAATTCCTATTTGGGAGTATGACTTCGCCTGCTTTTCCAACCAAGCAGTCAATGATGGCCAGCGCTTTCGACATTGCGGATCTCGCAACCACCCGGGTTTTGCCCGGTGGCGTCGCTGCCCTCATGACCAAAACCACCAAAACCGCCTGACGCTTTTCCCCGGGTCGCCTCCCGACGGGGAGAGGCTCAAAGCCAAGGACCGCAATGTTCACATTGCGCGGGGCGGAAACTGGTAAGGGACTGGAGTTCCAAAAAAATGGGTTATCGCGTCGCAGTCGTCGGTGCCACGGGCAATGTGGGCCGTGAAGTTCTCAATATCCTGGCAGAGCGCAAGTTCCCCGCCGATGAAGTGATCGCTCTGGCGTCGTCCAAGTCGATCGGCCGGGAAATTTCCTATGGCGACAAGATCCTCAAGGCCAAGAACCTCGACGATTTCGACTTCAAGGGCGTCGATTTCGCCATCATGTCGGCCGGTGGCTCGATCTCCAAGGACTGGGCGCCCAAGATCGCCAATTCCGGCTGCATCGTCATCGATAATTCCAGCTACTGGCGCTATCACTCGGACGTTCCCTTGGTCGTGCCCGAAGTCAATGGCCATATCCTCGACCGCTGGCTGGCCGATCCCAAGCGCGGCAATATCATTGCCAATCCGAACTGCTCGACGGCCCAGCTGGTCGTGGCGCTGAAGCCCCTGCATGACGCGGCCAAGATCAAGCGCGTCGTCGTCTCGACCTATCAGTCGGTCAGCGGCGCCGGCAAGGAAGGCGTCGACGAGCTGTGGAACCAGACCAAGGGCATTTTCGTCAATGACAGCCCGGGGCAGGGCAACAAGTTCCCCAAGCAGATCGCCTTCAACGTCATCCCGCATATCGATGTGTTCATGGAAGACGGCTACACCAAGGAAGAGTGGAAGGTGCTGGCCGAAACCAAGAAGATCCTCGATCCCAAGATCAAGGTGACCTGCACCGCCGTGCGCGTGCCGGTGTTCGTCGGCCATTCGGAATCGGTCAATATCGAGTTCGAAAACCCGATCTCGGCCGACGAGGCCCGCGATATCCTGCGCGATGCGCCGGGCATTTCGGTGCTCGACAAGCGCGAGCCCGGTGGCTACGCGACCCCGGTCGAAACCGTCGGCGAATACGACACCTTCGTGTCGCGCATCCGCGAAGACAATACGGTCGAGAACGGTCTGGCCATGTGGGTTGTCTCGGACAACCTGCGCAAGGGCGCCGCGCTCAACACCATCCAGATCGCGGAAGAGCTGATCGCCCGCGGGCTGAAGTCGCGCCTGGCGGCTTAGACCCAACGACTGCCACAACCAAGGTGTCACCCCCGGCCTTGAGCCGGGGCCCACCCTGAGATGCCCCCACGGCCGCAAGGTCGATCGTACGAGCCACCTTGCGGCTGCGGCACGATCTCGAGATGGATCCCGGCTCAGGGCCGGGATCCATCGCGTTTTGCCGGTCGGTCTTGCGTTAAACCATCACCCCCCCTCAATCCCTCCCCATTCAGGGGAGGGAAGCCTTCGCTCAGCGGTCACTATTCTTTCTTATCCCTCCCCCTTGTGGGGAGGGTGGCCCCGAAGGGGTCGGGTGGGGGTTGTCTTAGGGCAAGAAGGTACCGTGTTTTGCAGGGCCGCCCTGCGTCGAACCATCTCCCCCATCCGCCCAATCAGAGACTAAGGCTTGGCTCCGCTTCGTTTCTCCGCCAAGGAGAGCGGAGGCCCAACCCAGGTTCCCCTATGCTCTCCCCTCGCGACCTTATCCTGGCGCTGCTCTCCGTTGTCGTCTGGGGGCTCAATTTCGTTTTCATCAAATGGGGCGTCGAAGAGGTGCCGCCGCTGCTGTTGACCGGGCTGCGCTATCTCTGCGCTGCGCTGCCCATGGTGTTCTTCATCAGGCGGCCGCAGGTCAGGTTCTCGATCCTGCTGGTTTATGGCCTCGCCATCGGGTTTGCGCAGTTTGGTCTGCTGTTCTCGGCTATCAAGCTGGGCATGCCGGCGGGTCTGGCCTCGCTGATCATCCAGACCCAGGCGTTTTTCACCATTGCTTTGGCCATGCTGTTTCTTGGCGAAAAGCTCGGGCGCTGGCAGGCGATCGGCGCTTTGGTGGCTCTGGCCGGCATTGGCGTGATCGCCTCCGAGCGCTTCGAGATCACGGCTCTGGTGCCGCTGCTGATGGTGGTGCTGGCGGCGTTTTTCTGGGGCGTCAGCAATATCGCGTCGAAGAAAGCCGGGCAGATCGACATGCTGTCTTTCGTGGTCTGGGGCAGCGTGGTGCCGATCCTTCCGCTGTTTGCGCTGTCTTTCGTGGTCGAAGGCCCGAGCGCCATTGGCACGGCGCTCAGCCACATCAGCCCGCGCACGGTCGGCGTCGTGCTGTTCAACGGTTATGCCGCAACGGTGATTGGTTTCGGCATCTGGAGCTATCTCCTCAAGCGCTATCCGGCCGGGCTGATCGCGCCGTTTTCGCTGCTGGTGCCGGTCGCCGGCATGGGCTTTGCCTATCTCTTGGTCGGGGAGGTCATCACCTCCATTGAAGTTGTCGGCAGCCTGCTGGTCTTTGCCGGTCTCCTGGTCAATGTCTTTGGACCGCGCCTGTTTGCCCGGATGAAAGCCGCCTGATGCCGATACGTCACGTTCTGCTGGCCTTGCTCGTCGTTGCCATCTGGGGCTTTAATTTCGTTGTCATCAAGCTGAGCGTCGAGGCGCTGCCGCCGATCCTGGCCGCCGCGCTGCGCTTCCTTGCTGCGGCCTTGCCGGCGGTGTTCTTCATCCGCCCGCCCAAGGCGCCGTTCCGGCTGGTCGTGCTCTATGGGCTGGCCTTCGGCTTTGCGCTTTATGGCTTTCTCAACCTGGCGCTGGCCTGGGGCATGTCGGCGGGTCTCTCGTCGCTGGTGCTGCAGACGCAGGCCTTTTTCACCATGGCGCTGGCCTTTGCGCTGCTGGGCGAGCGACCGAGCCGCTTTCAGGTCATCGGTGCCTTGGTGGCATTTGGCGGCATTGGGGTCATTGCGCTCGAGCGCATTGCGGCGACGGAGCTTTTGCCACTGTTGATGGTGATGTTGGCGGCACTGAGCTGGGGCGCGGCCAATGTGCTGACCAAGAAGGCCGGCAAGGTCAATGCGGTCAGCTTTACCGTCTGGGGCGCATTGGTGGCGCCGCTGCCGCTGCTGGCGCTGTCGCTGCTGATCGAGGGGCCCGCAACGGTCTGGAGTGCGCTGGGCAATTTCGGCTGGTCCGATGCCGGCCTGATCGCCTTCCTCGCCTATCCGGCGACGCTGTTGGGCGGGGCGATCTGGGCCTGGCTGCTCGGACGCCATCCGGCGTCTGTCGTCGCGCCCTTTACCCTGCTGGTGCCGATCTCCGGCCTGCTGTCGGGCTACCTTGTGCTCGGCGAGGTCATCACGCCCGTCGAAATTCTGGGCGCCATGCTGGTGATCGTCGGACTGGTCATCACAGTGCTGCGACGGGCACCACGCGCCATTCTGCCCGCAGCATGAAAATGGCCGCCCCAAGGGGCGGCCACCAAATTATTGCGGTGCAGGCACAGCTGCCGGATCGAGCGGTGCTGCCGGAGCCGCCGGTGCTGCCGCCGCCGGCGGTTGCACGCTGTTGAGTTCCTCGACGCTGAGCCCGCCGCTGCCATCGGCATCGGCCGCATCGAACTCGGCCTGGCTCAGGTCCGGCCAGACCACCTGCAATTCGGCAAAGCTGAGCTCGCCACTGGCGTCGGTATCGACATCGGCAAAGGTGGTCGGGGTCTGGGCGATAGCGGCCGCGGTGGCGAGGCCGAAGGCGGCAAGGGTCAAAGCAAGCTTATGCATCAAAGTCTCCGAAAATATCTGGCCGGTCAGCGGCCGAAAAACAACAGCCACCCCCGAATGGGGTGGCTTGAGCGTCAGCGCCTAGCTGGCAGGCGCAGCGGCAGCAGCCGTCAGCGCGGCATATTCTTCGGCCGACAGCTCGCCATTGCCGTCCACATCGGCTGCGGCAAAGGCTTCGGCGGTCAGGTCGGGCCAGGCCACCTGCGCTTCGACAAGCGACACGCCGCCGCTGACATCGCCATCCACCGTGGTGAAATCGAGCGCGGTCTGGGCATAGGCTGCGCTCGACAGGCCAAGCACGACGAGGGACGACAGGATGATCTTCTTCATGGGAGGTGAGCTCCAATGTTGGGGAGATAAAAGCGGCAACCGGTTAGCCGGTCCCCGACGGGTTGCTCTCCTGCAGCCCGTGAGAAACACAATGCTTGCGCAATGTGTCTCGCCCGGGTTCCAAAATCGGCGCGGAACGGGAAATATCTGGGCAAATTATGGGCGCCCCGCCCAATGTATAAACGTCAAATTATGCGCAAGTTCTGAGCGCTTGAACAGTTCTAGACTGGCAGTTCTATCGACGTTGTTACTTGGCTTTGCTACGGCAATCTGGCCGTCACGCGGAAGAATTGACTCATCTCGAGCCATGACGACAATCACGCAACCGTGAGGCAGCGGCATGAACACTTCACGCGCGCGTCATCGCAAGTTCAAATGGCTAAAAAATCAGAAGTCGGGGCGGATGAAGTCGCCGCTTTCGCTGTTCATCACCCAGAGCTCGCCGGTCGAAATATCGAACCAGGCGCCATGCACGGCGATTTTCCCAGCGGCTTCCAGCTCGGCCACATAGGGGAAGGTGCGCAGGTTCTGGATCGAATTGCGGATGGAGATGCGCTCCAGCGCCGTCTGCTGTTCGGAGGCAGTCATCATGGAATTGGTGCCGAGCTGGCCGGGCAGGTCGCCCAGCATGCTCATCCACTTGCCGATGAAATCGCCTTCATCAAGCGCTTTGTGGTCGGGGTTGAGTGCCGCCTTGATGCCGCCGCAGCGGCCATGGCCCATGATGACGATATTGGCGATGTTGAGCGCCTTGACGGCAAATTCGATCGCCGCCGAGGTGCCATGCTGGCCGCCATCGGGCTGGTAGGTTGGCACCAGGTTTGCCACATTGCGCAGCACGAACAGTTCGCCCGGCTCGGCATCGAAGATCATTTCAGGCGCCGCGCGGCTGTCGCAGCAGGCGATGATCATGGTGGTGGGGGTCTGTCCGGACGCGGCCAGTTCGCGATAGCGATCTTTCTCGCGGACGTAACGGCCGGCCATGAAATTGGCGTGGCCCTTGAGCAGGTGATCGGGAAAGCTGTGCATGGACATTGGATTATCGCTAAGCTCTGACAAGATCAACACCGGGAACACCCATGCTCATCTACCGCTTCCTCACCGGCGAAGACGATTCCAGCTTCTGCCACAAGGTCACCAAGGCGCTCAGCGAAGGCTGGGCCCTGCACGGCTCGCCCAGCTATGCCTTTGACGCCGCCGCCGGCAAAATGAAATGCGGCCAAGCCGTTACGCGCATGGCCAAGGACCAGCCCTATGATCCGGACAAGAAGCTCGTCGACTTCTGACCGGCCGAAGGCAAAATCGCTTCAGTGGAGCGATTTTAGGTCGGAAGGCCATGAGGCTATGCCCGAATGGCGAGCGGGCTATCTAAGCCGCAGCGCCAGTGCCTGCAGCATCATGATGGTTTTGGCATCGGAAATCTCGCCGGTGCCGATCATCGCCATGGCGGCGTCGAAGCCCAGCTCGAACACCTCGATATCCTCGCCCTCCTCGATCAGCCCGCCGCCATCATTGACGGTCTGCCCCGGCGTATAGTCGGCCAGGTAGCAGGCGCATTTTTCGGTCAGCGAGCCGGGGCTCATATAGGCGTTGAACAGGAAGACCAGATTTTCCGGCGCGTAGCCGGTTTCCTCCACCGCCTCGCGATACGCCGCCAGCGCCGGCGCTTCGCCATCGAGCAGGCCGGCCGGAGCCTCGATCAACCAGGCCGGATCGCCATTGAGATGCGGGGGCAGGCGGAACTGCCGGGTTAGGATCACCGTCCGGGCCGTTGGCGCATACATCAGCACGGCAGCGGCGCTGCCGTGGTCATAGATTTCGCGGGTGATCGTCTGCGCCGTGCCGTCGCGACGGCCATGCGTCACCGTGTAATTGTCAAAGCGCCCCCAGTTGTGCGCCAGCTCGGTCACGCTATCGATCTTGATGGTCTCGTCCATGCCCGGCTCCCGATTGCCTCTCCCCTATGCCGGAAAGCGCTGGTCGCGGCTACCGCATCTGGCGCACGCCTGCCTTGGATCGGCCATGCTGGCTTGGTTGAGCAGCGGTTCATCGGAGATTTCGACATGTGGCGCTTCATCCTGCTCCTCGCACTCATCCCGCCTGCCACAGGGCAGGAAGCGCCGACCGATTGGCCCGAGCAGAAATGTGCTGCCTATGCCGCTGCCTGGTCGCAAGCCCTCGACGCGTACGGCAGTGACCAGATGAATTACGCCTTCATGGCCGGAAACGAGAATTTCATCGCCAGCGGCTGTGCCGACCGCGCCGAGATTTGCCCGCGATCCGCGCAGGAACTCGACATCGCCAATGCCCTGACCCTCGCGCTGATGAACGCCGGCACGGCCAGCACCTTCCTGCCGTTCAAATGCCCACAGCCGGAATCCGCCGCTGACGGCTGGACCGGGCCGGGCCTCTGACCGGCGCTTCTCACCGCAAACGATTGGGACCACCTGCCGCATGCGCCCCTCGCACATCCCGTTCGTCTAGCGAACAAAGTGCGGAATGCGCCAAAAGTCTCACGGCAGTGCTTTGATTTTGTAACACTTGAGCGCTAGAAGTCTCGAACCATTCCAAACTGCAAGCGGCTCAGCCGCGCGCCAGCGAGGCTTCATGACGGTTCGCTCCCGCCCTCTATCGCCCCATCTCCAGATCTATCGCTGGACCATCACCATGGCCATGTCGATCGCCCATCGCGGCACCGGCATTGCCAATTATGTCGGCACGATCCTTCTGGTCGCCTGGCTCGCCGCGGCCGCCTGGGGGCAGGAGCCGCTCAATGGGATCAATGCCGTCTATGGCTCGTGGTTCGGCCAGCTGGTGCTGTTCGGCTATACATGGTCGTTGATCCACCACATGCTCGGCGGTATCCGCCACTTCATCTGGGATTTCATCATCGGCATGGAGCCCGGCCAGCGCGAAATGCTCGCCTGGGCAAACCTGATCGCTTCCGTCGTCCTGACCCTTCTGGTCTGGACCCTCTTTGTCTGGATGGCATGATGCGCGAACAGATCATTACCCGCGACGTCGTCGCCAATCCAAAGTCCGTCTATGGCGACAAGCGCGCCTCGACCCGCCATTTCTTCACCCAGCGGGTCACCGGCGCGATCAACATCGCCTTCCTGGCTCTGCTGCTTTTTGTCGTGGTGCGCCTGGCGGGCCAGGATCGCGTCGACATGGTTGCGGTGATCGGCAATGCCTGGATCGGCCTGCCGCTGGCGCTGCTGCTGGTCATCGTGGCGATCCACATGCGCAACGGCATGCGTGACACGCTGGAGGACTATTTCCATGGCCGCACCTACAGCCTCTACATGATGCTCAACACCATGTTCTGCCTCGCCGTCGGCGTGGTGGGCGTCGTTTCCATTCTCAAGCTCGTCTTCTGGGGTTAGCCGCATGGCCAATTACGAACTCATCGACCACGAATTCGACGTGGTGGTGGTTGGCGCCGGTGGCGCGGGCCTGCGTGCCACCCTCGGCATGGCCGAGCAGGGCCTCAAGACCGCCTGCATCACCAAGGTCTTCCCCACCCGCAGCCATACCGTGGCGGCGCAGGGCGGCATTGCGGCGTCGCTGCAGAATATGGGTCCCGATAGCTGGCAGTGGCACATGTATGACACCGTCAAGGGCTCCGACTGGCTCGGCGACAATGACGCTATGGAATATCTGGCGCGCGAAGCCCCCGCCGCTATCTATGAGCTCGAGCACTACGGCGTGCCGTTCTCCCGCACCCAGGATGGCCGCATCTACCAGCGCCCCTTCGGCGGCCACATGACCGAGTTTGGCGATGGCCCGCCGGTTCAGCGCACCTGCGCCGCCGCCGACCGCACCGGCCACGCCATCCTGCACACGCTCTATGGCCAGAGCCTGCGCAACAATGCCGAATTCTATATCGAATATTTCGCCCTCGACCTGATCATGGGCGAGAATGGCGAGTGCCAGGGCGTCATCGCCTGGAAGCTCGATGACGGTACTTTGCACCGTTTCCGCGCCAAGCTGGTGGTTCTCGCCACCGGTGGCTACGGCCGCTCCTATTTCTCGGCCACCTCGGCCCACACCTGCACCGGCGACGGCAATGGCATGGTCGTCCGCGCCGGCCTGCCGCTGCAGGATATGGAATTCGTGCAGTTCCACCCCACCGGCATCTATGGCGCCGGCGTTCTCATTACCGAAGGCGCGCGCGGCGAGGGCGGCTATCTGACCAATTCGGAAGGCGAGCGCTTCATGGAGCGCTATGCCCCGAACGCGAAAGACCTTGCCTCGCGCGACGTCGTCTCCCGCTGCATGACGCTGGAAATCCGCGAAGGCCGCGGCGTCGGTCCCAACAAGGACCATATCTACCTGCACCTCGATCATCTCGATCCGAAAGTGCTGCATGAGCGCCTGCCGGGCATTACCGAATCGGCCAAGATCTTTGCCGGCGTCGACCTGACCCGCGAGCCGATCCCGGTGCTGCCGACGGTGCATTACAACATGGGCGGCATCCCGGCCAATTATCATGGCGAAGTGCTCGATCCGACCCCGGACAATCCGGACCGCGTCGTTCCCGGCCTGATGGCCGTGGGCGAGGCGGCCTGTGCCTCGGTGCATGGCGCCAATCGCCTCGGCTCCAATTCGCTAACCGACCTTGTGGTCTTCGGCCGTGCTGCGGCCATCCGCGCCGGCAAGGTGATCGACCGCGAAGCGCCGATCCCCGGCATCAATGCCGCCGAAGACGCCAAAATCCTCGCCCGCTTCGATCGTCTGCGCAATGCCTCGGGCAGCCAGTCGACCGCCAAGCTGCGCGACGAGATGCAGCGCACCATGCAGACCGATGCGGCGGTGTTCCGCACCGATGCGACGCTCAAGCAGGGCGTCGCCAAGATGAGCGAAATCTATTCGCGCCTGCATGATGTGGCCGTCACCGACCGCTCGCTGATCTGGAATTCGGACCTGGTGGAAACGCTGGAACTGGAAAACCTGATGGCCTGCGCCATGGTCACCGTGGTCTCGGCCGAAGCGCGCCATGAAAGCCGCGGCGCCCATGCCCATGAGGACTATCCGAGCCGCGACGACGAAAACTGGCGCAAGCATACGCTGAGCTGGATCGACATCGAGAGCGGTGCGGTCAAGCTGGGCTATCGCCCGGTGCATGTCGATCCGCTGACCCCCGAAAGCGAAGGCGGCATCGACCTCAAGAAGATCGCCCCCAAGGCGCGCGTCTACTGATGCGCGGCCTGGTTCTGGTTTCCGCCCTGCTGCTGGCTGCAACACCGGCTTTCGCCGCTGCCCCCACCGACGCGCAGAAGGCCGAGTTCTATTCGGTCTGCGTCGGGATCAGCAGCAATGCCGAGCTGTGCACCTGCAAGGCGGATGCTGCGATGACACTGATCGACGAGCGCTTCATGGGCGTGGTGATCGCTTCGATGAAGGGCTCGACGCCCAAGTCGGACGATTACGTCGCCTACAATACCTACGTCGCCAAATCGAACCAGATCTGCAAGCCGAACTACTAGGTTTTCGCGCCGGTTGAGCGGCGTGTATTGAAAAGGAAGACCGACCCATGGTCGAACTGATGCTCCCCAAGGCCGACCGTCCGACCAAGGGCAAGACGTGGCCCAAGCCAGCCAATGCCAAGCGGCTGCGCGAGTATCACATCTATCGCTACAATCCCGATGAGAGCGCCAATCCGCGCATCGACACCTACTTTGTCGATCTCGACGATTGCGGTCCGATGATCCTCGATGGCCTGCTGTGGATCAAGAACAAGGTCGATGCGACCCTGACGCTGCGCCGCTCCTGCCGCGAGGGCATCTGCGGCTCCTGCTCGATGAATATCAACGGGCTCAATACCCTGGCCTGTACCAAGGGCATGGATGACTCGTCCGGCCCGATCAAGATCTACCCACTGCCGCATATGCCGGTGGTCAAGGATCTGGTGCCTGACCTCACCCTGTTCTACGCCCAGCACCGCGCCATCGAGCCCTGGCTCAAGACCACCTCGCCGACGCCGGAAAAGGAATGGACCCAGTCGGTGCCGCAGCGCGCCAAGCTCGACGGGCTCTATGAATGCATCCTCTGCGCCTGCTGCTCGACCTCCTGCCCGAGCTATTGGTGGAATGGCGAAAAGTATCTCGGACCGGCAGCCCTGCTGCAGGCCTATCGCTGGTTGATCGATTCGCGTGACGAGACCACCCAGGAACGCCTCGACGACCTCGAAGACCCGTTCAAGCTCTACCGCTGCCACACCATCATGAACTGCGCCAAGGTCTGCCCCAAGGGGCTGAACCCGGCCAAGGCAATTGCCGAAATCAAGAAGATGATGGTCGAGCGCAAGGTCGCTGCGTAAGCGAATTGGACTGGTCTGAAGATTGGAAACCCCGGCGCTTGCGTCGGGGTTTTTGTTTGGGTGGCTTTTGAGATCATCGTGGCTCCCATCACCCCACCCGACCCCTGCGGGGCCACCCTCCCCATTCAGGGGAAAGAATTGAGAGTTCAGCGGTCTCGATCTTTCTTATCCCTCCCCCTTGTGGGGAGGGTGGCCGCTGTAGGCGGTCGGGTGGGCACGATGAGAACAAAAACGGCGGGCCAAGGCCCGCCGTTTTCAATTCAAATTCAAACGCTCCCGCCATTCGGCCATAGGCCTCATGGCCTTCTCGCCTCAAATCGCGCCACTGGCGCGATTTGCCCTACGGGACGGCTCTAAGCATCTTCCTTGAGCACGATCGTGCCAGCTTCATAAGCCGCCTTGCAGTCGACGCTGTCGTGCTCAAGATCGCTCTCCAGCAGCGTTGCCGCAGCGCCCGGGCCTTCGAAGCGCGGGTCGTCGCACTGGTCGTCGTCGGCATAGTCCGAAGTGTTGTCGCCGAAGTCGATGGCCTTGCTGTCATAGGGCGCGCCGGCGGCATATTCCGGGGTGTAGACGGTGCGGATGGTCACCTTGCCCTCGGCCTCCAGCGCCTTGCAGTCGCTGGCGTCGCCATACATGTCTTCGGTCAGCAGCTTCTTGTCGGTGCCGGTGCCGGTAAAGCGCAGGTCGTCGCATTCGCCGTCATTGGCCCACTTGCTCCAGTCGGCGCCATAGTCGAAGGCGGCAACCGGCTGGGTGGTGGAGCCGCCATTGAAGGTGGCGGTGCCGGCGGCAACGGCGGCGCGGCAGTCGGTAGCGTCATGGCCGATGTCGGCGTCGAGCAGTTCAGCGGCAACGCCGGTGCCCGAGAAGCGCGGATCGTCGCATTCCTGGTCCTTGGCCCATTCGCTGGTGTCGTCGCCGTAATCGATGGCCTCGGCGACGTCAGCCGTCCCGGTGGCCAGCGTCACGGTGCCGGCCTCATAGGCGGCGCGGCAGTCGGTGGCGTCCTTGCTGATATCGGCATCGAGCAGTTCATCGGCCGAGCCGGTGCCGGTGAAGCGCGGGTCATCGCATTCGCCATCATTGGCCCATTCGCTCGAATCATCGCCGAAATTGATGGCGTTGATCGGGGTGGCGATGGCGATGTCGGAGGGCGAGGTCGGAATGTCGCCTTCGCCGGCCAGAGTTACCGTGCCGGCCTCGAAGGCGGTGCGGCAATCAGTGGCGTCCTTGGCAATATCAACGTCCTCGAGCTCCTGGGCCGAACCGGTGCCGGCGAAGCGCGGATCGTCGCATTCGCCGTCATTGGCCCAATGGCTGGAATCATCGCCGAAGTCGATATCGCTGTCGGCAGAGGTTGAGGCCGTCGTATTGGCCGGCGGTGGATTCTTGTTGTCGAGCTTTTGCGCCATGGCCGGCGTCGCCAACCCGGCGGCCAGCGCCAGGGCGAAAGCGGCGCTGCCGAGGATCTTGTGCATTGCGTTCATCGGTTGTCCCTTCCCGGTGGAGCGTGCAGTCGTGGCGGCAGATTACAGCGGCTTTACGGCACGCAAAAGTGATTGTGGCGAAACAATCAACTCATTGCCTGTTTTGCCCGCCGTTCGGCCCGCGTGAACAGCACCGAGCCGAGCAGCACCAGCGCCGTGCCCAGGCCATGATAAAGCGTGAAGGGCTCCGACAGGATGACAACGGCGAGCAGGATTGTCACCACCGGACCAAAGGCCGCCGTCGAGGCGGTGGCACGGGCGCCGATGCGGGACATGCCGGCATTCATCAGAAAGCTCGGCAGCACCGTGCCGAAAATCCCCAAGGCGAGGCCGTAACCCCAAAGATGCGGCGTCAGCGCCAGATAGCTTTGCGGCCCCGCCAGGATCAGGTTCTGGGCAATGGCGCAGATGGCCGCGGTGGACATGCCGATGCAGGTGAAGAGCCCGGCGCCGATCACCAGCATCTGCCGCTTGGCGAGATGCTGATAGAGCGCAAAGGTAATGGCCGAGCCCAGCACCAGCAGCGTTCCGGCCAGCAGCCCGTCCGGATTGACCACCAGGTTCCAGCCAAAGATCACTAGGAGCCCGGCATAGCTGATCAGCATCGAGGGCACGACGCTCCACACCATACGGTCGCGGAAGAACCAGACGCCGAACAGCAGCACGAAGAAGGGATAGGTGAACAGCACCAGCCGCTCATATTGCGCCGAGACGTAGTTGAGGCCGAGGAAGTCGAGATAGCTCGACAGGTAATAGCCGAGGATACCGACGGCCATGCTGGCCAGCACGATCCTTGGCGTCAGCAGCGCGCGCAATGTGGTCTCGCGGCGCAGCAGGGTGACGAGGATCACCAGATAGACCGGAAGCGCGACGATCATGCGCAGGCTGAGCAGCATCTCGGTCGAGACGCCTTCGCCATAGGCCAGCTTGATGAAAATGCCCTTGGTGGAAAACAGCACCGCGCCTGCCACGGCAAAACTATAGCCGAGCGGGTCATTGACGGTGGGAGAGGGGGCTTGGGCCATTTGCCTTGATAGGACCGGCCGCCGAGCTCGTACAAGTCCGGAGGGCCGATATCCGTTCACCCGTTCCGGCGCTCAATGTTAACAGTGTGCTAACACTTAGCCGCGCGGATGGGCCTTGCGATAGCTTTCCAGCAGGCGGTCGGTATCGACGGCGGTATAGATCTGCGTGGTCGAGAGACTGGCATGGCCCAGCAGTTCCTGGATGGCGCGTAAATCCCCGCCGCGCCCCAATAAATGGGTGGCAAAGGAATGTCTGAGCGCATGTGGCGTGGCCGAGGGCGGTAGCCCGAAAGCCGAGCGCAGGCCCTCCATGCGCAGCTGGATGATGCGCGGCGACAACACGCCGCCCTTGACCCCGCGAAACAGCGGTTCATCGCTCTCAATCTTGAACGGCGACAGGCTGTTATAGAGGTCGATCGACTTGCGCACCGCCTCAATCAGCGGCACCAGTCGCACCTTGCCGCCCTTGCCGGTTACCCGCAGCACCTGGGCTTCGAGATCGCTGCCGGTGACCGCCAGCGCCTCGGAAATTCGCAAGCCGGCTCCGTAACATAGCGACAGCACCGCCATGTCGCGGGCCGCCACCCAGGGCTCCTCGTCCCTGTCGACGGAGGATGAAATGGTGCCCCGTGCCTCGGCCACGGTCAGCGCCTTGGGCAGGCTCTTGGGCAGTTTGGGCGTGCGGATAACATTGAGCGCCTCGCTCCGCAGCACGCCCTCGCGCTCCAGATAACGGAAGAAACTCTTGAGCGCCGACAACACCCTGGCCAGCGAGCGCGACCCCAAAGTCTCGCTGCGCCGCTGCGCCATGAAGGCGCGAATATCGGCGCCGCGCAGCTCTTTCAGCGTCGCCAGCGTCACCGGCCCACCGGCATGACCGGCTAGAAAGCTCAGGAATTGATCGACATCGCGGCCATAGGCTTCGAGCGTATTGCCCGCAAGCCGGCGCACCGAGCCGAGCTCACGCTGCCAGCCGGCAAGCTGGGCACGGACAAAAGCGTCGGTGGCAAAGGCGGAATCGACCATGAAGGCAATGTGAACCGGCGTGGTAAACCCCGCCTTAACTCGGATGGACGATGTTGGCTTATCCAGTGGAGTCGGCAGCATGGGCACGTTTCAGACCGCGACAATCACCCTTGCCGCCCTGCTCGTGGCAAACTCGGTCGCTTTTGCGCAGTCGCCCGGCCAGTGGAGCAATCAGCCGATCGGCCGGCTCGGAGAGGCCGCCAGCTACACCAGCCCGGACGAGACCCTGCGCCTCGATGCCAGCATTGGCGCGGCCTATATCGAGGGCAGCGAAAAGGTCTTCATCGGCAATTACACCCTCAGCCACCTGATCTGGCAGAGCACCGCGCCGATTCTGCGCGGCAGCGTCGCCCTCGAGGTCGGCAACGGTTTCAGCGTCAAAGCCGAAGGCGCCACAGCCGGCTTTGGGCGCAGCTATATGGAAGATTATGATTGGACGCGCGGCGACGACACGTTCAACAACTGGTCGCACCGTAGCCAGCATCCCGACACCAATCTCGACCATTATTACACCGGCGGCGCCTCGCTGGGCTATGAGCTGGTCCGCGACAATAGAGCCGTGGTGCGGGCGCATGGCGGCTTCAAATATACCGATGTGAAATGGTCCGCCTACGGTGGCAGCTACGTCTACAGCAATCCCGGCTTTCGTGACGATGTCGGCTCGTTTGCCGACGGCACGCCGGCTATCGCCTACCGTCAGCAGTTTCCGGAACTGTTTCTCGGCATTGATGGCGAGGAGCGTTATGGCAATTTCCGCGTCGGCGGCCTGCTGCGCGGGGGCATGACGTTCCTGTCGACGGCCACCGACGAGCATTGGATGCGTGACCTGCGTTTCGTCGATACGCTTTATGTCGCCCCGACATTCACTGCGGGCGTCGATCTGGGCTTCGCGCTGGGCCGCAATGCCGAACTGACCCTGGCAGCGCGCTATGACCAAGTCTTCGAAGCGCGCGGCGACACGACCTATTCCTACATCTCGAGCGGTGCATCACGCGGATCGGCAGCTGGAGCGGCTGGCGGCGGGATGCGCAGCGCCGAGATCACAGCCGGCCTGCGCGGTACCTTCTAGCCGCCCTGTCGATATCGTGAAGACTGTCCGGCTTTGGCAGAATCACTTGCGCTCCCTATGTTCGAATGCGAACAGAACGGGCACAAATGGAACATCGTCCAGACATTGTCGCCGTCATGGTGGGGGTCGCCGTCGAGGGGCCCTATAGCTATCGCGTTCCGCCCGGCATGGCGGTGACGCGCGGCTCGATCGTGGCTGTGCCTTTGGGGCCGCGGCTGATCCAGGGCGTGGTCTGGGGACCGCCCAAGGATATGGTGGCGCACAACAGGTTGCGCGACATCGCCCATGCCTATGAGGTGCCGCCGCTTTCCGAAGAGCTGCTTAAACTGGTCGACTGGATCGCCAAATATACGCTGGCCGCGCCGGGCCAGGTGCTGCGCGCCGTGCTGCGTTCCACGGAAGCGCTCGATCCACCCAAACCGGTGGTCGCCTATCGCCGAACCGGCCGTGAGCCGGAGAAGCTGACGCCGGCACGGCTGCGGGTGCTCGATGCCCTGATGGACGATCTGGCCTGGCCGAAATCTGCGCTGATCGGGGCAACCGGCGTTTCGTCGTCGGTGATCGACGGGCTGGAGCGGGCAGGCGCGGTGGAAAAGCTCGAGATGCCGCCGCCGCCCGTGGTGGAGCGGCCGGACCCCGATACCGATATCGCCGTGCTGTCCGAGGCGCAGAGCCAGGCACTCAGGCAGATTATCGCGCTCGATCCGCATCAGTTCGGCGTGGCGCTGCTTGATGGCGTCACCGGCGGTGGCAAGACCGAAGTGTTTTTCGAGGCGGTTGCCGACACGCTGCGGGCGGGCCGGCAGGCGCTGATTCTCCTGCCCGAGATCGCGCTGACCAACACGTTCATTGCCCGCTTCACCAAGCGCTTCGGCACGCGGCCGGCCGAATGGCATTCCGACATGACGCCGCTGCAGCGGGCCCGCGTCTGGCGCGGCGTGCTGGATGGTACGGTGCGGGCTGTGGTCGGGGCGCGCTCGGCGTTGTTCCTGCCGTTTCGCGAACTGGGCATGCTGGTGCTCGATGAGGAGCATGATGGTGCCTACAAACAGGCTGATGGCATCACCTATCATGCCCGCGACATGGCTGTGGTGCGGGCACATCTGAGCAATGCGCGGGTGATCCTCTCCTCGGCGACGCCATCGGTCGAGACGCGCAACAACGCCAATGTCGGCCGCTATGCGCATGTGCTGCTGACCAGCCGCTTTGCCGAAGCGTCCATGCCCGACATCACCGCCATCGACATGCGCATGGATGGGCCGGACAAGGGCCAATGGATTTCGCCGCTGCTGGCGCGCGAAGTGTTTGCGGCAATGGATCGCGGCGAGCAGGCGTTGTTATTTCTCAACCGGCGCGGCTATGCGCCGCTGACGCTCTGCAAGTCCTGCGGTCACCAGTATCAATGCCCTGATTGCTCGGCCTGGATGGTGGAGCATCGCTTCCGCGGCATCCTCATGTGCCACCATTGCGGCCATGAGGTGCGGACGCCAAAGGTCTGCGGCAAATGCGGAGATACGGAGAGCCTTGTTGCGGTCGGCCCCGGCATCGAGCGGGTCGCCGAGGAGGCCGCCGAGCGTTTTCCGAATGCACGGCGGGTCATTTTGTCGTCCGACATGGGCAGCAATGCCCAGCTACGCGAGCGATTCTCGGAAATCGAACGCGGCGAGTTCGACCTGATCATCGGCACCCAGCTGGTCTCCAAGGGCCACCATTTCGAAAAGCTCTCGGTGGTCGGTGTGCTCGATGCCGATCTGGGCCTCGCGCATGGTGATCCGCGTGCTGCGGAAAAAACCTTCCAGATCCTGACGCAGGTGGCGGGTCGCGCTGGCCGGGCATCGAAAACCGGCAAGGCGTTCCTCCAGACCTATCATCCCGATCACGCGGTGATGAAAGCCATGGTGAGCGGCGACCGAGAGGCCTTCTACGCCCACGAATTGATGGCGCGCGAAGCCGGCGGCTTGCCGCCGTTCGGACGTCTGGCGGCGCTGATCGTCTCGGCTAATGAGCATGACGTGGCGATGAATTTTGCCAAGAGATTGCTGTCCGCTGCCCCCATGGCCGATGGCGTTCGCCTGTTCGGCCCGGCCGATGCCCCGGTGGCCATGGTGCGCGGCCGCCATCGCGTGCGGCTGCTGGCGCAATCGGGGAAAGATTTCGACCTTTCCGGCTATGTCCGCTTCTGGCTGGGTTCTGCGGAGAAGGTGACCGGTAATCTGCGGGTGCAGGTGGACATTGATCCGATGAGCTTTATGTAGGGTTTTCGTATATACAAAAATTGACGACGCGTAACGGACGGACTACATTGAGGGGGCTCGATGGACTTCGAATGGGACGAGACGAAGAACGCGACGAACAAGGTCAAGCACCGGGTGGACTTCTCATTGGTCCACCAGTTCAAATGGCATGACGCCATAATCGAACCCGATGCACGGTTCGACTACGGAGAAGATCGTTTTCTGGCTCGCGGCTATGCTGAGGATGGTCTGGGATATTCGATTGTCTTCACATTCCGCGGACCGGTGATCCGTGTGATCAGCATTCGAGAGTTCAACAGGAAGGAGGAACGTCGCTATGGACGACCAAAATGAGAAGCGCCGTTATGGCGTTCCCGACGATGAGAATCCTGAACTGACTGAAGACGCGATCCGGCGGTCGATTCCCGCAAAGCAATTCTTCGCCGAGCGCGGCTTGCCCATGCCTGGGCGGCCAAAAGCCGAGACACCAAAAGTGGCCGTGAGCTTGCGGCTGGATCAGGACGTCGTGGATGGCTTCAAGGCAGACGGTCCGGGTTGGCAGACGCGGATGAATGCGGCGTTGGCGGAGAGTCTGAGGCAGAAGAAGTCCGCGTAGAGCTACGATCCTGCCACTCGAGGATAGCTCTCATGGCCTCCGCCGCTAAAATCCTTCCGCTGGAAGGATTTGCCGCGTAGCGGTCGGCTTCGTGCCATTCGGCCATAGGCCTCTTGGCCTTCGAGCCTAAATCCGCGCCACTGGCGCGGATTTGCCGCAAAGCGGCTGGCTTCCCGCCACTCGAGTATAGCTCTCGCGGCCTTCTCGCCTCAAATCGCTCTACTGGAGCGATTTGCCCTTTGGGACGGCTCGAAGCCTGCGACACTTTCGCCGCATTTGAATCACGCCCCCACGCCTTGCATGCCGCGCCGGGCTTGTGCTAGAGCGAGCGCGACTTTGAGGGGGTGTCCGGACGTCCCCTTTTCCAGACCAGACCAAGCGTCGGCACCGCCCGGGTTTCCTGAGGGATATTGGGCGGATAAGCAGGCAGGCAAACAAGAGGGTATAGCGGCATTGGCAGCGCAGAATTCAGTGCTTACCCAGATCGCCCGGCCATATGCGTCGGCTCTGTTCGATCTCGCTGCGAGCGAGAACCAGTTGGCATCGGTCGAAACGTCGCTTTCTGACGTTTCCCGCCTGATCGGGGAAAGCGCCGACTTCGCGCGCTTCCTGCGTTCTCCCGTCATCACCAGCGATGACAAGGCCGGCGCGCTCGATGCCGTGCTGGCCAAGGCCACGACCAATCCGCTGGTCGCCAATTTCCTCAAGCTCGTCGCCAAGAATGGCCGGCTGTTTGCGCTCGACGCCATCATCACCGGCTTCCGCGAACTGGCTGCCACGGCGCGCGGTGAAGTCACCGCTGACGTGACCTCGGCTGCGCCGCTGACCGGCGAGCAGGTCAAGTCGCTTTCCGCGACGCTCAAAGCCAAGATCGGCAAGAGTGTCACGCTCAACCAATTCGTCGATCCGTCCTTGATTGGCGGCCTTCAGGTGAAGGTCGGCAGCCAGCTGATCGACAGCTCCCTCAAGACAAAACTCGCTGCGATGAAGATCGCCATGAAAGAGGTCGGATAATGGACATCAAAGCCGCGGAAATTTCTGCGATCCTCAAGGACCAGATCAAGAATTTCGGCCAGGAAGCCCAGGTTTCCGAAGTCGGTCAGGTGCTCAGCGTCGGCGACGGTATCGCCCGCGTCTATGGCCTGGACAATGTGCAGGCCGGTGAGCTCGTCGAGTTCCCGGGTGGCATCAAGGGCATGGCGCTCAATCTCGAAACCGACAATGTCGGTATCGTGATTTTCGGCAACGACCGTTCCATCAAGGAAGGCGATGTCGTCAAGCGCACCGGCTCGATCGTGGACACCCCGGTTGGCCTCGGCCTGCTCGGTCGCGTTGTCGACGGTCTGGGCAATCCGATCGACGGCAAGGGCCCGATCGTTCACACCGAGCGTCGCCGCGTCGACGTCAAGGCGCCGGGCATTCTGCCGCGCAAGTCGGTGCATGAGCCCATGTCGACCGGCCTCAAGTCGATCGACGCGCTGATCCCGATCGGCCGTGGCCAGCGCGAGCTGATCATTGGCGATCGCCAGACCGGCAAGTCGGCCATCATTCTCGACACTTTCCTGAACCAGAAGCCGGCCCACGACGCCAATGCGTCCAACACCGACAAGCTGTTCTGCATCTATGTCGCGATCGGCCAGAAGCGCTCGACCGTGGCCCAGTTCGTGCGCCAGCTCGAAGAATCCGGCGCCATGCAGTATTCGGTGGTGATCGCGGCAACCGCATCCGATCCGGCGCCGCTCCAGTATATCGCGCCCTTCACCGGCTGCGCGATCGGCGAATTCTTCCGCGACAATGGCATGCATGCCGTTATCGCCTATGACGATCTGACCAAGCAGGCCGTTGCCTACCGCCAGATGTCGCTGCTGCTGCGTCGTCCGCCGGGCCGTGAAGCTTACCCGGGCGACGTGTTCTACCTGCATTCGCGTCTTCTCGAGCGCGCTGCCAAGATGAACGAAGAGCATGGTTCGGGCTCGCTGACCGCTCTGCCGGTTATCGAAACCCAGGCCAACGACGTGTCGGCCTATATCCCGACCAACGTGATCTCGATCACCGACGGCCAGATCTTCCTCGAAACCAACCTGTTCTTCCAGGGTATCCGTCCGGCCGTGAACGTCGGTCTGTCGGTGTCCCGCGTCGGTGGTTCGGCTCAGATCAAGGCGATGAAGCAGGTTGCCGGTTCGCTCAAGGGCGAGCTGTCCCAGTACCGCGAAATGGCGGCTTTTGCCCAGTTCGGTTCCGATCTCGATGCCTCGACCCAGCGCCTGCTGAACCGTGGTGCGCGTCTGACCGAGCTGCTCAAGCAGCCCCAGTTCTCGCCGCTCAAGACGGAAGAACAGGTTGCGGTGATCTTTGCCGGCGCCAATGGCTATCTCGACTCCATCCCCGTCTCCAAGGTCGGTGACTTCGAAAAGACCGTGCTGTCTGCCCTGCGTGGCAAGTATGCCGATCTGCTCAAGACCATCGCGACCGACAAGCAGCTCAGCGACGATACCCGCGCCAAGCTCAAGTCGGCTCTCGACGAGATCAAAAAGACCTACGCGGCCTAAGGCCAGTCGCGCGCTTTGCCTGAGAGGTGGATGCCACCTCTCGCCAGCAGGGCGCACCAAACAATGAGCTGGACCTCATTCGTCGTTCCCAGAACGCGAATGGCTCCTGAGGAGACGACAGGCCGATGCCTTCGCTAAAGGACCTCAAGAACCGGATCGACTCGGTCAAATCGACCCAGAAGATCACCAAGGCCATGCAGATGGTCGCGGCGGCCAAGCTCCGTCGTGCCCAGGAAGCGGCTGAAGCGGCCCGTCCCTATGCCGAGCGCATGGGCAAGGTGCTCGCCTCGCTTGGCGCTGTCTATGAAGGCCAGTCCGATGCCCCCGTGCTTTTGGCCGGTACGGGCAAGGACCAGGTGCATCTGCTGGTCGTCGCGACCGGCGAGCGTGGTCTGGCCGGCGGCTTCAACTCCTCGATCGCCCGTCTGGCGCGCGAGCATGCTGCCAAGCTGATCAGCCAGGGCAAGACGGTCAAGATCCTGACAGTCGGCCGCAAGGGGCACGACATCCTGCGCCGCCAGTATCCCGAACTGATCGTCGATACCTTCAACTTCCGCGAAATCAAGCAGGTCGGGTTCACCCAGGCCCAGCAGGTTGCGGAAAAGGTGCTGGCAATGTTTGCCGCTGGCGAATTCGACGTGGCAACGTTGTTCTTTGCCAAGTTCGGCTCGGTGATCAGCCAGGTGCCGACCGCCCGCCAGATCATTCCGGCCAAGCTGGAAAAGATCGAAGGCGAAGGCGCAGCTGCTTCCTCGACCGTGCCCTATGAGTACGAGCCGAGCGAAGAAGCCATCGTCGAAGACCTGTTGCCGCGCAATATCTCGGTGCAGATCCTGCGCGCGCTGCTGGAAAACTCCGCCTCGTTCTACGGTGCGCAGATGTCCGCCATGGACAATGCCACCCGCAACGCCGGCGAAATGATCGGCAAGCTGCAGCTGAGCTACAACCGCCAGCGCCAGGCCCAGATCACCAAAGAACTCATCGAAATCATTTCGGGCGCGGAAGCGCTCTAACCGCATAGCGAGGACGAACAAATGGCAGACAAAAAGGCCGGTCGCGTATCGCAGGTCATCGGCGCCGTCGTCGACGTCGTTTTCGACGGCCACCTGCCCGCGATCCTGAACGCACTTGAAACCACCAACAACGGCCAGCGTCTGGTCCTGGAAGTGGCGCAGCACCTTGGCGAAAACGCCGTGCGCACCATTGCCATGGACACGACCGAAGGTCTGGTTCGCGGCGCCGAAGTGACCGATCTGGGTACCGCTATCTCGGTGCCGGTCGGTGAAGCGACCCTCGGCCGCATCATGAACGTCATCGGCGAGCCGATCGACGAAGCCGGCCCGATTGCTGGCGAAGTGAAGCGCGAAATCCACCAGGAAGCCCCGGCCTTTGCCGAGCAGAACCCTGAATCGCAGGTGCTGGTCACCGGCATCAAGGTCGTCGACCTGATCGCTCCTTACGCTCGTGGCGGCAAGATCGGCCTGATGGGCGGCGCCGGCGTGGGCAAGACCGTTCTGATCCAGGAACTGATCAACAACGTGGCCAAGGCACACGGTGGTTATTCGGTGTTCGCTGGCGTGGGTGAACGCACCCGCGAAGGCAACGACCTGTACCACGAAATGATCGAATCCGGCGTGAACAAGGATCCGTCTGAGAACGGTGGCTCGGCCGCCGGTTCGAAGTGCGCCCTGGTGTTCGGCCAGATGAACGAGCCCCCGGGTGCCCGCGCTCGCGTGGCCCTCACCGGCCTGACCATCGCCGAGAACTTCCGCGATCAGGGCCAGGACGTGCTGTTCTTCGTGGACAACATTTTCCGCTTCACCCAGGCCGGCGCCGAAATGTCGGCTCTGCTGGGCCGTATTCCTTCGGCCGTGGGTTACCAGCCGACGCTGGCGACCGACATGGGCGCGATGCAGGAACGCATCACCACCACGAACAAGGGTTCCATTACCTCGGTTCAGGCTGTGTACGTCCCCGCCGACGATTTGACCGATCCGGCACCGGCAACCTCGTTTGCCCACTTCGACGCCGTGACCGTGTTGAACCGCGCGATCTCGGAAAAGGGCATCTACCCTGCCGTTGATCCGCTGGCATCCAACTCGCGCATCCTCGATGCCAACGTTGTCGGCCAGGAGCACTATGAAGTTGCTCGTCGCGTCCAGGAAGTGCTGCAGAAGTACAAGGCGCTGCAGGACATCATCGCGATCCTGGGCATGGACGAGCTGTCCGAAGAGGACAAGCTGGTCGTGGCCCGCGCCCGCAAGGTCGAGCGCTTCATGTCGCAGCCCTTCGACGTGGCTGAAGTCTTCACCGGTTCGCCCGGCGTGTTCGTGCAGCTCGAAGACACCATCAAGGGCTTCAAGGGCCTGGTGGCCGGCGAGTATGATCACCTGCCGGAAGCCGCCTTCTACATGGTCGGCACCATCGAAGATGCCGTCAAGAAGGCCCAGAAGCTGGCTGCCCAGGCTGCCTAATCTGCCAATCAGGCTCGCTGCACGCGGCGAGCCTCTTCCTCCGCTAAGGGACCAAAACAATGGCTGAAGGCCTCAAGATCGAGATCGTGTCGCCCGAGCGGCTGGTGCTGTCGGAAGTCGTGACCTCGGTCACCGTGCCCGGTACCGAAGGCTATTTCACCGTGATGGCCGACCATGCGCCGTTCATGACGACGCTGCGGAGCGGTTTCATCACCGTTTCCGGCCTCAACGGCCGCGACGAGATCTTTTTCGTCAAGGGCGGCTTTGCCGATGTCTCGCCGGAAGGCCTGACGATCCTTGCCGAGCAGTCCGCACCCTTCTCCGAATTCGATCATTCGGACCTGCAGACCCAGATCAAGGCTGCCGAGGCCGAATTGGCCAAGGCCGAAACGCCGGATGACAAGTCCTATGCGCAGGAAATGGTCTCGGGTCTCCTAAACCTGGCGCTCGAAGCTGGCCAGCTCAACGGCGTGCATATCCACTAATGCACTGTCAGCATTGAATTCTAAAACGCCCGTAGCATCCGCTGCGGGCGTTTTGCTTTGTACGAAATCGCACCGATTGCCTAATATTTGTGCAAGTCATTGGTATGATTACGCAATTTGCCGTCATCAACACTCGATTAAGGAAAAACCTGCAGTCTGCCCCTGGGAATACGTAATGCGCCGCGCGGCGCTATGACCATTGGGGGCGCAAATGGTTTCTGTCTTGGGCAATATTCGGCTGACCTTTGCCATCGCGGCCATGGCCGTCTGCTCGATCGCCATTGCGATCGGCGCGGTGCTTTTGGGGCTGTTCATCAGCCTCTCCAACACGGCCAGCACGGATGCGGTGAATGAAGTGGCCAGCGCCACGCGCATCAGTTCGGAAATCCTTCAGGTCAACTTGCCCAGTCTCGAGATTGCCTCCGACGAAGTCGGCAATGTCGCAGCGCTGACCATGCGCTCCATGCCGCGCTTCCGCAGCCACGATGTGATCGACACCGTCGCCCGCGTCTCGGGCCAGAATGCCGCCATCTATGTCTACAATACCGAGGTCGGCCCCGACCTTAATATCGGCACGTCGAGCCTGCTGAAAGCCGATGGCCAGCGGCTGCTCGACGCCCCGATCCTCGCCGGTACACCGCTGTTTGACTCGATGATGGCCAACCAGCCGGTGCATTCGGAAGAAAACATCAATGGGGTCGGTTATTTCACCCTCTATCAGCCGATCGCCATGGCCGATGGCACGGTGATCGGTGCGCTGATGATCGCCGTGGCGCGGGCGCCGATCGAGGCGGTGGTCGGGCAGAACCTGATCATGCTGGTGGCCGTCGGTGGCGCCGCCCTGTTGCTGATCGGCCTGCTGGCCCTGGCGCTGTCGCGCCTCCTGACGCGGCCCATTCCACGCCTCTCCGATGTGATGAGCGCCGTCGCCCAGGGCGATCATGGCGTCGATGTGCCCTATACCGAACGCCGCAATGAGATTGGCGCCATGGCGCGCGCCGTGGAAGTGTTCCGCGCCAATGCCGAACGTGTCGCAGAACTAGGCGAAGAGACCAGCCGGCACCTGCGCGAAGCGGCCGACCATACCGGCCAGCTCGATGCCATCTCCATGTCGCAGATCGTGGTGGAATTCTCCACCAGTGGCGACGTGCTGGCGGCCAACGAGAATTTCCTCACGCTGTTGGGCTATCGCCTGACCGAGATCATCGGCCATCCCAATGCACAATTCCTGTTCGACACCGATCCGGCCTCGCCGGGCTATCGCCAGTTCTGGCTTGATCTGGCTGCCGGAAAATTCAAGAGCGGCGAATATCGCCGCCGTACCAGCGATGGTCGCGAAGTGTGGATCCAGAGCACGTTCACGCCAATCCTCGGCCTCGATGGCGCGCCCTATAAGGTCGTGCAGTTTGCCACCGACGTCACCGCCCGTCGCCAGGCCGTGGCAGCCGTCGGCGCGGGCCTCAAGCAATTGGCCGAGGGCGATCTCACCGGCCAGATCGAGATCCAGTTTCAGCCCGAATTCGAAGACCTGCGCCATGCCCTCAACGGCACGGTGACGCGCTTTGCCGATGTGGTCGGCCAGCTCCGTACCACCTCGCGGGCGCTGAAGGCCGCGACCGGCGAAATCCTCTCCGGCGCCAATGACCTGTCCGATCGCACCACGCGCCAGGCGTCCACCATCGTCGAAACTACGGCCGCCATGGGGACGCTGGCCGGCACCGTCGCCAGCAATGCCAGGATGGCGCAGGACGCCGCCGGCAAGGCCTCGGCCGTTTCGCGCTCGGCCGCCGAAAGCGGCACGGTGATGGCTCGCGCCAATGACGCCATGGAGCGGATCACCCAGTCGTCATCCAAGATCTCCAACATCATCGGGCTGATCGACGACATCGCCTTCCAGACCAACCTGCTCGCGCTCAACGCCTCCGTCGAAGCCGCTCGTGCCGGTGATGCCGGCAAGGGCTTTGCTGTGGTGGCCGTTGAGGTCCGCCGCCTGGCGCAGTCCGCGGCTTCTGCCTCGGCTGATGTGAAGCTGTTGGTGGAACAGTCGGCCAGCGAGGTCAAAAACGGCTCCCAGCTGGTCTCTGACGCCGCCGGGCGCCTGTCGGATATGCAGGTGGCCGTCGAGCAGAACAGCGCGCTGGTGGAAGCCATTGCCCGTGCCAGCGGCGAGCAGGCGTCTGCCATCGATGAGGTTTTGGTCTCGGTGCGCCAGCTCGACGAGATGACCCAGCACAATGCCGCACTGGCCGAAGAAACCAATGCGGCGCTGGAACAGACCGAGGCGCAGGCGCAGACGCTCGACATGATCGTCGATGTCTTCGTGCTTGAGGAGCCGGCCAGGGTGGTTTCCCTCAACGGGCGGCGCGTGGCTTAAGCCAGCGCTGCCGTCACCAGCGCCTTGGCGTGCAGGTCGGTGGTGTCATAGACCGGCAGCGGGCTATTGCTATCGTCGATCAGCATGGCGATCTCGGTACAGCCCAGGATCACTGCCTCGGCGCCGCGCGCGGCGAGGCGTTCGATCGCCGTCACATAGATGCGGCGCGATTCCTCGCGCACAATGCCGAGGCACAGTTCTTCATAAATGATGCCGTTGAGATTGGTGCGATCCACCTCGGGGATGAGCGAGGTGAGGCCCCGGTCGGTTAGCCGATCGCGATAAAAGCCCATTTCCATGGTGAAGCGCGTGCCCAGCAGGCCCACGGTCTCGAAGCCGTCGCTGAGCAGGGCCTCGCTGGTTGGATCGGCGATATGCACGAAAGGTACGCTGATCGCCGCGGTTATCTGTTCGGCCACAATGTGCATGGTGTTCGTGGCGAGGCCGATGACATCGGCGCCGGCCCGTTCCAGTCCGCGCGCAATTGTTGCTAGCTCGTTTCCGGCGCCATCCCAGTCACCGGCGGATTGCATCGCGGCGATCGGGGCAAAATCCACCGAGTGAACGATGACTGGCGCCGAATGCAGACCACCAAGCCGTGTGGCGGTTTCCTGGTTGAGCACGCGATAATAGTGGGCGGTCGATTCCCAGCTCATGCCGCCGATCAGGCCGATGGTTTTCATGCGTGCGTGAAACGCTGTGGAATATCGGAAAAGGCTTCGACGACCTTGTCGTAGGCATCCTTCTTGAACGGCACGATCAGGGCCGGAACACGGGTCAGCTTTTCCCAGCGCCAGGCGTCGAATTCGGCCTTGTGCTTGCCGCCGCCCGGGGTCAGCACGTCGATCTCGGCTTCCTGGCCGGTGAAGGCAAAGGCGAACCAGCGCTGGCGCTGGCCGCGATATTTGCCCTTGAGCGCCGTGCCGAGCATGTCATCAGGCAGGTCGTAATAGATCCACTCGGGCGCTTCGGCGAGCAGGCTCACCGAGCCGATATTGGTTTCTTCATGCAGTTCGCGCAGAGCGGCGCGCAGCGGGTCCTCGCCCTTGTCGATACCGCCCTGCGGCATTTGCCACGGCGCGCCCTGCTGGGCGCTCTTTTCCGGATCGTCATTGCCCTTGCGGCGGCCGATGAAGACATTGCCGTCCTGGTTGAACACGGCGATGCCGACGCAATCGCGATAGGGCAGGGAGTCACGGCTGGGACGGGCTGGCATGGCAGATCTCTATTTCATCAGGGCGCTGGCAGGCACCAGTGCAATTCCCTTGGCCTCGAGGTCGCGCGACCATTCCGAGATGGCGGTGACCGAGATGGGCAAGGCGCTGACAATACCGATTGCGTGCCCGTTCTCCAACGCCTTGGCCTCAAGGCTGGCAAGCGCCTGGAGGATGGCCTGGCGCGAGGGATTGGTGTCGATGACGAGGTCGGCGCGCGAGAAGGGAACTTTGTTGCCTTCGGCCAATTGTGGTGCCAGCGAACGATTGGATGAGCCATCGTCGATATAGCCGAGGCCGCGCGCGCCGAGCTCTTCCATGACCGGCGAAAAATCGGCGGCCGAGGCGGTAAAGCGGGCGCCCATGTTGTTGATCACCCCGGCATAGCCGCCAAAGCGCGACATCAGCCAGAACAGCTTGTCGAGATTGGCGCGCGTCGGCTCGCCGGTGAGAAGGGTTTGCGGGCCGGGATCGTTCTGCGGGAAATCGAACGGCTCGAGCGGGATTTCCAGCAGCACTTCGTGGCCGGCCGCGCGCGCGGCGGCGACGGTCGTGGTAAGCGTCTTGCCATAGGGCGCAAAGGCCAGGCTCACATCGTCGGGCAATTGGTCGATGGCATCGAGCGAGCCCTGCTCATTGATGCCGAGACCGGTGACGATGATGGAGACCTTTGGACCGGTATCGGCCACGGCCGCATCGACCGGCCGGGCATAGGCGGCAAAGGGGGTGAGGCCGGTCGCGGCAATGCGCGGGATCGGGCCGTCGCTGGTTTCTTCGCTGAGGTCGGGCAGGGCGCCGAACAGGTCTGGCAGGCCGGTGATGGAATTGCCGCCCGTGGTGCCCTCGGGCACGGCGGTAATGGAACTGCCAGCGGGAAATTGCTGCGGATCGGCCGTGATGGTCACCGGGCCGGTGGCGACCTCATTGGCAATCTGGTTGCTGTTGCGCGTCGAGGTGATGGCGACCTCTTCGCTGGGCCGACCGCCATTGGGATCATTGGTCAGCACCAGGCGCAGCACGAAGCCTATGGCAATCAGGGCCAGCAGACCAAACAGGGTGCGCGCGATGGGAAAGTGCGGCCGCTGTCCCGGCTTGCGCTTGCGCCCGGTCAGCGGGGTCGAAAGGTCATTGGCCATAGCTCAGATCCGCCTGAAGACAGCAAGGGCGAGGCAGCGAATCAGCGGCCTCGCCCTTCTCTAGTTCATAGCACAGCAGGCTTTGCTGGCCTCATTCGGCCTTGGGCGGGAAGGCCTCGTTGGTCTCCTCGCCCATCACCAGCTTGATCGCATATTGCAGCTGGGTGTCGTCTGCCTTTTCGGCCGGGACATAGACCGAGGAGCCGACCGTGGTCTCTTCCTGGCCTTCGATCTTGATGTGACCGGCAAGGCCGGCCTCGCCGATGATCTCGTCCTTGCCCTGGAATTCCTCGGGCACGACCTGCTTGATCTCGATATCGGGCGTAATGCCCAGAGCCTGGATCGAGCGATTGTTGGGCGTGTAGTAACGCGCCGTGGTCAGCCGCATGGCGCCATCAGGGCCGAGCGAGATGATCGACTGGACCGAGCCCTTGCCGAAGCTGCGGGTGCCGACAAGCGTGGCGCGCTTGTGGTCCTGCAGGGCACCGGCGACGATTTCCGACGCCGAAGCCGAACCGCCGTTGATCAGCACGACCAGCGGCACGTCGGCAAGCTCGGCGTCCAGCGTATCGGGCTGGGCGTCATAGCGGGCGCTTTCCTCGGCAATACGGCCGCGAGTCAGCACGACCGCACCCTGCTTGAGGAAGGCGTCAGCCACATAGACCGACTGGTCGACGAGGCCGCCCGGATTGTTGCGCAGGTCGAGGATGATGCCCTTGGGCGCCACGCCGTCGCGCGCTGCATAGATATCCTTGATGGCCTTTTCGATGCCGACGAAAGCCTGTTCCGAAAAGCGCGACAGGCGCAGCAGGGCAACGTCGCCCTCGCCTTCCTTCTCGCCGCCTTCCATGCTCCAGCGTACGGCGCGCATGGCAATGGTGGCACGGGTCAGCTCGAAGTCGATTGGATCGGTCACGCCTTCGCGGGCGATGGTGATCTTGACCGAGGTGCCGAGCAGGCCGCGCATCTTGGCGACGGCGTCATCGAGGGTCAGGCCCTGTACCGAGACGTCATCGATGGCGATGATCAGGTCATTGGCCATGATGCCGGCCTTTGCCGCCGGGGTGTCGTCGATCGGGGAGACGACCTTGACGATGCCCTCTTCCATGGTGACTTCGATGCCGAGGCCGCCGAACTCGCCCGAGGTGTCCTCGCGCATGTCGTCATAGTCGGCGGGGGGCAGATAGCCGGAATGGGGGTCGAGCGAGGTCAGCATGCCCTGGATGGCGGCACGGATCAGCTCCTGCTCATCCGGCGGATCGACATATTCGGCGCGGATGCGATCAAAGATTTCGCCGAACAGATTGAGGTCGGCATAGATCTCCAGCGGATCGCGTGGCGCGGCCGCGTTTTCCTCGGCCGTCGGCTCGGGTGCTTCGCCACCGGGCGCCGGCTCGGCAGGCGGGGCCTGCTGTTCGGCGGGGGCCGGTGCGGGTGCCGGTTCCTGGGCAATCAGCAGGCCGGCAGGCAGCGACAGCGCCACGACGATGGCGAGCGTGCTTAGGGGAGTCAGGCGCATGAGGGTTCTATCCACTCTGTGTCGGGTTGGCCCACCAACCGGTCGGATCGATGGGCTCGTTGTTTTGTCGAAGTTCAATATAGAGGGTCGGCTGGGCGACGCCAGCATTGGTGGTGACCGAACGGCCAATTGTGCGTGAACCCATCGTGCCCAGCGGCATGCCCATCTGCACGAATTGGCCGATGTCGACAGAGACCGTATCGAGGCCCGCCAGGAGTGCGGTGTAGCTCTGCCCGGTATTGAGAATGACGATTTGGCCGTAATTGAGGTAAGGGCCCTTATAGAGCACCCAGCCATCGGCTGGCGCCACCACCTGCGCATCGGCGCGGGTGACCACGGAAATGCCCTGGCTGATGCCGCCAAAGCCATCACCGGAGCCGAATTCGACGACATTGACGCCATTGGTCGGCATGGTCAGGTAGCCGCGGGCGGCGCCAAAGGGAATGGCGGGTTCGGTGCGAGCGGTATTGGCCAGCGCCACCTGGATCTGCTGGGCGCTCATCACCGGCGCGTCGGGATCGACGGCCGCATCGGCTGCAGCGCTGGCGGTCGAGACCGAGCTGGCACGGTTCGACAGGCTGCCGATCAGCTCCTGCAATGTCGTCGCCCGAGCCGCCAGCGCCACCGCTTCGGCTTCCTCGGCCGCCAATTCACCGCTGCGCGTCTCAATGCCCTGGCGGCGCGCGGCGATCAGCGTGGCAATGCGCAGCTGCTCTTCCTCGAGCACCTCATGATTGGCCTTGAGCGTGGCTTCCTCGGCTAGGGCCTGCGTCTTGATGGCGGTCAGCTCGGTCAGGTCGGCGGTCACCGCGTCGGCCTTGGCGCGCAATTGCGGCACGATGGCCGCGATCAGCATGGCGCTGCGGGCCGAACCGAGGGCATCATCCGGATCGACGATCAGCGGCGGCGGCGGATTGAGCGAAATGCGCTCCAGCGCCGCCAGCACATTGGCCACCTCGGCATTAGAGCCATCCAGCCGTCCGCGCACTTCCAGTTCGGAAACGATCAGTGTCGACAGGCGATCCTCGACATCGGCGACTTCGATCTCGGCCAATTTCACGCGCTGCGCCGCGGCGATCAGCGCCGCATTCTGGCGGGTGCGATCGCCTTCCATTTCGGCAATCTCGGCTTTGAGCGCATCGATCCGCTCCTGGCTCAGCGACAGCGAGGCTTCCAGTGCATCGAGATCGGCTTGGGTGGGGACGGCGGGGCCAGTGGCTGGGGTTGCGGCGGGCGTGGTCGTCTCTCTCACCGTGCCGCGCAATGGCACATCGACTGGGGCTTCCGTCGCGGGTGCCGTGGGCGCTGCAGCATCTGGTGCCGTCTCTGACTGAGCCAGCAAAGGCAGGCTTGCACCGCCCGCCAGCAGCAGGCTGGCCAGCATCAAACCCACGATCTTGCCCGGCCTCAAAGCCATGCGCTCTCCAGCAAGGGTGCCACGACCCCGAATCAATAGCCGCACCTTAGCAAGCCGCCGGAAAACCGGAGGTTAACGTTGCTTAACCATGACGTGATTGGGGAGGGTTTAATCGCCCCGGTGATAGGGGTGTCCGCTCAGGATTGTCGTGGTTCGATAGAGCTGTTCCGCCAGCATGATACGCACCATCTGATGTGGCCAGACCATGGGCGAAAAGCTCAGCACCAGGTCAGCCGAGGTGACTAAGGCCGGATCGATGCCGTCGGCGCCGCCGATGACGAAGCTGACGGCCGGGCGGCCGTCGTCACGCCAGCGCAGGATTTGCTTGGCAAAGGCTTCCGAGCCTATGGATTTGCCGCGTTCGTCAAGCGCCACCACGATGCCGTCGGGCAAAGCGGCGCGCAGGGCCTTGGCCTCGTCAGCCTTGCGGCTGGCCGAGGATGAGGCGCGCGATTCATTGAGTTCGATCACGTCGAAATGGGTCAGCGCTAGCGGCTTGCCGCCGCCGGTCGCACGATCGAGATAGCGGGAGACCAATTCCCGCTCCGGCCCGGCCTTCATTCGGCCGACGGCCGCGATCGTCATGCGCATCTCGCCGAAACCTCGTGGTTCGCACGGCTCACCATGAGGTTTGCGGCGGGACTAGTGCGCGTCAGCGGCGAAGTCGGCCTGCCACATCTTTTCGATGCTGTAGAAATCGCGCACTTCGGGACGGAAGATATGGACGATGACATCGCCCGCATCGACCAGCACCCAATCGCAGAAGGGCAGACCTTCGGTGCGGGGCTTGCCATAACCAGCCTCGCGCACCGCATTGACCAACTGGTCGGCAACGGCGCCGACGTGGCGCTGCGAGCGACCTGAGGCGACGACCATATGGTCGGCCAGCGAGGACTTGCCGGTGATATCTACGGCGACGATCCCCTCGGCCTTTGCATCGTCAAGGGATTCAAGGATCACATCGATCAGGGGGCGTTCCGGATTGGCCTTGATGGCCTCGGGAGCGGTGACGGTATTTTCGGGCATCGTGGCCATCAGCAATGGCCTTCCGCCCATGACAAAGCATGGGTCATGCGTAGGATCAGCGTCCTTGGTTGTGGATCGGAATGTGCAGGCGTTCTGTAAAACGGCAAGCAGTCAGTTCCAGTATTGATGATTATCATCACAGGCTCTCAATATGCACTCTTGATGACAATTTCGCAAGATTGGGCCTTCACTTTGGCTTAACGTGTTGCCGCCTTGCCCGGATGGCCGATGACGAGAGCGGCGATTGCCGCCCGTGCAGATAGACCCAGGCGCGCGGTTTGAGCAAAGCCAGACGGGGCGCATCGTCCTCGTCGACCCGCCAGCGCGACAGGTAATTGGCGGCCATCGAGGCTGGCGCCTTGCGGCTGGAGCCCGGCCGCACATAGACCGCCATGGGCACCATGGCGGCAATATTGCGCCAGCGTTCCCAGCGGTTGAAGTCGACCAGATTGTCGGCACCCATGATCCAGACAAAGCGCCGGTCGGGCATGGACTCGGTCAGGAAACGGATGGTCTGCCAGGAATAGGTGAAGCCGTGGGCGGCTTCGAAGCCGGTGACGCGGACTTTTGGGTTGGCGATGAACTGGCGCGCGGCGATGACGCGATCTGCCAGCGGGGCCAGATCCTTGTGGTTTTTCAGCGGATTGCCCGGGGTCACCAGCACCCAGATGGCGTCGAGTTCAAGCCGGCGCAGCATTTCCTCGATGACCAGGACATGGCCCTCGTGGATCGGGTTGAAGCTGCCACCAAACAGCCCGATCCGCATGCCGGCGCCGGAAGGCGGAAGCTCGGTTATTCCAGCGATACGAATGGGATGGCGCAGGGTCAAAAGCTGTCAGGGTCTCGTCTGGCCATTGCCGCGGATGCGGTATTTGAAGCTGGTCAGCTGTTCGACGCCGACCGGACCGCGCGCGTGCATCTTGCCGGTGGCAATGCCGATCTCGCCGCCAAAGCCGAATTCGCCGCCGTCGGCAAACTGGGTCGAGGCATTGTGGACGAGGATTGCACTATCGATCTCGTTGAAAAATTTTTCAACGGCGACAGGGTCTTCGGCAATGATCGCCTCGGTGTGGTGGCTGGAATAATGCTCGATATGGGCGATGGCTGCTTCGACCGAGTCCACGATCTTTACCGAGATGATGGCGTCCTCATACTCGGTCTTCCAGTCCTCTTCAGTGGCCACTCGCGTTAACGGACTGTTAGCATTGACGGTCGCATCGCCGCGAATTTCGCAGCCTTTGGCCATCAGGGCGTCAAGGATCGGGGTGAGGTGCGTGGCGACGACGTCCTTGTGCACGAGCAGCGTCTCGGCCGCGCCGCAGACACCGGTGCGGCGCATCTTGGCGTTGAGGGTGACGTTGACGGCTTTGTCGAGGTCGGCCGACTTGTCGATATAGACATGCACCAGTCCCTCGAGATGGGCGAAGACGGGCACGCGGGCTTCATCCTGGACGCGGGCGACCAGGGTCTTGCCGCCGCGCGGCACGATGACGTCGATATTGCCATCAAGACCGCGGAGCATTTCTCCCACGGCGGCCCGGTCGGTGGTCGGGACCAGTTGCAGGCATTCGACCGGCAGGCGCGCGGCGTGGAGGCCGTCGAGCATGCAGTCGACGATGGCCTGGCTGGAATGAAAGCTGTCGCTGCCGCCGCGCAGGATGACGGCATTGCCCGACTTGATGGCCAAGGCGCCAGCATCGGCGGTGACATTGGGGCGTGATTCAAAGATCACGCCGATGACCCCGAGCGGGGTGCGCACGCGCTCGATATGGAGGCCGTTCGGGCGATCCCACTCGGCAATGATCTGGCCGACGGGATCGGGCAGGTCGGCAATGGTTTTCACCGCTTCGACAATGCCGTCGATGCGGGCGTCGGTCAGCAGCAGGCGATCGAGGAAGGCCTTGGAAATGCCCTTGGCTTCGGCAGCCGCCATATCCTTGGCATTGGCGGCAAGGATCGCCTTGCGATGGGCATTGATGGCGCCGGCGGCGACGGTGAGCGCGGTCTGCTTCTGCTGCGGCGTGGCAATGGCCAGCGCCTTGGCGCCGAGGCGGGCATTGCGGCCGATCTCGGCCATGATCTCGGTGACGGCAGGTTTGACTTCAGCCAGGCTCATGTTCCGTCTCCTCCTGGGTGCCGACCAGCACCATATTGTCACGATGCACCAGCACGGCGCGATTGCCGGCGCCAAGCAGTTCCACCACCGCATCGCTGCGCTTGCCCATGACGAGGCGCGCCTCGTCGCTATCGAGCCCGACGAGGGCGCGAGCAATTTCCACCCCATCCTGGTTGCGGATGGCAATGGCATCGCCGCGACCGAAGTCGCCGGTCACCTTGGTAACGCCGATCGGCAGCAGGGATTTTCCGGTCAGCAGCGCGCGCGCCGCGCCGGCATCGACCTGCAGTGTGCCTGATACGGCCAGCGTGCCCATGATCCAGCGCTTGCGTGCCTGGGCCCGGCTCTGAGCTGGCAGGAACAGCGTGTGGCGGCCGCCCTCGGTGAGGGCCTTGAGCGGATGATCTTCGGTGCCCTTGGCAATGATCATCGCCGTGCCGGCTTGCGTCGCAATCTTGCCGGCTTCGACCTTGGTGGTCATGCCGCCGCGCGACAGGTGGCTGGCGGCGCCGCCCGCCATGGCTTCGATCGCCGGGGTGATCTGCCTGATAACCGGCAGATGCTCGGCATTGGGGTCCTTGGCCGGTGGAGCCGTGTAGAGCCCGTCGACGTCGGAGAGCAGCACGAGGCAATCGGCCTCGATCATCGTGGCGACGCGGGCCGACAGGCGATCATTGTCGCCATAGCGGATTTCGGCGGTGGCGACCGAGTCATTCTCGTTGATGATCGGAATGGCGCCGAGACCCAGCAGCGTCGCGATGGTCGTGCGCGCATTGAGATAATAGCGCCGCTCTTCGGTGATGTTCGGGGTGATCAGTATCTGGCCGGTAACGATCTGGTGCCGGCCCAGCGCCTCGGCCCAGGCCTGGCTCAGGGCAATCTGACCCGCACTGGCGGCGGCCTGGCTCTGTTCCAGCGTCAATGCGACGGCCGAGAGGCTCAGCAACCCGCGCCCCAGCGCAATCGCGCCCGAGGAGACGATGACCACTTCGCAGCCACCGGCCTGCAGCGCGGCGATATCAGCCGAGAGCCCCGCCAACCAGTCAGCGCGCAGCTTGCCCTGCTTGTCGACAAGCAGGGCCGAACCGATCTTGATGGTCAGGCGCTTATAGGGCGCGAGGGCGTTCATCTGTCCAATAGCTCGATCTGATCCCCTCTCCCCTGAGGGGAGAGGGTTAGGGTGAGGGGTTCAGCGGTCGTGACGAGATAAGTGGTTTCAGCCTGCGCTGAACCCCTCACCCGGCGCTTCGCGCCGACCTCTCCCCTCAGGGGAGAGGTGAAGAGGGCCATCAAGGCGCCCAATTGGGTTCCACTTTCCGGCGAGCGGCTTCCAGCTTGGCGGCCTTTTCGGCGTCCAGCGTTTCGATCACGCCATAGAGCACCATGTCGGTACCCTGGCCGGTGACGCCGGAGACCAGCAGCACGTCGGCCTTGCTGATCTTCTTGAGAACCTTGACCTTTTCCTTGAGCTCTTCAGGATCGATGGCGTCGATCTTGTTGAGCACGACGATTTCGGGCTTTTCGCCCAGCCGTTCGTCATAGGCGGCCAGTTCGGTGCGGATGGTCTTGTACGCCGTCTTGATATCGTCCTGGGTGCCATCGATCAGATGGATCAGCACGCCGCAGCGCTCGATATGGCCGAGGAAGCGATCACCAATGCCGGCGCCTTCGCTGGCACCTTCGATCAGGCCCGGAATATCGGCCAGCACGAAATCGCGCTCACCAATGGAAACCACGCCCAGGTTGGGATGCAGCGTCGTGAATGGATAGGCGGCGATCTTGGGCTTGGCGGCCGAGACAGCGGCCAGGAATGTCGACTTGCCGGCATTGGGCAGGCCGACGAGACCAGCATCGGCAATCAGCTTCAGCCGCAGCCAGATCCACTTTTCGACGCCCGGAATGCCCGGATTGGCATGGCGCGGCGCCTGGTTGGACGAGGTCTTGAAATGAGCATTGCCGAAGCCGCCATTGCCGCCGCTCAACAAAACGGTGCGCTGGCCGACTTCGGTCATGTCGGCGATCAGGGTTTCGTTGTCGTCCTCGAAGACCTGGGTGCCGACGGGCACGCGCAACACCAGTTCTTCGCCATTGGCGCCGGCCCGATCCTTGCCCATGCCATGGGTGCCGGTCTTGGCCTTGAAATGCTGCTGGTAGCGATAATCGATCAGCGTATTGAGGCCGTCGACGCATTCAATGACAATGTCACCGCCGCGCCCGCCATTGCCGCCATTGGGGCCGCCGAATTCGACAAATTTTTCGCGCAGGAAGGAGACGGCGCCGCCGCCGCCATCGCCCGAGCGCACATAGACCTTGGCCTGGTCAAGAAACTTCATTTTTTCTGGCCTTCCAGAGATTCAGCTGCCGCGTTTCCGAACTGCAAGACCGGATCGGGGTTTTGCTGGAAACGCGCACGCGTCAATTTGGTGTCGATATGCTCCACCTCGGCGCCGCGCGCAAGGCAGAGCAGGGTTGAGCGCCCGGTTTGGGTAAACCCGAGCTTGGTTTGTATGGCGAGTGAGGCGTGGTTGAAGTGAAACACGCCTGAATAGATGGTGTCTGCATCGGTCACGTCAAAAAACCACTCGAGACTGGCCAAAACCGCTTCCGTCATGATGCCGCGACCCCAGAAGGGCTGGCCCAGCCAATAGCCGATGATCGGGCCCTGCGGCCCCATGTGGAAGCCGACATGGCCGGCAAAGCCTTCGCCGGGCAGGTCGATGGAGAAATTGGTCTCTTCCACGGGCAGGCTGGGCTTTCGGCTACCCAGCCAAGCTTTCGCATCGCTGAGGTGATAAGGAAATGGCACGCGGGCCAGATTGCCGGCCACGGCAAAATCATTGAGATAGCGCGCAATGAGCTCGGCATCGCCGACCTGGGCCGGACGCAGGGTAAAGTTTGGCGTGCGCAGGGTGATGTTCATCGGCGCACCCGCGTCTGCCAGTCCGTGCGCGACAGGCGGCTCACCACATGGTCCACATTGTTCTGCTGTGCCTGGGAGAAACGCATTTCGCGCCCTGTCGAAACAAAGCCGAGCTTGTGCTGCACGGCAAGGGATGCCGCATTGTTGTAATGGGCGCTCGATGTCACGGCATCGGCGGCGCATCCGTCAAAATGCCAGTCGAGCAGCGCCGTTGCCGCTTCGGTCATATAGCCGCGGTTCCAGTGCGGACGGGCCAGCCAGAATCCCAGCTCATTGAGCAGGGAAATGCAGCCGATCAGGCCCTTGCCGGGCAGGTCGATGATCAGCAGCGACTTTTCCGGCGTTGCCGGCCGCGCCTGACGCAGCCAGTCGATGGCCATGCCCAGGGTGTAGGGATAGGGGACGGCGGTCAAAAACTGCGCCACGTCATATTCTCCCACGCCCAGCGCGTAGCTGGGGGCATCATCCAGGGTCGGTTCGCGCAGGATCAGCCTCTTGGTCCGGATCGGGGTCATCTGTCGTGGCTCCGCAACAGCAGCATGTTGGTCTGGGCGGCTACGGTTTTGCGGGTGATGACGGTGGCGACGGCGGCGATACGGGCGGTGATCATTTGCTTGAGGTCTCTCAGGGACGAAATGCGAAAAGGGGAACCGGCGTACCGGTTCCCCTTGATCTATTTCGCCTTGTCGCGAACTCGAGCCGGGGAACAGGTCACCGGCTGGGTTCGAAAGGACCTGCCGGGTTATTCGGCGGCCTTTGCCGGGTCGACGGAAACGAAGACCTGCGAATTTGCACGGGTGCGGAACGACACGGCGCCGTCGACGAGTGCAAAAATGGTGTGGTCCTTGCCCAGGCCAACGCCGGTGCCGGGGTGCCACTTGGTGCCGCGCTGGCGGATGATGATGTTGCCGGCGACGACAGCTTCGCCACCAAACTTCTTCACGCCAAGACGACGGCCAGCGGTATCACGACCGTTGCGGGATGAACCGCCTGCTTTTTTGTGTGCCATGGTCTAGCTCCTTATTCCTGATCGGCCTTGGGTGCAGCCTTCTTGGCTGGGGCCTTCTTCGCCGGCTTTTCAGCGGCGGTGTCTTCAGTGCTCTCGGCAGCGGCCTTCTTCGGCGCAGCCTTCTTGGCAGCCGGAGCCTTGGCTTCAGCGGCGTCGGCCTTGGGGGCCTTTGCCGTCTTGGCCGGAGTGGCTTCGCTCACGCTTTCGGTCGTCTGGGCAACGCCGGCAGCCTTGATGGTCGGCTGTGCGCCGCCGGTCAGGATTTCGGTGATGCGCACGGTCGACAGCAGCTGGCGGTGGCCGTTGCGGCGACGGTAATTGTGGCGACGGTTCTTCTTGAAGATGATGACCGTCTTCTGCTTGCGGGTCTCAAGCAGCTCGGCGGCGACAAGCGCGCCTTCGACCAGCGGCAGGCCAACTTCGCCATCAACCATCAGAACCTGGTCGAAAGTGACGATGGTGCCGGCTTCGGCATCGAGCTTTTCAATCTTGAGAACGTCGTTGGCGGCAACCTTGTACTGCTTGCCACCGGTCTTGATCACGGCGAAAGTCATAGCTTAACCGAGTGCGTCAAACGCCCGGTCCCTTTGTGTCGCGCTCTGTGGCGCCGCAGGTTTTGAGCCCAGTGAGCCCTGCGGTCTTCGAACAGTCTGCCGGAAATCCGGCGGGCAGCCTCGAACAGCGTTTTCAAACAAAGAAAAGCGCGCCAGGAGGCCCGGCGCGTGTTTCAGGTCGGGCTTATCGTGGCAAATGGCCCGAGAGTCAAGAGATTGTCATGATCGCCCGATCACACTTCAGGCGTTGGGATACCAGTTGCGCAGGCGCAATTCAGTGTCCGGGCCGATACGCTTTTCGATGATCGACAGGTCGCTGTCGCCATAGTGGTAGGGATAGGCAATGCGGGGCTTGAAAACGTTGAGCGCTTCCACGGCCTGGTCCGGGGTCATGGTATAGGGCAGGTTGACCGGCAGGAAGGCGATCTCAATATTCTTGAGGGCCAGCATTTCCTCTGTCGGCTCGGTATCGCCCGCCACGTAGACCTGCTTGTCGCCCAGCGTCAGCACATAGCCATTGCCGGTGCCGACCGGGTGATACTGCATGCGGTCGGCGGTGACATTGTGGGCGGCAATCGCCCGCACCGGAAGGCCGTTGAGGCTGGTGTCATCGCCATTGACGATCGCCGAAGCATTGGCCTTGAGGCCTTCGGGCAGCTTGTCGAAGACTTCCTGGCTGGTGAGGATCGGCGCGTTACCGGCAATCGCCTCGAGTGTTGGAATGTCGAAATGGTCGCCATGGCCATGGGTGATCAGGATGGCCGTGGGGGCAGGCAGGCCTTCGTAGAGCGCGGCGCCGCCGACTGGATCGACATAGATAATCTCGCTGCCAAAGCCGAGCAGCAGGCTGGCGTGGTCGACTGGATGCACCACGATATCGCCGTCATCGGTTGAAATCACATCGCCCTCCAGCACGGCACCCTGTGCCCAGGCCAGTTGTAAATGTGCGGTGGCAAGCGTGGCAACGGGCAATGCTGCCATGCCCAGGATCACGTCACGACGTCTGGTCATTTGAAAACTCCTTGCGGTCAGCCCTGCGCCATTCCAACGCCAGCTAAGCTAAAGGGTTCTGAGACCAACGTAATTGTGAAAATTACGGATCGTATGCGGCCGCGAGCCGCTGCCGGGCGGCGCGGGCCGCGGCCGTCTCCTCGGCAATCACCGCGGCTTTGTGAAGCCGTGTCCACTGCTCCAGTGACCAGGGCGGGCTATCCGCGGCAATCGTCATGACGGGCAGATAGGCGTCGGCTGTGACACCCGTGCCCTCGACATGCACCCGCAGCGCTGCGCGGCGGTATTCGTTGCCTTCATAGGCATCGAGCGCGGCACGATCCTCTGTCGTTGCGTGGTGCAGCAACAGCCCTGGCGCCGTCGCTCCGGGGCGGGGCACCAGCGCCGGATAGACCCGGCCGGGAAAGTAGACGGCGGCATAGCCGTGCGCCACGGCGGCAACCAGGTCATCGGCGGGGATTGTCCGGCCAAGAGCGGCGGCGAGGATATCGGGGTCGCGCAGGGTGCCGTAGAAAAACACGGGGGTACGGGTCACGGTGGGTGTGCACCAAGTGCCAGCATATTGCTGAAGGGGTGTTGCAGGCTGACAAAGGCTATGTCATAAGCCCGCCCGTGTCGACCGGCCGCATCCTTTCGGGGATGCTGAAACGACCTCGCGGAGAGGTGGCAGAGTGGTCGAATGCACCGCACTCGAAATGCGGCATGGGGGCAACTCCATCGGGGGTTCGAATCCCTCCCTCTCCGCCATTCTTCCCCCTGAGACTACTACGCTGCCAGATGCGCCCGCGCTTCGCAGGGCATCAGCAGCTGTTGCGGAAAACCGCGGCCGGCGATGACGGCTTCGATCATTGCCGTCGCCGGGGCGATATCCAGCCCCTGCGCTTCTAGCCAGGCGTCATTGAAATAGCTGTCGGCATAGCGTTCGCCGCTGTCGCAGATCAGGGTTACCAGTGATCCGGTTTCGCCGGTGCGGCGCATGGCGTCGGCGGCCCAGAGCAGGCCGATGAGATTGGTGCCGGTCGAACCGCCGACGCGGCGGCCAAGCAGGCGCGACAGCACGCGGCTGGCGGCGATCGAGGCCACATCGGGGATGCGGATCATGTCGTCGACGACTTCGGGAATGAAGGATTTTTCGACGCGCGGCCGGCCGATGCCTTCGATGCGCGAGGGGCGCGGGCAGCGAATGGTGCGGTCGCTGGTGGCCCAGCCGGCATAGAAGGCGGAAAATTCCACGTCGGGCACGCAGAGCCGGGTCGGCAGGCCGCGATAGCGGATATAGCGGCCCAGCGTCGCCGACGTGCCGCCAGTGCCGGCGCTCATGACGATCCAGGAGGGCACGGGATGGCGCTCGGAGGCCATCTGCTGGAAGATGGATTCGGCGATATTGTTATTTCCACGCCAGTCGGTTGCCCGTTCGGCAAAGGTGAATTGGTCGAGGTAATGGCCGCCAGTATCCCGCGCCATAGACTCGGCCACTTCGTAGATGGTGGAGCCGTCCTCGACCATATGCACGCGTCCGCCATGCCGGGTGATGGCTTCGATCTTGCTCGTGCTGGTGCTGCTGGGCAGCACGGCGCAGAAGTCGAGGCCGAGCAGGCGGGCGTAATAGGCTTCGCTGACGGCGGTGGAGCCAGAGGAGGCTTCCACCAGCGGCGTGCCCTGATGGATCTGGCCGTTGCAAATGCCATAAAGGAACAGCGACCGCGCCAGGCGATGTTTCAGGCTGCCGGTCGGATGCGAGGATTCGTCCTTGAGATAAAGGTCAATGCCGGCAAAGCCCGGCAATGGCAAAGCGATCAGATGCGTATCGGCCGAACGCCGGCCTTCAGCCTCCAGCAGGGCGATTGACCGCGCCGACCACTCTCGATCCATTTTGCGTGACATTGACGTATCCGGGCATGATGTTCTGTCAGATGTTATTCTGACGCAAATTCATGCCAAGTCAACATCCATCGGTAGTAATCTGTTCCGGCTAGTTTAACGCGTGATCTCGCTTGGGTTGAACAGGCCGACCGGGCGGATTTCATAGGAGCCGACACCGGGATTGGCCTTGGCCAGATCCCTGGCGAAGTCCAGGGCCTCGTCGAGCGTGTCGCAATCGGCGAGGTAGAAGCCGAGAAACTGCTCCTTGGTCTCGGCAAAAGGGCCGTCGATCACCAGCGGCTCGCCGGAGGTCTTGCGCAGGGTGGTGGCCGCGCTGGTCGGCAGCAGGCGGGCGACCGGGCCGAGCCTGCCCTTGGCCCTCATGGCGTCCTGCACCTTGCCCAGCCGGGCCATGCAGGCGTCGTCCTCTTCCTGGGTCCAGGTGGCGACAGCGTTTTCATCATTGTAACAGAGCACGGCATAAAGCATTTCGGGCATCTCTCGTCAGGCGAACGCGGCGCGATTATGCCGGAAACCGGTCAAGCCGCCAGAGGCATTTACGCCACTGGAGCCGGCGTGTTGCGGGCAATGGTGACGGTGGCGCCGAGCGAGGCGACAATGATGGCGATGATGCCGCCGAGCTGCCAGGGGTTCAGCACCTCATTGAGGATGAGGAAGCCGGAGAGGGCGCCCAGCGCCGGCTGGCCGCTCATCAGGATGCCGAACAGGCGCGACGGAATATGCGGCAGGGCAACCATGTCGAGCGCATAGGGAATGGCGCTGGAGAGCAGCGCGACAGCCAGGGCCACGGGCAGGATGGCCGGGTCGAGCATGGCCGTGCCGGCCGTGGCAATGCCGAAGGGCAAAGCAATCACGGCGGCAATGGAGACGCCCAGCGCCGTGATATGCGGGCCGCCACCAATGCCGGCGCGCTGGCCGAAGATGATATAGCCGGCCCAGCAGGCGCCGGTGGCCAGCGCCAATAGCACGCCGGGCAGGCCAATCTCGCCGGAGGACTGGCCGAGCGGTAGCAGTAGGGCAAGGCCGGCAACGGCCAGGATGATCCAGGCAAAATCCAGCGGCTTGCGCGACCCGGCCAGCGCCACGGCCAGTGGACCGGTGAATTCGAGAGCCACGGCCACGCCGAGCGGAATGGTCTGGATCGCTGCGTAAAAGAACAGGTTCATGGCGCCCATAACCGCACCATAGGCGAGGACGAAACGCCATTGGCGGCGGTCCAGCCGATGCCGCCACGGTCGAAAGATCCCCACCAACACGATCGCGGCCAGCGTCAGCCGCAAGGCCGTCGCACCGGCCGGCCCAACCGCTGGAAACAGGCCCTTGGCGAAGGACGCCCCGGTCTGGGTGAACACCATGCCGATGGCAACAAGGACGACGGAAAAGACGACGGATTGCGGCCGCACGGCATGGGCTTTCGAGGTGAGGCGTGGGTGTTAGCAGGGTTTGCCACTTGGTGTCACTCGGCGTCTCAGTCGACACCTTCCCCCTTGCGGGGAGGGATCAAGGGAGGGCGGTTGACCCAAATATCGGGGCTCTCACACCCCCTCCTAGCCTCCCCCATCAAGGGGGAGGTACGGATCCAGTTCGCGGCGCATTCAATTCCAGCGGGAGGGGCGAAAAGATTGACCCGACTCTCAATCCTCTTTAGCCCTATCGACCGGGAACAAAGGAGGAATGGCGATGGAATATCGGTATCTCGGACGCTCGGGCCTCAAGGTCTCGGTGCTGACCATGGGGACCATGACCTTTGGCGGTACGGAACAGGTCGGCAATAGCGACCAGGCCGATGCGACGCGCCAGATCGACATGTGTCTCGACGCGGGGATCAATCTGCTCGACACGGCCAATGTCTATAATGCTGGCGTGTCTGAGGAAATGATCGGCGTGGCGCTGAGCGAGAACGGCCGCCGGCAGAAGGCGCTGGTCGCGACCAAGGTTCGATTCAAGATGGGCGATGGGCCCAATGAGATCGGCCTTTCCCGCCACCATATTATCGAGCAGTGCAAGGCTAGCCTGAAGCGCCTGAAGACCGATGTCATCGATCTCTATCAGGCGCATGAGTGGGATGGGATGACGCCCATCGAGGAGACGATGGAAGCTCTCGACACGCTCGTGCGCCATGGCCATGTCCGCTATATCGGCTGCTCCAACTATTCCGGCTGGCATATTTCCAAGGCCTTGGCGGCGGCAAAGGAGCGCCAGGGCGAGCGTTTCGTCAGCCAGCAGATTCACTACACGCTCCATTCGCGCGAAGCCGAATATGAGTTGGTGCCGATTTCCCAGGATCAGGGCCTCGGCATCCTAATCTGGTCGCCTTTGGCGGGCGGGCTGCTGTCGGGAAAATATCGCCGCGACGGCGGGCCGAAGTCGGGCCGGCATGTCGGCGGTTTCCGCGAGCCGCCGGTGCCCGATTGGGAGCGGCTCTATGACATTGTCGATGTCGTGGTGGCGATTGCCGAAGCGCGCGGTGTATCCGGCGCACAGGTGGCTTTGGCCTGGGCTTTGGGCCGGCCGGGCGTTACCTCGGTGATCATCGGTGGGCGCAGCGATGCGCAGTTCCAGGACAATCTGGCGGCGGCTGATCTCAAGCTCAGCGCGGACGAGCGGGCGCGGCTCGATGCCGTCAGCCAGCCGCCTTTGCTCTATCCTTATTGGCACCAGACCTTTACTGCCAATGACCTGATGGGTCCGGTGGACCGTGACCTGCTCACCCCTTATGTGGAAGAATTCAAGCGTGGCTGATTTCCTGTTTGAGCCTCATGCTCCCGTCTCCATTCCGATCGCTCGTGGCGGCTTGTTCGCCGTGCGCCGCGTTTATTGCGTCGGCCGCAATTACATCGAGCACATCAAGGAAATGGGCAATGACACGCGCGATCCGCCGTTCTTCTTTGCCAAGCCGGCCGATGCCGTCGTGGTCGGAGGCGCCGCCATTCCCTATCCGCCCAAGACCGAGGATTTCCAGCACGAGATCGAGCTGGTCGTCGCCATCGGCAAGGACGGTGCCGACATTGCCGTGAGCGATGCGCTGGATCACGTCTATGGCTATGCCGCCGGGCTCGACATGACCCGCCGCGACCTGCAGGCCGTGGCCAAAAAGGGTGGACGGCCGTGGGAAATGTCCAAGGCATTCGACTTTTCCGCGCCGATCGGAACGATCGAGCCAGCCAGCGCCATCGGCCATCCCGACAAGGGCGCCATCCGCTTTTCGGTCAATGGCACAGTGCGCCAGACGGGCGATCTCAATGAGCAGATCTGGAATGTCAGCGAAGCCATCGCCTATCTCAGCCAGTTTGTCACGCTGAAGGCCGGCGACCTTATCATGACCGGGACCCCGGCCGGCGTCAGTGCGGTGCAGCGCGGCGATGTGCTGGAAGGCAGTATCGAAGGCGTGGGCTCTGTAAAGACGACGATCATCTGATGCCAGTCTGGTCGCCCCAGCAGGACGCCGCGCTCTCGGCCGTTTCGGCCTGGCTCAAGGACAAGAACGGTCCGCAGGTGTTCCGCCTGTTCGGCTGGGCCGGCACGGGCAAGTCTACGCTGGCGGTGCATTTGGCGCAGGATATCCGCAGCGTCAAATATGCCGCCTTCACCGGCAAGGCGGCGCTGGTGATGCGCAAGCGCGGCTGCAAGGGCGCCCAGACGATCCACTCGCTGATCTACACGCTGGTCAGCGAGAATGACGGCGAGCCGCGCTTCGTGCTGGATGACGAAAGCCCGGCCGCCGATGCCGACCTGATCGTTATCGACGAAGTGTCGATGGTGGACGAACAGCTGGGCCGCGACCTGCTGAGCTTTGGTGTGAAAGTGCTGGTTCTGGGTGATCCGTTCCAGCTGCCGCCGGTGCAGGGGGCGGGCTTTTTCACCGCCGACGAGCCGGACATGATGCTGACCGAAATCCACCGGCAGGCCGCGGACAATCCGATCATCCACCTCTCCATGCAGGTGCGCGAAGGCGGTTTCCTCGAGCGCGGCACTTATGGCGAGTCCATCGTCGTCGGTCGCGACAGTGTTGACCGCAACGCGGTGCTGGAAGCCGATCAGGTGCTGGTCGGCCGCAACAAGACGCGGCTGCAATATAATGATCGCCTGCGCGAGCTCAAGGGCCTGCCGTTCCATGAGCCGGTGCTGGGCGACCGTATGGTCTGCCTGCGGAACAATCCGCGCAAGAAACTGCTCAACGGGCAGATCTGGATCGTCACCGAGGCGACGCGGCGGACCAATGGCAAGTGGTCGTTGCTGCTCGGCGCCGACGAGGGCAAGGGCGAGGCCAAGGTTCTCACGCACAAGGCGTTCTTCTCAGGCGAGGAAGACGCCATGAGCTGGCCGGAACGCCGGCAGTTCGACGAATTCACCTTTGGCTATTGCCTGACCGTGCACAAGGCGCAGGGCAGCCAGTGGGACAATGTCTATCTGTTCGACGAAAGCTTCGTGTTCCGCGAGGAGCGGGCGCGCTGGCTCTATACCGGCATCACCCGCGCCGCCGAAAAGATCACGGTCGTTTCGTGACCCTGCTCTCCGTGAGGCACGAGACCGTCTATCGCTATGCGCGCGCCGTGCAGTTCGGCGAGCACCGCATGCTCCTGCGCCCACGCGACAGCATGGAGCAGACGCTGGAAAGCTTTGGTCTCGCCATCCGCCCCAAGCCGGCCGGCCTGCGCTGGATCCATGACGTGTTCGGCAATGGCATTGCCATCGCCAGTTTCGACGAGCCGGCGGAAGAGCTGCGCATTGTCGCCACCATGGTGCTCGACCATACGCCCGAGCTGACCCCGGCCTTCGAGATCGAGACGCGGGCCAAGACCTATCCCTTTGACTACGGCGACGTCGATGCGATCGACCTTGCGCCCAACCTGCGGCGGCAGTTTCCCGAGGAAACCGAGGTCGATGTCTGGGCCAGGCGGTTTCTCGATCCGCGCGGTGTGACGCTGACCGGGCACCTGCTTGCGACAATGACCTTGGGCATCAAGGAGAGTTTCAAATATCTCCGCCGCTATAACCCCGGCACGCAGCGGCCGTCGGTCACGCTTTCGACCCGGGCCGGCACCTGCCGCGACTTTGCCCTGCTGATGATCGAAGCGGCACGCTCGCTCGGCCTCGCGGCACGGTTTGTCACCGGCTATCTCTATTCGCCGGCCCGCGACGACGGCACCAATCGCGGCGGCGGCGCCACCCATGCCTGGGCCCAGGTCTATCTGCCAGGCGCCGGCTGGGTCGAATTTGATCCTACCAATGGCATTATCGGCACGCGGGATTTGATCCGCGTCGGGGTGGCCCGCGAGCCGCGCCAGGCGATTCCCATTTCCGGTACCTTTATCGGGAAGAAGGAAGATTATCTCGGCATGGAGGTCGAGGTCGTCGTCGAGCGGGTGGTGAGCCTGCAGGATGGGATGGGATGACGACTGTCCCGTAGGGCGGCCTGCTTTAATCCCGCGTGACGCTCACGGCATCCGTCGTCCATTCTTCCGCCTTGTCGCCATTGATGGCTTCGCTCCACACCCGGATCGGCTGGGACAGCACCTGGCCGTAGATCGTGGCAAAGGCCGTGTCGGCGGCGTCGCGGCCGGTGCCGATGCGGACCATGCCGTCGAGCGTTGCCATCCGGGTGGCGTCGAACAGATACCAGCGATCGCCGAGATAGGCTTCGAACACGGCATGGAAATCCTGCGGCTCGAGCTGCCAGGCGTAGCAGGAGACAAAGCGGGCCGGGATGCCCAGGGCACGGCAAAAGGTGATGCCGAGATGGGCGAAGTCGCGGCAGACGCCGGCGCGTAGCGAGAAAGTGTCGGCGGCGGTGGTCGTCGTGTCGCTGGTGCCGAACAGATAATCGACTTCGCTGTTGATCCAGTTGCAGATTTCCACGACGCGGCCGAAGCCCGGCTCGATATTGCCGAACTGGCGCGTGGCGAAGCGCGCCAATTGGTCCGAAGGGCAATATCGCGAGGGGTTGAGGAAGGGCAGGGTGTCGAGCGGCAGGGTGGCGACGGGCACTTCGTGGATCACCGCTGGGGCGCGATGCAACGGGTCGAGCTCGATCTGCGCCTCGTAGCGCAATTGCACCATGCCCTGCGGCACGGTGAGGCGAAGGTAGCGATTGCCGCTTTCCTCGGAGGTTTTTTCGTCGGCAGCATAGTCGGGCGTGATGGTCAGGGTCTCGCTGACGACGCGCTGGCGGCCGCCGCGCATGGCCTCGATGTTGAAGATCAGCGTGGCGCTGTCGGCCACGTCATAACCAATCTCGCAGCCTACCGAGAACCTCATATGCGCCCCTTTGCCCTAGCGTGCGTTAACCCCGCCACGGGCGGTAAGTTCCCTGTAGCCGAGTTCCGCTACAGCGTCATAACAAAGACAAGTTTGGACTGGCTTTTGCGAGCGTGAAGTCTTGCGGCCAAATGGTCAAAATTGCTGATATTTTCGGTTTCGCTGCTGCTTGCGCATCACGGTGCCGTGTCCCATCTTGGCAGTGAGAGTTCACCACAGGTTCTGTTCCAGCCCATAGCGGAGGCAAAATGCACCACGACACCCCCCTGATCACAACGATCGTCGCGGGTCTGGTGCTGGCCTTTATTTTCGGCATGATTGCCAACCGGCTGCGCATGCCGCCGCTGGTCGGCTACCTGTTTGCCGGTATTCTGGTCGGGCCGAATACGCCCGGCTTTGTTGCAGACCAGGCGCTGGGCGCCGAACTGGCCGAGCTGGGCGTCATCCTGCTGATGTTCGGCGTGGGCCTGCATTTCTCGCTCAAGGACCTGATGAGCGTTCGCGCGCTGGCCATTCCGGGCGCGCTGGTGCAGATCGCTTTTGCTACACTACTCGGGCTTGGCCTTGCGCTGCTGCTGGGCTGGGGCGTTGGCGCCGGCCTGCTGTTCGGTCTGGCACTTTCCGTCGCCTCGACCGTGGTGCTGCTCAAGGCGCTGCAGGATCGGCGTCTGGTCGAGACCGAGCGCGGGCGCATTGCGGTGGGTTGGCTGATCGTTGAAGATCTGGCCATGGTTCTGGCGCTGGTGCTGATCCCGGCCATCGCGAGCCTTAATGGCACCGATACCGGCATTCACGATCCCTTTGTCTCCTTTGTCGAACGCCTGGTCGGTGGTTCGGTCGGCATCTGGGGCGTGTTGGCGCTGACCGTTGTCAAGCTCGCTGCTTTTGTCGGCTTCATGCTGGTGGTTGGCCGCCGGGTTATTCCCTGGGCGCTGCATGGCACGGCGCATACCGGCAGCCGCGAACTGTTTCGTCTCGCGGTTTTGGCGATCGCATTGGGCGTGGCGCTGGGCTCGTCCGTGCTGTTTGGCGTGTCGCTGGCGCTGGGCGCCTTCTTTGCCGGCATGATCCTTTCTGAAAGCGAGCTGTCGCATCGCGCGGCGCAGGAAACCCTGCCACTGCGCGACGCTTTTGCCGTGCTGTTTTTCGTCTCGGTCGGCATGCTGTTCGACCCCAGCATCATCATCACCAATCCGCTACCGGTCCTCGCCACGGTGTTCATCATCGTGGTCGGCAAGTCGCTGGCCGCCTTTGCCATCGTGCTGCTGTTCAAGCGACCGGTGGGCACCGCGCTGACCATTTCGGCCTCGCTGGCGCAGATCGGCGAATTTTCTTTCATCCTCGCCAGCATGGGCGTGTCGCTGGCCATCCTGCCGCCCGAGGGACAGGACCTGATCCTCGCCGGTGCACTGATTTCCATCGTGCTCAATCCGGTGGTGTTCTTCGTGCTCGACCGGCTCAAGCCGCGCATCGAGGCGCGGGCCGCTCAGCGCCATGGCGAGCCTGCCGTGGCCGATGGCCTGCGGATCGAGCCGGGCGAGATATCGGCGGCGGCTTCTGGCCCGATAACCACCGATATTCCGTCGCAGCCGGCGATTGATAGCGGCGCGCATGGCGCCGATGACGATGTCGATGCGCCGACCAAGCTCAGCGATCACACCGTGCTGGTCGGCTATGGTCAGGTCGGCCGCGTCGTGGCCGATGGGCTCAAGGCCCAGGATGTGCCGGTGCTGGTGATCGAGGATTCCGATCAGGATGTACGTGCGGCGCGCGAGGCGGGCCTCGAAGTGCTGTTCGGCAATGCGGCCAGCAGCCATGTGCTCAAGCTGGCCAACCTGACCCAGGCGCGCTCGCTGATGGTGGCCATTTCCAATGGTTTCGAGGCCGGCTCGGTCTGTGAAAGCGGCCGCAAGCTCAACCCGTCCATCCGCATCATCACCCGCGCCTATTCGGAAGAAGAGGACGCCTATCTGCGCAATCTCGGCGCCAATATCGTCATCCGCGGCGAGCGTGAAATCGGCATGGGCATGCTGGCCTATGCCCGTGGCGAGCGCGAGGACAAGGCGCCGGAAGCGGCACCGGTCGAGGTGAAGCTGCCACAGGGCGAAAACCTGCTGGAGAAGGTGGCGGGTGTGCCGGTGGTCGAGGCGGCGGTCGTTGGGAGTGCGGTTGCGGTGGCAGAGCCAGCTGCAAGCGAGCCGGAGGCAGCAGTGGTTGTTGCGCCCGACGCCGAAGCGACCGCCGAGGTTGTGGTTGTCGAAGACGCCATTGAGCCAGCTGCAGAGGTTGCGGCCGATCCCGTTGTAATCGACGCCGTCGAGTCCAGTGCGTCCGAAGCGGTGATCATCCTGCCGGCCCCCGAGCCTGCCGTGGAAGAAGCGGCTAGCCTTGAGAGCGTTGTGGCAACGCCATCGGTTGGCGAGGCTCCGGCCGAGATCGATGAGGTCGTGGTGCTTGAAGAGCCCACGGTCGAAACACCCGAGGTTGTTGCCGAAGAGGAGGCCGAGCTCGAAGAGCAGGAAGAGGCTGAGGTCAATGAGGGCGGGATTGCGCCGCCGGAGCCGGAGGCCGATGCCGAGCCCAAGCCGGATGACAAGCCCGTGGTGCCGCCGGTTGTGCCGGAGCCCAAACTCTAGGCTTTGCCAAAAATTTAGGGAGCCGGGCCTAGAGTTTCAGGCGGTCGCGCGGCACAGTGCGACCGGGGGTAATGCAGCTCGATGATTTCGCAAAAAGCCAAATATGCGCTGCGGGCGCTGGTGTCACTGGCCCGCTCGGGCCGTGACCAGTCGATGATGATCGGCGAAATCTCCAAGCAACAGTCGATCCCCAAGAAATTCCTCGAACAGATCCTGCTGGAGCTCAAGCGCGCCGGCTTCGTCGCCAGCCGCCGTGGCCGGGCGGGGGGCTATATATTGCTCAAGGCGCCCGACGAAATCATGTTCGGTGAGGTGTTGCGGCTGATCGACGGGCCGATTGCGCCTTTGCCGTGCTTATCGAAGATCGCCTATCGCAAATGCGAGGATTGCCGCGACGAGGCGGCGTGCGAAATCCGCCATGTGTTCGAACGGGTCACGCTGGCGACGCGGGCGGTGCTGGACCAGACGAGCCTGGCGGATTCGCTCAGGCTGGAAGATTTGCCGGTCTAAGCACCGGCCCGCAGGGCAAAATCGCTCCTGTGGAGCGATTTTAGGTGATCAGGCCATGAGGGCTATGCCCGAATGGCCCAGCTGTCCCGCAAACACGTCATCCTTCTGCCCTTAAAGAGGAGGGATTGAGTCAGCCCCTCATCCGGGCCATTCGGCCGTAGGCCTCATGGCCTTCTCGGCTAAAATCACGCCACCGGCGTGATTTTGCTCTCGGCCGTTTCGAAGCTACCCAAACACCACCGTCTTGCGCCCATTCAGCATCACCCGGTTCTCCAGGTGCAGTTTCACCGCCCGGGCCAGCACGCGAGATTCGATATCCCGCCCCGCCGCCACCAGGTCATCCGGGCTCATCGCATGGGTGACGCGGGCGGTTTCCTGCTCGATGATCGGGCCTTCGTCGAGGTCGGGGGTCACGTAGTGGGCGGTGGCGCCGATGATCTTGACGCCGCGCTCATGGGCCTGGTGATAGGGCTTGGCGCCCTTGAAGCTGGGCAGGAACGAGTGGTGGATATTGATCACCTGGCCGAACAGGCGGGTCGATAGATTGTCACTCAGCACCTGCATGTAGCGGGCCAGAACGACGAGATCGGCGCCGGTTTTCTGGATCAGGGCAAGGATCTGCTCTTCCTGGGCGACCTTGGTTTCCTTGGTCACCGGCAGCAGATGGAATGGAATGCCGGCGTCTTCGGCGATCTTCTGCGCATCGGGGTGGTTGGAGATCACCGCCGCAACCTCGGCGTCGAGCCAGCCGACGCGGATCTGATACAGCAGATGCAGCAGCGTGTGGTCGAATTTGGAAACCAGGATGACGATGCGCTTCTTGCGGCTTTCCTCGGTCAGCGCGGTCTTCATCGAAAAGCGCTCGATCGGCGATTTCAGGGCGCGTTCAAGGGCTTGGCGGTCGACGCCTGCGGGCGCGGTGAAGGCCAGGCGCATGAAGAAGCGACCTGTTTCCTGATCCCAGAACTGGTTGCTCTCGGCAATATTGGCATTGAGCGCCGCCAGTTCGGTGGTGATGGCAGCGACAATGCCCGGCCGGTCGGCGCAGGACAGGGTGAGGACGAAATTGGCCGAGGACATGCTTGAAGCTCCCGAATTCTGGCCAGCGGTATCAATGGCTTGAGCGCTGTCGTCAAGAAGCAAAAAGGGCCGCCCCGATTGGAGCGGCCCTTCCTGAGTAGTATCGGCCTCGAGTGCCGAGGAGATGGTGCTAGCCGAGATCACTCCCAGTCATCACACGATATCCAAAGCCTTCTTCGAGTACCAAAATCTCAAACGACACTGGATCACCTCCTTCACGTTGGTTGAACATGACAGAAGCATGAACCTGTTTTTTGGCTCTGTCCAGTCACGCATTTTTCAGCTTGATGAACGGATTTTGAACGCCTAACGACGGGCCTTCCGGGGACGATTGCGCAGCTGGATCGCGGTGGCGATGATGACGCCGGTGGCGACGATGCCGACGATGATGGTGGCCAGCGCATTGACGTCCGGCGAGACACCGAGCTTGACCTTACTGAAGATCACCATGGGCAGGGTCGATGAACCCGGACCCGAGACGAAGCTGGCGATGACCAGGTCGTCGAGCGACAGGGTAAAGCCGAGCAGCCAGCCCGAGACCAGAGCCGGGGCGATGATGGGCAGGGTGATGTCAAAGAAGGTGCGGAGCGGGGAAGCGCCGAGATCCATGGCCGCCTCTTCGACGCTACGGTCGAAGTCGGACAGCCGCGACTGCACCACGACGCAGATATAGGCCATGGCAAAGGTCGAATGGGCGATGACGATGGTCAGCATGCCGCGACCCGCCGGCCAGCCGAGCAGGCTTTCCATGGCGACGAAGAGCAACAGCATGGAGAGGCCGGTGATGACGTCGGGCATGACCATGGGGGCCGAGACCATGCCGGAGAACAGTGTGCGGCCGCGGAAGCTGCGGAAGCGCACCAGGGCGACGGCGGCCAATGTGCCCAGCACCAAAGCGATGGTGGCGCTGATGGCGGCGATCTGCAGACTCAGCCAGGCGGCACCCAGCATCTGCGGGTCGTTGAACAGTTCGCCATACCATTTGGTCGAAAAGCCCGACCAGACGGTGACCAGACGGTTCTCGTTGAAGGAGAAGACCACCATGGAAATGATCGGGGCATAGAGGAAGCTAAAGCCCAGGGCTGCCGTGATCGGCAAGAACCAGCCACGCCGCATGTTACTTCTCCACCACGGCGTTCTGCGCCTTTTGCAGCAGCATGATCGGCACCACGACCACGGCCAGCATGGCTACGGCGACTGCGGCAGCGCGCGGCCAGTTGGTTGCCGAGAAGAACTCGTCCCACAGCACGCGGCCGATCATCAGCGTTTCGGGGCCACCCAGCAGCGCCGGAATGACATATTCACCGACCGCCGGAATGAAGACCAAGAGCGAGCCGGCCAGAATGCCGGGCAGCGACAGGGGGAGCGTGATCGAGATGAAGGTCTGCCACGGCCGCGAGCCGAGGTCGGCCGAGGCCTCGATCAGCGACGCGTCCAGCTTCACCAGGGTCGTATAGAGCGGCAGGATCATGAAGGGCAGGTAGCTGTAGATCAGCCCGACATAGACCGCGAAATCGGTCTGCATCATCACCAGCGGCTCGATGCCGAAGAGGCCGAGGAACTGATTGATCAGCCCATTGCCGCGCATGAAACCTGTCAGCGCATAGATGCGCAGCAGGAACGAGGTGAAGAAGGGCAGCACCACCAGCATCAGCAGCACATTGCGCCAGGGATCGGGCGCACGGGCGATGGCATAGGCCATGGGATAGCCGACGATCAGTGTGATCACCGTGGCGATGAAGGCAATGCGGATCGAGCTGAGATAAGCCGCGACATAGAGGCTGTCGCTGAACAGCTTGATGTAATTGTTGAGATGCAGCGTCAGCTGCACCGTGCCGTCTTCGGTCGTCAGCAGTGGCGAATAGGGCGGGCGGCCGAACTGCTTGGTGGCCAGCGAAATGCCGAAGACCACGGCCAGCGGAATGAGGAAGAACACCAGCAGCCACAGCACCGGCGCGATCAGCACCAGCGCCTTGCCGGAAATGCCAACCTTGGCGAGGCCGCGCTCGACGGCCTTCCAGGGTTTCAACCGCCGTGGCGGCGGGATGGTGGGTTCGTAGCTCATACCGTCAGCACCGAACCCGACGTGTCGTTCCAGGTGACATAGACCGGCTCGTCCCAGCTGATCGAATCGGGATTGCCACGCACCGTATTGGTCTGGGTGACGCGCAGGCGCTTGCCGCTGTCGAGCAGAACCTGGTAAACGCTCATGTCGCCGAGATAGCCGATGTCTTCGACCATGCCATGGGTGACATTGGCGCCATTGAGGCCTTCGGGCTTGTCGCGGCTCAGCATCATCTTTTCCGGACGGATCGCCCACCAGAGGGTCTGGTCGGGGGCGCAATCGACGCCATGGCCGACATAGATGTCGCAGCCCAGCTCGGTCGAGCGGATGCGGACATGGCCCGGCTCGTCCTCGGTGACGACGCCTTCGACCATGTTGACCGAGCCGATGAAGCCGGCGACGAATTTGGAATTGGGGAATTCATAGATATCGGTGGGCTCGCCGATCATGGCGATCTCGCCCTGGTTCATCACCCCGATACGGGTAGCCAGCGACATGGCCTCTTCCTGGTCGTGGGTCACGACGATGAAAGTGACGCCCAAAGTCTCTTGGATTTTGACCAGTTCGAACTGGGTTTCCTCGCGCAGCTTTTTGTCCAATGCGCCGAGCGGCTCGTCGAGGAGGAGAAGTTTCGGACGCTTGGCGAGGGCGCGTGCGAGGGCCACGCGCTGGCGCTGGCCGCCGGAGAGCTGGTGCGGCTTACGGGCGCCATAGTCCTGCAGCTTGACCAGGGTCAGGAGCTCGGCGACGCGCGCAGCGATCTCCTCCTTGCCGAGGCCGTCGCGCTTGAGGCCATAGGCAATGTTCTGCTCGACATTCATATGCGGGAACAGCGCATAGGACTGGAACATCATATTGACTGGGCGGTTATAGGGCGCGACCTGGGTCATGTCCTGGCCGTCGATCTCGATCGTGCCAGAGGTGGGGATTTCAAAGCCGGCCAGCATGCGCAGGAGGGTCGACTTACCCGAGCCTGAGCCGCCCAAAAGGCAGAAGAGTTCGCTGCGATAAATGTCGAGCGAGACATCGGAAACCGCCGCCACATCACCAAAGCGCTTGGTGACATTGCGGATGCGCACGAAGGGCTTGGCTGCCGGATCGCGCCAGGGCCGGGTATCGACTGCAAGATTGGGCTTCTTGGCCATGGCGCTTCTTGAAACTCTGCTGGGGCGGTCATCGGCCGCGGTGGTATCGCGCTTCCGGCCGGGGCCGGAAACCTCCGTTTATTGGGGCTTCCCATAGGGAAAAGGGGCGGCCGTGGCCACCCCCAATTTGCGTTTACTGGCCGGTTTTGACGCGGGTCCAGGTGCGGGTCAGAACCTCTTCATAATCCGGGCTATGCGCCTTCATGGTGAAGGCATTGGCCAGGGTTTCGGCAGAGGGGTAGATGGACGGGTTGGACTTCACTTCTTCATTGACGAATTCCAGCGAGGCCGGGTTGGGGTTGGCGTAGAACACCGTATTGGTGATGTCGGCCACGACCTTGGGCTGCAGTATGTAGTTGATGAACTTGTGCGCATTGTCGGGATGCGGCGCATCGGCGGGAATGGCCATGAAGTCGAACAGGGTCGGCGCGCCTTCCGATGGGATCAGGTAGCTAACTTCGGTGCCTTCGGCGGCATTGTCGGCGGCGATGAACATGTCGCCCGAATAGCCCATGGCGAGGCAGATTTCGCCATTGCCGAGGTCGTCGATATACTGGGACGAGTGGAAGTAGCGGACCGACGGCTTGATGGCGTTGAGCAGTTCTTCGGCCTTGGCCAGGTCTTCTTCGCTTTCCGAATTGGGATCGAGGCCGAGCACATGCAGCGCCGTGCCGACGACTTCGGACGGGCTATCCATCACGGCGACGCCGCAGGAGGCGAGCTTGGCGACGGTTTCGGGATCAAACAGCAGGTCCCAGCTGGTCGGCGGCGTATCGGTGCCCAGAGCTTCGGCGACCTTGGCGACATTGTAGCCGAGGCCAATGGTGTTTAGCATATAGGGCACGCCATGGGCATTGTCGGGATCGACAATGGCGGCGGTGGCGAGCGATGCCGGATCGAGATTGCCGAGGTTGGTCAGCTTGGCCTTGTCGAGCGGCAGGATCAGGCCGGCGAGAATCTGGCGTTCGAGGAAATTGCCCGAGGGCACCACGATGTCATAGCCGGCCGAGCCAGCCAGCAGCTTGGCATCGACGATCTCGTTATTGTCGTAGACGTCGTAGTTCACCGCAATGCCGGTTTCCGCGGTGAAATTGGCGATGGTGTCTTCGGCGATATAGTCGGACCAGTTGTAGACGTTGAGCACGGGCTCTTCCTGGGCCAGCGCGGGGCTGGCAACCATGAGGGCGCCGAGGGCAAGGGCGAGCGATGGCTTCATCTGGTGGGCTCCTGTTCGGTGTTGGTCTTTTGGGCTTTGCGACCTGGGCCGCAATGGGGTTGCGCGCAAGCGCGGACGATCAGGCGCGGGCGCTCATCTTTGAGGGCCCGTTGCGGTGCGGTCCTGAACTGAAAGTGCAGCAAGAGAGCGCTCAAAAGCGCTGGGGCGGCTGGCTGAGATGGGCCCGGTGCCGGGCGCGTATCGATCGCTGGCAAAACTGCGATCAACAAGGATGGTCTGCAGCGAAGTGCCCTTTCCACGCTGGCGTTTATGAGGGCAACCTAGAACCAAATTTCCGGGGGGACAAGCGCTTGGGGCCAAGTTTTCATTGGGGTTGACGCCCTGCGGCAACAAGGCGCAAAACCCGCGCCAACGGGGCCGCGACCGGTCCATAAACCCATTATATCAGCGAGTGATCCGATGAGCGCCAAGGCCTACCTGTCCATCAGCCCCGAAGTGAAGAAGGCTCTGGCCGAAGGCAAGCCGGTGGTGGCGCTGGAATCCACCATCATCACCCATGGCATGCCCTATCCGCAGAACCTCGCCATGGCGACCAATGTGGAACAGGTGATCCGCGACAATGGCGCGGTGCCGGCGACCATCGCCATCATGGACGGCCGCTTCTGCGTCGGCGTATCCGGCGAAGATCTCGAACGCCTGGCCCAGACCGGCGGCACCGCCGCCAAGGCCAGCCGGCGCGATGTGTCGGCGCTCTTGGTCAAGGGCGAGATTGCCGGCACCACGGTTGCCACCACGATGCAGATCGCGGCTTTGGCCGGCATCCATGTGTTTGCCACTGGCGGCATTGGCGGCGTGCATCGCGGCGCCGAGGATACATTCGATATCTCCGCCGACCTTGAAGAGCTGAGCCGCACGCCGGTCTGCGTGGTCTGCGCGGGTGCCAAGTCGATTCTCGATATCGCCAAGACCTTGGAAGTGCTCGAGACCAATGGCGTACCGGTGATCGGCTATGGCACCGAGGATTTCCCGGCCTTCTGGGCGCGCCAGAGCGGCCACAAGGTCGACCATCGCTTCGATGACGTCGCCGATATCGCCAAGGTGGTCGCCATGCAGAGCGACCTCGGCATGGGCGGCGTGCTGGTGGCCAATCCGATCCCGGAAGGCGATGCGCTCGACCCCGCCGCCATCGAGGCACGCATTGCTGAGGCCATCCGTGGCGCCGAACAGGAAGGCGTGTCGCGCAAGGCGCTGACGCCATTCCTGCTGAAGCGCATCTTCGAATTGACCGATGGCAAGTCGCTGGTCGCCAATATCGCGCTGGTGGAAAACAATGCCAAGGTGGCGGCCGGGATCGCCGTGGCTCTCGCCAAGGGCCAGGCGCCCAAGCCGGCCGTCCGCCGCGCATGAGCAAAAGGGTTCTCGTCGTCGGCGACGTGATGACCGATGTCATCGTCATGCCGGAAGGGCCGATCGTCAAAGGCAGCGACCGGCGGGCCACGGTGCGCAGCCGGCCCGGCGGCTCGGGCGCCAACCAGGCCGTCTGGCTCGGCGCCATGGACGCCCCGGTAGTGTTCGCCGCCAGGGTCGGGGCCGACGACCTGCATATGTACGAGAACTATTTCCGCGGCTCGGGGGTGATCCCGATGCTGGCGGGAGACCGCGAGCTGCCATCGGGCGTGCTGGTGACCATTGTCGATCCAGATGGCGAGCGAAGCTTCCTGACCGACCGGGGGGCCAACCTCAATCTCAGCGCGGCGGACCTGCCGGGCAGCATGCTCGACGACATCGGCATGGTTATGGTGTCTGGCTACAGCTTCTTTGCGCCGGGACCCCGTGCCGCCGTGCAGGCGCTGTTTGCCGAGGCGCGGGCGCGGGGGATTGCGGTGGCGGTAGATCCGGCATCTGTGGGGTTCCTGGTCGAGGTGGGCCCGGCCGAGTTCTTGAACTGGACGCGCGGCGCCACGGCGATCTTTTCCAACGAGAGCGAAGCCGAAGCCCTAACCGGGGCAATTGGGTATGAAGCGCAGCTGCGCGCCCTCGGCGACTATTACGACACGGTGCTGATCAAGCGCGGCGCATCGGGAGCGGCGATCGGCGGGCGCGATGGCGTGCGGGTGGAATTGCCGGCGCCCAGCGTGTCCGTTGTCGATACCACCGGCGCTGGCGACGCCTTTGCGGCAGGGTTTATTGCCGCGCACTTATCCGGCGCGGACGAGGCAGGCGCCTTGGCGCGGGGCATTGCGGCAGGATCAAAGGCCGTGCAGTCGATCGGCGGGCAGCCGGGATAGTCTGCCGCATCCCTGCTGCAATCTGGACTATTGTGAACGGGCCTTGAGGAGAAACACCATGAACCGCTTTGTTGCCGCAAGCCTGCTTTGCCTGACACTGACCGCGCCGGCGCTCGCCGATGGCAAGGTCTATGTGCAATTGCCGACGTTCGGCCCATTCGAGGGTAATGAGGCCGAGGACCTGCTGTATCATCTGGTGGTGGCCAACATCGTGTCGTCGAACTGCGCAGGTTATGAGGTCACGGACGCCGAGTGGTCGCTGCTGACCGATTCGGCTGATCTGGTCGCCTATGGCGAGCTCAAGCTCAGTACCAATGACTTCGACAACCTGTTCTACGATCCGGCCTTCGACCTGCTCGACGACCCCACGACCTGCGAGACGGAAGGACCGGGGGTCGAGCCAATGCTGGCCGAGCTGGTGCAGCTGGGCGGCTCACGCGAGCCTCTGCCCGACCAGGACAAGGCCTATACCGAGTGGCGGGCGCTGATGGATAGGATACAAGCTGAGGCTGCGGCATCGCATGCCGACGCGCCCCCAGCTGGAAAGACCAAGACCAAGTGAACCTGATCGCCGCCATTCTCGTCGCCCTCGTGGGCCTGCTGCATGTCTATATTCTGGTGCTCGAGATGTTCTTGTGGACCGGCCCGCGCGGGCAGAAAGCCTTCGGGCTGACGCCGGATTTTGCCAGGGCGACGAAATCGCTGGCGGCCAATCAGGGACTGTATAACGGCTTCCTTGCCGCCGGCCTGTTCTGGTCGGTGCTGCATCCGGTGCCCGAATTTGCCTGGCAGATCGCGGTATTTTTCCTGGCCTGCGTTGCCGTGGCGGGCATTTACGGCGCGGCGACGGCCAGCCGGAAGATCCTGTTCATCCAGACCCTTCCAGCCGTGATTGCGCTGCTCGCCGTGATCTTCCTCTAGCCGGCGAGGCTCGCCAGCACCCGCACCCAGGAACGGATGCCGCGGTGGTAACTGTCGAGATCGTATTTCTCGTTTGGCGAATGGATCTGGTCGTCGATCTGGGCAAAGCCGATCAGCAGCGTGTCTAGGCCAAGGATGCGCTTGAAATCGCCGGCGACGGGGATCGAGCCGCCTGAGCCGGTGATCACCGCCGGCTTGCCCCATTCGGCCGATAGGCCGGCCAGCGCCTGGCGCAGTTGCACGCCGTCGTCGGGCACAGTGATGGCCGGCGAGCCGCCGTGGGCGTGGAAGGTCACGGTGCAGTCGGCCGGGATCAGCGCTTCGACATGCTTGCGGAAGGCGGCGCGGATTTTTTCCGGCTGCATGCCCGAGACCAGGCGGAAGCTGATCTTGGCGCTGGCCTTGGCCGGGATGACAGTCTTGAAACCGTCGCCAGTATAGCCACCGATCATGCCATTGATTTCGCAGGTCGGCCGTGCCCAGAGCATTTCCAGCACCGAGCGGGATTGCTCGCCCGCTGCAATCGACAAACCTGCCTCGCCCAAGAATTCGGCTTCGTCGAAACCAAGGCCTGCCCATTGCGCCTTGAGCGCCGGAGAAATCTCGGCGACGTCGTCGTAAAAGCCGGGCAAGGTCACAGAGCCGTCGGGGGCGCGGAGGCTGGCAATGATCTCGGCCAGCACCTGATTGGGATTGCGTGCCGCATTGCCGAACATGCCGGAATGCAGGTCCTTGTTAGCGCAGCTGACCACGATTTCTTCGGCCACGAGGCCGCGCAGCATGGTGGTGATGGAGGGCGTCTGCCGATCCCACATGTCGGTGTCGCAGACCAAAGCGATATCGGCGGCACCGAGTTCGGCCTTGTTGGCCTCCATGAAGGGCGGCAGGTTCTTGCCACCGCTTTCTTCCTCGCCCTCGAGCATGAAGGACACCTTGATCGGCAGCGCGCCCGTCACGCTCTGCCAGGCGCGGCAGGCCTCGATGAAGGTCAGCATCTGGCCCTTGTCGTCGGAAGCGCCGCGCGCCACGATGATCTTGCGGCCCTTGTCGTCGGTCTTGATCTGCGGATCGAACGGGTCGGAATGCCAGAGCTCCAACGGGTCGACCGGCTGCACATCGTAATGGGCGTAGAACAGCACATGCGGGCCGGGCTGGTCGGGGCCATGCGCCACGACGACCGGATGGCCGGGCGTCGGGCGGGCCGCTGCGTCAAAGCCGAGGCCTTTCAGCTCGGCGACGATCCAGTCCGCCGCCTTCCGGCATTCGGCGGCATAGGCCGGATCGGTGGATATCGACTTGATGCGCAGCAGTTCGTAAAGCCGCTCGAGGCTCTGCTCGAGCCCGGCATCGACGCTGGCAAGCACGGCATCAATCTGGGCGGTGACTTCGGTCATGGAGCTGATTCCTTTTGGCGGCCACCCTCGCCAATGACACCGTCCATGTCCAGCCGGACCAGCCACCATTCAAAGGATGCTGGTCTGAGCCGAATGTCGACTGCTCCAAGCGGCCACCGGCAATATTGTAATACTTATCGGCCCATGCTTAGGTCACGCCGCATCATGAGGGGGCAGGATATTGGCGATACGGCCGGACCAGGATAGCACGACCGCAGGGCTCATCGCCTCGATCGCCGGGCGTATTCCGTCGCGTAACCTGCATTCACTAGTGCTCTGGCAATTGGGCGTTGCTATCGTGCGTGGCGATTTTGCCGAAGGCGCCATCTTGCCATCCGACACGGAACTGCTGGCGAAATTCTCGGTGTCGCGCACCGTGTTGCGCGAGGCGCTGAAGACCCTCGCCGCCAAGGGGATGATCGAGGCGCGCGCCCGTATCGGCACCCGGGTTTTGCCGCGCTCGCGCTGGAATCTCTTCGATGCCGACGTTCTCGCCTGGCATTTCGAGGCAGGCCCGGATGTGGATTTCCTGCGCAGCGTCGCCGAAGTGCGCATCGGTATCGAGCTGGAATCAGCGGCGCTGGCCGCCGAACGGCGCAGCGACGAACAGGCTGGCCATCTGGTCGCCATGGCCGACGCCATGGGCGAAGCCACCACGGCCGAAGAATTCGCCCGCGCCGACCTGGCTTTTCACCGGGCAGTGGCCGAAGCCTCCAACAACCCCTTCATGGCGTCGATCAGCACATTGGTCGAAGTGGCGCTGACGGCGGTGTTCACCATCAGCTCGCCGGTCAGCGACAAGGCCAAGCTCGCCCAAACCGCTGCCGCCCATGGCGCCATCGCTGAGGCGATCCGAACCGGCAATGCCGAGGCCGCCCGCAACACCATGCGTGCCGTGATCAGCGATGGTTTTGCGCGGTCGGCCGAGCGGATGGCGACGAAATAGCCAATGCCCGATAAACGCATTCATCTCGTCTTCAAGACGCATCTCGACATCGGTTTCACCGATCATGCGGCGCGCGTGCGGCGGCAATATCATGAGCAGTTCATCCCGCAGGCCATCGCCACGGGGGAGCATTTCTTTGCCGAAAATCCGCAAAATCCGGCTTTCATCTGGACCACGGGCGCGTGGCTGATCTGGGATCACCTCAACAGCCAAGACGCTGAGCGCGTCAGGCGCCTCGAACGGGCCATAGAGCGCGGCTTGATCGCCTGGCACGGACTGCCGTTCACTACTCATACCGAGCTCATGTCGCCGGCGCTGTTCAGGGCCGGGCTGAGCTATGCCCGCGAGCTCGACCAGCGCTTTGGCAGGATCACCACGGCCGCCAAGATGACCGACGTGCCGGGCCATACCCTGGGCATGGTGCCGCTGCTGGCCGAGGCGGGCATTCAGTTCCTGCATCTTGGCGTCAATACCGCCAGCCCGGTGCCCGATGTGCCGCCGATCTTCCGCTGGCGGGCGCCCGATGGTGCCGAAGTCGTGGTGATGTATCAGGCCTCCTACGGGGCGACGGATTTCCCCGCCGGTCCCGATGTGGGCCTGAGCTTTGCCCATACCAATGACAATATCGGTCCACAAAGCGTCGGCCAGACCGTCGAGGCGCTGCGGGCGATCCGGCATGAGCATCCCGATGCCGAGATCACGGCTTCGACGCTCGATGCCTTTGGCGCCGAAATGTGGGCCCGGCGCGCGCAGTTTCCGGTGCTGGAGCAGGAGATCGGCGATAGCTGGATCCATGGCACGGCGAGTGATCCGCTCAAGCTGGCGCGGTTCCGGGCACTGCAGCGGCTTTGCGACGGCTTCGACGTGTTGACGCCGCAGCGCCTGGCCTTTGGCCGCGGGCTGACGCTGGTGGCCGAACACACCTGGGGCGTCGATATCAAGACTTACCTGCGCGACGACAAGGCCTGGGATCGCGTGGATTTCGATGCGGCCCGCCAGACCGACTATCGTTTTGCCTATGCCGAGCAATCCTGGGCCGAGCAGCGCGGCTATATCGACATGGCGCTGAAGCAGCTTGAGGGCCACGACCGGGGCCGAGCCGATATGCTGCTCGCAGAGCTGGTGCCGTCCGAACCGGTGACGCCACAGGCTGGGGTGCAGTTGCAGGACAAGGGCTGGATCGCCGCGCTGGATGCCGCAAGTGGGGATATCACGCGCCTGACGTCACCGGAGGGTCTGGTGATCGAGGGGCTGGATGGGTCGCTGCTGGGCTATCGCCATCAGAGCTATGACTGGATGGCGTTGCAGCGCCATCTCGACAGCTACCTGCAGCATCGTCTCGAATGGGCCATTCTCGACCATGACAAGCCGGGGCTGCAGCATGCCCGGACGGCGCGGTCGGCAAGCTTCAAACCCAACCATCTCGGGGTGAGCCCGGGCGGTCATGTCGCCATTTCGGAACTCGATCTGGAAGCGCGCGAGCAACTGGGCGGCCCGGCGCGGCAAGAGCTGAGCATTCGCGGACTTGATGCGCAGCGCGTCGAGGTGACGCTGGTGCTACGCGACAAGCCGGCCAACCGCATGCCGGAGGCGGGTTTCCTGACGCTCACGCCGGCCGGCGCCAATGGCTGGGCACTGCAGAAGTTGGGCCTGTGGAATGCGGCGGAGAATGTGGTGCGGCGTGGTGGCGGGCAGTTGCAGGCGGTTCAGGCTGTCCGAGCCCGGATGGACCCGACAGAGCTGACGATCACGCCGCTGGACGCAGCTCTGGTGGCGCCTGCTGCGGCGGGGTTAATGCCGTTTCAGCCCGATGTGCCGGACTTCGCGCAGGGCATTGCCTTCAATCTCTACAACAACAAATGGGGCACCAATTTCCCGATGTGGTGGGAGGGCAGCGTGGTGTTCCGGGTGATCCTGGACCTTGGGGCGGCCTAGATGAGGCAGGAAAGCCCGCGTGTTCAGCGGCAAAAGTCCCGTATTTCCGATCCGCGCTGCAGCATGTAGAGTGGCATGGCCGAGGAGGAAGATCGGCGACGAGACACACCAATGGGCCCGGCCTGCGACGACAGGACCATGACAGGATCGCGCCCTAGACTGCGAGCAGACGCAACGACGTCATGCTCATTGGGAGGATTTATGAATAAGCTGTTTCTCGCGGCACTGATTTCGGGTGCCTTGGCTCTGCCGACCTATGCGGCGGATTATACGATCATGGCGCCGGCTGCTCCTGGCGGCGGCTGGGATCAGACTGCCCGCTCGATGCAGGAAGCCCTTCAGGCTGAAGGCATTTCCGGCAATGTGCAGGTCACCAACGTTCCTGGCGCCGGCGGCACGATCGGCCTCGCCCAGTTCGTCAACCAGTCGACCGGCAATCCAAATGCGCTGATCGTCGGCGGCTATGTGATGGTCGGCGCCGTGCTGACCAATGCGTCGCCGGTGTCGCTTGCCAATGTCACGCCGATCGCCCGGCTCACCGGTGAATCCGACGTGATCGTGGTTCCGGCGGCATCCGAGCTCCAGACTGTCGACGACCTCACTGCCAAGCTTAAGGCCGATCCCGGTTCGGTTTCGTGGGCCGGCGGCTCGGCGGGCGGCGTCGATCACATCGCGGCCGGCCTGTTTGCCAAGACCGTTGGCGTCGACCCTACCCTCGTTAACTACATCGCCTTCTCGGGTGGTGGCGAAGCACTGGCAGCTGTCCTCGGCGGTCAGGTGACCGTCGGCATTTCGGGCCTTGGCGAATTCGACGCCCAGATCAAGTCGGGCGACCTGCGCGCGTTGGCGACCACTGGTTCGGCCCGTCTCGAAGGTTCGGACATCCCGACCCTTGGCGAAGCCGGCGTTGACCTCGTTGTCGAAAACTGGCGCATGGTTGCCGCCGCGCCCGGCATCACCGATGAGCAGAAGACCGCCATCACCGCGGATGTCGAAAAGCTTGTGACCTCGGCGACCTGGAAGCAGACGCTCGAGACCAAGGGCTGGCAGGACATGTATCTTTCCGGCGCCGACTTCGACACCCAGCTTGCCGCTGACATCGATGCGACGTCCGCTATCCTGAAAGACATTGGCCTGGTGCAATGAGCCTCGGCGAACCAAACCTTTCGCGCCGCCCTGATGGGGCGGCGCTTTTCATAGCGCTGCTGCTGGCCGCGATTGCGGCCGTCATCATCTGGCAGACCTCGATGATGCGCGTGCCGCCGATCCAGGCCAGGGTTGGCCCGCAGGTGTTTCCCTATGTGATCGCCGGTGGCCTGATCCTTTTGGCGATCGGGACCGCGCTGTCGGCGTGGCGCGGCCAGTTCCCGGCGCGCGAAAAAGACAATTATGGCCCGATGCTGTGGATCATCGGCGGACTGATTGGCCAGATGCTGTTGCTCGGCTGGGCTGGCTTCTCGATCGGGACCGCGGTGCTGTTTGCCTTTACCGCAAAGGGTTTCGGTCGTGGTCCGCTGTGGCAGACGCTGCCGATCGGCCTCGTCCTCTCCTTTGTCATCTGGTTCATCTTCTCGCGCGGCCTGCAGCTCTCGCTGCCCATGGGTCCGCTCGAGCGCCTCATTCCTTGATCGAAAGCCGCTGAAATGGATACTTTCGGCCTTCTCGCAGACGGTCTGCTCGCCGCGCTGCAGGTCCACAACCTGCTCTATGCGCTGATCGGCGTCACCCTTGGTACAGCCGTGGGTGTGCTGCCCGGTATTGGGCCGGCGCTGACCGTGGCGCTGCTGCTGCCTGTCACCTACCGACTCGACGCCACCGGCTCGCTCATCATGTTTGCCGGCATCTATTACGGCGGCATGTATGGCGGCTCGACCACGTCCATCCTGCTCAACACACCCGGCGAAAGCGCGTCGATCGTCACCGCGCTCGAAGGCAACAAGATGGCCCGTAAGGGTCGGGGTGGTCCGGCGCTTGCCACCGCCGCCATCGGCTCGTTCATTGCCGGCCTGATTGCCACTATTGCGCTGGCGTTCCTTGCCCCCTGGGTGGTCAAGGCGGCATTGGCGTTCGGTCCCGCTGATTATTTCGCGCTGATGGTGCTGGCCTTTGTGACCGTTTCGGCGGCCTTTGGCGATAGCGCGTTGCGCGGCATCACTGCTCTGTTCATCGGCCTTGGCCTCGGCGTCATCGGCATTGATCTGCAGACTGGCCAGGCGCGCCTCGCCTTTGGTATTCCCGACCTGCTCGATGGCATTGAGGTGACGACATTGGCCGTGGCGCTGTTTGCAATCGGCGAGACGCTGTCGATTGCCTCGTCACGCAGCCAGATCAAGGAAGAAGTGCTGGCCGTCAAAGGCTCGGTCTGGATGACGCTGGAGGACTGGAAGCGGTCCTGGCCGGCCTGGTTGCGCGGCACCGTTATCGGCTTCCCCATCGGGGCGATGCCGGCTGGCGGCGCGGAGATCGGTACATTCTTTTCCTATGCCGCTGAAAAGCGCCTCTCCAAGCACCCCGAAGAATTTGGCCATGGCGCCATCGAAGGCGTCGCCGGGCCCGAGGCTGCCAACAATGCTTCAGCTGCCGGCACGCTGGTGCCGCTGCTGACGCTGGGCCTGCCGACCTCGGCGACGGCCGCCATCATGCTGGCCGGCTTCCAGCAGTTTGGTCTGCAGCCCGGTCCGCTGCTGTTTGCCAATAATGCGCCACTGGTCTGGTCGCTGGTTGCCAGCCTGCTGATCGCCAATTTCATGCTGCTGGTGCTGAACCTGCCGCTGATCGGTCTTTGGGTGAAGCTCCTGACCATTCCCAAGCACTGGCTCTATGCCGGCATCCTGACCTTCGCCACGCTAGGCACGCTCGGCGCCAATGGTGCCCTGTCCGGTCGGCTGGGTCCGATCCCGTTCTCGTTCGAGCTGCTGATCCTTCTGGCCTTCGGCCTGCTCGGCTATGGACTACGCCGTTTCGGCTATCCTATCGCGCCCGTGGTGATCGGCCTTATCCTGGGACCGCTGGCCGAGCAGCAATTGCGCCGGGCGCTGGCCATCAGCCAGGGCGATCCGCTGGTGCTGGTGCATTCACCCATCGCCATCACGCTTTATGTCATCGCCGCCATCGCGCTCTTGCTACCCATTTTCCTGCGGATGCGGGGCAAGGGCGAGGTGCTTGGGCAGTTGGCTGCCAACGAAGACTAAGGCTTGTTCCGATGCGAGACATGCCCGGGTGCCTGATGGTGCCCGGGCGCTTTCTTGCCTGCGCGGCGGCCTAGGCGGAGTGCTTTTGGTCAGCGTCCTGCAGCAGCTTGTTGATGACGCTGCGGCCGACCACCGGCAAGGCGATGCCGACTTCCAGACCGTGGGGCTCGGCATTGCGCAGCTTCAACACGCCGCCATGACCTTCGACCACGCGTTTGACGATGGAGAGGCCAAGGCCCGAGCCGACCGTGCTGGCGCTATTGGCGCCGCGCTTGAAGCGCTGCTGCACTAGAGGCTGTTCGGCTTCTGGAATGCCGGGTCCCTGATCAAGCACGGTGATGGCCAGCGTGCTGGCCACCAGTGATACGCCGATCTGGACCCTCCCGTCGGAATAGGTCAGCGCGTTGTCGACCACGTTGCGCAGCATTTCGCGCAGCGCAAGACGGTCGCCGCGTAGCTGGCTCCGCTCGGCTTGTGGGGTAATGCTGACGCTGACACGCCCGGCGAGATCGGGGTCGAGACGCTGCAGCACGTCGTCGATCACCGCGGATATGGGCGTGGTATCGGCCTCCTGGTTCTCCAAGCGATGCGAGATGGTCGCTTCCATCAACAGCTGCGACACCAATTGGCTGGCCTGCACCGCCCCGACATGGATCTTGGCAACGCGCCGGCGCAGGGCATCGGGATCGGGCTCGTCCATGGCCACCTCGGCCTGGGCGCGAAGCGAGGCCAGCGGCGTGCGCACCTCGTGGGCCGCTTCGGCGACAAGGTCGGTCAGGCGTTCCATGGTGCTGCCCAGCCGCGCCATGAAGGCGTTGAGACCCGAGACCAGATGACTGACTTCGGTGGGCACCGGGATATTGACCGGCGACAGATCATGCGGCGGCCTTGTGCGCAGCTCGGCCTCGAGATCGCCCAGCGGGGCAAACATCCGGCCAATGCCGAACCACACGAGCGCCACCGCCAGCAGCGTCATGGCCAATACCGGAATGACGGCATTGCTGAGGATTTCGGCTGCCAGGGCGCCCCGCTCGGTCTTGGTTTCGGCAACCCGGATGGTGACCCAGCCGGTGGCGCTGGCCGACGAGACCAGCCGGCCAACGCTGGCCACCCTCAGATGTTCGCCGCGGTAGATGGTCTCGACAAAGGTCGGGTCGGCGGAGGTGGTCTCGGGCAATTCGTCGGCCAGGCCGGCATAGCCGGTAACCGGTCGTCCAGCCGGGTCTTCCACCACGTAGAAAATGCGGTCCTGGCCGGAAAACATGGCGAAGGAGGCAAACGGCAGTTCGACGATGACCGCATCGTCCTCGAGCTGCACCGCGCCGGCAATGGTCAGCGCCGAGGCTGCCAGAAGGCGGTCGAAGGCCTGGTTGGAGGCGCGCACGGCATATTCGCGGATGAAGACGATCAGGATGACCGATGCCGCCAGCAGCAGCACTATGGCCAGCGCCAGAATGCGGCGGCGGATCGAAAAGGTCTTCAGCGCTCCCGATAGTGCCATGTCACTGCGGCTCCAGCCGGTTCATGACGCCGCCCGGCGAGACGATCTCGAACCAGGTGGCGAGGAACCGGTCGCGCCGCTGCTGGTCGAGCGACACCAGAAGGCTCGGACCAATGGCGATCGGCTGCAGGGCGCCGCCACCGCGCGCGGCAATCGACCGGCTGGTGAAGCCGCCATCGAAATCGCCGATGATGGAGCCCAGCGCCGTCGCACCGGCGGCAATGGCCTGCCCGTCCGGCGACAGGGTGAAATCGAGGAACAGCTTGCCGAGGTCCGGGTGCTTGGCCGAGCGCGGAATGATGATGGAGCGGGACAGCACCAGCACATAGTCGTCCGGCACCACCACTTGGACGGTATCGTTGGCAGCGCCCCGGGCCAGGGCATAGGAGCCCAGCACATTATAGGCCAGGGCCAGCTGACCGGTTTCGATGGCATCGATGATGCGCGGGCTCGATCCGCTCAGGCGCACCTTGGCTCGTCCGAAGGCGCTGGCAAGACGCCAGAAGTTGGACGAGATGAACTGGTCATTGGCGGCCAGCATATAGCCGACGCCACTGTCGCCGATATCATAGGTGGCGATACGGCCCGCAAACCGCTCGGTCTGGTTCTCCAGCAGTTCGGCCAGCTTGAGATGGGTGCGCGGCACTTCGTCGGGCGCGATCAGTTCGGGATTATAGACGATGACGGCCGGTTCGAAAGTGAAGCCGAACACCTCGTTGCGCCAATGCGCCCATTCCGGCAGCGCCGGCAGATAGGGCGAATCATAGGCCAGCGCAAAGCCGTCATTGGCCAGTTTCAGCTGCAGATCGGCGGCCGACGAGACGATGATGTCGGGGTCCAGCGGCAGGGTTCCGGCCACGACACCCTCGAACAGAGGACGGGTGTCGGTCTCGTCATACACGACGGTGATGTCGCCATGCAGCTTCTGGAAGCCCTCGATGAAGTGGCGGAACAGCGGTTCGTCAGTGGTGCCGACAATGGTCAGCACGGCACTGGCCTCGCCATCGGGCGCGGCATAGGTGGTCGCTGCCGTGGCGGGTCCGCAGGCCACAAGAACGGCCAGGGCGCACAGCCCCGACAAGTGGACGCTAGGCCTCATTGCGGCTGACGGCCTTGTAGCCGACCCCTCTGGCCGTGCTGATTTCGAGATCGGCGCCGGCCAGCTTGCGCCGCAGCCGCGAGATGTAGAGTTCAAGGGCATTGGTCGAGACGTCATTGTCGAGGTTGAACAGCTGGTTCATCAGCCGCTCCTTGGGCACGACCTTGCCCAGATTGGCCAAGAGGATTTCCAGCAGCCTGAATTCGCGCCGGCCCAGATCGACGTCCTGGCCATGGATGGCGACGGTGCGGCCCGCCAGATCGACGCTGACATTGCCGACGTTGAGCACGCTGGTGGTCATGCCGCTGGTGCGCCGCATCAGTGCCCGCAAGCGGGCTTCGAGCTCGCGCAGATCGAATGGCTTGACCAGGTAATCGTCGGCGCCAAGATCGAGCAGGCTGACCTTGTCGTCGATTTCGGACCGCGCGGTCATCACCAGGATGGGTGCATCGAAGCCGGCCTTGCGCAGCAGCTTGATGAGCTCGAAGCCGCTCTTGTTGGGCAGCATGAGGTCGAGCGCCATGGCGTCGAAATTTTCGCCGACGATGGCCGGTAGCACCTCGGCGCCATCTTTCACCCAGGTCACCGAGTGTCCGGCCTGCGTCAGCCGGCTGTGCACGGCATCGCCCAGGTCGTCATTGTCCTCGACCAGCAATATCTGCATCCGCTCCTCCGTGCCGGTTGCATCTACCAGACATCCTCGCGGTTCAGTATCATCTCTTGCCCCGAACTTGTCAGGGGGTCTTGGCAGCGCCCGGTACAGGCTGGCGAATAACCTCGCCGTCTTCCTTGGTGAACGGGCCGATATCCGGGTTCTCCAAGATCGCCAAGACAAGCTCGGATGGACGACAAAGGCGAACACCTCGAGCAGTGACGACGAAGGGCCGGTTGATCAGGATGGGATGGAGCAGCATGGCGTCGAGCAGTTGATCGTCGCTCAGGCTCGCATCACTCAAGCCCAGGGCTTCGTATGGGGTGTCCTTCGTGCGGATCGTCTCACGCACCGTCAGGCCCGCTTCGCTGATCAGCCAGACCAGCCGCTCGCGAGTTGGTGGCGTTTGCAGATATTGGATGATCTCGGGCTCAACACCGCTCTGCCTGATCATCGCCAGCGTGTTGCGCGAGGTGCCGCAGTCCGGGTTGTGGTAGATGGTCGTCATGCAGGGCGTCCCTGTTGGATTTGCGGTTGCAGCCAAGAGGCGAGGGCCAGACCGGCGAGGCCTCCAACGATTTGTGCGGCAATGAAGGCCGGGACATCGATAAGGGCAATGCCTGAGAAGCTATTGGTGAAGGCCCGCGCGACGGTCACTGCTGGATTGGCGAATGATGTTGACGCGGTGAACCAGTAGGCTGAGCCGATGTAAAGGCCAACGAGCGCGGGCAAGGAAGCCTTGTTGCGTTGCCCCAGCAGGACCACCAGAATCAGCCCGAGGGTCGCCACGACCTCGGCAAGCCACTGCGAAACGCCGGTTCGCTCATGGCCCGAGAGCGTCAGGGGCACAACCGCGAACATCGCATGGGCAACGGTCACCCCAGCCATCCCACCGACCACCTGCCCTGCCATGTAGAGGGCTGCCATCTTGCCGCTGATCTCACGCCGCAGCATGAAGACCAGCGTGACCACAGGATTGAAGTGAGCGCCCGAGACGGGCCCCAGCAGGCTGATCAAGACCACCAGCATGGCTGCGGTTGGCAGTGCATTGCCGAGAAGGGCCAGGCCAGAATCCTCGGTCAGCCTTTCGGCCATGATGCCGGCCCCGACCACGGTGCTCACCAGCAGCCCAGTCCCCAGCGCTTCTGCCGCTATCTTTCGCAGGTCTTCCAACCGTATCGGCATCAGGGTTGACCCCGCTCCGGGGCGCAACAGGCAGCAGCCGTGAGGGCAGCGGGAGCGCAGACATCGGGGTGTCCCTGGCAGCAGTCTCGCATCAAGAACTCGACCAGGCCCGAAAGGCCGCCGAAGTTGGCGGTATAGATGATGCAACGCGCTTCGCGCCGCGACTGCACCAGGCCGGCACGCTCAAGGTTGCTGAGGTGGAAGGAGGCGCTGGACGACGAGGCACCCACGGCCTCACCAACAGCGCCAGCAGCCAGCCCGTCAGGCCCGGCAACCACCAGGACCCGAACCATCTGGAGACGGGTCGGCTGGGATAGAGCCCCGAATGCATCAAGGGCTTGCGCTTCGTCGATTTTCATTTCAACATCTCAAGAATGATTGAAATGAAGATATCCAATGATGCGCGACAACGCCAGCCCCCGACCATGACGCTCGCTTCACAGCCAGCGGCAAAGCAGTTTGCGGCATGCTGCGCCCCTCCCACCTCTGCGCGCCGCTGATCATGACCAGACAAGCCGGCGAAGGCGTCGGGCGTATCGTAGCCGCATTGGGGCTGACCCAGATCATCGGTTACGGAACGCTCTATTACAGCTTCGGTGTCCTTGCGCCGAGCATGGCCAGCGATTTCGGCTGGTCGCAGGAGTGGGTCTATGGCGTGCTGTCGGTCTCCCTGCTGCTTGGCGGTCTCGTGGCTCCCATCTCCGGCAGGCTGGCCGACCGCCATGGTGCTGGCACCGTCATGTCTTGGGGTTCGGTGCCGCGTCCCTTGCCCTTGTCTTATGTGCCCTGGCACCCGAGCGTATCAGCTTCGTCGTGGGGCTCGCAGCCATGGAGATCGCGTCCAGTTTCGTCCTCTACGCAACGGCATTCGCCGCCCTGGCGCAAGCCTCAACCTCGGGCGCTCAACGCAGTATCACGCACCTGACGCTCATCGCGGGGTTCGCATCGACGGTGTTTTGGCCGCTCACCAGCTGGCTGCACCAGCATATGAGCTGGCGTGAGGTTTATCTGCTCTACGCCCTGTTGAACCTGATGGGCGCCCTGCCGGTGCATCTGTGGCTGGGAAGGGTGGTCCGCAGACGCAGGTCATCGGCCAGGTCCGAGCAGGCACAGAAGGCAGCGCCGGCAGTCCAGGGTCGGGAGCGGTGGGCCATGCTGATGATGCTGGCGGCATTCGCGCTACTGGGCTTTGTGGCATCAGCCATCACGGTCCACATGGTGCCAATGCTGGCTGCGCTCGGCCTCGGTGGTGCCGCTGTTGTCGTCACCACGCTGTTCGGGCCATCGCAGGTGCTCAGTCGGCTTGTTAACATGCAATTCGGGCGCGGCCTTGCCCCGCCGGCCCTTGCCCTCCTCGCGGCCGCCATGCTCCCGCTGGGCCTCGCGCTGCTTGCCGTCGCAGCGCCGTGGGCCCCGGGTGCGGCGGTGTTTGCAATCCTCTTTGGCTTTGGCAATGGCCTCTCCAGCATCGTCTCCGGCACCCTGCCGCTCATGCTGTTCGGCGCGGCGGGCTATGGCGCAAGGCTGGGCTGGATAAGCTCCGCCCGGCTTGTAGCCTCCGCTGCCGCCCCATTGGCGTTCTCCATGGTGGCCTCGGCCGCCTCGGTGAAGGTCGCGGTGTGGTTCGTGGCCCTGGTGGGCATTGCCTCCGCGGCGGCCTTCGGCGCGATCTGGCTGGTGTTCGGCCGCAAGTCGGAAATGGTGGAGCTGAGCGGGGCGTCCACCATCGTCTGAGAAGCCCGGATTGCTTGGGTTCTGTAGGATGGGTGGTGGAACAAATGTCCCACCTTGTATGTCCACCTATAGCGGCAAACTAACTTCACGCCAATGTTGAACCAGCCTTGCCCTTGTTCAGAGCACCAGGGAAATCCCCGACGAGTGATCTACACCACCCTTTCTAGCGCCGCTAAAAGTAGCACCGGGCGGAAGCCGCTACGGTTGTAGGTCTTCAGGGTAGTTGTTCCTGGCTCGTGTCCGACAATAGCCATGATGTGGGCTTGTGATACGTCAGCGGCAACTAGCTTGCGAACCATGGTGTGGCGTAGACTGTGGAAGGTTAGTTTTGATGCCCAATTCAGGTAGCAGAGCTTCGTTCACCCACCGACCGAGGTTACGCCCATAGCCGTTGGATTTGGTGTATGTGAGCTGGGGAAAGAGCATTTCGTTTCCTCTGCGCTGCTTTATGCGGTCCACATAGCCGAGAAAACCGTACTCGATCAGCTTGGAATGAATGGGTACAATCCTCGCCGACGCATCGTTCTTTAGCTGCTTCTTGGTGCCGGGCTTTTGGTTGATGTCAAAACACCAAATACCGTCGATCTGCCGTACGTCCTCTAGATGCAATTGAGCAATTTCATTGAGACGCGCACCAGTATGAATGCCGATCAGAGTACCCCACTTGTGGTGTTCCTCCGATGACCCGGCTTTTGCCTGCGCCGCTGAACTGATTGATCGGAGCTGATCGTCGGAAAATGACACGCGGGGTGGCTCAGCATTGGCCTTGTCGGTCCGAAGCGCTAGCCCATCGAACGGGTTGTTGTCGCTGTAGCCATTCCGCTTAGCCCACCCGAACAACGTGCTGTAGGTCTGCAGGTACTTGTTGATTGTCAAAACGTGGAGGGTGCGAACTCCCGGCGTGTTCAGCACCTCTGACAAGGGCCTGCCGCGCGTAGCTCTGAGCTTGTTTCTGTTCACGGGGTAGGCAATCAGCGTGTCTCGCACTGTGCGAGCTTCCGTCCGACCTATGTTTCCAACTGACACCTCTTTGTGCAAAACCTCGTACAGCAGATCGAAATGTTCGGCCTTTTCAAGCTCAGTCTTATCTACCCACTGGCGCTCGATTTTTGCGAACTTCCAGAACTCATCGACCAGAGCTTGCAGGGTGAGCTGGCTAGCCCCGGTAGTCTCTGCCTGTTTGGGGGAACTTTGCTCAGAAACTTGGTCGAACTCAAACAACTCTGCGGCTTCACTGTAGGCCAACACAGCTTTTGCCCAGTCCCTATGACCCTGCTTATAGCTGCGCTTGAAAGCCTCAAAGGGTGGGGTGCCAATCTCAATATCCAGGCCAAATTGCGTCGCGAACCTTGCAGCCTCGATATCATCGTGAGCCGGGCTAAGCGCCCCGTGCTTTAACTCGTCATCCAACAGGCCGACCGTCCACCCAAACCCCTCCTTCATTTCGTCGGACAGCGGGCCAGCAACATCGATTGCGGCCCTAGAGCTGGCCAGCCAGCCGCCGAAGTAGTCGGCGAGCACCCTGCGTAGGTCTTTATGGTCCATGTGCCGATGCAGGCCCTTCTCAGTGACGTTTCGGGCTAGATAGCTCATGGCCATTGCAAGCTGCAAGGCTGGCCGGGGCTCGCGTGTCCGCAGCGATATTTTGAAGGATGACGCCTGACCGGCCGATTTGGAGTTACGAGGCAGCGCCCAGCGAAAATAGAATATGCCGTGACGGGAGCGCTGTAGATAGGTCGGATTGAACAAGCCGATGTCCCACTTGGATGTCCCACCAAGCAAAACCGGTAGCTAAGTCCTTGATTTTCATCGGAATGGTGGAGCTGAGCGGGATCGAACCGCTGACCTCGTCATTGCGAACGACGCGCTCTCCCAACTGAGCTACAGCCCCGTCCCGATTGATTGAATATGGCGTTTTTTGCTGGCGCGGCAAGAGCTGAGGTCAGAGCAGTTTGTGGGTGACGAGGCTGTTGCCGGTGGCGATCACCGCGTCGGCGGCGGGGATCAGTGGACGGCCGAGGCGTTGGGCGCCGCGCTGGCCGTCGACGCGCTTGGGTGCGGCCAGTTCGTGCTTGTTGTCGCGCAGGGCGCGGTTGAACAGGGCGAAGACATCGACCAGCCAATTGGGGATCTGGGCACGGGGAATGCGGCGGGTGGGGAAGGCGGGGCGCAGCATGTCGGCGAGGTCGCGCATGGAATAGGCGCCGACCGAGGCGATGCAGCGCTGGCCGGCGGCAGCGGGATTGGTCATGGCGTCGACATGCAGCGCCGCGACGTCGCGCACGTCGACGGCCGACATGGTGAGACGGGGCAGGGCGGGCAGCTTGCCGCCCAGCAGCAGGCGGATAACATCGGCCGAGGTCCCGGGATCCTCGTCGAGCAGGGGGCCGAAGATGGCGGCGGGATTGATAACAGCAAGATCGTCGTGGCGGGAGGCGCCGTCCATCAAGCGCCAGGCTTCGCGTTCGGCCAGGGTCTTGGATTTGGGATAGGCGCCGGTCTGCGAGCTATCGACATTGGTCCAGTCGGCCTCGGTCAGCAGGCGGGAATAGTCGGCATGGCCATATTGGATGGCGGCGATGGAGGAGGTCAGCACCACGCGTTCGACTTTGGCGGCCAATGCGGCCTGGATGGCGCGGCGGGTGCCTTCGACGGCTGGGCGGATCAGCTCGTTGGGGTCTTTCGGGACGCTGAGCACGAAGGGCGAGGCGGTGTGCTGGAGATAGCGCACATCCTGCATGGCCTCGGCCCAACCGTCATCCTTGAGCAGGTCGAGGGTGGTAAATTCGAGGCGGGAAGTGTCCGCGCCGGCCTTGACCAGCGTGTCGCGGACCTTGTCGGCTTTCGACAGGCTGCGGACCGAGCCGCGCACGAGATAGCCGGCATTGAGCAATTGCAGGGCGACATGGCCGCCGAGAAAGCCGGAAATGCCGGTGACGAGGACGCGGTCGGTCATGCTGGTTTCCTTTTGCCGTGTCCGTCTAAAGTGGGGCGGCTGGGCCCCGGATCAAGTCCAGAGCCGGTCAATCAGACTTCGGCCCAGCGGCCGGTTTTGTCGCTGGCAAAGATCGCGTCGATGACTTTCATCGAGGCAATGGCATCCTCGACGCCCCAGAGCAGCGGCGTCTCGCCGAGTACGGCCAAGGCGAAGGCTTCTGCCTGTTCGGTATATTGATCGACGGCGGGCAGGATTTCTCGGCGGGCCAGCGAGCCGTCGATCGGGCTGCCGGTATCCACGGTGATGGCGGTGCGCTCATTGGGCGGGGCGTTGAAGGGGATGATGATCTCGAGCTTGCCCTTGGTGCCGAAGACCTGGACGCGTTGATGCGGCACGGTCTGGGTCGAGCAGGTGAAATTGAGCTGCCGGCCATTGCCGAAGTCGGCCATGACGCTGGCCAGCCGATCGGTGCCGAAATTTTCGTCGCGCTCGACCAGGGAGACGACGCGTTTCGGTTCGCTTTCGAACAGATAGCGTGCGGCAGTGATCGGATAGCAGCCGATATCCATGATGCCGCCGCCGCCGATATCGGCCTGGTTGCGGACATTGTTGGGGTCGGCGTTGAAATAGGTGAAGACCGCATTGATCGAGCGGATATCGCCCAATTCGCCGGAGCGGATGATCTCGCGGGCGCGGCTCCACTGCGGGTGGAAGCGGATCATGAAGGCTTCCAGCACCAGGATATTGGCCGGAATGCTGCGCAGCGCTTCGGCGTCGGCGGCATTGAGCGCGATGGGCTTTTCGCACAGCACATGCTTGCCGGCCTTGGCCGCAGCGACGGTCATCGGCACATGCAGGTGATTGGGCAGGGGATTGTAGATGGCGTCGATATCGGGATCGGCGAACAGGTCCTCATAGGAGCCATAGGCCTTGGCGATGCCGAGCTGGTCGGCGGCGGCGCGGGCCTTGCTCAGGTCGCGGCTGGCGATGGCGACGACCTCGGAATGGGCCGAGCGCTGGATGGCCGGCGTCACCTTCTGCATGCCGATATTGGCGGTGGACAGAATGCCCCAGCGGATCTTTTTGGTCATAGTCGTGCTCCCTTTGCTTGAGAGGTTTAGCCGCGAGGAGGCCGGTTGCAAAGCCCGGCTCAAGGGTCCACATCGGGCGCTTAACAACCACAGGTGTTTCAATGCGCAGTGTCAGCTATGCCCAATTCGGCGATGCAACCGAAGTCCTCGAACTGGTGGAGCGCGATCTGCCTGAGCCGGGCAAGGGGCAGGTGCGGATCAAGCTGCTGCTGTCGCCGGTGCACAATCATGACCTGATGACCATCAAGGGCGTCTATGGGATCAAGCCGGAATTGCCCTCGGTGCCGGGTACCGAAGCGGTCGGCGTGGTGGATGCGCTGGGAGAGGGCGTCGAGAATCTCGTGGTCGGGCAGCGGGTGATGGGCGGGGCGAGCGCGGCCTGGGCGGAATATTATCTCAGCGATGCGGCGCGGCTGATCCCGGTGCCGGACAGCGTCGATGACGCGACGGCCTGCCAGCTGATCTCCATGCCGCTGAGCGCCAAGATGCTGCTGGCCGATCTTGATGTGAAGGCCGGTGACTGGATCATCCAGAATGCCGCCAATGGCGCGGTGGGCAAGCTGCTCAACCAGTTTGCCGGGGAAGCGGGCGTGCATGTGGTGAACCTGGTGCGGCGCGATGGCGGCGTGGCGGAAATGACGGCGCTGGGCATTGGTAATGTGGTTTCGACCGAGCGCCAGGATTGGCGCGATGCGGTCAAGGCGCTGACCGGTGGCGCGCCGATTGTGCGCGGGCTGGATTCGATTGGCGGTGATGGGCCGGAGGCTTTGCTCAGCGTCATGGCGGAGCGCAGCGAGGTGGTGTCGTTTGGTAATTTGTCGGGAAAGAAGCTGACGCTGTCGTCGGATATGATCCTGTTCAAGCAGGCTGTGGTGCGCGGCTTCTGGGGCGCCAAGCCGCGGGCCAGTGCTGAAGCCATTGGCCAGATGATCGGCGAGCTGGTGACGGCTGCGGCCAAGGGCGAGTTGAAGCTGGTGGTGGATGGGGTGTTTGGGCTCGATCAGGCGCGGGAAGCGGCGCGAGCAAGTGGCGAGCCGGGTCGCAAGGGCAAGGTGGCGATTAAGGGGGCTTAAGGTCGGACACCAGAATACCTTCCACGGTGCCTAACCCACCCCCACCCGACCCATTCGGGGCCACCCTCCCCACAAGGGGGGAGGGATAAGAGGCATTGAGTTCGCTGTAGGTCGGCTTCCCTCCCCTGAATGGGGACGGATTGAGGGTGGGGTGATGGTTGGTCACCGTGTCCCTTGTAACCGCAGGCTGATGGCCCTAGTGCGGCTCTTTCGCATCCGCTTCGCCGAGCAGCCAGTAGCCGGCGGCTTTGATATATTCGGGGTTGAAGCTGCGGGTCTCGATCAGGTGGGCCTTGACCGCTTTGCTCATGCTGCTTTCGCCGGCGATATAGGCATAGGCGTCGCCGGCCGGAAAGCTCAGGGACTTGATGGTGTCGAGGATCAGGCTGGTGGTCCCGGCGGGACGGCCGTCGCGATAGACATAGGTCAGCGAGAGGTTGGCCGCGGTCTCGAAACTCTGTTCTTCGGCGGCGCTGTCGACTTCGATGACGGCGACAATCTTGCTGCCGGCAGGCAGTTCCTCGATGCGGCGGCCCAGCGCCGGCAGGGCGGTTTCGTCGCCCGCCAAGAGGTACCAGTCATAGGCTGGTGGCACGACCAGCGAGCCGCGGGGGCCCGCGATGAGGAGCGTCTGGCCGACAGCGGCCTGTGCCGCCCAGCCGGAGGCCGGGCCATCGCCGTGCAGCACGAAGTCGAGGTCGATCCAGCCCTCGGCGACGCTCCAGTAGCGCGGGGTGTAGTCGCGCATTTCCGGCCGCTGGCCCTCGGCGAATTCGGCGCCGCGTTCACCAATCGGCACGATGTGCGGGGCAACGCCCTCGGGGAAAATGAAGACCTTGATGTGATCGGCATGGCCGACCGAAGCGAAGCCTTCGAGGTCGCCGGTGAGGCGGATGCGGCGCATCAGCGGGGTGATGTCGGTGACCGAGACCACGTCGAGCAGCCGCATTCGGGTGTCGTGGCGAACGCGTTGCGGGGCGCGGGGATCGATCGTCTCGGACATGCTGGCTAATTCCTGAATTGTTCAGTCAGGAATTACTCTGCTCCGTTGCGGCGATCAAGGCTCATCGAGGATTGTTTGGCTCACAGGCAGTTAAAGGCGCTGCGGAAATCAGAAATCCGGCAATGCGGCTTTTCAGGCGCGATGGTGCGGCCTATAGGTCGCGGCCCTAAGGTCGGATCCAAATGCACAATCTTCTCGCCCGTTTCCTGATGCGCCACGAGCCCCGCAAGGACTGGCGTGTGCATGCCAAATCGGCCTCGGCGACGGCGGCCAGCGTGACGCTGATCGGCGGCTTGGCGGCAGCGACGGGCCTGCCATTGCTATTGGCGCCGCTGGGGCCGACGGCGCTTTTGATTTTCGGACAGCCGGAGAGTGCGGGCGCGCAGCCGATCAATATCCTTGCCGGCTATCTGATCGGCACGGTGATTGCGGTGGGCGCGCTGCTGTTCGGGCCCGAGCCATGGTGGGTGGCGACGCTCTGCGTCGGGCTGACCATGCTGGTCATGCTGGTGCTGCGCGTCACGCATCCACCGGCCGCGGCCGTGCCGCTGCTGGTCTATCCCGGGCCGGTCGATCCGCTGACGCTGTTTGGCGTGCTACTGATCGCCTGCGTGATGCTGGTGGTGCTCGGCGTCGTGCTGCACCGGCTGCCGCCTAAGCGGCGCTATCCATTGCCGATCCGACAGGAGATCGATCAGGAATAGAGCATCTTGTCTTGCTCGGCGCGCAGGGCAAACAGGCGCGTCGAGGTATCAGGCTGGCTGTTGGCCGTGGTCAGCAGTTCGCCCTTCTTGACCGGGGCGGTGACCTTGCCGCCTTCGAGCAGGCCAACCGGGAGAGCGCCGGCGGCACGGCTGTCGGTGATGGTCATGGTATAACTGCGATAGCAGGTTTCGCCGATGGCATCGAAGGTCTCGCCGGGCAGCAGATCGCGCTTGGCGACGGCGCAGACTTCAGCGACCGGGCGGGCCAGCGGCACCATGTCGGGCTTGCCATAGAGCATGATGCGGGCGGCGGTCAGCGGCACTTCGAGGCTGGTCAGGTGGTAGGGGCGGAAGAAGCTGTAATAGGGGCCGTGGCCGATGTGGAGGTCATCCATGCGCTCGATGATGCGCGGATGCTCCGCCTTGACGATGACGAAGACGCCGGGGGCGACGCCCTTGCCGACGGTGAAATCAACGACGCCCATCTTGTTGAGGATGCCGCCGTCTTCCTTGGGGATCAGCACCTTGGCCATATCCTCGCGATCGGCCTTGGGGCCATGCATGCCCGGCACGTCGGGCACGAGGCCGGTGGCATTAGCGATGGCGCACATTTCCACCATGGTCTTGGATCCGTCGACGAATTCGACCAGCATGCGCGGGTTCATGTTTCGGCGGGTGGCTTCCTCGCGATAGTCGTCTGGGACGGCATCGTGCCAGAGCGGATTGTTCTTGCCCTTGCCGGCGGCGACAATGGGCAGGCCGAGGGCGGAGACGAATTCGATCAGCTCCATGCAGGAGCTTGGTTCATCGCCGGCGCCGACGGAATAGATCACGCCGAGACGGTCGGCCTGGGCCTTGAGATAGGGGCCGATGGTGACGTCGGCTTCGACATTCATCATCACCACATGCTTGCCATGCTCCATGGCGGTGAGGACGTAATCGGCGGCCACGCCGGGCTTGCCGGTGGCGTCGATGACGACGTCGATATTCTCGGTAGTGACAAGGGTTTGCGCCGAGGTGATTGCGATCTTGCCGGCCTCGATGGCGGCCAAAGCCTGGGCCGGCGTATCGGCCTCGCGGCCCTTGCTGTCGTCACCATAGGCGATGGTCATGGCATCGAGCGCGGTATGCGGGCGGCGGGTGGCGATGGCCGCCATTTCGATGCCCTTCATGAGCGACATCTGGGTCACCAGATCGGTGCCCATTTCACCCGAGCCGATGACGCCGACACGGATCGGCTTGCCGGTTTCGGCGCGGGCCGCCAGATCGCGGGCGATGCCGGTCAGGGCGATGGATGAGGTCATGATAGGGTCCGATCGAGATTGCGCGTCACCGGTTAACTCTCTGCCGGGCGTTCCTGCAAGGGGTCAGGTTGTAGATCGTTCCTGCGCCAAGATAAAAGGTTCCTGACGAAGTAATGCAGAAGCTCATCAAGGTTAGCACTTCTTAAACCGTTCCCATGGAGACTGGCGCCTGGAGAAAACTCCGGGGGCAAGCATCCATCATGGTCAGCAAGACCAAGAAATCAGTCGCATTGCCGGCGATCATCGACCTCGATGCGCTGGATGGTATCCGCGACGGCCTGATCGATGCGATCGAGGAGGGGCCGGTCACCGTGACCGCCGACGCGGTCGAACGCGTCTCGACCAACGCGCTGTTCATGCTGATCAGCGCTGCCGAGACCGCCCGCAAGAACAATTTTGAGTTTGCTATCGAGCAGCCGAGCGCGGCGATGACGTCCGCGATCGAGCGACTGGGTCTGGACGCCCAGTTTTCGGGAATGATGAGAGGATGAAGACGTTGCGGGTTCTGACGGTGGACGATTCGAGGACCATCCTCGCCATGCTGCACCACACCCTGAGCAATGCCGGGTTTGAAGTGCTGCAGGCCGAAGACGGCAAGCAGGGCCTGGATGTGCTCAAGACCGAGCAGGTCGATGTGGTGATCACCGACATCAACATGCCGGTGATGGACGGCATCGAATTCATCAAGCATGTGCGGGCGACGGGCAATCACCAGAGCCTGCCGATCCTGATCCTGACCACCGAAACCAGCCAGGACAAGCGCGACCAGGGCAAGGCCGCTGGCGGCACCGGCTGGATCGTCAAGCCATTCGATCCTGAAAAGCTGATCTCGGTGATCCACCGGGTCGTTCATTAAGTCTTACTGAACCCAGAAGGGTTGGACGTGTCCGCATGAGCGATCTCGACGATTTCAAAGCCACCTATTTCGACGAGTGCTCCGAACTGCTCAACGAGCTGGAGGAGCAGTTCTCCGCTATCGAGGCGGGCGAACGCGATGCGGACCGGCTCAACGCCGTGTTCCGCGCCATCCATTCGGTCAAGGGCGGCGCCGGGGCCTTCGGCTTCTCGGCGTTGGTGGGCTTTGCCCATGCCTATGAGACGCTGCTCGACTATGTGCGCGACGGCCGCATCGAGATGAGCGACGACGTCGTTACCCTGTGCATCCGCGCCAATGACATCGTCGCCGATCACGTCAAGGCGGCCCAGACGGGCGAGGCGCTGCCGGCCGATTATGGCATGGAAGAAAAAGACCGTTTCGACGCGCTGGCCCGTGGCGAGCGCGGTGGTTCGGATGACGACGAGGGCGGCGAGCCGATGGACGCCTTCGACATCGAATTCGTACCGGTGATGGTCAAACTGGGCGGCGATGAGGCCGAGGCCGACGAAGCCGAGGCGGATGACGCATTCGACGCGCCGCCGATGCAGGTCGAGCCCGGCCATTGGGAAATCCGCTTCACGCCACATCGCGCGCTCTATGCCCGCGCCAATGATCCGCTGCTGCTGTTCCGCGAATTGGCAGTGCTCGGCGATATGCATGTGCGCGCCGTGCTCGAAGAAATGCCGTCGCTGGCCGAATTCGAGCCGTTTGCGGTTTATTGCTCCTGGGAAATCACCCTGGTTTCGCCTTCGGTCACTGAGGCGATGATCCGCGAAGTGTTCGAATTCGTCGATGGCGATTGCGATATCGCGATTGCCCAGCTCGGCGCTGCTGCAGGCTTCGATATTCCGGAGCCGGTGGTTGCGGCAAAGCCTGCGCCCAAGCCGGTGGTTCTGACCGCCGACTCCGATCCGGCCGACCTGTTGGCGCTGGCCGATGATGAAGTGGCCAACCTGCTCGATTTCAGCCGCGACAGCGATGTCGCCGTGGTCCCCAAAGCCGACTTCACACCCGAACCGGAACTGGCGCCCGTCACCGTGCAGGACACTTTTGAAGAGGCGCCGGGCCTGAGCTTTGCCGAACTGGCCGAAACCATTGCCCCAAGTCCGGTTGCCAAGCCGCCGGTGCAGACGGCGGCCGTGACGCCGCTGCGCGCTGCGGCGCCAGCCGCCTCCAGCGATGGCGAAGAGAGCAGCGGCGGCAGCCGCAATGTGGGCGTGCAGTCGATCCGCGTCGATCTCGACAAGGTCGATCGCGTGGTCAACATGGTGGGCGAGCTGGTCATTACCCAGTCGATGCTGACCCAGCAGATGGATGAGACGCTGCGCGCTCGCTATACCGAGCTAGTGCGCGGTCTCGAAGTGCTGGCGCAGACCACTCGCGGGCTGCAGGACTCGGTGATGGCGATCCGCGCCCAGCCGGTCAAATCGGTGTTCTCCCGCATGCCGCGCCTGGTGCGCGAGCTGGCGACCAAGACCGGCAAGAAGATCAAGCTCGAGACGATCGGTGAGAACACCGAAATCGACAAGACGGTGATCGAGCAATTGTCCGATCCGCTCACCCACATGGTGCGCAATTCGGCCGACCACGGCATCGAAACGCCGGACAAGCGCCTGGCGCGCGGCAAGAGTGAAATTGGCACCATTCGCCTCTCGGCCGAGCAGGCCGGCGGCAATATCCTGATCATCGTCGAGGACGATGGCGGTGGCATCAACCGCGAGCGCGTACTGCAGGTAGCGCGCGACAAGGGCGTGGTGGCGCCGGACGTCAATCCGACCGACGAGCAGATCGACCAGTTGATCTTTGCGCCGGGCTTTTCGACGGCAAGCGAAGTCAGCGACATTTCCGGCCGCGGCGTCGGCATGGATGTGGTGCTGTCCAATATCAAGAAGATCGGTGGTTCGGTGCATGTCCGTTCGTGGACCGGCAAGGGCACGCGCATGACCCTGCGCCTGCCGCTGACGCTGGCGGTGCTCGACGTCATGCTGGTCAAGGTTGGCGTCTCGCCCTATGTGGTGCCGCTCTCCTCGATCGTTGAAACCATCCAGTGTTCGCGCGCCGCTTTCGAGCGGGTGCCGAGCGGTGGCCAGGTGCTGCAGGTGCGTGGCGAATATGTGCAGGTCATCGACCTGGCGCAGCGCTTTGACATGCCATCCGAAACCGATCCGGAAAACCGCTTCGTGGTGCTGTGCGAGGCCGAAGGCTCGGCCAAGGTGGCGCTGATCGTCGACGGGATCATTGGCCAGCAGCAGGTGGTGATCAAGTCGCTGGAAGAGAATTTCGAACGCGTGGACGGCATTGCCGGCGGCACGATCCTGGGCGACGGCAATGTCGCGCTGATCGTGGACGTGCAGGGCCTCAAGACCACGATGGTTCACAAGAACGCGGCCTGATCGCCGCACTAGTCAGAATGCGGCTCGCGGGCCGTTTGTAAAAGCGTAGCCGGCCAGAAGGACGGCAGAAAGGCACTAGAATGGAAGCGCTCGGTTTGCGTGACGACATGGGCGACAAGTCGGCCATTGCCGCCCAGAATTCCCTGCAGTTGATCGCCTTCTCGATCGGCGAACAGACCTATGGCGTCGAGATCACCACGGTGCGCGAAATCCGCGCCTGGGATGGCGCGACCCCACTGCCCAATACCCGCGAATTCGTGCGCGGCGTGATCAACCTGCGCGGCACGATCGTGCCGATCTTTGATCTGCGCGCCCGCTTTGGCGATGGCAAGACCTCGCCCACCAAAAACCACGTCGTGGTGGTGATGAGCGTCGGCGACAAGTGGGTCGGCATCCTGGTCGATGCGGTCAGCGACATCCTGACCGTGTCCAAGGATGACATCCATGTGGTGCCGGAAGGCAATTCGGTCGATACCGAACTGCTCAATGGTATTGTCACCCATGATGGCCGCATGGTCGGGCTGATCGACCTGCATGCCGTGGTGTCGGGCGCCAAGATGGATGCCTGAGGTATCTCCAACAGTTTGAATTGAGAAGGGCGCCGCGAGGCGCCCTTTTTGTTTGGCGGGAACGGTTTGCAGCACAGTGGAATTGATCTGGCAGTTCCACGAATGGAGACCAGCACCATGCTCGACCACACCGGAATTGTCGTGACAGACCTCGCGAAGGCCCGGCGCTTTTACGATGCGATTGCCAAGGCGCTCGGCCTCGGCACCACGACCAACAGCGACGAGTCCTTCCTATTCGGAAAAAGCGCCGAGGAGCCGATACCCTATCTGTGGATCGGCACGCTGCGGCCGAGCTATTGGGTCGAGGGCTCACGCGCCGGGATCAACCAGATGCACGTGGCTTTCGTGGCCGAGAGCAAGGCGATGGTGGATGAATTTCATCGCGCCGCGATTGCCGCGGGTGGTGTGGATCACGGCAAGCCCGGTCCACGCGAGGGGGCCGGCGATTACTATGGTGCCTTCGTGCTCGATCCGGATGGCAATAATATCGAGGCGTGTGTCCGGGGCGCAGCGGCACGCTAGGCCAAAAGAAAAGGCGCCTTACGGCGCCCTCTGTTCCAGCTTTGGCTGCTCGACCTAAAACAGGTCGACGTCGCCGTGGCTCTGGTGGGCGGCGATGCCCGAGAGCGAGGGGACGCGCAATTCGTCCAGCGTCAGGCTGCACCAGATTTCGTCATAGACGCTGTCTGGTGCCGAATGGGGCAGCAGGGCGAACTGGCGGACGGCCAATGCCATATTGTGGCAGCGCTGCTCGATACGATCCTGGCCCTGCAGGGCGGTAATGATCATCTGCGTGGCTTCGCGCACGCTCGGGTCCTTGCTGATCGACTTATCGGCCAGGAGTTGCAGCGCCTCGGTGATGCCTTCCAGCATCGAGGACGTCTGGCGCGCCGTCTCATCGAGTTCTCTCGCGAGTTTCTGCAGTGACATTGAGTGTGAAATCCTAGCCCCGATCCAGATATCCTATAGTAGTATTTCTAAAGCTCTCCTTGCCGTTTCCGGGGGCTTTGCAGTCCTCGCGCAGCGTGGTTAGCAATTGGCTAACGAGTTTTCGGCTACCATCGCGATGACTACGCTTTGGGGTTGTACATACCAAATGGCACTGCCGAATTCCTTACCCCCCGAGTTCGATCGCGGGGTGGTCACGACCGTCCACCAAGGCGACTGCCATGTTTCGAACGAAACCGACCTGACCTATTCGACGGTCTTGGGCTCCTGCATCTCGGCCTGCGTGCGCGATCGGGTCGCCAATGTCGGCGGCATGAACCACTTCCTGCTCGCCGAACAGTCGGGATCGGCCAAGGATCGCTACGGCGCTTCGGCCCGCTATGGCGCCTTCGCCATGGAGCAGTTGATCAACAAGGTGCTCACCAAGGGCACCGGCAAGAAGGCCAATCTCGAAATAAAAGTGTTTGGTGGCGGCAAGATAAACTCGGCGCTGGATGATGTGGGCCGCAAGAATATCGAATTCGTGCGGCAGTTCCTCGCCGATGAAGGCTATGCGCTGACCGGCGAAGACCTCGGTGGCAATTATGCCCGCCGCGTGCTGTTCAAGCCGCATTCCGGCCGGGTGTTCGTCAAGCGTCTCGACAGTGATGTTGGTACCAATGTGGCCCGCGAGGAAGCGGCCTTTGCCAAGCGGCGTGTTGTGGTTGCGGCACCGGTGGATGACATCGAACTATTCTGAACTTGCCGTGCCAAACAGGGACGGAAATTCATGTTCTGGCAAGCGGGCTTAGCAAAGTCTTACGCATTGGCAATAGTTTATAGGTTTGGTTAACCATTACCGGGCTAGGGTCCGGTCATGTTGCAACCGTCCTTGCTGATTTGCGGATCAGGCGCGTCATGTCCAGCCTGCGTCTAGCGCTGATCGCGGCCATACCGTGGCTCGGCGCCGTGGCGCTGGCGGCTGGACTATTGCCGGCGCTCGGCTCGGGCGTGGTCTGGCTGCTGAGCGTTGCTGCGCTGATGCTGGTGGCGCTGTCGATCATGCTCACTCTCGCCATTCGCCGCAGCCGGCAGGACAGCCATACGCTGACCATGCTGGCTTTGGCGGCCGGCCTAACAGCGCGAGCCGACGAAGTTCTGACCATCGATGGCATTATCCTGCGGCTGAGCAAGCGGCTGGAAAAGGCGCATTTGTTCAAGAGCACTATTGCAGGCCTGCAGCAACCGGCGCTGGTGGCCGACAATACGGGTGTCATCATCGCCGTCAGCCATGGCGCGACGGCGTTGGCCAAGGGGGCCGTGGAAGGCGCGACGCTCGATGCGCTGTTTGGCGCCGGTTATCTCGACAGCGGTGGCGGAGCGCCCGAGGAAAGCATGGTCACGCTGGGCGGCGGGCGCTTTGTCGTCAAGCGCCAGACCGTCGCCATGGGCTGGTATCTTTTCGAGCTGATGCCGGCGGGTCTTTACATTGAAGACGACGATCTCGATGCCTTTGTCGGTGCACTGGCCGGCGGGCAGACCGGGTTCCGTTTCGCCAAGGCTTTGGCCACGTCGCATCCGGCGCTGGTGGCGCTCAACAAGGGCATGGCCACGATCGATCATGGGCTGCGCCAATTGGAGGACGTCGCGGCCGGCGGCGACCTGCCCGATGCGCTGGATGGTCCGTTGGGCGCTTTGGCCGTGCGGCTCGATGATTTTACCCGCGCCGTGGCCGAGCAGCTCGATGAAGAGCGCGGGTTGCGTGAGGGTCTTGAGCAGCGCCTGGCTTTGGTCGGCACGCTGCTCGATGATTTCGAAGTGCGCGCGGCGCAGTATAGTGCGCAGAGCGAGGCCAATCGCGGCGATGTGGGGATGACCGGCAAGGCGCTGGCCGATGGCACCGGCCGCTTGCAGCAGGCGCGAGTAATCGGGCGAGCGGCGCAGGACGTGGCCGGCGAACTGGATCTAGCGGCACGGCGCACCCAGGCGCTGGTTGGCGATATCGACCAGATGACCCAGGACGTCGACAAGATGGTGCAGGCCATCGAGGATGTTTCCTTCCGCACCAATCTTCTGGCGCTCAACGCGGCAGTCGAGGCGGCACGGGCCGGTGAAAAGGGTGCGGGCTTTGCCGTGGTGGCCGATGAAGTGCGGCAGCTGGCGCAGATTACCAATCGTTCCGCCAAGGATATCCGCTCCGTGGTCAAGCGCGGCCGCGCACAATCGGAGACCGGAATAATGGAAGCCGAGAGTTTGCAAAAAATGATCGCAGGCCTCGACAGTCATTTACGCAATCTAAGCAATGAAACCGATACAATTGCTTTGACACTGGACGAAGGTGAAGCGGCGCTGCGGCGTCTCACCGGGCGAATGGCGTCGTTCGGCGAAGGTGTGGAGCGTATTCCGGCTCCCCTCCCCAAGCGAGCGAGGGCCTGACCCCAGCTTCGGACCGGTTGGCGAATTGGGGTGCACCGCATGGAACAGGGAGAAATCTCCCTTAGCGACCGCGAGTTTTCGCGGATCAAGAGCCGGGTCTATCAGGTAGCCGGTATCTCGCTGAGCGATGCAAAACGAACCCTGGTGATTTCGCGTCTCAGCAAGATCGTGCGGGCGCTGGGACTGCCGGGCTTTGACGCCTATATCGATTATCTCGAGCGCGGCGGCAGTGCCAGCGACGGGCAGGACTTCGTCAATGCGCTGACCACCAACCTGACGCGCTTCTATCGCGAAGACCACCACTTCGATCACCTGCGCAGTTACATCGGCACGCTGATCAGCGAAAAGCCGCGCGGCACACGGCTGCGCATCTGGTCGGCCGGCTGCTCGACAGGGCAGGAGCCCTATACGATCGGCATGGATCTGCTGGCTGCCTTTCCCGAGCTGAAACGCTGGGATTTCAAGATCCTTGCCACCGATATCGATACCGCCGTCATCGCCAAGGCGGCGGCCGGGGTCTATCCGGAGAACGAGCTCAACGGGCTCAGCGCCGAACGCGCCCGCCTGCTCGACAAGGGTGGCGACGGCACCATCCGCATTCCCGCCGCTGTCCGTGAACTCGTCTCGTTCAAGCCGCTCAATCTGATCGGGCCAGCCTGGCCGATGAAGGGGCCGTTCGACGCCGTGTTCTGCCGCAATGTGGCGATCTATTTCGACAAGCCAACGCAGGGCGAAGTGTTTGGCCGGCTTGGCAAGCTGCTGGCGCCAGAGGCCTTCCTCTATATCGGGCATTCGGAAAACCTCGGCTCGGGCGGCGACGGCTTCCGGCTGGTCGGCAAGACGATTTATCAATCCAAGCAGAAACTCAACAAACGAGAAGCAGCATGAGCATCAAGGTCCTGGTCGTCGACGATTCGGCGCTGATCCGCGAAGTGCTGACGCGCATGCTGTCCCGCGATGGCGATATCCATGTGGTCGGCACGGCAACCGACCCGATCGATGCGCGCGAAAAGATCAAGGCGCTCAACCCCGATGTGGTGACGCTTGATATTGAAATGCCCAACATGAACGGGCTGCAATTTCTCGACAAGCTGATGCGCCTGCGGCCGACGCCTGTGGTGATGGTCTCGACCCTGACCAAGAAGGGGGCCAGCGAAACCTTGCTGGCACTCGAACTGGGTGCGGTGGATTTCGTCGCCAAGCCGAGCGCGGAATTCGAAGGCGGGCTCGATGCCTTTGGCGCCAACCTGCGTGACAAGATCCGGGCGGCTGCCAAGTCGGATGTGCGTGGCCGTTCGGCCGGTCGTGCCGATGCGCCCAAGGTCGCGGTGCGCACGGCGGCGGCGCCGAGCGGTGCGCTGATCGCGATCGGTGCTTCGACCGGTGGCGTCGAAGCGATCCGTGCGGTGCTCAGCCAGATGCCGGTGGATTGCCCGCCGATCGTCATCGCCCAGCATATGCCGCCGGGCTTCACCAACCGCTTTGCCGCGCGTCTCGACGAAATTTGCGAACTGACTGTAGTGGAAGCGGAAGACCGCATGGTGCTGCAGCCGGGCCATGCTTATGTGGCCAAGGGTGACTATCACCTGCGGGTCGAGCGTTCGTCGGGCCAGCTCAAGACGCGGTTGACCCATGACGAGCTGGAAAGCGGTCATCGCCCCAGCGTCGACGTGCTGTTTGAATCTGTGGCCAAGGTGGTCGGGCCAATGGCGGTCGGGGCGATCCTCACCGGCATGGGCCGCGATGGCGCACGTGGTCTCAAGCTGATGCGGGATGCCGGTGCCTATACCGTCGGCCAGAGCCAGGCCTCGGCGCTGGTCTATGGCATGCCGCGCGTGGCCTTCGAAGAGGGTGCCGTGGTCGAGCAGGCGCCGATCGAGGCGATCGCCGGCCGGCTCGCCAATGCGCTGGTCCGCATCAAGTCCGCCGCCTAAGTACAATCCCTAATCAGTCCCGGACAATCTGGGGCTGTCGATTGATAGATTTGTAACGCTTACTGCCTAGTGTTCCAGCGAAGTCCGAGGTCAGAAGACCCCGAGCGCCAAGAAGGTGAATACGACATGCCAAAAGCCAGCGCTGTCAGCGTTCTCATCGTTGATGACCAGCAGTCCATGCGGGGTATCTGCAAGTACATCCTGACCCAGCTCGGATTCAAGGACATCATCGAGGCCAAGAGCGGCCGCGATGCCTTGGGCAAGCTGGAAAAGGCCAATGTCGATCTGATCATTTCCGACTGGAACATGGAAGATATCGACGGGCTGACCCTGCTCAAGGTAATCCGCAAGCACCCCCGCACCCAGGCCATGCCCTTCATCATGGCGACCGGCCGTTCCGACAAGGAACAGGTGAAGGAAGCCATCTCGTTTGGCGTCAACAATTACATCATCAAGCCCTTCGATGCTTCGACCATGAAGAAGCGCATCGAGGCGGTGATCGGTGCGCTGAGCTAAGCGCCTCTCACACCATGAAGTTTTGCAAAGGGTCACCCTCGGGTGGCCCTTTTGCTTTGTGCTGCTGAAAAATAAGGCAGCCGTAACCTGTGGTTAAGCCAAAATCTGTATCGTTTGCATTTATCGGTCAGGCATATTGCTTGGGAGGGCGATCGCTGCGGGGCTGCGTCAGAGGCGCAGTATCGATGCCTTCGGGAGAGGCATGCAGCGGTCCGGGACGGGTTGGAGGACCCAATGGCATTTCAGTTGAAGATTGCGCAGAAGCTGCCGCTGGCGCTGGTGGGTTCGGCGCTGCTGGTCAGCGCTGGCGTGGGTCTCGCCAGCTATCAGATCGGGCTGGGCACCGTGCAGGATCAGCGCAATCAGTCGATGGAAGCGTCCCTTACGACGGCCGTGTCGCTGGTCAGCGACTATTATGACAGTGCCGAGGTCGACCTCCGTCTCTTCGTGCAGCGCTCCGACACCGTGACGGCGATGAAGAACCTGACGCGCTCGCTGGAAGAGCTGCGCATGGGCCTCGCCGAGCGTGCCGCGCTTCAGCTGCAGACCGCCTATGTCACCGAAAACCCCGACCCGGACGATCGTGCTTCGGTCGACAGCGTCGGCGCCAAGGGCGCGACCTATGACGCGCCGCACAAGAGATTCCATCCCGGCTTCCGCACCCTGGTGCAGGAACGGCAGTATTCGGATGTGCTGCTGATCAGCACCGCGGGCGACGTGGTCTATTCCGTCGCCAAGAATACGGATTTCGCTACCAATGTGTTAACCGATGGTGACATGGCGGCGACCGGGCTGGGCGCGGCTTTTGCAGCCGCCAAGGACCTGCCGGACGGGCAGGCGGTGTTCGTCGATTATTCGAACTATGCCCCGACCGGGGTGGCTGAAAGCTTCATGGCCATGCCGGTCTACGAGAAGGAAGCGAGCACCGGCGTGATGGTGCTGGCCATTCCCAGTGATGTGCTGAGCGCCCGGATTTCGGCCTTGTCTGGGCTTGGGCTGACCGGAGAGGTGGTCGTGGTCGGCGAGGATGGCCTGCTGCGCACGGAATCCCCTCGCACCGAAGCGCCCGATGTGCTGCAGTCGACATTGACGTCGGACGTACTGGCGCGGGCCTTTGCCGGCGAAACCAGCGAAGGCATCAGCACGGATTACCGCAATGCGCCCATGGTGGTGCGGGCCGGGCCGGTCAGCGTTGGCGGCGTCACCTGGGCGGTCGCGGCGGTGCAGCCGGAGGACGAGGTCTACGCGCCGGTCAACAATATGCGCAACATGATCCTGCTGGTGGGCGGGGCGTTGCTGGCCATTGCTGCCGTGGCCGGATATTTCTTTGCCCGCTCGGTCAGCCGGCCGATCAGCCGCCTGACGACGACCATGGAGCAGTTGGCGGACGGAGATCTCGATGTCAAGGTGCGCGGCGCCGATGGCAAGGATGAGCTTGGCGCCATGGCGCGGGCCGTGGAAGTGTTCCGCGAAAACGGTCTCAAGGTTGCGGCGATGACCGAGGCCGAGGCGGTGCAGATCATCCGCAGCCAGGCCGAGCGTGCGACTATGATGCAGGACCTGCAGCGTTCGTTTGGCGCGGTGGTGGATGCGGCGATTGCCGGTGATTTCAGCGGTCGCGTCGAGGCCGAATTTCCTGACGACGAGCTCAATAACCTGGCCGGTTCTGTCAATACGCTGGTGGCGACCGTCGATCGGGGCGTCAGCGAAACCGGTGTGGTGCTGGCATCGCTGGCCGATACCGATCTCACCAAGCGGATGAGAGGCCAGTATCACGGCGCCTTCGCCCAATTGCAGGCCGATACCAATGCGGTGGCCGACAAGCTGACCGATATCGTCGGCCAGCTCAAGGACACGTCCGGCACGCTGAAGACGGCCACCGGCGAAATCCTGTCTGGCGCTAATGACCTCAGCGAGCGCACCACGCGGCAGGCGGCGACGATCGAGGAAACCTCGGCGGCGATGGAGCAGCTGGCGTCCACCGTGATGCAGAATGCCGAGCGAGCGCGCGAAGCCAGCGACGTGGCGTCTGCGGTCACACGCACCGCCGAAGAGGGCGGGCAGGTAATGCATCAGGCGACCGAGGCGATGGAGCGCATTACCCAATCGTCAGGCAAGATTTCCAACATCATCGGGCTGATCGACGATATCGCCTTCCAGACCAACCTGCTTGCTCTCAATGCTTCTGTCGAAGCCGCTCGCGCCGGCGATGCCGGCAAGGGCTTTGCCGTGGTGGCGGTGGAAGTGCGGCGGCTGGCGCAATCGGCGGCCAATGCCTCGTCCGAGGTCAAGGCCTTGATCGAACAGTCTGCGGGTGAGGTCAGGGGTGGCTCGCGCCTGGTGCTGGATGCGGCCAGCAAGCTCGAAGCCATGGTCGCCGCAGCGCGATCATCCAATGGCCTGATGAGCGGCATTGCCCGGGACAGTCGCGAGCAGGCCGGGGCGATCGAAGAGGTCAACACGGCCGTCCGCACCATGGACGAGATGACCCAGCACAATGCGGCACTGGTGGAAGAGATCAACGCGGCCATCGAGCAGACGGAGGCCCAGGCCAATGAGCTCGACCGGATCGTCGAGATTTTCATCACCGATGACCGGGCAGCGCTCTCAAACCATCAGCAGCATGGTTCACCTGTGCCGGTCAGAGCGGCGACGGACAGTGAGCGTGACGCTCGGCCCGAGCGCATTCTGGCCCGTGCTTGAGGGGCGAAGGGGCGGCGTCAGGCAAGTTGTCACGCAAAGGCTGAAAAAATAACTGCGGATTGCGCATTAATCCTCGTTCCGGGCCCTCCCGAGGCTTGGCGGAGAAGAATCGGTTAACCGCTGTGTCCTAACTTTGACGGAATTGATTGTGGATGCGCGGGAGTGAGCGCGTCCGGATCTTTGGGGGAAATGATCCATGCGTATGCTTACGGCCGTGTTCGGCAATATCCGGATGACCACGACAATTGCTGTTCTGGTGCTGGTCTCCATTATCGGGTCCATTGCTGCCGTATCGGGTGCCATCTACCTGAACCTGCATGCGCGCTCGATGGCTGACAGCACGCTGCAGCAGCAGACCAATCTGGCGGTAGCGGCGACCATTCTCGAGCGGCGGATTTCCGGTTCGGTGCTGAACTGGACCCCCGAAGGCACCATGGATGCCTTCCAGAGCTGGGCGGTGCCGCCCTTCTATGACACCGAAATCATCGACTCAGTGACCCGCGTCACCCAGCAGGATGCGACGATCTATGTGCTGGATTCGGCGACGCAGGTGCTGGTCGGCAAGACCACCAGCATTGCGGCGCCCGATGGTACCCGCGTTGCCGACCTCACCCTTGATGCCAGCAGCCCGGTGTTTGCCAGCCTGATGGCCGGCGAGCCCTTCATGGGACAGCTGCCGATCAATGGGGTGGATTATTTTGGCGCCCTGCAGCCGATCGAAAAGATGAGCGGCGAGGTGATGGGTGCGATCTTTGTCGGTACGCCGATGGCCGCGATCGAAGCCGCCGCCAACGGCGTGCTGGGCCTGATCCTGATGGTGGGTGGCGCGGTGGTCGTAGCGCTGGGCCTCGTCGGGTTTGTGCTCTCCAATGTCATCACACGGCCAATCCCCAAGCTGGCCCATTCGATGGAGACGATTGCCGAGGGCCACTACGATATCGACGTGCCCTATACCGGACTGGGCAATGAAGTGGGCGGCATGGCCCGCGCCGTGGAAGTGTTCCGCCAGAATGGATTGCGCGTTAGCCAGATGACCGAGGCCGAGGCGGCCCGGATCATTGCCGACCAGGAAAACCGGCAGCAGATGATGAGCGAGCTGCAATCGGCCTTTGGCGCGGTGGTGGATGCCGCGGTGGCCGGCGATTTCTCCAAGCAGGTTTCGGTGGAATTCCCCGATCCAGAACTCAATGCTTTGGCCGGTAGCGTCAACAATCTGGTGTCGACCTTCAATCGCGGCGTCACCGAAATTGGCCAGGTGCTGGGTGCGATGGCCGACACCGACCTGACCCAGCGTATGCATGGCGACTATGAAGGCGCCTTTGCCACGCTGAAATCCGACATCAATGCCGTGGCCGACAAGCTGACTGAAGTGATCGGCCAGCTGCGCCACACATCAGGTTCGCTGAAGACCGCGACAGGCGAAATTCTTTCGGGCGCCAATGATCTCTCGGAACGCACCACCAAGCAGGCAGCGACGATCGAGGAAACCTCTGCGGCGATGGAGCAGCTGGCATCGACGGTGATGCAGAATGCCCAGCGCGCCAAGGAGGCCAGCGCCAATGCCATGCAGGTCACCAAAACCGCCGAAGAGGGCGGTCAGGTGATGGATGCGGCAACCTCGGCGATGGAACGGATCACCCAGTCCTCGGCCAAGATTTCCAATATCATCGGCATGATCGACGATATCGCCTTCCAGACCAACCTTTTGGCGCTGAACGCCTCGGTGGAAGCAGCGCGTGCTGGCGATGCCGGCAAGGGCTTTGCGGTGGTGGCCGTGGAAGTGCGGCGGCTGGCGCAGTCTGCCGCGAGCGCTTCGTCGGACGTCAAGGCGCTGATCGAGCAGTCGGCCAATGAGGTCAGGACCGGCTCCAAGCTGGTCGGTGATGCAGCCGGCAAGCTCAAGTCCATGCTGGACGCGGCGCGGGGCAACAATGGCCTCTTGGAATCCATTGCCAATGACAGCCGCGAACAGGCTTCGGCCATCGAGGAAGTGTCCACGGCCGTCCGCACCATGGACGAGATGACCCAGCATAACGCGGCGCTGGTCGAAGAAACCAATGCGGCGATCGAGCAGACCGAGGCACAGGCCACGGAGCTCGACCGCATTGTCGAGGTGTTCCGCATCACCCAGCAGGAGGCGCCGGTTCGCGTTGCCAGGGCACCCACCCCGCCGGCTTCGGCTGCGCGCGGCCTGCAGCATCGGCTGGCCTCGGCATCGGCCAATCTCAAGAGCCACGGTAACGCCGCCATTGCGGCGGATTGGGATGAGTTCTGACGCTTCAACCGCTATACTATAGACCCCTGCGCCGGAGATGCGCGGAGGAGATTTATCAGTATAAATACTGATCTATTTGTCCGCTTGCGGACCAATAGAGAGCGTCCTGTCATGAATAACGCTTGGTTAATCCCCCGATGATAATTTCATCGGGCTGAACGCGCCTATTTTCTTAGGTGGCAGCATGGGTTTAATGGGGCCATTGGCATGCTGCAGCGCGCTGGACATATTCTGGGCAATATCAAGCTCACCACGATGATCGCCACGCTGGTGATTTCTGCCATCATCGTGTCGGTCGGGGTGATCCTTGCCGCAACCTATGTCAATTTGAGCGCATCGGCGCGCGAGAGCGCGGCAGAGGCGCAGGTCACCAGCCTCGAGATCGCCGCGACCGTGTTGCAGGGCAGCCTGCCGGGTGCCGAGGTCAAATGGACCGATGGCGGCGAGATTGCCGGTATTCACGCCTGGGCCATGCCGGCACAATTCATCGATCATACGATCGTCGATTCCATTGCCAGGATTACCGACGAAGCCGCAACGATCTTTGCCTGGGACGAGACGCAGCAAGATTTCATCCGCATGACGACAACGATTGTCGGCGCGGATGGCCAGCGCATTCTCGGTACGCCGCTGGGTCAGGCGAGCCCCGCCTATGCCGCCATGATGGCGGGTCAATCCTATTTCGGCGAGGCGACGATTGTCGGCAAGCCCTATTACACGGCCTATCAGCCCATTCTCGACCAGGCCGGCAAGCCGGTCGGCATCCTGTTCGTCGGGCTCGACCGTGGTGAGGTCGAGGCGGTGATCCACGATACCGTCAATGTGCTGCTGGTTGTCGGTGCCGTGGCGCTCATCGTGCTTGGCGCTATCGGTTATTTGATGTCGCGCCTGATGATGGCGCCCGTGCCGCGCCTGGCGCGCACCATGAAGGCCATTGCCAGGGGCGACTACGACACCGAAGTGCCCTTCACCGCTCGCGGCAATGAAGTGGGCGAGATGGCGCGTGCCGTGGAAGTGTTCCGCGAGAATGGCCTCAAGGTCAGCGCCATGAGTGACGAGGAGCGCTTGTCCAGCGAGCGCCGTGCTATCGAGCGCAGCGACATGATGGTGGCGTTGCAGGCAGCGTTCGGCGAAGTGGTCGATGCGGCCATTGCCGGCGATTTCTCCAAGCGCGTGCATGCTCAATTTCCGGATCGGGAACTGAATTCGCTGGCGCAGAGCGTCAACAATCTGGTCGAGACGGTCGATCGCGGCATTGGTGAAACCGGCCAGGTGCTCGACGCGCTGGCCAATACCGACCTGACCAAGCGCATGCATGGCGACTATCAGGGCGCTTTTGCCCGCCTCAAGACCGATACCAATGCGGTGAGCGAAAAACTGGCCGAAGTGGTCGGCAGCGCGCAGCATATCTCGGGCTCGCTGAAGCAGGCGACCGGCGAAATCCTCTCCGGCATGAACGACCTTTCCGAGCGCACCACCAAGCAGGCGGCAACGATCGAAGAGACCTCCGCTGCCATGGAGCAGCTTGCGGCCACCGTCGCCGACAATGCCCGCATGGCCGAAGACGCCAATGGCAAGGCGCAGTCGGTGTCGCAGAGTGCGGCGCAGAGCGGGCTCACCATGACCCAGGCCAACGAAGCCATGGAACGCATCACCACCAGCTCGGCCAAGATTTCCAATATCATCGGCATGATCGACGACATCGCCTTCCAGACCAATCTGCTGGCGTTGAATGCCTCGGTCGAGGCTGCCCGCGCTGGTGATGCCGGCAAGGGCTTTGCCGTGGTGGCTGTGGAAGTGCGTCGTCTGGCGCAGTCGGCGGCGAGCGCCTCGTCGGATGTGAAGGCACTGATCGAGCAGAGCGCGACCGAAGTGCGTGGCGGTTCACGCCTCGTCTCCAATGCGGCCGAACAGCTGGCGGCGATGCTCAACGCGGTCAACGAGAATGCCAGCCTGATGCAGGCCATCGCCCAGGCCAGCAAGGATCAGGCTTCGGCGATTGACGAGGTCACCATCGCCGTGCGGACGCTGGACGAGATGACCCAGCATAATGCGGCGCTGGTGGAACAGACCAATGCTGCCATCGAGCAGACCGAGGCGCAGGCTTCCGAGCTCGACAGGGTGGTGGACGTGTTCACGCTGGATGCTACGGTGAGCCGTGCGCCGACCCGCCAGATCGCGGCGGCAGCCCCGGCGGCTCCGGTGCGCAGTTCGATGCAGAAGGTGCGCTCGGCGGCCCAGTCCTATCTCAGCCATGGCAATGCGGCCATCTCCAGCGACTGGTCTGAATTCTAGAATTCATCAGTAAACGTCGAAGCAAAAAGGAGCGCCTTATGGCGCTCTTTTTATTTCCTGACAGTGGTTTAGTATTTTACCACGCATTAACCAGCTTCAGACAGTATCGAATTCGGACGCATCAATAACAACACGTGACCCTGCCGGGAATCGGGGTCGCATGAGGTAGCATGTCGTCCCACCCACCAATCTTGCTTGCCGTCAAAGCTCGCGGAGCCAGGTCTTGCCTGTTCGCTCGCGGCTCTTTGCCGTTCGGCCCCCATCTCAAACCGTCACCTGGAGCGCACCGTGACTAACCTTTTTACCGGCAGTATTGCCAGACGTCTGTATAGCCTGCTCTTCGTGTTCGCTTTGGGTTTCGTGGCCGTCGTCGGTTACCAGCTTTATGCGCTGCGGCAGAGCCTTGATCAGTTCAAGCGCACGGAGATCCAGTCAGTGGTCCAGTCCGGCGCCAGCATTGTGCAGAGCTTTTACGACCAGGCCCAGGCCGGCACCATGACGACGGAAGCCGCGCAGGCCGAAGCGCTCAATGTGCTGCGCAGCATGCGCTACCAGGGCGAGGAATATCTGTTCGTCGACAACTATGACTACGTCAACGTGATGCACAGCTACCAGCCGGAGAAGGAAGGCACCAACCGCAAGGAGGTTAAGGACGGCAATGGCAAGTTCTATCTCGACGAGATGATCACCGCCGCCAAGGCCCAGGGCTCCTATTTCGTCTCCTATGCCTTCAAGGACAAGGATGACACGTTCAAGGACAAGGTGACCTATGCCCAGGCGTTCGAGCCATGGGGCTGGGTGATTGCCTCGGGCGTGCTGATGACCACGGTGCAGGCGATCTTCTGGCAGGCCGCCATCACCAGCGCTCTGATCACACTGGGCGTGATGGTCGTGGTGCTGCTGCTGGGTGGCCTGATCGCCCGCGCCATCGGCAAGCCGATCAATGCGCTGACCGAAGACATGACAAGCATTGCTGCCAATGACTTCGATGTGGTGCTGGCTGGCCAGAACCGCCGCGACGAGATCGGCGCCATGGCCCGCGCCGTGGAAGTGTTCCGCGAGAACGGCCTCAAGGTTAGCCAGATGACCGAGGCGGAAGCTGCTCGCATCATCGCCGACCAGGCCGCGCGCCAGCAAATGATGAGCGAGCTGCAGGACGCTTTCGGCCAGGTGGTGGATGCCGCGATTGCCGGCGACTTTGCCCGCCGCGTCGAGACCGAATTCCCCGATGCCGAACTCAATGGCCTGGCACAGAGCGTCAATAGCCTCGTCGCTACCGTCGAGCGCGGTCTGGACGAAACCGGCCGCGTGTTGACGGCCCTTGCCAATACCGACCTGACCAAGCGCATGGACGGCGATTACCAGGGCGCTTTCGCGCGCCTCAAGACCGATACCAATGCGGTGGGCGACAAGCTGAGCGAAGTGGTTTCGCAGCTGCGCAACACCTCGGGTTCGCTGCGTACCGCAACCGGCGAAATCCTCGCCGGCGCCAATGACCTGTCCGAGCGCACTACTAAGCAGGCTGCGACGATCGAAGAGACCTCGGCCGCCATGGAGCAGCTGGCCTCCACCGTGCTGCAGAATGCCCAGCGCGCCAAGGATGCCAGCGTCAATGCAGCCGACGTGACCCGTACCGCCGAAGAGGGTGGTCTGGTGATGGAAAAGGCCAATGCCGCCATGGTGGCGATCGAAGCCAGCTCGGGCAAGATTTCCAATATCATCGGGCTGATCGACGATATCGCCTTCCAGACCAATCTGCTCGCCTTGAACGCTTCGGTGGAAGCCGCTCGCGCTGGCGATGCCGGCAAGGGCTTTGCCGTGGTGGCCGTGGAAGTGCGGCGCCTGGCGCAGTCGGCGGCATCTGCTTCGGCTGATGTGAAGGTGCTGATCGAACAATCGGCGACCGAAGTGGGGCTGGGCTCGCGCCTGGTTTCCGATGCGGCCGGTCGCCTCTCGGCCATGCTCGATGCCGCCCGCTCCAACAACCAGCTGATGGATGGCATTGCCCGCGAAAGCCGTGAGCAGGCCTCGGCCATCGACGAGGTCAATATCGCCGTCCGCACCATGGACGAGATGACCCAGCACAATGCGGCGCTGGTCGAGGAGATCAATGCGGCGATCGAGCAGACCGAGTCGCAGGCCAGCGCGCTGGACGAGATCGTCACCGTGTTCCACACCGGCGATCATTATGCCGCGCCACGCCGCACCAGCAATGTGGTTGCCGCACCGGTCAAGCCAGCTGGCGTCAAGCGCGCCGCACAGGCCTATCTCAGCCAGGGCAATGCGGCGATCTCCACCGACTGGAGCGAGTTCTAGCCGCTCGACTGCTCGTAAAATGAAAGGCGCCCTCCTCGCGGAGGGCGTTTTTTTATGTCCAGTCAACGACTTGGTGGACGACTTGCCGCAGCCCCCCATTCAGAAAATGTTAAACATGAATATGTCACGGCTGCTGTCGTATCGACAGGACTGACGCTGGTGCAATCGGCGGAGGAGCCCGGCCCAGTCGGTGTCATCCATCTAACGGTCCAGAATGGACTGGAGACACGAATGACCTGGCTTCTTCATCACGCAAAAATTTCATTCAAGATCGTTCTTCTGATCGCCATGCTGAGCATCGTCGGCATGGCCGGCGTGGCCATCATGGCCTTCAACTACAAGGCTGCCGACACGACCTACGGCGGCTATTTCAACGCCAGCATGAACCAGACGCTGGTGGCCCGCACCAATTCGAACCTGGCCTTCATGCTGTATGAGGCCAGCCATTACGCGGCGGTCTCGGCCGGCTCGCCTGAGCGGATCGCTACGCGCGCGGCCTTCGAAGTGCAGGTGGAAGACCTCAACCTGCGCTTTGAAGAAATCCAGACGCTGACCAATGCCTCGGCAGAGGTGCGTGACAGTTCCCGGGCGACGCTGGACAATATCATCAACATGCTGCGCAACGTGATGGACCTGGTCGATCGTGGCCAGGTTGTCGAAGCCAGCGACGTGCTGGCGCAGGCCGATACGACGATCGACGAATATGTGGCCTATGTGTCGGCGTGGATCGTCGAGAATGCCGCCATCATGGTGGCGTCGATCACCGAAATGAGCGCCGAGACCAACGGCATAATCACGACCGTATCGGCCGTGTTCCTCGGCACGATCGTGCTGGTGGTGCTGCTGGCCATGCTGGTGGCGACCCGTGGTATCACACGTCCGCTGGCGGCGCTGAGCCGAGCCATGGATGAGATCCGCGCCGCCAATTACGACGTGGAAATTCCTGGTCAGACCCGCCGCGACGAGATCGGGCCGATGGCCAAGGTCATCGTGACCTTTGCCGAGACTGGCAAGAAAATGAGCGCGATGACCGAGGCGGAAGCCGCGCGCATCGTGCAGGACGAAAAAAACCGCCAGCAGATGATGGCCGAGCTGCAGGATGCGTTCGGCGTTGTGGTCGATGCGGCGGTGGCCGGCGATTTTACCAAGCGCGTCACCGCCGAATTCCCCGATCCCGAACTCAATGCGCTGGCGCAGAGCGTCAACAACCTCGTTGGCACCGTGGATCGCGGTATCGGCGAGACCGGCCAGGTACTGGGTGCGCTGGCCAATACCGACCTGACGCAGCGCATGCAGGGCGACTATCAGGGGGCCTTTGCCCGTCTCAAGACCGATACCAATGCTGTGACCGAGACGTTGACCGAGATCGTCGGCAGCGCCCAGCATATTTCGGGCTCTCTGAAGCAGGCGACAGGCGAAATCCTCTCGGGCATGAATGACCTTTCCGAGCGCACCACCAAGCAGGCGGCGACAATCGAGGAGACCTCTGCCGCCATGGAACAACTGGCGGTGACCGTGGCGGACAATGCCCGCATGGCCGCCGATGCCAATGGCAAGGCGCAGTCGGTGTCGCAGAGTGCGGCGCAGAGCGGCGTGACCATGACCCAGGCCAACGAAGCCATGGAGCGGATCACCACCTCGTCGTCGAAGATTTCCAACATCATCGGCATGATCGACGATATCGCCTTCCAGACCAACCTGCTTGCGCTCAACGCCTCGGTGGAAGCGGCGCGGGCTGGCGATGCCGGCAAGGGCTTTGCCGTCGTGGCGGTGGAAGTGCGGCGTCTGGCGCAGTCGGCGGCGAGCGCCTCGTCGGATGTGAAGGCGCTGATCGAGCAGAGTGCGACTGAAGTTCGGGGCGGTTCGCGGCTCGTCTCTAATGCGGCTGAACAGCTTGCGGCCATGCTCAATGCCGTCAATGAGAATGCCAGCCTGATGCAGGCGATTGCTCAAGCCAGCAAGGAGCAGGCGTCGGCAATCGACGAGGTGACCATTGCGGTGCGGACGCTCGACGAAATGACCCAGCATAATGCGGCGCTAGTGGAACAGACCAATGCCGCCATCGAGCAGACCGAGGCGCAGGCCTCGGAGCTTGATCGCGTAGTCGATGTGTTCACGCTGAACAGCAGCAAGCGTAGCTCGGTTCGGCAGGTTCCGGCCGCAGCACCGGCGCAGAAGGTCAAGTCGGCGGCCCAGTCCTATCTCAGCCACGGCAATGCGGCGATTTCGGCCGACTGGAACGAATTCTAGTCTTAGAGCAATGCAGCGGCCCAGCTTCGGCGGGCCGCCGCATGACCCCTGTGCGATAGGGCCGGAAGCGGTTCCTTAACCATATGCTTTCTATGTTGGCCGCGCATCATGACCGCGGAAGAGGAGCTGCGGGCATGCCTTGGCGAAGGCAGCAGTGCCACAACTCCGGAAGACGACCTCATGACCAGCCAGCTCAAACTTGCCTTCAAACTGCCAGCCATGGTGGTAGCGATTGCTCTGGTCACCGGAGCGAGCCTGGCGCTGGCCGCCTATTTCACCTCCAATGCCATTGTCACCAGCCAGGCCGAGCAGCGCCTGACGGCGGCGAGCGCGAATGCGCGATCCTCGCTCGAAGCCTATCTCAAGGAAGTGGCCGAGGATCTGACGCTGTTCGCCGGGCGCGCGGAGATTGCTGCCAATATCGACCTGTTCTCGGGCGCCATGCGCTCGCTGAAGGGCCAGGGCGATCCGACGGCGCTGCTGCAGGACGCCTATATCACGCAGAACCCCAATCCGGTCGGCGAGCGCATGCTGCTCGACACTTCGGACAAGCTGCCGGTCTATGACCTGCACCATCGGAACCTGCATGCCGATTTCCGCGACCTGCTGGTCAAGCGCGGCTATTACGACATCTTCCTGTTCGATACCGATTTCAACAATGTCTATACGGTGTTCAAGGAAGCCGATTTCGCCACCAATTTCGCCGAGGGCGGCGGTCCCTGGGCCGATAGCGACCTGGGCAAGGTGGTGCGCTCCGCTATGGCCGCCGAAGAGGGCCAGGTCTTCCTCTCCGATTTCGCGCCCTATGGCCCCAGCGCCGGGGCACCGGCCAGCTTCATCGCGTCGCCAGTCTATGACCAGGGCTTTCTCATTGGCGTCATCGCCTTCCAGATGCCGACGGGCCGCATCGGCGAAGTGCTGGATCGCACGCTGGGCCTGGGCGATAGCGGGGAAACCTATCTCGTCGGCCAGGATGGGCTGGCGCGCAATGATTCCCCCAAGACCTCCGGCGATGACGTGCTGACGCTGTCGCTGCAGGGCGATGCAATAACGGCCGCCTTGGCGGGCACGGCAGGGCTGGGCGGCATGGCCCATCATGAGGGGCAGGCATTCGTTGCGGCCAGCCAGCCGCTGAACTTTGGCGGTGTCGACTGGGCAGTGGTGGCGCTGGAAAGCGAAGCCGATATTTCCGCGCCCTCCGCCGGGCTGCGCAATTCGCTATTGATCATCGGGTTGGTGCTGCTCGCGCTGGCAGCCATTGTCAGCGTCTTGATCGCCCGCACCATCACGCGGCCAATTTCGCGGCTGACCGATGCCATGGCCGAAATTGCCGGCGACAGACTCGACCTCGTGGTGCCGGGTCTCGAACGCTCCGACGAGCTCGGTTACATGGCCGAAGCGGTGGAAGTGTTCCGCAGCAATGGCATCAAGATGCGCGACCTGCGCACGGCCGAGCTGGACATGAGCGCCGAGCGCGCCAGCCAGGTTCTGATCATCGAGGGCCTGCAGAAGGACATCGGCAAGGTGGTCGGCGCGGCCATTGACGGTGACTTCACCGGCCGCGTGGCGACTGACCTCAACGATCCCGAACTGCGCTTGCTGGCGCAGAACGTCAACGACCTGGTGGAATCGGTTGATCGCGGGCTGACCGAAACCGGCAACGTGCTGGCCGCCCTGGCACGGGCTGATCTCAGCCAGCGCATGCAGGGTGATTACAAGGGTGCCTTTGCCCAGCTCAAGACCGATACCAATGGCGTGGCCGAGCAACTCGGTCAGATCGTCACGCAATTGCGCGGCACCTCGGGTGCGCTCAAGACGGCGACCAGCGAAATCCTCTCCGGCGCCAATGATCTCTCCGAACGCACCACGCGACAGGCGGCGACGATCGAACAGACCAGCGCCGCTATCGAGCAGCTCAGCCGCACCGTGGTCGACAATGCCGGCCATGCCGAAGAGGCCAGCCGCAAGGCGCGTGCCGTCTCCAATGATGCCGAAGCCAGTGGCGCGGTGATGGTCGAGGCGACAGCGGCGATGGACCGGATCACCCAGTCCTCTTCCAAGATTTCCAACATCATCGGGTTGATCGACGACATCGCCTTCCAGACCAACCTTTTGGCCTTGAACGCCTCCGTTGAGGCGGCCCGCGCGGGCGACGCCGGCAAGGGTTTTGCCGTGGTGGCGGTGGAAGTGCGGCGCCTGGCGCAATCGGCGGCATCGGCTTCGGCGGATGTGAAGGCGCTGATCGAGCAGAGCGCCAGCGAAGTGCAGGGCGGCAGCAAGCTGGTGGCGATTGCCGCCGAGCAAATCGCCAGCGTGCAGGCTGCAATCCGGACGAATGCTGCCATGCTTGATGGCATTGCGCGGGCCAGCCGCGACCAGGCCGCCTCGATCGACGAGGTGACGGTGGCGGTGCGGCAGATGGATGAAATGACCCAGCATAATGCGGCGCTTGTGGAGGAAACCAATGCCGCGATCGAGCAGACCGAGGCTCAAGCCTCCGAGCTTGATCGGGTGATTGGCGTGTTCACTTTGGGCGTTGCGCTACGTGATTTGCCGGAGCGCGACACTCATGCGCGAGGCATGATAAGCGGGTTGCGACAGGCCTTTGGGCAGCGCAAGGCCAGCTAAGTTACGGAAATATACGTATAAAATGGCATCCTCGGATGCCATTTTTTTTATCAGGCACCGGTTGTTGGATTTCCGTTAACCTTTGCAGCGCAGGGTCGCCATCGGGACGCAGATCAACTCAGCATTCGCCACCGGTGGGGACCTGTGGCGGCAGATGAACGATCGGCCATGGCCCAATCAGCAGCGAGATTGCAACCGCCAGTATCTGGCCCCATCGGGGCTGGCGGGTATCGGGCATGGTTTTGGGATTTCTGCGCGGGCGGCGCGCAGACCCCAACCAGCAGCGTCGAAAATCCTCAAGCAATTTTTCAAACCGGGCGCCGTAGAAGCGGCATGGGCAGAGGCTGGAGGGCCTTCTCGATGGGTATTTTCTCACGCAAAGATAGCGACGACCGGGCAAAAGTAGACGCCATCATGCGCAGCCAGGCGGTGATCGAGTTCAATCTCGACGGCACTATCATTACCGCCAATGAAAATTTTCTGGCAGCGCTGGGTTATGAGCTGAGCGAGATCGCCGGCCAGCATCACCGCATGTTTGTCGATCCAGCCGAGGCGCAGTCGCTTGAATACAAGCAGTTCTGGGCTGACCTTGCCGCTGGCAAGTATCAGGCTGCTGCCTATCGGCGCATCACCAAGAGCGGCCGCGAGATCTGGATCCAGGCAAGCTATAATCCGGTGTTCGACAAGGCCGGCAAACCGATGCGGGTGATCAAGTTCGCCACCGACATCACCGAGCAGAAAAACCAGGCCGCCGACCACGAGGCGCAGATTGCCGCGATTTCGCGGGCCCAGGCCGTCATCGAGTTCAACCTCGACGGCACGGTGCGGCAGGCCAATGAGAACTTTTTGGCCACGGTCGGCTACCGCATGGACGAGATTGTCGGCAAGCATCACCGCATGTTCTGCGACCCGGCCTATGCGGCATCGGCCGAATATGGCCAGTTCTGGGATCGCCTGCGCAGCGGCGAATATGTCGCCGCCGAATTCCAGCGCTTCGGCAAGGGCGGCCGGGAAGTGTGGATCCAGGCATCCTACAATCCGATCCTCGATGCCCAGGGCAAGCCGGTCAAGGTGATCAAGTTTGCCACCGACATTACCGAGCGCAAGCGCGCCGAGGGCATCATTGCCCATCTCAGCCAGAGCCTTGGCAAGATGGCCGATGGTGACCTCAGCGGCCGGATCGAGACCGAGTTTACCGGCGAGTACGAGCAGCTGCGGCTGGCCTTCAACAAGTCGATCGATCGGCTGCATGATATCGTCACCAGCCTGCAAAGCACGTCGCGCTCGCTGAAGAATGCGACCGGGGAAATCCTCGCCGGCGCCAATGACCTCTCCGAGCGCACCACCAAGCAGGCGGCGACGATCGAGGAGACCTCCGCTTCGGTCGAACAGCTATCGAGCGCTGTGCATGACAATGCGGCGCGCGCGGCCACTGCGAGCCAGAAGGCCAAGGCGGTTTCGACCAATGCCACCGAAGGCGGCGCGGTGATGGAACAGGCCAATGCGGCGATGACAGCGATCGAGACCAGTTCGGCCAAGATCTCCAACATCATCGGCCTGATCGACGACATCGCCTTCCAGACCAACCTTCTGGCCTTGAACGCTTCGGTCGAGGCGGCCCGCGCTGGCGATGCCGGCAAGGGTTTTGCCGTGGTGGCCGTCGAGGTTCGTCGCCTGGCGCAATCGGCGGCGCAGGCATCGAGTGAGGTCAAGGTTTTGATCGAAGCCAGTGCCAATGAGGTCAAGGCGGGTTCACGGCTGGTCGGGCAGGTGGCCAGCAAGCTGCAGGACATCCTGCAGGGCGCGCAGGAAAGCTCGTCCCTGATCGACTCGATTGCCCAGGCCAACCGGGAATCTTCGTCGTCGCTCGAAGAGGTGTCGATCGCGGTGCGGCAGATGGACGAGATGACCCAGCACAATGCGGCGCTGGTCGAGGAGACCAATGCGGCCATCGAGCAGACCGAGGCCCAGGCCAGCGAGCTCGATCATATCGTCGACATCTTCAAGATCGAGCAGGCCGCGCCGGTGCAGGCACCGCGGATTGCCGCGCCCAAGCCAAGGCCGGCGCTGCGCTCGGTCGGCAATACGGCGATCGCGCAGGATTGGGCCGAGTTTTAGGCCCCAGGCGAAACGCGTTTCGGACAGAGGTTTCCTCCCCTCATTGTCCGGAACGCCAGGGTTCTCCTGATGCTCCCTTCAGGCGAACCGCTAGGTGGTGGCTCCGCGTCCAGGCGGGGCCACTATCGTTTTTGCCTGCCATTGCCCTTGGGCGGTGAAGCGGGCATGAAGTCATCAGCATGGAGGGCGGCATGGCGCGCATCGGACTGGTGGCTCACGACGACAAGAAGGACGATCTCTGCGTGTGGGCCGAGCACCACAAGCACAAGCTCAGCCAGCATGACCTGTGGGGCACCGGCACCACCGGCAGCCGGGTGATGGCGGCGACGGGCATGAGCGTCGTTTTGCTGAAAAGCGGGCCGCTTGGCGGCGATCAGCAGCTCGGCGCCATGATCGCCGAGGGCAAGCTGGACGTGCTGATCTTTTTCATCGATCCGCTCTCGGCGCAGCCGCATGATGTGGACGTCAAGGCACTGACCCGGCTGGCGACGCTCTACGATGTGCCCTTCGCCAACAATAAATCCACAGCCGACGCAGTCCTCGCCTATCTCTGACCCATCGCCATTCGGGCACAGCCCTTATGGCCTTCTCCCCTAAAAACGCTCCACAGGAGCGTTTTTGCGCCAAGAGCGCCGTGTCGAAGTTGACCCATGCGTCACCTTATGCGCACATGCCTCAAAATAGCCCGGAATATGAACCGCGGGTAAATGGCATTAGGAACGGGACGGATTTGGTGTCCTCAGACTTGGTTATCGACGTTCGCAACGTCAGCAAACGCTTTGGCGGTCTCACCGCCGTCAACAACTGCTCGCTCTCGGTGCGACGCGGCTCCGTCACAGGGCTGATCGGGCCGAATGGTGCGGGCAAATCCACGCTGTTCAATATCGTGGCCGGCAATATCGTGCCCGACGAGGGCGCGGTGATCTTTGACGGCAATGACGTGACCGGCCTCAAGCCGCATCAGCTGTTCCGCACCGGCATGCTGCGCACCTTCCAGATCGCGCATGAATTCTCCAATATGACGGCGCTGGAAAACCTGATGATGGTGCCGGGCGACCAGCCGGGCGAATATCTAGGCAATGCCTGGTTCCGGCCGGGCCTCGCCAGGTCGCGCGAGACGGAAGTCCGCAAGAAGGCGCTGGATGTCATCGACTTTCTCAAGCTCGGCCATGTGCGCAACGAGCTGGCGGGCAACCTGTCGGGTGGCCAGAAGAAGCTGCTCGAGCTGGGCCGCACCATGATGGTCGATGCCAAGGTGGTGCTGCTCGACGAGGTTGCTGCGGGCGTCAACAAGACGCTGCTCAACGATCTCGCCTCTAACATCGAGCGGATGAATACCGAGCTGGGCTACACCTTCTTCGTCATCGAGCATGACATGGACCTGATCGGCCGGCTCTGTGATCCCGTGATCGTCATGGCGCAGGGCGAAAAGATCGCCGAAGGCTCGATGGAAGAAATCCGGGCCAATCCACAAATCGTCGAAGCCTATTTCGGCACTCCGGTCGAGGTGGCGTAATGGCATTGCTGGAACTCAAACACGTCGTCGGCGGATACGGCGGCGCGCCGATCCTCAATGGCGTCAACATGGCCATCGAGCAAAGCGATATCGGCGTCATCGTCGGCCCCAATGGCGCCGGCAAGTCGACGACGCTCAAGGCGATCTTCGGCCTGCTCAAGGTCACCGGCGGCACCATCGAATTTCTCGGCGAGAGCATCGCCAATTCACTGCCGGACAAGCTGGTGCCCCGGGGCCTGAGCTTTGTGCCGCAGGAAAAGAACGTCTTCACCTCGATGAGCGTCGAGGAAAATCTTGAAATGGGTGCCTTCACGCGGAAGGACGATTTTTCCGAGACCATGCAATGGGTCTATGAAATGTTCCCGGTGCTGGCCGAAAAGCGCCGCCAGCCGGCCGGCGAACTCTCCGGCGGCCAGCGCCAGATGGTGGCCATGGGCCGTGCGCTGATGAGCAAGCCCAAGCTCCTGATGCTGGACGAGCCCTCGGCGGGCCTCTCGCCGCGCTATGTGATCGAGATTTTCGAGACCATCGTGCGTGTCAACCAAGAGGGCGTCGGCATTCTCATGGTCGAGCAGAATGCGCGCCAGGCCCTGGCCTTCGCCTCCAAGGGCTTTGTGCTTGCACAGGGCCAGAACCGCTTCACCGGCACGGGCCAAGAGCTCATTGCCGATCCCGAAGTCGCCAAAAGTTTCCTCGGGGGCTAAGCCGTGACCGAACTCATTTTCTTCATCAACCAGGTGGTCATTTCCGGCGCCGTTCTGGGCTGCATCTATGCCCTTGGCGCTGTCGGCATCACGCTGGTGTTCGGCATTCTGCGCTTTGCCCATTTCGCCCATTCCGAGCTGATGACCTCGGGCGCCTTCTTTGCCTTCCTGCTGGCGGCGCTGTTTGCCAGCTGGGGCATTGTCACCCCGATCCCGCTGGGCTTCGTCGTCCTGCCGATTGCCATGGTCATGTCGGCGATTTTCGCGCTGGGCATCGACAAGGGCTTTTACGCACCGCTGCGCAAGCGTGGTGCCAAGCCGGTGATCTTGCTGATTGCTTCGATCGGCGTGACGCTGATGGTGCAGGGTCTGATCCGCCTGTTCTTCGGCGCCGGCTCCTATTCGTTCTTCGAGACCGAGACCAAGGATGTGTTCCGCGTCGATCTGGCCTGGCTCGGCTCGACCCGGCCGCTGGTGATCACCGAACCGCAATTGCTGATGATCATCGTGACGGTGGTGTCGGTGCTGGCGCTGCACTTCTTCCTGACCCGCTCGCGGCTGGGCAAGGCGATGCGCGCCATGGCCGACAATGCCGATCTGGCGCAGGTCTCGGGCATCAATACCGCGCTCGTGGTGCGGGTAACCTGGATTGTCGCCGGCGCCTTGGCCTGCATGGCCGGCACCATGCTGGCGCTGGACGTGACGCTGAAGCCCGATCTCGCCTTCAACATCATCATCCCGATCTTTGCTGCCGCTATCGTCGGTGGCCTCGGCCAAGCCTATGGCGCCATCGCCGGTGGCCTGCTGATAGGCTTTGCCGAGTCGCTGGCGGTGTTCAACTGGACCATGGTGCTGCGGCCGCTCAATGGCGTGCTGCCCGAATGGGCGCAGCTGCCGGCGACGCTGTCCTTCGTTCCGACCGAATATAAGCTGACCGTGGCTTTCGTCATTCTCGTCGTGGTGCTGCTGGTCCGGCCCACGGGTATTTTCAAGGGAGCTTCGTCATGATCCGGCGTTCTCTCACGCTGTTTGCTGGCCTGTTCGTGCTGATCCTCGTGATCGGCTGGGCCATGGGCCTGCCGTTTACTTCATCGCGTCTGGTGGAGGCGGCGGCCTATTCGCTGATCGCTTTGGGTCTCAATATCCAGTGGGGCTATGGCGGGCTGTTCAACTTCGGCATCATGGGTTTCCTGATGCTGGGCGGCTTTGCCGTGACCTTCATCTCCTATCCGGTCAATCCGCAGTTCTGGGGCTCCGATGGCCCCTGGATGCTGGGCCGGGCGCTGATCGCTTTCGCGGCCGGCGCATTGCTGGTCTATGGCGCGCGGCAGAGCGACAAGATCGGCATCAAGGGCGGCTGGAAGACCTTTGTGACCGTGCTGGCGTGGTTTGTCGCCTATTGCGTCTATCGCAGCCAGATCGATCCGGCTGCCGCCTATATCGAGGCCAATGCCGGCTTTGTCGGCGGGTTGGGTGGCCATCCGGTGCTGGGCTGGCTGTTCGGCGGCGTGCTGGCGGCGGTGATCGCCTTCATCGTCGGCAAGATCGCGCTGGGCCTGCGCACCGACTATCTCGCCATTGCCACGATCGGCATTTCGGAAATTATCCGGGCGCTGATCAAGAACATGGACTGGCTGACCCGCGGCACGCTGACCGTGTCGCCGATACCGTGGCCGACGCCATTGCCGCAGGCCTATCAGGCGTCGGGCTCCGACCAGTTCAGCTCGCTGTTGCTGGCCCGCGGCGGCTTCCTGCTGCTGGCGCTTGCGGTGCTGGGCATTGCGATCTGGCTGATCTCGCGCGCCTATGCCGGGCCGTGGGGCCGGATGATGCGCTCGATCCGCGACAATCACATCGCCGCCGCTTCCATGGGCAAGAATGTCACGGCGCGGCAGCTGGAAATCTTCGTTTTCGGCTCGGTGCTGATGGGCATTGGCGGCGCCATGCTGGTCAGCTTCACGCAGATTTTCGACCCCTCGAGCTACCAGCCGATCAACCACACTTTCCTGATCTGGGTGATGATCATCGTCGGCGGCGCCGGCAACAATTGGGGCGCGGTGTTTGGCGCTATCCTGATCTGGCTGGTCTGGGTGGTTTCCGAACCGCTGGCCAAGGTGATCTTCGATTTCGTCAGCTACTGGTCGACCAATGTCGGCTGGGGCGCGATCCCCGAGATCGAATCCCGCTCGGCCCAGATGCGCGTCTTCGTGCTGGGCCTCGTGATCACCATAGCGCTCAGATACGCGCCCAAGGGCTTGATCCCCGAAGTGGTGCGACGCGACGCCTAGCTGATCCAGATGCCTATCAGGGGCTCGTCTTCGGACGGGCCCCTTTCGTTTGCCTATCGTTTCGCCTCATAGGTCAGCGCTATGGCGCCGGAGGCGAAGGTGCGCTGGGCGGTGAGCTTGAGGTCGATATAGGACGGCAGGCCGGCAAACAGGGTCGGGCCGTGGCCGGCAATGCGCGGGTGGACCACCAGAATGTAGTCGTCGATCAGGCCCATTGCGGCAATCTGGCCGGCAAGGTTCACCCCGCCTAACGAGATGACACCGTCCTCCTCGCGCTTGAGCTGCTCGATGGCCGTCTTGAGATCACCCTCGATCAGCCGGGCATTCCAGTCGACCTGATTGAGGGTGGTGGAAGCGACATATTTCCGGGCGGCATGGATAGACTGGGCGAAGGGCAGCACCCAATCGGCCATGTCCGCGGGGACGGTGCCGCTTTCGGCCATCGGCCGCCAGGCGCCTTCCATCATCTCATAAGTGATGCGGCCATAGAGCAACGCGTCGGCTCTTGTGACCACATCGGCCCAGAACTGGTGCATTTCCGGATCGGGAACGCCGGCCCGGTGATCGCAGCAGCCATCCAGCGTGATGTTGATCGAATATTGCAGTCTGGCCATGACGTCCTCCCATCACTGCGTTCAGGCTAGCAAACCGGCTCAAGACTGCAAGCGGGCTAGCCCGGCATGCTGATGGTGCCGTCTGCGGCGATGGGGAAGTCGGGGTTCCAGGCGATCTCCCAGAGAAAGCCATCCGGGTCGGCCAGATAGGCGACGCGGCCGCCCCAGGGCATGGCGCGGGCTGGGGCGGTGATCGACGCGCCAGCTGTCACGAGTTTTTTGACCAAGGCATCGACATCGGCTTCCTGCCGCACATTGTGCGAGAGCGAGAAGGCGCCGGGCCCCTTGCGGTCTGGCGTGCCGGCATCCTTCGCCAGGTCCGGATAGAGCGACAGGATCAGTCCGCCGAGCTGGAAGAAGGCGACGCCCTCGGCCTCCTTCATTGAACGCTTCCAGCCCAGCGCCTCGTAGAAGGCGATGCTGCGGGCGAGATCGGTGACGGCGAGGGTGACGAGGCTGACGCGCGGTTCCATGAGCATGCTCCTTGCCAGCCTCAACGAAAAAGGCCCGGGATCGCTCCCGGGCCCTTCGAACATTCGAGCCGATCAGATCACTGAATCAGGCCCTTTTCGACGAACTTGCCGCCTTCGACGGCGAGTTCGACGATGATGCCGTCAACGTCGCCAGCGGCGTCGAAGTCGAGCGCGCCACCGGCACCTTCATAGTCGATGTCGGTGCCGGCCTTGATCAGCTCGACAGCCTTGGTCCATTCGCCGGGCAGGATCTTCTCGCCGGGAGCCGAAGCGACTTCGCGCAGGGCGGCCGAGAGGCCGTCACGCGAGGCCGAACCGTTCTTCTCGATGGCGAGAGCCAGCAGGAAGGCGGCGTCATAGGCCTGGGGGGCATAGGTCGCGTTGGCGACGAAGCCGTCATTGGTGAAGGCGTTGTAGATGTCGACGGCAGCACCGGTCGGGGCGCCGGCGCGGGTGGCGATCAGGCCTTCGACAGCAGCAGCGTCGATGCCGGAGAGCAGGTCGTCGCCAACCATGCCGTCGCCACCAACATAGGTGGTGAAGTTGCCGGATTCGACGGCCTGACGCAGCACGGTGTTACCCGAAGCGTTGGCATAGGCGAGGATCACCAGGTTCTGCGAGGCGGTCAGGTTGCCCAGCTCGGCGCGGTAGTCGGCCTTGCCTTCTTCATGGGCGACATTGGCAGCCACGGTGCCGCCGCCGGCGGTGTAGGCAGCCGACAGGGCATCGGCGAAGCCTTTGCCGTAGTCATTGTTGACATAGGTGATGGCGATGTCCTTGACGTCCTTGGCCAGCAGCAGCTGGGCCAGCTTGACGCCCTGCAGCGCGTCGGACGGGGTGGTGCGGTAGACAAGGTCACTGTCTTCCAGCGTGGTCAGGGCCGGAGCCGAAGAGGCCGGCGAGATGAACACGACATTGCCCGAGAGGCCCGAGCCGTTGAACGCGCCGATGGTTTCACCGGTGCAGAGTGCACCGACGACACCGACGACGTTGTCCGAGTTGATGACCTTGTCGGCAGCGGCGGCAGCGGCCGTCGCATCGCAAGCGCCGTCAGCGGAGATGAGCTTGAGCTCGCCGCCCAGGATGCCGCCCTGCTCGTTGATCTGCTTCACGACCAGCTCGGCGCCGGCGAAGATCGGCGGGGTCAGGGATTCGATCGGGCCGGTGAAGCCACCGATGAAGCCGATGGTAGCACCGGTGTCCTGTGCGATGGCGGGCGCGGCGACGGCGAGCGTCGAAGCGGCAACGGCCAGAGCCAGGGTGTTCTTGAGATTGAGCATATGTGTCCCTCTGCTGGGTCGCACCGTCGAGAGGCCCTTGCCCGAGCCAGTCTTTCGAACGGAACGACACGATAAGGAGGCGCAACCCGCGCCTCGCTGGAGGGGACTGTTGCACATTTGTTGAGCCGGAGTCACCGGGAATTGATAGGGATATCCGGGCTCTGCTGCGGTTGCTTAACGAGACAGTGTTTTGCATAGAGTGGAGCGGTTCGGTGAGGGAGAGATCAGCATGACGGCAGGGCTTTTACGCGCGGCAATGCTGATGGTCGCAACGCTTGCCGCAGGGCCGGCCCTAGCGCAATTCACCGTGCTCGATCAGGCGCAGGATGCGGCAGGCCCACCGGCAATTGTGGCCGAGCCTGAGCCGATCTGCGGCACGCAGCCCTTGACCGTGGCGCGCATGGCCTGGCCCTCGGCCGAATTGCTGGCTGAAATCCATGTTCGCCTGCTGCGCCAGGAGTTTGGCTGCGAGGCTTCCACTGCGCCGGGCGATCTGGCGGCCACGGGTTCATCCATGGGTTCGACCGGCCAACCGGCGGTGGCGCCGGAAATGTGGGTCAATCGCATTGCCGACGTCTGGAATGCCGGTATCGAAGCGCAGATGCTGCGGCCTGCGGCGCAGAGCTATGTGGAAAGCCAGTTCGAAGGCTGGTTCATGCCGGACTATCTGGCGGCCGAACATCCCGAGCTGCAGGCAGCCAGTGGTCTTGCGGCGGCCCTGCCGGCGCTGGGTAAGCTGCGCTTTATCTCTTGCCCGGCCGACTGGGCCTGCGCGGTGATCAACCGCAATCTGGTCAGGGCCTGGGGGCTGGGTAATCTGGTGGAGCTGGTCGAGCCGGCAAATCGCTTCGAGATGGACACGATGATCGCCGAGGCGGTCAATCTGCGCCAGCCGGTGCTGTTCTATTATTGGCAGCCCAATCCGGTGCTGGCGCAGCTCAATTTTGTGGCGCTGGACATGGGGGACTACAACGAGGAGGCAGCACGCTGCCTGGCGCAAGTGGCTTGTGCCAGTCCACAGCCCAGTGCCTTTGCCAGCGACACCACGGTGATTGCGCTGGCCGAATGGGTGTTTACCGATATTCCGGCGATCGCCGGCTACTTCCAGCGCGCCAGCATGCCGCTCGGCACGATGAACAGCCTGCTGGCGCAGCTCAGCGAACCGGGTGCCACCGTCGAGGGTGTGGCGGAGCGGTTCGTCGCCACGCAAGAAAATCTCTGGCGCGACTGGGTCGGCGCAGGCGCGCCCTGATCGCCGGAAGCTGGGCTATTCTGCGGCAAAATCGCGGCGACAAAATATTTTTTGCTTGGTCAGTGGTGCTGACATAACTTGCTGTGCGATTTTTGAGAAAGTTTTTCTGCGCCGACAGTTTTGTCACAGTACTCACTAGTTGGCGCCCCAAGAAAAAATCGCGATATTTTACAGTCATCTGCCAAGTATTGGCTGATTTGACAGTGCTGTATTGCCATCGCTATGGTCCGGCCATCGCAAAAATCCAGGAGACGACCTGATGATATTGAAGTCCGGTGGCATTGCCGCCGCGATTGCCGTTGCCCTATTGTCGGCAGCATCTGTTCCCGCGCTCGCCCAGGAGGCTGATGCGCCCGCCTGCGGCACCGACCGCACCATCGACATTGCCGAGATGACTTGGCCCTCCGCGGCCGCCTTGGCGCATATTCATGCTACCATTCTCGAAACGGGCTTCGGCTGTGACGTCGAGATCGTCACCGGCGATACCGTTCCGACGGCCTCGTCCATGCTGACGCGCGGCACGCCGGCCGTGGCGCCCGAGCTGTGGACCAGCGCCGTCGAACAGCCCTGGGCCGAAGGCCTTGAAGCTGGCGATGTGGTGCAGCTGGGCGATGCCATCACCGATGGTACGGTGGAAGGCTGGTTCATCCCGCGCTACCTGCAGGAAGAGCATCCCGAGCTGACCTCGGCCGAAGCCGTGCTGGCGCGGCCGGACCTGTTTGCCGATCCGGAGGATTCCGCCAAGGGCCGGCTCTATTCCTGCCCGCCGGGCTGGGCCTGCGAGCTGTCGACCTCGGCGCTCTATGAGGCTTATGGCGTGGCCGATAGCTGGAACCTGTTCTCGCCCGGTTCGGGCGGTGCGCTGGATGCGTCCATCGCCCGCGCCTTTACCCGCGAAGAGCCAATCCTTTTCTACTACTGGGGCCCGACGGCGATCCTCGGCAAGTATGACGCGGTGCAGCTCGATCTCGGCGAGACCAAGCCGGAGGTCTATGTCTGCAATACCGATCCCGATTGCGTCGAGCCGGCTGGCATAACCGCCTATCCGTCTTCGCCTGCCGTGGTGGGCGCTGCCGCCTGGCTGCAGGACGAGGCGCCGGAAGTTGCCGCCTATTTCGCCAAGGTGGGCCTGAGCAATGCCGAGATCAGCGAATTGCTGGTCTATGGCGACGAGAACCAGGCCGATGCCGCCGCAACCGCGCAGAACTTCCTGCTGACCAAGCAGGACCTCTGGACCGGCTGGGTTTCCCCGGCTGTGGCCGAGAAGGTCAAGGCCAGCCTCGGCTGATCTTCCGCTGACAAGAGATATCGCGCGGCCGGGTTTCGATCCGGCCGCCTTTCGCGTGATGCCCGAGAGCGCCGAGGAACGCCCTTCGGCATCGCGCGCCAATTCCAGACAAGAGAAGACGCGTGTTCCCTGAACTGTTTGATACCAGACCCATGCGCCGGGCTATCGACGATAGCCTCAACTGGGTCGTGCGCCATTGGGGCGACGAATTCGAGGCGGCTGCCTATCCCCTGCTGATGCTGCTGAAAGCCATCGAAGACCTGCTGATTGCCACGCCCTGGTGGCTGATCATGGCAATCCTGACGGGTATTGCCTGGCTGGCCACCCGCAGCTGGAAGCTGCCAGCGGTGGTGCTGGTCTCGCTGCTGTTCCTTGGCGTGATGACGCTGTGGAAGGACGCGATGACGACCATGGCGCTGATGATCACGGCGACGATTACCGCCATCGTGCTGTCGATCCCGCTTGGCGTGTGGATGAGCCGCTCGCTCAATGTCCGCAAGATCTTCACCCCGGTGCTCGACCTGATGCAGACGCTGCCGAGCTTTGTGTATCTGATCCCGACTGTGATGATCTTCGGACCCGGCAAGATTCCGGCGCTGATTGCCACCATCGTCTATGCCGCGCCGCCCCTGGTGCGCCTGACCGATCTCGGCCTGCGCTCGGTCGATCCGGCGGTGATGGAAGCCAGCCGCTCCTTCGGCACCAATCCGAGCCAGCGCCTGTTCGGCGTCCAGATCCCCCTGGCGCTGCCGACCATCCTGGCCGGTATCAACCAGACCACGATGATGGCGCTCTCCATGGTGGTGATCGCCTCGATGATCGGCGCCGGCGGGCTGGGCTATCAGGTGCTGCAGGGCATCGGGCGGCTGGAGATCAGTCGTGGCCTGCTCGCGGGTCTCGGCATCGTGGCTCTGGCCATTATCTTCGACCGCGTCACCCAATCTTTCGGCAAACAATTGCAGGGTCGTATCGGCCTGGCGGAGGCACGCTAAATGAACGCGATGAATCCCATTCTCCAGCAGGGTGAAACCACATCCGATCTGGCCATCGCCATGCGCGGCGTCACCAAGATCTTCGGCGACAATCCGCAGCACGCGCTCAACCTGCTGCAGTCGGGAAAATCCAAGACCGAGGTGCAGGCCGAGACCAATCACGTGGTCGGGCTCGACAATGTCTCGCTCGATATCGCCAGAGGCCAGATTTTCGTGGTGATGGGCCTCTCGGGTTCGGGCAAGTCGACACTGATCCGCCACGTCAACCGGCTGATCGAGCCGACCGCCGGCGAGATTGTGGTCAATGGCAGCGACGTGCTCAAGATGAGTCTGCCCGAGCTGCGCACCTATCGCCGCAGCCAGGTGGCCATGGTGTTCCAGAAGTTTGGCCTATTGCCGCATCGCTCGGTGATCGAGAATGTCGCCTATGGGCTGGAGGTGCGCGGCGTCGGCAAGGCTGAGCGGCTGAAGGAAGCGGCCAAATGGATCGAGATCGTTGGCCTCTCGGGTTATGAAAACTCGGCGCCGCGTCAGCTGTCAGGCGGACAGCAGCAGCGCGTCGGTCTCGCCCGCGCGCTGGCGCTCGATACCGAGATCATCCTGATGGACGAGGCCTTTTCGGCGTTGGATCCACTGATCCGCTCAGGCATGCAGGATCAGTTGATCGAACTGCAGAAGTCGCTCGGCAAGACCATCCTGTTCATCACCCATGATTTCGACGAGGCGCTGAAAATTGGTGATCGCATCGCCGTGCTGAAAGATGGCGCGGTGCAGCAAGAGGGCAAGCCCGAGGATATCGTGCTGCGGCCGGCCAATGAGCATATCGAGGAATTCGTGCGCGAGGTGAACAAGGCCCGTGCCATCCACGTCCGCTCGATCATGGAAAAGGGCGAGCACGAGCCCTGCGAGGCGTCTGTCTCCAAGGATGCCCGCTGCGAGGACGTCCTGCCGCTTTTTGCAGAGCATCAATGGGTTGGCGTGGTGGATCAGGAGGGAAGGCAGATCGGCCGCGTCACCGCCAAGCAGGTGATCAAGGCGTTGGCGCGCTACACGCCTGGCATCGGCTAGTGGTAGGATAGGCTTAACCCTGCCGTCCGAGGGCGGCAGAATTGTCACCGCTTTGTCATATGGGCTGATTAGGTGGCAGTCAGCACGTCCGTCCTAAGCGTTTGTTCAAGCTGCGGTTTCGCGCCGCGTTTACGCCACGTTCAGAGATTGCTGATCTAGGATATACGTATATTTCCGGAGCAGAACAAAGCCATGCGCCGCGATCCGAACTTTGCGTCCATTCTGGTTGGCTATCGTCGCATTGCTATTGCCGTTGCTGTGCTGGTGCTCTTCACCATCGCCATCCGCCTGTTGGCGTTTTTCGATCTGCTTGGGCCAAGGGCCCTGGCGGTGATGCCGGCGGGCGCGCTGCTGATCGGCCTGGTGATGCTGGGCATCCTGATCTACGGTCATCGCTGGCTGTCGCGGCAATTGTCCTCCATCGCTGTCCAGGCCCGCCACGCCCGTGACAAGTCCAACCGCGACGCGCTGACCGGGGTCTATAACCGCGCCTTTTTCCTCGAGGCGCTGGCCGACGACGTGTTCCATGGTTCCGAGCGCCCGGTTGGCTATCTGCAGCTCGACATGGATAATCTCAAGGTGCTCAACGACAGCGCCGGCCATGCAGCCGGTGATGCGGCACTGGTGCATCTGGCACGCACCATCGAGACCGTGATCCCCGGTGGCGTACTGGGCCGGCTGGGCGGCGACGAATTTGGCGTCATCATCCTTGGCCATGACAACAAGCCTGCCCTGCGCCGGCTCGGCGAGGAACTGCTGCGGCAGCTGGAGCGTCCGGTCAACATCCTCGGTCGCTCCGTTCGCCTGTCGGCCTCGATCGGCGTTGCCATGTCGCCGCTTGATACAGTTGATCCGACGGACCTGATTTCCAAAGCCGATCTCGCGCTTTATACCGGCAAGAAGAATGGCCGCCACGCGGTCGTCTGTTTTGAACCCGACATGCTGGGTGACGAACGCCACCGCCGTTTCGTCGAGCGCGACCTGCGCGCCGCAATCATGATGAACGAACTCGAACTGCATTATCAGCCGGTGTTCGGCAGTGACATGCAGATCCGCTCGCATGAAGCGCTGGTACGGTGGCGTCACCAGGTGCGCGGCATGATCTCGCCCGCGCAATTCGTGCCGATCGCCGAAGAAAGCGACCTGATCGACAAGCTGGGTGAATGGGTGTTGCGCCGCGCCTGCGCCGACCTGGGCAACCTGGGCGGCAAGCCGGTGGCCATCAATGTGTCGCCCATGCAGCTGCGGCACAGTGATTTCGCCAGGCGTTTCGCCGAGACACTGACGGAATTGGGCACCGATCCACGCCTGATCATCGTCGAGATTACCGAGACAGTGCCGCTCAATGCACGCGCAGCGGAGCTGGATAATCTCAAGGCCCTCCGGGCGCTGGGCGTGCGCATTGCCATCGACGATTTCGGGGCAGGACATGCCAGCCTGCAATATCTGCGCGGCTTTGCCTTCGACATCATCAAGATCGACCGCAGCTATGTGATGAACCTGGGCGAGAACCGCATCGACGGCATGATCGTTACCGCGATCTGCGATATCGCCCGCTCGCTGCCGGTGGATGTGATTGCCGAGGGTGTCGAGACGCCGGAACAGCTGCGGCAGTTGCGGCTCGCGGGCTGCACGGGTTTCCAAGGTTTCTTGCTGGGTCGGCCGCAGCCCCTGCTCAAGGCGGAAGCCGTAGCTGCGTGACAGGCTGGTGACAGCTATCCTTCTGTTGCAGTTGCATCGGGCATGACCGGACAGATATAAGGGTCGCGGGAAGCCGGTTTGTGGCAGCGGGAGTAGTGCCTTGGATTTGAAGCGGATCAACGAACACGTCAGCGTTTCGGGCCAGATTCAGCCTGAGGACGTTGCCGCGCTCAAAGAGGCCGGCTTTACCGCCATCATCAACAATCGGCCCGATGGCGAATCGCCTGACCAGCCGGACAGCGCCGAGATCGAAGCGGCCGCCAAGGCTGCCGGTCTCGCCTATTATGCCATTCCATTGGGCCGTGAAGGGGTTTCTCCCGACATGGTCGAACAGACCAAATCGGTGCTCGAGGGGAGCGCTGGTCCGGTCTTTGCCTTTTGCCGTTCGGGAACGCGCTCGACCACCTTGTGGGCGCTTAGCCAGGCCGGCGAGGCCGATGCAAGCGAAATCATTTCGCAGGCGGCCGAGGCCGGCTACGACATGAGCCATCTCGCCGGCCATCTCAGCCGCTAGTTTTTGCGATTTCACGGTTGGGCGGTCAACCGTCCCATCCGTTGCCAACGACCTGAGCCGGACCCGCAAGCGGGTCCCCAACCCCTCCTGCTCGGATATGCAATCGATGCCAATCAAAAAAATCCTCGTCGCCAACCGCAGCGAAATCGCCATCCGCGTGTTCCGCGCCGCCAATGAGCTCGGGCTCAAGACCGTTGCCGCCTATGCCGAAGAAGACAAGCTGGCGCTGCACCGCTTCAAGGCCGACGAAGCCTATCTGATCGGCAAGGGCAAGGGGCCCGTCGAGGCTTATCTGCAGATCGACGAATATATCCGCATCGCCCGGATTTCCGGCGCCGATGCCATCCATCCCGGCTATGGCCTCCTTTCGGAATCACCGGAATTTGTCGATGCCTGCGAGGATGCCGGGATCATCTTCATCGGCCCGCGCGCCCAGACCATGCGCGACCTCGGCAACAAGGTTGCGGCGCGCAATATGGCGATCGCCAGCAATGTGCCCGTGGTGCCGGCGACCGAAGCGCTGCCGGATGATCCAGAGCAGATCAAGAAGCTAGCCGCCGAGATTGGCTATCCGCTGATGCTGAAAGCCTCCTGGGGCGGCGGCGGGCGCGGCATGCGCCGTATCATGGACGAGACGACGCTGATTGCCGAAGTGAGCGAAGGCAAGCGCGAGGCCAAGGCCGCCTTCGGCAAGGACGAGATGTATCTCGAAAAGCTGATTGAGCGGGCGCGGCATGTCGAAGTGCAACTGATCGGTGACGACCACGGCAATCTGGTGCATCTGTTCGAACGCGACTGCTCGGTGCAGCGGCGCAACCAGAAGGTGGTCGAACGCGCACCTGCGCCCTATCTCGATGACGCTGTGCGCAAGGAGCTGACCGACGCGGCGGTGCGGCTTGGTTCTGCCGCCAGCTATCGCGGTGCCGGCACGGTCGAATTCCTGATGGATGCCGATACCGACAAGTTCTACTTCATCGAAGTGAACCCGCGCATCCAGGTCGAGCATACCGTCACCGAGGAAGTGACCGGCATCGACATCGTCAAGGCGCAGATCCACCTGCTCGATGGCGCGGTGATCGGCACGCCTGAGTCCGGTGTCCCGCTGCAGCAGGACATCAAGCTCAACGGCAATGCCATCCAGTGCCGTGTCACCACCGAAGACCCCGAGCAGAATTTCATTCCCGACTATGGCCGCATCACTGCCTATCGCGGCGCCACCGGCTTTGGCGTGCGTCTCGACGGCGGCACGGCCTACGCCGGGGCAGTGATCACCCGCTTTTACGATCCGCTGCTGGAAAAGGTCACCTGCTGGGCGCCAAGTGCAGAAGAAGCGATCGCCCGCATGCATCGCGCCCTGCGCGAATTCCGCATCCGCGGCGTCTCGACCAATCTGGCCTTCCTTGAAAACATCATCACCCATCCCGACTTTGTCGAGAACCGCTATACGACGCGCTTCATCGATACGACGCCGGAGCTGTTCAACTTCAAGCCGCGCAAGGACCGCGCGACGAAGCTGCTGAGCTATATCGCCGACGTGACGGTCAACGGACATCCCGAAGTACGCGACCGGCCCAAGCCGCCGGCGGAAGCTGCGGCGCCGGTGGTGCCGGAATTTCCCGCGCTCAGCGTCATCGAGGGATCGCGTCAGGTGCTGGAGCGCGAAGGTCCGGCGGGCCTCGCCAGCTGGATGAAGAAGCAGAAGCGGGTGCTGTTTACCGACACGACGATGCGCGATGCGCATCAGTCGCTGCTGGCGACGCGCATGCGGAGCTTCGACATTACCCGCATTGCCCAGGCCTATAGCCGTGGACTACCGAACCTCTTCTCGCTCGAATGCTGGGGTGGCGCGACCTTCGACGTCTCGATGCGCTTCCTCAACGAGGATCCGTGGGAGCGGCTCAGCAAGGTGCGCGAAGGCGCGCCGAACATTCTGACCCAGATGCTGCTGCGCGGGTCGAACGGCGTCGGCTACACCAATTATGCCGACAATGTCGTCAAGTTCTTCGTCAAGCAGGCGGCCATCGGCGGCGTCGATGTGTTCCGTGTCTTCGATTGCCTCAACTGGGTCGAGAACATGCGCGTCTCGCTCGACGCAGTGATCGAAGAGGGCAAGGTCGCCGAGGGCGTGATCTGCTATACTGGCGACTTGTTCGACCCTGACCGCTCCAAGTATAACCTCAAGTACTATGTCGGGCTGGCGCAGGAGCTGGAAAAGGCCGGCGCGCATGTGCTGGGCCTCAAGGACATGGCGGGGCTGCTGAAGCCCGCCGCGGCCAAGAAGCTGATTTCCACTCTGCGCAACGAGACCGACCTGCCGATCCATCTCCATACCCACGACACCTCGGGTGCCGCGTCTGCCACGGTGCTGGCAGCGGTGGAAGCGGGCGTCGACGCAGTGGATGCGGCGATGGATGCGCTGTCGGGCACGACCTCGCAGCCGACGCTGGGTTCCATTGTTGCGGCGATTGCCGGCAGCGAGCGCGATCCGGGCCTCGACGCCAAGGCGATCCGGCAGATCTCCTTCTATTGGGAAGCGGTGCGCACGCAGTATCGCGCCTTCGAAAGCGATCTCAAGGGCGGCGCGTCGGAAGTCTATCTGCACGAAATGCCGGGCGGCCAGTTCACCAATCTCAAGGAACAGGCGCGCTCGCTGGGGCTGGAAACCCGCTGGCACGAGGTCGCCCAGACCTATGCCGACGTCAACCAGATGTTCGGCGATATCGTCAAGGTGACGCCCAGCTCCAAGGTGGTCGGTGATATGGCCTTGGCCATGGTCTCGGCGGGCCTCAAGCGGGCCGATGTCGAAAATCCGGACAAGGACATCGCCTTCCCCGATTCGGTGGTGGGCTTCTTTGCCGGTGACCTGGGCCAGCCGCCGGGCGGTTTTCCCGAGGCGCTGCAGAAGAAGGTGCTCAAGGGCCGCACCCCGCTCACCGAACGCCCCGGCTCCTACCTCAAGCCGGTCGATCTCGATGCCGAGCGCAAGAAGATCGCCGACGAGGTCGGGCATGAGGTCGACGATTTCCGCCTCGCCTCATACCTGATGTATCCGAAAGTCTATTCGGATTTCGAGAAGACCCAGGAGCGCTACGGCCCCACCGAAGTGCTGCCGACGCCGGTGTATTTCTACGGCCTTTCGGAAGGCGACGAGCTGTTCGTCGATATCGAAAAGGGCAAGACGCTGGTGCTGCAATATCTCGGCCGCGCCCCGACCAATGAAAAGGGCGAGGTCCGCGTCTTCTTCGACCTCAACGGCCAGCCGCGCACCATTGTCGTGCCGGATCGGCTCAAGGCCGGCGAGGTCAAGGTTCGCGCCAAGGCCGTGCCGGGCGATGCCAAGCAGGTCGGCGCGCCGATGCCGGGCGTGATCTCGACGCTAGCGGTCAAGGAAGGCCAAACGGTTCAGGCTGGTGATGTGATCTGTTCGATCGAGGCGATGAAGATGGAAACCGCCATCCATGCTGAAGTGGATGGCGTGATCGCCGAGCTCCTGATCAAGCCCGGCGACCAGATCGACGCCAAGGACCTGCTGGTCCGGCTGGAATAGCAAAAGGCCCGGAGCAATCCGGGCCTTGTTGTTTCGCTCAAACCCGGCGGGCGCGGCCGTTGATGGTCTGGCCGTTGCGCTCGCGCATGTCGGCCCTGACCGGGATCGGCAGGCGGGAAACGATCCAGCCCACCATCATCGGCACCAGCACGATATCGTCGATCCAGCCGGCCAGCGGTATGAAGTCGGGGATGATATCGATCGGGTTGATGAGATAGAAGGCGACGAACAGCGTCGCGGCCTTCAGCATCAGCGGGGTTTCGGGCGCGAAGAAGGCCTTCCAGAGCTGGACGACTTCTTTGCGGAAGAGGACGAGGCGGGGGAGGAGCATCTTGAACATGCTCAATAAATGGTCCCGTTCCCGGATGGTTCAAGACCTCGGCGATCACATTGTCAGTTGATCAGCCCGCCTTTTTCCTTGAGCAGCTTTACGATGGCCATGGCATGGCCATGCCCGAGGCCATATTCGGCCTTCAGCCAATCGGTGATTACCGTGGCCTTGGTGCCCTTCTGGGTGAAGCCTTTTTCGGTGGCCAAGCGGATGAATTCGTCGGGGCTGACGCCGGTCTGGGCTTCGATATTGGTGAGATAGGCGGCAAAACTCATGGCTGGCTCCTCGCTGGCTTTTCGTAGCATCGACGCGTGGCGCTGCGCCAGTTCGACACGCTTGCGCTATCATCAATCAGAAACATTGCACGGATAGGCTGACAGGCTTATTTCTCCCCTCGAACAACTGAGGTGTTTCATGGCTGGCCCGGCAATGCGCAGGCAATCGGTAGGCGTCCACGTCGGCGGCGTGCAGGTCGGTGGCGGGGCCCCCGTGGTCGTCCAGTCGATGACCAATACCGATACGGCCGATATCGACGCCACGGTGAAGCAGGTGATGCAGCTGGCCCGCGCCGGCTCGGAAATCGTCCGCATCACGGTGGACCGCGACGAGTCGGCCGCTGCCGTGCCGATCATTCGCGATCGCCTGAGCTTCATGGGCTATGACGTGCCGTTGGTGGGCGACTTTCACTATATCGGCCACAAGCTTCTTACAGATCACCCGGCCTGTGCCGAGGCGCTGGCGAAATATCGCATCAATCCGGGCAATGTCGGCTTCAAGGCCAAGCGCGATACGCAGTTCTCGACGCTGATCGACATTGCCAATCGCTACAACAAGCCTGTGCGTATCGGGGTGAATTGGGGTTCGCTCGACGAAGAACTGCTCACCAGGCTGATGGACGAGAATGCAGCCTCCGAGGCGCCAATCACCGCCGCTGCCGTGCAGCGCGAAGCGATCATCCAGTCGGCTCTGCTCAGCGCCCAGCGCGCCGAAGAGCTGGGTATGGGACGCGACAAGATCATCCTCTCCACCAAGGTCTCGGATGTGCAGCACCTGATAGCGGTCTATCAGGACCTGGCGGCCCGCTGCGACTATGCGCTGCATCTGGGGCTGACCGAGGCGGGCATGGGCACCAAGGGTGTTGTCGCCTCGTCGGCCGCTTTGGGCATTCTCATGCAGCAGGGCATTGGCGACACGATCCGTATTTCGCTGACGCCCGAGCCGGGTGGCGATCGCACCACCGAGGTCAAGGTGGCGCAGGAATTGCTGCAGACCATGGGCTTCCGCCAGTTCCTGCCGGTGGTGGCCGCCTGCCCGGGTTGCGGGCGCACCACGTCCAACACCTTCCAGCACTTGGCCAAGGACATCCAGGATCACCTGACGGCCTCGATGCCCGACTGGAAAGAGCGCTATCCGGGCGTCGAGACACTGTCGGTGGCGGTGATGGGCTGCATCGTCAACGGTCCGGGCGAGAGCAAGCACGCCAATATCGGCATTTCGCTGCCCGGTACCGGCGAGACCCCGGCTGCCCCCGTGTTCATCGATGGCGAAAAGGCCGTCACTCTGCGCGGCGCCGATGTGGCCGACCAGTTCAAGGTGATGGTGGCCGATTATATCGAGCGCAAATTCGGCCAGGGCCAGAAGACGGCTGCCGAATGAGCCTGGAACCGCAACGCGACGGCAATTACCGCCCCCGCACCTTTCTCCAGGTGCTCTACGGCAATCCGCGGCGCTGGATCTATATCGGCCTGCTGATTGTCGTGCTGCTCGCCCTGCGCTGGACCGGCAATCTCTAGTCGCCGTTCGGCGGCACGCAGGCGTCGACCCATTTGTTGCCGCAGAGTTCGGCCAGCCGCGCGACGCTGAGCGTCACCGAGGCATGGGTATCGCCGCCGGCCGGAATCATCACGTCATAGACCTTGATCGAGACGTCGAGATAGATCGGCAGCGGGGCGGGCAGGCCGAAAGGGCAGACGCCGCCGACCTGGTGGCTGGTGAGGCGCAGCACGTCCTCGGCGCCCAGCATGCGTGGGCGGCCGCCAAAGGCGGTCTTGGATTTCTGGTTGTCGAGCCGGGCATTGCCGCGGGTGACCAGCAGGAATTCCTCGTCCTTGACCTTGATGCAGAGCGTCTTGGCGATCTGGCCGGGTTCGACGCCATGCACGGCGGCGGCGAGCTCCACCGTGGCGGTTGAGGCTTCGGTGACCTCGACGACGAGATCAGGCGCGCGCAGGGCGAGGTCGGCTTGGACGGACGCTAAGGACATGGAAAACTTTCAGAACAGGCTGGCGAGTTTGTCTTCAAACTTGAAGCGGGTCTTCTCGCGGATCGGGGTGGTCAGCGCGCGGCGCATGAAGGCCGGGTCGATCTGCTTGACCACATCGAGCGCCATCAGCTCGCTGACGGTGATGCGCTCACCGGCGAAGGGCGTGTAAATGACGTCCATGCCCGGCTCGACCGTGCCGGGCGTCAGCACGCGGCAATAGGCGCCGGGGCGGCCGGCGCGGTGAAACTTCTTGACCCACATCGGATCGCCCATCAGCGCGGCAAAGGTCATGCAGGGCGTGCGGTGATAGGTAACCTCCAACTCGACCGGCCCCATGGCAAAGCGATCGCCGATGGCAACGCTGCGGCCCTCGACGCCTGAGATGGTGAGGTTATCGCCGAACCAGCCCGGCTCGATGCTGCGGCCGAGCTGGTCGGCCCAATACTGATAGTCGTCGGCGAAGTAGACGTAGACCGCCTGATCAACTCCGCCGTGGTGCTTGCGGTCGCAGACGGCGTCGCCGCTCAGGCCCATGCGATCGATCACAGCGCTTTGCACTGGCGTCTTGATGATGCCGGTCAGCGGCTTGTAGCCCTCGATATGCCGGGCGGTGCCATGGTTGACGCTGAGAAGCTCAGGCATGTCAGTTCTCCCGGCTGGCGAAATATTTCGCCGTGGCGCGCAGGCCATCGGCCTTGGGGCCAAAGGTGCGCAGGGCAAAGAGGGCTTGATTGACGATTTCTGCGAGGCGCGCTCTGGCGCCATCGAGGCCGAGTTCAGCCACCAGGGTCTGCTTGCCGGCGCTGGCATCCTTGCCGGTTGCCTTGCCCATGGCCTCGGGCGTGGCGGTGACGTCGAGAATGTCGTCGGCGAGCTGGAAGGCGCGGCCGGCGGCTTCGGCATAGGCGGTGAGGACCGAAAGGGCGCGGGCATCGGCACCGCCCAGAATCGCACCCATGCGGACGCTGGCGCGGATCAGCGCGCCGGTCTTCATCGCCTGCATGGTGGAAATCTCGTCGCCGGAAAAGCCACCCTGTTCGCCCTCGATATCGCGCATCTGGCCGCCGACCATGCCGCCCGCACCCGAGCCGCGCACCAGTTCGGTGACCAGCGCAATACGTGTCGCCGGATCGGGATGGCAGGCAGGGTCGGCAAGCAGGCCGAAGGCGTGGGTGAGGAGGGCATCACCGGCGAGGATTGCCGTGGCCTCGTCATAGGCCTTGTGCACGGTGGGGCGGCCGCGGCGCAGGTCGTCATCGTCCATGGCCGGCAGGTCGTCGTGGATCAGCGAATAGCAGTGGATCATTTCCACCGCCAAGCCGGCAGTCAGCGCGCTTGCGGCGGGCACATTGAAGATGGCGGCCGCCTGGCGCACCAGCAGCGGCCGCAGGCGTTTGCCGCCCTCCAGCGCACCATGCCGCATGGCGGCGACGACGCGTTCGGCGGCCGGGCCGGGGCCGGAGAGACGCGCGACTTCGAGCTGCTGCGCCAATCCGGCTTCGACGTCCCTGGCGCAGTTGGCAATGTCGGCGGCGAAATCATACATGTGTCGTTGCTAGCCGGTTGATAGGAGCGGGGCAAGATGGCGCCTTTCCGTGGCGCCCCGCTTTGGCTATTGAGCCCCCATGGCACGACGCAAAGGCATCTGGCGGATCCTGCGGCCCATCGCAATGGTGGTGGGTCTGCTCATCGCCGTGCCGGTGGTGCTGACGCCGCTTTATCTGGTGATCGATCCCGTTTCCGTGCCGATGCTGGAACGCTATCTCACCGGCCGAGCGGTCGATCGCCAGTGGCGCGATATCGGCGATATATCCGATCGGCTGAAGGCCTCGGTCATTCTCTCGGAAGATGGCCAGTTCTGCCGGCATTGGGGCGTGGATTTCGGTGCGCTGCGCGAAGAAGTGGAACGCTATATGGAGGGCGAGGATGCGCGCGGCGCCTCGACCATCACCATGCAGGTGGCGCGCAATCTCTTCCTCTGGAACTCACCCAGCGTCATCCGCAAGGCGCTGGAAGTGCCGCTGGCGCTCTATGTCGATCTGGTGCTGCCCAAGCGGCGGATCATGGAGATCTATCTCAATATCGCCGAATGGGGGCCGGAGGGGCAGTTCGGCATTGCCGCTGGCGCCCAGCGGGCCTTTGGCATCACGCCACAAAATCTGGACTGGCGGAGGGCGACACTGCTGGTGACGGCTTTGCCCAATCCCATGCTGCGCCAGCCGGGGCGGCCATCACAAGGTATGCTGCGCATCGCGGGCATCATCGAGGGACGCGTCATGGAATATGGCCAGCGCGCCGCCTGCGTCGGTGACAACGGCCGGCTGGCGCTCTAGGCGGCCTGCTCCTGCGTCAGCAGGTCGGCCAGCGCCATCAACTGGCGATCGCGAATGCCGAGTTCGCCGAGATGGCGGGCGGTGTTGAGCACATAATCCACATTGCGACCCGAGAGACCGACGCCGGCCCGCACCATGGCGGCCTGCTGGTCGAGATCGAGCCGGCCGGCAAACTGCTCGTGGTTTTCATCGACGAGAAAGGCAAGCGCGCTGACCGTGCGGCCATCGGCCAGGCGCACCGGCCGCATCACGTCGCGATAGACGGCTGTGACCTGCTCGCGCTCCTGCAGATAGGCATAGACCTGGGCCCAGTCGCTGTCGGCCACTTCGAACACCATGCCGCGGCAGGAGCCGCCGCGCGCCAGGCCGAACACCAGGCCCGGCTGTTCCACCGTGCCGCGATGGTGGTGTGAAACAATAGACAGGCTGCGATGGGCGCCCTTGAGCAGGCCCTGTTGGGCCGAGACATGGGCAAAGCCCGGGTTCCAGATCAGGGACCCATAGCCGAAGACCCAATGGGTCGCTGTCGTTTCCAAATCGCGCATCGTCCTACTCTCAACGCAAAACCTAGGCAGACTTGCGGCGGCAAGCAATGGCCTGCCTGTCAGTTATGGGTCCTGCAGCGCCGGCGCCACCCGGATTTGACTACGCCTCTTTAGTCGACCGGCCGGTAAAGGTAAGACTGCCCGCCATGAAGAAGCGAATCATCCTCCTCGGCTCTGTCGTCATTGGTGTCATCCTCCTGTGGAGCGCGGCCTGGCTCGTGTTCGCCGGCATGATCAAGCAGAATATCGAAGCCATGGCGCTGGCCGATGGCGTGCTGACGCCGCGCGCGACCTGCGAGACGCTCAATGTTGGCGGCTTTCCCTTCCGCTTCGATGCCGATTGCGTCAATGCGCGGGTGGTCAGCGGCGATGTGGTGGTGGATGTGCCAGGGATTCGCGCCAGCGCGCTGGTCTATTCGCCGACCTTCATCCGCGCCTCGGCGCTTGGTCCGCTACAGCTGACCGACAATTTTACCGGCACGCGTAACAGCGTGGCCTGGGCCGGGCTGGAAGCGAGTCTCAGGCTCGACAACTGGCGCATCACGCGCGGCTCGATTTCGGGCACGGACATGGTGTGGAGCGATACGCTGTTCGGCGATGCAGTGATTGCGGAGAGCCCGCTGGTGGAGCTGCATCTGTTCGATATTCCCGAGCAGCATGATGCAGAACGGCATGTGTCGGCGCTGGCCGCCTATGCGCGGGCGCAGAATGCGTCATGGCCAGGCCTGACGCTTACCGACACCAATGCCGAGATCCAGCTCGAACTCAGCGGCCTGCCCGACGATGTACGCTATTGGGGCGATCCCATGCTGTTGCCGGCCCTGCAGCAGGCGGGCGGCAAGCTCAATATTGTCTCGATCCACGCCACCGATGGCGACTCGACGCTCGATGCCAGCGGCGAGCTCGGGCTCGATCCGCAGGCCATGCTGGACGGCCAGATCGCCATCACCTCCACCGGCGTTGCCGAGCGGATCGGGCCGATGATCGAGGAGCCGTTTCGCACACTGGTGCTCGGCACGCCGGGCGCCGATGGGGTCTACAGCAATCAGCTGACCTTCAAGGCCGGCGCGATTTTTTCGGGGCTTGTGCCCATCGCGAGCGTGCCGCCGCTGTATTAGCGTTCCGAGCGGGCCTTACCTTCGTGCCATTCGAGCGTAGCTCTCATGGCCTTGCCTGCTCAAATCGCTCCAATGGAGCGATTTGCCCCTGCGGGTCGCAGTCAAGCGTCCTCGCCGCCATCATGCTCGCGCACAAACGGAATGTCCGGCACCGGCGGGGCCTCGTGTGGGCGGCCAAAGTCGGGGGCGGCGGTTTCCTGGCCGGCCGAGATGATCGAGCGGCGGATGGCGCGGGTGCGGGTGAACATGGCCTCCAAGGCCGGTCCGTCGCCCATGCGCACCGAGCGCTGCAGCGCCGATAGGTCTTCCGAAAAGCGGCCGAGCATTTCCAGCACGGCATCGCGATTGGTCAGGAAAATGTCGCGCCACATCACCGGGTCCGAGGCGGCGATGCGGGTGAAATCGCGGAAGCCCGAGGCCGAGAATTTGATGACTTCGGACTGGGTGGCGGCTTCGAGGTCGGCGACCGTGCCGACGATATTGTAAGCCACGAGATGCGGAATATGGCTGGTGATGGCCAGCACCATGTCGTGGTGGGCGGCATCCATGCTCTCGACCTGGCTGCCCATGGCGCGCCAGAAGGTGGCGAGCTTTTCGATCTTGGCCGGATCGACTTCGGCGCCTGGAGTGAGAACGCACCAGCGGCCGGTGAACAGTTCTGGGAAGCCGGCTGACGGGCCGGAATGCTCGGTGCCGGCAAGCGGATGGCCGGGAATGAGGCTGATGTCTTTTGGCACAAGCGGCGCCAGCGTTTTGACCACGTGACCCTTGACCGAGCCCACGTCGGACAGGATGGCGCCCGGCTCCAGTGCGGGCGCGATGGCCTGCATGACGCCTTCATAGGCGCCAATGGGCGTGCAGATGATCACAAGATCCGCGCCGCGCACTGCTTCTGCGGCATCCAGCGTATAGATATCGCCCAGACCCAACTCGCGCGCTTCGTCGAGCGTTTCCAGCTTGCGGGTGGCGATGGAAATGACTTCCACCAGGCCTTGCCGGCGGGCGGCGAGGGCGATGGAGGAGCCGATCAGGCCGATGCCGATCAGGGCGAGTTTGCGAAAATGGACCGTCATGCGACCTTGACCAATGCCTTGAGAATGCCGGCGACGCCGCGCATCGCCTGTTCGGAACCGATGGAAATGCGCAGGGCATCGTGAATGCCATAGGAAGCGCCGATTTCGCGCACGATCAAGCCGCGCTCGCGCAGCGTCTCGAAGGCCAGCGCGGCGTGTTCGGCGTCTGGAAACAGCACCATGACGAAATTGGCCTGGCTGGGGATAACCCGGAAATGGTTGGATTCATCCAGTTCGGCCGTGATCCAGTCGCGCCATTGCGCATTATGAGCCTTGAGCTTGTCGTTGAACTCGCTGTCGCGTGCCGCGGCGGCACCGGCCAACTGGGCCGGCAAGTTGACGTTGAACGGGCCGCGAATGCGGTTGATGGCGTCGATGACGTGGTCTGGCCCGAACATCCAGCCTATGCGGGCCGCAGCGAGCCCCATCTTGGAGAAGGTGCGGACCATGACGACATTGCTCGCCTCGCGCACCAGGTCGGCGCCGACGGTAAAATCCTCGGCCGTCACATATTCGGCATAGGCATTGTCGATCACCAGCATGATGTCGGGCCGCAGGCCGGCATGCAGGCGCCTCACTTCGGCGTCCGGCAGATAGGTGCCGGTTGGATTGTTGGGATTGGCCAGCCAGATGATTTTGGTCCGGGGGGTGACTGCCGCCAAGAGCGCATCGACATCGGCGGTGTAGTCGTCCTCGTCGACCATGACGATCGCGGCGCCCGCTGCCTTGGTGATGATCGGATAGACCGAAAAGCCGTAGCGGTTCATCACCGCCTCGTCGCCTTCGCCGAGATAGCACTGCGCCAAGAGGTGCAGCAGGTCGTCCGAGCCATTGCCGCAGACGATCAGCGCCGGATCAAGCCCATGCACTTCGCCGAGCGCGGTGCGCAGCACGCGGCTCGACCCCTCTGGATAGATGTCGAGATGTTCGGACGCCGCGCGAAACGCTTCCATGGCCTTGGGGCTGGCGCCGAGCGGGCTTTCATTGGCCGACAGCTTGATCGAATTGCTCCCCGGCGCGCCGGACTTGCCGGGCAGGTAGGGGGCAATATCGAGGATACCGGGCTGTGGAACGGGGCGAAGAGGTGCGTCGGACATGATGCCAATCTGGGCGGAAAAACCGCGCGGACCATAGTCAAAGCCATGCGCGATGGCAAAGGAAAGCGTCAGCCCTGCCGCGCCGTAGCGGTGTTCATGCTGGGCACGCGGACGAAGCGTTCCTCGCGCTTGCGGCGGGGAATGGCCGGGAAGGCTTCCTTGCGGGCGCGCACGCAGATGACGCCGCTCATCGCCGGGCCGAACAATCGCCCGGCGCGCTCGAAGGCGCGGGTGGATTTCAGCACCAATGCGTTTTGCACCGGCGGCAGGAACAGGCCATCGCGCCAGGCTTCGGGCACGAAGCTGTGGTCGCGCAATAGCTTGTCGAGCTGGCTGCCGGAATAGGGATTGCCCTGGCCGAAGGGGGTATTGTCGCGCTGGGCCCAGATGCCGCGACGGCGCGGTACGACGATGATCAGCTGCCCATTGGGCGCCGTGATACGCCAGAGCTCGCGCATCAGCTCCTCGGCATCGGCCACATGCTCGAAGGCATGGATGGCGATGGTGAGGTCGACAGCGGCATCGGTCAACGGCATTTCCAGCGGATCGCACAGCACGGTATGGCTCGGGCCCTCGCGCGGCCAGGCCGAGGCGCCCTGCCGTGCCGGCATGAAGGCCAGCACGCGCTCGGCCTTGTCGAGGGCAAAGCGCAGATAGGGCGTCGCAAAGCCGAGACCCAACACGCGCTTACCGGAAACGTCCTCGGCCAGGCCCACGACCTGTTCGCGCACCAGCGTCCGCGAAATGCGGCCCAGTGGCGATTTGTAATAGGCAATGAGGCGGGTCACGTCGGCGGTCATGGTTCCAACTCTGCCGGTTTCGCGCGGACTTGTCCAATTGGCCGGTTGTCATGGGCAGGCGCTACCCCTAGCTATCGAGGCAAAGAGTTTTGAAGGAGCCGTGCCATGAGTCTGATCGTCGATGTATTTCCCGCGCGCAGCGATAATTTCGGTTACCTGGTGCATGACACGGCCACTGGCCGCACCGCCGCGATCGACGCGCCGGAAGCCGCGGCGATCAAGAATGCGCTGCTGCATCGCGGCTGGACGCTGAGCGATATTTTCATCACCCACCACCATATCGACCATGTCGAAGCCATCCCCGAGCTCAAGGCGGAGTTTGGTGTGCGCGTGGTCGGGCCGCGGGCCGAGGCCGACAAGATTGCCGATCTCGACGAACTGGTCGCCGGTGGCGAGACACTGGCGCTGGGCGAGACCGTGTTCCAAGTCTATGACGCGCCGGGCCATACGCTGGGGCAAATCGTGTTCCACGACGCGGCCGGCAAGCATCTGTTCACCGCCGATGCGCTGTTTTCACTGGGCGTCGGCCGCATGTTCGAGGGCACGCCGGGGCCGATGTGGGAAGGCGTCAAGGCGCTCCGCGCATTGCCTGACGATACGCTGGTGTATTGTGGCCACGAATATACCCAGAGCAATGCCAAGTTTGCCCTGTCGATCGACCCCGACAATGTGGCGCTGCAGAAGCGCGCAGCCGAGGTCGATGCCCTGCGTATTGCCGGCAAGGCGACGATCCCCTTCCTGCTCGGCGAAGACAAGGCGGCCAATCCGTTCCTGCGCGCCGATGCGCCGGAACTAGCCAAGCACTACGGTCTCGAGGGCGCTTCGCCCGCCGAAGTGTTTGCGGCCATTCGCAAGGGCAAGGATACGTTCTAGCCTAGACGCCTGATTTAACCATCTGACGCTTTTTAGGAGCCTAAAGCGTTAACAAAACGTTAGCATCTGGCACGAGGATTGCTCTTAATAGGGCATCGGGCCGGATGCTTTGTTTCATTTCGAGACAGATCGGCCCGCTTTGAGACAAAGCGAGGCTGATATGGCCAAGAGTGAGAAGGTGATTGCACTACCGGTGCCGCTTGCGGCGCCCGGTGCCAAGCCGTCGCTGGCCCGCAATCCGACCGCCGCAGCCTTTGTCAGCCAGCTTTTGGCGGAACGCGGCAACCTGCCGCCGCAGCGGGCGCGTCGGCGCGGCAATGCCGAGGGCGCCATCGGCGCTTATGCCGATGGTGCCAAGGTGACGGTCAAGCGCATGCCCCTGGGTTATCGAACGACGATCGTCGCCTAGCCCATTGTCACGTCGCGACCGGCGCTGGTGATCGATACCGTGAAGCCGGCGACGACGTCGATCAGCGCCATGACCATGAGCAGGAAGAACACCGAGCTCGAGGCTGCGCCGGCCAGCAGGAATTCGATCAGGAAAGCCACGAAGAGCACCATGGAGAGCATGTGCTCGACGATGGACGAGCGCCCGGCATTGGTCGATTTCAGCACTTCGATGAACAGGCAGACAATGCCGATCACCAGCAGGAAATCGCCGGCCGTGATGGCCCATGGCGTGCCGGATACCATGGGAATGGTGAAGAGCCCATTGGACCAGCCGGCGGGCGAGCCACCGAAGAACAGGAATGCCACGATATTGTAGAGCACGAAGGGCACGACCAGCAGCGGCGGGATGAAGGTCCCATTGCGACGCGTGGCATGTGGGGTCGGCATATAGACGGTTTCGGTCATCGGGTGGCTCCGGTTCGACGGAGCCACCATGCCAGAGGAATGCGAAATGAGAAAGGCGGCCGCTGGATGCCAGCGACCGCCTTCTGTTACTGGATGTCTGGTCTTACTTCTTGAGCTTGAGCGGCCCGACCATCTGTTCCGGCTTTACTTCGGCGTCGAATTCGTCGCCGGTGAGCAGGCCAAGCTCGATCGCCGTCTCGCGCAGGGTGCTACCATTCTTGTGGGCGGTCTTGGCGATCTTGGCGGCATTGTCGTAGCCGATCTTGCGGTTGAGCGCGGTGACCAGCATCAGCGACTTGTTGACCAGCTCGTCGATGCGCTTGCGGTCGGGCTCGATGCCGACGGCGCAATTGTCGTTGAACGACTTGGCACTGTCCGCGAGAAGCCGTACGGCCTGCAGGAAGTTATAGGCGATGACCGGCTTGAAGACGTTGAGCTCGAAATTGCCCTGCGATGCAGCAAAGCCAATGGCGGCGTCATTGCCCATGACATGGGCGACGACCATGGTCATGGCCTCGGACTGGGTCGGGTTGACCTTGCCCGGCATGATCGACGAGCCGGGCTCGTTTTCCGGAATGGTGATTTCGCCCAGGCCCGAACGCGGACCGGAAGCCAGCCAGCGCACGTCATTGGCGATCTTCATGAAGGCCACGGCCAACTGCTTCAGCGCGCCGGAAGTGCCGACAAAGGCGTCGTGGCCGGCCAGCAGCGCGAATTTGTTGGGGCCGGTGACGAAGTCATGGCCGGTCAGCGTGGCGATTTCCTTGGCCACGGCCACGGCATAGTCGGGGTGGGCGTTGAGGCCCGTGCCGACGGCCGTACCGCCGAGCGCCAGCTCCTTGAGCTGGGGAATGGTCGCCTTGATGGCGGCGATCGCGTAGTCGATCTGGGCGACCCAGCCGGAGATTTCCTGGCCGAGCGTCAGTGGCGTCGCGTCCTGCAGATGGGTGCGGCCGATCTTGACCACATCCATGAATTCTTCCGACTTGGCATGCAGCGTATCGCGCAGCAGGGCGACACGCGGGAACAGATAGTTTTCCAGCGCCTCGACGGCGGCGATATGCATGGCGGTGGGATAGGTGTCGTTGGACGACTGGCTCATGTTGACGTGGTCATTGGGATGCACGGGTTTTTTGGAGCCCATGGTGCCGCCGGCCAGCTCGATGCCACGGTTGGAGATGACCTCGTTGACATTCATATTGGACTGGGTGCCCGAACCGGTCTGCCAGACGACGAGCGGGAAGTGATCGGCAAGCTTGCCGGCAATCACTTCATCGGCCGCGGCGACGATCAGGTCGCGCGTCGCTTCATCGAGCAGGCCAAGCTTGTGGTTGGCCAGGGCCGCGGCTTTCTTGAGCACGCCAAAGGCCGTGACGATTTCGGTCGGCATCTTCTCGCCGCCGATGTCGAAATTCATCAGGCTCCGGGCCGTCTGCGCGCCGTAGTATTTGTCGGTCGGGACCTCGATCGTGCCCATGGTGTCCGATTCAACGCGCATGCTCATAAAGTCACTCCCGGATTGGCCGCTTCAAACGCGGCTTGATAACAGCAAAACGGCCGACCCTCAGTGAGGATCGGCCGTCGCAATATCATAGATCGAGGGCAGTTTGCGCCTCGTCTTTGGAATTAGTTCTTGGCCGCGAGGACCTGACGACCGCGGTACATGCCGGTCTTGAGGTCGACGTGGTGCGGACGGCGCAGCTCGCCCGAATCCTTGTCTTCGACATAGGAACCAGCGGAAAGGGCGTCGGCCGAGCGGCGGAAGCCGCGCTTCATCGGCGAGGTCTTGCGTTTTGGAACTGCCATGGTCGGTACTCCGAATTCAATATCGTTGCGCCGCCAGAGCGGCCCAGAGAATTCATCTCTGAAGGGGTTGGTGGCGTCTATAGAGGAAGACGAAGAGCTTGGCTAGAGGCTTGTGAAAGAGTCGTCACACTAACTCTGCGCCGCCAAATCAGGCCGCCTGCGCGCCCTGCAGCGGCTCAGCACCTTCGAGGTCCCAGATGGTAGCGAGGCGTTCGGCATTACCGGCCGAGAGCACGCGGAAGACGCGGTCGGCGCAGTCGAGCGCCAGGCGAAACCGCGTGCGGCTCATCGGATCGGCGACCAGTTCATCGGTCGAGCCGACCCACATGACGTGGCTACCCTTGGCCAGCACAAAGAGCTGGGCTTCATTCATGGCGAAGCGTTCGAGATTCTCGCTGAGCAGGCCATAGGTCTGGCCGGAGCGGCCCTGCCAATTGCTGTGGCGGCCAAAGCCGTGAACCAGAACATTGCTATCGACAATTCCAGTCATTTCACGCCCCACAGATGACATCTGCCCAATGAGAACAAAATTAGAACAAAACACAAGACATGTCAAGCGCCACTGCGCATGACCTCAATATATATGTTAGTGTTCGCCAAAAGCGTCAATATGTAGTGGTTATGGGGTGTTTGCCTGGGCCTGGCGCAGCGCATCGACCTTGGCCTGAAATTCCGGCGTCAGCGGCCGGCCGAGGCCACGATCGACGGCTTCGAGAATCAGCTGATTGGAATGGGTTTCGATGGCGGATTTGAGGCGTTCCATGAAGACGTCGGCCGAGAGACCGGCTTCGATGGCTGGGAGGAACTTGCCCTCGGCCGTGCCTGGCCAGATCATCAGGCTATTGCGGCCCCAGAACAGGCCGGAGTTGAGCGCCACCGGCACCACCGGGACATTGAGCTCCATATAGAGCCGCACAATGCCCTGACGATAATCGGCCGGGGCCAACGGCGCCTTGCGGGTGCCTTCGGGGAAGATGACGATGCGGCAGCCACGTTCGACGGCGGCATGGGCCTGCGCCATCATCAACGGAATGGCTTCGGCGCCCTTGCGGCGATCGACTTCGATACAGTCGAGCGAGCGGGCGGCCCAGCCGAAGAAGGGAATGCGCATCAGCTCCTTCTTGACGATATAGGCGGGACGGCCGGCATGCGGGAAAATGGCGAAGACATCCCAGTCGCTCTGATGCTTGCTGGCAATGATACAGCCGCCTTCGGGGATGTTTTCCTGCCCGGTCATCCTGGTTTTGACGCCGGCCAGATAGCGCAGGAATTTCAGGTTCGAGCGGCACCAGTATTTGGCCATGGCCCAGCTCAGCGGGGTGCGGCCGCTGATCAGGGCGATGATGCCCAGCGTGATGGCGACGATCGCCGTCTGGCCGATGAAGATGAAATAGAACACGGCCGTACGCAGGGCCTGGATCGCTGCCATTCTCAATTCCTCCGCCGCGTCGCCGGGGCGAACGGGCTTAGCGCCCGATCCCGGCGAGATGCTGCCGCAGGCTGTGGTACTGGTCCGGGGGAAGGACCCGTTTCGGGATCACCCTATATAGGCGATCGGACTCGAACAGAAGAATAGTTCGCTTGTCCTCGCTCCAGCGCAGGAAATGGCTCCACGGCATGTCGAAGGCGCCATATTCGGTATCGGCGGTCAGGTGTTCGCTCGTCCAGCGATAGGCCAGCTCGCCCTGCAGCGAACGCTGCTGCCGAAAGGTCCGGCGGGCCGCCACGGGCATGATGACCTGCATCACCGCCGCTGTGGCGGCAAAGGGGGCGAGGGATAGCGCCAGCAGGAAACCGGCATTATTCTGCAGCGCCTGGGGATCACCCATGGCCGGGCCGAGCGTGAGCCAGGCGACGAGCGGGAGGATGATCAGCCAGAGTAGCACAAGGCCGATCATGGTGCGGCGCTGGGTCAGGCCCGACCAGCCATAGAGCTGGCCCGCCGCAACGAGATCGTCTTCAGTCAGGCGAAACCGCGCGCTGGCGCAGTCTGGCATCAGGAGGTTTCAGCCAGGAAGCGGCGCACGGTGACGCGCGAGGTGATGGCAGTGAGCGCCGCGATGACCGGAACCACCGCGGCGATGCCGATAATGCCGGCAAGGCCCAAAGCAAAGCGGCCGAACAGCACGCCAACCTGCGCGCCGGCTTCGCTCGACAACATGCCGCCGGCCGCCGTTCCGATCAGGGTGAAAAACAGCACCGCCGCAACCGTGCCCAACAGCCCGCCCTGCAGGCCGATCGAGAGAAACCGCCCCTGGAATTCCCCGGCAATGAATTTGTTGGAGGCGCCGATATAATGCAGCACGTCGACGATTTCGCGATTGGTCGCCATGGCGCCGCGGGTGGCAAAGACGATGGCCAGCACGGTCGCCGCGCCGATCAGAATCAGCACCAACAGCCCCGAGACCACGATGGTGCCGGCCATGGTGTTGAGCTGCTGTCGCCAGGCGGCATGGGTATCAAGGCTGGCGCCCTTGATGGCGCCGAGATTGCGCTCCAGCCCTGCGATATCGGCATCGGCCGGATCGGCCAGTTGCACCACGACGAGGCGCGGGATTTCGATGGCGGTCAGATCCAGCCCGGCGCCGAGCCAGGGCTCGAGCAGGGCCTGGCTTTCCTCGACGGTGATGGCGCGGGCCGAGGCCACGCCGGGGGTGGACTGGGCCAGCGACACGGCGGTGCGCAGATTGCTGTCCATCACCTCGCCCTCGACCGGGCGGATCTGGATGGTCACCTCGCGGCCGACATCGGCCGACCAGGCAATGGCGGATTTTTGCACCAGCACGACGCCGCCGAGGGTCACGGCGGAGAGGAAGCTCATGATGGTGATGAGCAGCAGCAGGGTGCGGCCGGCAACGCTCTTTTCGGGAACGATGGGGGCGGCGCCCTTGCGGGCTGGGATCAAGGCCCGGACGCGCTCAATCATGGATGGTGAGCTCCCCCTTTTGCAGCAACATGCGCGGATAATTGAACTTGTCGAGCAGCGGCAGCTCGTGGGTGGCCAGAATGATCGTCATGCCCAGCGTGCGGTTGAGCTCGGCAAAGAGATGGACCAGGCGGCTCGACAGGTCGGGATCGACATTGCCGGTGGGCTCGTCGGCCAGCAAAACTTTTGGTCGGGCGATGACGGCGCGGGCAATGGCGGCGCGCTGTTTTTCGCCGCCCGACAGCAGCGAGGGCAGGGCATTCATCCGCTCGCCAAGGCCGACCCATTCGAGCAGTTCGGTGACATTGGGCCGGTATTCGCTTTCCGGCTGACCCAGCACGCGCAGCGGTAGCGCCACATTCTCGAAGGTAGTCAGATGATCGAGCAGGCGGAATTCCTGGAAGACGATGCCGATATGGCGGCGCATCTGCAGCAGGCGATCCTGGCTGAGATTGCTCACATCCTCGCCAAACATCGTCACCGTGCCGCGGCTGGGTTTTAGCGACAGCAGCAGCAGGCGCAGCAGGCTGGTCTTGCCGGCGCCGGAGGGGCCGGTGAGGAAATGAAACGAGCCCGGCTCGACCGAAAAGCTCAGGTCCCGCAGGATTTCCGGACCATTGCCGTAGCGCAACCCGACATTGGAAAACTCGATCAAGAGGGCAGGCTCCCGGAAAGGTCCGCAGACGAGGCGAATCATATGTTGTGCGCATCATAACAGCCAGAAGCCCGGCATGCGCATGATGGGCCTCATGGCGGGACGAAAGCGGCACAAATGTGGTGGATTGTCAGCGCCGTGCGCAAGGTTTGAGGAGTTTTAACCCCCGCTGGATAGTGTCGGTCTTCTGTAACTGCGTTCCAATGCGTCTGGCCCGATGATCATCACCTGTCCACACTGCCAGACCAAGTACCAGGTGACCTATGAGGCCATCGGGTCGGCTGGTCGCAAGGTGCAATGCGCGCACTGCCAGCAGGCCTGGCAGCAGGTGCCGCTGGACAAGGAAACGCCCGGCACGCCCGAGCAGAAAAAAGCCTCCGAGGTCATCACCGAAGACGGTCTCGACGACGCCATGGCGGCCGAGGAGCACAAGGTTGCCTCGGAAGTCGCCAAGCGCCTGGCGATGGAAAAGCTCGAAAAAGCCGCCGAGGAGGCGCAGCACAAGGCGTCTGCCGCCGCGGGCAAGATTGAAGCCGCCGTCATGCGCAAGCGGCAGCGCGATTTCTCCAAACGCCAGAATGCGCGCGTCGCCGACCTGCCGCTGGCAAAGCTGCGGCGGAGCCTGCGCATCGGCGGGGCTTTGGCACTGGTTGGCATTGCCGCGACCGCCTATTTTGGCCGCGTCCAGGTGGTGGAAAAGTTTCCCGCCATGGCCGGCGTCTATGAAGCCGTGGGCCTTGGCGTCAATGTGGTGGGTCTCGATTTTTCCAATGTGACGACGCTGCAGTCTTTGCGCGACGGCAAGGAAGTGCTGTCGGTTTCGGCGCAGATCGTCGGGCTCCAGCCTGATCCGGTCGTCGTGCCGGCGGTTGTGGTGACCCTGCTCGATAGCCATGGGCAGGGCGTCTATGAGTGGAGCGTCACCCCAGCGGTGCGCGACCTGATGGCCGGCGAACGCGCCACCTTCGATACCCAGCTGACGCTGCCGCCGGGCGAAGCCTCCAGCGTGCGGCTGAGCTTTGCCGGCGGACATAGTATTCCGATCGTCGCGGGCGGAGGAACCCCGGCCACCGCGTCATCGATCGAGCATGATGCGCCGACAGGCCATGCCGAACCGGCGGGCCATGAACCAGCGGCGCCTGCCGCCGCTACTGAACACACACCGACCCCGGAGCATCACTGATGGCCCGCATTCTAGTTGCCGAAGACGATCCATCGGTGCGCGCCTTCGTGGTGAGCGCCCTGACCATGAAGGGTCATGAGGTCGTCGCCGAAGAAGATGGTGGCCTTGCCGCCGAAACCGCCGATGCCGAGAACGGGCGCTTCGACCTGCTGCTCTCCGACATCAAGATGCCGATCATGGACGGCATCGGGCTGGCGCTGCATGTGGCGGCGAAATATCCCGAGATCATCATCGTGCTGATGACCGGCTTTGCCGACCAGCGCGAGCGGGCGCATGGCCTCGATGCTCTGATCTATGACGTCATCACCAAGCCCTTCACCCTCGCCGACCTGTTGCAGAAGGTCGATGACGCGCTGGCGGGCAAGCCGGTCGAAGTGGTGTCGCTCGCCCGCCAGGCGCGCGAGCAATAGGCCTCAAACCCAGTCGGGCACCGAATCCAGCGCGATCAGCGCGTCGATCGACTTGCGCGGACGGATGACGTGGAATTTCTCGCCGTCGACCAAAACTTCCGGGATCAGCGCCCGCGAATTGTACGTGGATGCCATCACCGCGCCATAGGCGCCGGCGCTCATCACGGCCAGCAGGTCGCCTTCCTTGACGCGGGGCATGGTACGGGCCTTGGCCAGGTAATCACCCGTTTCGCAGACCGGGCCGACGATGTCGGCGGTGATCGGGGCGAGGTTGGAGTGATTGACCGGCACGATGTCGTGATGCGCCTCGTAGAGCGTGGGGCGGATCAGGTCGTTCATAGCCGCATCGACGATGACGAAATTGGTGCCGCCTTCCTTCACATATTCGACCTTGGTGACGAGGATGCCGGCATTGCCGACCAGCAGGCGTCCCGGTTCGATCACCAGCGTGCAGCCGAGCTGGCCGATCTTGTCGCGCACCACGGCCGCATAGGCAGCGGGGAGCGGCGGGGCGGTTTCGTCGACATTATAGGGAATGCCCAGACCGCCGCCGACATCCACATGGCGGATGTCATGGCCGTCAGCCTTGAGCGCCTTGACCAGTTCGGCCATCAGGCCAAAAGCGGTGCCGAAGGGTTCGAGATCGGTGAGCTGGCTGCCGATATGCATGTCGACGCCGACCGCTTGGACATTGGGTAGCTCGGCAATGCGGCGATAGACGTCGCGGGCGCGGGCATAGGGAATGCCGAACTTGTTCTCGGCCTTGCCGGTCGAAATCTTGGCATGGGTGCGGGCGTCGACATCCGGGTTGATGCGGACGGAGACATGAGCGGTGAGGCCCATATCGGCGGCCACCATGGAGAGCCGCTCGAGCTCGGGCTCGCTCTCGACATTGAAGCACTTGATGCCGACCGAAAGGCCCCGGCGCATTTCGGCAATGGTCTTGGCCACGCCGGAAAAGACGATCATTTCCGGCTTGATGCCGGCGGCCAAAGCCCGTTCCAGCTCGCCCAGCGAAACCACATCGGCGCCGGCGCCTTCGGAGGCCATGAGCTTGAGCACGGCTTGGTTGGAATTGGCCTTCATGGCATAGGCCAGCAGCGTCGGAATGCCCTCGAAGGCTGCCTTCACCACCCGCACATGTCGGCGCAAGGTGGCGCTGGAATAGACGTAAAACGGCGTGCCCACCTTGTCGGCAAGGTCGTTCAGATTGACGTCCTCGGCATAGAGGGTTTCGTCGCGGTGATGAAAATGGTGGACCAAGGCCGGCGCTCCGTCGGATGTGCCCTAGGCTCTAGTGCAAAGGCCCAAAAAACAAAAGCCGGGACTTAGCGATCCGGCTCATAGGCCGCCTCGATGCGCTCGGCCACCAGCGACTGCAATTGCCAGAGATGCGGATCGTGGATTCCCATGTCTTCGAGATGGGCCACGGTGGCGAAGAGATATTCGGCCATCGAGCCGCGCGAGCCGACGGCCTTGGACAGGACATCGGCGATCTCGTCGACCGACAGGCCCGAAATATAGCGGCCGGAGTGGCGGTCGATGCAGAAGGTGATGGCGCGGATCATCCGGTCGCCGGACTTCACATTGACCCAGCGCGGTGGAAAGGCCGATGGCAGCCAGCCCATTTCGCGCTCCAGCAGCTTGACCATATTGGCATCAACCTGTCCGGGCGGCAGGCGATACAGCACACCATTGCAGGCGCCGCCGCGATCGAGCGCCAGCATCAGGCCGGGATTTTCATCCGAGCCACGCCAGCGATTGTTCCAGCCGAGGCAAAAGGCCCGATGCCATCCGCGCACCAGACCGGTGCGCATTTCGACGAAGTCGCAGGCCGGTTTCCAGATCAGCGAGCCATAGGCAAAGATCCAGACCTCGTCCTGGCTGCGGTCTGGGCCGAGCAGGGTGTCGAGCGTTTCAGCATAGTCATCCGCCGTTGCCGCCCGCATCCCTTCGCGCGGGGGCGGCATGTCCTCGGATGCATCTTCGGGGATCAGATAGCCGACGTGACGCTCGGTGAGGCGCATCTGTCTTTGTCGGCCAGCCATCCACAACAGTCCAAATCAGTGAAGCACACCGGTATGGTATGCCTCGGGCGATTTCATTCAACCCCGCCGTCACCATGGCCGCCATGCTTTTTCTTGCCGAGCGGCTTGGGCTCATGCGGCTCGCCGGTGAGTTCGGTCTTCCAGCGCGCAGCCTGGATCAAAACGTTTGCCGGATCCGTGCCGCCATAGGACTTACGGGCGGCGACCGAGGCCTCGACGGTCAGCACCTTGTGCACGCGGCTGTCGATACGCTGGTCGACAAATTTGAAGTCCTCGATGGTCAGGCCTTCGAGGCCGCAATTTTTCTGCTCGGCCAAAGCGACGATCTGCCCGGTGATATGATGGGCGTCACGGAACGGGATATTGAGCTCGCGCACCAGCCAGTCGGCAATATCGGTGGCGGTGGAGAAGCCGGCGGCGGCCGAGACGCGCATGCGTTCGCGATTGGGCGCCATGTCGGCGACCATGCCGGTCATGGCGGCCAGCGACAGCGACAAGGAATCGAGCGCGTCGAAGGCGACTTCCTTGTCTTCCTGCATGTCCTTGGAATAGGCCAGCGGCAGGCCCTTCATGACGACGATCAGCGAGGTCAGCGCTCCGAGGATGCGGCCGATCTTCGCGCGCACCAGTTCGGCAGCATCGGGATTGCGCTTCTGCGGCATGATCGACGAGCCGGTGGTGAACTTGTCGCTCAAGCGGACAAAGCCGAACTGTGCCGAGGACCAGATCACCATTTCCTCGGCAAAACGCGACAGATGCATGGCGCAGATCGAGGCAGCAGCCAGCGTTTCGAGAATGAAGTCGCGATCCGAGACGGCATCGAGCGAATTGGCGGTGGGCCGGTCAAAGCCGAGCTTTTCGGCCGTCATGTGCCGGTCGATCGGATAGGGCGTGCCGGCCAGTGCCGCCGAGCCGAGCGGGCTTTCATTGAGGCGCTTGCGCGCATCGAGCAGCCGGCCGGCGTCGCGGCCGAGCATTTCGACATAGGCCAGCAGGTGATGGCCAAAGGTCACCGGCTGGGCGCTCTGCAAATGGGTGAAACCGGGCATGATGGTCTCGGCTTCTTCTTCGGCCTTCTCGACCAGCGCCAGCTGCAGCGTATGGACCTGGACCACCAGCGTATCGATCGTGTCACGGACATAAAGCTTGAAGTCGGTAGCGACCTGGTCGTTGCGCGAGCGGGCCGTATGCAGGCGCCCGGCGGCATCGCCGATCTTTTCGCGCAGACGGCTTTCGACATTCATGTGAATGTCTTCCAGCGCCCGCGAGAACGTGAAGCTGCCACCCTCGATTTCGGCCAGCACCTCGGTTAGACCGGCGATGATGCTGTCGCGGTCTTCCGTCGTCAGAATGCCCGTTTCGGCGAGCATTGTGGCATGGGCGATCGATCCGGCAATATCCTGGCGGAACAGACGCTGATCGAAGCCGATCGATGCGTTGATTTCTTCCATGATGGCGTCGGGGCCGGTGGCAAACCGTCCACCCCACATCTTGTTGCTCATCGAATACCCCGGAGACTAGTTCATGACCGAAACGCACGCGCCCCGCCCCGGAGCAACGAGCCGGGTTCGGCTGTGGATCATCCTGGGCTTGGCGGGATTGGCGCTAGCTATAGCGGCGTGGGTCATGCTCGGCAATGCCGCCGGGGCAAAGGAATGCCCGGTGCAGGACGAAGCCGCCGCAGCGATCGATGCGGCGGCGACCGGCGAGCTGGCAGCGCTCAATGGCACGGGCGAAGGGCGCGGTTATGCCAGCATGGCGTTCAAGAATGCGGCCGGCACGGAGATGAGCATCGCCGATTTCAAGGGCAAGGCGCTGCTGGTCAATTTCTGGGCCAGCTGGTGCGTGCCTTGCCGCGAAGAAATGCCGGCGCTCGATGCCCTGGCCACCAAATACAATTCCGACACCTTCATGGTGCTGCCGATCAATCTCGATATCGGCGCGGGCGGCCTCGAAAAGGCGCAGGGGTTCCTCGACGACAACCAGTTCGCCAACCTGCCGCTCTATGCCGACAACACCTTTGCGGCCTTCGACCGCCTAAAGACGCAGGCGGTGGCGATCGGCCTGCCGGCAACGCTGGTGCTGGATGAGAATGGCTGCGAGCTGGCCGTGCTGCAGGGGCCGGCGGAATGGAATACCCCTGACGGTGAGCGGGTGATCGAGGCGCTGCTGGGGCTTGGCGCCTAGATCAGGCGGTCAACCACGGCGCCGGAACTGAGCGCTGGGACTTCACCCTCCGGGGTGACCCGTTCGGCTTCGGCCCGCCTTTCATCAAGGGCTTGCAGCAGCTCGCCACGCAGTTCTGCGACCTTGCCGAGCGAAGCGTCCTGCGGTGTTCCGGATTGATCGACGAGGCGGTTGATCATCACGTTGGGGCCGATACCGAGAGCATTGCTCATCGTCACATCCCTCCAGCCTGAATTACGTCAGGCGAGCTTGTCAATCTTGACGCCCTGGCCGGGCGGTGGTGCCGACAGGGCCGTCTGCATCAGCGTTTCGAGCAGGTCGGTCTGCATGTCATGGCTCTTCTTGAACACGGCGACCTGCATGCTAGTCTGCAGCTTGCTCGAGTTCATCGCGACAACCTGCATCGTCAGGTCGGAATTCATGCCGGACCTCCTGTGCTGATAGTCCAAGCGTCACGCTAGGCGCGACATGTGAACAAACCCTTCGCCAGCCATGACATTTTGATGAAATGTGACTGTTTAACCTGTTGTTAACGGCGCTGGCAGGCAGTGCCTGTATGGGTATCCAAGTTTATCGCTCGCTTACGTTTCTGCTGCCAGATGGAGCCATACCGGCGCCAAGGGCACTCGCATTTCCATGTTTTTCCAAGACCTTTTCATCGCGCTGATTCACGGCATTAGCCTTCTGGCCTTGCTGGCGATCTGCTTTGGCCAGGTCGAGCGGCAATATTGGCCGCAGGGACTGCGCTCGGTGGTGCAGGGGCTGATCTTTGGCTGTGGGGGCATCATCGCCATGATGGCCCCAGCCCGAATCGGCGACGGTATCATGGTGGATTCCCGCGCGCTGATCGTGGCTTTTGCAGCGGCCTTCGGTGGCTGGCCGGCCGCGCTGGTCGCCGTGGTGATCAGTGGCAGTTACCGGCTATGGCTTGGTGGGCTCGGCGCCATGCCGGGTGCCGCCGGCATAGCCGTTGCCGCGCTGCTCGGCCTCGGCTGGCGCTATTTCCTGCGGCCCAAGACCCGCATCAAGGCGCGCCATCTGGTGGTGCTGGGGCTCGTCGTCTCCTGCTATCTCTTTACCGGCATCGCCATGGGCTATTCGACCTTGGCGATCCTGATCGGCATGATTGCGCCCTATATGGTCGCGGCTTCGGTGTTTGCGTCCGTTCTGCTCGGCCTATTCGTCGATCGCGAGCTCAACCAGATCGACCGCGAACAGGCTTGGAAGACAAGGGCGCTGACCGATCCCTTGACCACGCTGCCGAACCGGCGCGCCTTCGAGCGCGGCATTGCCGGGCTGCGGCTCGACAACAAGGAATCAGCGCTGCTGATTCTCGATCTCGACCACTTCAAACTGGTCAACGATAGCCATGGCCATGCCGCGGGTGACTATGTGCTGCAGCAGGTGTCGATGATCCTGCGCGCCAATATGCGCAATCGCGACCTGCTGTCCCGGCTGGGCGGCGAAGAACTGGCCGTGCTGCTGCCCGATACCGGCGCCATCAAGGCGCAGGAAATTGCCGAGCGGCTGCGCGCTTCGATTGAGGCGCTGGATATCCATTGGGAAGGCCAAACCATCAAGATCACCGCCAGCTTTGGCGTGGCGGTGGCGCCCGGCGTCATGCCGAGCAATGAGCTGTTCGTGCAGGCCGACGCGGCGCTTTATGCTGCCAAGCGCAGCGGCCGCAATAGGGTGGTGATGTCGGGTGAGGTGCTGCTGCGTCCAGCCATGGGTATTGGTTCGGTGCAGGCGCCGGCCGTCATCGAAAAGCCGGCCCCCGGTCGCGCCGCCTGAGTCGGAGCTTAGCCGCCCTTTTTCACATCGCCATAGTTGCCCGGCACCCAGAGCACGTCTTTGGCGCCATTGTTATTGGCCACGCGCGACAGCACGAACAACAGGTCCGACAGCCGGTTTAGGTAGCGGATGGCTTCCGCACTGGTGTCGCTTTCCAGCGAGGCCAGTTCGGCCGTGATGCGCTCGGCGCGGCGGGTCACCGTGCGCGCCAGATGCAGCGAGGCAGAAAGCGGTGTGCCGCCCGGCAGGATGAAGCTTTTCAGCGGCTCCAGATCGGCGTTGAAATGGTCGATCTGCTTTTCCAAAAATTCGGTCTGCACCGGGCGGATGCGCAGCGACGGGTATTCGGCATCGGGCGCATCGGCACCCGGCGTTGCGAGATCCGAACCGACATCGAACAGGTCATTCTGGATGCGGCCGAGGATCATATCGATCTTGGGCATGGAGCCGGTGTGGACACGGGCCAGGCCGATCGTGGCATTGGCCTCGTCGACCGTGCCATAGGCCTCGACCCGCAGGTCGAACTTGGCACGGCGCGGGCCGCGCACCAGGCCGGTGGTGCCGTCATCGCCGGTCTTGGTATAGATGCGGTTGAGCTTGACCATTATCTGGGCATGACCTTTTCAAAAAACCGGCGACCACTTTTTTGGGTCATGCCTTTAGCCGCGCCCGCCGCCGAAGAAGAACAGCGCGGCCATCAGCAGGATCAGCGCCACGGCCTGGCCGATGACGCGCAGCCGCATCAGGCGTTGGCTGGTATTGCCCGGCCCGCCCTTGAGCATGTTCCACAGGCCCATGCCGAGCACGATCACGACGAATAGCAGCACAAGGGCAATGGCGATATTGAGAGCGGTTTCCATGGGGTCCTACCGTTGGGAGTGCTGGCCACTGATATAGGTCGCGAGCCCCTCCGCCAACGCGTCATAAATGGCACGGATCCGATGCGAGGTGAACAATTCCCTGTGTGTGGTGAGCCACACTTCCAGTGGAGGAATGCGCAGGTCGATCGGCAGCGCCACCATGCCGGGCGTGTCACGCACGAGGCTCGCCTGGGCAAAGCCGATACCGAGTCCGGAACACATCAGCGACCACAGTAGCGGCTGGTCATCGGTGCGCAGGCGGAAATTGTCGCGCGACAGTTTCAGTCCGAGCTTTTGCGCATGGACAATAATGCCGTCGAAACGGTCGAAGCCGACCATGTCGTGGGTGAAGAGGTCGTCCACCGTTGCCGGCGTGCCGCGACGCGCCAGATAGTCCTGATGCGCAGCCGGCACGATGGGGATCTCGCCCAGCCGCTTTGTGACCAGTTCGAGCTGGGTCGGGCGGAACATGCGGATGGCGATATCGGCCTCGCGCAGCAGCAGGTTTTCGCTCGAATCGGATGGCACCAGCTCCAGCGCAATGCCGGGGTGGCGGGAGCGGATCGGCAACAGGAGAGACGGCAGCACGTGGTTGGAAATCACCGCGCTGGCGGTGATGCGCACCGTGCCGCCCAGATCATCCTGCGCCCCTTCGGCCATGATGGCGGCCTCGGCCAGCGACGCCTGGGCGCGGGTGACCGGCTCATAGAGGCGCAGCGCGGTGCTATTGGGCTTGAGGCCTGTGAGGCTGCGCTCGAACAGTGGCAGGCCGAGATCGGCTTCCAGGGTTTCGATATGGCGCCCCACCGTCGGCTGGCTGATGCCCAGCTCGCGTGCCGCAGCCGACAGCGAGCCATTGCTGACCACGGCCACAAAACTGCGCCACAGCGCCCAGTCCGGTTCTCTATTCATAATTGAATATATGACCCTCGCATTCAGCCGATATCCGCACGCTATTGAATGGATGATGCTCTGTCCACCGACAAGGAGACAAGGCGATGAGCAAGGGTAATGTGACAATTCTGGGCATCAACGGCCATATCGGCCACCACGCGGCGCAAGCATTCGTGGACGCTGGCTTCACGGTGAAGGGGTTTGGTCGCAGCAATCGCCTGCCGATCACTGGCGTCAGCTTCGTTCAAGGCGATGCCGGCAGTCTTAACGATTTGAAAGAGGCTGTGGCCGGCGCCGATATCGTCGTCAATGCGCTTAACCTGCCCTATGACAAATGGGATAGGGGCCGAGCCGAAGCCCAGCTTGCCACGGTGATCGCCGCTATGGGCGATAGCGGCAAGACGCTGATGTTTCCGGGCAATATCTACAATTATGCCGCCAGCGACCGGCGCATCGCGCCCCCCACGCCCCAGCGCCCGCAGACCCCGCGCGGCGCCATTCGTGTGCGCCAGGAGGAAATGCTGGCCGCTGCGTCGAAGGCCGGAAAACTCCAGACCATCATCATCCGCGCCGGCGATTTCTATGCCGCCCATAATACCGGCGACTGGTTTGACCAGGCGATCATGATGGATGCCAAAAAGGGCAAGATCTACCGCATGGCCGACGCCGATATCGGACACGCCTGGGCCTATCTGCCCGACCTCGGCCGCGCCTTCGCCAAACTGGCCGAACAGCGCGATGCCCTTGGGGCCTTCGAGAGTTTCCACTTTGCCGGACACTATGTGACGCATGGCGCGCTGATGGCGGCGATCACCAAGGCCTCGCCCGCCCCGCTCAAAGTCGCGGCCCTGCCGTGGCTGGTGCTCTATGCCATGGGGCTGACCAATGGCGTGATGCGCGAAGTGGTCAAGATGCGCTACCTCTGGAACAATCCGATGGAATTGGTCGATCCGCGGCTCGATGCTATGCTGGGCCCAGATTTCGGCACGCCGTTCGACGTGGCGGTGGCCGAAGTGGTCAAGCCGTTCCTGACCCAAAGGGCGGCCGCCTAAAGCCCGACGGCGCGCCGGACATCCTCCGGCGTCCAGCCCTTGGCGCGCAGGTCGCCCAGGCTTTCCGAATGGCGCGACTTCGCCAGCTTCTTGCCGTTGTCGTCGAGAATGAGCTTGTGGAAATTGTAGATCGGCGAGGGCAGGCCGAGCAGCATCTGCAGTAGCACATGCATGTCGGTACCAGCCTCCATGTCGCGGCCGCGGGTGACATGGCTGACGCCCTGCGCCGCGTCATCTACCACGACGCTGAGGTGATAGCTGGTCGGCATTCCCTTGCGCTGCAGCACCACATCGCCCCAGCGCTCGGGTCTTGCGTGGCGGATCTGCGGGCGGTCACTGATCGAGGGGCCGACCACGGAAAAGGTGAGCATACCGATGCGGGCCATGGCCCCCGACACGTCGATGCGAAACTGTACCGCGTCGCCGCGCTCAAGCCGCTCTATCTGTTCGCCGCGATCCATGTGCCGGCAGGTGCCGGCATAGAGCGGCGCGCCCTCTGGATCCAGCCCGATGGCATGTGCGGCGAGGTCCGCGCGGCTGCAGAAGCACGGATACAGCAGGCCCTGGTCGCGCAGCTGATTGCCGGCATCGGCATAGATATCCATCCGCTCGGACTGCGCCATCACCGGTTCCGGCCAGTCCAGCCCCAGCCAATGCAGATCATCGAAGATCGCCGCGACAAATTCGGGTTTACTCCGTTCCGCATCGATGTCTTCGATGCGCAGCAGCGCCGTACCGCCAAGCAGGCTGGCGGCGTTCCAGGTATAGAGCGCCGAATAGGCATGGCCGAGATGCAGCCGCCCATTGGGGCTGGGGGCAAAGCGAAGGACGGGTTTTGCGAGTTTTTGCGACACGAGTGTTTTCTACATGACCCCGATCCCGCCGTCACCGCGCATCGACAGCGCTGAAGCGATTGCCGCCCATATCGAGCTGCTGGTCAGTATCGATCCACGTCTCGCCGCCGTGCGCGATTTTGCCGGGCCAGTGGCGCCGCGCATCAACCCGCCCGGTTTTGCCGGCATGGCCAAGGTGATCACCGGCCAGCAACTCTCGGTCACCAGCGCCGCCGCGATCTGGGGGCGGTTCGAGCAATTGCCCGGTGCGCTTGATCCGCTGACCTATCTGGCGCTCAGCGAAGAGGCCGTGCGGGCCACCGGCTTTTCCGGCGGCAAGTTCCGTACCGTCCGCGTCATTGCGGAAGCCATGGTGGCGGGTGAACTGGACTTCTCCCATCTCGAAACCCTGCCGGCCGATGAGGCGGTGGCCTATCTCGTGGCCCACAAGGGCATCGGGCCATGGACGGCTGAGGTCTATCTGATGTTCTGCGCCGGCCATCCCGATGTGTTTCCGGCCGGCGATCTCGCCCTGCTCAAGGCGGTGCAGCACGGCCTCGGACTTGACGCGCGGCCGAGCATCAAGGAGATGATCCGGATCGCTGCCTCCTGGGCGCCATATCGTTCGGCGGCCGCCCTGCTGTTCTGGCGCTATTTCGCGGTGATGCGCGACCGAGAAGGAATCCTGTTGTGACCAAGCTCTCCGGCCCCATGCTGCCACCCGCCTCGGGCGGATTGCCCAAACAGGCCGTGGTGCTGCTGCATGGCTATGGCAGCGACGGGCACGACCTGATCGGTCTTGCGCCGCACTGGCAGGGCATTCTGCCGGATGCCGTGTTCATTTCGCCCAATGGCCCCGACCAATGCCGGCAGCTGGCCTCAGGCTTCCAGTGGTTCGACATCAGCTTCGATGCCGACCGCCTCGCCAGCCGGCAGGAGGGCGTCATCACGGCCCGGCCGGTGCTGGTCGAATTTCTCACCGACCTGTGGAGCCAGAGCGGCATTACCCCGGAAAACACCATCCTCGCAGGCTTCAGCCAGGGCGCGATGATGGCGCTGCATGTCGGGCTGTCGCTCGAAAAGCCGCTGATGGGCATCATCGCTTTTTCCGGCGCCTTCCTGCCGCCGGAGGGTTTCGGGACGACAGAATTGCCGAATACTCCGGTCTGCCTAGTGCATGGCGACATGGACGAGGTGGTCGATCCCGAGCACAGCGCCGATGCCGATGTGGCGCTGCGGCTGGCCGGCTATGACGTGAGCTATCATGTCAGCGAGGGCATCGCCCATGGCATCGCCCCGGACGGGCTGGAATTTGCCACCCAGTTCATCGCCCGGGTCGCCGCAAAATAAGCCATTAACGCCCGCTTCACAGGCCTGACATATTGGGCCTAGTATAAGAGGGCTATGGACTTACTCGATTCCCGATCCGGGAGACTCTAGTGACCATCCACGTGTCGCCTGAGGCCTGTCCCGCGCTGGTACTGAACGCCGACTTCCGGCCGCTCAGCTACTATCCATTGTCGCTTTGGTCCTGGCAGGACGCCATCAAGGCGGTGTGCCTGGACCGGGTGAATATCGTCTCGCTCTACGATACGGTGATCCACTCCCCCAGCTTCGAAATGCGGCTGCCCAGCGTCGTCTCGCTGCGCGATTATGTGAAGCCGGCGCGTCATCCGGCCTTCACCCGCTTCAACGTCTTCCTGCGCGATCGCTTTCAGTGCCAATATTGCGGCGCCAGGGATGACCTGACTTTCGACCATGTCATTCCCCGCTCCAAGGGCGGCTTGACCACCTGGGAAAATGTTGTGGCGGCCTGTGCGCCCTGCAATCTGCGCAAGGCCAATCGCATGCCGAGCGAAATCCGCATGTTCCCGCACCAGACGCCTTACCATCCAACGGTGCATGACCTGCATAACAACGGCCGGGCCTTCCCGCCCAACCACCTGCACCAGAGCTGGCTGGACTATCTCTACTGGGACATCGAGCTTGAGCCGTAGGACTTGCCGCTTCGCCGTCCAATAACTATTATTGGTCGTGACCAGGCAGGAGAGCACGCATGGCGATCAGCGCAGAACTGGGCGAAAATCTGGAGAGGGTCGTCAACGACCTCGTCGAGAATGGGCGTTACAACTCCAAGAGCGAAGTTTTGCGCGAAGGCGTGCGACTGGTGCAGGAGCGCGAGGCTGCATTTCAGCGGTTGGCGGCAAAGCTGCAAGCAGGGCAGGACGACATTGACGCCGGGCGGGTCCATCCTGCTGAGGAGGTGTTTGCCGAGTTGCGTGAACTCATCGATCAGATAGCGAGAAAGGCTTCCTGATGCGTGTCGCGTTTTCCACAGAGGCAAGACGCGATCTTCGTTACATAGCAGTCTTTATATCGGCGGATAGTTTAGGAGCAGCCTTCAAGTTGGTTGGCGAGTTGGAAACCGCTTGCCTCGGCTTAGCAGATCATCCCCAGCGCTATGAGCTTGTTCCAGGGTTCGAACACCTGGCCTATCGTCGCCGACCGCTTGGCAATTACGCGATTATTTATGCTGTCAGCGACACCATACTGATCGTACGCGTCCTTCACTCGGCCATGGATCTCTCAACCGCGCTCGGCGACTAAACCCGACGGCGATGCCGCGACTGGGCCCAGATCGAAATGCCCAGCAGTCCGACAATGGCCACTGAAATCAGCGCGTTATAGCCGGCCAGCGAAATCCCCAGGAAGCGGAACTGCACCACGTCGCAGCCGATCACCGGGGTCAGGTTGTTGAGCGAGCTGAAATCCATCATTTCGCCGACGCCGGTGCAGGCGGTCGGGCCGGGCCAGAAGCCCCATTCCACACCCGCGTGATAGCTGCCCATATAGGCGCCCCAGACGAAGATCGCAGTGACCACGGCCATGGCGATGTACCACACCGCCAGCGGCAGGCGGTTCCAGGTCACCAGCACGGCCAGCAGGATCGGTAGGCCATAATAATAGGCCAGGCGCTGCCCGAGGCAGAGCTCGCAGGGCACCAGCCCCCCGATCAGCTGCGACCCCCAGGCAGCGGCGATGGTGATGAAGCCGAGCACGAAGGCGAGGCCGGCCGATTTCTTGTCGAGCGGGTGGAGAATGGAGGCGGCCATGCTGGAAAACTCTTGGGGTGACGCTGGTGGCTGAATAGACCGCGATTGCGGCAAATTCCAGCGGGGAACGGGCTTGTGATCAGTCGCCGGGGAGGGTGATGCCGGCAGCCTGTCGCAGGGCAATGGCATTGGCAGGGGCGTGCAATTTGTCCTCATGCACGAAATAGGCAAACACGTCCTTGCCCGCGTCAGCCCAGGCTTTCACTGTCTTTGCCCAATCGGCAATATCGTCAGCCTGATAGCCCTGCGCGTCGCCCCGCGCCGGCCCCTGCAACCGGCAATAGGCAAAGTCGGCGGTTAGCTCGCGCGACGGGTTTTCCGCCGTGTCGGCAATCACGCGGGCCATATTGTGCTCAGCCAGCAGCGCATTGACCTCGGGCACATCGAAACTGGCGTTGCGCAGCTCGATGGCGTGGCGGATCGGGCCAACGCCCGCGGTGTCGAGAAAGGGTTCGCTCTTCAATCGTTCGTCGGCCTTGCTCGACAGTTTCACATAGTCCGCCGTGGTCTTGGGCAGCAGGTTCAGAAAATTCGCCAAAACATCCCGGTCATAGCTGACATTGGGCGGCAGCTGCCAGACGAAGGGGCCGAGCTTGGCGCCCAGCGCCAGCGGTCCCGAGGCGAAAAAATTGGCCAGCTCGATCTCGCAGTTCTTCAGCCGCTTGATATGGGTGACCAGCTTCGGGCCCTTGATCGAAAACACAAAGCCATCGCGCGCCGCCTCGCCCGCCCATTTGGCAAAGCTTGCCGGCTTCTGGTTGGCGCGGAAGGTGGCATTGATCTCAATGCTGCCCAGGCGCGAGGCGGCACAGGCCAGCTCTTTTTTCTGTACCAGGCCTTCTGGAAAAAACGTCCCGCGCCAGGGCTCGAATACCCAGCCGGCGGTTCCAGTGCGTATCACACCCGTCGAGGCCATAAAAATCTCCGCGATTTTCTGGCCCATTAGTGGCACGCGGTCAGGCCGATGTCAGCAGGCCCGCAGCGCAGAATCAGCCGGCAGCGGCTGCGCTGCGCAGGCGGATGGCGGCCGAGGCCGCTCTGGGATCGGGTGGAAGCACGGCGTTCTTGAGGGCGATGGAATAGGGATGCGTGGGATTGTCCAGCACCGCCCGCGCATCGCCGCTTTCGATCACCACGCCCTTTTGCATGATGATGACGCGGTCGGAAATATAGTAGGCCGTCGCCAGGTCGTGGGTGATGTAGATGATCGAGACCTTCAGCTCATCGCGCAGCGAGCGGAACAGGTTGACGATCGACATGCGCAGGGACGCATCGACCATGGAGACTGGCTCGTCGGCGACGATCAGCTTGGGCGAGGGGATCAGCGCACGCGCCACGGCGACACGCTGCAATTGCCCGCCGGAGAGCTCGTGGGAAAACCGACCCTTGATCTCGGCCATGGAGAGGCCGACGCGCTGCAGGGCTTCGTCACAGACGCGCTCCTTTTCCGCCTGGTTATTGGCGCCGGCGAAACGATGCGCGGTGCCGAACAGATAAGCGTCAACACGGGTCAGCGGGTTGAAAGCCTCGAAGGGGTTCTGAAACACCGGCTGCACCCGCGCCATGAAGGCTTCGCGCTGGCTGCGGTTGCGGATGGTGCTGATATCGGTGCCGTCAAACACCAGCCGGCCGCTATTGGGCACTTCATTGCCCAGCATCATCTTGGCCATGGTCGACTTGCCCGAGCCGCTTTCGCCGACAATGGCGAAGATTTCAGGCTTGTCGGCATCGAGCGAAAAGCTCACGTCATTGACCGCCTTGATGCTCTGCCGGGAGAACAGGCCGCCGACGGGATAGAGCTTGGTGACGTGGTCGAGTTCCAGCAGCTTGCTCATTTGACGGCAACCTCCCCGGCACGGAAACAGGCGACGCGGCCGCCGATGGCGCTGGGCAGCATTTCCGGCACCTCTTTGGAACAGCGGTCGATGGCAATCGGGCAGCGCGGATGGAAACGGCAACCGGATGGTGGATTGGCAAGGCTCGGCGGCTTGCCGGCAAGGCTCTTTCGCGTCGAGACATCGCCGATGCGTGGCAGGCTGGCGATCAGATGGGCGGTATAGGGGTGCTGCGGATTGTCGAACATGGCCTGGGTGGGGCCTTCCTCGGCAAGGCGGCCGGCGTACATGATGGCGAGACGATCGGTGATCGCGGCATGTACCGACATGTCATGGGTGACAAACACCACCGATGAGCCCAGGCGCGCCTGCACCTCCTTGAGCAGGCCCAGCACGTCCTGCTGCACCAGCACGTCGAGGGCCGTGGTCGGCTCGTCAGCGATGATGAATTCGGGCTCGCAGACCGTGGCGAGCGCAATGGTCACGCGCTGGCGCATGCCGCCCGAGAGCTGGTGCGGAAAGGCCTCCAGCACATTGGGATCAAGCCCGAGCTTTTGCAGGTGGCTTTCGACGCGCTGGCGAAAGGCCCGGCGGTCCAGCCCCATGTGGCGGAAGGCGAAGTCGTTGAAAGCATGCTTGATGCGGCGCACCGGGTTCAGCACGCTCATCGAGCCCTGCATGATATAGCTCAGGTTTTGCCAGCGCGCCGCCTTCATCTTTTCGGGCTCGGCATAGACGTCGATATGGGTGTCACCGAAGCTGAAGTTGACGCTGCCGTCGACCACCCGCATCGGCGGGCGGATGGCGCCAGCCAGGGTCTTGATCAGGGAGGTCTTGCCCGAGGAGCTTTCCCCGGCAATGCCATAGACCTCGTTGCGGCGCACTGTGAGGCTGATGCCGTCGACGGCCCGCACCTCGCGGCGCACGCCGAACATGTCGTTGACGTAATAGGCCTTGAGATCCCTGATGGTCAGGACATCCTGGGCCTGGGTGACGGCGGGTTTGAAATCGAGAACCTCGGTCATCTCACGCTCCCATGCGCGCGAGACGGCTGCGCGGATCGATATATTCGTTGACCGACATGGCCAGCAGGAACAGGCCGATGAACAGCATCACCACGGCCACCATGGGCACGGCGATCCACCACCAGATGCCGGCCACCATGGCCGAATGGGCATTGGCCCAGTAGATCATGCCGCCAATGGTCGGGCGGTTGATGTCGGAAAAGCCCAGGATTGAAAGCGTGACCTCAAGGCCGATCGCCCAGATCAGGTTATTCATCGTGGTGAAGAAGACGATCGGCATCACATAGGGCAGGTGCTCGCGCAGCAGGATCTGGGTGGTGCGCATGCCCGAAAACGCCGCGTGGCGGGTGAATTCGCGCGTGCGCAGCGACAGCGCCACCGAACGGATCAGCCGGCTGTCATGGGTCCAGCCCAGCAAGGCCGCGGTCAGCGCCAGCACCGGCCAGGTCATCTGGTCGCGCAAGACGAAGACCAGCAGCAGCAGGATCGGGATATTGGGCAGCGCGCCCAGCGTGTCGTTGAAGGCCATGATGGCCTGGTCGGTCTTGCCGCCGACATAGCCGGAGATCAGGCCCACCGCGATGGCGATCACGCGGCTGATCAGCGCCACCACAATGCCAAAGATCAGCGTATTGCGCATCGAGGCGGCCAATTGCCAGAACATGTCCTGGCCGCGGCTATTGGTGCCCAGCCAGTACTCCGATCCTGGCGGCATGTCGGGGATGACCGCATAGGTCATCATCTCGTCATAGGGGGCAAAATACGACGCCACGACCACGGCCAGAATGATGGCGATCAGTAGCGAGCCGAACAGGAATTCGCGGTTGTAGCGCAGCAGGTCACGAAGAACTTTGAACATGGTGCTATCCCAGCTTCACGCGTGGATCGATCAGCGGATAGGTGATGTCGATCAGGAAAACCGCGACGGCCACGGCGATGACGGAAAAGGTCGTGACACCCAGCACCAGGCTATAGTCACCGGCATAAATGCCCGCGACCATCAGCTTGCCGATGCCGGGATAGTTGAAGATGAACTCGACGATCACCGCGCCGCCGAACACATTGCCCAGGCTCAGCGCCAGGCCGGTGACCTGCGGCAGCATGGCGTTGCGCGCCACATATTGCGAGAAGACCGTGCGCGATGGCACGCCGCCCAGTTCGGCATAGACCACATGGTCGTCGGTGACGATATTGGAGACCAGCGAGCGCATCGAGATGAACCAGCCGCCGATCCCCACCAGCACCAGGGTCAGCGCCGGCAGCGTACCATATTGAATGACCGAGGAAATATAGGCCCAGGTCATGCCGGGCTCGAGGTTGAGCTGGGCGCCACCGCTGATCGGCAGCACGGGCCAGAGAAAGCCGAAGATGATCAGCAGCGTCAGGCCGGAAATATAGGTCGGGATCGGCTGCAGGGCCATGACGAAGAGGCCGACCACCTTCATGGCGCGGCTGTTGCGGAAATAGCCGGCAATCGCCCCAAGCGTATTGCCGACCACCCAGGCGATTAGGGTGGCAAGCGTCAACAGGCCGATGGTCCAGGGCAGGGCGCGGCCGATAATGGTCATCACCGGGGTCGGAAAGGCCGACAACGACGGACCGAAATCGCCACGCAGTACGCGGCCCCAGAACAGGAAATACTGCTCGATCAGCGACCCTTCGGTGCCATAGAGCTCGCGCAGCGACTGGCGCAGGATCTCCACCGAGCGCGGATCGGTGGCGCCGAAACTGGTGACCAGCGACAGGGTCTGTTCGACCGGATCGACCGGCGAAAAATGGGCAATCAGGAAAGCCAGCGTCACCCCCGTGACGACGACGAACACCAATTGTCCGAAGCGCTTGGCGACATAAATGAGAAAGCCGTTCATGGGCGTTCCGATCTGGTGATGACGGAGACGGATGGACCGGCTGGATTGCCCAGCCGGTCCGGCTCGGTATCAGGGCTTGGGCGCGTTCGGATTGGCCTGCAGGGCCACGATCATGTAGCGCAGGTTGCTCCAGTTCGGGCCCGAGGCGGCGTAGGGATTGTCCGCAGAGGGATAGCCAGTCCAATAGGTCGTGTCGAAGGGCGCGAACTTATTGTAGGCCATCAGCGGGATCATCGGCATCTCCTCGACGACGAGCTTGAGGTAGTCGATGCCCAGTGCCACCACTTCCGGCGAGTCGAAGGCCAGCGAGCGGTTGCGGTCGATCAGCGCGTCAAGGCGCGGATCCTGCCAGCGCTGCAGGTTGCGTGGCGGCTGGATTTCGCCGGCCGGCTTGATGAAGTCGCTGCGATAGCTGTCGAGGAAGAAGCTGAGGTCGGGGTGGCCGCCCCAGGTTTCCACGGTCCAGTAGATGGCGGTTTCGAAGTCGCCGGTGCCGAGGCGCTGGCCATTGGTCGGGCCGGCGACGTCAACGGTGGCCTTGATGCCGGCCTGGCTCCACTGCTGGGCAATGGCGGTGCCGGCACGGGCCAGGGTCGGAATGGCATCGCCTTCAACCATGACGCGGATTTCGAACGGCGTGCCATCGGGCTTGAGCCACTGGTTGCCATTCTTGGTAAAACCGGCCTTCTGCAGCAGCTCGGTTGCCGCCTGGACGTCCTGCTTCCACCAGCCGAAGCCGAATGAACGCTGCAGGGCAGCCTCATCGGTCGGGATCTGATCCGGCCACTGGTTGCGCACCATATTGGCGAGCTGGCTGGCAATGGTCGGATCGTAGGGCTTGATGGTCTGCGTGCCGGTATTGAGCTCGAAACTGGTCAGCCAGTCCTGCATCGGGATGAAGTAGTTTTCCGGCGCAGAACCGGTCGGCGGCACGCCGAGAGCCGAAAGGTTGGCCGCACCACGATAGGAGCCAAGGGCAACGGCACGGATATCGATCAACAGCGCCAGGGCCCAGCGGACGTCCTTGTTGTCGAACGGCGCCTTCTGCAGGTTGAACAGCACCGATGGCAGCGTCGGATCGGGATGGGCGAAGGGGAAATGCGGCAGCCAGGCGGCGGTCTCGGGCGCATCCTTCATGATGGCGAACATGCCTTCGGGGGCAATGTCGTTGATCACGTCGAGATTGTGGTTGCGCTGGGCGATGACGCGGGCTTCCGGATTACCCGAGGCGGCATAGACCACATATTTCACTTCAGGCGGCGTGTCCTGCAACATGCCGATGGTGGTGCGCTGCCAGTCGTCGCGCAGCTTCCAGATCGCCCAGTTTCCGCCCTTGTCGTAACTGTTGAGCACATAGGCGCTGAGTGAGACCGGCGGATTATTGTTGAAGGCCAGCGGATCTTCGACCTTTTCGAAGATATGCTTGGGCATGATCCAGGCGGCGTTCCAGCGCACCGTGAACAGCGTATGGAAGCGCGAGTTTGGCGCCTTGAGATTGAAGGTGACCGTATTGCGGTCGGGGCTTTCGATACTGTCGACATTGAGCGAGAAGGGCGCGCTCCAGCCCATGCCGGGATGATCGATCTGGGTCTGGACGGTATAGACCAGGTCGTCGGCGGTGAATTCGACGCCGTCGCTCCAATAGACGCCTTCGCGCAGCTTCACCGTCATCGAGGTGAAGTCGTCATTATAGATCGGCGGCTCGGTGGCCAGGGCATTGGTCCAGGCGTCGGCGCCGCCTTCGGGGTTGATCCACCACAGCGTGTCGGTGGTCAGCTGCTGCTGGCCGTTGACATTGGCGCCACCACCGGGGGCCCACAGGTTGAACCAGTCGGCATTCTGCGCCGTCGGTCCCTGGATGATCAAAGCCTCGTTGCGGGGAATGCCCGCGATGAAATCCTGGCCAAGGGCCGGCAGCGCCAATAGTGACGCGACAGCTGCCAGGGCAATCTTCGTAAAGAGCCTCATGCGTTCCTCCTCGGTGCTCGCCACGCGAGCCCTTCCTCACTGGATGGGCGGGCGCCCCTCCGGACCGAACCCCCCACGCCGCGCCTCCTCAAGCGCACTCAACTCCCCGCGGGGAACAGGTCCATAGTCGCTTTATCGACAATTTCCGCTCAACCAGCAACCTAAAATATCAATAATCTCGGATAAAACAGATGAAATCTGACATTTCATGGTTTGGATTGAGCATTATTATTGACAAAGAGGTGTTTTGGCTTAGCTTCGATGCGGCGTCGCGCACCCATTGCAGCAGCGCAACCAGCCAAGCATCATCACGGCCCGGTCTTCTGGAGGAGGCTCGGCAGATACCCCGCCAGAGGAAGCTCATGACTGAACCGATCAAGGTTTCGACGACAATTCACGCTGACCAGCCGACCGAGCCCTATCATCCGCTGTGGAACTGGTTTGGCTATGACGAGCCGAACTACACCTATTCCCCGCATGGCAAGAAGCTGCTCAAGGAGCTGACGGAGCTCAGCAATACGGCGCCCCATATCCGCACCCACAACCTGCTGACCTCGGGCGATGGCGTGGCGGCTCTCAAGTGGGGCTCGACCAATGCCTATAGCGAGGATGCCGACGGCAACCCGGTGTATGACTGGACCATCATGGACCAGATCTTTGATGCCTATATGGAGGCGGGCAATATCCCGCTGGTGCAGATCGGCTTCATGCCTGAGGCGCTGTCGGACTTCCAGGGCGAGTACAAGCATCACTGGGCGCCGGCCGATCCCTATGCCACCATCATGACTGGTTGGGCTGTGCCGCCCAACAATCTCAAGAAATGGGGCGATCTGGTCTATGCCTGGGCACGGCACATGGCCGACCGCTATGGCGAGGAGAAAGTCTCGACCTGGCCATGGGAAGTCTGGAACGAGCCGGATGGGCTCTACTGGCACGGCACCATCCCCGAATTCTGCGAAATGTATGACGTCAGCGCCAAGGCGGTGAGGCGGGCTCTGCCCAATGCCCGCGTTGGTGGTCCGCACACCTGCGGCGCCTTCTCCAATCCCAAGGCGCAGAAGTTCCTGCGCGAATTCCTGCAATATGTCGTCGACCACAAGTCGCCGCTCGACTTCATCGCCTTCCACGCCAAGGGCAATCCGGTGATCTGGAAGGATCACGTGCGCATGGGCGTGCACAAGCAGTTGCGCGATATCGAGACCAATCTCGATATCATCAACGAATTCCCCACCCTCAGCCACCTGCCGGTGGTGATCGGTGAAAGCGATCCGGAAGGTTGCGCTGCCTGCTCGGCCCGCGTGCATCCGCAGAACGGCTATCGCAACGGCCCGCTCTATAGCGTCTATGTCGTCGAGAGCATGCTGCGCACCTATGAGCTGGCCAAGCTCAAGAACATCCATATCGAAGGCGCCGTCACCTGGGCCTTCCTGTTCGATGACCAGGCCTGGTACGACGGCTTCCGCGATCTCGCCACCAATGGCGTCGACAAGGCGGTGCTCAACGGCTTCCGCATGCTCGGCAAGCTGGGCGGCGATTGGCTATCCACGCAAAGCAGCCATCGCCGCGACCTGCAGGAGATCATGGAACACGGCGTGCGCGGCGAGCCCGACGTCAATGTGGTCGCGACCCGCGATGACAAGGGCATCAGTGTGCTGGTCTGGCATTATCACGACGATGACGAAGCCGGCCCCGATGCCGAGGTCAGCATTGCCATCGACGGCTGGGGTGATCGCAAGGCGTCGCTCAAGCACTTCCGCATGGACGAGACCCACTCCAATTCCTTTGGCGTCTGGAAAGCCATGGGCAAGCCGGAAAATCCGCAGGGCGCGGATTATGCCAAGCTCGAAGCCTCGGGCCAGCTCGCCCAGATCGAAGACGTGGCCAGCGTCGCGGTCAACGGCGGAAAGATAGAGCTTCGGACCACGCTGCCGCGTCAGGGCGTATCCCTCCTGCGCCTCGACTGGTAGGTCCGACAGAGGAGCGCGCCCCACTCCCTGGCGCGCTCCATCTTTTTCTTAGCCTCTTGAGGGGGGCTTTGGTGGGGCTCTGTGGCCAGCCATCACCCCACCCTCAATCCCTCCCCATTCAGGGGAGGGAAGCCCTCGCTCAGCGGACTCGATCTTTCTTATCCCTCCCCCTTGTGGGGAGGGTGGCCCCGAAGGGGTCGGGTGGGGGACTGGGAGCTCTAAGCTGAACGCTAGCTAAGGGAGAGTTTCAACAGCCTCACACAAGCCGGTTGAGATACCGCGCCTTGCTCGGCTGCAAATGGTCGACACAGAGCTGCGCCAAAACCCAATTATCCTGCCCCCTGAGCATTTCGATCATCAGCCGGTGATGGTCATGGGCGATGCGCAGGGCGTCGGTATTGGCCATGGAATTGGCCCGCACCGGCAGGCTCAGCCGCATGTAGAGCTCGATCGACTGCACCAGATGATCATTGCCGCAGGCGCCGAACAGCGTCAGGTGAAAGCGGTCATTGGCCTCGTGCACGCCGCGCAGGAAGCCGGCTTCGATATGCTGGCCGTGCTCGGCATGGATGGCATTGAGTTCATCGATCAGGCTTTGCGGCGCGGGCAGCGGAATCCACAGCGCAGCCTGCCGCTGCAGCAATTCGCGCACCGCGTAGATTTCCTGCACCTGCTTGGGCGTCAGCGAGCGCACCGTGGCGCCGCGATTGCGCTCGCGCACCACGATGCCCATGGCTTCGAGCTGCACCAGCGCCTGGCGCGCGAAATGCCGCGTCACGGCAAAGCGAGCCAGCAGCGTATCCTCGGTCAGCCGCGTGCCTGGGGCCAGGCGGCCGAAGATAATGTCTTCCTCGAGCGCCCGGGCAATCGACATGTCGTCATGCTCGTCGGGATGAATATCGTTTGCGGCTTTCAATTGAGGCTCCTGGCAGTCAGGCCTATTCTAGCGCGGTTCGCGCGCCGGGTCGAACGCTGCCAGCCGGTAGATATCCTCCACCAGCTTCAGCGTCTCGAGATTATCTTCCGGCGAGGTCTCGAAGGGCATGCCGTCATCCAGCCGGTCGATGAAGTGCTGGATCGCAGCGTCATAAGAGCCCTGATAGGTCGCGTCGGCATCGAACTGCTCGTCGCGGTCGGCCGCGCCTGCAGCGGTCAGGCGGTTGCCATCCAGACTCACGGTGCCCCGGGTGCCGATGATCCGCAACTGGTCGCGCGGCGCCGGTGGCGCCCCATGCACGGCCAGATTGCCTATCACCTGCACCAGCACGCCATCCACCCGCCGCCGCAGGGTGATCGCTGCAATGTCCTCGGCCACGATGTCCTTATTGCTGCGCTCAAGCTTGGCCGCCACCACATCCATGTCGCCGATCAGGAAACGCAGCGTATCGAGCTGGTGGATCAGCACCTCCATCACCAGCAGCCGCTCCTGTCGGGCAAAGAACGGCTGGCGCACCAAAGCGGGTCGTTGGCCCGCCGCATCGCGGATCATGCCGCTCGACAGAAAATCCAGGCGCACCTGCCGGACCTCGCCGACCAAGCCCTCGTCGAGCCAGCTCTTGAGGTGGCGATACCAGGCGCGGAAACGCCAGTTCTCATGCACCATCAAACGACAGGCAGGTTGCAAGCTTTCCAGCAGCAAGCTTGCTGCAAAGTGGGTGGTTGCCAGCGGTTTCTGGCAAAGGATGGCGACCCCGCGCGATGCCGCCAGTTCCACCAGTTCGGCGTGATATTCGCGCGGTGCGCAGATATCGACAATATCGAGGTCGGCTGCATTCAGCATGGCCTCAGCACTGGCAAACACCTGAGGGATAGCAAAATTCTCCGCTCGTGCGCTGGCCGTTTCGAGCGACGGATCGGCAATGGCTACCAGCTCGACGCGATCGGCCAGCTTCTGCCACGCCGGCAGGTGGTATTGGCTCACCCAACCGGCACCAATCACCCCGAGACGCCGCCTTTTCCGCATTTCCGCCTGCATTCGCGGCCCTCCCAATGCGCTTATTTGTCAATAATCTATCGGATGAGTCCGCGCTGCAACAGCGATTTCATCCAAAAATACAGGTGATTGTCAACTTCGCGCAAAGTGTTTTATTGACAATTCGGCTTGCGGGTTTAGGTTGGCAGGCAAGCGGCGAAGGTCAACCTCCGCCTTTCGGGAGGATTGTATTTTGTCCAACGGGCTGCGCCGCAAGCTGACCAGCTATGGCGATCAGGGCTTCTCCCTGTTCCTGCGCAAGGCGTTCATCAAGGCGATGGGTTATTCCGACGATGCGCTCGACCGGCCCATCGTCGGCATCGCCAATACCTATTCCGACTACAATCCCTGCCACGGCAATGTCCCGCAGCTGATCGAGGCGGTCAAACGCGGCGTGATGCTGAATGGCGCGCTGCCCATGGTCTTCCCGACCATCTCCATCCACGAGAGCTTTGCCTCGCCCACTTCGATGTATCTGCGCAATCTGATGGCGATGGAAACCGAGGAAATGATCCGCGCCCAGCCGATGGATAGCGTGGTGCTGATCGGCGGCTGCGACAAGACCCTGCCGGCCCAGATCATGGCGGCCGCTTCGAGCGAAATCCCGGCGATTTTCCTGCCGACCGGCCCGATGGGCACCGGCCATCATAAGGGCGAGCGGCTCGGCGCTTGCACCGACTGTCGCCGCATGTGGGGCCGCTTCCGCGCCGGCGAGATCGATGAGGCCGAGATAACCGAGGTCAACAACAAGCTGGTCTCCTCCATTGGCACCTGCACCGTCATGGGTACCGCCAGCACCATGGCTAATCTCACTGAGGTCATGGGCCTCTGCCTGCCCAAGGCCGGCTCTGCTCCCGCCACCGATTCCGAACGAATGCGCCTTGCCGAAGCCACCGGCGCGCAGGCGGCCAAGCTGGCCAGCGAGGGCGGGCTGACCGTGCGCGAACTGCTGACGCCCAATGCCATCAAGAATGCTCTCGTCGCCCTGCAGGCCATGGGTGGCTCGACCAATGCGGTGGTGCATCTGGCGGCCATCTGCGGCCGGCTGGGCTTCAAGCTCGACATGGACCTGCTCGACCAGATCGGCCAGCGCGTGCCGCTGCTGGTCGACCTGCAGCCTTCGGGCCAGCATTACATGGCCGAATTCCACAAGGCCGGCGGCGTGCCGGCGCTGCTCAAGGAAGTGCGCCACGAACTCGATGACACTGCCCCCACGGTCTATGGCAGCAGTATCGGCCAGGTGATCGACGCGGTGATCGACGAGCCGGGCCAGACCATCATCCGTACCGTCGTCGCGCCGCTCAAGCCGATCGGCACGCTGGCCGTGCTGAAGGGCAATCTCACCCCGCGCGGTGCGGTCATCAAGCAGTCGGCCGCCTCCAAGATCCTGATGCAGCACACTGGCCGCGCCGTGGTGTTCGACAGCGTCGAAGACCTCAGTAACCGCATCGACAGCGACGATCTCGACGTCACCGCCGATGACGTGCTGGTATTGCGCAATGCCGGCCCCAAGGGTGCGCCGGGCATGCCGGAAGCGGGCTACCTGCCCATTCCGCGCAAGCTGGCGCGGCAGGGCGTCAAGGACATGGTGCGCATTTCCGACGCGCGGATGAGCGGCACCGCCTTTGGCACGGTGATCCTCCACATCTCGCCGGAAGCCGCCGACAATGGCCCACTGGCCATCGTCCGCACTGGCGATACCATCACGCTCGACGTGAAGGCGCGCCGCATCGATCTCAATATCGACGCCGCGGAATTCGACCGCCGCATGGCGGCGCTGCCGCCCATTCCCGAGGGTCCGACCCGCGGCTATGCCCATCTCTATCATCACCACGTGATGCAGGCCGACGAAGGCGCCGATTTCGATTTCCTGCAGGTTGCCCCGTGACGGATCAGAACGCTCCGCTTTGCCTGGCGCCGCTCCCTCTGTCTCGCGATCCGCTCTCCCGCCTGCCAGCCGGCACAGTGGATAGCCATTTCCATGTGTTCAAGGCCGGCGCGGTGCTCAATGTCCCGCGCAGCTACACCCCGCAAATCCAGACCCTGGTGCAGTGGCAGGACCTCGCCGCCAGGCTCGGCATGGCGCGTGGCGTGCTGGTGCAGCCCAGCGTCTACGGCGTGGACAATTCCGTGCTGGTCGAGGCTCTTTGTGCTGATCCGGCAAATCTACGCGGCGTGGTGGTCATCCCGCCCGAGACCAGCACGGACGAGCTGGCGCGGCTCGACCGGCTCGGGGTGCGCGGCATCCGCATCAACCTGCGCAACAAGGCCGGTATTGGCCTCGATGCCTTAGAGGCTCTGGCGCCGCGCATTCGTCCGCTGGGCTGGCATGTGGTGTTCCAGGTGGGGGCCGAGGCGATTGCCAGTGTGGCCGAACTCGCCGAGCGCCACGGGCTGACCGGCATTATCGACCATCTTGCCTTCATGTCGCTCGACCCGGTCGGACAGCCGCTCGATGACCTCAAGCGCGCCCTCGACGGCGGGCTGCTCTATGCCAAGATTTCGGCGCCCTACCGGCTACGCGATACGGCCGGTCACGCCGGGTATAGGCAAGCAGTTCGTAGTCTTGTAGACAATTATACAAACAGGCTCTTGTGGGGCAGTGACTGGCCGCATACTGAGCTGTTCGACACCATGGTGGAGGATGCCGATCTGATCGATCTCAGCCTCGATGTGGTGCCGCCGCAGGCGCGCGAGCTGGTTTTCGTGCGCAACGCCGAAATGCTTTACTGGTCGCGCTGACCCATCCCGAGCGGAGAATTCTGATGCCATTGCTCACCGAAGACGCGAAAGGCGTCTATGTGATCGCCGTTACCCCCTTTACCGATGCCGGGGAGGTGGACTGGAACAGCGTCGACCGCATGGTCGATTTCTACGAGGAAAAAGGCGTCACCGGGATGACCATCCTGGGCCTTTTGGGTGAAGCGCCGAAGCTGACCTCGGAAGAATCCCGCGCCATTGCCAAGCGCGTCATCGACCGCGTTGCCGGCCGGCTACCGATCGTTGTCGGCGTCACCGCGCCGGGCCTCGCGCCGATGCGCGAACTGGCCGCTTCGGTGATGGATCTGGGCGCGGCGGGCGTCATGGTGGCGCCGCCGTGGACCACCAAGACCGACGACCAGGCCTATGCCTTCTATGCCTCGGTCGGCGATGCCCTGGGCAAGACCCCCTGGGTATTGCAGGATTATCCGCTGACCACCAATGTGACCATTGCCCCCAAGGTGATCGAGCGCATCATCAAGGATGTGCCGACCTGCGTCATGCTCAAGCATGAGGACTGGCCGGGCCTTTCCAAGATCACCGCCCTGCGCGCCTCGAGCGACAAGGGCGAGACGCGCCGTATCTCCATCCTCTGCGGCAATGGTGGCCTGTTCCTGCCCGAGGAAATGGGCCGCGGTGCCGATGGCGCCATGACCGGTTTCTGCTATCCGGAAATGATGGTCGGCGTGGTCGAGAGCTATGCCAAGGGCGATGTGCAGCGCGCCCACGACATTTTCGACGCCTATCTGCCGCTGGTGCGCTACGAGCAGCAGCCGGGCATCGGCCTATCGGCCCGCAAATATGTGCTGGCCAAGCGCGGCGTGATTGCCTCCTCTGCCCTGCGCAAGCCGGGCGGCGCGCTCTCAAAGGGCGATATCGCCGACGTTGAACTGCTGCTGGCCCGCCAGGACAAGCGCATCGCGGAGCTTGGCCTGTGAAGCTCGGGATCGCAGGCAAGCGCGCAATTGTCCTGGGCGCCAGCAAGGGGCTGGGTGCGGCCATCGCTGTCGCTTTGGCCAATGAGGGCGTCACCGTCATCGGCGGCGCCCGTTCGGTGGATAAGATCACGGCGCTTAATCAACGGCTAGAAGCCAATACAAGCGGCACTATCACCGGCCTGTCGCTCGATCTCTCAGATCCGGCTTCGGTGGCCGCCTTCATCAGCGCGGTGGAAAGCGCCGGTGGTGCCGATATCGTTGTCAACAATTCCGGCGGCCCGCCGCCAGGCGAAGCCGGCACCATCGCGCCCGCAGAATTTTCCCGCGCCTTCGACACCATGGTTACCCCGCTTGTCGCCATCACCCAGGCCATGCTGCCCGGCATGAAGGCGCGTCGGTGGGGTCGTATCGTGACGCTGACCTCCTCGGGTGTCGAAGCTCCGATCGCGCGACTGGCTTTGTCGAATGCCCTGCGCCAGTCGCTGGTCGGCTGGAGCAAGACGCTGGCCGCCGAAGTGGCCGGTGACAATATCACCGCCAATGTGGTGGTGCAGGGTCGCGTCCACACCGATCGCGTCGATGAACTGGACGCCGGTGCCGCCAAGCGGCTGGGCAAGAGCCTGGACGAGGTGCGGGCGCAGTCGATCGCGACCATTCCGGCCGGCCGCTATGGCAGACCGGAGGAGCTGGCCGATGTCGTTACCTTCCTCGCCAGCGAACGCTCGTCCTATATCACCGGCAGCCTGATCCGCGTTGACGGCGGCATGCTCAAGAACATCTGAGCCTGGTAGCATCCCCATGATCGCCGATGCCGGTGCCGCCGGCTAGGTCGGACGATAGCGCAGGGCCTCGATCAGCCTGGCAAAGGCCGGCGAGGTCTGACGCCGGCTGGGATAATAAAGATGATAGCCGTCGAAGCTCGGCATCCAGTCATCAAGCATGCGGACCAAAGCGCCGGTTCTCAAGTGCGGCGCGGCAATGTCTTCGGGGATGCAAGCCAGGCCCGATCCGACCAGCGCGGCCGACAGAATGTGGCTGCTGCTGCTGAATGCCAATTGACCGTCGACCCGGACGTTGAGCCGCCGTCCGTCCTGCTCGAACTCCCACACATAATTGCCGCCATGGGTCGGCAGGCGAAGATTGATACAGACGTGGTCGGTCAGGTCCTGCGGGCTGGCGGGCAATGTCCGGCCCTTGAGGTAGCTGGGGGCGCCAACCACCGCCATTGCCCAATCGGGTCCAATGCGCACAGCGATCATGTCCTTGGCCAGCTGCTCGCCCAGACGCACCCCGGCGTCATAGCGCTGCGCGACGATGTCGACGAGACTGTTTTCCGAAATGAGCTCCAGCCGGATATCGGGATAGTCTTTGGTGAACCTCTGTAGCCGGGGCCAGAGCACTGCATTGATGGCGTGCTCACCGGCGCTCAGGCGGATCGTGCCAGCGGGCTTGTCGCGAAACTCACTGACCTGGGCCAGCGCAGCGTCGACTTCCTCGAAGCGCGGCTCGACCGTGGTCAACAGGCGCTCGCCCGCCTCGGTGGCAGAAACACTGCGCGTGCTGCGTGTCAACAGCCGCACGCCAAGCCGTTTTTCCAGCCGGCTCAGCGCGTGACTGAGCGCCGACTGCGACAGGCCGAGACGCGCTGCAGCGCGGGTAAAGCTTCGCTCCTGCGCGATGGTGATGAAGGCTATGAGGTCGGCAATGTTATCGCGATCCATGCCGCAGTCTATCATGAACGCCATTCATAGGATCAAGCAGATTAGCCGCCCTAATCAGATGAGTGCGGATGGCCTATCTTGGGTGACAACATACTCGAACGTTCAATCGACCGACCCGGCAAGCATGAGGAAACACAGCATGAAAACCAGAACACTCGGCAGCAGCGGCCTTGAGGTCTCGGCCATTGGCCTGGGCTGTATGGGGATCAGCCAGTCCTATGGCACGCCGCTCGCAACACCCGTCGGCGTCAAGCTGATCCGCGACGCCTTCGAGCGCGGCATCACCTTCTTCGACACGGCCGAAGTCTATGGCCCGTACAAGAACGAAGAGGTGGTCGGAGAGGCGCTTGAGCCGATCCGCGACCAGGTGGTGATATCAACCAAATTCGGCTTCGACATTGCCGGGGGCGGCGCACCGGACAGCCGCCCGGCCAGCATCCGCAAGGCGGTGGAAGGCTCGCTCAAGCGGTTGCGCACCGATCGCATCGACCTGCTCTATCAGCACCGCGTCGACCGCAACACGCCGATGGAAGAGGTGGCTGGTACGGTCAAGGAACTTATCGCCGAGGGCAAGGTCAAGCATTTTGGCCTGTCCGAAGCCGGTGTCGCCAATATCCGACGCGCTCACGCCGTGTTGCCAGTCACCGCGCTGCAGAGCGAATATTCGCTGATGTGGCGTGAGCCGGAAGAGCAGATTCTGCCCGTGCTCGCGGAACTCGGCATCGGCTTTGTGCCGTTCAGCCCGCTGGGCAAGGGTTTTCTCACTGGCACGATCGATACGGACACCAAGTTGGCGGAGACGGACTTCCGCAACACCGTGCCGCGCTTTGATCCGGAGAACCGCGCCGCCAACCAGGCAATGGTCGACACAGTGAGGACCATTGCTGCCGACAAACAGATCACCCCGGCCCAACTGGCGCTGGCCTGGGTACTGGCGCAACAGCCCTGGATCGCGCCCATACCAGGCACCACCAAGCTGCATCGGCTCGAGGAAAATATTGGTGCTGTCGACGTCACTTTCACTGCGGCAGAACTGGCCGCCATCGCGGCCGCCGTCAGCGGCATCGAGATCAAGGGCGATCGCTACTCGGCGGTCAACCAGGCGCGCATCGACCGGTAAACAAGCGGATCTATAGGCGCGCGAAACCAAATATCCACTCAGGGCAAAAACCACTTTGTTTTCCAATGCTTGTATTAAACCAAATATCCAAATCGACGGTGGCGCTGGGCCAGATTACAAACGCAAACAAAAAGGCCGCGCCAGTGTGCGCGGCCTTCCCCATCCATTGCCTCATACGTCAGGTGCGACGTTTTTCGACCTCTGATCTGCGATAGAAAATGGTCCTGCCCTTTTTCCTTCTTGATACCCAAGTCGATGCCGGTTCAAGACCACGGCCTATCAGCACGCCGAATTCGAAACCCGACACCAAGTCCTTCTTCAGCGCGGTCTTCGAGACATAAGTGCGATGAAAATCTTCGATCTGGGCACGATCGAAAACGTGGGTAAGACCGGCCGGCAGTTGGTCCGTCGTGGGGCTGGAGAGAAAACCGTTCGTGGCTAGATTGCGGATGTTCCCTGCCCTAGTACCAAGGAACGCTGCCACCTCCCTAGCTTTCATGGGGCGCTCGATGCCAGCAACTACGCTCAAAACCTCAGCCATGAGGCGCCTTGCCGAGTTGTCATCAGGAGCGCTCGGCCGCCTCGACGCCGGAAAAGGCGAGGACAGCATCGGGAAGGCGGGCGCCTTGGATCTCGATGGCGGCAACTGCAGCGTTCAGATCGCTGACTTCGTCTGCCGTGAATTCGATTGCCGCAGCGCCAGTGTTTTCCAGCATGTGGGCCATCTGCGTCGTGCCCGGGATGGGGACGATGAACGGCTTCTGCGCCAGCAGCCACGCCAGTGCGATCTGGCCGGGGGCCGCCTCTTTCCGTTCTGCCCAGTCCTTGACCAGATCGACCAAGGCCAGGTTGTGCGGCAGGTTGTCCTCCGAGAAGCGGCCTTCATTGGCCCGGATATCGCCGGGGGCGAAGCGCGTCGCCGCGTCGATGGCGCCGGTGAGGAAGCCCACACCCAGCGGGCTCCAGGGCACGAAGCCGATGCCCAGTTCCTCGCAGGTGTCGAGAACCTGGTCTTCCGGGCCGCGCCACAGCATGGAATATTCGCTCTGCACGGCGCTGACCGGGGTCGTCGCATGGGCGCGGCGCAGGGTGTTCAGACCCATTTCGCAGAGACCCCAATGCAGCACCTTGCCCTCGTCCATCAATTCCTGGATGGCGCCGGCCAGGTCCTCGATCGGCACCTGGGGATCGACGCGGTGCTGGTAGAGCAGGTCGATGCGATCGGTGTTGAGGCGCTTGAGCATGTTCTCGACCACCAGCTTGACGTGGTCCGGCTTGCTGTTGAGGCCGGGGAGGCGCTCGCCGGTCTCCTGGTCGATGTTCCAGCCGAACTTTGACGTGATGGCCACCTGGTCGCGGAAGGAGGCGATGCCTTCGCCCAGAATGCGCTCGACCTCCCAGGGGCCGTAGGCCTCGGCCGCATCGAAGAAGGTTACGCCATTGTCGAAGGCGGCGCGGATGATGTTGTGCATCTCCGAGCGCGTCGGCACGGTCGTCTGGTAGGTGCGGCTCATGTTCTGCACGCCCAGGCCAATGCTGGACACTTCCAGCGTGCCCAGCATGCGGCGCTGAGGGGTGGCGGGCGCAGTGGTAGCAGACGAGCCCGACGCGGCGTCCTGCGCCTGCGCGGTGGCGGCGCCGATCAACGGTACCGCGGCCAGAGCGCCGGCCGCGGCGAGCAGGCCCCGCCGGCTCATGGACATGGATTCACTGGACGTCATATTGCGTTCCTTTCGTTTATGGGGTCGTGCGTTCTTTTCAGCTTTCAGCGGCCGGCCATGGCGGCATTGGCCGGTGGATAGCGGTCGCCCTGCGGACGGATGCCGGCCAAGCCGGCTTCGATCTGCGCCAGGTCGTCGGCATTCAGCTCAAGGGTCGTCGCGCCGATATTTTCCTCGACGCGGTGCAGCTTGGTGGTGCCGGGAATCGGCACGATCCAGGGCTTTTGCGCCAGGAGCCAGGCCAGCGCGACCTGCGCGGCCGTTGCATTCTTCGAGGTGGCAACGCCATTGATCACGTCGACGAAGACTTGGTTGGCGGCGCGGTTTTCCGCCGAGAAGCGGGGCTGCTTGCTGCGGAAGTCGTCGTCGCCAAAGGTCTGCGCCGTATCCACCTTGCCGGTGAGGAAGCCCTTGCCCAGCGGCGCGAACGGCACGAAGCCGATGCCCAACTCCTCGAGCAGCGGCAGGATGTCTTTTTCCCGATCACGGAACCAGAGCGAATATTCGCTCTGCAAGGCGGCTAGCGGCTGCACGGCATGGGCCCGGCGGATGGTGGCGGCGCCGGCCTCGGACAGGCCAAAATGGCGCACCTTACCCTCGTCGATAAAATCCTTGATCGTGCCGGCCACATCCTCGATCGGTGTGTCGGGATCGACGCGGTGCTGGTAATAGAGATCGATATAGTCGGTCTGCAGGCGCTTGAGCGAGCCTTCGATGACCTTGCGGATATGGGCCGGCTGGCTGATCGGCTTGCGGGCAAAGCCGGCACTGTTCTCGATGTCGAAGCCGAATTTGGTGGCGATGACCACCTGCTCGCGCACCGGCCGCAGCGCCTCGCCGACGAGCTCTTCATTGGCATAGGGGCCATAGACTTCGGCCGTGTCGAAAAAGGTGATGCCGCGATCGACGGCGGACCGGATGAGCGTGATGGCTTCCTTGCGGTCCATGGCGGCGCCATAAGCGGCACTCATGCCCATGCAGCCCAGGCCGATGGCCGAAACTTCAAGGCCTGACCGGCCCAGTTGACGTTTTTCCATCTGTTTCCTTTCGGTTCAAGCAGGCCGGGGCGCCGACGGCGCCCCGGATGATCGGCTAGCCCTCCTGCGCGGTGGGGCGATAGAGGATCTCGTTGACGTCCATGTCGGCCGGCTGGCTGATGGCGAAGAGCACGCAGCGGCCGAAGCTCGAGGCCGGGATAGCCAGCTTTTCGTAGAAGCCGGCAATGCCCTCGGCCACGCCCGGTGCTTTGACCGAAGCGGGCAGCTCGGTATCCACGGCACCGGGGGAGATGATGGTGGTGCGGATATTGTAAGCTTTGACCTCCTGCCGCAGGCCTTCCGAGATGACCCGGACGGCATGCTTGGTCGCGGCATAGACGGCATTGCCCTGGCGCACCGTATGGCCGGCGACGGAGGAGACATTGATGAAATGGCCGCTCTTCTGGGCCTGAAAGTGCGGCAGGGCCGCGGCAATGCCCCAGAGCACGCCCTTGATATTGACGTCGATCGCCTGGTCCCATTCGTCGAGACGGGCCATGTCGAGCGGCGCCAGTGGCATGATGCCGGCATTATTGATGACGACATCGACGCGACCAAAGGTCGTCACGGCAAAGTCGATGAAGGCGCGAACCTGGTCGCGATCGGTGACATCGAGGGCAAAGACCGCGACATTGGCCGCGCCGAGTTCATCGGCGAGCGCCTGCAACCGGTCGAGCCGGCGCGCGCCGAGCACCACCTTGGCCCCGGCCGCCACAAGTTGCCGCGCCGTCTCGGCACCGAGGCCCGAGCTGGCGCCGGTTATGGCGACGATTTTTCCACTTACGTTTTCCATGGTATTTCCTAGTTCAGGCGAAAGCTCATGCCTCGGGAATGGCACGGCCATAGGCTTCAAGAGTGATGGCTTCAGGTTCAGGTCCACCGCGCATACCGGTGTCGAGCGCATCGATCTGCGCTATCTGTTCAGCCGACAGGGTGAAATCGAAGACATCGAAATTCTCGGCAATGCGGGCGGGTTTGACCGACTTGGGGATCACCGAGCGGCCCTCCTGCAGGTGCCAGGCCAGCATCACCTGGGCGGCGGACTTGCCATGCAGGCGGGCGATCTCGACGATCACCGGATCCTCGAGCGTGCTCTTGTTGCCGCCGCGATAGAAGGTAATGCCGCCGATGGGCGACCAGGCTTGGGTCAGGATGTCGTGCTGTTTGTTCAGTTCCTGCAGCTTTCGTTGCTGGAAATAGGGGTGCACCTCGATCTGGTTGACCGTGGGGACGACCTTGGCGGCAGCCAGCAGTTGCTCGATATGCTCGGGCATGAAATTGCTCACGCCGATGGCGCGCACCTTGCCGTCGGCCAACAGCGTCTCCAGCGCCCGATAGGCATCCAGGGTCTTGTCGAAGGCCGAGGGCAGGGCCTGGTGCAGGATCAGCAGGTCGATCTGCTCGATGCCCAGCTTGGCGGCGCTCTTGTCGAAGCCGTGCAGCGTCTGCTCATAGCCGTAGTCGCTGATCCAGATCTTGGTCTCGATGAAGATGTCGGATCGCGCCAGGCCCGAGCGGGCGATGGCGGCGCCGACTTCGCGCTCATTGCCATAGGCCGCGGCGGTATCGATATGGCGATAGCCGACGCGCAGCGCCGCTTCCACCGCCTGGCTGGTTTCTTCGGGCGGCGTCTGGAACACGCCCAGGCCCAGGGCCGGCATGGTAACGCCATTGTTCAAGGTTAAATTCGACACCGACATTCGGAGCTCCTACGCATCGAGTGGTTTTTTCTGTGCAATAGCTAGGCCCGATCAGGGGCGTCGATTAGGACCTCGATGGCACTTGGGCCAAGAACCCCAGCTAATGAATAGAAGTGGCATCCAGATGCGTTGGGCACCTTCAGCTGCGGCGATTGAGTGGCCAGCCTTATCGGCGCTATCGGCACTGCCGGGCTAGCCATACCATCGGGCCAGCGCGATGTTGGTGGGGCAATGACAGCATCGGACCCATGCCAAAGACCAAGTCTTCAGCCACCCGCTCCGGGAAGCGCAGCCGCGGCCAGGCCCTCGCTGGCTGGCTCGTGACCATGGGACTGTCGACGGCGCCGCTCGCCGCCGGGCTCGAGCCGCTGGCGGCCATCACCCAGGCGCAACCCGGTGATGCGGTACATTTCGGCGTGGATGACGCCCTGGCGGATATCGTGCGGAATCCGGCCTTCGCTGGCTTGGGCCAGCATCTGCTGCCGCGGCCGGGGCCGCTGTTCGATGCCGATCTGAAGCTCAGAGCGATCGCTTCGCTATTGCCCTATCACAGCAATGTCCACCCCGAAGAGATTGCCGGGTCGCTCGATCGCCTGGCCGCGGACGCCCTCGCCGGACAACAGGTTTTCTACCCGATCTACGGGGAAAACGAGATCGCCCGGGATCCGGCGAAAGCAGATACCGGACTGTTCCTGTTGCGGGGCCATCCCGGCGCGCCCTTTGCGCTGATCGCCCCGGGCGGCGGATTTTCCTATGTCGGAACCTTGCATGAGGGCCTGCCTTATGCGCAAACCATCAGCGACCTCGGGTACAATGCCTTCGTGCTGCGCTATCGGGTCGGCCAGGGCCAGCGCGTGGCCACCGAGGATATGGCGGCAGCACTCTCGTTCATCTTTGCGCATGCTGACGCGCTGGATGTTGGCACCGACAAGTACTCCGTCTGGGGCAGTTCGGCCGGGGCCCGCATGGCGGCGCTGATCGGCTCGCATGGCGTTGCCGCCTTTGGTGGCGACGATCTGCCCGGGCCCGCTGCCGTGGTGATGGCCTATACCAGCCATGCGGACATCGCCCCAGTGGAACCACCCACCTATGTGATCGTCGGCCAGCATGACGGGATTGCGCCGCCGTCGGCCATGGAGGCGCGGGTGAAGGCGCTCCGGGCGCGCGGCACATCGGTGCAATATCGCGTCGTGCCGGGTGTCGCCCATGGCTTCGGCACCGGGCAGGGCACGCCGGCGGAAGGCTGGATCGCCGAAGCCGTCGCCTTCTGGCAGGTCGCGCCCTAGACGGCGCGGGTGCTGCGCAGGGACTGCAGGGCCGCTGCCATGTAATGGCCGATGCAAGCGAAGAGCCCGACGATCGCGCCATAGTGGAGCATGAAGCCGCCCGCATTGGTGGTGAAGTCCCACATGTCGAGCGCCGGGATGTTGAGCAGCTTGTCGACCAGCAAGACCTGCATCATGCTGTAGGCGCCATAAAGCGCGATCAGCAGCGCGCCGGCCCGGGCGATCCAGCCTATGGCAGGGAAGTCCACGGCGAGATGCCGCCTCGCCAGGGCCATGACTCGCGACCAGTGCAGCCCCAGATGCAGCCCCATGGCAACAAGCGCCCAATAGGCCACGAGCACATGCGCCTCGCGGGCCGAGTAGCCGACATCGATCGGCAGGAAGGCAAACAGCGTCTGCGAGACCATCAGGCTGGTGACGGCGAGACCGAGCATCAGCAGCAGGATCGCGGCATTGATCAGCGCCGCATAGCCTCGCCGGGGGGGCCAGCGGCCCTTGCCGAGGGCACCATACCAGCGCAGCACGGTGAAGTTGTGCAGGATCAGCAGCGCCAGAAACAGGGTGCCGACGATCTCGTGGAACAGGTTGCCCTGCCACCAATAGGCCAGGCCAAGGACGAACAGGACCGCGGCGGCCAGAACCACCGCGAGCCTTGTGGCAGGGCTAACGCTCAGGCCGGCGCTCATCACTCGCTCAGGATATCGCTGAAGGTGAACATGAATTCGCTGTCGCCGCGCGATTGGTGGCAGCCCATGCAGCGGTCGGCCGCCTCGGCCGTGTTGTTGGACTTGTCGGGATGGAAGGCTTGGAACTGCCAGTCGCCGGTGCGATTGGCGTAATCTTCCCCCCAGCCGGCGCCCTTCTGCATGATGAAATAGCGGAACACTTCGCCGCCGCGATAATCAACCAGCACGACGTGGGTGCCATCGGGCATGGGTTGACCGGCCCGCACGGCGGCAAGGGCCTCGGGCGAGGTCAGCATATGCTCGGTGACTTCGCCGCGGGTGACCGTCGTATAGTGCTCGAGCGCCTCGAGGTCGGGGAAAACGACGCGGTTCGGCTCGGCGGCCGCGGGCAGCACCTCAAGGGCAAAAATACCGGCGAGCAGCAAGCCGCCCAGGGCGAAGGGAATACGGAAAGTCATGCGGCCTCATCGGGTTGTTCGGGTCCAAGTTAGGCACTCGGTCCCTGCCCGATTAGGCGCGTCTGCCCGATAGGTCCGATAAGCGGTGCTTCTCAGTCCGTACGGACCTCAAGCCGTCTGGGCAGCGCCGCGATAGCGCATGGCGTCGACGAAGAGCGAGAAGGCCGCCGAATGGTGGCGGCGGTTGGGATAGTAGAGATGGTAGCCGGTAAAGGTCGGGCTCCAGTCCTCGAGCACCCGCACCAGGCGCCCCGCAGCGATATGCTCCAGCACCTGGTCCTCGGGCAGGTAGGAGAGGCCGATTCCCTCCAGCACCGAGGCGAGCCGCATGCCGGTATTGTTGAACACGGCCTGGCCTTCGACCCGCACCTTGATCTCGTGGCCGTGCTTTTCGAATTCCCAGGGAAACAGCGTGCCATAGGTGGGCAGGCGGATATTGATGCAGTTATGCCCGGTCAGGTCTTCCGGGGTAACCGGCGCCGGAAAACGAGCGAAATAGTCCGGCGTCCCCACCACGGCCATGCAAATGTCCGGGCTGATCCGCACCGCGATCATGTCCCGGGCGATCTGCGCCCCCAGCCGCACACCAGCGTCGTAGCGCTCGGCGACGATGTCGGTGAGACCATAGTCGACGATGATCTCGACATTGATGCCGGGATTGTCGCCGAGGAATTTGGGCAGGGCCGGTCCGATGACCGACAGGGCCGGATGCTCGCCGGCAGTGATGCGGATCGTGCCCGAGGGCCGGTCCTTCATTTCCGACAGCGCGTTGACCTCGCCTTGGATCTCCTCGAAACGGGGTTCGAGACTTTTGAGCAGTTGTGCGCCGGCATCGGTTGGCGCCACGCTGCGGGTCGTTCGGGTCAGCAGGCGGATATCGAGGCGCTCTTCGAGGCCGCGAATGGTCTGGCTCAGCGAGGATTGCGACACGCCCAGCTTGGCCGCCGCCTTGGTGAAACTCTGCTCGCGGGCGACGACCACGAAGGCAGCCAGGTCGTTGAAATTGGGCAGCGCCATTCATTTGTCTCGCTTCTTGCTCGCAGGGGAACTTAGCTCCCCGTCAATAAGTGCGAAAGTGGCGCAACCTGACGTTTTGGTGACCCGGGCGTATTTCCCGTCAGGCGGGGCGGCTCCTGTGACCCTGCAGCCAGGAAAATTCGGGCTGCAGCGGCGCGATGAAGACCAGGATCAGGATGATCGCCAGGAGGTTCATCGCCGCAGCGCCCAGCAGGGCCATGTTGATCTGGTGACTGAGCAGGGCCGTGCCGACCAGATCGCTGGAACCGGCCGCGGCAAACACCACGACGAGCACGCTCAGCCCCAGCGAGCCGCCGATCTGATGCGCCACATTGACCATGCCCGAGGCGGCACCCTGGTCGCGCGGCTCGACCGCCCGCAGGCCGAATGTGGTGAGCGGTCCCAGAATGGCGCCATTGCCGAAGCCGAGAATGAGCATCGGTATGGACACGGCGGTCCAATAATTGGCGCTCGGGCCGGCTTGGGCCAGGAGGAAAAGCCCGATGGCCAGTAGGCCGATGGCGATGACCAGCACGCCGGCCTGGCCAAGCCGCGCAGCCAGACGGGGAACCGCCAGGGCGGCAATGAAGGTCGGGATGGTCATCGGCAAAAAGCCGATGCCGGCCCACAGCGGGGAAAAGCCCAGCACCTGCTGCATCAACTGGGTGGCAAAGAAGAAAAAGGCAACGATCGAGCCGACCACCAGCATGCGCGCGACGTAGGCCACCGAACGCTCCGCACTGGCGAACAGCCGCAGCGGCAGCACGGGCGCGGCGGCCCGCGACTCGATCCAGATAAAGCCGATCAGCACCAGGATGGCGACGGCAAAGGATGTCAGAGTCACCGGATGCCCAAAGCCGAGTGCCGCGGCATTGACGATGCCGTAGACCAGGGCGGTCGAGCCGATGGTCGAGGTCGCCGCACCCGGGATGTCGAACCTGGCATCGGTGCGTGCGGTCTCGCTCAGCACGCGGCGGACGGCAAACCACAGGCCAATGCCGACCGGCAGGTTGATGAGAAAGCCGACGCGCCAGGAGACGAGGCCGGCAAAGATGCCGCCAAGCACCAGGCCCAGGCTGGCGCCGAAACCGGCCACCATGGAATAGAGCGACAGGGCCCGTGTGCGCTCGCGGCCTTCCGCGAAGGTCGCCGAGATGATCGACAGCACGGTCGGCGCAAGTATCGAGGCGCCGATGCCCTGCACGGCCCGCGCGGCGATCAGCTCCCAGGCGGTCTGCGACAGGCCGATCACCACCGAGGACAGGGTGAACAGCATGATGCCGACGAGGAAGATCCGTTTGCGCCCGAAGGCATCGCCCAGCCGCGCCGACAGCAGCAGGAAGCCGCCGAAGCAGAGGAGATAGGCATTCTGCACCCAACTAAGCGACACCGGATCGAGCGCCATGGTCACGCCGATTTCCGGCAGGCCGGTATAGACGATGGAAAGATCGAGCACGATCATGAAATAGGCGGTGAGCACGATCGCCAGGATCGTGTTGGGATTGGATTTCGGCACGGACATGAGCGCTCATTTCTGCCCGCGGACAGGTCGCGGGCACCAGGTGCAGCCATTCTTCTGGCTGCGGGTGACAACCCTGCTGACCTGGTGGCAAGGCTGAACCTAAGCGGCCGAAAGGTCGGACTGTAGACGCCCAAATCATCACGGTCTTAGTGGCCTGGCTAATCAATCCGACGAGGAGGACCCAGTAGCTGGTGTGCGTATTGATCGAAAATGACACTAGGTCCATGCGTCGAGGCGGCATAATCCGAATGCTGGCCCGGGCGTTGTGGTTGTCATGCAGAGCCAGACGCAAGCCCCGAACGACGCCAGCATGGGCGACCGTACAGTCAGCTTCGAAGGCATCGGCACGCATTGGGTGATCGACACCGCCAAACCGATCGGCCCGGCGGTGCGCGCCGAGATCCTCGATTGCGTGGAGAGCTTCGACCGGCGTTGGTCCAGGTTTCGACCGGACTCGCTCGTGACCCGGATTGCCCGCGGCGAGGTGGACCAGATGGTTCTTCCCGACGAAGACATTGCCCTGTTCGAGCTCTACGACCGGCTGTCCGACTTGACCCATGGCGCCGTCGATCCCCTGGTCGGTGCCCAACTCGAACACTGGGGATACGATGCCAGCTATAGCCTCAGGCCAAAACCCGGACGGCCGCCGCGAGACCAGAGTTGGGAAACGGCCCTTGTTCGACAAGGCGGCCAATTGCAGGTCAAACAACCCGTCACCATCGATTTCGGCGCCGCCGGCAAGGGGTTTCTGGTCGATCGGATCGCGGCGATCCTTGCCAAGGCAGGCCATGCCGATGTGTTGGTGGATGGCTCGGGCGACATGCGCCGCAGCGGATCGGGCACGACCCGTGTAGGCCTGGAACATCCCTTTGCCGAGCGCAGCGTGATCGGGGTCGCCGACCTGGGTGTAAATGCGCTCTGTGCCTCTGCCACCAACCGACGCGCCTGGGGCGATGGCTTGCATCACGTGCTCGATGCGCGCAGTGGCGATCCAGTGCGCAAGGTCGTGGCCACCTGGGTGACAGCCGCCAGCGCAACCGTGGCGGATGGCTTGGCGACGGCACTGTTTTTCGTGCCGGCCGCGCAACTCAGACCGCATTTCGATTTCGAAGCCGTCCGCATGTTCGTCGATGGCACCGCCGAACGAACGACCAACTTCCCCGGCACACTTTTCACCTAGGAGACAAGATGACTGACCCAATGCAGAGACTGCGCCTGTCCGGCGCCGCGGCAACTTTTCTGGCCTTCTCGGCCGCCAACGCGCACGCGCAGCCAGCGCCCTATCAGGACGGCACCTATACCGCCACCGGTGAATATGGCGGCCAGCCGTCCCACATCACCGTCACCGTCGAACTGCAGGATGGCATTATCCGCTCCGTCGACGTGGAGCCACATGCCTACGTACCGCGCTCGCTCGAATTGCAGGAGGCCTTCGCCGAAGCGGTCCCGGCTGTCGTGGTCGGCAAATCGATCGACGAGGTCAACGTCGGCAAGCTGGCCGGCTCGAGCGGCACCCCGGTCGGCTTCAACGACGCTATCGCACAGATCAAGCGGCAGGCGGCAGTTTGAGAAACGCGCGTCTGCTGGTTCGAACGTCGGCAAGCCGCCCCATCCGCCAAGGCGGTGCTGGCCTGTAGGCACTCCCAATCTGGAGTGGCAGCTTTCACCGGTGTCCAAGCTGAAAGCCGCCAGTCCGCTACCCACCCCCATCCAGACATGGCGACTGGCTGGAGTTGAATGACCGGGTTGCCGCCTAAAGCACGAAAAGAAGGCCGTCAGTTTCCTGTCGACCCTTAATCCGCTTGTTTGCCCATTGCCTATCTCGCACCATCGCGTTCAGATCACGTCTTCAGACAAACCATTAAACCTGATGCCGCGCCCGCCCCACCTTGGGCGGAGCAATTATTTCACTCCGATTCCCATTGAGTGTTTATGCACGAAGACTCATTCCGCATTTTCACCGAGTTTGGGCGAAACTATTTGTGCGCCGACACACCGTGCCGCCCTTGCTGTCGCTGGCGGTGACCGCGATGGCGATCTTGCCGATGTCGTCATCGTCGGGGCGCCCGGAGAATGTTCGGCTTACCGCATCGAACTTGAGCCAGGCTGGCAGCGCCGCCCCAGGCCCGGTGCGGGCACTGAGCTCAGCGCGTCGCCAATCGCTATTAGCGAAGGTATTAGCCGGGAGGGTGAAGCTGAACTGGCCGTCATCGGCTATGACCTTGTCGACGATGTCGTTGGCGACTACTGGCACAGCATTGGCCGCCGGGGTCGCGCCGTCAGCTGGATATCGAAACTGCCGCCTGACCCGCAGGTGGCTTGCCGCTGAAGGTGCGTGTGGTAGCATCGAACACCAGCCAGCCTGGCAGCGGGCTGCCATCGGCCAGCTTGGCGGAATAGGTCATCGGCTCGTCGTCGACAAAGGCGCCGGCCGAAACGGTATAGCTGAAGCCGGTACCGGCGGTGCCGGCTTGTTCGGCAATCGGCACCATGTCGCGCGGACCGCGGTCGAACTTATTGACCACGAGGTCGAATGTGTCGACCACGCTGCCGCCATGGTCGATCCGGCGAACAACATCAACCTTCAAGCCTGATTGAAGCACTAATGGATAACTGGAATCAATTGGGGCCCGGGACACTCATGAAACCCAGTGTTTCTGGGCATCTTGAGAGCTCCGGACCCCAAAATTTTAGGCTTAGTGGATAAAACGATTCACGCGCCTACATTTCCAAGCGGTCGATGGCCGATCGCTAGAACTTGTAGTTGATACCGGCGCGGACGACGCTGAAGCGCTGGCTGACGTCCTGGTTGCCGATCGGGGCGGGCAGGCCGTTGTAGCTCTGCGTGCCGAGGTCGACGTAGAGATATTCGGCCTTGAACGAGATGTTGTCGGTTGCCTTGGCCTCGAGGCCGGCGCCGAGCGTCCAGCCCATGTGGGTGGCCGACTGCGAGGTGGTGACGCCACCGGCATTGGTCAGGCTTGCCGTGCCGCGGCCAGCGGCGAAGCCGCCGGTGACATAGGGCATGACCTGGCCAAAGCTCATGCCGGCGCGGCCGCGGACGGTGCCGAAGAAATCGACGCTGGACTTGAACGTGTCGGCGCCAACGGCTTCGCTATAGCCGATGCCCGACCACTGCAGATCCGCTTCGGTGCCGAGCACGAAGCCGCCCATGTCGAGATTGTAGCCGGCCTGGGCACCGAAGGCTGCGCCATTGGTGTTGTTCTCGGTAGTGGGGCCGCCGATGGTGGCGCGACGGGTAACGCCGCCGAAACCGTAGTCGCCGTTAACACCGGCGTAAAAGCCCGACCAGCCGGAAACCGGGGTGGGCGAATAGATGGCGCTGGAGCCGCCGCCGTTCCAGCCAAGATCCGCTGCCTGGGCCGCGGCGGAAGCCATAAGGAACGCGGCGAGTGTGATGCCAATGCGCTTCATGGGGATCCTCGTCAGTAGGTGGTTAATGTTGAGCGCAAAATGCGACCCAAGGCCTTAACACCACGGTAAGGAACACGGTTAACGGCATGCAGAAGCGCCATGGCTGGCGTTCACTTCTGCGTTGGACGCATGGAACTTTGTCGATGGTGCTGAGCGCGCTGGAAAATCAGCGCGAGGCGGGGCGCGGGCGAGGATAGGGCGTCGCGCTGCCGGCGGCGACGGCGGGCACTGCGATGACGCCCGGCCGCAGATCGCCGGACAGCGAGGCCTCGGTCACCGGCACCGGATAGAGCGCTACATGGGCCGGACGCGGGCGCGGCAGGCTGACGCCGACGGCAATGCGGCCGAGGTCGGTGGCGACATAGGAGGCCGGCACGATGGTGTCGATCAGATTGCTCGGCTGGCCCTTGAGGCCCATCGGGAAGGCGGCTTCCTGGCCAGCGACATAGGTCTTGGCATCCTTGCCGCAGATCAGCGGGCGCATATCGACCGGCGCAGCCCCGACATTATTGCCAAGGGTCAGCACCGTCTGGCCGGTGGGCTGGGTCGCGCCGTTGAGGCCCTTGAGCAGCAGTTCGGCGGCGCGCTCGTTGCGGTCGCGGCCGGACGAACCGCCCAGCACCACGGCCAGCAGGCGGCGTCCATTGCGCTCCACAGTGGCGACAAGATTAAGCCCAGAGGCGCAGACAAAGCCGGTCTTCATGCCGGTGGTGCCGGCGAAGGTTGCCAGCAGCTTGTTTTCCGATTCCAGCTTCTTGCCATTGAGCACCACGGTGCCGGTGCCGAAGATCGGCAGATATTGCGGAAAGCTCTGGCGGATGTAGAGCGCCAGCACGGCCAGGTCGCGGGCCGAGGTGACCTGGGCCGGATCATGCAGCCCATTGGGATTGGCGTAGTGCGTGGCCGTCAGCCCCATGCGCTGGGCGGCGTCATTCATCATGGCGACAAAGGTTGCCTCGTCACCGCCGACGGTTTCGGCAATGGCGACCGAGACGTCATTGGCCGATTTGACCAGCATGACATAGAGCGCATCCTGCATGGAGAGCGCGCTGCCCACCGGCAGGCCGGATTTCGACGGCGCTTCGTTCCAGGCATTCTTGGAAATGACCACGGGCGTCTGCAGCGTCACCTTGCCAGCGGCGATCTGCTCGAAGGCGACATAGGCCGTCATCATCTTGGTCAGCGATGCCGGATGCCAGGGCTGGCCCGCTTCATCGGCATAGAGCACGCTGAAATTGTCCATGTCGACCAGCAGCATCGGGTTGGCACGGACGGGCGCAAGGCTCAGCACGGCCAGGAGGAGGGCGAGGACAAGACGGCGAGCAAACAGCACGGGCAAACGGCTCCACGAAGGCTGGAAAATCGGCATCCTTCTACCAGCGAGCCGGGTTTACCTCAATGGAAGGCGGGCGGTCTGACAGGCAATTGAACGCTGCTGACACGATCTGTCTCCCTTCTGCATCAGTCTTTCGCGGCAAGAGGAGACAGACCATGACCACGATCATCACCGTTCTAACCGAGGGCTATGCCGATTGGGAAACCGCCCTGCTCAACGCGGTGGCACGCAGCTTTTACGGCGTCGAGACCCGGTTCGCGACGCCGGGCGGGGCGCATGTCACCTCGTCAGGCGGGCTCAAGGTCACGCCGGATCTGGCGGTAGAAGACATTGATGTCAGTGCCATAGACGCGCTGGTGGTCAACGGCGGATCGGCCTGGAGCCAGGATGACGCGCCGGATATCGCCACGGTGCTGGTCGCCGCGCGGGACGCCGGCAAGGTCGTGGCCGGCATTTGCGATGCAACATTGGCTTTGGCCAAGGCCGGTCTGCTCGACGACATCGAACACACCTCCAACTCGGCCGAAAACCTGCCGCCCACTGGCTACCAGGGTGCCGACCATTATCAGGATCAGCCATCCGCCGTCGTCGCCGGCAAGATCGTCACGGCCCCCGGAACGGCGCCGGTCAGCTTCATGGCCGGGGTGATGCAGTCACTCGGCCTGCGCGACGGCAATCTCGACTATTACCTCGGGCTCCATGCGGCCGAGCACTTCGACCCGTCCCGCAGGGCAGACCGCTCCAGGGGAGCGATCTGAGGCGAGAAGGCCATGAGAGCCATGCTCGAATGGCAAGTCTAGACCGGCAGCATCAGCGTCGTCTTGCGGCTGACCTGTGCGCTCAGCGGCAGGTCAGCGGAGGACAGGCCCACGCGCAGCGTGAAGCTGCCGTCTTCTACCAGCCAATGCTCGGCTTTGGTCCGGTAGTAGGCAAAGGCGCGGGCGTCGAGCGTCAGCGTGATCTGGCGGGTTTCGCCGGCCCGCAGCGTCAGCTTGCGGAAGGCTTTCAGCTCCTTTTCCGGCCGCGGGTCGGATGCTGCATCGTCCGAGACATAGAGCTGCACCACCGTCGCGCCATCGCGATGCGAGGTATTGCTGACGGTGACGCCGACCATCACCGTGCCCTCGGCCTCGAACTCGGCGTCGTCCACGGTGAGGTCACCAATCTCGAAACTGGCATAGCCGAGCCCAAAGCCAAACGGGAACTGCGGCGTCATGCCGTGCTTGTCGTAGTGGCGGTAGCCGACGAAAATCCCCTCTTCGTAGCGCACCTTGCCTTCGTGGCCGGGATAGACTTCGCGGTCCTGGCTATGGGCGGGATTGTCGGCCCAGCGGGTTGGAAAGGTCTGTGGCAGGCGACCGGAGGGTTCGACCGTGCCGGTCAGCACATCGGCAATGGCATTGCCGGCTTCCTGGCCCGGGTACCAGGCCTGCAGTAGCGCCACCACCGAACCGATCCACGGCATTTCCACCGGGCCGCCGGTCTGCAGCACCACGATGGTATTGGGATTGGCCTGGGCAATCGCCGCGACCAGTTCGTTCTGCCGGCCCGGCAGGTCGATCGAGGGCAGGTCAGAGCCTTCGGTGTCCCATTCGCCATTGCGCCCGACGAAGACAATCGCCGTATCGGCATTGCGGGCGATCCGCACCGCCTCGGCAATCGCCGCATTGCCCAGCGGTAGGCCGATACCGGCAGCGAAGGCGGCGAGTCCCAGTGTGGCAAAACCCTTGGTGGCAAATTCGATCACCACTTCATAGGTCCGCCCGGCCTCCATCTGCATTGTGCCGACCACCTCGTCGCTGCCCTCCTCGAAGAAGGTGCGGCCCTTGGTCCAGTTGGTCCAGTCATCGGCCACCAGCTGGCCATCGATGAAGACCTTGGCGAAGCCGGCCGCATAGATACCGACACGATGCTCGCCCGAGGTGTCAGGCGTAAAGCTGCCGGTCAGCCGCGCCGAAAAATGCAGCGGATCAACCTTGCCCTCGGCGACATTGCCAATCCAGAAGGCCTGCGCCTCGTCCTGCGCACCGATATGCACCGGCTCGCCCGCCAGCGTTTCATTGGCGAAATATTCGACGGTAAAGGCGCCGCGCAGCAGCGGCTCGAAGCGGTGGTTGGTGCAGCCGGGCGCATAGCGCAGGCGCTCCTCGCCGAGGGCCTCCACCAGGCCCTGCCACGGCGAGATGCGATAATGCGCATTGAGCTGGGCGCTGCCGCCGCCCATGATCTGCGCGACCTTGGCATTCGGCCCGATGACGGCAATGCTGCCATGGCCCTTGAGCGGCAATGCGCCATTGTTCTTGAGCAAAACCGCCGCCTCGGCACCGGCGCGGCGGATCAGCGCGCGGTGTTCCGGCCGATCATTGGCCACTTCCTTGAATTCGCGGTGATCGTCGAGCGAACCGACCCGCTGCATCAGCCGCAGCATGGCGATGACGCGCTGGTTGAGGATAGCCTCGCTGACCGCGCCGGATTTGACCGCATCGACCAGCTTCTGCCCGCGATCGCGCGGCGGCCCCGGCATTTCGAGGTCGAGCCCGGCATTGACCGTCTCGGCGGTGGAATGGCTGCCGAACCAGTCGGACATGACGATGCCCTGATAATTCCAGTCCTTGCGCAACACGTCGGTCAGCAGCCACTCATGTTCGGAAGTGAAAGTGCCGTTGAGCCTATTGTAGGAGCTCATCACGCCCCAGGTCTCGGCTTTCTTGACCGCCATTTCGAAGGGCACCAGATAGATTTCGCGCAAAGCCCGCTCGTCGATCTCGCTCGACATGGTGGTGCGTTCGATCTCGCTTTCATTGCCGACGAAATGCTTGATCGTTGCGGCAATGCCTTCGCCCTGCAGGCCCGTGATATAGGCCACGGCCAGTTCGCCACTGAGGATCGGATCTTCCGAATAGCATTCGAAATTGCGCCCATTGGTCACCGAGCGGTGGATATTGACCGTCGGCGCCAGCAGCATATGCGCCTGCTTGGATTTGACCTCGTCGGCCAGCGCCGCGCCGATTTCCTTGACCAGATCGACATTCCAGGTGGCGCCCAAAGCGATGCCGACCGGGAAGCTCGCCGATTTGACGCCGCCGATCAGCGAGCCGCCGCCGCGCGCGCCATTGGGCCCGTCGGTGACGCGCAGCTTGCCGATGCCCAGGCGCGGAATGGCCGGCACGGACCAGAAATCTTCGCCCGACAGGATCGACACTTTTTCTTCGAGCGTCATCTGTTCGGCAAGGCTTTCGATACGGTCGCTCATGGCAGGCTCCTCGGCAGACGTTTTGCCCTGAGTGACAGGCTTTGGCGCCGACCTGTCAACCGACATGGCAATTGTACCCTAGGCACAGAAAGGAACCGTGGCTATATAAGTGACTGAGATACCGACCCGAGGCCTTGCCATGTCCCTGCACGACACATCCAAATCCGCCAATTGCCACGCCATGAGCGATGTCCTCAATCGCATCGGCGACAAGTGGAGCGTGATGGTCGTCGGCATGCTGGGCCGCAATGGCACTTTGCGCTTCAACGAGCTCAAGCGCACCATCAATGGCGTCAGCCAGCGCATGCTGACGCTGACCCTGCGCAATCTCGAGCGCGATGGCCTGGTCACCCGCACCATCTATCCGGAAGTGCCGCCGCGGGTTGAATATAGCCTGACCGAAATGGGCAAGACGCTGGACGGCCCGATCAGCAAGCTGTGGGACTGGTCGGCCGAGCACCACACCGCGATCATCGAAGCGCGCGACATCTATGACGCCCGCGAAACTGCCGTCGCCGCTGCCGCCGAACCCCGCAAAGTCGCCTACGCGCAGGGGTAAGCACCGGCCGGATTCCTCCCCCTTTTCAGGGGGAGGTTAGGTGGGGGGTATGCGCTAAACCAGCGCCACGATTTTCTTCTTCAGCCAGACAAAGCGATACCAGCTCGCCTGTAGCACCAGCATCATGGTGAAGCTGGCCGCATAGGCCACCCAGATGCCGGTGAGGCCCAGACTGGTCTGGCTCAGCCAGATCGCGCCCGGCAATTCGATGCAGAGGATGCAGGCCAGAGCGATCAGCATGGGCGCATAGACCGTGCCGCTGGCGCGCATGATGCCGGAGAACACCACGCTCCAGCCGAAGAACAAAATGCTCCACAGCACCACGTGCAGTAGCGTCTCGGTCAGCTCCACCACGGCGGGATCGGTGATGAACAGCGCCACCAGATGCTGGCTGAACAGATAGGCCAGGGTGATCAATCCGCCGGTGATGATGAGGTTGAGCACCAGCGCCGTGCGGGTGATGGCACGCAGCTGGTCCATCTGTCCGGCACCAATCGCCTGGGCGCCAAAGATCGAGGCGGCAATGCCGATCGACATGGCCGGGAACTGCACATAGCTCATCACTTGGCCCAGCGCGCCATAGGCGGCGGTGGCGTCCGAGCCGAAGCGGTTGACCAGCCCCACCACGACAATACCGGCCACCGATGAGGTCACCATCTGCAGGCCCGCAGGCACGCCCAGCTTGAGGATCAGCCCGAGCAGCTTGACGTCCGGCCGGACGATGGCGGTCAGCAGCACGCGATCGGGCGCCAGCGGCATGTTGCGGGCGCGCATATAGATGACGAGAAAGATGATGACCGTGACGAAGCCGGAAATGGTCGCCACGGCCGCCGCGTTGACGCCGATCTGCGGCAGGCCGAACCAGCCGAGGATCAGCGCAGGCGTGACCACCAGGCCCACCAGCATGGACATGATCAGCGACAGCAGCGGCGTCACGGTGTCACCCACGCCGCGCAGCACCGAGGTGGCGACAAAGAAGATGAAGAAGGCCGGCATGCAGACGAACATGATGCGGGCATAGCCCACGGCGATATGCAGGATATTCTCCGGCGCGCCGAGCACCGAGAGGATCTGTTCGGTCCAGACGCCGCCGACCACCGCGACCACGAGGCCCAGCATGATGGCCGTGGCCATGGTCGTACCGGTGACCTGCTTGACCTTGTCGATATTCTTGGCGCCCCAGGCCTGGCCAATGAGAACGGTCGAGCCAGCCGAGAGGCCAATGGTAAAGCTGAGGAGGAAGAACAGGATCGGGAAGAAGGTGGCGATGGCGGCGAGCGCTTCAACGCCGATCAGTTGGCCGACATAGATGGAATTGAGCGTGCCCGACAGCGCCTGCAATATATTGGCGGCCATCAGCGGCACGAGAAACACCAGGAACCGCTGCCAGAGCGGCCGGGATTGCGGGGTCATGAAAAACACTCCGAAGGATCACGAAACAATAGCGTCACGTCACTGGCCCTTGGGCAGGCGGTCCGGAAACCGGGCGACTGCAGGGACCTGTTCACACGCGATGTTTCGAGTGCCGGCTGGACGGGCGCGGGAGGCATGGAAATGACACGCCGGTTTGGTAGCGCGGGGGAGCAGGCTGCGTCAATGTGTCTGGGTGGAGTGAACCAATGTCTCCCAATCCATCGGACGGTACCCACCCCGCCGATTGTTCATCTGAAGACCTTCACCCCCACGATGTCATCCCGGCCTTGAGCCGGGACCCATCTCGAGATCGCGCCACAGCCGCAAGGTGGCTCGATCTGGCGGCGTGCGGCAAAATCTCAGGATGGGTCCCGGCTCAAGGCCGGGGTGACACCGAGGGTGTGGGCAACTCAGTGTCACCCCAAAGTGCAGCACTTTCGCACGTGGCTGAATGCACGGTGCATCACCACCACAAATACCCACCATCACCACTTGTCATCACCCCACTGCCGATTCCCCGATGCACTCCAACCCATCCCTCGCTACAAGCGCATCATGTCCATCGCCACTACACCCTACCGCTTCTCCGACCAGTTCTATGCCGGCGCCCGCGCCTGCATTCCCGTGGTCATTTCGGTGGCCGCCTATGGTGTGGTCTGGGGCGTGCTGGCGCGCGGCGCGGGCCTGAGCCTGTTGGAAGTCATCCTGATGAGCGGGCTGGTGTTTGCCGGTTCGGCGCAATTCGTCGCGCTCGACCTCTGGACTGTTACACCATCCACCCTGCCGATTGGGCCGCTGATCCTCGCCGCGCTGATCGTCAACCTGCGCTATCTGCTGCTCACCGCAACCCTGCGCCCGCTGTTCCGACCCGACCAGCAGGTCAAGGGCGCGCTGCTGATGGGCATTGTCTCGGACGAGACCTGGGCCATGACGGTCGGCGAAATGGCCAAGGGACGCGGCACCGTGGCCTTCCTCCTCGGCGGTGGCGTGTTTGCCTATGCCTGCTGGATGGCCACCACGGTGATCGGCCATACGCTGGGCTCGGCTATCGATGACCCGCGCACCTACGGGCTCGACTTCGCCTTCACCGCCACTTTCCTCGCGCTGCTGCTCGGCATGTGGAAGGGCAAGGGCGATATCATTCCTTGGCTGGTGGCAGCGCTGGCCGCCATCATCTCGGCCAAACTCATTCCCGGCAGCTGGTACATATTGATCGGCGGCATTGTCGGCAGTCTGGCCGGCGCCATTGCAGACAAGGTGCGCCATGTGGACTAGCCCGGAAGCCCTCATCGCCATCCTGGGCATGGCGCTGGTCACCTTTGCCGTCAAGGCCGGTGGCCTGCTGCTGGCCAATCGCCTGCCGCGCCACGGCTTTGCCGCCGCCTGGCTGAAACATATTCCCGGCGCCGTGCTGGCCTCGCTGGTCGCCCCGGCCATTGTCACCGGCAGTCCGGCCGAACTGATTGCTGCCGCGGCGACGGCTCTGGTGTTTGTCGCCACCCGCAGCCTGTTGCCGGCCATGGCGGCCGGCGTTCTGGCGGTCTATCTCGCGCGTCTCTGGCTTGCAGCCTGATCCGACCTGCGCTAGAGACCTCAATCGTGCCCCTCTGGCGGAATGGTAGACGCAGAGGACTCAAAATCCTCCGTCGCAAGACGTGCCGGTTCGAGTCCGGCGGGGGGCACCACTTTCCCCATAGTACTATGCGGCTTCCTGCTGCTGCATCCTGAGCTCGATCGCCTCGATCAAGCGCCGATAGGCGACGATCAGCCGGCCGATACGGCGAGCATGACGAGGATGCTCCAGCCCCAGCTGGATCAGCCATTTGGCCTCTTCGCGCAGGATGTGCACAGCTTCGGCCCGCCGCGTTGAAATTACCGCCATCCAGTTCCAGGCGCGCAGCATGCGGGCCGATTTGCGCAGCCGCTTATCGAGGTCAAAATCTGCGGGCAAGACGTCGCTCCGGTACTAGAACCGGCGCTGAACGATCTCGCCTACGGGTTGTTCCGTAGAAGCCTGAGCATGGTTGGCGAAGGGTTACCCGCGCCCTTCGGCTTCGGAAAAGGTCGGAACGGACTGGGTCGTGAAACCATTGGCCGCTCACACATTCAAGGAGCACACCCATGGCCGACCGTCTCACCATGCAGGATCCGCGCAAGCAATATCCGGCCCCGCCGTTTCCGCAGCAGAAGCAGGCGGCGCCCGGCGTCGCTGCGAAAATGGACCCCAAGCCAGATCATGGCGAGGAAAGCTATCAGGGCTCGGGCAAGCTGAAGGGCCGCAGGGCGCTGATTACCGGTGGCGATTCCGGCATCGGTCGCGCCGCTGCCATCGCCTATGCGCGTGAGGGCGCCGATGTCGCCATTAGCTACCTGCCCAGCGAGGAGGCCGATGCCAGGGAGGTCATCGCGCTGATCGAGGCCGAGGGCCGCAAGGCGCTGGCCCTGCCGGGCGATATCAAGGATGAAAGCTGGTGCCAGCAACTGGTCAGCAAGACGGTAGAAGCCTTTGGCGGGCTGGATATTCTCGTCATCAATGCGGCGCGCCAGCAGTTCCGTGAGGATATTTCGCAGGTCACGACGGAAGATTTCGACGCGACGCTCAAGACCAATCTTTATGCGCTACACTGGATCGCCCAGGCCGCCACGCCGCACCTGCCGCCCGGCGCATCGGTGATCACCACAGCCTCGATCCAGGCTTATGATCCGTCGCAGATCCTGCTCGATTATGCCACAACTAAGGCCGGCATCGTTGCCTATACCAAGGCGCTGTCCAAGCAACTGATCGAGAAAGGCGTACGTGCCAATGTCGTGGCACCCGGCCCCTTCTGGACCGTGCTGCAGCCGAGCGGCGGCCAGCCCGACGAGAAAGTCGAGAATTTCGGCAAGGACAGCGATTTCGGCCGGCCGGGACAGCCGGTGGAACTGGCGCCGGTCTATGTGCTGCTGGCGTCGCAGGAGGCAAGCTATATCAATGGCGAAGTGTTCGGCGCCACCGGCAGCGGCGGCGTGGCCTAGCCGCGGGTGATGGTAAAGCGCATGACATCGCCGTCGGTCTCGATGGCATAGTCATGCCCCTGCTGCTTGCAATGCAGCGGAATATCCACCTTGGCCATCGGGTCGGTGGCCAGCACCACGAATACGGCGCCGGGCGGCAGAGCCGCCAGGCGTTTCTCCATCTTGAGCACGGGCAGCGGGCATTTCAGCCCGCGCGCGTCGATGATTTCAGGCTCAGTTGCCAAGAACCAGCACCCAGTAAATCCCATAGCTGGAGCTGGGGTTGAACATCACTGCAACGCCCGCCTTGGTTGCATTGGCGCGCAGGCCTGCCGCGTCGGCGGGGCTGTTGCGCCAGCCCGAGAAGGTCTCGGCAAAGGTGGCGTAACCGGCGCTTAGCTTCATGGTCAGCCCCTGCGGCGAGCCGGGCGGGGTGCCCGTCTGGGCATATTGATTGGCCAAAGCCTGGGCGGTGCCGTCGAGTGCCGTATCGGAGACCAGCGCTGGCAGGCCATTGGTAGCGCGATAGGCATTGATCAGCCCGATGGCCTCGGCCCGATTGAGCGTCGCGCCTGGCTGGTCCATGCGGGCCGACAGGCCCTGCGACAGCGCGCCCGCCGTCGTGCTGCCGCCCCCGGCCATGCCGCCCATGCTGCAGGCGGCGAGCGTTGCCGCAGCCAAAAGAGTGGCGAGCGGCAGAATGGCCGGCTTGAGGGCGCGCAAAAAGGTCATGGTGATCCTCGGGTCAAATGTCGAAAAACTGTGTTGGCCCGATTAGGGGCCCAGCAAGGCTAAAAGATGGTTGCGAAATGCGAGAAAGCTGCCTGCAAACGCAGGCTTGCTTCCTCGTTTGCTTGCTGCTCGACGGCAGGTGGTGACCCCGGCGGGATTCGAACCCACGACCCCCGGATTAGGAATCCGGTGCTCTATCCAGCTGAGCTACGGGACCACGGTTTGGGAAATACCAGTTCGGGCCTGGGGTTACAAGTTGGCGCGGGCCGCGCGGCAATATTGTGCCTGAAACGCCGCGCGCGCTTGCGAATGACATATTCTTGGGGCACACCGGACAGCGATTTTACTCCATGAAGGCTTGTGTCCATGGCTGCCCATCCGGTTTCTCCCCTCGCGCCCAAATCCTATCCGGAGCTGCCGGTCATTGCCGGCATGCGCTTTGCCACGGCCGAGGCCGGGATCAAGTACAAGAACCGCACTGATGTGCTGCTGATGGCTTTCGACGAGGGCACCACGGTTGCCGGTGTGCTCACCAAGTCCAAGTGTTCCTCGGCTGCGGTGGATTGGTGCAAGGCCAATCTGGCTGGCGGCGTGGCGCGTGGGCTGGTGGTTAATTCGGGCAATGCCAATGCCTTCACCGGCGCTAAGGGCCAGAAGAGCGTTGAGCTGACGGCCGACTATGCGGCCAAGGCGCTGGGCTGCGCGACTCACGAAGTCTTCCTCGCCTCGACCGGCGTGATCGGCGAGCCGCTGCCGGCCGAAAAGTTTGCCGGCGTGCTCGAGGACGCGGCGACGCGGCTGGGCGATACGCCGTGGATCGAGCCGGCCAAGGCCATCATGACCACCGACACATTCCCCAAGCTCAATGGCGCCATTGTCGAGCTGGATGGCGTGGAAGTGAAGATCAACGGCATCGCCAAGGGTTCGGGCATGATCGCCCCCGACATGGCCACCATGCTGAGCTTTGTCGTCACCGACATGCCGATCGCCGCACCGGTGCTGCAGGCGCTGCTGAGCCAGCATGTGCAGACGAGCTTTAATGCCATCACCGTCGATAGTGACACTTCAACCTCCGATACGCTGCTGGTGTTTGCCACTGGCAAGGCTGCGGTCGATCCGATCGTGAGCCTTGAAGATCCACGCGCCGAGATTTTCGGTGAGGCGCTCAAGGATGTGCTGTTCGATCTGGCCATCCAGGTGGTGCGCGATGGCGAAGGCGCCACCAAGCAGGTTTCGGTGCATGTCGAGGGCGCGGCCTCCGACGCATCGGCCTTCCGCATTGCCAAGGCAATCGCCGACTCGCCACTGGTCAAGACCGCCATTGCCGGCGAAGACGCCAATTGGGGTCGCGTGGTGATGGCCGTCGGCAAGGCGGGCGAGCCGGCGGACCGCGATAAATTGGCGATCCGCTTCGGCGATCTGCTGGTTGCCAAGGATGGCGAGCGCGCCGCGGTCTACGACGAGGCCGCCACCAGCGCCTATATGAAGGGCGAAGACCTCGAGCTGACCGTCAGCCTCGGCCTCGGCGAGGGCCGTGCCACGGTCTATACCTGCGACCTGACGCATGGCTATATCACCATCAACGGCGACTATCGGAGCTAAGATGGCCCTGCCTACAGTCGAAGCCTTCGAGCGGGCTGGCCTTGCCGCCTGGCCCGGCACGGACGTTCATTGGGACGGCAGCTGGGTGCGTCGTGCTGCGGGCGGCTATACCAAGCGCGCCAATTCGGTGCAGTGTCTCGACCCCGAGGATGGCGAGGATGCCGACCTGCGCGTCATTTCGGCCAGCACCTGGATGGTGGTTCGCCGCATCAAGCCGGTGTTTCGCATTACGCCGCTGGCAGCACCCGAGCTGGTCGAAACGCTTGATGATGCCGGGTGGCAGAGCATCGACGAGAGCCATCTGTTTGCCATGGAGCTTGGCGCGCAGCAGGCTGATCCCGAGGCCAAACTGCTGCCGGTGCTCGATCCGGCTTTCCTTGCAGTACAGCGGCAGCTGCAGAACTATAGCGATGCGACCATGGCCGGGATGCAGGCACTGCTCGCGGCCTTCGTCGTGCCGGCGACCGGCATTGTGGTCTATCGCGATGGCGCGCCGGTCGCGAGCGGGTTGATGGCGATCGCCGATGGCATTGTGATCACCGGTAATGTGGTCACCGACCCGAGCCGACGCCGCCAGGGCCTTGGCGCTGCCATGATGCGCAGCGGGCTGGAGTGGGCCCGCGGCAAGGGTGCCACGGTCGCGGCGCTCAATGTCCAGGCTGATAATCCGGGTGCCCAGGCGCTCTACGAAGGCCTCGGCTACCGTCACCAGTATGACTATAGCTACCGCATTCCGGGTGCCCAATGAGCGGACAGAAACTGCTTCTCGTCGTGGCGGTCGCGCTGGTCGATGCCGACCGCCGTGTGCTGATCGCCCAGCGGCCCGAGGGCAAGTCGATGGCCGGGCTCTGGGAGTTTCCTGGCGGCAAGGTCGAGCCGGGTGAAAGTCCCGAGGCCGCGCTAATCCGCGAGTTGGAAGAAGAACTCGGCATTTTGACGAAAACTGCCTGCCTGGCGCCAGTCTCCTTCGCCAGTCATTCTTACGAGAATTTTCATTTGTTGATGCCACTTTACGCCTGCCGGAAATGGCAGGGCACGCCGGAGCCGAAAGAGCACATTGCGCTCAAATGGGTCCGGCCGCAGAACCTGCGTGACTATCCCATGCCGCCGGCTGACGAGCCATTGATCGCTGCCTTGTGCGATCTGCTGTAATCCGCGGGGGCGCGCATGCTGGCCAAAGAGATCAAGAATTTTCTGGCCGATGAGCATGGCGCGACGGCCGTCGAATATGGCCTCATCACGCTGCTGATCGCCGTAGCGGTCATCGCCAGCGCCACCGTGCTTGGTAATAATCTGCGCGCGCTGTTCAACAATGGCGCGGCCGAAGTGTTCGCCCGCCAGGCCGCCAAGCTCTAGCGTCCCAGACTACTGCAGCGCGACGACCTTGTATTTCTGGCCGGCGGCAATGGCATCGCCGGGATAGAGGTCGTTGATGATATAGAACAGTTCCGTGCCGCGATTGAGCCCGGCCATCTGCCGTGCCAGCGAATCGGCGGTGTCGCCGGCCTTGGCGGTGACGACGCGAACGGCCACCTTGCGCACCTGGTTGAGATCGGACGCGTCGGCGCGGCGGAAGCTCTTCAGCGTTGCCTCGGCACCCTGGGCAAAGCGGCTGCTGTCGCTCTTGGCGGCAAAGATGAAGCGGTAGACCTGGCCGTCGAGGCGCATCACCGAGACGCGGAAGAACCACTGGTCGGTCTGGGCCAGGCCCGAGGCCATTTCGATGCCATTGTAATTCTGCGTGGTGACGCTGTCGGTCTTGAGGCCGGCGATCCAGCCGGACTTGAGATATTCCGCCAGCGGCACATTGGCCTGCACATCGGCGCTGTCGAAGCGCACGGCCTCGCCATCGCCGGCCACGCCGACCACTGCACTCTGCGAATTCTGCAAAGTATAGCCATTGGGCACGGTGAAGGTAAATTTGGACGCCGTATGGATGAAGCGGCGGCCAACGATCGAGCCCTGTGCCGGGCTGTCGCCAAAGGTCAGGCCGGCAATCGACGCCAGATAGTCGTCGCGGCCGATCTCGCCGGAACCGGCCTGGCCGAACATGGTCTTGGCGGTATCGAGCGCCTTCTGGATGCGGGCCGGGGTCGAGGGGTGCGACGAGAGGAAGCCCTCGCCGCCATTTTCGCCGGCCGAGAAGCTGGCAAAGCGGCTCATCACGCCAAGGAAACGCGCGGCGGCCTGGCTATCATAGCCTGCCTTACCGGCAAACTTGATGCCCTCGCGGTCGGCTTCGAGTTCCTGGTTCTGGCTGAAGGCCGCCATGCTCTCGCGGGTGCGGTTGGCGGTGGCGTCGGTAGAGGTATCGCCACCGAACACACCAGTGATGACGCGATCAACGATCTGCGTCGTGCGGGTGCGGTCGGTGCGCGCGCGCGCATGGCGCAGCGTCACGTGGGCGATTTCATGGGCCAAGACGGCCGCCAGTTCGCTGGTGTCGGAAGCCAGCGCCAGGATGCCGCGCGTCACATAGATATAGCCGCCGGGCAGGGCGAACGCATTGACCTCGGAACTGTCGAGGATGGTGACCTGGAACTGGGCATTGGGCTGATTGGCGGCAGCCAGCAGCCGTCCGACGATGCGGGCCACCATGATTTCGGCCGGGCGGTCGGAATAGACGCCACCATAGGCGGCGATGATGCGCGGATGCTCGCGGCGGCCGATCACCACGTCATCGGGGTCGGTACCTTCAGGCACGACGGTTGGCGCGCGCACGTCGCCGGTCTGGCTGACGGCGATATTGCTACCGGTCAGGCTGCTGCAGGCACTCAGTGCCAGCAGCGAGACTGCCAGCGTGCCATTGCGCAATGCTTTGCCGAAATGCCCCAAACCCGTCATTGTAGTGCCAGAACCTCGAGCTGCTCGGGATGGGTGATTTCGATGCGTGGACCATCCCGGTCGTCCACCCATCCGCGCAAGCGCAGCAAGGCATTTTCCAGCGTCAGCGGATCTATCCCCGCTTCGGCAAACAGCCGCAAGGCCTGGGCCTCGATGACGGCGGTGAAGTCTTCTTTGTAGAACCGGCCGAAATTGAGGTAGACCCGCCCGCCGCGTTTTTCGGCAAGAACGACCCGGCCTTCGACAAGTTCGTAATGGCCGGCCCGGGCGATGAGGTCGCCGGGCGCGTCCGCCGCACGGATGCTGTAATAGGGATCGGTCCAGATTCCAAGCCCGCCGAGCCGCGCGCGGCCTTCCGCAGCAAACAATAAATCGAGACAGGCGCGGTTATCTGGGAAGGAATAGACCCGGGCCAGCCCCTTGGCGACCATGGCCTGCTGCGCCCAGATCTCGCCCTCAGGCGTGGTGACGAAAACATGGGCCAGCACGCGGCCATAGCGGTCGATTTCCTCGCCGCCAAAACCCAGTCGCACCGGTTTATTGAGCGCTAGCTCTTCCAGCGCCGTCTTGGCTTCGGGTGCCAGCGGCCAGGTGACAAAACCCGGGCGGTCGAGCGGCAGCTTGGGCGCCTGGGTGCCGATCATTCGCACCACGCGGCCGTCGTCGAGAATGACGGTATCGCCATCGGTCACCGAAGTGACGACGCCGCCATCTTCCATGCGCAGGTTCTCGCAGGCCAGCGCCGCGACGGACACGGCGCTCAGCGCGGCAATGGCTGCGAGACGGACGAAACTGGCGTTGAGCAAAGCGGGCCCCGGAAAGATTTCATTCACCATGCACCCGAATACGGCAAAAAATGATGAACTTCGAACCGGCCAACGGCAAAATCACGCCAGTGGCGTGATTTAGGTGCTTTGCCGATCTTCTGCGTAGCAGATGAAAAGCTCCAGTGGAGCTTTTCAAATCAAGAAGGCCATGAGGCCTACGGCCGAATGGCAGGAACCGGCCAAAGGCAGAACGATCGAAGCTGCTGCAATTAGACGGCTACCGGCTTCTTACCCGAAATAAACGCATCGAAGCGCTTGCCGATAAACGGTACGATCAGCATCACAATGGTGGTGGCCATGAACGGCACGAGCACCAGGCTGCGCTGCCAGATGTCCCAGCTGGGGGTGAGCGGCATCAGGATATAAAGATAGAGCGTAACGACGGGATAGACGAAGACCGTCATGACCAGCGCCATGCGGAGACGGGAAGCGAGGGAGGGTTGCATTCACTGACCTCAATTGAAACGGTACGTTTCGTTATATATCGGAACGACACGTTTCGTTCAAGTTCTTTTCTTCTGCTCGGATTTCACCCATATTGGGATCATGAACCAGATCCATGCCGATGATAGCGACGACCGCCGCCGATCCATTGGCGCCCGCCGCAATCCCGAAACCGAACAGGCCATCCTCGCGGCGGCCGAAGCGATCGTGGCCGAACAGGGCATTGCCGGCTTTTCCATCGAGGCGGTGGCCAAGCGGGCCCGCGCCGGCAAGCCGACGATCTACAAATGGTGGCCGGGCAAGACGGCGCTGTTACTGGACGTTTACCACCGGCAGAAGCCGGCCTCGGTGCATATGGACACCGGGACGGTCGAAGGCGACTTGCTGGCGTTTCTCACCGGCGTCTTTGCCCATTGGGGTGGCGGCGCCGGCGATCTGTTCCGCTTCGTCGTTGCCGAAGCCCAGCGCGACGACGTGGCCGCAGAATCGCTGCGGGCCTATGCGGCGGAACGCCGGCTGCAATCGGGCGAGATTTTCCGGCGCGGCATCGCGCGCGGAGAACTGTCGGCGGATACGGATGTGGGGCTGGCGGCCGATATGCTGGCCGGCTTTATCTGGCAGCGCCTGCTCACCGGCCGCATCGAACGCGCCCCCCAGCAATTGGCGCAAGTCGCCCGGCAAATGGTCCGGGGGCTGCTCGCCCCCGGAGCCTGATCAGTTACTGTGCCGTCGCGCCGGCAGCATCGGTCTCGGTCTGCGCATCAACTGCAGCCTTGAGCGCGGCATCCGGAATGTCGATCGTCACGCCATCCATCAGGCGAGCGACGGTCGTATCAAACGTCGACATCAGCAGCTGCTGCTGCAGCTGGCCGGCGACCTGCTCGAAAGCCGGCGGGGTGGACTCGCGCTTTTCTTCCAGCTTGATGACATGCCAGCCGAACTGCGACTGCACCGGGGCCGACACCTGGCCCACATCGGTCAGGGCAAAGGCGGCTTCCTCGAAGGGGGCGACCATCATGCCGGGGCCGAAAAAGCCCAGGTCGCCGCCATTGGCTGCGCCGGGATCGATCGACTTTTCCTTGGCCAGGGTGGCGAAATCGGCGCCGCCATCGAGTTGGGCCTTGACTGCATTGGCCTCTTCCTCGGTCGGCACCAGGATGTGGCTGGCGCGGATTTCCTCGGTCGGCTTGAAGTCAGCGATGAACTTGTCATATTCGGCGCGCACGGCTTCTTCGGTCACTGCATTGGCGATGGCGTCGGCGAAATAGGCGCGGCGCAGGGCGCGGTCTTCGAGATAGGCAAGGCGCTGCTGGAACAGCGGGGTCTCGGCCATGCCGGCATCTTCGCCCGCCTTGGCCATCACCTTCATGTCGATCAGCACGCGCAGCAGGAAGGGCTTGCGCTGTTCTGCCGGCATCTGACCCAGTTCCTGGGTCAGGTCTTCGGCGGCAAAGCTCAGGTCAGCCTCGGTGATCGGCTCACCGCCAACCGTTGCCACCACGGCGTCGGGCGACACGGCTTCAGCAGCAGGCGCTTCGGCTGCCGGCGCCGCGTCCTGGGCCAGGACCGGGGCGGCCAGCGCACCGGCGGCAAGCATCAGGGCGAGCATGCTGGTGCGGGCAAGGCGCAGTGAGGAAGAAATCATGAGGTAAAGTCTCCTGGGCCGGCGCTTGTGCTGCGCCCTGGCTCGTTGAAATGCTGCACGCGCGGTCCAGCGGGCCGGCGCGGGTTCGAGCCTGCCCTCACATAGCAACGGGGCCAAAATGTGCCGCGCGGCGTCGTCGAGCAACCAATGGTCGAAAAACCCGTTTCAACCGGGCTCTCTGGCAGGGCATGCCGAGGTGTCGCCCATTTCGGCGACGTTGACAAGACAAGGGCTCGCTCTTACATCTCAGCCGCTTTTTCCGTCGCCTGACGGGATACCAGAAATTGACAAGCCGGAAAGGCTTTCTCATCGCGTCGACGTGGCCGAACGGGCCTTTCCCGCACCTCCCCCGCAGCACAGTGATGAGTGATAAAAGGATCTGATCTATGGCATTTGGCTCGCTCGCCCGGCGGATCTTCGGTTCCCCGTCAGATCGGTCCGTGAAGCGCTTCCAGAGCAAGGTGACCGCGATCAACGCGCTCGAGCCTGAACTGGAAAAACTCAGCGACGAGGCGCTGCGCGCCCGTACCGCCGAGTTCAAGGCGCATCTCGAAAAAGGCGGCAGTCTCGATGATTTGATCGTGCCCGCTTTCGCCACCGTGCGCGAGGCCGGCAAGCGCGTGCTCGGCATGCGCCACTTCGACGTGCAGCTGATCGGCGGCATGGTGATGAACGAAAGCGGCATTGCCGAAATGCGCACCGGCGAGGGCAAGACGCTGGTCGCCACCCTGCCGATGTATCTCAATGCCTTGACCGGGCAGGGTGCCCATCTCGTCACGGTCAATGATTACCTGGTGAAGCGCGACGCGGCCTGGATGGGCCAGATCTACAACTTCCTCGGGCTCAGCTGGGGCGTCATCGTCCATGGCATGACCGATGCCGAGCGCAAGGTGGCCTATGCCGCCGATATCACCTACGGCACCAATAACGAACTCGGCTTCGATTATCTGCGCGACAATATGAAATATACGCGCGCCCAGATGGCGCAGCGCGGCCATGCCTTCGCCATCGTCGACGAAGTGGATTCGATCCTGATCGATGAGGCGCGTACGCCGCTGATCATTTCGGGCCCGTCCGACGATCGCAGCGATCTCTATCTCAAGCTCGACGCCATCATCCCGATCATCGGCGAGGATGATTTCGAGCTCGACGAAAAGCAGCGTGCCGCCACCTTTACCGACCAGGGCATCGAAAAGCTCGAGGCGCGCCTCACCGAAGAGGGCCTGCTCAAGTCCGGCTCGCTCTATGATGTCGAAAACGTCGCGCTGGTGCATCACGCCAATTCCGCGCTGCGTGCCCACAAGCTGTTCCGCAAGGACAAGGACTATATCGTCCGCAACGATGAAGTCGTCATCATCGACGAATTCTCGGGCCGCATGATGCCGGGCCGCCGCTATTCGGAAGGCCTGCATCAGGCGCTGGAGGCCAAGGAAGGCGCTAAGATCCAGCCGGAAAACCAGACCCTGGCGTCGATCACCTTCCAGAATTATTTCCGCCTCTACAAGAAGCTGGCTGGCATGACCGGTACGGCGGCGACGGAAGCCGAAGAATTCGCCGATATCTACAAGCTCGACGTGGTCACCGTGCCGACCAACGTGCCGGTGCAGCGCCGCGATGACGAAGACGCCATCTTCCGCACGGCCGCCGAAAAGTTCGATGCCATTGCCGAGCTGATCAAGGAATGCCACGGCCGCGGCCAGCCGGTGCTGGTCGGCACGACGTCTATCGAAAAATCCGAAATGCTGGCCGAGCTGCTGCGCGCCAAGAATGTCGGTTCGATGAATGTGCTCAATGCCCGTCACCACGAGCAGGAAGCCTTCATCGTCGCTGACGCCGGCCTGCCCGGCGCCATCACCATTGCGACCAATATGGCTGGCCGCGGCACTGACATTCAGCTCGGTGGCAATCTAGAAATGCGCATCGAAAAAGAGGCCGCCGGTCTCGAAGGCGAGGAGCGCGAAGCCAAGATCGCCGAGATCAAGAAGACCATTGCCGAGCACAAGGCTGCCGCGCTGGCTGCCGGCGGCCTGATGGTCATCGGCACCGAGCGCCATGAGTCGCGCCGTATCGACAACCAGCTGCGTGGCCGTTCCGGCCGCCAGGGCGATCCGGGCCATTCGGCCTTCTTCCTGTCGCTGCAAGACGACCTGATGCGCATCTTCCCGGTGGATTCGATGGATTCCATGCTGGGCAAGCTGGGCCTCGAACAGGGCGAGTCGATCACCCACCCTTGGGTCACCAAGGCCATCGAACGCGCCCAGGGCAAGGTCGAGGCGCGCAACTTCGATATCCGCAAGAATATCCTCAAATACGATGACGTGATGAATGATCAGCGCAAGGTGATCTTTGAGCAGCGCATCGAGATGATGGATGCCGAGGATGTCAGCGAGACTGTCGTGGAAATGCGCCACGACGTGGTCGAGAACATCGTCAACAAGTCGATTCCGCCGCGCTCCTATCCCGAGCAGTGGAATGTGGAACAGCTCGAAGCGGCTGCGAAAACCTATCTCAATATCGACGTGCCGGTGAAAGCCTGGGCAGCGGAAGAAGGCATTGATGCCGAAACCGTCACCGAGCGCCTGACCGCCGCTGCCGACGAGGCTGCCGAAGCCAAGCAGCGGCGCACCATTGCGGCACTCTCTGCGGCCGGCCAGGAAAACCCGACCGTGATGCGCCAAGTCGAAAAGTCGATCCTGCTGCAGTCGATCGACGGGCTGTGGCGCGAGCATCTGGTGACGCTCGATCACCTGTCGAAGGTGGTCGGCTGGCGCGGCATCGCCCAGCGCGATCCGCTGACCGAATACAAGCAAGAAGCATATGAGCTGTTCCAGGGCCTGCTGGCCAACCTGCGCGAACTGGTGACCACCCAGCTCAGCCATGTCGAGCTGCAGCCTCGCCCGGTTGCGCCGCCAGTGCCCGACCTCAGCCAGCTGCGCGAGACCCATATCGACCCGCTGACCGGCGAGAACGACGCCGATGGCGGCGACACCATCGCCGACTCGCTCGGCGCCGTGGGCAGCGACCCCTCGCTCGCTCCGATCGACCCGAAACTGCTCGAAGGCGTTTCCCGCAACGCCCCATGCCCGTGCGGCTCCGGCAAGAAGTTCAAGCACTGCCACGGTGCGTTCTAAATAAGAAAAGGCCCGGAGCGATCCGGGCCTTTTGCTTTGTGACGATAGGTTCGGTTCAGCAGCTTACCCTGATCTCTGCGAAATCGGTCATCCCGTCCGCCCCTGCCGAGACCACGCCCAGCATGCAGGCGCTGCCCGGCATGGCGATCGTGCCGCCGGCGGCGACCACCGTGCCATCGGCCAGCGAGATGAAGCCATTGTCCACCGCGCCGATTTCCACCGACACCCCCTGGCCGCAAACCGGGTAATTGTCGCCGGCCGCAACCATGAAGCGCGTGCCGGTCGGCAGGCAATCGCCAGATGCTGCTGCGGTGGTGGGTGCGGCTGCTGCAGGTGTAGCGGGCAAAACGGTTGCAGCGGAAGCCGGCGCATTGCGCCAGTTCTCTTCCAGCACGCTCAGCCGGTTGGAGAGGTCTTGCAGGCCCGCGGTATCAGTCGCCGCTGCCGGGGCAGCGCCCTGCCGCTGGCTGTAGAGATCAAGGCTCAGCCGCAATTGCGCGATATCGGTCGAAAGGCGGATGACCTCGCGCTGCGTCTCAGTATAGGTCCAGGCGCTGGCGCCGATTGCGGCAACGCCCACCAAGCCCACGGCAAAGCTCAGGATATTGGCCAGCGGTAGGCGACGGCGTGGCGGGCGGACAGTGTCCACGCGCGTGTCACCCTGGATGTCGACGGATGGGGTCTCTTCCAAAGCGATGGTCTCCTGCTGGCTGGCCGGATCAGTCACGCCAGATTGCGGCCCTGATATGGTGGCGCAGCCACTGCTTTGCTAGCGGGCCAGCCGCGGCATGGGCACGGGCGCCGGCTTGCCGGTGATCACTGGTACCACATCGGCATCCTTGCCGCCGGCACCGAACATATTGCCGATCGAGCCAATCACGCCGGAAATCGCCGCCGTCCGTTCTTTCAGCGCTGCCTCTTCGCGGGCAAGACGCGCCACGCGGTCGGCTTCGCTTTCAACGGCCTTGGTAAAGGCCTGTTCTTCAGCAGCGAGCTTTTCGGCCATGCCGGGTGCCTGGGCGGTCGCGGGGCAGGGGCCCATCGGGTCGAGCGCGCCAGTGCCGGAAGCATTGAAAATATACTGTTTCTCGCAGACGTCCCAAGCGGGCGGCGCCTTGGTCAGCTCGAACAGGTCATAGCCTTCCTTGATGTCCTTCCAGAAGCTCAGGTGCTGGTTGGAGGCTTCCTTGGCGAGGTTGGCCGCGGTCATCTTGAAGGGGAAAATCTGCAGCTGGAAGCTCTTGTTACCGCCCTTGAAGGTCTCGCGGGCCAGGGCATAGATTTCGGCAATGCCATCGTCGGTCATGGCGTAGCAGCCACGCGACGAGCAATCGCCATGCACCATAAGATCGCTGCCGGTGCGGCCATGCACGCGGTCGAACTTGTTGGGAAAGCCGGTGTTGAAGGCCAGGTAGTAGCTGGACTTCGGGTTCATCAACCCGGGCGTGATCGTATAGAAGCCCTCTGGGCTCTGCCGGTCGCCTTCCTTGACTTTCGGACCAAGCACGCCGGAAAAGGCGCAGATCTCATAAGTCTTGAACATCTTGTACTGGCCGGCGCTGGTCTTCTTCCAAACCTCCAGCGTTTTTTCCTGCTTGAAGATGCGCACCACCATGGCCTCGCCGGGCGTCGAGCCCATGGCGCGCAATCCGCTGACAGTGGCGCTGGGCAGGGGCTGGTTATGGCGATTGTCGCTCGACTTGGGCAGGAAGCCGCCACAGGCGACGAGGCCAAAGGCCAGCCACAAGAGGATTACGGCCGAGCAAAACTTGCGAAGCATTATGGCGGTCAAGATCGGCGGCCCGGTGCGAAACAAAACTGTCCCGACCCATAATGGATCGTGGTTACCCAAGCATGAGTTTTGCTGGTGAACGAAGCGTTAGCACGGAGATTATTTGGCTGGAAGACGGACACGATCACGCGAGCGTGTGGGCTTTACACCTCTCCCCAGGGGGAGAGGTGAAGAAACTAGAGCGTCGTGCCGATGGCCAAGAACTTCTCGCGGCGATGCTCACGAGTCTCGAGGCGTCCCTTGCCAGCGAATTCAGCGAAAAAGCCGGCAATGGCGTCGCGGGTCGAGGCCATCACGGCCTCGTGGTGGCGATGGGCGCCGCCGGTGCCTTCGGGGATAATGGCGTCGATGACGCCAAAGCCCAGCAGGTCCTGCGCGGTGATCTTCTGCGCGGTGGCCATGTCCTGCGCACGCGCTGCGTCACGGAACAGGATGGAGGCGCCGGCTTCGGGCGAAATCACCGAATAGATGGAATTTTCCAGCATCAGCACGCGGTTTGCTACGGCAATGGCGATAGCGCCGCCCGAGCCGCCTTCGCCGATGACGATAGCGATATTGGGCACGCCCAGTTCCAGGCATTTTTCTGTCGAGCGGGCGATGGCCTCGGCCTGGCCGCGCTCTTCGGCGCCGATGCCGGGATAGGCGCCGGCGGTGTCGACGAAGGAGATCAGCGGAATGTTGAAGCGATCCGCCATTTCCATGACGCGCACGGCCTTGCGATAGCCCTCGGGGCTGGCCATGCCGAAATTATGCCTGAGGCGGGTCTCGGTGGAATTGCCCTTTTCCTGGCCGATCACGGCCACGGACTGGCCGTTGAAGCGACCAAAGCCGGCCTGCAAAGCCGCGTCTTCGCGATACTTGCGGTCGCCGGCCAGCGGCATCCACTCAGTGATCAGCTTGCTGATATAGTCGGAAAAATGCGGGCGCTGCGGGTGGCGGGCCACCTGCGTCTTCTGCCAGGGCGTCAGCTTCTTGTAGATCTCGACCAGCGCCTCGTCGGCGCGGCTCGACAGCCGGTTGACCTCTTCGTCGATGCTCACGGCCTGGTCCGTCGCGGCCATGGCTTTCAGCTCGGCGATCTTGCCTTCGAGGTCGGCAACCGGCTTTTCAAAATCGAGATAGGACTGCATTCCACCTGCCCGTTATGGGTCGTTCTTGCCGACCCGGGGATATGGGCCGCTGCTGTTACGCCTTAAAGTGGCCGGAAAGTGGCGATGGCGCAATGGCAAGTCAAGGCTTGAGGCCGGATGAGGCACAGGAAAGCGGCATAGTTCCCGATCCGGTGCGTCCACCCCCACCTGGCCTACCTCTGCAGAGGGGGAGGGACAAATCGGGTTTTAGGCATGATCTCTGGCCAGCCACCGGCCAGATTCCTCCCCCTGTCAGGGGGAGGCTAGGTGGGGGTATCCGACAAAGACTCTTTTGAATTTCCGCCTTCCGCCAGCGGATGATGCGTTTCGACCAGCGTGCGCAGCTTTTCGTCCAGCACATGGGTGTAGATCTGGGTCGTCGAAATATCGGCATGGCCAAGCAGCATCTGCACGACGCGCAGATCCGCACCGCCGGCGAGCAGATGGCTGGCGAAGGCATGACGCAGCACGTGCGGAGCCACGCGGGCCGAACTGATGCCCGCCTTAGCTGCGAGGATTTTAAGATCGCGCGCAAACACCTGCCGGCTCAGATAGCCTTCAGCCCCGCTCGCCGGAAACAGAAACACCCCCGGCTCCAGTGTCGCCACATAGGTCTTGATCGCATCTCGCGCCCGGTCGTTGAGCGGCACGACGCGCTCCTTGTTGCCCTTGCCCTTGACCGTCAGATAGCTGGTGTCGCGCATCACTGCCGAGCGGCGCAGGCTCACCAGCTCGCTGACGCGCAACCCGGTAGCATAGAGCAATTCGAGCAGCACATAGAGCCGCAGTGCCGCAGCTTGCTTCTCCGGTGCGGCGGCCTTGTTGGCCTCCTGCTCGGCCGTTACCAGCAGCTTGTCGACCTCGGCAATGGATAGCACTTTCGGCAGCGCCCTTGCGCTTTTCGGGCTGGCGATGATGCGGGTTGGATCGTCGCCGCGCAGATTGTCGGCGCAGAGGAAGCGGTGAAACTGCCGGATCGCGGACAGCCGCCGGGCGGCCGATGAAGCTGAGAGCCCGTCCAGCCGTAGCCGGTCGAGATAGGCGTTAACGGTAAAGCGATCGACCGCCAGCAGCGTCATCTGCCGGCCAGCGAGAAAGCCGGCATAATCGCTGAGATCGCGGCGATAGGCGTCGATGGTGTTTTTGGCCGCGCCGCGTTCGGCGCTCATCATTTCGAGGAAAGCCCCGACCAGATGGTCACTCACGGTGTCGTCGGCTCCGCAGCCGGAGGGGCGTCAACTGGCTCGGCCGGCTCAGCCGGCATGCCGGGCAGGGGGCGCTGGCCGCCATTGAGCAGTTCGGCGGCGGGAATGCGGATGGTCACCGGCTTGGGCGTCGGCTCGACGAAACTCACCAGCGCGATCATGCCGGCATAGACGAGGCCTGCGAGGAAAAGCAGGGTGATGATGAGGCGGATCAGGGTTGGCATGGCGGTCCGTCATTCAAAACTGGGTATAATTTGACAGCAAAAGGTTTCGTTTCCGTAGGCATGATGGCTTTTTGGCGCAGGGGGCCGCAAGTTCTTGACAGCAGGGGCCGGGGCGGCTTGATAGCGCTCATATTCTGGGGATCGCCTTGTGACACGACCGGACGCGGCATTGCGGCAGGCCCGCGCCGAACAGCTTGTTGAACGCCTGGGTGGCCGGCCGCTGGTGCTGGTTGGCATGATGGGCGCCGGCAAGACCACGGTCGGGCGCCGGCTGGCGGCGCGCCTCAATCGCCATTTTCTCGATAGCGACGAAGAGATCGAGAAGGCGGCGCAGATGACCATTCCCGAAATCTTCGAGCAGCGTGGCGAGCCCGAATTCCGCGCCGGGGAAACCCGCGTCATCGCCCGCGTGCTCAAGGAACATGCCGTAGTGCTGGCCACCGGCGGCGGTGCCTTCGTCAATGAAGAGACCCGCGCGTTGGTCAAGGGCGAGGCCATCTCGGTTTGGCTCAAGGCTGAGATCGATATCCTGTTCGAGCGCGTCTCCCGCCGCTCAAATCGCCCGCTGCTCAAGACTGCCAACCCGCGCGCCACGCTCGAGAAATTGATCGAGGACCGCTATCCCATCTATGCCGAGGCCGATGTCACGGTCGTCTCGCGCGACGTGCCGCAGGATGCGGTGGCGGGCGATGTCGTGGAAGCCGTGCTTTCCTACCTCCAGCGTCAGGACTGATCTGATGGCCCAAATCGCCCACACGGTTCACGTCGCCCTCGGCGACCGCGCCTATGACATCCTGATCGGCGACACGCTGCTCGATGACGCCGGCGCCATTCTCGCCGAGCGTTTCCCCGGCCGGCGCTATGGCATCATCACCGACGAGAATGTCGCCCAGGTGCAACTGCCGCGGCTGGTGGCTTCGCTCGATGCGGCAGGCCTCTCGCATACAGAAATCGTGCTGCCGGCCGGCGAATCGACCAAATCCTGGGCATTTGTCGGCCAGGCTGTCGAAGGCATTCTCGCCGCTCGGCTCGAACGGGGTGACCTGATCATCGCCTTGGGTGGCGGCGTCATTGGCGATCTCGCCGGCTTTGCTGCTTCGATTGCCCGCCGCGGCATGGATTTCATCCAGATGCCGACCTCGCTGCTGGCGCAGGTCGATAGCTCGGTCGGCGGCAAGACCGGGATCAACTCGCCGCATGGCAAGAACCTGATCGGCGCCTTCCACCAGCCCAAGCTGGTGCTGGCTGATCTGTCGACGCTCAATACCTTGTCGCCCCGACAGTTCGCCGCCGGCTATGCTGAAGTAGTCAAATATGGCTTGATCGATGACGAGGAGTTCTTCTTCTGGCTCGAGGCCAATCAGAAGGACATCTTCGCCGGTGGCCCCGCTCGTGGCGAAGCGATTGCCCGCTGCTGCGCCCATAAGGCCCGCGTGGTGATCGAGGACGAGAAGGAACTCGGCGTTCGCGCCCTGCTCAACCTCGGCCACACCTTCGGCCATGCCCTGGAAAAAGACACCGGCTATTCCGATCGCCTGCTGCATGGCGAAGGCGTCGCCGTGGGCATGGTGCTGGCGCATGGTTTTTCCGCCAGGCTTGGCCTGGCACCCAGCCAGGATACCGGCCGCATTGCCGCGCACTTGAAGAGCTCGGGCCTGCCCACCACTTTAGGGGACATCCCGGGCACTCTGGGCTCCACCGAAACCTTGATGGCCGCCATCGCGCAGGACAAGAAAGTCTCGCGCGGCGCGCTGACTTTCATCCTCACCCACGGCATCGGCCAGGCCTTTATCGAAAAGAATGTCGACGGGACGGCCGTGGCAGCGTATCTGAACGAGATGCGGGCCTAGCCCTCGCGTTCGGGGAAGGCCGCATCACTGGGCAAAACCTCGATGGCGAGGGCGTGGATGGGATTGTCCATCAGCGCGGCCAGCACTTCGTGAACGGCGCGGTGTTGCGCGACACGGCTCATCCCGTCAAAATGACGGGTCGCGATTCTGACACGAAAATGGGTTTCACCACCCTCCCGCCACCCGGCGTGACCGTGATGCTCCATCGATTCGTCGATGACATCGAGGAAAGCGGGGGCAAACGCCGCAGTGAGCTTGGCTGTTATGGTGTCTCTGGCACTCATGGCGCTGGTCTCTTTCTGATTTTGGCACCTAACTAGGCGAGAATGAAACTGTCGTCCAAGATCTTCGATTCCATTCGCATCAAGCCGCGCAAGGAAGAAAAAGCTGCGCCGATCGAACACGTCTGCGATTGGGAGGGCTGCGAGCTGGCCGGGGAATACCGTGCGCCCAAGGGCGCGCGCAGCGAAGGGCAGTATCACCATTTCTGCCTCGAGCATGTCCGCCACTATAATACGGCCTTCAACTTCTTTGCCGATATGGACAAGGAACAGCTCGACGAAGCGCTGCATGCCCCGCCCAAGGCGGAGTCGCGCTCAAGCTTTGCAACCGGGAATCCGAGCATGAATGCTTCGGCGGCCCGCGCCGCGCGCGAGAGCCTGCGCCCCGGCGACAAATATGGCGATCCCTTCGGCGTCTTCGCCAAGTATCGCCATCGCCAGTCGCAGAAGCCGGCCACCGAGCGGGTCAAGCCGCTGCATGAGCAGGATCGCCGGGCGCTGGAAACCCTCGGCATTATCGGCCAGCCCAAATCCGAGGACATCAAGCGGGCCTATAAGACCTTGGTCAAAATCCACCATCCCGATGCCAATGGTGGCGACAAGAGCTCGGAAGACCGGCTCCGCACCATCATCTCGGCCTATAGCCATCTCAAGAAGGTCGGGCTCGTCGCGAAGTAGGCATGCCCGATCGGTGGCTACCCCCGGTGTCACAATGCTGCTATAGAGCGCCCGACTTTTCAGCCGTCCTCATTGATCCTTCCGCCAAGAGCAAAGCCCATGACTGAGTACACCAATCTGCCCGACACCGAATATTCGGCACGGGAGCTGTTCGGTATCGACACCGACATGAAGGTGATGGGCTATAAGGAAGCCAATTCGCACGTACCGCCGATGGATCCGGACTATCTGTTCGATCGCAACACGACGCTGGCCATTCTAGCCGGCTTCCAGTTCAACCGTCGCGTCATGGTGCAGGGCTATCACGGCACCGGCAAGTCGACGCATATCGAGCAGGTCGCGGCGCGCCTCAACTGGCCGCTGGTCCGCGTCAATCTCGACAGCCACGTCTCCCGCATCGATCTCGTCGGCAAGGACGCGATCGTGCTCAAGGACGGCAAGCAGATCACCGAATTCCGTGACGGCATCCTGCCCTGGGCCGTGCAGAACAATGTTGCTCTGGTGTTCGACGAATATGACGCTGGCCGCCCGGACGTGATGTTCGTGATCCAGCGCGTGCTCGAAGTCGCGGGCCGCCTGACCCTGCTCGATCAGAACCGCGTCATTGTCCCCCATCCGGCCTTCCGTCTGTTCTCGACCACCAATACGATTGGTCTGGGCGATACGTCGGGCCTCTATCACGGCACCCAGCAGATCAATCAGGGCCAGATGGACCGCTGGTCGCTGGTGACGACGCTCAACTATCTGCCGCATGACAAGGAAGTCGGCATCGTCCTGGCCAAGAACAAGGCCTATGGCGAGACCGAGAAGGGCAAGAAGCTCATCTCCAACATGGTGCGCCTCGCCGACCTGACCCGTCAGGCCTTCATCAATGGCGATCTGTCGACCGTCATGTCGCCCCGCGCCGTGATCACATGGGCCGAGAATGCCACGATCTTTGGTGGCGATGTCGGCTTTGCCTTCCGCCTGACCTTCCTCAACAAGTGCGACGAACTCGAACGCCCCGTGGTGGCCGAATTCTACCAGCGCGTGTTCGGCGAAGACCTGCCGGAAAGCTCGGCGAACCTCGCCGTCACGGCCTAAGTCGCGACGTCCCTGCCGTCTGGCAGGGCACCGAGCGCGCCACAACTTCACCTCTCCCCGCGTGGGAGAGGTCGGCCCAAAGGGCCGGGTGAGGGGGCCTTCCTTCCCGGTCACACAGTGAACCGGTAGACCATGGCACAACCTCCGCGCAGCAAAGCCAATAAGCCCGACCAGACCCAGCTGTTCAAATCAGCCATGGGTGCGACGGTGCGCGCCATCGGCGGCAAGGCCGATCTCGAAGTCACCTTCACCGCCGACCGGCCGCTGCTGACCTCCGACAAGGCGCGCCTCGCCAATCTGCCCCGCCTGCCGACGCGGCGTGATATCGCCATTGCCCGCGGCCAGGGCGATGCCATGGCCATGCGCCTCGCCAGCCACGATCCCGATGCGCATCGCAAGCGCGCGCCGATGGACCCGATCGCCCGCGCCGCCTTCGATGCGCTGGAACAGGCCCGCGTCGAAGCCTTGGGCTGCGTGCGCATGCCCGGCATGGTCGGCAATATCGGGGAAATGCTGGAAGACCGGCTGTTCCGCGCCAATTTCGCCGAAGTCTCCGACAAGGGCGATGCCCCCATTGCCGAGGCCCTGGGCCTGCTGCTGCGCGAGAAACTTGCTGGCGTACCGGTGCCGCCCTCGGGCCATGCGCTGGTCGATCTGTGGCGCAAGGAGATCGAGGACAAGGGCGGCAAGTCGCTCGATGCGCTGCTGACCCGCTTCGAAAACCAGGATGAATTCTCCAAGGCCGCAAAGGCCCTGCTGCGCGACCTCAACCTGGTGCCCGAAAGCGAGCTGGAAGACCCGTCCGACAGCGACGAAGAGTCTGACGAGAACCAGGAACCCGATCAGGGTGACGCGTCCGACAAGGCGCCCGAACAGGGCGAAGGCGAGAACGACGCCGACCAGAGTCAGGATGACGAGCAGGCCGGCGAATCCGAAGAGACCGGCGATGTCGACGGCATCGAATCGGACATGGCCGATACCGACGAGGACGCGGCCGCCGAAGCCGGCGAAGACGCGCCCATGCCGCCCCCGGCCAAGGACGGCGGCACGCAGCTCTCCAACCAGTTCAACTACAAGGTTTTTACCCAGAAGTTCGACGAGATCGTCAAGGCGGCAGACCTCTGCCCGCCCGACGAGCTCGACCAGCTGCGTGCCCTGCTCGACAAGCAGCTGGAAAACCTTGCCGGTGCGGTCGCGCGCCTCGCCAACAAGCTGCAGCGCCGCCTGATGGCCAAGCAGAACCGCAGCTGGCAATTCGACCTCGAAGAGGGCCTGCTCGATACGGCGCGCCTCACCCGCGTGGTCACCGATCCGATGCAGGCTCTGTCCTTCAAGGTCGAGAACGACACCGATTTCCGCGACACCATCGTCACGCTGCTGATCGATAATTCCGGCTCGATGCGCGGCCGGCCGATCACCATTGCGGCGATCTGCGGCGACATCCTCGCCCGCACGCTGGAGCGTTGCGGCGTCAAGGTCGAAATCCTCGGTTTCACCACACGCGCCTGGAAGGGCGGCAAGAGCCGCGAAGCCTGGCTCGAAGCTGGCCGTCCGGCCAATCCCGGCCGCGTCAATGACGTGCGCCACATCATCTACAAGGCCGCCGACGAGCCGTGGCGCCATGCCCGCCGCAACCTGGGGCTGATGATGCGCGAAGGCCTGCTGAAAGAGAATATCGACGGCGAAGCGCTCGAATGGGCGCGCAAGCGTTTGATGGCCCGCCCGGAAGCCCGTCGCATCCTGATGGTGATTTCCGACGGCGCCCCGGTCGATGACTCGACCCAGAGCGTCAATGCCGGCAATTATCTCGAAGCCCATTTGCGCCAGGTGATCGAGGATATCGAGACCCGCTCGCCGATCCAGCTGGTGGCGGTCGGTATCGGCCATGACGTGACGCGCTATTATCGCCGCGCCGTAACCCTGCTCGATGCCGAGGAACTGGCCGGCGCGCTGACTGACGAACTGGCCGCGCTGTTCGACGAGGAAATGCCGGCCCAGACACGGCGGCGCGGCAGGTGATGAGGCGGCTCGCCGCCCTCATTCCCCTGCTCATGGCGGGTGTCATGCCCACCATTGCCGTCGAGGCCCTGGTGACGGCAACCCCGGTCACCAGCTTTGGCAATGCCGCCATCGGCCAGCAGGTCGATCGCATGGTGTTTCGAGGCGGCATTGCCATGACCAGCCCGGACGACACCTTTGGCGGCCTCTCCGGCCTCACCATGACCGGGCCGAACCATCAGGCGCTGTTCGTCACCGATCGCGGCAATTTCGTCACCGGGCACCTGCTCTATGACGATGCCAATGCGCTGTTCGGCTATATCGGCGTCACCGTAGAACCGATGCGCAATTCCAAGGGCGATGTGCTGCCGCGCCAATATGCCAAGGATGCGGAAAGCGTCGATACGATCTACCGCGCCGGCGAGCCGATCGGCGTGCGTGTCGGTTTCGAACACCTGACCCGCGTGGCCGATTACACCCTCACCAATGGCATTCCCGGCGGCGCCGCCCGCGAAGTGCCGATCCCCGACTGGCTGACCGACGCGCGCACCAATGAGACACTGGAATCAGTCTGCATCGCGCCCCCCGCCTCCCCGGTCGCCGGGTCGACGCTGCTGATCGCCGAGGAAATGCTCGACCAGGCCGACAACCACCGCGCCTATCTGCTCGGCCAGAACGACAAGGGCGAGCTCAGCTATCAGAACAGCCCGGTGGTCAATCCAACCGAATGCACCTTCCTGCCCAATGGCGACCTGCTGGTGCTGGAACGCGGCATCTCCATGCTGAGCTTCGTCATGAACCTCCGCCGCGTCCCGGCCGCAGAGGTTCGCGCCGGCAATCTGATGGTCGGCGAATTGCTGCTTACGGCCACCGGCGGCTCGATCGACAATATGGAATCCCTGACGGTGCACACGGCGCCCGATGGCGAGCTGCGCGTGCTGATCGGCTCGGACAATAATTTCAATGATTGGCAGCGGTCACTGCTGCTGGAATTTGCGCTGGTGGATTGAGAGGGTGGCTGCTGGCAGCCTCATTCTCTCCACACCCGCGATGTCACTCCGGCCTTGAGCCGGGGCCCATCTCAAGATCACGCCACAGCCGCAAGGTCGATCGAACGAGCCACCTAGCGGCAGACCAGAGATCTCAGGATGGATCCCGGCTCAAGGCCGGGATGACACCGACTTTTTGGTAAGGACGGTGGCTTAAGCCACAGCCCCAAGCGCCGGCAGCGGCCTGATCCGCCCCATCAGCGCCCGATACGGCGCGAGCAACAACAGTGCTGCCAGGAACTTCACCGAGAAATCGCCAGCCGCCAGTGAGATCCACAGCGGCACTTCGGGACCAATGCCCAAGAAAGGAGCCGGGAAGCCCAGCGAACCATCCGGCATCCCATACAGCGCATCGATCCCGGCAAACACTGGCGCAAACGACAGGCTGAAGAAAATCGCCGTGTCGATGATCGAGCCAAACAGCGAGCCGAGCAGCGGCGCCACATACCAGGCCCTGTTGGCACGCAGGCGCGAGAAGATCGAAATATCCAGCAATTGCCCGACGATGAAGGCCGAAGCCGAAGCCGTCGCAATACGCTGGGTGGTGGCTGCCGCGCCGCCGGCATTCCAGGGCAGCGGATGGTAGCTCAGATAAAACGACAGCCCGAGGCCGACGACAAAGCCGGCCAGCGCCACGATGCGCGCGCGCTGGGCGCCGTCGTAGCGGTTGGTCAGGTCGGTGATAAGGAAGGCAAACGGGAAGGTGAAGGCGCCCCAGGTCAGCAGGTCGGCCAGGTTGACCGGGCCGAGCTGGACGGCGAAGGGGTAGAGCACCAGGATATTGGACGCGGCCACGACCACGACCATGGCGGCAACAGCCGCCAGGAAACGAGCAAGCATCAGAATGCACCTCAATGTAACCGCGAGCCAGCATCAGACCGGAGCGGAGGCAATCTAGGACGGGCAGGCATGCCCGTCAAAAAAACAAAACCGCGCGGAGTTGCCTCCACGCGGCTTAAAATTCTGTCGGCCGATCGCTTAGGCAGCGAGGGCGGCACGAATTTCCTTCTTGATGCCCTGGGCCAGCGTCGACAGCGTGTCGTCGCTCTGCTTGAGCAGGAAGGCGTCGAGGCCACCGCGGTGTTCAACGGTGCGCAGCGCAGCAGCCGAAATGCGGAACTTGATGCCGCGGTTCAGCGCGTCCGAGATCAGGGTGACATTCACCAAGTTCGGGAGAAAGCGGCGGCGGGTACGGTTGAGGGCGTGGGAGACGTTGTTGCCAACCATCACACCCTTGCCAGTCAGTTCACAGCGACGTGCCATTTGAAGATATCCTATTTGTGTAAAGGTCCTGCGTGGCGGAGAAGTCCGCGACGGGCCTCGATTGTTGTGAAATCTGGCGGTTCCTTAGAGAAAACGGGGGGCGGCGTCAAGGCAAAGCGCCCTCAAAGCCCCGCGAGCGCCTTGCGGGAACCACAAGTGGCAGGCAGTTTTGACCGACATGCTGATTCGCGCACACGAGATATCTGGCCCTTGATCCCGCTCCGTCTTGCATCCCTCGTTCCGCTGGCCGCCCTAATGAGCCTGCCCCTCCAGGCCGCCGAGGTCGATGCCACGGCCAATTACGTGCTGACGCTGGGCGGCATCAATATCGCCACCATGGCGGTGGACCTCAAGGACGACGGCAGCCGCTATAGTCTCGATCTCTCCGCCAATGTCGCCGGCCTCGGCGCCGTGGTGTCGAGCGGTACGGCCACGGCCAGTTCAACCGGGCGTTCCGGCAGCGTACTGCAGGCCGAGGAATTCGACCTCCAGACCAAGGCCAATGGCGAGACCTTCACCATCGACGTCTCCTTTGCCGGTGGCAATGTCTCGGCCTTCAAGGTCGATCCGCCGATCATCGACAATTACGACCGCATTCCGCTCGAGCGCAGCCATCTGACCGGCGTCAGCGATTTCCTCTCGGCCTTCGTGCTCAAGGGCGACGGCCTCGACAAGAGCCTCTGCCAGCGCGAAACCCATGTCTTCACCGGCGTCGAGCGCTTCAATATCGAAATGGCCTATGCCGGCGATGACGAGGCCACCTCGCCCCGCACCGGCTACCAGGGCCCGGTCGTGCTCTGCACGGTGAACTACAATCCGGTCTCGGGCCATTTCACCAGCTCCGACATCACCAATTACATGGCCGACAGCGACCGCATCATCATCTGGTACGCGCCGCTCGCCGAAACCGGCTTCTACATCCCCTACCGCGTGCTGCTCGGCACCAATATGGGCGATCTGTCGATGGTGCTGACCAGCCTGCGGAACTGAGGGGCTTCTTAAGAGCGCCCTACCCAACCTTCCCATTCACCAGCCGGATTCCTCCCCCTTTTCAGGGGCTTCGATCCGGCCGGAGGCAAAATAACGCCAGCGGCGTGATTTTAGGGGAGAAGGCCGTGAGGGCTGTGCCCGAACGGAATGGCTAGATGGAGTATTCTTGCTTTCTACCTTCACTGGGGCCCTGAGCAGTGGGCACCGGCGTGCCATTCGGCCATAGGCCTCATGGCTTCTCCCCTAAATTCGCTCCACTGGAGCGAATTTGCCTTCGGCCGGGTCGAAGTGTCCCATCCTGATACCGTCAAAGGCTTTTTTGACAATTTTGTCATGGCACACATCCAGATAGCGGGCGGTCAGGTGTTAACGCCGCCGAGCTGCCCAAAAATGTTCGCGCAATGGTCCGGTCAGATTCGACCGAAAAGCGCCGAAATTAATCCTCTGGTCATCAAAATGAAGCGGTTTGGCCTGTTTTGAGCCGCGCACCGGCCCGCAATCACCCGGCTAGTATCCCGCAGACCGCCAACCCACCGCCCCTAGCCGTGAACAAAGCCGCATTTGCGCCCTTCGCCCGATTCTACCCCTGTTCGTTCCGGGTTTGACCTGATGGTTAATTGCGCGAATGGAACAGCGGGAAATCTGTCCCGGATCGGGAAAGGCAAAAAACTGATGTGCTCCTGACGTCCCACACCCACGGTGTCACCCCGGACTTGAGCCGGGGCCCATCCTGAGATCATACCCAACGCCGCCAGATCGCGGTCCAAACTACCACCTTGCGGCCGTTGCTAAATATCGAGATGGATCCCGGCTCAAGGCCGGGATGACACCGTGGGTGGGATAGTTCTCGATGGAGGAAGGCCGTCCCATCCTGGCACGGTCAATGCCCGCAATCCTCAATCTGAATCCACCCACCCCAGCAAAGCGGCCCCTCCTGTGATAAATCCACCAGAAATCTTTGCCAAACAGCAGTTTACCCGCTGTTCACAAACGCCCGATTCCCGGCCAAATTCATCCTTCAGCAATACAGTTGAACCGATTTCAACCCGTGCCCCGGCGCTTCGCCCTATTTCCCGCCGTCCTAGTGCTTATACTTAAGCTAGACTACCATCCATAGCCGCGAACAAAGCGGGATTCATTGGGTCGCGCCGATTCGGTGCCGTTTCGTTCCTATCCTGTTCCTGATGTTAACCATGGTGATAAAAGCGTCACCTGTTCTGTCCTTTCTTGGGACAAGCTCCAGGACCTCTCGCAACCGGTGAAGACACAACCTACATTGCCGGCAATGACTTTCGCCCCGCCCCAGTCGGTCAAGGCCATCCTCGGCCCCACCAATACCGGCAAGACCTATTATGCGATCGAGCGCATGCTGGCCCATCCCACCGGGATGATCGGCCTGCCGCTGCGTTTGCTGGCGCGCGAAGTCTATCAGCGCTGCGTCGAGCGGGTGGGCGAGGGCGCCGTGGCGCTGGTCACCGGCGAAGAGCGCATCGTGCCGCCCAAGCCGCGCTTCTGGGTCTGTACCGTCGAAGCCATGCCGATGGATATCCGCGTCGATTGCGTGGCGATCGACGAAATCCAGACCGCCATCGATTTCGACCGCGGCCATGTCTTTACCGACCGCATCCTGAATGCCCGCGGCAGCATGGAAACCCTGTTGCTGGGCGCCGCCACCATGGCGCCGATTATCCGCAAACTCCTGCCGCATGCCGAAATCATCGACCGGCCGCGCTTTTCCCAGCTGACCTATGCCGGCTCCAAGAAAATCTCGCGCCAGCCGACCCGCTCGGCCATCGTCGCCTTCTCAGCCCGGCAGGTCTATGCCATTGCCGAACTGATCCGCCGCGAGCGCGGTGGCGCCGCCGTGGTGATGGGCGCGCTATCGCCCCGCACCCGCAATGCGCAGGTGGAGCTCTATCAGAATGGCGATGTGGATTTTCTCGTCGCCACCGATGCCATCGGCATGGGTCTCAACCTCGATATCCACCATGTCGCCTTTGCCGACGACCATAAGTTCGATGGCCGCACCAGCCGCGAATTGACGCCCGCCGAGATCGGCCAGATCGCGGGCCGCGCCGGTCGTCATGCCCGCAACGGCACCTTTGGCGTCACCGGCGGCACCGACGCCTTTGACGAAGAATTGGTCGTGGCGCTCGAAACGCACGACTTCGCGCCGGTAAAAGTGCTGCAATGGCGCAACAATCAGCTGGATTTCTCATCCATCGCTGCCCTGCAACATAGTCTCGATGCTTCGCCCGAACACCGGAGCCTCACCAGGGTGCCGATCGCCAAGGACCAGCAGGCCCTCGAGTTCGTGTCGCGCAATGAGGCTGGTGCGCTGGCGCGCGGTCTCGATGGGGCGCGCCTGCTCTGGGAATGCTGCCAGATCCCGGATTATCAGGGAATTTCGCCGGCTGCGCATGGCGAAATCGTCACCAAGGTCTATACCGACCTGGTCAAGAAGCGCCATGTCAACGCCGACTGGATTGCCGAGCAGGTCCGCTTTTGCGACAATACCAGCGGCGATATTGACACGCTGAGCAACCGGATCAAGCAGATCCGGACATGGACCTTCGTCGCCAATCGCAAAAACTGGCTTGCAGACCCTTCACATTGGCGCGAAAAGACCCGAGACATTGAGGACAGGCTGAGCGACGCTCTTCATGAGCGATTGACCCAGCGCTTCGTCGACCGGCGCACCAGCGTCTTGCTGCGTCATCTGAAAGACAAACGTATGGCATCTTCCGAGATCAATGAGCGCGGCGAAGTACGGCTGGAAGGCCATCTCATCGGCACGCTTGAAGGCTTCCGTTTTACCCTGGCACGCAATGATGGCGACGCCGACATCAAGGGGGTGCGCACGGCAGCCGACCAGGTGGTGGCGCCAGAAATCCATAACCGGGCTGACCGGCTAGCCGGAGCCCCGAACGAAGAGTTCGTGCTGGCCACCGATGGCAAGCTGCGCTGGAAGGGCGATATTGTCGCCGAGCTGATCGAGGGCGATGCGCTGTATCGTCCGCGCATCCTGATGCTGGCCGATGAATCACTCACCGGTGTCGATCTCGAACGCGTGCAGGATCGCCTGTCGCTCTGGCTGCGCCATCACATCAACACCGTGCTCGAAGGCGTCATGGCGCTGGAAGCGCCGGCCGATCTCGAAGGCACTGCCCGCGGTATTGCCTACCAGCTCTATGAGCATATCGGCCTGATCCCGCGCGCCCAGGTGGCCGATGACGTCAAGAATCTCGATCAGGACGTCCGCGGCAAGCTGCGCAAGCTGGGCATCAAGTTCGGCGCCTACCACATCTACCTGCCGCTGAGCCTCAAGCCCGCTCCGCGCGAGCTGGCACTGATCCTCTTCGCATTGAAGAATGGCGGCGTACGTCAGGCCGGCGTCACCGATATTCCGCATATCGTTCTCTCGGGCCGCACCTCTTTCGTGGTCGATCCCGAAGTCGATACCCGCCTCTATGAGACCGCCGGCTTCAAGGTGGCCGGTAAGCGTGCCGTGCGCGTCGATATCCTCGAGCGCCTTGCCGATATCATCCGTCCGCTGATCGCGCTCGATGCCGGTCGTCCCTATGCCGGCGAGCTGCCGGCTGGTGCCGCCGAAGGCAATGGTTTCCGCGTCACCGTGGAAATGACCTCGCTGCTCGGCTGCTCGGGCGAAGACTTCGCCTCGATCCTCAATTCGCTGGGCTACAAGGTCAAGCGCACTCCAAAGGTCGCGGCAGCAGTTGCCGCCGAGGCCTCTGCCGAAGCTGCGGCGCTGGAAGAAGTGCTGGCCGAAAATCCGGCGAGCACCGATGCCGTCGAAGAACAGCCCGTCGAGGCCGTCACCGCCGATGCCGTCCCGTCGGTGGAAGCCGATATCCCGGCCACCACCATTGTCGAAGCTGCGGCCCCAAGTGCCGAAGCCGAGCCTGCCGTTGCGGCAGAGCCCGAGTTCGACGAAGTGTGGTCGCCGGCTGGCAAGCGTCCGGACAATAAGCGCCACGGTGAAAACCGTCGCCGTCCGGAAGGCGAGACCCAGGCCAAGCGTCCCGAGCGCAACCAGCGCCCGTCGGCGCCGCGTCGTCCAGAAGGCGAAGTGCAGGACCTTACCAAGGCTCGTCACCTGCAGCCCAAGCCGACCCGTCCGGAAGGCCGCCCGGCCCGCGCCGAAAACCGTCGCCCGGATGACCAGAAGGGCGAACGCGCCCGTTTCGAACGCCCTGCCGCCGAGCCGCGCAAGGAAAAGACCTTCGATCCGGATAGCCCCTTCGCCAAGCTGCTGGCGCTCAAGGCGCCCAAGGGACAATAAGATTGGCAGCACCTGTCGAACCCGTCCGCAAGGAGCGGCTCGACAAGTTCCTGTTCTTTTCGCGCGCGCTGAAATCGCGCACGCTGGCCCAGAAATACATCGAAACCGGCGCCGTCCGCGTCAACTCCGAACGCACTATCCGCTCCGACCACAAGGTCGGGGCGGGCGATGTCCTGACCATGGACCTGCACAACCGCATCCTGGTCTGGCGCATCCTCGACTGCGGCGTGCGCCGCGGTCCGGCTCCCGAAGCCCAGGGTCTCTACGAAGACCTCTCCCCGCCAGCCCTGCCCAAATCCGAACAGTCACCTTATGAGGCCGCCATCGCCCAGCGCGGCGATGGGGCAGGCCGCCCGACGAAAAAGGAACGACGGGAGACCGATCGCTTGCGCGGGGATGACGGCGAAGACTGACCATGACTATTCCCACCCTCACTACAGCACGGCTCATCCTCCGTCCGCCCACGCTGGCCGATTTCCCACTGATGGAAAAACTCCTGCTGTCCGATCGCGCCCGCTACATGGGCGGACCCTATACGCCGATCGGAGCATGGCGAGTCTATTGCCAGGATATCGCGCTGTGGCAGATGTTCGGCCATGGTGCCTTGATGATGGACCTTCGCGACAGCGGTACCTGTGTCGGCCAGGTCGGTATCAATCACGGGCCGCTGTTTCCCGAAAAGGAACTGGGCTGGCTGCTGTTCGAGGGCTTTGAAGGCTACGGCTATGCCGCCGAGGCCGCGATGGCCCTGCGCGACTGGGCTTTTGCCGAATTGAAGCTGGAAAGCCTCGTCAGCTATATCGACTCGGCCAATCATGCCTCTGTTGCCGTGGCCGAGCGGCTCGGTGCCGTGCTCGATCCCGATGCCCAGCGGCACGACCCCGAAGATCTCGTCTATCGTCACTGGCCAACCTAAATAAAAGGCCCGGTTTTCACCGGGCCTGTGGTCGACTTAGTGATGGTGATGATGCTCGGGCATCTTTTCCAGCTGGTCCTTGGTCCAGCTCGTCACGGCGTGGACGTCGCCATCCTCGTCGCGCATGAACTGCAGGTCTGCGACCGGAACGGCCACTGGCTTGGCGCCGAGACCGAGGAAGCCGCCGACATCGACGATGATCTCGCTGGCCGCGCCTGAACCATGCACATGGGACACATGGCCCACCTTGTGGTCATCGGCGCCATAGATGGTTGCCCCTTCGAGCAGCGACGGGGTCAGCTCCGTGGCCGACAGGCGAATATGGTTGGTATGGTCCATGATGAGGCTCCTTTTGTTGGACTGGGACAATCCGCGGGAGCCGATAGCGTTCCGGATCGGGGCAAAAGCTTTCGTGACAGCCGCGGCCTGCGCCAAAAGGTGCGCCGTGGCAGCCTTGCAGCCCGGATAAAAACGGTTTAGCACCGGACCCGTTGAGAACCCGCCGGACTGCCGCCCGATATGACCTATATCGTCACCGATAATTGCATCGCCTGCAAATACACCGACTGTGTCGAAGTTTGCCCCGTGGATTGTTTCTACGAGGGCGAGAACATGCTGGTGATTCATCCGGACGAGTGTATCGACTGCGGCGTCTGCGAGCCGGAATGCCCAGCCGAAGCCATCAAGCCCGATACCGAGTCGGGGCTCGACGAATGGCTGGCGCTGAACACCAAATTCGCCTCGCTCTGGCCCAACCTGACCGAACGCCGCGATCCGCTGCCGGAAGCCAAGGAAAAGGACGGCGAAGACGGTAAGCTGGCCAAGTATTTTTCCGAGACTGCTGGCGAAGGCGACTAAGGCTCAGTGCCTTCTCTTTCGATCTTGCCTCTGACGACCGCGTCTAGTTGCGGTGTCATCCTTGCATTAAGCCGGGATTCATCTCGAGATTTTGCCGCAGCCGCAAGGTGGTTCGATCGATCTAGCGGCCGTAACCCCATCTCAGGATGGGCCCCGGCTCAAGGCCGGGGTGACATCGGGGGCGTGAAGCCAGCAGTGCACGTCTAAAGCGGTGACCCTCGGCGGGTGTGGAAAGGCTGTGCGCAAGCTGTGATAACCACCTACAGCCACACCCCCGCCCCATTGCCTATGCGTCCAACAGGCCTTGATTCGTAGTTTTTGATTTTGCTGAAATTTTGTGCTATGGTCCTCAACAATGCAGTTGAGCCCGTCACCCAGCCCGTGCCTCCAGGCACGATTTTTTTGACAACATCGTTAGATGCACTGACCTCCGGGAAAAGCGGACCCGGATGGCCATGGGGCTTTTTGCTGCGCGCGGCGTTCCGTTTGGACGTCAGGTAAAGAGTAGAGGTGGACGGTCCTTCCCGCAGGGAACTGTCCATTTTGGGGCGTCAACAAGGAGTTCCAAGAATATGGTAGCCAAGAAGGTACAGACACGGCTCGGTTTCAAGACCGGCGAGTACGTTGTGTATCCGGCGCATGGCGTCGGCGTGATCGTCTCGATCGAGGAACAGGAAGTTGCCGGACTGACCCTTGAGCTGTTCGTCATCAGTTTCGAACAGGACAAGCTGACCCTTCGCGTGCCCGTCGCCAAGATCAAGTCCGTCGGTATGCGCAAGCTGGCCGAAGAGGACATGGTGACCCAGGCGCTGACCACCGTCACCGGTCGCGCTCGCGTCAAGCGCACCATGTGGTCGCGCCGCGCCCAGGAATATGAAGCCAAGATCAATTCGGGCGACCTGATCGCCATTTCGGAAGTCGTGCGCGACCTCTACCGCTCGGAAGAGCAGCCGGAGCAGTCCTATTCGGAACGCCAGCTGTTCGAACAGGCGATGGACCGCATGAGCCGCGAAATCGGTGCCGTCAACAAGCTGACGCTGACCGAAGCCGTGCAGCTGATCGAAAAGAACCTGGCCAAGTCCCCCAAGCGCACCAAGGCCGATGCCGAGCCGGAAGGCGACGAGGAAGCTGCCGCGTAAGCGATTAGCACCGAGAGAACACGAAGGGGCTGGTGGCAACACCGGCCCTTTTTGTTTCACACATCGGCGCGCTCAACGCTAACAGTCTGTTAACGCATTGCGGTAGGATGCTAAGGCTTCAAGGCCCCCAGCGCATCGCCCAGCCGCGTCTTGGCGCTACCCGGTTTGAGTGGTTGCTGCTGGCTTTCATGTGGCACCCAGCCGGACAGCCAGATCACTTCCAGCGTCGCCCTGATGCGCCCATCGGAGTCGCCATCGCGCTCGGCATAGGCGGCTGCGGCGGCGCTGAGCAGGGCAGGGGTGGCAAAACGTTTTGCCCTATCCACTAGTGGGTTACTCGCCCCCAGTGCCTTGAGCTCGGCCATCAGCGCAAAGGGGCTGGAATAGCGCACGACATGGGTTTCGACATCGGCCACCGGCAGCGCCAGCCCGGCCCTTTGCAGCAATGCCCCGGCGTCGCGAACCTGGATCATTGGCGCTACTCGCGCCGAAGCCCCGCCGAACACTTGCGCATCGGCCGCCAGAAACGCCTCGCGCAATTCGGTCAGCGTTTCCCCGCCTAAAGCAGCGATCATCAACAGCCCGTCGGGCGCCAGTTTTGCCCGCAAACGCGCCAGATAGCCGGGCACATCGTTGATCGCCTGCAGGTGCAGCACCGAGACCACGAGGTTATAGTTGTCCCCCTCCAGCGGCGGCATGTCATTATCGCCGGCAAAAGCCGCATAGCGCTGGAAGGGAAAAGTCGCGCTGGCCGTCCTGCCGATCGTCGGAAGTTTTTCGAGATCCGGCCCGATGATCGCGGCTTTGGGAAATTCGCGGATCAGCGCAGCGAGGCGGTCTTCCAGATCGGCCAGGACTAGGTCGGTGACGAAATCGCTGCTCTCCGTCCGCCGCGCCAGATGGCGGGCGACGAGGGCAGAATCGAAAATGGCGGGCGGCTGGGTCATCGGGGTCTTGCGGCCGGTTGGGGACGTGGCACTATGGCCTTATGCAGAGCGCTGACGGGCTTGTCAAAACACCGCGCTGGACCAGCGGCCTTGTCGCGGGCGCCCGCCGCCTTGGCAGCATGCTGCTCGACATCGCCTACCCACCCGTCTGCCTCAATTGCGATGCGCCGACCGCCGCGCCAGACGTGCTTTGTGCCAATTGCTTCCACCGCTTGCGCCCGATCACCGCGCCGCTGTGCCCGGTCCTCGGCCTGCCCTTCGAGGTCTCGCTCGGGCCTGACATGCTCTCGGCCGAGGCCATTGCCGATCCGCCGCCCTTTAGCCGCGCCCGCTCGGCAGTGGTCTATAACGAAGTCGCCCGGACGCTGGTCTCCCGCCTCAAATATGGCGACCGGCCCGAACTGGCCCGCTTCTGCGCCCGACTGATGGCTGGTGCCGGCCACGAACTCTGGCCCGGCAACCCGATCCTGGTCCCCGTGCCGCTGCATCCCACCCGCCAGCGCGAGCGACGTTACAACCAGTCGGCTGAACTGGCCCAGGCTCTAGGGAAATACACCGGCCTTGCCGTCGATACGGACCTCGTCCGCCGCATTCGCAAGACGCGGCAGCAGGTTGGCCTGTCCGGCGACGGACGGCAGCGGAACGTCGCGGGCGCCTTTGCCGTTCACCCCGACATGCTGCTGCGCAGCAAGGGCCGGCGGGTGGTGCTGGTTGACGATGTCTATACCACCGGCGCCACGACCAAGGCGGTGACCCGCGTGCTGCTCAAGGGTGGTGCCGAATCTGTCGATGTGATGAGTTTTGCCCGCGTTGTCATTGGAACGGAACTGCCCATATAAGAATGCAAACGCCTCGTCTCGTTAGGAGAATTGTCTTGGCCAAGATCGAAATCTACACCACGCCAACCTGCCCCTATTGCCACGCCGCCAAGGCGCTGCTCAATGAAAAGGGTGCCGACTATACCGAGATCACCGTGCTCGACCCCGACCTGCGTGCCGCGATGACCGAGCGCGCCCATGGCCGCCGCACCGTGCCGCAGATCTTCATCGGCGAGACCCATGTCGGCGGCTATGACGACATGGCCGCGCTCGACCGCCAGGGCGAGCTCGACAGCCTGCTGGCGAACTAGTCGGCCATGAAAATCGCTGCCATCCAGATGCGGTCGGGGCTCGATCCCGATGCCAATATCGCTGCGCTCGATCCCATGCTGGCCGAGGCCGTCGCGGCCGGCGCCAGCTATGTGCTGACGCCCGAAGTCACGGTGATCTTCCCGGAAAATCGCGAGCAGCTCAAAAGCGTTGCCGCGCCCTTCGAGGATCATCCGCAGCTGCGTCGCATTGGCGAACTGGCCAGGCAGCACGGCATTTTCATCCATATCGGCTCGCTCGCCATACCGTTGCCTGATGGGCGCTTCGCTAATCGCTCGGTGCTGTTCGGACCGGATGGGGCGATCGTCACCACTTACGACAAGATCCACCTGTTCGACGCCACCATCGAGGGCCTCAACGCCTATCGCGAAAGCGCCACTTATGCCGGTGGCGAGCAGGCCGTGACCGCCGATCTCGGTGAATTCACCCTCGGCATGTCGATCTGCTACGACATGCGTTTCCCCAGGCTTTACAACAGCCTCGCCAATGCCGGCGCCAATCTGATCGCCGTGCCGGCTGCCTTCACGGTGCCGACCGGCCAAGCCCATTGGCATGTGCTGCTGCGCGCTCGCGCCATCGAAACCGGCTCCTATGTGATTGCCGCGGCCCAGGGTGGCACCCACCCCAATGGCCGCGCCACCTATGGCCATTCGCTGGTGATCGACCCTTGGGGCCGGATCGTGGCCGAGCTCGACCATGACGAGCCCGGTGTGCTGCTGGCAGAAATTGCTCCCGATCATGTCGTGGACGCACGCACCCGCATCCCGGCGCTGGCCAATGCGCGAAACTTTGCCCTGCCCGTGGCGTTGCAGCCTTAAGCGATCGACCTATATCTTCGACCGAAGCGCCTGTCGGCGCATGAGTTTTGCCGCCCGTGATCCAATATTCCCTCCATTGCTCCAAAGGCCACACCTATGACGCCTGGTTCAGGAATGCTGCGGCATTCGATGAACAGCAGGCGCGGGGCATTGTGACCTGTGCCGTCTGTGGCGATGCCGAGGTGGGCAAGGCGCCGATGGCCCCCGCCGTGGCGCGGACCGATAGCGGCAAGATTTCCCTGAGCTCCGGTCATCCCGACGCCGTCAAATTCCGCGAATTGCTGCGCGCCTATCGCCAGAAGGTCACCAGCGAAGCCGATTATGTCGGCGACCGGTTTGCCGAAGAGGCGCGCAAAATCCACTTCGAGGAAGTCGAAGCCCGCGGCATCTATGGCGAGGCCACCCGCGACGAAGCCGTCGCCCTGGCCGAGGAAGGCATCGCCTTCATGGCGCTGCCGGATCTGCCGGAAGAGCACAACTAGTTCCGAGCGCCATTCCCGGCGTGTCTCAAGCCGCAGGCTTATTGCGAAAAACCGGTCCCCACTTTTTCGCAGCCTGCTCAGTCAAACGGAGAGACGATCATGACCACACTCGACGCAGCCCAATCGGGCACGTTTGCCATTGGCGGCGACCTGACAGTCAACCGCCTCGGTTTTGGTGCCATGCGCATCACCGGCAAGGGCATCTGGGGTCCGCCCGAAGATCCTGAGGAAGCCAAGGCGACCCTGCGCCGCCTACCCGAGCTCAATGTCAACTTCATCGATACGGCCGAAAGCTATGGCCCCTATGTCAGCGAAGAGCTGATCGGCGAAGTCCTCGCGCCCTACGCCAAGGGCTCCATCGTCGCCACCAAGAGCGGGCTGACCCGCCATGGTCCCGACATCTGGCCACAGCTCGGCCGACCGGAATTCCTGCGCCAAGGCGCCATCCAGAGCCTGCGCCGCCTCAAGGTCGAGCGGATCGACCTCTGGCAGTTGCACCGCATCGACGGGAAAGTACCGGCGCGCGAGCAGTTCGAGACCATCGCCCAGCTGCAGAAGGATGGCATCATCCGCCATGCCGGCCTCAGCGAGGTCAGCGTCGAGGAGATCAAGGAAGCCAGCAAATACTTCAAGGTCACCACGGTGCAGAACATGTACAACCTCGTCAGCCGCAAGGCCGAGGCTGTGTTGGACTATTGCGAGGCCAATGGCATTGGCTTCATCCCGTGGCGCCCGATCGATGGCGGCAATCTTGAATCGACCAGTGCCGAGTTCAAGGCGATCATGGACAAGCACAATGCTTCGGCCAGCCAGCTTGCGCTGGCCTGGATGCTGAAGCGCTCTCCGGTCATGCTGCCGATTCCGGGTACCGGCAAGGTCAAGCACCTCGAAGAAAACGTCGCCGCTGCTTCCATTCAGCTCAGCGACGAAGAGTTCAAGACCCTCGACCGGATCGGCAAGACCGCTTGATCGTCCACTTTTCCGTCAATCATCAGGCCGGCAGCGCAAAGTGTTGCCGGCCTTCGCTTTTTCAGGGCGTTGGTTTGAACCATCTGTAATGTGGGGGGATTAGGGTCGGTTCGATAGGGAGGGTGGAATCCCCGCTATCGAACCTGACCAAAAGACAATCTTGGCAGACCGTCAGGTGGCTGAGGGGGCGTTTAGCACCAGCGAAAGCGATTGTCACGCGTTTGTCGTGAACTTGGTCGCTTCCGTTGCTAGCCACGATATTTCAGTCGACACCCCCCCTTGAGGGGAGGGATCAAGGGAGGGGGTAGGCCACAAGTGCGAAACTTGCGGAGCCAGCCCCCTTCCTGCTCGATGACGGACTTAGCGAAGGGCTAAGTCCTATTTCGCTTCCCTCCCCTCAAGGGGGAGGGTGTACGACTGAGAGCCCTGAGCTCTCAATTCCAAAGCTTATCAATCGCCTGCGTATCGCGCACCGCGCCGCGTGCTGCCGAGGTCGCAAAGGCCGCATAGGCCTTGAGTGACGTCGTCACATTGCGCTTTCGCGGATGGGCCGGCTTCCAGCCCAGGGCGTCCTGATCGTGGCGGCGCTGCACCAGCTCGTCATCGGTCACCAGTAGCGTGATACTGCGGTTGGGGATATCGATCTCGATCGTATCGCCTTCACGCACCAGGCCGATCGTGCCGCCTTCCGCCGCTTCGGGCGAAACGTGTCCGATGGAGAGGCCCGAAGTGCCGCCCGAGAAGCGGCCGTCGGTCAGCAGGGCGCAGGCCTTGCCCAGGCCCTTGGATTTCAGATAGCTGGTCGGATAGAGCATTTCCTGCATGCCCGGCCCGCCGCGCGGGCCTTCGTAGCGGATCACCAGCACGTCGCCGGCGACGATCTCATTGGAAAGGATCGCCCGCACCGTATCGTCCTGGCTCTCGAACACACGCGCTCGGCCGGTGAACTTGAGGATCGATTCATCAACGCCGGCCGTCTTCACGATGCAGCCGTCGATGGCGATATTGCCCTTGAGCACGGCAAGGCCGCCGTCCTTGGAAAAGGGCGTTTCGGCCGAACGGATGACGCCATTCTGGCGGTCCAGATCGAGCTCGGTCCAGCGGTTAGACTGGGAGAAAGCCTGGGTAGTGCGCACGCCGCCGGGGGCGGCCATATAGAAATTGCGCACTGATTCCGAATTGGTGCGGGAAATGTCCCACTTGTCGATGGCATCGCCCATGGTTGCCGCGTGAACCGTCGGTTCCTTGCGGTTGATCAGGCCGGCGCGGTCGAGCTGGCCGAGAATGGCGAAAATGCCCCCGGCGCGGTGCACGTCTTCCATATGCACGTCGCTCTTGGCCGGCGCGACCTTGGTCAGCACGGGCACGCGAAGGCTCAGCTTGTCGATATCGTCCATGGTGAAATCGACGCCGCCTTCAAAGGCGGCGGCCAGGATATGCAGCACGGTATTGGTGGAACCGCCCATGGAAATATCCAGCGCCATGGCGTTTTCGAAGGCGGCCTTGGTGGCGATGGAGCGCGGCAGCACCGAAGCGTCGTCCTGCTCATACCAGCGCTTGGCCAGGTCGACGATCAGGTGACCGGCTTCCTGGAACAGGCGCTTGCGATCGGAATGAGTTGCCAGGGTGGAACCATTGCCCGGCAATGACAGGCCCAGCGCTTCGGTCAGGCAGTTCATCGAATTGGCGGTGAACATGCCCGAGCAGGAGCCGCAGGTGGGGCAGGCGGCTTCTTCCACGGCCTGGACTTCTTCGTCGCTATAGTGGTCGTCGGCCGCCATCACCATGGCGTCGACCAAGTCGAGCGCCTGCAGCTTGCCCTTGATCATCGCCTTGCCGGCTTCCATCGGACCGCCGGAGACAAACACCACCGGGATATTGATGCGCATCGCAGCATTCAGCATGCCGGGGGTGATCTTGTCGCAATTGGAAATGCAGACCATGGCGTCGGCGCAATGCGCATTGACCATATATTCCACCGAGTCGGCGATCAGGTCGCGGCTGGGCAGCGAATAGAGCATGCCATCATGGCCCATGGCTATGCCGTCATCGACCGCGATGGTGTTGAATTCCTTGGCCACGCCGCCGGCAGCCTCGATCTCGCGGGCCACCAGTTGGCCGAGATCCTTGAGGTGGACGTGACCGGGCACGAACTGGGTGAAGCTGTTGACCACGGCGATGATCGGCTTGCCGAAATCGCCGTCCTTCATGCCGGTGGCGCGCCAGAGGCCACGCGCGCCGGCCATGTTGCGGCCATGGGTGGTTGTGCGGGAGCGATAGACGGGCATGGGCAAATCCTCGAAATTCTCTGGGCCATTATGATGGCCTTGTTGCCCTTTCTTAGACCCATTCCAGAAACGGATCAATCGAAACCGTACCCGCGGGTACGGTAAAGCGCGATGCATCGCATTGCCGCGCCGGGCGTTGCCGCTGCAGTTCAGCTGGGAGCACGGAAATGAGCGGATCATATCGACAGGTTGCTATCGGCGAAGCCACGCCGGATGCAGTGACGGTGGGGATTGAAAAGGACGCAGCAGGCGCCATCAAGGCGGCGGTCTGGTGGGACGCGGTGGGCGATGTCGATGCCGACGAAGCCGAGTTCACCGATGTGCCTGAAGCTCTCGCCGCCGCGGAGGCTTCTCGCGCTTTGCACGGCTTTGGCGCGGTGGTAATTGCCTTGCAGGATGGCGTTGAATGGCAACCAGCCTGGGGCACGCTGGCGAACGGACTGACGGACGACGAGGCCTATGAACTGGCCGCGGGCATCGAAACTGAAAGCGACGCCTGAATGAAAAATCCGCGCGGCACCTTTTGGGGTACCACGCGGACAAGATGGTGGGTCAGGTTGAAAACCCGCTGCCACATAACCTTAGCGGCACGCCATAAGGTTGGAAATTATTGCGTCGATTGATCAATTGCGGCGACCCGCTGCCGGGTCATCTGCCACCAACGATCATTGCCCGACATCATGCTGGCGATGAAATAGTCGCCGTGCTCCCAAAGCGCCGGCATCAGCTCGATGTCATTGCCGCCAGTGCCGTGCCGGCGCAGCATGCCCGCATCTTCCAGCGCTGACAGCAGGTTGCGGATATGGGTGCGCGAGGTGAAAATGCGCTCCGAGGCAGTCGTATAGTTCAGCGAAACGCGGGACGGGTCGCCGCCGGCCAGGGCCTGCTGCAGATAGCTGAAGATGATCTTGGCGCCGTCCTGCCGCATGATGAAGGCAACCAGAGGATTGTTCTCGACATCGAGAATGTCAAAGGCGGTATCATGCAAACCGTTGCTGATCGCCCGGTGTACCTGCCGGTGCAGCGCGTCATGGGAAAACACCGCGTCATAGTCGCGACTGTCCGGCTGCAGCACCGCGAGCGCCCGCATATGGTTGTCGTGCCAGGCATAATCCTCGGCGATCATCCGTGCCGTCGGCTTGATCAGGCGCACTCGCTTGTCGCCCGGCGCCGTCTGCAGCTCGATCAGCCCGATCTGCCGCATGCGCGCCAGCATCTCATCCAGGCTGCGGGCGCTGGCCAAGCCGAATGTCGCGAAAACCTCGCGGATGCGCGTGATCGTGGGCCAGCTCTCCCGCGCCTCGCCGCGCGCCTCATAAAGGGCGATGATTAGGTTGAACAGCACGAGCCCGGCGATATCCTGCATCACCCGCCGTATGGCCGGATCCGGGCTGTGGCTCTGCACCAGAACCTGCATATAATAGTCGCGCGCTAGGGCCCAGCGCGGATGGGCGCGAATTTGCGCTGCGGAAAGAAAGCTCAAGGCGCGGGGTTCGCTTCCCGAGCCTTCCCGCGGCGCTTGGCCGGCCGTCGTCAATTGCTGGTCAAGCAATGCATTCCTCCGCACTATCCCGTACTGAATGGTACAGTATGGCGCGAGAAATTCCAATTAAGTCATATAATTGGTCAGTTGTTGATGCTGATGATGCCCCAACTGGTCTCGGCACAGCCGTCGTCGATGCAGACCAGCGACATCCACAGCGCGCCATTGGCAAAGCCGACGCCGTCGCTGGTGACGATCAGGTCACCGAAATCCTGGCTCGACAGACCGTCGATGGTTTCCTGGGTGAGCAGGCTGTCGAAATTGTCGACCAAGTCCTGCGCCTCGAGGATGTCATAGACCTCGCCATTGGCCCGTACGGTGAGCGGATAGAACGCCAGGTCGGCAATGCTGGTCGGGTTGTCGAACAGGAAGGCATCCTGCAGCGCGGCAAAAGCCTCGCCGAAGGCGTCGGATTCGCCATGCAGGTTTTCGATCTGCGCCAGCACGTCCTCTTCGCTTTGGGCGAATACGGGCGTGGCAAGCAGGGACAGGGCAACGACGGCGGCGGACATCAGGCGCATGGCGGCTCCGGGATTGTTATTCCCACCCTAGCGCATCTCCTTGAGGCCGTACCAAAAAATCAGGCGGTGGGGCGCTCGGCCATGATCATATAGTTGATGGCCATGTCGCGCGAGCGGCGCCATTCGTCGCCGATCGGATGAAACACCACGCCGGTCTCGGCGGTGACCCTGAGCCCATTGCGGGTGAGAAGCGTCTTGATCTCGTCGGGCGTCAGAAATTTGTTCCAGTCATGCGTGCCCTTGGGCAGCCAGCGCAACACCTGCTCTGCGCCGATCACTGCGAACAGTTTGGCCCGCAAGGTGCGGTTCAGCGTCGCCGTCAGCGTCAGCCCGCCCGGCTTCACGAGGTCGGCACAGCTCTTCATATAGAGCGGTACATTGTCGACATGTTCCACCACTTCCATGTTGAGCACCAGATCGAAGGTCCTGCCCTCGGCCGCCAGCGCCTCGCTGGTTGTCGCCCGGTAGTCGATATCCAGCCCCGACTTTTCTGCATGCAGTTTGGCAATCGCAATATTGCGCTCGGCAGCGTCGATCCCTGTCACCGTGGCCCCCAGCCGGGTCAGCGGTTCGCATAGCAGCCCGCCGCCGCAGCCGACATCGAGGATGGTCAGCCCCTCGAACGGCCGCATGGCCGTGCCATCGCGGCCGAAATGGCTCAGCAGGTGTTCGCGGATATAGCTCAGCCGCACCGGGTTGAACTTGTGCAGTGGCTTGAACTTGCCCTTGGGGTCCCACCACTCCTCGGCCATCGCGGTAAATTTGGCGACTTCGGCATCATTGATGGTGGTGGCGGTCATGGTGCAGCTCCGTTTGGGCGCATATCACCCCTCGCATGGGGCGCTGGCAAGGCGACACAGGATCGCGGTTGGCTGTTGATCGCGTGACGGCTTTGTCGTATGTCCGCGCCAGATCAACAAGCGTACCGTCGGGTTCGGCCGGAAACCGGCACATCCGGAAAGAGTTCGGGGAATAAATTGGCCCGCATCGTCGTCAAGTTCGGGGGCACATCGGTTGCCACTGTCGAACGTATCCGCCAGGCCGCGCGCCACGTGAAGCGCGAGGTCGATGCCGGCCATGAGGTCGCTGTCGTCGTCTCCGCCATGTCTGGCAAGACCAATGAGCTGGTCGGCTGGGTCAATGAAGCCAGCCCGCTGCATGATGCGCGCGAATATGATGCCGTGGTCGCTTCGGGCGAGCAGGTCACGGCCGGGCTGATGGCCATCGTACTCAGCGAAATGGGCATTCAATCCCGGTCGTTCGCCGGCTGGCAAGTGCCAATCCGCACCGATGACGCGCATGGCGCCGCCCGCATCGTCGAGATCGACCCGACCGAACTCGACAAGCGCATGAAGGACGGCTGGGTGCCGGTGATCACCGGTTTCCAGGGCATTTCCCCGCATGGCCGCGTCACGACGCTGGGCCGCGGTGGTTCCGATACCTCGGCCGTTGCGGTGGCGGCGGCGGTTGGCGCCGATCGCTGCGATATCTATACCGATGTGGACGGCGTTTACACGACCGACCCGCGCATCGTGCCCAAGGCGCAGCGCCTGACCAAGATTTCCTTCGAGGAAATGCTGGAAATGGCTTCGCTCGGCGCCAAGGTGCTGATGATCCGGTCGGTTGAAATGGCCATGGCGCACAAGGTGCGCCTCTTGGTGCGCTCGACATTTGATGATCCCGATGCGCCCCAGATCGGGCCGGACGGGCTGCCGGGCGTTCCCGGAACACTGGTTTGCGATGAGGATGAGATCATGGAAAAGCAGATCGTTTCGGGCGTGACGCTCGCCAAGGCGGAAGCCAAGATCACCCTGCGCGACGTCAAGGATAATCCCGGCGTTGCCGCCGGCGTCTTTGGTACGCTTGCAGACCAGGGCATTGTAGTCGACATGATCGTGCAGAATATCGCCGATGATGGCGCCACCACCGACATCACCTTTACCGTACCCGACAGCGAGTATGACAAGGCGATCAAGGCGCTGCAGAATGCTGGCGACAAGATCGAGTATGGCCGGCTTTCCGGCTCCAAGGGCGGGGCAAAGGTTTCGGTCGTGGGTGTGGGCATGCGTAGCCACGCAGGCGTTGCATCGTCGATGTTCAAGGCCCTGGCCGACAAGGGCATCAATATACAGCTGATCACGACTTCGGAAATCAAGACCTCGGTTCTGATCGATGAGCAATATGCTGAGCTTGCGGTTCGCGCTCTGCATACTTATTACGGGTTGGACAAGAAGGACGCATAAGCTCCGTCGAGGGGAGTGAGCCGCGTCCGGTCAAGGGGGGCGGCTTTGCGGGCCGTCTAGGGCAAAGATGGTCACGACCATAGGCGGACCACGGGTGCTGCTGCGGCAGTTGCGTGAGACGATGGCGGAGCCGCTGGCTTCGCAGGCGCGGCTCGACAAGATCGTGGGCCTGATCGCCGACAATATGCGCGCCGATGTGTGCTCCTTCTACGTGCTGCGCGATGACGGCGCGCTGGAGCTGTTTGCCAGTAAGGGCCTTGCTGCCGAATCGGTGCATATGACCACGCTGCGGCTGGGCGAGGGCCTCGTCGGCCTGATCGCTGCCGAAGCCGAGCCGCTGTCGCTTGACGATGCCCCCAGCCATCCCGCTTTTGCCTATCGCCCGGAAACCGGCGAGGACAAATATAATTCATTCCTCGGCGTGCCGGTGCTGAGAGCCGGGCAAACCCTGGGCGTCCTCGTGGTGCAGAATTCGGACCATCGCCACTATGGCGAGGACGAGACCGAAGCGATGCTGACTACGGCCACAATCCTGGCCGAGATGATCGCCACCTCGGATTTCGACAATCTGATCAAGCCGGGGTCCGATATCGATCTCAGGCGTCCCCGCATGTTCACTGGCGTGAGTTTTACCGACGGCATTGCGCTGGGCACGGTGGTTTTGCACGACCCGCGCGTGGTGGTGTCCAATTTCATCGCCGAGGATACCGACGCCGAAAAGCTGCGCCTCGAAGCGGCGCTCGAGAAGATGCGCGTCTCGATCGACGTCATGCTCGAGCATGGCGACATGGCCGGCGGCAGCGATCACCGCGAAATTCTCGAAACCTATCGCATGTTCGCCAATGACCGCGGCTGGGTGCACCGGCTGACCGAGGCGATCGAGAACGGGCTTTCGGCCGAAGCCGCCGTGGAGCGGGTGCAGAACGATACCCGCGCCCGCATGCTGCGCCAGACCGATCCCTATATCCGCGACCGGCTGCACGATCTCGATGATCTGGCCAATCGCCTGCTGCGCGTGCTGACCGGCGATGGCCTCGCCCTGGGCAAGAAGAACCTGCCCGATAATGCCATTCTGGTGGCCCGCAACATGGGGCCGGCCGAACTGCTCGAATATGACCGCACCAAGCTGCGCGGCATCGTGCTCGAAGAGGGCGGCACCACGGCCCATGTGGCCATCGTCGCGCGCTCGCTCGGCATGGTGGCGGTGGGCCAGGCGCAGTCGATCGTTTCGATGTGCGAATCGGGCGATGACATCATTCTCGATGGCCCGGCCGGCGTAGTGCATCTGCGCCCGACGCCCGATATCGAACAGGCCTATGTCGACAAGGTGCGGGTCACTGCTAAGCGCCGCGCGCATTACGCCGCGCTCAAGGACAAGCCGAGCATCACCAAGGATGGGGTGGATATCACCCTGCTGCACAATTCGGGTCTCGTCGCCGACCTTCCGATGCTCGACGATACCGGCGCGGCGGGCGTTGGCCTGTTCCGCACCGAATTGCAGTTCATGATCGCGTCCAAGCTCCCGCGCCTCCATGAACAGCAGGAGCTTTATGCCGAGGCCATGGCGATTGCTGGCGAGCGGCCGGTGGTGTTCCGCCTGCTCGATATCGGCGGCGACAAGGTTCTGCCCTATCAGCGCTCGATGGCCGAAGAAAACCCGGCCATGGGCTTTCGCTCGATCCGGCTCGGCCTCGAACGGCCCGGCCTGTTGCGCACCCAGGTGCGTGCATTGCTGTTGGCTGCCGATGGCCGGCCGCTGAAGATTCTCGTGCCCATGGTCACCGAGACTTTCGAATTCATGCAGACCAAGTTGGTGGTGCAGAAGGAAGTTGATCGGCTGAAGCGCCAGGGCAGGGCGATCCCGTCCCGGCTCGAGCTGGGCGTCATGGTCGAAGTGCCATCGCTGCTGTTCGAGCTCGACCAGCTGCTGCCTGAGGCGGATTTCGTCTCGATCGGCTCCAATGATCTGGTGCAGTTCCTCACGGCTTCGGATCGCGCGAATCCGCGCGTCGCCAAGAATTATGACCCAATCGGCATGCCGCGCCTGCGCGCCATCCGCATGGTTGTCGATGCCGCCAGGCGCTACAATATCCCGATCACCATGTGCGGCGAGCTGGCCGGCAAGCCTTTGGAAGCGCTGGCCCTGATGGCCGTCGGCATGACCCGCCTCTCCATGGGCCCGGCCTCCATCGGCCCGATCAAGGAACTGGTGCTCAACCTCGATCTGGCGCCGATCCGCGCCTCGGTCAATGCCGCGCTCAGCGATGGGGCGGATGGGGTGACGATCCGGCAATTGCTGCAGGAATGGATCGAAAAGCAGAATCTCCCAGTTTGACGTGAAGCGCCGGGGCTTCTACACGCACGATGTCATCCCGGCGCAGGCCGGGATCCCTCCTGAGGTGTAGTCGCCCTGCACCGCGACCTCGCGGCTGTGGTTCGATCTCGAGATGGATCCCGGCCTGCGCCGGGATGACACCGAGTTTTTGTATAATGCGGCGCTCCGGCCCGCACGGGATTTACGAACATGGCATCTCTTCCCCAGGACAAGCTCGACGCGCTCGAGACGCGGTTCCAGTATGTCGAGGCAGCCCTGTCGGGCGGCGCCGGGCCGGACGAGTTCGTCAAATTTTCCAAGGAGCATGCCGAGCTGGCGCCGATCGTCGGCGAGATCCGCGCCTATAACAAGGCGTTGAGCGATCGGGCCGAGGCCGAAGTGCTGCTCAAAAGCGGCGACAAGGATATGGCCGAAATGGCCCAGGCCGAGATCGAGGAACTCGACGAGAAGATCGAGACCCTGTTCCAGGCCGTGCGCATTCTGCTGCTGCCCAAGGACGAGGCCGACGAAAAGTCGATCATTCTTGAAATCCGCGGCGGCACCGGCGGCGACGAGGCGGCGCTGTTCGCGGGTGACCTGTTTCGCATGTATGAGCGCTACGCCCAGGGCCATGGCTGGAAGGTCACGGTGATGGAGGAAAGCCCCGGCGAAATGGGCGGCTTCAAGGAAATCATCGCCAATGTTTCAGGCAAGGGCGTCTATGCCCGGATGAAGTTCGAATCCGGCGTGCATCGCGTGCAGCGGGTGCCGGCCACCGAAGGCTCGGGCCGTATCCATACCTCCGCTGCCACCGTCGCCGTGCTGCCGGAAGTGGAAGACATCGATATCGAAATCCGCACCGAGGATATTCGCATCGATACAATGCGCGCTTCGGGCGCCGGTGGCCAGCACGTCAATACCACCGACTCGGCCGTGCGCATCACCCACATTCCCTCGGGCATTGTCGTCACCTCCGCGATGAAGTCGCAGCACCAGAACCGGGCGCAAGCCATGATCGTGCTGCGCTCGCGCTTGTATGAAATGCAGCGCGAAGAGCGCGACTCGGCTCGATCCGCCGAGCGCAAGGGGCAGGTCGGTTCAGGCGATCGTTCCGAGCGCATCCGCACCTATAATTTCCCGCAGGGCCGCGTCACCGATCACCGCATCAACCTGACGCTTTATAAACTCGACAAGGTGATTACCGGTGAAGCACTGGACGAGCTGATCGAAGCGCTGATCACCACCAGTCAGGCCGAGCAGCTTGCCGCCATGGAAAGCCCAAACTGAGCGACCAACCCAGCATCGGCGCCCTGTGGCGCGGCTGGCGCGATGTGCTTACGCGTCTCGATTTCGCCAGCGCCGCACCCGATGCAAAATTGCTCACCGGTCATGCGTTGGGCCTCTCGACCCTCGATCTCGCCACCCGCGAGAACGACTTGGTCGATGAGCCCGCTACCGCCCGCGTGGCCGAGCTGATCCGCCGCCGCATGACCGGCGAATCCGTCGCCCGCATCATCGGCTTTCGCGCGTTTTACGGCCTCGACTTCATCCTCAATGAAGCCACCCTCGAACCCCGTCCCGATACCGAACTGCTGGTCGACCTCGCCCTCGGCCATCTCCCCGCCGGTGGGCGCCTGCTCGATCTTGGCACCGGCACCGGCTGCATCCCCATCGCGATTCTCGCCAACCAAAGCGATGCGAGCGCGGTGGCGGTGGACCTGAGCGCACGGGCATTGGAAGCCGCGCACGACAATGCCGAGCGGAACGGTGTGTCCGGGCGCATGGCCTTCCCGCACGGCTCCTGGTTCGACCCCCTCGACGAAGATCGCTTCGACCTAATCACCTCCAACCCGCCCTACATCACCTCCGCCGTGGTCGAAACCCTCGCGCCCGAGGTCAAGGACTTTGACCCCCGCCTTGCCCTCGATGGCGGTCCCGATGGCCTCGCGCCCTATCGGGTCATTGCGACGCAAGCGGCCGATTGGCTCAAGCCGGGTGGCTGGGTGCTGGTGGAAATCGGCTATGACCAGGGTGCCGCCGTCAGTGCGCTGTTTCTCGAAGCCGGCTTCGAGGATGTGAACGTGCATCGCGACCTCAACCAGCTTGATCGTGTGGTCGCAGCGCACCATATCTAGGCCAGTCGTGCACGGGGCTGTGAGCCCCGATAATTAATGCTGGCAAAGAAGACGCGAACGATATAGTTTGGGCCTAGCTGTCAACGGCGCTTCATGAGCGCCACGGCGACTAGCCACCCGACATATCCATAGGCTGCAATATGCAGTGCGGTTCCGGCAAAGGCGGGAACGACGCGGGATGGGTTCGGGGCGCCGTCAGACGGTTCGGTCTTCATGAAGCCAAGTTAGACCCGGTGACAGACCAGATTGGCTGCATCCGGATTGGCCAGACCAGGCAGATGCCGGTCCGCCAGCAGTGTGACGCTTATTTTTCTAGAGTTAGATAAAGCGACCAGATGAGACCCAATAACCAGAATAACAAGAACCGGCAGCGGAGCCGGAACGGTGGACGCAAGCACGTCAACCCGCTGTCCCGCAATTTCGAGAGCAATGGTCCGGACGTGAAGGTGCGCGGCAACGCTGCCCATGTCGCCGAGAAATACCTGCAGCTCGCCCGCGATGCGCAGTCGAGCGGCGACTCGGTGATGGCGGAGAATTATCTCCAGCATGCCGAGCATTATTTCCGCATTGTCTCCAGCGCCCAGCAGGCCCAGAACGGCCAGCGCCCGGATGGCGACGATGATTTCGACGATGATATGCCGGATATGAACTCCCGCTTCGCCTCGCCGCAGCCCCAGCAGCCGCAGCAGCAATATGCGCAGGGTGAAGGCGACGAGCAGCCGGAGGCTGGCGAACAGCCACGCCAGCAGCAGGACGGCCAGCAACAGCAGCCGCGCCAGGATGGTGAGCGCCCGCAGCGCGGTGATCGTCGCGATCGCCAGCGCAACCGCGAACGCTTCCGCCCCGAAGGCGAAGTGCAGCAGCAGGCGCCCGTCACACCGGTGGAACAGCCCCAGCCCGTGGTCGCTGAACCTGCCGCTCCCGCTGCAGCGCCGGTCGAAGCCGGTGCCGAAGGTGATGCACCCAAGCCGCGCGAGCGCCGTCCGCGTCGCCGCCGCAATGCCGATGGCGATCTGGCCAATGCCGACCAGCCCGACGTCGGCGGCCTGCCGGCGTTCCTGACGGCCGGCACGACCAACGCCGCTGAATAGGCGACGGACACATTCTTGAAAAAGGCCGGGCAGTGATGTCCGGCCTTTTTCTTTGCAAAATGGCTCCCATATATCTCCTCGTGATGGGGCAGCGCTGATTGCCAGGCGTTCCATCGCACGACGCTTCCGCCGCATGCTTGGTGCCTTCGGGGCCGGGTTGCGGGCGAGACCAGGAGAGTTGAATGAATATCGAAAAATACACCGAGCGCGCCCGTGGCTTTATCCAGAGCGCGCAAACCATCGCGCTGGGCAAGGGCCACCAGCAGTTTGCGCCGATCCACCTTCTTAAAGTCCTGATGGATGACGACCAGGGCATGGCCTCTGGGCTGATCGAGCGCGCCGGCGGCGACGCCCAAACCGTGCGTGCCGCTGTCGAAGCCGCCATTGCCAAAATCCCCACCGTTTCCGGCGACGCCGGCCAGCTTTATCTTGGCCGCGAACTCGCACGTGTCTTCGAGACCTCGGAAAGCGCCGCGCAGAAGGCTGGTGACTCCTATGTCACCGTCGAGCGCTTGCTGCTGGCGCTGGTGGTCGAAAAGGATACCGATGCCGGCAAGATCCTGAGCTCAGCCGGCGTCACGCCGCAGGGGCTGAACGCGGCCATCGAAGCCATTCGCAAGGGCCGCAATGCCGATTCGGCAACCGCCGAGAACAGCTATGATGCGCTCAAGAAATATGCCCGCGACCTGACTCAGGATGTGCGCGAGGGCAAGCTCGACCCGGTGATCGGCCGCGATGAGGAAATCCGCCGCACCATCCAGGTGCTGAGCCGCCGCACCAAGAACAATCCTGTGCTCATCGGCGAACCCGGCGTCGGCAAGACCGCCATCGCCGAGGGCCTGGCCATTCGAATCGTCAATGGCGACGTGCCGGAATCGCTCAAGAACAAGAGCCTGCTCTCGCTCGACATGGGCGCGCTGATCGCCGGCGCGAAATATCGCGGTGAATTCGAGGAGCGCCTCAAGAGCGTTCTCAGCGAAGTCACCTCTTCCGACGGCCAGATCATCCTCTTCATCGATGAAATGCATACGCTGGTCGGGGCCGGCAAGGCCGACGGCGCCATGGATGCGTCCAATCTGCTGAAGCCTGCTCTGGCACGTGGTGAACTCCACTGCGTCGGCGCCACCACGCTCGATGAATATCGCAAGCATGTCGAAAAGGATCCGGCGCTGGCCCGGCGCTTCCAGCCGGTCTTCGTCGACGAACCAACCGTCGAAGACACGATCTCGATCCTGCGTGGCCTCAAGGAAAAATACGAGCTGCACCACGGCATCCGGATTTCCGATTCCGCCCTAGTCAGCGCCGCGACCTTGTCGAGCCGCTATATCACCGACCGCTTCCTGCCCGACAAGGCCATCGACCTGATGGACGAGGCGGCCGCGCGCCTGCGCATGGCCGTCGATTCCAAGCCCGAGGCGCTGGACGAACTCGATCGCCGCATCATGCAGCTCAAGATCGAGCGCGAAGCCCTGCGCAAGGAAACTGACGACGCCTCGCAGACCCGTCTCGACCGGCTGGAGAATGAACTGGCGACGCTCGAAGAGCAGGCTCAGGTGATGTCCGGCAAATGGCTGGCCGAAAAGGAGCGCCTGCAGGGCAGCCAGAAGCTCAAGGAAGCCCTGGATGGTGCTCGTTCGCAGCTTGAAATCGCGCAGCGCCAGGGTGATCTCGCCAAGGCCGGCGAGCTGGCCTATGGCGTCATCCCCGATCTCGAAAAGCGCATCAAGTCAGCCGAAGACGCCAATGGCGACGGCAAGGCCGATCCGCTGATGGCCGCCGAAGTGGTGACGCCCAGCGATATCGCCGGCGTCGTCTCGCGCTGGACCGGCATTCCGGTCGATCGCATGCTGGAAGGCGAGCGCGAAAAGCTGCTGCATATGGAAGCTTCGCTCGGCGCCCGCGTCATCGGCCAGGCCGAAGCCGTAGCGGCGGTGGCGAAAGCCGTTCGCCGTTCGCGCGCCGGGCTGCAAGATCCGAACCGTCCGATCGGCTCGTTCATCTTCCTCGGGCCAACCGGCGTCGGCAAGACCGAGTTGACCAAGAGCCTTGCCCAGTTCCTGTTCGATGACGAGACCGCCATGGTCCGTATCGACATGAGCGAGTTCATGGAAAAGCATTCGGTCGCCCGCCTGATCGGCGCCCCTCCGGGCTATGTCGGCTATGACGAGGGTGGCGTGCTCACCGAAGCGGTGCGGCGCCGGCCCTATCAGGTTGTGCTGTTCGACGAGATCGAAAAGGCCCATCCCGATGTGTTCAATATCCTGCTGCAGGTGCTCGACGACGGCCGCCTGACCGACGGGCAGGGCCGCACGGTCGATTTCCGCAACACGGTCATCATCATGACTTCCAACCTGGGCGCCGAATATCTCGTCGACCTCAAGGATGGGGACTCGGTCGAGCTGGTGCGGGGCAAGGTGCTGGATACCGTCAAGACGGCCTTCCGGCCGGAATTCTTGAACCGGATCGACGAAATCCTGCTGTTCCATCGCCTCGGCCGCGAACACATGGGTTCCATCGTCGATATCCAGTTCAGCCGCCTCGAAAAGCTGCTCAAGGACCGCGACATCAGTCTCGAACTGACCCGCCGCGCCCGCGAATGGCTGGCCAACGAGGGCTATGACCCCGCCTATGGCGCGCGCCCCTTGAAGCGCGTCATCCAGCGTTCGGTGCAGGACGGCCTCGCCGACGAAATCCTCGGCGGTCGAGTCAGCGATGGCAGCCGCGTCGTGGTCGATGCCAATGACGACGGTATTGTTCTCTTGCCCGGCGAGGCAGGGGCCGCGGATGCTGCGGCGTGAATGAACGAAGGGCCGGCCGCGAGACCGGCCCTTTTTTTTGTCGTCGGATATGTCCCCCCAAACGCGATGTCATCCCGGCCTTGAGCCGGGATCCATCTCGAGATGGTCGTGCAGCCGCAAGGTGGTTCGTCCGATCGACCTTGCGGCTTTTGACAGGATCTCAGGATGGGCCCCGGCTCAAGACCGGGGTGACACCAAGTGTGTGGAAGCATCGGATGGAGCTATTCACTTGCGTGGGATTTTGGCATAGAACAAATCAAGAACTCCGAAGCACCCCATGTCCGACAAAATCGACTATATCGAATTCCCCTCCACCAACCGCGTGCTCAGCAGTGCCTTCTTCCAGGCCGCCTTTGGCTGGGGCATTGTCAGCTACGGCCCCGACTATGACGCCTTGAGCCATGCCGGCATCGACAGCGGTATCGACCAGGCCGCCGAAAAGGTCGCCGCCACCATGGCGATTGTCCGTACCGATGATCTCGACGCCGCCGAACGTCGCGTGCGCTCCGCCGGTGGCGTCATCACCCGGCCGCAGTTCGACTTCCCCGGCGGCCGGCGTTTTCATTTCCGCGAGCCGGGTGGAAACGAGATGGCGGTCTATATCTCGAAAGAATAGTCTGGGCTGACCCTTCAGCCGGATCGCCCTATGACCAATGACATCGCCGCCCCGCAGAGCCGCCGCTTCGTGCTGGTGGCGGCGATCCTCGCCTCGAGCATGGGCTTTATCGATGGCTCGGTGATTTCCATCGCCATTCCGGCCATTCGCGCCAATCTCGGTGCGACGCTGGCCGAAGCGCAATGGGTCAGCAATGGCTATCTGCTGTTCCTCTCGGCGCTGATCCTGCTTGGCGGCGCGGCCGGCGACCGTTTCGGCCTGCGCAAGATGTTCGGCCTCGGCATCGTGGTCTTTGTCGCCGCCTCGCTGATCTGTGCCCTGGCGCCAACGCCGCTGATCCTCGTCATCGCCCGCGCCGTGCAGGGCATAGGGGCCGCCTTCATGGTGCCGGGCAGTCTGGCCATCATCGCCAAGGCCTATCCGCGCGAAGAGCGCGGCCGCGCCATCGGCATCTGGGCCGCATCCTCCTCGCTGACTTCCATTGCCGGGCCGATCATCGGCGGCTTCCTGCTCACCGCTTTGGGCGAGTGGAGCTGGCGGCTGGTCTTCGCCGTCAACCTGCCGCTCGGCCTCGGCGCCTTGGCGCTGCTCTGGTTCAAAGTGGCGCCCGACCGTCCTGAAGCCGGCCGCAAGCTCGACTGGGTCGGCGCCATTCTGGCCACGCTCGCGCTGATGCTGATTGCCTATGGCTTCACCGGCGATGGCAGTGAAAGCGTACCCCCGCTCTCGCATACGATCCTGTGGTGCGGTGGCGGATTGCTCTTCGCCGCCGCCTTCCTCGTCTGGGAACATCGCAGCGCCGCCCCGATGCTGCCGCTGCGGCTTTTCGCCAACCGGGGCTTTTCCGGCGCCAATGGTCTGACCTTCGCGCTGTATTTCGCGCTGGGCGGCACCATGTTCTTCCTGCCCATGACCATGATCGGCGGCTGGGGTGAGACCCCGGCCACGGTCTCGCTGGCTCTCCTGCCCATGGGCATTCTCCTCACCGCGCTCTCGTCCTTCAGCGGCGCCTGGGCCGATCGCGTCGGTCCCGGCCCCCTGATCGCGCTCGGCTCGCTGATCGTCGCTTCGGCCTTTGCCGTGCTCGGCCTCACCGCGCCGCTGCATAATGTGTGGTTTGCCATCCTGCCAAGCATAGCCCTGCTTGGCCTGGGCATGGGCCTCGTGGTCTCGCCACTCTCGACCGCGGTGATGACTTCGGTGGACGATGGCGAAACTGGCGTGGCCTCGGGCGTCAACAATGCGGTGGCGCGTGTCGCGGGCCTCGCGGCAGTGGCGCTCTTGGGCGCTATGGTCGCCTCGCGTTTCGAGCAAGCTTTGGGTGCAGCGGCCGAACTGCCAATCTTTTTCGGCACCATGGCCGAGGGCCTGAGTGCCGAGCAGGACGCCCTGCGCCTCGCCGCCACCGACCAGGCCTTTGCCATGGTCTGCTACATCACCTCAGGCCTAAGTGTCGTTTCCGCCGTGGTCGCCTGGCTGACGCTGGAGCGGAAGGCCCGCTCCTGAGCGGCCATCCCCGCTGGCGCGGGAATGACGTCTTTGCCAATCAGGGCGTTGCCGTCACCACAGCCGGCGTCGCTGCTTGCGCCACCGTCACCGGCGCCGGTTCGCGGGCCATCAGGTCGTTGATCTGCGCCATGGTCTGCTGGAACTGCGCCTCATATTGCTGGGGCAGCACATTGTCTTTGGGCAGCTTGACGCTGAGCGGATCGACCAGGTTGCCGTTGATCTTGATCTCGAAATGTAGGTGCGGGCCGGTCGACTGGCCGGTCGAGCCGACATAGCCGATCAGCTGGCCCTGCCGCACATGGCTGCCGACGCCCAGCCCGTCGACATAGCGCGACAGGTGGCCATAGGCGGTTTCATAGCCATTGACGTGCTTGATCTCGATCTTGTTGCCGTAGCCGGACTGCCATTTGTAATATTCGATCGTGCCATCGCCGGCCGCATAGATCGGCGTACCGGAGCGAGCGGCCAGATCGACACCGGTGTGCAGGCGCCGCGTCTTGAAGATCGGGTGGATGCGATAGCCGAAGCGCGAGCGCAACGTGCCGCCGCCTTCCAGCGGCCGCCGGTTGAGGAAGCGTTTGCCGGTTTCGCCATCGGGATCATAGAAGTCGATGCCGCCGTCGGTCGTGCCGAAGCGATAGAGCTTGCGCGAGGTGCTGCCCAGCGTCAGGCCGACATAGAGCAGTTCGGTCTTGCCGGCCGCGTCGGGTGCGGATTCGAGAATTTCAATCGCATCGCCGGCCGCGATCTTTTTGGTCATGTCGACGTCATAGGCAAACATGCCGATGATGCGCTCGATGGTGGCGTCGTCGAGGTCATGCTTGCGGCCGGTTTCCCAGATCGAGCGATAGACGCTCGGCAGGTTGGCGACATTGACTTCTTCGGTGTCTTCCTCGGGGAACTGGATTTCGGCCGGCGCCAGGCCCAGCACATATTGTCCCTTGTCGGTGAGCGCCACCGTGGCCCGATGCACGTCCACATTGGCGCCCTCGTCATGCAGGTAGATCGAGAGCCGATAGGGGATCAGCGTATTGGAGGTGCGCGACGGTCCGAACAGGATACGCAGGCGCGCGCCGGTCGGCAGGTCGGTCGATGGGAAGACATTCTGCAGCGTCGTATCGATCGCCGTGATCATGGCGTCGGTAAAGCCGTTGCGGCGCATCACGTCGTTAAGGGGCGTGCGCTCGCGCATGGTCAGAATGCGTTCCGACCGGCCCAGCGTCGCGTCAGCCGCCTGGATGGTTTTCGGCACCACGGTGACATTTTCCGCAATGCCGCCCAGCGTCGTGCCGCCCGGCTGCAGGCCGAGGTCCCGTACGCTTGGTCCAAGCGCCGCATAGGCCAGGGTTGGCGGCACTTCGTCATCGCTGAAAAAGGTCGCTTCAACGACGCTGCGCACATATTCGGCGGCATTCTGATCGGAGATGGCGCGCGGCGGCACGAAGGTCGTGGGCATGGCCGCCAGCTTGACTGCCACCTCGCCCTCGACCTCGGCGCCATAGACATCGGTATTGATGTCCATATTGGCCGCCGTCGCCTCGATCGGCTGGGTGGCATTGAGAATGGCCACCGGATCATAGTCCGGCACACCATCGGACAGGGAGGTCGGCGCGGTGGCCAGTGTCGCCTTGATGCGGATGAAGGGCTGGTTGCGGATCATGTCGCGGCCATCGACGGTCTCGCGAATGGAGGCCTCGATGACTTCGAGATCCGACCGGGTTGCCGTCACCGGTCGAAGCCGGGAGGTCTTGGCCGAAAGATCGGTGGGTGTCAGCGCTTCCGACTTGGGCCGGGAAATCTGCAGCGCCTCATAGGCGGTGGAGAAGCTGGCTTGTCCCTGGAAGGAGACATAGAGCGCGGCGCCCATCAGCAGCACCGAGGTCAGCCCTGTCATTACCGTACCGGTCAGCCAGGCAAAGCTCAGCTCGCGGCCATGCGGGATTTCGCCATCGGTCGATTGCACCGTCAGGGCAGGGCTGTCTTCGAAGCCAGTGGACTTCAAGAGAGCCGCATGACGGTTTCTCTGCGTTGCGTTCAACGCCCCATCCTTTGATCTTTCACGGCAGGTCCCCCGATCCGGTCTTGCGGCCGGCTTTCACGCGCAACGCTCACGTGCGTGCGCGGAGTCTATATTAATCAGCTGTCCTGATCCAAAACAAATGCGGCAGAACTACGGGACCAGGGTGGTGAGCCCCCCAGAACGCTGCTGATGGTCATCACAAACCGGTTTTCGGCGTCAGAATCCGTTCATCTGAACAGGTTAGAACAGCTCCATCGGCGCTAAGGCCTGCAATCTCTGGTGGTTCAGTCGAGTTTTCCACACCCCCTCCCAGGGCGGTTTTAGAAAATGACGCTTTTGTCGTTTTTGGGGGTTTACAGAAAAACGGACCGCCCCTATAACCCGGTCATCGCTTCAGGGCGCGGCGCCAAACGGCGGCGGGCAAG
>NZ_FOFL01000003.1:420000-422500 GCF_900110945.1 Devosia sp. YR412
AAAGGTACGCTGGGGATAACAGGCTGATAATGCCCAAGAGTCCATATCGACGGCATTGTTTGGCACCTCGATGTCGGCTCATCACATCCTGGGGCTGGAGCAGGTCCCAAGGGTATGGCTGTTCGCCATTTAAAGTGGTACGTGAGCTGGGTTTAGAACGTCGTGAGACAGTTCGGTCCCTATCTGCCGTGGGTGTAGGAATATTGAGAAGAGCTGACCCTAGTACGAGAGGACCGGGTTGGACGAACCTCTGGTGGACCTGTTGTGGCGCCAGCCGCATTGCAGGGTAGCTAAGTTCGGACGGGATAACTGCTGAAAGCATCTAAGCAGGAAGCCTCCTTCAAAACTAGTATTCCCTTGAGAGCCGTGGAAGACCACCACGTCGATAGGCCGGGTGTGGAAGCGTAGCAATATGTGAAGCTTACCGGTACTAATAGCTCGATTGGCTTGATCGTTCTCATTAATCTATGTCCGCATAGTTGTGAGTTTGAGCGGTTATAAAATACACCAGACATTGCCTCTTGCATGGGAAGGCAATGTCCATACAGAACATAAAAACCAGAATTCACACCGTATGTTTTTCGCTGACCTTGTGGTTCTTGCGAGGAGCCCAAGACCCGATCCCATCCCGAACTCGACCGTCAAATTCCTCTGCGCCAATGGTACTAAGTCTCAAGGCTTGGGAGAGTAGGTCGCTGCAAGGTCTGCAAAAAACATACGGTTCTCTTTATCGATCGTCGAATTATAAAAGCCCTCTACTGGAAACAGTGGAGGGCTTTGTCGTTTAACCAACAAAGCTTGGCCTGGGTCGCTTAGCCATTCGGCCATAGGCCTCATGGCCTTCGCGCCTTCAATCGCTCCACTGGAGCGATTGACCCTGCGGGACGCCCCGAAGTCTACAAAAAACATACGACTCTCTTTATCGATCTCGAAAGAATTACAAAAACACCAGTCAGAAATGACTGGGGTTTTTGCGTTTCTGGTATGCGAACTGGCACAGGCATTGAACCTTTCGCCCGCCTCAGCGTATCCATGCGAAGTCTGCCCAAAACAGACACTTTTCATTGCTCTATGAATGCTACAAGGCGCCCAGTCAGAAATGACCGAGGGCCTTTTGCGTTCGGAATGGGGAAAGCAAATGAGCCAGGCGGAGATGACATCGGACTGCAGTCGCTGCGTCGGCCTGTGCTGCGTCGCACTATCGTTCCAACGTTCGGACGGATTCGGCCACGACAAGGTGGCAGGTGACCCCTGCTATCATCTCGACACGAGCTTCAGATGTTCAATTCATGCCAGACGTGAAGCGCTCGGCTATGACGGCTGCGGTGAATTCGATTGTCTGGGTGCCGGCCAGCGCGCGACCTCTGTGTTTTCGACTCGGAACTGGCGGCGGGATCCGGCGGTCGCCCGCCAACTTCATGCCCGCTTTTCGCTCCTGATCCGGCTGCAGGAAATGCGCCAGGCTCTGATCGAGGCGGATGATTTGGATATCCAGACGGAGTTGAATGACGTTCGCCAGGAACTGCTCGACCGCATAATCTTTCTCGCCGACACACATCACGACAGTATCGACGGTCCCGCGGCCGCAGTGCTCGCCGAGGCGAAAGACTTTCTCGGCGAGTTGGCCCGCGTCGCCCCTCACTGACAGGGCAGTAGCTGCAAGCACCTGCAACAAGCGCTTTGCAAAATAGCGCATTCTCAATACCGCGATCGCTTTCCTGGTCTGGAACGCATTGCGCTAGCCTTGGATAAGTCGTATCACTTTCCCGATATGGAAAGTGATGGTGTTTCATGCTGACCCTCTACATCCACCCGCTGGCGTCTTTCTGCCACAAGGTGCTCATCGCCCTGTATGAGAATCAAACTCCTTTCGAATCGCAAGTCGTCGATTTCAGCGATCCCGGCTCGGCCGCGGCGCATATCGAGCGCTGGCCGGTCGGCAAAATTCCCGTGCTGCATGATTCTACCGTGGATCGGACGATTCCCGAGACCAGCGTGATCATCGAATATCTGCAGGCGTATTATCCCGGGCCGGTCAAATTGCTGCCCGATGATTCGGAAACGCTGCTCCAGGTCCGGCTATGGGATCGATTCTACGATCTCTATGTCAGCCAGCCGATGCAAAAGGTGGTCACCGATCGAATTCGCCCCGAGGGCGCCGGAGATCCACATGGCGTCGCCGAAGCGCGGGCGAATCTCGATCAGGCCTATCGCATGATCGAGACGCATATTGCCGGCAAGACCTGGGCCGTCGGCGAAAATTTTACCATGGCCGATTGTGCCGCGCTGCCGGCGCTGTTTTTCGCTTCGACCGTCCAGCCCCTCGCGGCGGACCAACTTCAGCTCGCCGCCTATCTCGATCGCCTGCTGGAGCGCCCATCGATTCGCCGGACCATTGGCGAGGCGCAGCCATATTTTTCGATGTTCCCCTATCGGGATGCCATGCCGCAGCGCCTGCTGGAGATCGGACTGTGACGCCGGCATCTTCGGTGGATTTCGA
>NZ_FOFL01000003.1:427500-505636 GCF_900110945.1 Devosia sp. YR412
AGCGAACAAGTACCGTGAGGGAAAGGTGAAAAGCACCCCGACGAGGGGAGTGAAATAGTTCCTGAAACTGGATGCATACAAACAGTAGGAGCCCGCAAGGGTGACTGCGTACCTCTTGTATAATGGGTCATCGACTTAGTCTAACTAGCAAGCTTAAGCCGTTAGGTGTAGGCGCAGCGAAAGCGAGTCTGAATAGGGCGTTAAGTTAGTTGGATTAGACCCGAAACCAAGTGATCTAGGTATGAGCAGGCTGAAGGTAAGGTAACACTTACTGGAGGGCCGAACCCACGTAAGTTGAAAATTACGGGGATGACTTGTTCCTAGGGGTGAAAGGCCAATCAAACTTGGAAATAGCTGGTTCTCCGCGAAAGATATTTAGGTATCGCCTCGAGCGAATACTGTGGGGGGTAGAGCACTGGATGGGCTAGGGGATCTCACCGATTTACCAAACCTAACCAAACTCCGAATACCCACAAGTACTACTCGGGAGACAGACGGCGGGTGCTAAGGTCCGTCGTCAAAAGGGAAACAGCCCTAACCTACAGCTAAGGTCCCCAAGTCATAGTTAAGTGGGAAAGCATGTGGGAATGCTTAGACAACCAGGAGGTTGGCTTAGAAGCAGCCATCCTTTAAAGATAGCGTAACAGCTCACTGGTCAAGCGTTCCTGCGGCGAAGATGTACCGGGTCTAAAACTATGCACCGAAGCTTAGGGTTTACAACTTTGTTGTAAGCGGTAGCGGAGCGTTCCGTAAGCCTGCGAAGCGGTACCTGTGAGGGGCCGTGGAGGTATCGGAAGTGCGAATGATGACATGAGTAGCGACAAAAAGTGTGAGAGACACTTTCGCCGAAAGTCCAAGGGTTCCTGCGCAATGCTAATCAGCGCAGGGTTAGTCGGCCCCTAAGGTGAGGCAGAAATGCGTAGCCGATGGGAATCACGTTAATATTCGTGAACCAGGTGGTAGTGACGGATCGCGCAGGTTCGTATCCCCTTATTGGATTGGGGGTGCGATGAGCCGGTTCCAGGAAATAGCTCCACCAACATTGACCGTACCCTAAACCGACACAGGTGGACTGGTAGAGTATACCAAGGCGCTTGAGAGAACTATACTGAAGGAACTCGGCAAATTGCATGCGTAACTTCGGGATAAGCATGACTTCTATCGGGGCAACCCTTTAGGAGTGGCACAAAAGAGGGGGTGGCGACTGTTTACTAAAAACACAGGGCTCTGCGAAGATGCAAATCGACGTATAGGGTCTGACGCCTGCCCGGTGCCGGAAGGTTAAAAGGAGGAGTTAACGCTCTGAATTGAAGCCCCGGTAAACGGCGGCCGTAACTATAACGGTCCTAAGGTAGCGAAATTCCTTGTCGGGTAAGTTCCGACCTGCACGAATGGCGTAACGACTTCCCCACTGTCTCCAGTATAGACTCAGCGAAATTGAATTCCCCGTGAAGATGCGGGGTTCCTGCGGTCAGACGGAAAGACCCCATGCACCTTTACTATAGCTTTACGCTGGCATTTGTGTCGGCATGTGCAGGATAGGTGGTAGGCTTTGAAGCAGGGACGCCAGTTTCTGTGGAGCCGCAAGATGAGATACCACCCTTATCGTCATAGATGTCTAACCGCGGCATAACAGTGTCCGGGACAGCGTATGGTGGGTAGTTTGACTGGGGCGGTCGCCTCCCAAAGAGTAACGGAGGCGCGCGATGGTGGGCTCAGGACGGTCGGAAATCGTCCGCTGAGTGCAATGGCATAAGCCTGCCTGACTGCGAGACTGACAAGTCGAGCAGAGACGAAAGTCGGTCATAGTGATCCGGTGGTCCCGCGTGGAAGGGCCATCGCTCAACGAATAAAAGGTACGCTGGGGATAACAGGCTGATAATGCCCAAGAGTCCATATCGACGGCATTGTTTGGCACCTCGATGTCGGCTCATCACATCCTGGGGCTGGAGCAGGTCCCAAGGGTATGGCTGTTCGCCATTTAAAGTGGTACGTGAGCTGGGTTTAGAACGTCGTGAGACAGTTCGGTCCCTATCTGCCGTGGGTGTAGGAATATTGAGAAGAGCTGACCCTAGTACGAGAGGACCGGGTTGGACGAACCTCTGGTGGACCTGTTGTGGCGCCAGCCGCATTGCAGGGTAGCTAAGTTCGGACGGGATAACTGCTGAAAGCATCTAAGCAGGAAGCCTCCTTCAAAACTAGTATTCCCTTGAGAGCCGTGGAAGACCACCACGTCGATAGGCCGGGTGTGGAAGCGTAGCAATATGTGAAGCTTACCGGTACTAATAGCTCGATTGGCTTGATCGTTCTCATTAATCTATGTCCGCATAGTTGTGAGTTTGAGCGGTTATAAAATACACCAGACATTGCCTCTTGCATGGGAAGGCAATGTCCATACAGAACATAAAAACCAGAATTCACACCGTATGTTTTTCGCTGACCTTGTGGTTCTTGCGAGGAGCCCAAGACCCGATCCCATCCCGAACTCGACCGTCAAATTCCTCTGCGCCAATGGTACTAAGTCTCAAGGCTTGGGAGAGTAGGTCGCTGCAAGGTCTGCAAAAAACATACGGTTCTCTTTATCGATCGTCGAATTATACAAAAACCCCCAGTCAGAAATGACTGGGGGTTTTTGCGTTTAAAGGGGACGTTATCCGTCGTTCGGGTTCGTTCATCTCGGCCCGAGCCGTTGAACTTTTAGCCCGCCTCAGCGTATCCACATTCGACTGGCACCAATCCGTGCACCCAGCCGAATGGATATCTCATGCGTTCCCTCTTCCTGCTTTTGATCCTGCTGTTCTCGCCACTGGCCGCCGTGGCCCAGGTGCCCGGATTGTCGGAAGAGCCGGCGGCCAGCAGCGATGCCAGTATCGACGAGCTGGTGCGGATTCTTGAAAATGACGCGACCCGCGCGGCGCTGATCGAGCGGCTGCAGCAGACCGCTGTCGAGGCGCCGGTTCCCGCCGCCGCGCCGGCCGATCTGAGCATCGTTCGCCAACTCGCCGAATACACCCGCGCCGCGGCTGAAGGTGTCTCCCAAACCCTGCGCTCGCTGGGCGCGATCTTTGTCGACCTGCAGCAGGGTCTCAGCGGCACGCTGGACGCCGACCTCGAGGCTTTCCGTGATGTGGCGCTTGGCGTGTTGATGGTCGCCATTGGCCTGTTCGGCAGTTTCTGGGTCCTGCGGCTGATTGTGCTCTGGGCGCAGCGCGGCATTGCCAGGCGTGTCGAGGGCCGCGGCTGGATCCACCGCTTCGCCGGAACGCTTGGGGCGCTGCTGTTCGACCTGGGCTCGGTGCTGCTGGCCTGGGCGATCGGCTATTTCGTCGCCATCGCCTTGGTGGGCGGGCCGACGGGGCGGATGGGCATAAATCAGTCCTTGCTGCTCAACGCCTTCCTTGTGGTTGAAATGACCAAGATGGTGGCGCGTGTCGTGTTGGCGCCGCGCTATGAGGCTTTGCGGCTGATCCCGGTCGGCGACAGCAATGCGGCCTATTGGTCGTTCTGGCTGGCCCGGGTCATTTCCCTGATCGGCTACACTTTCCTTTTCGTCTCCCCGCTGCTCGCCGCCAATCTATCGCTGGGCGCCGCTTCGGCGGTGCAGGTTCTGGTGATGGCCACGGCCGTGACCATCGGCATCATCATCGTGCTGCAGAACAAGGATGATGTGCGCAACTGGCTGTCGGGCATTGCCGCAAGGCGCGGCCATGACGGCACCGGGCAATTGCTCAGCCTCCTCGGCCAATACTGGCATGTCGTCGCCATCGTCTATCTGGTGACGCTGCTGGTGGTGTGGTTTGCCAATCCGCAGCAGGCGCTGCCCTTCATGATCGGCGCCACGGTGCAGTCCGTGGTCTCGATCCTCGTCGGCGTGGTAATTGTCGGCTTCATTTCGCGCTTCATCAATGCCGGGCTCAGTCTGCCGGCCGATATCAAGCAGCGCCTGCCGCTGCTCGAGGCGCGGCTGCGCGCCTTCGTGCCGACGGTGATGCAGGTGGTGCGCTGGGTGGTAATTGTCGGCGTGGTGCTGGCCATTGCGCAGGCCTGGGCGCTGTTCGACTTCGTCGGCTGGATCGGCAGCGATCACGGCCAGCAGGTGGCCGGCTCCGTGATCTCGGCCGTGCTGATCGTTGTGGCCTGTATCGTGCTGCATGTCGTGGTGGCGTCCTGGGTCGAGTACCGCCTCAACACCACGGTCGGCAAGACTCCAACGGCCCGCGAGAAGACCCTGCTCGGCCTGTTCAAGAACGCCTTCACCATCGCCCTGGTGGTGTTCGGCCTGATGCTGGCTTTGGCGCAGATCGGGGTGAACATCGCGCCGCTTTTGGCCGGTGCCGGCGTCGTCGGTCTCGCCATCGGTTTTGGAGCCCAGAAGCTGGTGCAGGACATCATCACCGGCATTTTCATCCAGTTCGAGAATGTGATGAACGAGGGCGATGTGGTGGAAGCGGCGGGCAAGTCGGGAACGGTCGAGCGGCTGACCATCCGCTCGGTCACCATCCGCGACATGGGCGGCACGGTGCATCTGATCCCCTTCTCCTCGGTGGATCTGGTCTCCAACATGGTGCGTGGCTTCTCCTTTTATGTCGCCGAGTTCGACGTGGCCTATGACAGCGATATCGAGGTGGTGAAGCAGATCATGCGCGACGCCTTCGAGGTGGTGATGGCCAGCGAGCACAAGGATGTCATCATCGACGATCTCGACCAGCCGGCGCTGGTCAATTTCATGCCCGGCCAGATGAAGCTGCGGTCGCGCATCAAGACGCTGGCCGGCAAGCAATGGGGGCCGGGGCGCCTCTATAGCGAGACGGTCAAGCGCATGCTCTATGAGCGCGGCGTGCAGACGCCGAGCCAGACCGTGACCTATCGCAGCGTCGAGCGCCTGCCACCGCCAGGCGCGGCGCCCGCCGAATAGGGCTGGCGCATTCGTGATCGGGCAAGGGCTGGGCCAGGGCTCAGCCTTAAACCCATCTTAATTTGATGGGTTAAAATAGTGATACGCGTCCGTTGCGGCACAGGGGACGCAGACTTGTTCTGTCACGCGTATCACGAGGCCCATCATGCTCCACTCGACCGCAATTCTGCGCGGCCTGCCCGCTTTGGCCCTGTCTGCGGCGCTGAGCCTGAGTTCTATCGCGCCGTCCTTCGCCAATAGCGCCGATTTCGTGCGCAGCATCTGGCCCCTGGCAGAAGCGCGCGGCGTTAGCCGCTCCGCTTTCGAGCAAGCCTTCGCCGGCTATAGCTTTTCGGCCAAGCTGATGGAGCATACCAAGTCACAGCCCGAATTCACCCGCACGGTCGAGGACTACATCGAGCGCCGCGTCACCAATGCCCAGGCCAACAAGGGCCGGGCGATGCGCGCCGAGTGGAACCAGACCCTTACCGGCAGCCAGCAGCGCTGGGGCGTGCAGCCCGAATATGTGCTGGCGATCTGGGGCATGGAGACCAATTACGGTGGCTTCATGGGCGGCGAGCACACCATCCATGCCCTCGCCACGCTGACCGAGGGTGGCTATCGCCCCGACTTTTTCCGCGACGAGCTGCTCACTGCCTTGCGCATCATTTCCGACGGGCATGTAAGCGCCAATAACATGACGGGCTCCTGGGCCGGCGCCATGGGCCATACCCAGTTCATGCCCTCGAGCTTCATGCGCTATGCAGTCGATTACAATGGCGACGGCCGCAAGGACATCTGGAACTCGGTGCAGGACGCACTCGGCTCCACCGCCAATTACCTGCATGAGCACGGCTGGCGACAGGGCGAGACCTGGGGCTATGAGATCCACCTGCCCAAGGGTTTCGACTATGCCCGTGCCCGTCAGATGGAGCGGGCGCCGCTCAGCCAGTGGCAGGCCATGGGCATCCAGCGCGTTTCTGGCAAGGCCTTTCCACGCCCCAGCGACATCGGCCGGCTCTATATGCCCGCCGGCGCCTCTGGTCCGACCTTCCTGCTGCTGCCTAACTTCGACGTCATCAAGCGCTATAACAATTCCGACAGCTATGCCCTGGCCGTCGGCCATCTGGCCGATCGAATCATCGGTGGCGGCAGCTTTGCCACGCCCTGGCCGGCCAATGACTATGCGCTGAGCAAGGCACAGCGCGCCGAGTTGCAAACCCTGCTCAACCGCGCCGGCTATGATGTCGGTTCGCCCGATGGTGTGGTGGGGCCGAAAACCCGCGCCGCCGTCATCGCCTGGCAGCAACGCGCCGGGCTTCCGGCAGATGGACACATTTCCGGGAGACTGCTCGACCGGCTCAAGCGTTAACCGCTCGTTAACCCTTTGGGGTCACCCTGTACCGGCTTAAGTAGAGGGCAGGCTGTCTCCATTCATTCGAGGCGCCTGCCCTCGCCCATTCTGGGCCATCTATTCAAATCGCCATAAAATACCCCGCATTCGCCGCTAGTGGCGAGGCCTTACCAGTTCTGTCAGTTGTCCATGTCCAGCCCCATCCTCTCCCGCCGTACCCTGCTTGCCGCTGCCTTCGCCCTTGCGCTGGCGCCAAAGGCCTATGCCGTTTCGATCATGGATCCGTTCAACCTGCCTGCGGCCATGGATGGCGGCACGGTCAAGGTCGGCAGCGATATTGCCTACGCCGATGGGCCCCGCCACAAGCTGGACGTCTATGCGCCCGAGGCGCGCGGGGCGCTGGCACCAGTAGTGTTCTTCATCTATGGCGGCGGCTGGAGCCGTGGCGAAAAGTATGAGTATCAATTCGTCGGCCAGGCCCTGGCGGCCCGCGGCTTCGTGGTGGTGATCGCCGATTACCGGCTCTATCCGGAAGTGGCCTATCCCGACTTCCTCTATGACAGCGCCAATGCGCTGGCCTGGGTGCAGGACAATATCGCGGCCTATGGTGGCGATCCCAATCGCCTGTTCCTCGCCGGCCATTCCGCCGGCGCCTATAATGCCACCATGCTGGCGCTCGACCCGAGCTTCCTGCGCGAATATGGCGTGACCGTACCGATCCTGGGCGTCGCGGCGCTGTCGGGGCCGTTCGACTTCTATCCCTTCGAATATGGTGAAGTGCGGGACGTGTTCGGCAAGGCGCCGAGCCCGCAGGGCACCCAGCCGATCAACCTGGTCACCAGCGAAACCCCGCCGATGTATCTGGCGACCGGCACCGGTGATCCGATCGTGCGCATGCAGAATACCGAGCGTTTCGCGCAAAAGCTCAAGGATAGCGGCGTCTGGGTCACCACGCGCTATTACGACGGCTTCGGCCATATGGAGCCGGTGCTGGCCATCGGCGCCATGTGGCGCTGGCGCATGCCGGTGCTCGACGACATGGTGGCCTTCTTCCAGATGTTCGGCGCCTTCCCAAGCGGCGTGCCCTATGTGGCCGTAGCCCCTAACGCGCCGGAAGAACTGCCCGAAGCCATCGCCCCGATGGAGCAGATCGTTCAGCAGATGAATTCGATGTTCCAGCCGATCGAGGGTAAATAGCCCCTCATCCGGCGCTGCGCGCCACCTTCTCCCACAAGGGGAGAAGGGTGATGACTGAAAGCTCTCCGCTCCTTCCCCTTCTCCCCTCGTGGGAAAAGGTGCCCGAAGGGCGGATGAGGGGCCTACCGCTTCGCCTCGATCTCCACCGAAGCTGCACTCCGCGTGGTTTCGCCGTGGAACACCGCCTCGATATTGTTGCCGTCTGGATCGAGCACAAACGCCCCATAATATCCAGGATGATAGTCCCGTTCGCCGGGCGCGCCATTGTCCGTCCCGCCGGCCGCCAGCGCCGCCGCATAGAACGCATCCACCATGGCGCGATCTTTCGCCTGAAACGCCAGATGCACATGGCTGAGGACGCCATCCGCACCGGCAGCATCGACGTAAAGCTCGTCGACCTGGAACCAGGTCTCGCCACTCATCTCGATGCGGATGCCCAGCGCGCCAAGCGCCGCCTCATAGAGCCGCCGCGTCGCCGCAAAGTCGCGGGCGCGCAGGTGAATATGGTCGATCAGCCGTCCAGCATGCCAGGTCATGGTGCGTCTCCACTCTCTGGCCAAAACAAAACCGCCCGGAACTGGTTCCGGGCGGCTCTATCAATCACAATCGAAACTTACTCGGCTTCGTTGGCCGGGGCCGAATTGAGCTGGCCGTACTTTTCGACGCCGATCGTGTCGAGCAGTTCGAGCTGGGTCTCGAGGAAGTCGATATGGCCTTCCTCGTCGGTAAGAAGGGCTTCGAACAGGTTCTTGGAGACATAGTCGCCCAGCTGTTCGCAAAGCTCGCGGCTGGCCTTGTAGGCCGCGCGGGCTTCGTATTCGCCGGCCAGATCGGCCTCGAGCACTTCCTTGATGGTCTGGCCGATTCGCAAAGGCGCAACGCGCTGCAGGTTCGGGTGACCTTCGAGGAAGATAATACGCTCGATCAAACGGTCGGCGTGATGCATTTCTTCGATAGATTCGGCGCGTTCCTTGGCAGCCAGCTTCTTGAAACCCCAATCGTCCAGAAGACGGAAATGGACCCAATACTGGTTGACGGCACCGAGTTCGAGAAAGAGGGCTTCATTAAGCCGCTCGATGACTTGCGCTTCGCCTTTCACGACGTACTCCACTCTGCTGTTTTTTAAGCTTTTCCAACCCAGAGGGGAGCGAAACGACGTCGCCGGTCTCCAGGGCTTGCTGCGAGTGGTAGTTTTCGGTGACGCGGACAATAATGTCCACCACATTCGGAACGCATCCGCCGCATTTGGCGCGGCGATTGAGCTCACTGTAGACCTTGGCGGGAACCACGAGCTGCCAGGGGTCGGCCTTGAGCAGATCGAGAACGATGTTCTCGATTTCCTTGCTGGTGATCATATTGCACTGGCAGACGAGCATGATGGGTACGACAGGTCTAGTGGAGCTTGCTGGCCGCATAAAGCGACTCCATTAGGTGAATGTCAATGTCAGATTTGTTGTCAGGGCTGCGCGCGTTGCTTATGCGGCGGCTCCCTATCGCGCCTCCAGCCAATCCTGCAGAAGCCCTGCCGGCATCGGCCGCGCCATGTGGAAGCCCTGGCCCTCGGCAACACCCAGGTGTCGCAAATGCCCATAGGCATATTCCGTCTCGATACCCTCGGCGCAGACCCGGAATCCCAGGCCATTGGCCATGGCAATGATCTGGCGCAGCAGGAAGTCGTCATGGCTGGCATCGACCAGCGGGCGGACGAAGCTCTGGTCGATCTTGAGCACATCGGCCGGAATGCGCGCGAGATAGCTGAGGTTGGAAAAGCCCGAGCCGAAATCGTCCAGCGCTACCGTGACGCCGGCCTGGCGCAGCCGTGTCAGCTGTTGCACGGTGCGCTGCGAATTGGTCGCCAGCGTGCCTTCGGTGAATTCGAGTTCGACATGCTCCGGTTCCAGTCCCAGCGCCTCCAGTCGATGCAGCAGCACGTCGTCAAAGCCGGCTTCCGACAGATTGACCGGGGAGGCATTGATCGACACCCGCAGGTCATGCCCGGCATCACGGAACATCCGGTTCTGCTGCAGGGCCGTGCTCATCACCCAATCGGTCAGCGGGGTGATCAGCGCGGTCTGCTCGGCCAGCGGCACGAATTCGGCCGGCGAGATCGGGCCCAACTCGGGGTGGTTCCAGCGCAGCAGTGCTTCCACGGCATGGCATTGGCCCGATTGCAGCGCGATGCGCGGTTGGTAATGCAGGGTCAGCTGATCGGCCGCAGCCAGAGCTGCCGGCAGGTCGGCCAGGATGCGGAAGGCGCGCAGATGGGCCGCATCTGAGCGATGGTCATAGAAGGTAAAGCCGCTATCGATGCGGCGGCTGTCCTGGGCGGCGACCAGTGCCGCGCGCAGCGATTCCGCGCCACCCTGGCTGACATCGACCGGCAGCAGGCCGACGCCAACCTTGGTCTTGATCGGAATGGCATTGACCTCGAGCGCACCGGCAAAGGCCGCGGCAATCACGGTCGCCAAAGCAGGCGCCTGTGCCAGATCGTCCACCGGAATGGCAGTCACGAAGCTCAGCACGCTGACATGGAAGATCTCGGCATCGGCCGGCAGCAGCGCGGCCAGCATGCCGGCCCCAGCGCGCACGAAATCCTCGGCAAAGGCCATGCCTAGGGCGCGCAGAATCTCATTGTAATGCTTGGCTTCGGCCAGGGTGACCAACACCAGCATGCTGGGCCGGTCCGGCTGGGCCAAGCTTTCGAAGCGCTCGATGAACTGCAGCCGGTTGGGCAGGCGGGTGACGTGATCGAAACGACCGATCTGCGCAAGCACCGACTCGGACGGCGCTGCAGCCGGTGCAATAGTCGTGCCGCGTCGCGCCGAAAGGCTCACGCTCGTCGTCTCCCAGAGTTCCCGCAGGCAACTTCGGCCAGCGGCCCTTAAGGCGGCGTGAATTTTGCAGCAATCACCATGCCTTAGCGAAACATTGTTAGCCTCTGAGCCGTATCTTGGCTGTCGATAACGGGGCGGTCATGGCTATCTCAATTCTCAGCGTCATCAACGCCCTCAGTCCCAAGGAGTGGGGCTCGCGCAAGATCGCCCGCGATCTACCCTATGGACCGGCCGCGCGGCAAAAGCTCGATATCTATGCGCCCAGAAACGCCAGTGGCCCCATGCCCGTGGTGTTCTTCATCTATGGCGGTTCGTGGATGGATGGCAGCCGCACGCAATATGACTTTGCGGGCAGGGCGCTGGCCGCGCTGGGCTATGTCACGGTTATCGCCGATTATCGCGTGCTGCCCGAGGTCGAATATCCCGGCTTTCTCGACGATGGCGCTGCGGCCTTTGCCTGGGTTGCCGCACACATAGCCGACTATGGTGGCGATCCCAGCCGCATCGCTCTGATGGGCCATTCGGCCGGCGCCTATAATGCGCTGATGCTGGGCCTCGCGCCGAACCGTATCGACCACGCGCACCTGCGCTGCATGGTCGGTCTTTCCGGCCCGTATGACTTCTTCCCTTTCGACGGCAGGATCACGCTCCGCACCTTTGCCGCGGTGCGCGAACCGCTAGACACCCAGCCGATCAATCATGTGAGCCGGGATGCGCCGCCGGTCTTCCTCGGCTCAGGCGACAAGGACACCCTGGTCTATCCGCGCAACAGCGTGGCCTTGGCCAAAAAGCTACGCGAAGCGGGCGTTCCAGTGCAGGAAGTGCATTACCCCACCCTCGGCCATCCTGGCCCATTGATGGCGCTGGGCGTGCCCGCCCGCCGCATCGCACCGGTGCTGTCCGACGTCACGGCTTTCCTGCGGCAATATCTCTAGAGCTTCTTCTCGTTCTGCCGACGTGCGGCAATGATCGCCGCCGAAGCGGCTGTGCGGTGCGACGAGGAGAAGAACTCCCGATGCGCCAGGATCAGCACGGTGGCGAGGCAGGCCGCGATCGGCAGCCATTCGGAAATAAACCACGCCACATTGGCGACCGAGAAGTAATAGGCGCGAATACCGCTGTTGAAGTTCTTCGCCCCCAGCGCATTCATCCGCGTGATGGCGTCGATCTCTTCGTCCGTCGTCACCGTGCTATGATCGATGGCGCCGAGCATGATGCAGAAGTGGTTGAACTGGCGCAGCGACAGCGTGAAGGCAAAGAAGGCCAGCACGAACATGGTCAGCATGACCACCAGATGCAGCTGGACGTCGAGCGTCGTATAGACGCGCTCCAGCGCCAGCGAGTCGAGTGTCGCCATCAGCGCCGGCACCTGGCCGAAGACGGCAAACACCGCGAGGATGAGCAGCACGGCCGTCGAGGCCAGGAAGCTGACCGACCCCATGATATTGCCCGACAGGATCGCGTCGAAAGGCGATTCGCGCAGCGTCGCATTGGCCACCCAGCGCCGCCGCTGCATGTTCATGATCACCGACAGCGACGGCCGCAGCTTTTCCACCTGCGGCACGATGATATTGTAGGCCACATAGCAGAGCAGCGGGAAGACGGTGGTCAGCAGCGCGAAGGTCAAAGTGGTCGTCCTGAGGTTAGCTGCGGCTCCCGTCACCAATATAGCGCATCTGGTGACGGGATGGTTAACCTTGTGTGAATTGGCCTTCGTCAGATCGGGCGGGGGTATTTCCGGTGAATGGCGTTGATTTCGCTCAGCAATTCGGGCGAAAGCGTCAGGTCCTTGGCCGCGATGGCATTCGCCAACTGGTCGGTGCTGGTTGCACCCAGAATTACCGAGGTCATGAAGGGCCGCGTCATGGCAAAAGCGATGGCCATTTGCGCCACGTCCAGGTCGTAACGCTTTGCCAGCGCAAGATATTCCTTGCCGGCTATCTCGGAATGCTCATTGAGCCGCCAGAAGCCCTTCTGGTAATCGCCGCGGCTGCCCTTGGGCATCTGGCCGTCGAAGTACTTGCCAGTGATCAGCCCGCCGGCCAGCGCCGAATAGGCCAGTAGGCCGACATTTTCATGATGGCTCAGCTCGGCCAGGTCATGGTCGAACTGGCGGCGTAAAAGGCTATATTCGTTCTGCACGGAAACGAGGCGCGGCAGTCCTTTAGCCTCGGCAATGCGCAGCCACTGGGCAATGCCCCAGGTGGTTTCGTTGGAGACGCCAGCATGACCAAGCTTGCCCTCCTTGACCAGCGCGCCAAGGGTTTCCAGCATGTCCTCGATGTTCTCAAGCACCTCAGCCGTATTCTGCTTTTCGGGCGCAAAGTCCCAATAGCCCTCAAAATTATAGCTACCGCGCTGCGCCCAATGGACCTGGTAGAGGTCGATATAGTCGGTCTGCAGCCGCTTTAGGCTCGCCTCGAAGGCCTCGCGCAGGGTCTTGCCGCTGGTTGCACTGCCATTGCGCATGAAGTCCACCGCGCCGCCCGCCACCTTGGAGGCGAGGATCCACTGGTCGCGCTTGCCGGTCTTCTTGAACCAGTTGCCTATGATTTCTTCCGTGCGGCCCGAGGTTTGCGGGCTCCGTGGCACGGCATAGATCTCTGCCGTATCCATGAAATTGAGGCCCGATTCGAGCGCCAGATCGATCTGTGCATGGCCCTCGGCCTCGGTATTCTGGCTGCCCCAGGTCATGGTGCCGAGGCACAATTCGGTGACGAGCAGATCGGTACGGCCAAGTGGCTTCAGTTTCATAACAATTCTCGGCAAGGGGTCAGGAAGGCGGGCGCAGCCTAGCGCAAGCTGGCGAAAATGACAGGCATGCTGCCGAATTTTTCCCGCCGTCAAAAAAGCATCACGCAATCGCGGTTTAGGGGTTGAGCTATCCGCGATCACCCCCTATATACCCCTCACGTCGCGACCAACGGTCACGATCGATGACAACCCACCCGGCATTGTTATCAAACATCCTTGTCGCGGGATGGAGCAGCCCGGTAGCTCGTCAGGCTCATAACCTGAAGGTCGCAGGTTCAAATCCTGCTCCCGCAACCAAAAAAGCCCAGCAAACTCATAGAGTTCGCTGGGCTTTTCCTTTTCAGGCAAGACCTATTTGTAGCCGCCGCGCCCGCACCAGGAAATAACCCAGCGCCACAGCATAAAGCGTCGTCTGCGGCAGGATGCCGAACGTGGCGTTGCTGACGCCGAGCGTAAACTGCCCGACAAACAGGATCAGCGCCCCCAGCACTACGGGCCGGTCCCGCCGGGCATTCGGTTCGATCAGCAGCAGCAAAGGCGCCGACAGCAGCAACAGCCAGGCAATCAGCCCCAACCCGCCCGCCATGGCCGCGAAATTGGCCCAGTCGGCATGCAGGTTTTCGAGCGTAAACACCTCGCCCTGCTGCGGAAACAGCGTCTGTGCCGTCACCATGATCTGCCCCAGGCCGACGCCGACGATTGGCGAGGTCTTGAGGATTTCCATTGCCGAAGAATAAAGTGCCGCCCTGATGTCGTCGGTGCCGCCGGTGAAGCGGAAGATGTTCAATCCGCTCTCCAAAATGCCGGCGACGCGGGTGTTACCGCTGCCCACCAGGATGACGAGGCCAATGGCCGCGACTGCCACGCTGGTCAGCACGGCAAGGCGGAACAGGGTCTCGCGCCACAGCCAGATCAGCAAAACCACCATGCCCGTTCCGGTCATTGCCACGGCGCCCAGCATCGGTCCCCGCGAGTCCGAAATGGTTGCTGCGCCCAGCGCAAACACCGGTCCCAGCAAGAAACCATAGCGCCAGGGGGACTTGCTGCCGACCACGCCCACCATGGCGAGGCAGCCTACCAAGGCAGCAAGCGAGCTGTAGTGAATGGGATTATTGCCCAGCCCTGGCCGGTAGATGCCCAGTCCGTAACGCTCGTAGAGACCGCCAATTACGGCGATTGCCGAACCGGCCAAACACAATTTGGCAAACAGCGTCACGCCCGGCACCCACCCAGCAGGGCGGCCTAGCATGCCGAGCGCGATTGCGGACAACACGGGTAGGATCAATAGCGGCGCCAGAACGTCCTGTGCGCTCCGATAGACAAAGGGCACCGCTATGGCGACCAGTGTTATGGCGACCATGATTGCCAACACACTGGGATGGCGAAGCACCTGCCGCTCCGGCAAGCCATATCGAAGAAGCGCCAACAGTGCCGCCAAAAGCGCAATGTAAGCGCCGATGTAGGCCGGATAGCCCGGCAGCAGGATGATGGCCGAGACGGCGATTAACAAAAGTGTATTTGGCATTCGGAGCTGCAATGATCGTCCCCTTGTTCGAGCTGCCGAGCCTTAAATAATAATGGCAGGCGTCGCCTCTAAATTCTCGCCGGAAGCGACTACATAGCTTTGGCATCCGTCCGCCCCAAGCCCTCAGCCGAGGGTGCAATGCGAAGCTTTATTGGACTTTTGCAGCAGAACAGATTTTGCCGGGATTAGGTGGGATTTCGTGGGATCAGGTGACAATTGGCGGCTGGCGGTGGCCATAAGTGAGCCTGAGCCGACTCTGCAAAACCTTGTTGAACCTGCGCACATTTGGACTATGTTTTTAGCCAAGCCTTCGGGTTGAAGGCTGCCGAGTCCCGGCGACCGAGATCAATATCGGTCGCCACCGCAGGTGGTGCTGCGGCAGCGACCTGGCCAAATCCACTCCTGACTGACAGGACACGATATGGTTGATCCCCTCTTTAATCTGCTTTCAAGCGCCCTTGAAGCTGCTTTGAACGACGCGTTGTTTTTGCCTTTCACTGCCTCCCTGCGCTAGACAGGAGACACAAGTGAAACATCGCACTTCGATGGCTTTCCGCCATCAGCGTCCGGCCGGCTTTCTTCTAGGCGACAAACCCGCCTTGGTCGATTGGCGCAATGCGCTCGAGCGGCTCGACGGCAGCTACTCGCCGCACACGCTGCTGAGCTACCGCTCCGATTTCGCCAGCTTCGAAACCTGGTGCAACGAGCATAGTCTCGCCTTCCTCCCGGCCAATCCGTCGACAGTAGCCTCCTTCATCATCGCGTTGACCGAACGCCTCAAGCCATCCAGCCTCAAGCGCAAGCTGGCCGGCATCCGCAAGATTCACCACCTGCTCCGTCTGCGCGATCCCACCCGTGACGTCGATGTCGATCTCGCTATCCGCAAGGCCCGTCGCCTCAAACCGCAGCGCCCGACCCAGGCCCTCGGCATCACCGCCAACTTCCGCGACCGCCTGCTGGCCACCTGCACCGACGACCTCACCGGCCTTCGCGATTGTGCCTTTGTGTCCGTCGGTTTTGACACCCTCTGCCGCCGCTGCGAACTGGTTGCCCTGCGGGCCGAAGACCTGGCACCCAATCACTTCGGCACGGCCAGCCTGCTCATTCGCAAAGCCAAGAACGACCCGGACGGAGCAGGACGCATTGCGCATCTGACGGCAGATGCCCTGTCAGCGCTGCAGAACTGGATTGCTGCGGCCCAGATCAAGCATGGTCCGCTGTTCCGCCCGGTGTATGGGAAGTTCGCCATAGATCGCCACATGAACCCGATCGCGCTCACGCGTATCCTCAAGAAATTGGCCAGAAGCGCTGGCTGTACACCCGAGGAGGTGTTCAGCATCTCCGGCCATTCATTGCGCGTCGGCGCGGCTCAGCAGCTGACCATCAATGGCGTACAACTGCTGCCGATCATGCGGGCAGGCGGTTGGCGCTCGACGAACGTCGTGGCGCGGTATGTTGAGAATGTAGATATAAACGTGTGGGGATGATGCCGTATGGCGGGGAAAAGCGACGCTCAGGTTAAAATCATTCTTAATTGGCCAAAGATTGTGATTTAGCGTGCCTCGCATGATTTGGGTCCGGCAATCCTGCGATCCATGACGCGAACTATAAGGCAGAGCACGCATGTCGGACACCGAGCGTAACTATGACCTTTTAGACATTCTGCGCGTCATCAAGGGCGTTTGGCGGTGGGCATTGCTCGTGCCGGTGCTGGCAGCATGCGTGGTGGGGGCGTGGGCCTACTTTGGCAACCAAACGGCAGGCCTCCCGCTTCGCGCGCAGACCGTTCTCAGATTTCCCGCTGCCGCTTTTCAGACTGATGCGGCAGAGCGTCTGACCCGGTCGATAACGCCTAAGCCGTCTTCCAATGAGGCTGCTATTGTCGTTGCCACCGAGGAACTTCCAAGCCAGTTTGCTCCGACGTACCGGACGGTCAGGCTAATAGTCGACACTGCTGCCGATATTGACGGCCAGGCGCTGCTCGAAACAGCCGTGCTGCGGTTTGAGCAGGTGGTCCAGACCTTTGACACACAGAACCAGCTTGAGACCCTGGAAATTGCAGCGCAGCGAGACCTGCTCACCGGCTATCTGACGGCGCTCGATGACCAGACGTCATCTGACCCGAGCTCCGACGACACCACAGCGAAGGCCAATTCGGCGGCTTCCCTTGTCTCAGCGCTGACAGATCTCAATGCGCAAATGCAGCAAGTGCGTGAGCGCGGCAGCGGGCCGGTGGTGGTGGTCAGCCCAATAGAAGGTCAGTCAGTCGGCTCGGGTCTGCGTTGGCTGCGGTTCCCCATTGTTGCAGCGGTCGGCGGGTTGTTGGCAGTGCTGTTTGTCGCCTTTACCCAGGACGGAATTCGTCTTGCCGCTGCACGTCGACGTCGTCATTCATGACCGTTTGGTCCGATCATGCGATCGAGCAATCCCAAGACAGCCGGGCGACAGGTCGCGGGCTCACCCTGGTGGCGGCATTCTGTCTGTCACTGCTGGTCTTTTGCGCGTCCGCGCTTGTCGCCTTCCTGCTGAGGACCGATTGGGCGCAACTGGCCGGCCTGGGTTTTTCCGGAACCACCGTCCCTGACGCCCTGAGCCTTGAAAAATCGGTCTATGTCGCCTGGTCCAATAGTTGGGACAATATCCCCAACATCCGCACCTTCCTCGGTACGGTCATCGTGTATTTCCCCATCACGCTGTGGGGGAGTGGCTACGCGGCCTTCGCCAATGTCATCATGTTGGCCGCTGCCGCCACGCTGTTCTATTCCATCCTGCAGCGTGTTGACCGGGATCGTCAGACCGGCATCTGGTTGGTCGCGATCGCGCTGGTATCGAGCAATTTCTACGTCATCGCCTGCATTTTCTACCCGAACAAAGAAATTCCGCTCATCCTGCTGTCGACCCTGGCGTTATGGGGACTGCTATACGGCAAATGGCCTCTGGTCGTGGTCTCGATAGTCCTTTGCTATTGGTTCCGGGATGGCTATGCGCTGATCATGGCGATGGTGCTTGTCGTGGCGCTGTCGCGGCGCTTCGCCTTCGTCTCCGGTGGGGTCATCTCAGGCCTTTTTCTGGTCCTGCTGTTTCTGTCATTTCCGATAGCCGATCTTTCTGCGGTCGACGCCTCCCTGCAGCGCAACGTTCAGATCGGCTCCCTGATCGCCGGCGACAAATTCTCGGCCTTTGGCGATATCGCTGCTTACCTCGCCCGCCTGATCGGAAATGCCTTTAACCTTGGGCTGCGGCCGCAGATGGCCGATGTGAACGGTGGCATCAACCTTTTGGCCATTGGCTACTGGCAGTTTGGCATTATTCTGCTCGGCGGCCTGTTCTGGAGCGCCCGCAATGTGCTGACGGACGACGTGTCTCGAGGCACCACGGCCCTGGTCGCGATCGTCGTGCTGCTTGGAATTTCCTACGGCACCTTCGTGCAGCCGCGCTACATGATGCCGCTGATCTTTCCCTTGACCCTAGGCCTGTCGGATAGCCCCCTCGGCCGCTATATTGTGATACCTGCAGCGATACTTTTCCCATTGCTGTTTCTTGTGGCGGGCGTCCTGCCGCCCTTGGCCGACGCCTAAAGTGCAGGATTGCCGTGCGGTTTTGGGGCTAGCTCGATCGCATCGAGAATGCGCGTATTGGCACGGTCGATGTCGAACTGTTGCTCGGCCATCTCTCGGCTGCGTTGTCCCATCACGCCGACATGCTCGGGATGTTCGAGAAAGAGACGCATTGCTGCGGCCAGAGCTGGTGCGTTCTGCACTGGCACCAGGAAGCCGTTGACGCCTTCCACCACTGTTTCCCGACAGCCCGGAACGTCGGTGGTGATCACGGCGCGGCCCATGGCCATGGCCTCCTGCGTGGCACGGGGGAAACCTTCCCGATAGGAGGGGAGAACGAAGACGCTTGCCTGCGCTATCCAGGGTTTGACATCCGTATGGCCTGGCCATTCCAATAGGCCTTCGTCTACCCACTGCAGCACTGTCGCCCGACTGACGCTGCTCGGATTGGTGTCGACGTCTCCGACGATGACAAAACGCGCCGCAGGGAAGTCCGGACGAATCAGTCGGGCGGCAGCAACAAACTCGGCGAGGCCCTTCTCGTAGAGCAGACGGCCAATGAACAGAAAGGTCAGCGGGCCGGAAGCGGGCGGTACAAAGCCCCATTCTTCGAGATCGACACCGATTGTGCCCACGACGAGCGACCGGCCCGAGGGGACGAGACGGCGCGTCAGAAATGCGGCTTGGTCATCCCTGTTGAGAAACAGGGTTCGGCCGGCAAGACCGAGGGCGATGCGGTAGAGCGTCGAAACACTCCGCTGCAGCAATCGCTCCTTGACTGTGTCGCTGTGAATGAAGGCGTGTCCAAGGCCTTCGATCAGGGCGTAGCGGCGTTTGACGCCGGCCAGCCAGGCCGCCAGCGTGCCGAACACTACGGGCTTGACGGTATAGGACAGGACAAGATCCGGAGCGACGCGTCTCAGGCTGTTGCGGAGCTGCCAAGTCGCGTGCAGGTCCTTCACCGGGTTCATGCCATTGCGGCTGAGGCGATGATCGAGCGGCGTGGCGCCAAGGGCGACCACCGCAGCGCGGCTTGCCGGTGTATAATCTGGCACAAATGCCACGACCTCGTGGCCGTCTTCGACCAGCCTTCGAATAAGCGCCGCGCGAAAGTTCAGCAGCCCGAAAGCCTGATTGCCGATGAGGGCAACTTTCATCGGCCCGCTTCCGGGCCGGCGGCTTGCGACACGCGGCTCAGCCAGTTGTGCCACCAAAGCGACTGCTCCGCGCCAATGCTGCCCGCCACTTCCGATCTGACGCCAGTCGAGGCCGGTAGGAAGATATCCTTGCTCATTCTCAAAACCGTGGCGCCGATGGCCGCAGCCAGGCTGACAAAATCCCTGCGGCCTCCAAAATAGTGCAGCTGCACCAGTGCCAGCGCTAACCTGGTGCGCAGAATTGTTTTGAGCCGGACTTTGTCGCGAAGCCTATAGGCCATCAGCACGCTATCGAGGCAATGATAGGCGCTTTCGGCATGCGCCCGTAGCAGCAATTCCTGGTCCTCGCAGCGAAAAGGGGCCGGATCGGCATAGTGATGCTTTCGGAACCACGCGGTCCGGCCCATCCAGCTGGGATGCGCCAGATAAAAGCCCAGCCAGGGCCGGGCGCAAATGCTGGCGTGGGTGGAGTGGAACGGAAACTCGCCCAGCACTCGGTTGTCCTCCGACAAGGCAAGGCATTTGGTCCCCAGCAGGTCGGTGCCAGGATTGGCTTCGAGGTAGTTCACCTGCTGCTCAAGGCGTTCGGGATGGGCCACGTCATCATGATCCATGCGGGCAAAATAGCGTCCGCGCGCCATTTCTATCGCCTGGTTGAGCCGGGTCGCCAGACCGCGGTTGGCGCCATCGGCAATGATCCGGATCCGGGTATCGAGATCTGACCCCAGCCCGGCGATCGCGGCGTCCGTCGAACCGTCGTCGATCAGCAGCAGTTCCCAGTCGGTGAAGGTCTGCGCCAGCAAGGATGCCAGCGCCACCCGCAGGGCCGCACCGCCATTGAACACCGGCATGGCAATGGTGAGCAGCGGCGGCGGACCCTCGACGCTCACGGCGAGCCTCGGGTCTGCGCCAGGTCATCCCGCAGGACGGCGGCAAAATGTGCGCTGTTGCGTTCGTAATCATAGGTCTGCGCCACGGCCAGCAGTCCCGCATTCTGATGGCGCGACCAGGCGCCGTCATCCTCCAGCAGCCGGTCGATGGCCTTGGCCGCTTCGGGGGCCGAAACGACGGCGTCGCCGCCAGGCATGGAGGCAATGCAGCCAGTCGATCGTGCGACGAACGGCGTCCCGGTTGCCATGGCGTCCAACAGCACCAGCGGCTGGCACTCCGTGTGAGAGCCCGAGAGGAAAAGCCGAGACCGCGCATATTGCGCCAGCAGGGCTGCTCCAGCGACACCGCTGTTGAAGCTGACCATCTCCGGCGCCAGCCCTAATTGTAGGGCCTGCGCCCGCAACACCTCGGAGAAGACGGTGTGTTCCTGCCCGAAAAGCGCCAACGGAATGACATTTTTGGCCCGTGACCGCGCATAGGCCTCCAGCACGTAGTCGAAGCCCTTCGCAGGAGTATAAGAGCCCACCGAGATGATCTGCTCACGCGCCGCCTGTGGCGTGGCGAGGGCAGCGGCATCGCAGCTGTTGGGAATGACGTGAATGGGAATGCCGACCTTGCGGGCAACCCTAAGGTCATCGAAGCGGTCGTCCGAGCCGCCTTCGGCCAGGAAGATCATGCCGTCAAGGCTGGCAATTTTCTGGCGCAGCGTCCACCAATAGGGCCGCCACAGCAGGTAGAAGGCCAGCGACCGCACCGGAATAAACGGCAGCCAGCTGTTGGTGGACAGGCAATGGCTGTAGAGGAATCTACGCGCGTTGAGCTCGCTGGCGAGCTTCAGCGGAATGTCCGTGCTCCAGGTCTGCCAGGCCTCCATGACGATGCTGTCGTAGTTTTCGGTTCGCAGAAACTGGCTATAGCTCTCGACATCGCCGCGGATCGGATTGCGCAGATAGTCCGCCCCGGTGACGGCGAAGCGCTCGACCCGCAGGCCCTCCGTCAACTCTGTCGTCCGGTCGCTGCCGCCAGTTGCCACAACCACTTCAAAGCCATGCCTGACCAAACCCAGGGCATGGCGATGCACTGCATTACCCAGACCGCTGTTGAACGGCGGATAAGTCGGTGTGGTGAGCAGCACCTTCATAGCCGCGTCCAGTCTGCTGGGATCAGGTCGCGCGTGTCGTGCTGCGCGCTGCGGAACCAGTTGCGCGGCGCAATGACCGTCTTTTCGGCTCGTGGGTTGAGCCAGGCGCCCCACCAGCTGAACGAGCTGTTGGCGATGATATGGTGATGGCACAGCGCCATCAAATGCATGTCCTGCTCGTCGTGGCCATCGTCCTTGGGCTCGACAAACACCGCTGACGAAAAGCTTGTCAGATTTGCCCGGGCCCAGTCCGGATCATCGCTGAACACGATATATTCCGGATTGGGCAGGATCCGGCCAAGTTGCTGTTGTGCCGCGGCGTACCATTGGGGTTCGCAGGTGCCATGATAGGCGTTGGCCGTGGCATTGCTGACATAATCGCCACGACGCACATGCACCGAGATCATGGGACGTTCGGCCAGCATGTCGGCAATGGCCTGCCTGTCGGGTGTCAATGCATCCCGGAGCTGGAATTCTCTACGAATGAGGTCGGCATGCGCTGCGAAATAGCGCTCGCTTTGCCAATTGCCGGCAAGGTGCATGGACGGCCTGAGGTCGAGGATCGCCGGATCGAACGGGAACCCTTTCTCCACAATCCGGTGCTGGCCGGTCAGCCAGCGCGGCAGGCGATGCAGCCGGCGGCCAATGCGGCCAAGCTCGCGCGGCATATCGGCCTCGGTCGCTAGTTCTGCAGTGATGCGGAATTGGGAAAGGGCATAACTGCGCAAAGCGTCATGTTTGAGGCCGCGCACGTCCAGTAACAGCGGGGCACCATGCCGTTCGGCCAGGGCGCGGCCCATGGCATATTGAAACATCTGGTTGCCGAGTCCGCCGGTCAGGGCAGTGATGTAGGCTTTTTGCACGCCACGTCCTATATCTTGGTCCGCAGGACGCGCCGCGTCTTGCGCAGCACTTCCGCAACAGGGCGGGGTAGGGCCCGCCGGACGCTCTGCACCAGCAGTCGCCGCTGGGCTAATCTATAGCGGCTTGCAAACTCGGGCGTCCACTGCCTGGGCGCCCCACCAACAGCAATTGCCGCCCGCCGCCATAGTGCCACTGCCTGAAGCGCAATCCGGCCCGAGGCCGGCACGCGTCCATGATAAAGCCGCGACAGGTCAAGACAGGTCGGCAGGGGCACGTCCGGCAGCACGTGCTGCAGATTATCGGCCGAGATGGCGATCACATTGTCGAGCATTTCCTCGGCGCCACTGCGCATCATGCTACCGGGCACTTCGCGATAGACCGTGTGCACTTCCGCAAGGTTGGCGATGTCATGGCTGCGGGCGATGCGCGACCAGAATTCATAGTCCTCGGGAATGCGCTTGCTCCGCTCCACCCGGTATCCGCCCATCGCCCGCGCCACCTCGGTGCGATACATCACCGAAGAATGCACGAAGGGATTGTCGAACAAAAGGTCAAGCTTGAGGCTGTTGGATTCGACTGGATGGCGGTGAAAACGGCCGCTCTTGTCATCCCCGACATAAATTTCGGCCCAGGTGCCGAGCAGGGCGACCTGCGGGTTGGCCTCCATGAAGGCCAGTTGCCGTTCCAGCCGCTCGGGCAGCGCCAGGTCGTCATTGTCGAGCCGAGCAATAAAGGTGCTGGTCGCCAGCCCGATGCCGCGATTGAGCGTCGCGGCCAGCCCCTGGTTGTCCTGATCGAAGACCCGTAGACGTGGGTCGTTCCCCGCAGCAAGGATGGCCCCCGAGCCGTCGCGCGATCCATCGTTAATGGCCAAGATTTCGTCGGCGGGGCGAGTTTGATCGAGCGCAGAAGCCAGCGACGCAGAGAGTGTCTGCTCGGCGTTATAGACGGGGATGAGGATGGTGATTGTGGGAGCGGTCAAGGTCTCAACGTGGTGATTTGGTCAGCTGCGTGCCAGTTACAAAAGCTGGCGAGATGGTGTGCGTGTCAACCCTTGCCATGGCGCAGGGCGCAGAGTAGCAACGCCTGAAGCTAATCCAACAGTCTTGGAACGAAAATGCTGTCACGTCTTCTTCCACTGTATCGGAACGCAGTTCCGGCATCGATACGCGAACCTCTTTCGCGGGCGCTAAACTGGCCGGAAGGCGGCATGGTGTCTTATTCCGCACATGGAGAAGACCTTTTTGTGCGCGGTTGGCTTGACGAAATCGGGGTCGAGCGGACCAGCATTCGCTATTTTGATATCGGCGGCAATCATCCCAGCGTATTGAGCAATACCTTCCTGTTCTACAAAATGGGCGGTTCCGGGGTGGTCGTTGAGCCGACACCGCGTGAAGCCGATTTGCTAGCTGCCGCTCGTCCGCGTGATGTCCTCGTCCGGGCTGGCGTCGCCTTTGACGAGCAACGAAGCGCCACGCTTTTTCAGTTCGAGCCTTCGGTCTACAACACGTTTGACGCAGCTCAGGCTGAAGACAATTTCAAGACGATCACCGAGCTCGGCTACCCCATAGAACGGCGTGCGGCAATTTCTGTCCCCCTTGTGCCTGTGATGGAACTGGCCGAGCAACACTTCGGCGACGGGCCCTGCCATTTCCTGTCGATCGATGTAGAGGGCGTCGATTCCCTAATCCTCCAATCCATCGATTGGTCACGCTTCCGGCCTTGGTTCATCTGCTGCGAGCGACCGGATGTTGCCATCAGCGCAAAAATTCTCGAGGCCGGATATTCGTTGCGCTGCCAAGTGCCGCACAATGCGATTTTTGCCCGCGATGACGTAATCATTCGCCAGATTTGACTGAGTTTTGGCAGCCAAGGTGAATTTTTTTGGCAGGGTAATAAGAATAAGGCTCATCGGCACCTATGATAGATCACGCGGCATCTTCATCTGCAGGGGAGCTTCTGGTTTCCATAGGTATTCCTACCTACAATCGGGCTGACTTGCTAGACCGACGACTAGAAAACGTACTTGGGCAGACCTATCAAAACCTTGAGGTAATAGTATCCGATAATGCCTCGCCGAATCCCGAAGTGGCTCGTGTTGTCCAAAAGTGGTGTTCGAGGGACACGCGTGTAAAAAGTTTCCGGCAAACGACCAATATAGGGGCGACAGGAAATTTTCTGTTCGTCATGGACCAGGCTGTTGGTGAGTATTTTGCGTGGGCGGCCGACGATGATGAGTGGGATAAGGACTACATCGAAATTACCGTGTCGGGTATTGGGGCGGCCCAACTATATATGCCCAGCGCTGCTGTCTGGTATATCAAAAGCGGTGAACAATCGCCGTTGAATTTGCCAAATTTGAATACGACAGACGGCCATTATCACAATGCTAAGAGATTTTTTGAGAATGCTCAGCCATCGATAATATATGGTCTGCACAAACTTTCAGAAATTAAAAAGTCAATGCCTAGAACGGCCTTTGATTTATCTGATGTTTTGGTCGTTTATAAAGCTGTTTTGGGAGGCGGTGTGATCACCGGCGGGCCGTCGGAGTACCGCGCCGGCTTTCCTGAAGAAACCTATGTTGTAAAGCCATTTGGTCGCCTTGGAAGCACTCACAAGCTATCCTATCGGGCGGCTCTTGCAGGTTGTCTTTTTGCGACATTCAAAAGTGAAAATTTGTATTTTTATCAACGGGTTATTTTGGCGGCGGCTGTTGTCCGGTTGATTTTTAGAACTGCTGATCATTTAGCGCGTACTTACCCAGATGTTGCGCGATCACATCATTTGCTATTGAGTAGAGTCATGATGCAACTGGACAGGACTAAGGTCCAGCTCAGGCGGCTTTATTTTTGGCGATAGGAAGCAAGTGACAAACGAGCAATTCCGATGGCAGTGGGTACGTCAGCGTCTTAGCGAGGTGCCCGCCGGTCAGTCGTTGCTCGATGTTGGTGCCGGGGAATGCTTTTATAAGCCGGACGCGGCGCACCTGCATTACGTTGCCCAAGATCTGGCAACCTATGACGGCAAGGGCGATGGAAAGGGGTTGCAGACGCGAGAGTGGGACACGTCTCAGATCGATATCGTTTGCGACTTGCTCGATATCCCCGAAGACACGCAATATGATGTGGTCTTGTGCTCCGAAGTTCTGGAGCATGTCGCCGACGCTCCGGCGTCGGTTCGAAAAATGTGCCGACTGGTCAAGCCTGGCGGGCAGATCATCATCACAGCGCCATTCATTAGCATGACCCATTTTGCCCCGCAGCATTTTGCGACCGGCTTCAGTCGCTACTTCTACGAGCACCATCTGGAAGTGGCCGGATTTGACGTCGTCCGTATGGACGCAAATGGTAACATGTTCGAGCTTGCGGCCCAGGAGTTCGATCGCGGCATGGATCTGATCGGCGTTTACAGTGGCCAGCCAATGAACACCTTTTTGCGCAGGCTGGGTGGCCGGCTGACGCGCATGGTCGCCAGCTACGGTGCTCGTTACCCCCAGTCGTCCGAAATCGGTCTGTTTGGCTGGAACGTTGTGGCCGTTCGTCGCTCGTAAGCGCAACGATGGATAAAAGCGTTGCGTTATCCGTACCTAGGCGGGACTAACAGTCTAGCGGCGTCCCAGGCCCTGCGCGGAAGAAACTGGCCGCCTCGGGATTATAGATTACCACCTGTTTTGCATCAATCGACCACAAGGGCACGTCTGGGGACACGCACCACGACTGGCTGACCTTCTTGCCATCCCAAGTCGTTTTCCAGATGCCGCTTTGTGACGCCGTCGCCCACAGTTGTCCTTTCTCCAGGAACGGTCGCCAGCCAGGCCGGGTGACATATAATGCAGCGGTGGTGTCCCAAATCGCGCCGATCGACTCCACCTTGTCCGATCTGTTGGGCAGGGACCATATCAAGGCGGTGTGTTGCTGTGTGTCGAAGGGGGGCGCTTCCGGTATCCCCGCCAGCAACTGTTGCTGATAGGTCCATGCCTCCGCCCAGCGCATGGTTTGGGTAATGCTTTTTCCGCCGATCCAGATCAGGCCCGCTATCAGGGCGGAGGCCAGCACTAGCCTCGATAGGCCGCGCGCCTTGTCGAGTGCGACCAAGGCACCAATGCAGACCGCTAATGCAAGCCACACGTTGAACGCGATATAGGTTCGCGAAAAAATGCCTTTTGCGGTCATCCCATAGCCGGCTGCGTAGAAAAGCGTCATCGTCGTCGCGGCGCCGATTGAAACGGCAAGCAATGCAATGACAATGGGGCGGTATGCGCTCAGGCGCCAGTACACCGCGGCCAGAATAACTAGGCCCACAATGATCAGGACATGGGCTGTGCTGAGCGAGGTAAAAAACAGCTCTGCGAGCCATCTTGGCGCGGTGTTGAGGATGTCTACGAATGGCGCGGTGACCTGCTTTCCCGTCCCCCTGCCGTCGGCAGCCAGAAAAAGGCTCCAGCCGATGACCGACAATTGGGCACCCCCCAGTATTGCTAGAACGCGAAGGGCCGTGAACCAGCGTCGTTCCTTGTTCAGCGCAAAAACCAAGATGGCCATCGGGACGAAGCAGAACCAGAATGCTTCGTAGATCAGCGTGGACAGGATCAGGCAGAAGGCAGCGGCAAAAAGCGGTGGCAGGCTGTTAGAGCCGGTGGCAACCAGATAAACTGACGCCATCATCAGACAGACTGCCCATAGACCTGGAAACATCACCGGCCATGCAGCATAGCCTAGACTGGTGGGCGTCAGCATCCAGACAAGCGCGGCCAGGCAGGCGGCCCAACGCGCAGAGCCAGGGTTGAAGGCGAGCTTTCGGGCGACCGCCAAGCATCCAAGATAGACGAACCCGCTGGTCACCAGCACCAGGATGGCGCCGTAAATATGCCAGGGGACCGGATTTGCTCCAAACAACGTTACCGCGGCATAGCCTAGCCCCACATATAAAATACGGCTAAGGCCGCCGCTTACCAATGGCGCGCCATATGGCGAAGTCACGGTGAGCAAAGACCAGTCATCGTGATAAAAGCCCAACACAAGCGGGCGCCAGGAAATGCAGATTATCCAACCAAGCACTATGGCAAGGAGCGGCGCTTGGTGGGCCATCCATTTTCGGATCGACCTCCCGTCCAAAGATCTAGACAGCGTTGTTACTCCTGGAGGGGGCGGCACTTATTGACGGGAAGCCAACGCTATCCTTGATCACATATTGTGGTTTGCCATTTAAGTGGACATAGGCGCGTCCGAGATATTCTCCAATCGCGCCCAATGCGATCAATTGCACGCCGCCGATGACCAAAATGGCAACCAGAATCGAGGCCCAGCCAGGCGTGCTGGTGCCGGCGCTGTCGATTAGTCGCGTAATCGTTAGCGCCGCTGCCGCTCCAAGACCGAGGATGGAAAGCGTTACGCCGGCAAAGGATGCTATGCGCAGCGGCAAGATAGAAAAATTTGTCGCCATCTTGGTCCAGAGAAACAGTGATTCGAAGAGCCCATAATTTCCTCTCCCGGAAAGGCGCTCACGGTGTTCAATTTCAACGTTTTCTGCTGCTGAAGTTACCGTGAATATTAGCCCGTCCACATAGGGAAATGGGCCATTGTACTTGATTATTTCCGAAACGACTTCTTGCTTGAGCACCTTGAATGACGATAACCGCAGTCCGGTGGGTTTGCCGATCAACTTGGCGGCGGTCCAGTCATTGAAACGAGAGCCCCAACGCTTCCACCACGCGTGCTGCTTTTTGACAAAGGCGGCATAGCTGACGTCGACCTCTGGCCCAAGGACTGCCCGCAGTCTGGCAATGTCCTGAGGCTCGTGCTGCAAATCATCATCCATCAGGACGACTACCGCGCCGGTTGCAAAGCGCATCCCCGCCAACAGCGCGCTATGTTGGCCCACATTCTTTCTCAGGTTGATCATATGAAATTTGGGATGGCGATCGGCGATCCTGAGCATCCCGGCCCAGGATTGGTCGCTACTGCCATCATTGACCATGACCACCTCAAACGACCCGGATGGGATCATGCTCTCCAATGCCGCCGCCAGCCGCTCGGCTAGTTCAGGCAAAATGTCGGCACTATTGTAGACAGGAATGACCACCGACATTTCCATGCAACTAATCACTCCGAAGTTTGGTGAAGACAAATTGTCTCTGCAGAAAATAGGACACCCCGGCCGACGGAACCGCGGCCAATAGGCCTGCCAGGTATGGATCAATCCCAAGTCTGCCGCTGGCCTCAAGCAGGAGAACCGTAAAGCCGAGTACCAGCAGATAGGAAACGGCGAAGCGCCAAAAGGGGGCGGCTTGACGTTTAAATACCAAAGTCCCGATGGTCCGGTAGTTGAACATGATGCCCAGCAGCATCGCCGTGGTCGATGCCCCGAAATACCCCAGACCCAGATAGATGCACGCCGAATAGACCGCATAACCAAAGGCTGAGTTGAGGATTCCAACGAGTATGAAGCGGACACCTCGGGTGCGGACCTCATCCCTGATCTGGTTCACGATATTGGTCCGGCTAACCACGATTCATGACGTCCCGCAGATGAATCGCCTTGAAGAACAGCGTCTTCGCCAGCGCCATGCTGGCCGAGCTGAGTGACATTCTGACACTGGCCAATTTATTGAGCGGCATGGCGTGTGATTGCGCGACAAGCTTCATTTCTCGCAACATATTATTCATCAGCCCGCGAGTGCTGTTGTTCGCATGATATCGGTTCGCAATATATGCCAATGGCAGATGGTAGGTCTTCCCCACATTTGCCAGGAACCAAGACATTTCGACATCGGCCACATATGGCAAGTGCGTGTCGTATCGATGCGTCGATCTTGATACGGTGCGCACCAACAGGGGAATGCCGAATTGGTTTCGCATGGACAGGACGGCCTTGCGTCCAATAACGTCGCCGTCGATTTCGCCGGCTCTGTCGAATCGCCGATACGCAAGGTGCCGCCCGGCTTGATCAATATACTGCAGGTCGCAATAGACCGCCGATACGTCAGCCTCTCGCTCTGCCACTTCAACGGCGCGCTCCAGCGCATCAGGCGATGCAAGGAGGTCATCATGGCATAACAGCATATAGTATTTGGTCTCTACGAGATCGAGACAGGCATTGAAATGCGCCAACATGCTCAATGATTCAGCCTGTCGCACAATTCGGACGCGAGCATCGCTGCGGTATCGTTCCAGAATCTGAGCTGTATCGTCCGACGATTGATTGTCGCTGACAATGACATGCAATCGTTCCGTCGTCTGTCCTAACGCAGATTGCAAGGCCGCTTCGATATAGTCTGCGCCATTTCGAACTGGAATGAGAATGGTAAAATCACATGATCTGGAAAATTCCGGTTCAATAATACCTTCAGATAAAGTCATAATATATCAAACGATTCACTTGCCGATCCTAACCAATAGGGGCAGAAAAAACCTGTCCCGGCAAGGGCGCTGTTAGTCCTGTTGGGCAGACAATGTTCGCACAACACCATCTGCCAGACTTGTAGATGGTGTCCATCGGAACATTTTCCGGGCGTTGGAGATGTCCAACACCACTTCGGCGGGATCGAATGGCCGGCCTGGCTTGAAGCTCTTGGCAAGCCGATGGCCGGTGGATTTTTCCACGATATCAATCAGTTCAATAAGGCTCGTTCCGACCCCGGAGCCGCAATTGAAGGTTCCCGTGACGTCGCTCTCTGTCGCGGTCAGCAGCAGTGCGATAACGTCGGAAATATAGATGTAGTCTCTGACAATGCTGCCATCGCCCCACAGCGTTGCCGTCTGGCCGGTCCTAGCCAGACGGATAAAGGTGTTGACCGCCCCCAGCTGCCCGATCATGTCCTGGCCGGGTCCGTACGGATTAGCGAGGCGAATGATCGTCGCTGCGAAGCCGTGATTGGCCTCATACATCCGCAGATATTGCTCGATCGCCGATTTGACGACGCCGTAGGAGCTTACAGGGTTGAGCGGATGGGCCTCGTCGATGGGCAGATAGTGCGGCTGCCCATAGACGGCGCCGCCGGAGGACAGGAAAAGGATGCGCCGATTGCCGATGTGGCGCATCGCCTCCAGCAGTCGCACCGTGCCCATGAGATTGGTTTCGATATCAGCGAGCGGGTCGGCATTGGATGTTGCGGGCGTGACCGAGGTGGCAAAGTGGCAAATGCGGTCGGCGCGGCCCAATAGGTCGGTGTCGCTGGCCAATGCCTCGATCCCGCCGGATCGGTAGTCCACCGCCGTGCCATGTCCCTTCGTGATAGTTGGTGCACGGCCTACAATCGTAACGCTATGGCCCTTGTCGACCGCAGCAGCCACAAAATGCCTGCCGATAAAGCCGCTGCCGCCGATGACCACCAGATGCATATGTCGCTTGCCTCCAAAGGCCGCGCGGTGGCGTCAACGACCTGCGGCAATGCTTTTTAGATAGCCGCCATAGGCACTCTTGCCCAGCGCTTGGGCGGCCGCCTCGAGCTGCGCCAAGTCGATGAAACCCTGCCGGAAGGCAATTTCCTCGGGACAGGCAATCTTGATGCCTTGCCGTTTTTCCAGGATGCCGACGAACTCGGCAGCTTCCAGCAGACTGTCGGGCGTACCGGTGTCGAGCCAGGTATAGCCCCGTCCCATCAGTTCGACATTGAGCTGACCGCGCTCGAGGTAGATCCGGTTGACGTCGGTGATCTCCAGCTCGCCACGGGCCGATGGCTGGAGATCGGCCGCAATGTCGACGACCGTACCGTCGTAAAAATATAGTCCCGTCACGGCCCAGTTCGAGCGCGGCATAGCCGGCTTTTCCTCCAGCGAAATGGCAGCCATCTGGGCATCGAATTCAACCACGCCATAGCGCTCGGGATCGGCGACGCGGTAGGCGAACACGCTGGCACCATGGCTGCGGCGCGATGCAGCGCCAAGGATGCCGGCCAAGCCATTTCCAAAGAAGATGTTGTCGCCCAGGATCAGGCATGACGGCTGGCGATCGACGAAATGCGCGCCGATCGTGTAGGCTTGGGCAAGGCCGGCCGGCTCGGGTTGCACGGCATAGCTGATAGCGATGCCCCACTGCGAGCCATCGCCGAGCAGGCGCTTGAAGCTGTCACTGTCATGTGGTGTGGTGATGATGAGTATATCGCGGATGCCCGCCAGCATAAGCGTGGTCAGCGGGTAATAGATCATAGGCTTGTCGTAGATCGGCAGCAACTGCTTGGATACCGCAGCCGTGATCGGATAAAGCCGCGTGCCGCTGCCTCCCGCCAATATGATGCCCTTCACGGCGCGTCTCCCTTGATCGCGGCATTCACCGTCGTCGTTATCAGTCCCAGCCGCTCACCGTCATGGCGGGCGAGGAGCGGTTTCCACCACCATTCATTGTCGAGATACCAGCGGATGGTCTGCTCTATGCCGGAGTCAAACGTGTAGCCGGCGCGCCAGCCCAGCTCGGTTTCCAGCCGCGTTGCGTCGATGGCGTAGCGTGCGTCATGTCCCGGACGATCCTCGACGAAAGCGATCAGATCGGACCGTGCTGCCGTCGCAGGCCTGATGTCGTCGAGGATGGCGCAGATGGCACGAACCACATCAATGTTCCGTCGCTCATTGCGACCGCCGACATTATAGGTTTCGCCCGGACGCCCACGCGCCGCGATGATATCCAACGCCCTGACGTGATCGTCTACATGCAGCCAGTCGCGGATATTCTCGCCGCGCCCGTAGACCGGCAAGGTCTTGCCGTTCAGGGCGTTGAGAATGGTCAGCGGGATGAGTTTTTCTGGAAAGTGGTAAGGGCCATAGTTGTTCGAGCAATTTGAGACTACCACCGGCAGCCCATAGGTCCGCTGCCAGGCCTTGGCCAGGTGGTCCGAGGCCGCCTTGCTGGCCGAATAGGGCGAACTGGGGTCGTAGGGCGTGGTCTCTGCAAACAGGCCCTCAGCGCCGAGCGATCCATAGACTTCATCGGTCGATACATGGAGGAAGCGGAACGCCGCCTGTTGGGCGGGCGGCAGCGTCATCCAATAGGCACGGCTCGCCTCAAGCAGAGTAAATGTGCCGAGCACGTTGGTCTGGATGAATTCGGCCGCGCCGGTGATCGAACGGTCGACATGGCTCTCGGCGGCCAGATGCATCACCCGGTCAGGACGAAACTCGGTCAATGCCGCGGCCATAGCCGCGGCATCGCAGATGTCGGCCTTGAGGAACCGATAATTGGGCCGATCTGCCACGAGTGCCAGCGAAGCCAGATTGCCGGCGTAGGTCAGCTTGTCGACAGTCAGGACCTCGTAGCCAAGTTCGAGGACGAGGTAACGCACCAGCGCCGACCCGATGAACCCTGCTCCGCCCGTGACCAAAACCCGCATGAATAAGCGTCCAGACCAAACTTGATTTAAATGCCGCGCGTTGACGGGCAAGCTCCAGTGGCCAGCCCGATCCCGGCCGAGCTGCCCACACTAGCCGAACTACGCCTTTCGACGCAGGAAGCCGCTTGGCGCCACCGAAATCAGCAACTTGTCGTCGATGGTGGTGTCAATCTCGAACTCCGGATGGGTTTCGAGATATTTCCACACAGCCGTCTTGGGGTTGTCACCATGGCCCCAAGGGCGGTCCGGATAGGCGTCGGCAGGCAGATCCTCGATGATGGTGTCGAACACCACGCAATAGCTTCCCGGCGTCACCATTGGCGCATAGGCTTTGAGTTCGCCCAGCACGTGATCGTGGGTATGGTTGGAATCAAGGCTTACCAGAACGCGCTTGGCGGCGCCGACCTTGGCGCGGACCTGCTCAACAATGGATGCATCTATGGACGACCCCTGGATCATGTCGATGCGATTGGACATGGGATGGGCCTTGATGGCCGCAAGGTTATGGGCGCGAATATCGATATCCACGCCGACGACGCGGCGTTTCGGCTGTCGTGGATCCAAAAGCTCGCCTGCTTCCACCGCATCGCAATAATCCAGCAGAGCTAGCATGGACGCACTGAGAATGAGTGAGCCGCCGTGCGCAATGCCGGTTTCCACGATAACATCCGGGCGTGTCGTCCAGATCAATTCCTGCATAGCCACCATATCCTGCGGATACTGGATGATGGGCCGACCAAGTGACGAGAAATTATATGAATACTGTGCCGCAATGGACTGATTGCTGAAGGTCTCAGCGGCGCCTTTCAAGGCATGGTTCTGGCCAATAGCGGCAACTCGGGCCGCAACTTCGTCCTGAAAATCAGTCATTGTCTATTCCGATGTAGTTGTACCTGTTTCCAGACATCTCGCGGATCTCCGGCAGATAATTGCTGTTCATGACATAGATAGTTGCGCCGTCGGTCAGTCGACTAAGCCCCTTTTCGGGCGACTGGACTTCTATCCCCGTTGCAGGCAGGTACTTTCCCTGCTTGGCCTTGTTGATGTCGATAACGGTATCGACCTGCAGGCCGAGCCGTTCCATCATCAAGCAGAATAGAACCCCTTTTGAGGCGCCGCCCCAGACGGCTAACGAGGCCAAATCGGGAGCCTCGACCTTGGCCCCGAACTCAGCTGGAAATTGAACCCGATCAGTCTCGTCTAGCGTTGGTCGTCGTACGGAGCCAAGGTCTGCCACTATGCTGAGATACTGACCGCCAAAAGATCGTTTGGCTTCGTAGACCTTGCCAAAAATGCGCAGAAAGTCGGTTAGGCGGAAATAGTTCACATGCTCGTAGAACACGTCGAACCATGTGCGATTTTCGCAGATCCAGTCCAAGCATGGCACCTCGATGTAAATCTTGCCGCCACCGCCGTTGGCATCGCGAAGATCGTGCAGGAAATCGACCGGGTTTTGAATGTGCTCAAGCACATGGCGCAGGATCAGCCCTTCGCCGGAAATTCCAAGATCGGCATTGAAATAGCTGCGGATGATGCGGGGGTTGCTGCCCTCGTAGGTCGGGTCGTATCCTCGGATATCGGCGCCTCGCGACGCGAGCAGTTCCAGAAAAAGCCCTTTGCCACAGCCAACCTCGACAAGGCCCTCGCGCCCCATTGTCGTTTCGACCAGCTCAGCAATCGACTGAAGATGACGTTGAAAAAGTGGGCTATTACCCTGCTCATTCTGATACTCGGCATCATAAACCATCAGCGCAGGATCAAATGCCTGATTGTATATAAGCCCGGAGGTCAAATCCTCTACCAGCACCACGTCACCCCTCGGGCAGTTGCGGGCCTCTTCCCGAGAAGGATACATCCGGTTTTGAAAGATCGGCAATCCTTCAACACGGTACAATTCTCTAGCGTCGCTCATGAATGACCTGTTGTGCGATGGAGTTTTTCGGCATTACCCCAAAAGGCAAAGGGTTCATAGTCGGGATATGGATAGTGCCCAAGATTGGGTACGATCTGTGATCCTGCTGCCGCGATCCAGCTCTCCACCAAAGCTCTGACTGATATGCCTTTGCCAGAGCAAATATTGATCGGCCCCAAACCCTTATGGCTCAGCGAAATGGTGGCGAGCAGTTCTGTGGCTCGCTCGATAGGCAAGAAGTCCCGCAACTGATCGCCTTGGGACATGTTGAAGCGGGTCTCGCCGCGTTCGATTGCAGCGTGGAGGCTTGACCAAAGCGATGTGGGCGCTTGACCCTGCCCATAAAGGTAAAACAAACGACACCAGCTCAATTCGAACGGAAGCTGCGTCTGCAACAATTCAAGTTGACGATGCAGAATGTGTTTGGCCAGTGCATAGGCATTGGTCGGCTCTGGTGTATCGAGCTCCGACAGTTCACCCGATTTCATGCCATATTCGAGGCAGGTGCCGGTGATGACCAGTCTCGATGCCCCATCCACGATGAGCTGCTTGAGGAAGTCGTATTGAAGCGGAAGCTCGTGCTCGAAATGGTGCAATGACTTGTAGTTGGGCAATCCGCCCCATCCGAGATGCACCACGACGTTTGGCCGCCCCAGACGATCGAAGGCTCCTGCGGCGTCGGATATATCAAGTGCGACTTTTTCGATGCCTTCGAGGTGATCGAGTCGTGCCACATCGCGGGCAGTAGCCACGACCTCGGTACCTTGCGCAACAAGCGAAGGGACCAGATGACGACCAATAAAACCGCTGGCGCCTATAACCGCGACGCGCCCTATCACGAGCTCGCGACCAAGTTCGGATGTGTCGTGTCGGCGGATGATATGCGTCTACGGTCTGTTGAATCCACCTCCAACGGCCAGTCCACCCCGATTGCCGGATCATCCCAGCGAATCCCGCGACCAAAGCCAGGGGCGTAGGGCACCGTCATGGCATAAAGCACTTCGGAACTGTCCTCCAGCGTCTGGAAGCCATGGGCGAAACCCTTAGGGATGTAAAGCTGGCGGTGATTGCTTGCACTCAGCTCCACGCCGAACCATTTGCCAAAGCTGGGCGAGCCCTGCCGCAGGTCCACTATAGCGTCGAATATCGCGCCGCGCGTGACGCGCACCAGCTTGTCTTCCTCATGCGGCTGGGCTTGGAAATGCAGGCCCCGCAAGGTGCCCTTGAGCGCATTGAAAGACACCGATTGCTGCACGAAGTGACCGTCCAGGCTATGCCGTGCAAAGTCTTCGGCGCAGGCCGTGCGCGCAAAGAAGCCACGCGCGTCGGCATGCGGCTCGATGTCGAGCACGAAAGCACCGGCAAGAGGCGTCTCGGTGAACTTCACGGGATGATGTCCAGCGTTGGGATGGGCACCACGAACTGCCCGCCCCAGACGTGGATGCCAGACATCTGCTCGATGATCTCGTCGCGGATGTTCCAGGGCAGGATCAGTAGATAGTCGGGTCGGCGTGTTGCTATCTCTTCGGGCGCCAATACGGGAATGCGGGAGCCGGGGAGCAAGCGACCTTGCTTGGTCGGGTTTTTGTCGACGACGAAATCCACCATGTCGGCGCGCACGCCGCAGTAGTTGAGCAGGGTGTTGCCCTTGGCGGCAGCGCCATAGCCGGCAACGGTCTTGCCGGCGGCGCGCGCCTCGATGAGGAATTGCAGCAAGGCCCGCTTGGTCTGTACCACCTCTGCGGCGAAGGCATCGTAGCGTTCGGCATTGTCGAGGCCTTCGGCCTTTTCGCGCGCCAGCATTTCACCCACCGCCGGCGTTGCCGCATGGCCCGACGCCGTGTGGCAGACGAAGACCCGCAGGCTGCCGCCATGGGTCGGAAGGGTTTCGACATCAAACACGCGCAGGCCCGCGCGGGCAAAAATCGGCTCCAGAGCGGTCAGCGAGAGATAGGTGTAGTGCTCGTGATAAATCGTATCGAACTGGTTCTGTGTCAGCAGGTTCAACAGATGCGGAAACTCCAGGGTAACGACACCCTCGGGCTTGAGCACCAGCGGCATGCCGCCGACGAAGTCGTTGATATCCGGAACGTGCGCTAGCACATTGTTGCCCAGCAGCAGATCGACGCTCCAGCCATCGGCCGCAAGCGCCGCGGCGCTGTCACGGCCAAAGAACATTTCCCGTGTTTCGACGCCCTTGAGGCGCGCCGCGGCGGCCGTATTGGCGGTGGGCTCGATACCGAGCGCGGGAATCCCGGCCCTGGCGAAGAATTGCAGCAGGTAGCCGTCATTGCTGGCCAGTTCCATCACCCGGCTCTGCGGGCCGAGCGACAGCCGCGCCGTCATGGCCTCGACATAGCGCCGGGCATGCTCGACCCAGCCGGATGAGAATGACGAGAAGTAGACGTAGTCCTCATGGAAATGCGCGCTGGAATCAGGGCTCGATTCGAGCTGCACCAGCCAGCACGCTTCGCAGACGCAGGTCTTGAGCGGATAGAACATCTCGCCCTTGCTGGCATCCTCTGGCTTGATGAAGGCATTGGAGATGGGAGACAGGCCAAGATCGCAGACCACGCGGCTGAGTGGCGCCCCGCAGGCCATGCATGTCGCTGTATTCATTGGAGGTACTCGTCGATCTGTGTGGCCATCAGGGATGCGGCAGCCGAACTATCCTGCGCCACCGCACGATACCAGCCAGCGGTCTGCTGCAGCGCCTTGTCCAGCGTCCAGCGCGATTGCCAGTGGAGGTCACGCCGGGCGCGGCTGGAGTCGAGGTAGAGGAAAGCGGCTTCATGCGGTGCGTTTGCTTGGCCCTCTACCTGCCATTGCAATTCGGGCCAATGTTGAGCGAGCCGGGTCAGCAATTCGCCGACGCTGACATTGTCAGCCGTATCAGGACCAAAATTGAAGGCGGTGGCGGCGTGGCGATCGCCGGCTAGCAGGGCATTGCCCAGCGTCAGATAGCCGGACAGGCAATCCAGCACATGCTGCCAGGGGCGAGTGGCGGCCGGGTTGCGCACTGTCAGGATATTTTGGCTGGCGGCTGCCCGCGCAGCATCGGCAACCAGGCGGTCCTCGCTCCAGTCTCCGCCGCCAATGACATTGCCGGCGCGCGCCGTCGCCACCAGCACACCTGCACCGTCGAAAAAGCTCTTACGGTAACTTTGTGCGACCAGCTCGGTTGCTGCCTTGCTGGCGCTATAGGGGTCATGTCCGCCAAGGGCGTCTGTCTCGCGGTAGCCCCACTCCCAGCCGCGGTTGTCATAGCATTTGTCGGTGGTGACGACGACAATGCCGGCGATGCCCGGCACAGAGCGCGCCGCTTCCAGCAGGTTGACGGTGCCCATGACATTTGTCGACCAGGTCTCGATCGGGTCGGCATAGCTCTGCCGGACCAATGCCTGCGCCGCCATATGGATCACGAGGTTCGGGCGCGCCTGCGCCATGGCTGTGTGGAGGGCTGCTGCATCGCGAATATCGGCTATGGTTTCGCTGGCCAGCATGCCGCCAATATCGGCGAGTACGGCCAAGTTAGGTAACGACGACGCCCTTAGGGCATAGCCATGCACCTCGGCGCCGAGCTGCCGCAGCAAGGCCACCATCCAGCTGCCCTTGAAGCCGGAATGTCCAGTCAGGAACACCCGGCGACCAGCCAGATTGCCCAGGGTTGAGCGCAGCGAAGTCAAGCCCAAGCCTTCCAGGGTGCCTTGCCGCTCTGCCACAGTTCCTCCAGCATCACCTTTTCGCGCAACGTATCCATCGGCTGCCAGAAGCCGGAGTGTCGGTAAGCCTCAAACTGGCCTTTCTGCGCCAGCGCCTGCAGCGGCGCACCTTCCCAGGAAGAGCCGTCACCATCTATTTCGTCGATAACTTTGGGCGAAAGCACGAAATAGCCGCCATTGATCCAGCCACCGTCACCCTGCGGCTTTTCGATAAAGCCGCGAATGCTGGTGCCGTCCATGTCGAGGGCGCCATAGCGTCCCGGCGGCTGCACGGCGGTAACGGTGGCCAGCTTGCCATGCGATCGATGGAACGCAACCTGCTCGGTAATATTGATATTGGCCAGCCCGTCACCATAGGTGAAGCAGAAAGCTTTCTCATCCTTGACGTAGTCGCGTACCCGCCTCAAGCGGCCGCCTGTCATGGTGTTCTCGCCGGTATCGACCAGCGTGACCCGCCATGGCTCCGCATAACGCTGATGGACCAGCATCTCGTTGTTCTGCATGTCGAAGGTAACGTCGGACATGTGCAGGAAGTAGTTGGCGAAATATTCCTTGATCACGTAGCCCTTGTAGCCACAGCAGATCACGAAATCATTGATCCCGTGTGATCCGAAGATCTTCATGATGTGCCAGAGTATCGGGCGACCGCCAATCTCCACCATTGGCTTTGGTTTTACGCTGGTCTCCTCCGAGATCCGCGTCCCCAGCCCGCCTGCCAATATAACCGCTTTCAAAGTTACCTCGATATTGATCCGGCTCGACAATGTCGCGCAGCGTATTGCTATTAGATGACCCGGTGAGGCAACTCAAGCCAAGCGGCCGTCAGGCGATCAGTTCTTCATAACGGCCCACACGTTTTACGCGACCGCCTTCGATTTCGACCAGTGCATCGCAGTTTTTGAGCGTCGTCAGACGATGTGCGACCATGATGATGGTCACATGCGAGCCGATTGCCTCGATCGCATCGATCAGGGCGCTTTCAGTCTGGTTATCCAGGGCGCTGGTCGCTTCGTCGAGAATGATCAGGTCGGCTTGTTTGTAAAGCGCGCGCGCCACGCCGATGCGCTGCCGCTGGCCGCCCGAAATGCGCAGTCCGCGCTCGCCAACAAAGGTATCATAGCCATTGGGCCAGCTCTCGATCGTCTCGGCGATCTGGGCCGATTTCGCCGCCGCGCGCAGTCGGTCCATGTCGATCTCGTCGCGCTTTGAACCAAAGGCGATGTTTTCGGCAATCGTGCTGTCGGACAGATAGATCGCCTGCGGCACGTGCGCGACGTGACTGCGCCAGGCTCTCTGGTGCTGTTCGGTGATGGTGAGGCCATCGACCTGAATGCTGCCACCGCTGGGTTCGAGCAGGCCCATGATGATGTCGAGCGTCGTGCTCTTGCCTCCGCCAGTTGGCCCATAAAAGCCATAGCGGCTGCCTTTGGGAATTGTCAGTGTCATATCATGCAGCACTGGCGTACTGGCAGTGGGGTATTGAAAGCTCACGCCCGACAGTCGGATGTCACGTTCAAACGGCACGGCGGCAATGGATTGCTCTGGCGCATCCGGCTGGTCGAGCAGCTCGATAACGCCCCAGAGCGAGGCCTCGCTCCCCCTGATGGTGGCAATGGCAGCATAGCTTTGCTGCAGCATTGGCAGCAGGCGCTGGGCCCCCAACGCCAACACACCAAGGGTAGGAATTGCGGAGCCCATGCCACCGTCGGCGCGGGTCAGAAAGAATGCAAGGGTGGCAATCAAGATCATGCCAAGCGTTTCCACGATAAAGCGTGGAGAGCCGGCGATGATGGCATTTCGGCTCATCGCCGCCTTGAAGGGCAGGTCGGCGCTGCGGAAAATCTGAGCATAGGTTTCCTGGGTTCCGTCGATGAGAACATCTCGAATACCCCCCAGCCCCTCCTGCAGTGCTCGAATTGCTCGCGCGGACTCTCGGGCAATGGTCTCCCCGTTTTGCTGCAAGCTTTGTCGCACCGCTATGGTGATCGTGATGTATATCAGGGCGAAGGTGATGCCAGTGATCGCGGCGACTGTGGGATCAGTTACGATCAGCGTGACTAGGATGCTCAGGCCCACTACGGTGGACGTCATCAAGGTTAGAATTTGCGCCACCACATTGCCGGCGACGGCCATGGTCTTGTTCATCACACCATCAATGATGGTGCTCGAATTACGCTGCAGTTGCACCGAATAGGGCTGAAGTAAGCTTTTTCGGTAGGCCCGCTCGCTCAATTCGGTGGCCAGTCCGAACGAGTAGGAGTTATTGGCAACCAACACGATCCAGCGAATTACGCCGGCAGCAAGCGCAGCTCCAATGAAGGCAAGAAGAGCGGCAAAGGCAAGCGAAGACGGATCTAACAGGCCCAGTGCTGAGGCTACAGGCTGAAGGAGCGCATTGTCCATCGCTTGCTGTGGCGACGCCAGAAGTAGCAATAGCGGAAACAGCATTGCCAAGCTCGTCACCTCAGCTATCGACGCCAGCAACGATATGGCAACAAGACCATAGAACTGGCGTCTGCGGCGCTTGGTCATGCGCTGCCAAAGCGCGGCGACAGCGTTCATAGCGCCAGTGCGTGCCGCCAACTTCCGATCTGGGGCATTTACATTCATGCAAAATGTCTCAACTGCGGACCGAGGGTTTCGCCATGGTGGCTTCCTCTCCCCTGACCGGGTCTAACCTTCGAGGGCCGATAGCGTCCAGAAGAAACCGGTTCAAGCGCTGATCTTGGTTTCTTCGACCGCAATCACCTTGAACAGGCAATCACGGGCCTTCGCTTCGTCCTGTGCCTCAACCCACGCCATCAGTTCGGCATAGGGGCGTGTGATTGAGATGGTGTTTTCCTTTGGCGATCGACGAATCTTGGGGTGATCGGTCGTTTCCACCGAGGCGTCATCGTAGAACAGTTCCTCAAACATCTTCTCGCCAGGCCGCTTACCCGTCACAACGATGTCGATATCGCCGTCTGGATGGTCGGCACTACGCACGGTCAAGCCGGCGAGCTGGATCATGTTCTCCGCTAGGTCACGGATCAGTACCGGACTGCCCATATCGAGCAGGAAAATGTCCCCGCCGTGAGACAGGGCGCCGGCCTGCACGATCAGTTCCGAGGCTTCGTGGATCGACATGAAGTATCGGGTCATTGTCGGGTCCGTCAGCGTCACCGGCCCGCCCTTGGCGATCTGCTCCTTGAACAAAGGCACGACCGATCCGTTGGATCCCAGAACATTGCCGAAGCGCACCGCGGTAAGGCGCTGACCGGTTCCGGCGGATGCAGCCTCCAGCGCTTTCTGCGCCACGATCAGTTCGGCCCAGCGTTTGGTCGCGCCCATCACATTGGTCGGACGAACGGCCTTGTCGGACGAAATCAACACAAACGTCGAGACGCCATGAGCATAGGCAGCATCGACGACGATTCGCGTTCCCATAACGTTATTTCGAATACCTTCCAGGGCATTCGCCTCGATCAGTGGCACGTGCTTGTGCGCAGCAGCATGGAACACCACGTCGGGGGCGTGCTGTCCCATGCAAATATCGACGCGCTGGCGATCGACTATCGAACCCAGCACCGGAATGACGTTTGTGGCGTCTTTTCCACTCAGCTCGCGTTCAATCTTGTAGAGCGCAAATTCGTTTGCCTCGAACAAAATCAAGCTTTTCGGCGCAAGCTTGACGATCAACCGGCAGAGCTCCGAGCCAATTGAGCCGCCCGCACCCGTAACCATGATGGCCTTGCCTTCGATCATCGATCGCAGCAATTCCGGAACAGGCGGCACCGATGACCGCCCGAGCAGTTCGTCGATGTCGATTTCGCGTATCTGGCTCACTAGATAGCGACCATCCACCAGATCGGTAACGGGCGGCACGGTTCTGATCTTCACGCCATGTCCGCCGATTGCAGTGACGATTTCCCGCCGCCGGGCTGCGGTCAGGGTGGGGATCGATAGGATAACTTCCTCGACGCCATACTGTTCTGCCAGCATGGGCACGGCCGAAGGCGGGAAGACGCGGATGCTCGCGACGTCGCGGCCATGCAGTGTGCGACTGTCGTCTAGAAAGGCAACGATGCGGTGGGTCCCCTGCCGGCGCAGGGCATTGGCAAGCTGCGCGCCCGCTTCGCCTGCTCCATAGATGGCAATGGGCTTGTTCTGCTGTCGGTTGCCGCTATTGGGCCACAACAACTTCTTGGCGATAAAACGACTTCCGCCGATCGCGATCGTGGCGAGGGCCCAGTACAGGATGGGAACAGATCTCGGGACGACAAATTTCAGCGAAATCTGCGAGAGGAAGATCACCAGGACCCAACACAAAGTCGCCAGGGTTGTAGCCTGAATCGTCGTCCAGAGTGCCCGCTCCGGCAGATAGCGAATGACGGCGCGATAGAGCCCCAGCCGAACAAAAATAGGAATGGCGACAAGCGGCGCAGACAGGATCAGCAAGAAGTCGAAAAGGTTTGTCGGCGGCGTCCATTGTCCATAACGCAATGCAAAACTGGCCCAAAGCGTTGCCGCAAGCGCGCAGGCGTCGAAGGATAGTATTACGACACGCTTCCAGAATCGCGGGAGCCCCGTGATCGCCGATATTATTCTCAACATACCGGAGAATACTCTGATGATTGCTGCTGTCGCCTGACGGCGACGCCGTTCAAAAAAGCTAAAATGGTCGTCTCTTTGGTTGGGTTTGAGACGCCCAGGGGTTGGTAGACAGACTTACGCTGCACAGCGCAACTTGAAAACACTGGATTGACCGGAAGCCTGTGGAGCGTGGCGTCATGCTTGACGCCTGTGGCGCGGCGGTGACACAAGCGGCTCACAGTTGGAGAGGGGCATGAGCATGATCGTTGCTTTGATGGTTGCCTTTGCCTTCATGATCAGTTTGACCGGGACACATCTGCTCATTCGCCTCGCTCCGCGACTGCGCCTGGTTCAGGTTCCAAATGGACGTTCCTCCCACATCAAACCAACGCCCTCCGGTGGCGGGCTGGCAATTGCCATAGCGGTCGTTGCCTGTGGCATAATTCTTATGGTTCTAATGCCGCTGTACTGGCTCTGGTTGCTGTTAGGCGCCGCCATCGCAGCACTTGGCTTTTCCGACGATGCCTTCGACCTCAGCGCCGCGTTGCGCTTCATCGTGCAGATCGCGATCATCGCTATCGCTATTTGGGTATCGGACGTGCCGGGGGTGCCGCTGCCGCTTGGCTTTCAACTGGCCGGACCGGCGCTCGGCGTGGTCCTGGTGGTGGCCGGCGTCTGGTGGATCAATCTTTTCAACTTTATGGATGGGATCGATGGCCTGGCCGGCAGTCAGGCCCTGCTGATCCTTGCCGGCGCCATGGGGCTGTGGCTCTGGTCTGACAGCCGGGCGTTGTCCGAACCAATGTGGATCCTTGCGGCCGTTACCCTCGCGGCCACTGCGGGCTTTCTCTTGCTCAACTGGCCACCGGCGCGCATTTTCATGGGCGACGCCGGGTCTAATTTTCTGTCGTTCATCATGCTTGCCGTGATGCTGACCATGATCGAGAGCGGCGTGATCAGCTATGCCGGCGCGTTGGCACTGGCATCAGTCTTCATCAGCGACGCTACCGTTACGGTCGTGCGGCGCATCCTGCAGGGAGAACGGCCGTGGTCGGCTCATCGCAGCCATGCCTATCAAAAGCTGTCTCGTCGTCTCGGCCACAGATCGGTGACTATCGCTTACGCTGTGACTACCTTACTCTGGGCTATGCCATTGGCGTTTTCCGCCATCCAGTGGCCAAATCTGGAATGGCTGTTTGTTGCAGTAGCCTTTCTGCCGCTGCTGATCTTTGTAACAGCCGTCGGTGTGGACTAAACTTATATCCATAGCGGCCGCTGCCCGACATGATTTGGTTCGACATAACTCGATCAATAGTGCCAATGTATTAGATAATTAATTCAATATAGTCTGTTGTCGAGGGCGTTGCAGGACTAAGACATACACGATGTATCGAAGTGAGGCGTCAATTTGAGTAGTGAATCAAATAATTCGCGACCGCGTGACGTCTTTTTGGACTGTGCGAAGGGTCTTGCGATCCTGCTCGTAATCATGGGGCACAATATTCAGGCTGGGGTGACTGACTTTGATGCTAATTTGGCATTTAGGTTGATATACTCTTTCCACATGCCATTTTTCTTCTTTATTTCTGGAATGGTGACCGCGCCTTGGTTTATCAAATTTACGCTTTCAGGATCGACCTTGGACTTCCAGAGAGGCGTACTTCAGGATGTTTTTGCAAAAGCACGGCGATTGGTGCTGCCCTACTTTGTGTGGGCTTTGGTTGCCTACATTTTCTTGGGCTATAGTCGAGATGGTACGTTTGTAGATCGCTTAACCGTCCTGGTAAAGCGCCCTGACGAGGGACTTTGGTTTCTAATCGCACTGTTTGAGATCACGATCTTTCTCTATCTGGTCGGCTTGCTCGTGCGCTTTAGTACGACGGTTGCACATCGCTGCGGATTTGCTGGCGGGGGCACGCAGTTGGCGATGATGATTGGCTGTGGGATATTAGGTTATCTTGCATTGAAAATGGTACCACTCGAAGCTGCGGGACTAGCGAAGGTCCATTTTCCAAATTTCTACGCTGGGCTGATCTTCGCCCACCTTACCAAGGGCAGAATGCCAGCGTCTGTTCCGCTTGTTGCGGCGCTAATTTTTATGGCCTTGGCGCCGGCGTGGCATAGACTCGGACCCCCTGACTTTTTAATTGGCGTCCCACTGTCGGCGCACTTCACCAGGGCGTTTGGCATCATAGTCGCATTGAGCGGAAGTCTTGCCATGCTAGGTATTGCGCGCTTCGCGACAAATAATCTGCCTCGTCTCCCGCTGTCAGCACTTACGCTAATAGGCCGGCATTCCCTTGATATATACGCCCTCCATTTTTACTTCTTGGTGGTTTGGCCGCCTGTGCTGGGGCCGCTGGTTTCGTCGTTGCTAGTGTCGACTGCGCTTCGAGTGAGCCGTTGGACCGCGTTGATTTTCTTTGGTGAAAAGCTTTCGGCCAAAACATGGATCGAGAGGTCTCAACCCGGTCGCGCGCCAAGGGCTACAGCTCTCTAGCTGGCATTCAGATCGACTAACCAGTGGCCGCCGACTGCGGGCGTTTGGCAATTCATTCGCGTATCGCAGCTGCCGAGCCGGCTCAGCACGCCAACACACTGCCAACCCGTCGCCTTGCAACTTTCGCTTCTGTCCGGCCCGGTCTGTAGTGTCGCTGAGGTCTGGTGAGGCAACCGCCGCCAGCAAGAGACGTAAATTTTTGTAGCTCAGCGGATCGGTCCTGAGTTCGATGGAACGTTCGATCTTGGGTGTCGGGTTTTCCTTTGACCGGTTTAACTGTAACAAGAGCGCTCGTTCAGTATGATTTTCTCAGGATGATGATGACAAAAAAGGCGCTGATTACAGGGATCACCGGACAGGATGGTTCGTACCTGACCGAGCTTCTGCTGGAAAAGGGCTATGAAGTGCACGGCATCAAGCGCCGGGCTTCGCTGTTCAATACCCAGCGTATCGACCACCTGTATCAGGACCAGCATGTCGGCAATGCGCAGATGAAGCTGCATTACGGCGATCTGTCAGATACCTCGAATCTGACCCGCCTGATCCGCGATATCGAGCCGGACGAGGTCTACAACCTCGGCGCCCAGTCGCATGTGGCTGTGTCCTTCGAGGCCCCTGAATACACCGCTGACGTTGACGGCACCGGTGCTCTACGACTACTCGAAGCCATCCGTTTCCTTGGTCTTGAGAAGAAAACGCGCTTCTATCAGGCATCCACCTCCGAGCTTTACGGCCTGGTGCAAGAAACGCCCCAGAAGGAAACCACGCCTTTCCATCCCCGGTCGCCCTATGCCGTCGCAAAACTTTATGCCTATTGGATCACGGTGAACTATCGCGAAGCCTATGGGATGTATGCCTGTAACGGTATCCTGTTCAACCATGAGAGCCCGCGCCGCGGCGAAACCTTCGTGACGCGCAAGATCACCCGCGGGCTGTCCAACATCGCCCTGGGTCTCGAATCCTGCCTTTACATGGGCAATATCGACTCCCTGCGCGACTGGGGCCACGCAAAGGACTATGTCCGTATGCAGTGGATGATGCTGCAGCAGGAGGTCGCCGACGATTTCGTCATCGCGACTGGTGTGCAGTATTCCGTGCGCGAGTTCATCTCCTGGTCGGCCGCAGAGCTTGGCGTCACCATTGAGTTTTCGGGTTCGGGCGTGGATGAGGTTGGCACGGTCGCGAGGATTGAGGGCGATCTCGCGCCCAACATCAAGGTCGGCGATATCATCGTCCGCATCGACCCGAAATACTTCCGTCCTGCCGAAGTGGAAACCCTGCTCGGCGATCCGAGCAAGGCCAAGCAAAAGCTCGGCTGGGTGCCCGAAATCACCGCGCAGGAAATGTGCAAGGAAATGGTCGCCGCCGACCACAAGGCGGCCCGCCGCTTTGCCCTGCTCAAGTCGCATGGCTTAGACCTTCCCGTCAGCTTCGAAGGCTGACGGGTAGCTCGCCACAAGCCCTATCCGGTTCCGCGAGTTCGAGACGACAGCATGACTTATGACCTGAATGGAAAGCGCGTCTGGGTTGCCGGCCATCGTGGCATGGTCGGCGGCGCCGTGGTGCGGCGCCTGGCTGGCGAGGGCTGTGAAGTCATCACCGCTGGCCGTGATGTCGTGGACCTGATGCGCCAGGCGGAGGTGGAAGCCTTTCTCGGCGATGCCAAGCCGGACGCGATCGTCATGGCGGCGGCCAAGGTCGGCGGTATCCTGGCCAATGACACGCGCCCAGCGGAATTCCTCTACGACAACCTGATGATCGAGGCGAACATCGTCGGGGCGGCTCATGCCAATGACGTCGAGAAATTCCTCTTTCTCGGCTCGTCCTGCATCTACCCTAAGTATGCCGACCAGCCGATTACTGAGGACAGCCTCCTCACCGGATCCCTCGAACCGACGAACGAGTGGTACGCCATCGCCAAGATCGCCGGCATCAAGCTGGCCCAAGCCTACCGCAAGCAGTATGGCCGCGACTACATCAGCGCCATGCCGACCAATCTCTATGGCCCAGGCGACAACTTCGACCTGACCTCAAGCCATGTCATGCCAGCGATCATTCGCAAGGCGCATGAGGCCAAGGTGAGTGGCGCTTCATCGATCACGGTCTGGGGCACCGGCACACCGCGCCGCGAGTTCCTGCATGCCGATGACTGCGCCGATGCGCTAGTGTTCCTGCTCAAGAATTACTCCGGCCACGAGCATGTCAATGTCGGTTCCGGCGAAGATGTAACCATTCTCGAACTGACCCAGATCGTCTGCGACGTCGTCGGCTTTACCGGCGAGATCGTGCACGATCTGTCCAAGCCGGACGGCACACCACGCAAGTTGATGAGCGCAGATAAGCTGCGCGGCATGGGTTGGAAGCCGAGGGTCGCCCTTGAAGAGGGCATCACCGAAACGTATCAGTGGTTCCTTGAACATCACCGATAGCCACTGCGGGCAAGCCATACCAAGGCTGCGACTGGGTTTCTAGGCAAGTCGATATCGGAGCCTGGCGACTTTATTCGCCCAAACGCTCAATAACGCCAGTTCCCACCCTCCCTCTCAACACGCCACCACATTCACCGCCAACCCTGCCAGGCTCGTCTCCTTATACCTCTCGCTCATATCCAATCCCGTCTGCCGCATCGTTTCGATACAGGCATCCAGCGGCACCGCATGGCTTCCGTCGCCTTTGAGCGCCAATGATGCCGCCGTGACGGCCTTCACCGCCCCAAACGCATTGCGTTCGATGCAAGGGATCTGGACCAGGCCCGCGACTGGGTCGCAGGTCATACCGAGGTGGTGTTCCAGGGCGATTTCGGCAGCGTTTTCGACCTGCTCGGGGGTGCCGCCCATGATGGCGCAAAGGCCGGCGGCGGCCATGGCCGAAGCGGAGCCGACTTCGCCCTGGCAGCCGACTTCGGCGCCCGAGATCGAGGCATTGTGCTTGATGATGCCGCCGATCGCTGCGGCGGTGAGCAGATAGTCGCGGATTGCCTGGGGGCCGGCGGCAGCGTTGAACTTGAGATAGAAGCGTATCACGGCGGGGATCACTCCGGCGGCGCCATTGGTCGGCGCGGTGACGACGCGGCCGCCGCCGGCGTTCTCCTCGTTGACCGCCATGGCGTAAAGGCTCAGCCAGTCATTGGCCATCAGCGGGGTCAATTCGTTGCGCTGCCATTGCGCGTCGAGCTGATGGAAGATGTTGCGGGCGCGGCGCCTGACGTTGAGCCCGCCCGGCATCACCCCGTCCTGGGCCACGCCGCGCTCGATGCAGGCGTCCATCACGCCCCAGATTTCGTCGATACCGCGATCCAGCGCCACGCGGCTGCGCGTTGCCTCCTCATTGGCCCGCTTCATGCCGGCGATGGAGAGGCCCGAGCGGGCGGCCATGGCCAGCATGTCTTTGGCATGGGCAAAGGGATAGGGCACGTCGGCCTGAGCGGGTGAAGCATGCTTGAGCGCTTTGAGCTCTTCGGCGCTGACCACAAAGCCGCCGCCGATGGAATAATAGGCGCGACGCAGCAGCAGCTGGCCATCGGTGTCGTAAGCGGCAAATTGCAGCCCATTGGGATGGCCGGGCAGGGCGTTGCGCTTGTCGAACACCAGGTCGACCGCCGGCCGGAAGCGATAGGCGCCATGGCCGGGCGGCTGCACCAGCCCATTGGCTTCCACCGCAACAATGATGAGATCCATGGCATCCGGATCGACCGTCTTGGGATCCTGCCCGCAGAGCCCCAGGATCACCGCCCTGCCGCTGCCATGGCCGAGGCCGGTGTAGGCCAAAGAACCGTGGAGGGTTGCCGTCAGCGCCGCCGGCCTGGCATTCTTGGCACGCGGCCAGTCGCCGGTTTGCAGCTCGTCGAGGAAGCGTTTCGCGGCACTCATCGGGCCCATGGTGTGGGAGCTCGAGGGACCGATGCCGATCTTGAACACGTCGAAAATCGAAAGGAACATGCGGCATTGATGCATGAATGCTGCGTAACGGCAACCGACACGGCTGGCGCATTGTTCCGCAAACGGCAACAGTGCGTGGCGGTGCCGGATGGTTGCCCGCCGTTTCGGCGGGGTCGATATATCGGTCAACAGACTGCGGGAGACCAGAATGGCCGACTATCACTATCGCGAAGCCGAGGGCGCCGATGTAACGGCGCCACTGTTTTTCGTGTTCCACGGCACGGGTGGCGACGAGAACCAGTTCTTCGAGCTGGCCGGCCAGCTGTTGCCCGGTGCCCGGATCATTGCGCCGCGCGGCGATGTCAGCGAAGGCGGAGCGCTGCGCTATTTTCGCCGCACGGCCGAGGGCGTCTATGACATGGACGACCTGCGCCTGCGCACCGCGCAGATGGTGGATTTCGTCACCGCCCTCAAGGCGGAAAGCCAGCCGTCCAAGGTGATTGGCCTCGGCTATTCCAACGGCGCCAATATCCTGGCCGCCGTACAGTTTGCGGCGCCTGACCTGTTCGACGCCACGGTGCTGATGCACCCGCTGATCCCCTTCACGCCACCGCTGGTCGATCTCTCGGGCACGGCAGTGCTGATCACCGCCGGCCAGCGCGATCCGATCGCGCCCGCCGCCGCAACGCAGGCGCTGGCCGATTATTTCGCCGGCAATGGCGCCGCATCGAAGCTGGTTTGGCATGCTGGCGGACATGAGCTGCGTCCGGAAGAGCTGGGTGAAACGCAGGCTTTCCTCGCCGCGCTGTAAAAGCTGTCGTGATCGCAGGGTAAGCCGGGAGCGGTTGACGCCGTGGCACCCGCCTGCCAGCCTTGGGTCAATACCACAAGGGTTGATCCATGCTGCTCCGACTTGCCGGTCCCGTCGTGCTCCTGGCGCTTGGCGCGCTGCCAACCAGCGCTGCCAGCTTTGACTGCGCCAAGGCGGTAACGCCTTTCGAGCAGGCAATCTGCGCGGTTCCGGATCTGTCGCTGGCCGACGAGCGCCTGGCCAAGAGCTTTGCCACCTCTACCGGCGGACTGAGCAAGCAAGGCGCGGCCTTGATGCGTGCCGGCCAGCGCGACTGGCTCGATTTTGCCCAGCGGGCCTGCACGGACGACGCCGAACTGCTGGCATCGGGCAGCTATGATGAGGCCGGCGGTGAGTGCCTCGTCAGCCTGTTCAACACCCGCAGCACGGCGCTCGAGCAAAGCCGCATGCTGGGTGGCCATCGGTTCATCACCCAAGGCGCCTATAGCGCCCAGCCTGATCCCAATGAGGTCGACAATCCCGAATCCTACTGGAAGCTGGCCACCCATGAGCTGAACTATCCGCTGCTCGACAGCGACGATCCGCTGGCCGAGAGTTTCAATGGCTATATCGCCAGGCGGGTAGAGGCCTTCACCGGTGGTGCTGCTGATGCCGAGGCGGGCGGTGACGATGACAGCAGTGCCGATACCAGCGTTGATGTGACGCTCAAGGAAGTGGCTGGCGCCAATCGCATCACCCTGACAGCCACGACCTATTGGTATGGCCACGGCGCCGCGCATGGCAATTATACCATCAACTACCTGCATTACTATGTGCCGGAAGAGCGCGAAGTGATCGCCGACGACATCTTTTCCGGAGACGGTTGGGCCGATACGCTGGTCGATGCCGCCTGGGACCAGTTGCAGGCGCAGCACAAGGAGTGGCTGATTGTCGAAGCGCCCGGCGATATCACCGAGATGGTAGTCGATCCGACCCGTTGGGACCTCAATGACGATTATGGTCTCGTCATCCAGTTCCAGCCCTATGATGTTGCAGCTTATGCCTATGGGGCGCCGACCATTACTATCCCGTGGGACAGGCTCGACGCCATCAAGGCAGAGACCCAGGAGAGCGTGCGCTTCGGCTTCTGATGCAGTTCAAGGTCACCTCATCGCGCTATCGACCCGACAAGCGACGGCTGGAGTTCACCGCCTCAGGCAACCGCAATGGTTGCGTCTTTACCGTGGTGACTGAGGTGACCTGCCTCAAGGAGCCCAAGACGCCGGAAAATGTGCACCTGGTGGCGCTGGCAAGGCTAACCGAGCTTTTCCGCCAGCGCAGTGCGTCGGGTCGCTAGGCCCGCAGGTCGGCCCATTCGGGATGGCGGCGGAACTGCGCCACCACATAGGAGCAAACGGGGGTGATCTTGAAGCCCTGTTCGCGCGCGTCGGCTACAGCCTTGTTGACCAGCTTGGCGGCAATGCCGCGGCCTTCATATTCGGGCGGCACGCCGGTGTGGTCTATGGTGATCGTGCCATCGCCGGCCTTGCGGAAGGTCATTTCGGCCTCGAAGCCCGGTGCCAGGTGGATGACATAGCGGCCGCGGGTCGGGCCGTCTTCGCGCTGGGCGATCAGTTCGGCTTCACTCATGACGAAATCCTCAATGCGTTGAGTCTTCGGTGGCCCAGCGGGCCTGGATCGAGCGACCGAAACCGCCCAGCCAGGGTGCGAAGAACAGCAGGATGCGGCGGTAGTAGTGCAGAGCCAGAAACAGCGCCGTGAGGATCAAGGTTCCCACGACGATGACCAGTTCGAGCGACAGGCCCATGGATTTCAGCCAGCCGGTCAGCAGCATGCCGGGCAGGATATGCGCCGCCGCCCAGACGAAGGCCGAGGTCACGTTGATGATGGTGAAGTGGCTGTAGCGCATGCCCATGATGCCGGCGACGCCGGGGATCACGGCCTTCACGCCTGGAATGAAACGGCCGATGAACACGGCCTTGCCGCCATGCTTGGCGAAAAATGTTTCGCCGCGGGCGATCAGGTCGCGATGATTGCGGAACGGCCAGATTTCCTTGATCGAATCCTTGAGGAAGTGGCCGATCGTATAGGAGATGGCGTCGCCGATAATGGCGCCGATCACCGCGGCAAAATACACTTCCCAGAAGGGCAGGCGGCCTTCGGCGATGATGCCGCCGGCCATCAGCAGCACCGGGGTCGATGGCACGAAGAGCCCGAGGATGAACACCGCCTCGCCGATCGCCACGGCAAAGATGAACCAGAAGGTCAGCCAGAAATTGCCGGAAATCGCATCGAGAAAGGCCTCGAGATAGGCTGAGACGGTATGGAAGATGTCGAACATACGGGATGTTTCTTTCAGCGCCGATACGCGATTATGGCGCATGCAGACATTGACTTTATGACTGTCCCGCGGTTGACGCTCAAGCACTATCGCGAAGGAGTGTTTAATGAGCCAATTGCTGCATCACATGATCGCTTCGGGGCCGCGCCCGGTGGCGCCGTTTTCCCATGCAGTCGAGGCCGATGGCTGGGTTTTCGTGACCGGCCAGATGCCGACCGATCCGGCCGCTCCCGACGCGCCGCTGCCCGAGGGCGTCGAGGCGCAGACCCGTCGCGTGGTGGAAAACCTGAAGGTTGTCCTCGGGGGCATCGGGCTCGGGCTCGAACATGTCACCATGGCGCGCATCTATCTCACTCAGTTCGAGCGGGACTATGCTGCGCTCAACGCCCTGTGGCCCACATTCTTTGAAGCAGGCAAGCTTCCGGCGCGGACCACAGTAGGCGTGACTGCCCTGGCAGTGGGCGCACTGGTGGAAATCGATCTGGTGGCGCGGCGGCCGTAAACCATCGGCTGTCACCCTCGGGCTTGACCCGAGGGCGTTTCATTTTCTGAACCTGACACAAGTATATTCCCCTCGGGTGAGGCCCGAGGGTGACGTTTTGTTGCTGGTTGCGCCTTACGCGCTATACGCCTTCACAGTCTGCTGCTGTTCGCCCAGTCCCTCGATGCCGAGGCGCATCACATTGCCGGGCTTGAGCCACACCGGTTCCGGCTTGATGCCCATGCCGACGCCTGGCGGGGTGCCGGTGGAGATGATGTCGCCGGGCTGCAGGCTCATGAACTGGCTGACATAGCTGACCACATGGGCCACGCCGAAGATCATCGTCTTGGTCGAGCCGTTCTGATAGCGATGGCCATCGACCTCTAGCCAGAGGCCGAGCTGCTGCGGATCGGCGACCTCGTCGCGCGTCACCAGCCAGGGGCCGATCGGCCCGAAGGTGTCGCTGCCCTTGCCCTTGTCCCAGGTGCCACCGCGCTCGGTCTGGAAATGGCGCTCCGAGACGTCATTGATCACGCAATAGCCGGCGACATGATCCATGGCGTCGGCCTCGTCGACGTAGCGCGCCTCCTTGCCGATCACCACGCCGAGCTCGACTTCCCAATCCGGCTTGATGGCATTCTTGGGAATGATCACATCGTCATTGGGGCCGATGATGGCGCTGGTGGCCTTCATGAAGATGATCGGCTCGGCCGGGATAGCGGCGCCAGTTTCGGCGGCGTGGTCGGCATAGTTGAGGCCTATGCAGATGAATTTGCCGACCTGGCCGACGCAGGGGCCGATGCGGTCATTGGCATCGAGCTTGGGCAGCACGCCGATATCCACGGCACGGATCTTTGCCAGGCCTTCCGGCGTCAGCGTCTCGCCGCCGATGTCGCCGACAATGCCGCTCAGGTCACGGATCGAGCCGTCTTCGGCCAGGATGGCGGGCTTTTCCGCGCCCTTGGCGCCCACGCGCAACAGTTTCATTGATCGATTCTCCCTAAATTCAATATCGCGGCGACAGCTCAGTTGGGGCGGATGACGCCCTTTTTCAGCAGCACATTGCCATAGAGCCGGCGCTCGCCGGTCTGGACAATCGCATAGCCCTTGGAGACGCGCTCGTAGAAGGCAAAGCGCTCCATCGAGCTCAGGCCCATCTTGGATTCGTGGCGCTGGATGATCGTATCCATCTCGTCCATCACCGGCTCGCGCTGGCCGGCATTGCCGACCACCTGCATGCAGATCGCCGCTTCCTCGACAAAATCGTCGAGCGGCATCAGCGTCAGCACGGCGTCGAGCACGTCGGTCACGCTGATGCCATCGAGCCGCACCAGCGCCGGTCCGGCCGCGTCGGCTGGGTAATTGGCATCGACCAGCGCGATCTCGTCGCCATGGCCCATGGCGCGCAAAATGCCGAGCAGGTCGGGGCCGAGAATCGGCGGAATATTCTTGAGCATTGGGTCCTCCTCAGACCAATCTAACCGAAGGGAAAACTGTCGCTGTCGCTGCCCAGCGTCTCGCCATCGGCAAAGACCTCCGGGTGTTCGCGGGCGAAGGCGAAGAGCTCGACCATCACCGCATCGATATGAGCGCGCATGGCTTTCGACGCCTGCGCTGCATCTGCCGCGAGAATGCCGTCAAAGATCGCCTGGTGCTCGGCAATGGTCAAAGCCAGCCGGCGCGGGGTGATGATCAGCCGTCGCGCCCGGTCGAGATTGGCGCGGGCCGAATCGATAATGGTCTTGATCCGGGAAAAGCCGAGCGAGCGATAGATGATGTCATGAAACGCGATGTCGATATGATGGAAGGCCTCGGCATCGTCGCCTTCGGCCGCAGCGCGCTGCGCGGCCATATTGGCATGCAGCGCCTCGATCAGGCTCTGATCGTGGCTGCCGATCAGGACGCGCAGTGCTTCCGATTCGAGCCCCTTGCGGATCAGCATATATTCGCGGACGTCGGCAATGCGCACCAGCGAGACCGTGGAACCGCGCTGCGGCGCGATATCCACCAGGCCCTCGATCTGCAGCCGGGCCAGCGCTTCGCTGACCGGAAAGCGCGAGACGCCCAGTTCGGCGCAGATTTCCGTCTTGTCGATCATGCTGCCGGGCGGCAGTGCCAGCGTCACGATGGCCGTACGGATCGAATCGGTGACGTCAGCCGTCACGCTGCCGCGGGTCAGCGTCGCGGGTCTGGTCAAAAATCCGTAGGAACTTGTATGGTTGTTCATGCTAACATGTTAGTTAGAAGCAAGGTGCCTTACAAGGACCGCTACGACCGCACTCTGGCGGCAAAGCAGGTTGGCGTAAAGCGAAGTTGAGACCTCCTGCGAAAGTGCCTGCTATGTCCGAGACCATGACCCGCCCCCGGCCCACCACGCTGGTGCTCAATTCATCCGACAATATTGGTGTGGCCCTGGCCAATCTCGATGTCGGCACGGTGACGCCGCAGGGCATAACCATCATCCGCCGCGTGCCGCGCGGGCACAAGTTTGCCACCAGCGCCATCGCCCCTGGCGCCGCGGTCATCAAGTTCGGCCAGATCATCGGCTTTGCCAAGGTGGCCATTCCCGTTGGCGACTGGATCCATGAGCACAATTGCGGCATGGGCGCTGGCGACGGCACGCTGGAGCATGACTATGCCTTTGCCGAGGGCGCCATCGCGCCGCAGATGATCCCGCCCGGCCAGCGCGCGACCTTCGAGGGCTTTCGCCGCGCCAATGGCAAGGTCGGCACCCGCAATTATGTCGGCATCCTGACCTCGGTAAACTGCTCGGCCACCGTTGCCAAATTCATGGCCGAGGCGATCAATCGCTCCGGCATTCTCGACGACTATCCCAATATCGACGGCGTCATTCCCTTCGTGCATGGCACCGGCTGCGCCATGGATATGCAGGGCGAGGGCTACCAGATTTTCCGCCGCACCCAATGGGGCTATACCGCTAATCCCAATCTCGGCGCGGCGCTTCTGGTCGGTCTCGGCTGCGAGGCCTTCCAGATCGACAAGATGAAGGAAAGCTACCAGCTCAGCGAAACCGACACTTTCCAGACCATGACGATCCAGGAGATCGGCGGCACCAAAAAGATGATCGACTGGGGTGTCGAGCGCATCAAGGAAATGCTGCCGATTGCCGACCGGGCGCGGCGCGAGACGGTGGAAGCCTCCGAACTGACCCTGGCGCTGCAATGCGGTGGCTCCGACGGTTATTCCGGCATTACCGCTAATCCTGCCCTGGGTGTCGCGGTCGATATTCTGGTCAAGCATGGCGGCACGGCCATTCTCAGCGAGACGCCGGAAGTCTATGGCGCCGAACACCTGCTGACCCGCCGCGCCGTGTCGCGCGAAGTCGGCGAAAAACTGATCGAGCGCATCCACTGGTGGGAGGATTATACCTCCCGCAATGGCGGCGAGATGAACAACAACCCGTCCCCCGGCAACAAGCTGGGCGGGCTGACGACGATTCTCGAAAAATCGCTCGGCGCGACGGCCAAGGGCGGCACCACGCCGCTCACCGCCGTCTATGAATATGCCGAGCAAGTCACCGAAAAAGGCTTTGTCTTCATGGATACGCCCGGCTTCGATCCGGTCTCGGCCACGGGGCAGGTGGCCGGCGGCGCCAATGTCCTCGCCTTTACCACCGGGCGCGGCTCAGCCTATGGCTGCAAGCCGGTGCCGTCGATGAAGCTGGCCACCAATTCGGAAATGTATGCCCGCATGACGGACGACATGGACATCAATTGCGGCGATATCGTCGAGGGCGTTTCCATCGAGGACAAGGGCCAGCAGATCTTCGACATGCTGCTCGATATTGCCTCGGGCAAGCGAACCAAATCCGAGGAACTGGGGTATGGCGACAATGAGTTTGTCCCCTGGCAGGTCGGAGCGGTGATGTGAGCACCCAGCAGTCCACGGTCGACTATATCCTCGAACAGAGCGCCGGCGCCGGCACGATGACGGCCAAGAAAATGTTCGGCGAATATGGCCTCTATTGTGACGGCAAGGTTATGGCTTTCATGGCCGACGACAAGCTGTTCATCAAACCCACCGAAGCCGGCCGCGCCTATCTCGGCGAAGTGACAGAGGCCGAAGCATATCCGGGTTCGAAACTGTATTTCCTGATCGACGGTGAGCACTGGGACGACGCCGACTGGCTGGCTGGCCTGGTCAAGGCCACGGCCGATGACCTGCCCGCGCCCAAGCCGAAAAAGTCGAAGGCAAAATAGCTCAGGCCAGCAGCCGATAGACCGTGCCGACCCGCTCCGTGGTGGTCCGCGCATCCCCCACATCGCCGACCGCATAGCTCGCCACTGCGCTCAGCCGATTTATCGGCAGATCCCGCCGCCCAGGATCGCCGATCAACACGTCCATTCCAGCCGTCACGCAACGCTGCAGAAACGGCAACATGCGCTGCGCCACCTCGGCCAGATAGAACACATCGCCGCCCAGGATCATGTCGAGGCCGGTCGGCGCATCCCCCGCGATATCCACCGCCACCAGTGGCAGAGCCACCCCATTTGCCGCAGCATTGAGCGCTATCGCCGCCTGCCCATTGGCATCGATCTCCGCCGCGCTGGCCATGGCGCCCGCCTGCGCTGCGACAATCCCCACAAGGCCGGACCCAGCCCCCAGATCAAGCACGCGCTTGCCGGCAACCAGCTGCGGTTGCGCCCGAATATGCTGCGCCAGAGCCAGCCCGCCGGCCCATTGATAGGCCCAATACGGCGCCGCATCATCCGGGGTCACCAGCCGCGACAGCCGGCTGCCGGGATGGGCCGTGTAGAGCACCACGCCCGGCAGCGACGGCACCGGCTCGAGCTTCAGATTGTCCCCGATGAATGCCGTCGCATCCCGGCTCAAGGACGCTGCAATCCGACGGCCTTCACGTCCACGCTCATCAGATACTCGCTGCAGGTGATGAACAGCCGGCTGCGATCTGGCCCGCCAAATGTGACATTGGAGGTCTTGGCCCCGGTCTTGACGCGGCCGAGCAAAGTGCCTTTGGGATCATAGACATTTACGCCCAGCCCGGCGCTGCTCCACACATTGCCGGCGCTATCGAGTCGGAAGCCGTCCGACAGGCCGGAGTCCACATCGACAAACACGGAAGGATTCGTCAGCCGCGATCCGCTGACGTCGAATTTTCGAATCTGCGCCGGCCAGTTCGGATCATGGCTCTGTCCGGTATCGGACACATAGAGGATCGACTCATCGGCCGAAAAGGCCAGCCCATTGGGCTTGGCGAATTCATCGGCCACGACGCTCAGCGAACCATCTGCCGGATCGAAGCGATAGACATAGCAGCCGTCCTGCTCCTGGTCGGCCTTATAGCCTTCATAGTCGCTGAGGATGCCGTAGGGCGGATCGGTGAACCAGATGCTGCCATCGGATTTCACCACCACATCATTGGGAGAATTGAGCCTCTTGCCCCGATGGCGATCGACCAGCGTGGTCACCGTGCCGTCCCATTCGGTGCGCAACACGGCGCGCGCGCCATGCGAGCAGGACACCAGCCGCCCCTGGCGATCGCGCGCATTGCCATTGACGAAATTGGACGGCGTGCGGAACGGCGTGACGCCCAATCCGGGCACATATTGCAGCATGCGATTGTTGGGAATGTCGCTCCACACCAGCACATTGGTGTCGCCGAACCACACCGGCCCCTCGGCCCACAGGCACTGATCATACAGCACCTCGAGCCGCGCCTCCGCGCTGATCAGCGCATTGAATCTCTTGTCGATAATCTCGATCGCGTCGCCGCCACCAGCCATGCCGTTCCTCCCGGTCTTGCTGGCATTTGAGGGGAAGGGCCGGGCGGTGGCAAGCTTCGAACCGGCCCGCAGGGCAAAATCGCTCCTGTGGAGCGATTTTAGGCGAGAAGGCCATGAGGGCTATGCTCGAATGGCTCGTGTCGACTGCAACATCACGACAAAATCTATCCCCTTTATCCCCGCCCCCTCAACCTGCGCGCATACTCTCCTCATCCACCCCGCATCGGCGGCCTGCAGGCGACAGTGGCGGGAGTGGGCCGGGCACGGGACAATGACAGTCGCCGTGGGTTCACGCCCGGGCCTGTCGGTATGCAAGGATGTACCGGCCGCCTGACGCGGTTCATAAAACCGGACGTCCCGAGGCGGCGATCGTCTCACTATTCAAATCTCAAGAGGCGAAAGCCGTCTCGGGATCCGCCTCTTCGCAGCTGGTCTGCGGAGCAGATGAAAGGCTCCGGTGGAGCCTTTCAAAGCAAGAAGGCCATGAGAGCTGTGCTCGAATGGCAGACACCCGCATCCAGGCGGCGCTTTCGCACGTCGCATTGACGACTAACATGTTAGTTGCTAGGGCAGGAGAAATTCTCGGAGTTCCAGGCATGGCCGCGCTCGACAAGATCCTCACCGTCGATGAAATGAAGACCAAGGCGCGCCGCTCGGTGCCGAAAATGTTCTTCGAATATGCCGACAGCGGCTCCTATACCGAGGGCACCTATCGCGACAACGAGAGCGATTTCAACAAGATCAAGCTTAAGCAGAAGGTCGCGGTCAACCTTGAGGGCCGCAATCTCAAGACCGAGATGCTGGGCAAGCAGATCACCATGCCGGTGGCCATCGCCCCGGCGGCGACCGGCGGCATGCAGGTGGCCGATGGCGAGATCAAGGCGGCCAAGGCGGCCGAAAAATACGGCATTCCCTTCGCGCTTTCGACCATGGCCGTCTGTTCCATCGAAGACATTGCCGAAAACACCACGGCGCCCTTCTGGTTCCAGCTCTATGTCATGCGCGACCGCGATTTCATCAATCGCCTGATCGATCGCGCCAAGGCGGCGAAATGTTCGGCGCTGGTGTTGACCATGGACCTGCAGATCCTCGGCCAGCGCCACAAGGACATCCACAACGGCCTCTCCACCCCGCCCAAGTTCAATGCCTATTCCATCTGGCAGATGATGCAGCACCCGCTGTGGTGCGCCCGCATGCTGGGCACCAAGCGCCACACTTTCCGCAATATCGTCGGCCATGTCTCGGGCGACCATGACCTGGCCTCGCTGTCACAATGGACGGCCAGCCAGTTCGACCCGACCCTCAACTGGGCCGACGTCAAATGGATCAAGGAGCGCTTCGGTGGTCCGGTGATCGTCAAGGGCGTGCTCGATCCCGATGATGCGCAGGCCGCGGTGGACAATGGCGCCGATGCGATCGTCGTGTCCAACCATGGTGGTCGCCAGCTCGATGGCGCGCCCTCGACCATTCGCGTGCTGCCCGAAATCGTCGACCGCGTCGGCAACAAGACCGAGGTCTATCTCGATTCTGGCATCCGCTCCGGCCAGGACGTCATCAAGGCGCTTGCCTATGGCGCCAAGGGTACCTTCATCGGTCGGCCGATGCTCTATGGCCTGGGCGCCGGTGGCGAGGCCGGCGTCACCCGCGTGCTCGATATCATCCGCAAGGAACTCGACACCACTATGGCGCTATGCGGCGAACGCGACATCCTCAATGTCGGCCTGCACAATATCTATTCCAACGACATCCCGCCGCGGAACGCGCCGCTGCTGAAATAGGATTTATCCCCTGTACGGCCGGCCGGTGCTAACATCGCCCTCGGTCAGCTGGGAATAGACAGCCCCCGCGACCGCCTTCATCTGCGCCTCGGGCAGGGTGCCGACCACGGTGCAGGTGATGCGCGCATTGGCCCAATAGAAAGCTTCGGCGCCGTCCTGGGAGGTGAATTCATAGGCCGCGGCGCGATCGGGCAGGGCGGCGGTGACATAGATGGTGACGCGCTGCTTGTCGGGGTTTTCATACATCAATTGCGCGGCACGCCCGCCGGCATCGGGCGCACCGGGCAGCAGGCGCCCGCCGACCAGGGTAAAGCCTTCGGCGTCGAGATTGGGCATGCCCAGTCTGGTATCGAGCCGGTTGGACAGCCAATTGCTCAAATGCTCGCTGTCATCGCTGCCGACCTCCACCGCATGGCGGTTTTCGGCGACATAGACGGCATGGGCATTGACCGCATCGGCGATCAGCGTGGCGCTGGCAGGCCTGGCTTCGAACAGCGGCCGGGCAAACCAGCCGGCGCCGAGGCCCAGCCCGACGAGCACCACGGCCGCCGCAGCCAAGCCCCAGCCGCGATTGCGACGGTGGGCAAGTTCGGCAGCCAGACGGCGCGGCCTGAGGCGTGCCGGCACCGGTTCGCCGCCCGCTGGCGCAAACAGGATCCGGATGGCATCGCTCTGCCGCTGGATCAACGCCACTTCGGCGGCGGCCTCCGGATTGGCAGCCAGATGCGCGTCCATGGCGGCGTGCTCGCTCTCGGGCAGGTGGCCGTCGGCATAGGCCATCAACATGTCGCGGGTGATCTGCGTCATTTGACGGTCCTCAGATGCGGTTCGGCCGGTATGCCGGTGGCAATACGCAGGGCAGCGCGGGCCCGGCCCAGCCGGCTCATCAGCGTGCCAATCGGTACGCCCGTTATCCCCGCTGCCTCGGCATAGGGTATACCTTCAAGTGTCACGAGCAGCAGGGCTTCCTTTTGTTCACTAGGGAGGGTTTCAATGGCGCGGGCCAGTTCCGCCAGGGCAATATGGCCCGGCTGGGCGGCCGGGGTGGAAAATTCGGGCAGGGAATCGATATCGACCTGTTCGCCCCGCCGCCGCGACGAGCGCAGGGCGTTGCGATGCAGGTTGAGCAGGATGGCGAAGAGCCAGGCGCGGACCGGACCGGTAGGCCGGAACAATCCGCGCTTGGCGATGGCGCGTTCGAGGCAGTCCTGCACCAGATCATCGGCCAGATCGACATTGCGCGTCAGCGCCCGGGCATAACGCCGGAGAGCTGGTACGCAAGCTTCGACCTGATCGAGGAATTGGTCCACGGGGTGCCTGAAGGTCAGTCTACCGCAAGATGCCAGACACCGCCGACGCCGTCACCCTTGATGTCACCGGCGGCGACGTCTTCGTACCAGTAATACAGCGGCCAGCCTTCATGTGCCCACATCTTGGTGCCGTCGTCGCGGGTCACGACGGTGAATTCGCCGTCATCCTTGGCGTCGGCAGCGGCCATCAGCGGCGGCCATTTGACGGCGCAGTCGCCATTGCAGACGCTCTTGCCGTCGCCCTTGGTGTCCTTGTCGAAGGTGTAGAGCGTCATGCCATTGGCATCGGTGAACACCTGCTGACCGCCGATATCGACGGTCTTGATGGTGCCGCCGAGGTAGTCCTCGGCGAAAGCGGGAGCGGCCAGAAATGCCAGTGCGGCGGCACCGGCGAGAAGCGAACGAAACTGCATGGGTCTTCCTCCTGTTGCGGGTCGACGACGCGGCCCTCAGCAGATCAACACTCCCAATTGCAAAATAATCCCCGCCTGCTCAAACAAAGCTAGACTGGGAACAGGCGCATTCCTTGATTTGCAAAAATCCGATGACGTGCCATGAAGTAAGCAGATGCAAACGACGGGGAGGGTCGGAGGTGTCGATTGCCTTGCGCATAACGCGCGTGATTGACGAGATCAGCCGGAGGATTGGTCTCGTGGCCGTCTGGCTGGTGCTGTTCTCGGCGCTGGTCAGCGCTTTCAACGCCCTGTTCCGCTATTCCGTCGCCGCGATGATTTCGCTGGAGCGCTCTATCGGCGGCGGCGTGTTCGGCGGCATGGTCTATATCTATACCCACTATTCCAACGTGCTCTCCGAGTCCGTCTGGTACATGTTCGGCGGCATGGTCATGCTGGGCGGCGCATGGACGCTCAAGATGAACGAGCATGTGCGCGTCGATCTCATCTATGGCGCGGTCAGCGAGCGCACCCGCACCTGGATCGACTTGCTCGGCGGGCTATTCTTCCTTTTGCCGCTCTGCATCCTGCTGATCTATTTTACCTGGCCCTGGTTCATGCAGGCCTGGACGCAAAACATCTATTCCAATGCAGCCGGTGGCCTGCCGCGCTGGCCGGTACGGCTGATGCTGCCGGTCGGCTTTGCCGTGCTGGGCCTCCAGGCCATTGCCGAGATCATCAAATGCATCCTGGCGCTAACCACGACTTATGTCCGCGAATTTGCCTATGAGAAACCGGCGCAATGATTGATCTTATTCGCGACAACATGGCGCCGATCCTGTTTGGCGGCCTGGTGCTGTTCCTGCTCATCGGCTACCCGGCGGCCTTTTCACTGGCTGCAGTGGGTCTGTTCGGTGGCCTTGCTGCCATTGAGCTCGGGCTGATCGCGCCGCAATTCCTCGGCAATCTGACCTACCAACTTTATGGCGTGCTCAGTAACGAGCTGCTGCTGGCCATTCCCTTCTTCACCCTGATGGGCGTGATCCTTGAAAAGAGTGGCTTGGCCGAAGATCTCTTGGAAGGCTTCGGGCAATTGTTCGGCGGGGTGCGCGGTGGCCTCTCCTATGCGGTGATCATCGTCGGCGCCATTCTGGGCGCCATCACCGGCACGGTCGCCGCCTCGGTCATCGCCATGGGGCTGATCTCGCTGCCGGTTATGATGCGCTATGGCTATAATGTCCGCCATGCCACTGGCGTCATCGCTGCCTCGGGCACCATCACCCAGCTGATCCCGCCCTCGCTGGTGCTGATCGTATTGGCTGACCAGCTGCAGCGCTCGCCCGGCGAAATGTATATCGGCGCCACCGGCGCCTCGATCGTCCAGGTCCTCTTGTTCATGGGCTGGGTGTTCATCCTCTCGATCATCCGCCCGCAGGATGTGCCGGCACTGCCGCCCGAGGCGCGCACGCTCAAGGGCTGGCCACTGTGGAAGACCATCATCCGCGGCACCGTCCCGTCGCTGGCGCTGATCTTCATCGTGCTCGGTACGATTCTTTTGGGCCTCGTTACGCCAACCGAAGCCGGCGCCATGGGCGTGGTCGGGGCACTGCTGCTGGCCTGGATGAATGGGCGGCTGAGCTGGGCCGTCACCTGGGGCGGCATGGTTTCCACCATGCGCCTCACCGCCATGGTGGTGTTCATCCTGCTTGGGGCCCGCGTCTTTACCCTGGTGTTCCAGGGCGTTGGCGGTGGTCACTGGATCGAGGAACTGCTGTCCAATCTGCCGGGCGGGGTGGTCGGCTTCCTGATCTTCGTCAACATCTTCGTTTTCGTGCTGGCCTTCTTCCTCGATTTCTTCGAGATCGCCTTCATCGTCATCCCGCTTTTGGCGCCGGTGGCCGAAAGCATGGGCATTAACCTCGTGTGGTTCGGCGTGATGATCTGCGCCAATATGCAGACCAGCTTCATGCATCCGCCTTTCGGCTTCGCGCTGTTCTACTTGCGGGGCATTGTGCCGCGCGACAAGGTCAAGACCACCGACATCTATATGGGCGCCATTCCCTGGCTGGTGCTGCAACTGATCCTCGTTGGCCTGTTGATCGCCTTCCCGCAGCTGGTGACCTTCTTCCTAGAAGCCCCCACCGAAGTCGATCTCGACACCATCCAGATCGTTCTGCCCTCGAGCGGCGGCGAGGTAACGACACCCGGCTTTACCGCACCGCCGCCACCGAGCTTCGGCACGCCACCCGCGCCGAGCTTCACCACCCCGCCGCCGCCGGCCTTCTGACGGCGGGCAAACAAAAACCCCGGGGTTTATCCCCGGGGTTTCCGCATCAGCTACACTCGATAGATGTCAGAGCTTGTTGGCGCGCTGCTGGTTCTGCATGAAGGCGTCGTAGTTCAGTTCGGCAATCTGGTTCCACAGGTAGTGGTCCTTGCGGAAGGCAGTAATGGAATCCCAGATGGCCTTGAAATGCGGGCTGGAGGCCGAGAGTTCGGTATAGGTTTCATTGGCGGCCTCGAAGCTGGCCTCCATGATTTCCGGACTGAACGGACGCAATTGCGCGCCGGCTGCCACCAGCTTCTTGATGGCGGTCGGGTTCACATAGTCATACTTGGCCAGCATGTCGGCACTGGTTGCCTGGCAGGCGGTCTTGAGCAGGCTCTGGTAAGCGGGCGGCAATTCCTCGAACTTGGCCTTGTTGACCAGGGCATGCACGGTCGGGCCACCTTCCCACCAGCCGGGATAGTAGTAATAGGGCGCGACCTTCTGGAAGCCGAGCTTTTCGTCGTCATAGGGGCCGACCCATTCGGCGGCGTCGATCGTGCCCTTTTCCAGGGCATTGTAGATCTCGCCGCCGGGCAGGGTCTGGGGAATGACGCCGAGCTTGGTCAGGATGGTGCCGGCAAAGCCGAGGCGCATCTTGAGGCCCTGCAGGTCGGCAACGGTGTTGATTTCCTTGCGGAACCAGCCACCCATCTGCGCCGCGGTATTGCCGCAGGGGAAGCCGACGATATTGTAGTCGGCGAGGAAGGCATTGGTGATGTCGAGGCCGCCGCCATAATAGTACCAGGCGCTCATGCCGCGGGCATTGAGCGAGAAGGGAATGGCGGCCATGGCCGCCCAGGCGACATCCTTGCCGGAGAAATAATAGCCCACGGTATGGGCCATTTCGATAGTGCCTTCGGACACCGGGTCGACCACTTCGAAGGCCGGCACCAGTTCACCGGCGGCGAAGACGTCGATGGTGAAATTGCCGTCCGAGGCTTCGCTGACATAGTTGGCCAGCGTTTCGCCGCCGCCATAAATGGTATCGAGACCCGGCGGGAACGAGCTGGCCAGTCGCCAGGCCACCTTGGGCTGGCTTTGGGCAATGGCCGGCATGGCCAGGCCGGTCGTGGCAGCAACGGCGCCGGCGCCGACAGCGCTGGCCTTGGTGAAAAACTTGCGACGATCCAACTGAAGTCCTCCCTGTTGCGACCGTCACCCTCCCGTTCCGGTCACCACCGACAATACACGGCACAAAAGCCGAGTAAAGTCGGCCAATATGGCAAGTCCTTGGGGCGGCTTAACGAAGTGCGGTTCTGCTGCCGAATGGGAGGGCAAAGGCGCAGGACGCTGGTGACAGCGGCGCCAAAAATGCTATGTGGCTGGCGATATTGCCGGGAGGGCGCTGTATGTTCGTCGTGGGTGGTGAAAGCCTGGTTGATCTTGTGCCTGCAGGGCCTGGCACTGGGGCTGAACGGCAACCAATCGCCGGTGGTTCGCCCTTCAACTGCGCCATCGCGCTGGCCAAGCTGGGAAATCCGACCGGGTTCCTGTGCCCGATCAGCACCGACGCCTTTGGCGACATGCTGCTGGCGCCCCTGGCCGACGCCGGTGTTCAGGTGCTGATCAAAGAGCGCGTCGGCGCGCCGACCACCAAGGCCATCGTCACCTTCAATGAGAAGATGCAGGCCAGCTACGTCTTCGAGCGCGGCGCCGAGCGCGCCTTTACCGGCGAAAGCCTGCTGGCTGCGCTGCCAGGTGGCGTTTCCGTGCTGCAATTGGGCGGCTTCGTGCCGATCGAGCCGGACGACGCTGCGGCCTGGTTTGCAGTTGCCGAAAAGGCCATTGCCGGCGGCGCTGTGGTCACCATGGATATCAATGTGCGGCCGCTGCTGGTCGAGGACGAGGCCACCTATCGCAGCCAGCTGTCGCGCCTGCTTGATCTGGCGCATGTTATCAAGCTGTCGGATGAGGATCATTACTGGCTCGAGCCGGACGTTAGCCTTGAAGACTATGCGGCCAAGCTGCTCGCCCGGCCCAACTGTGAATTGGTGGTCATCACCCTCGGCGAAGCCGGTTCGCTGGCCTTCACGCGCAATGCGAGTGCCCAGGCGCCGATCTATTCGCCGCCGGTTTTCGTCGACACGGTCGGTGCAGGTGACAGCCTGATGGCCGGCGTGCTCACCGCGCTGTCGGAACGTGGTGCGCTGCGTCCCGGACAATTGGGCACGCTGGATGTTCCGGCTCTCGAGGCCATGCTGCGCTTCGGCGCGGTGGTGGCGGGGATCAACTGCGGTCGCAAGGGCTGCCAGCCGCCGACCCGCGCCGAGGTCGATGCCGTCCTCGGGAAATAATCCCGACAGTACGGCTGACATTTCCGTTAGTTGCCAGTGTGATCGGCGTCTGCTCTCTATCGTGTGAACAGCGCAGAGGGTTGAGCGATGCGGCGTGGACTGGTGATTCTGGGAGTTCTGGCGGTGATCGCCGCAGGTGCTGCAGTGTATTTTCTCAAACCGGTCAACGGCCCGCCGCGCGACCTGACGCTGGTCGGTGACGCAACCCGCGGCGACTACCTGATCCGGCTCGGCGGTTGTGTGGCCTGCCACACCGATGTCGCCAATGGTAAGGCCTTCCTCTCCGGCGGCGCGGGTCTCGAAACCCCGTTCGGCACGTTCGTGCCGCCCAATATCACCTCGGATCCGAATGCCGGTATCGGCAGCTGGACCGTGGCGCAGTTTTCTGACGCCATGAGCAATGGCATGGGACCGCAGGGGCATCTGTACCCGGCCTTCCCCTATGAGAATTACACGCTGATGAGCGACCAGGAGATCGTCGATCTCTATGCGGCGTTGATGGCGACCGAGCCGGTCAGCGAACCCGCCGCCGAAAGCCAGATTCCGTTCCCCTTCAACATCCGCCTCGCCATGGCGGGCTGGAAAAACCTGTTCTTCTCTCCAGCGCGCTTCGTGCCCGAGGAAGGCAAGTCCGAGGCCTATAACCGTGGCAAATATCTCGCCATGGGGCCGGCCCATTGCGTGGCCTGCCACAGCCCGCGCAATGCGCTGGGCGCGGTGCAATGGGACCAGGCCTTTGCCGGCTCGCCCGGCGGTACCGGTGGCCGCGCCCCGGCCATCACTCGCGATGCCTTGATTGGCGATGGTTATGACGAGGAGACGCTGGCGCAAGCCTTGCTGGACGGTTTCACGCCGGGCTTTGATGTGCTGGGTGGCCCGATGGGCGAAGTTATCAAGGATTCCACCTCGCTGTGGACGCCAGAAGATCGCGCTGCCGTGGCGGAATATCTGATGGCGGAATGATCCGATCCACCCAGAAGCGTTGCTTGCAAGGCCGGTAGTTCCACGTAAGGTCTTCCTCGGACTGGCCCGGGGAAGTTGATGGTCGAGACCGACGATGATGGACTGGGCGAAGAGGCGCAGCGCGGCTTTGCCTCCGAAGACCATCCCATCAATGCCCATACCGATTTGCAGGCCGTGGTGCTGCTGGTCTATCGCTATCGCTGCGCGCTGACCGGGGCGCAGTTCGAGAAGCCGGTGATGCATCTCCACCGTGATCTGGACGTCGTCGCCATCCAGCCGCGTGAGCAGGGTGGCCCGCTGGCCATCGCCAATTATCTGCCGATGCTGCATTCGTTGGTGCGGCCATTTCGCGACGGGCTGATCACCATCGAAGACGACTATCGCATCGTCGTTCCGCATGGCGATCTGCTCGATCGCGACATGCTCTCGGCGCTGCGCGGTTCGCTGGCTTTGCCGGACGAGGACCTGTTTCGGCCCGCTCCCAGCTATCTAGCCTATCACCGGCGCTACGCGTTGGGTCGCTAGGAGCCTCGAAATTTTCAAGGAACGGGCTTGCGGGAAGTTTCGCGGCGACCTAACGCTTGGCCAACAGTTCGAGGACCGATCATGCCGCAAGATGCCGCCGCCATCCGCTCCATCCTCTCGCTTGCGCCCGTGGTGCCGGTCATCATTCTCGATGACGTGAGCCAGGCGCGGCCGCTGGCCGAGGCGCTGGTGGCCGGTGGACTGCCGATCCTCGAGGTGACTTTGCGCACGCCCAATGCGCTCAAGGTCATGGAAGAGATGGCCAAGGTGACTGGCGCTATCGTCGGTTCGGGCACGGTGCGCTCGGCTTTGCATATGAAGCAGTCGGTCGATGCTGGTTGCCGCTTCATGGTGTCGCCGGGGATTTCGCCGCGGATACTGGATGCCGCCGACGATATCGGCATTCCGCTGCTGCCGGGCATTGCGACGCCGAGCGAGGCAATGACGGCGGCCGAGCGGGGCTATAGTTTTCTCAAATTCTTCCCGGCCGAGGCCAATGGCGGGGCGCCGGTGCTGAAGGCGTTTGCCTCGCCGCTGCCGGATATCACCTTCTGCCCGACGGGCGGCATCGATCCGGCCAAGGCCAAGGTCTATCTCGGCCTGCCCAATGTGATCTGCGTCGGCGGGTCGTGGATCATGCCGGCGGATGCGCTGGCTTCGAATGACTGGGGCCGGATCGAGGCGCTGGCGCGCGAGGCTTCGGCGCTGCGCGGCTAGGATGGCTGTTCCCGAGGATGGCCTGACCCATCTCAGGGTCACGCTGAGCGAAACGGCCTATATCGGGCCGGGGCGGGCGGATCTTTTGGAGCTGATCAGCAGCACCGGATCGATTTCGGCGGCCGGCAAGGCCATGGGCATGAGCTACAAAAGGGCCTGGGGGCTGGTGCAGGCGCTCAACGAAGGCTTTGGCCAAGCGCTGGTCGAATCCAGCCGGGGCGGCCCGACGCAGGGCGGGGCGCAGTTGACCGATGCGGGCAAGAGCGTGGTGGCACATTATCGCCAGATGCAGGACAGGACGCGGGTGGCGATCGCCGAGGATGTGGCCGCCTTGCGCGATATGTTCGTACGGAAATAACGCTTGCCCTGTGCTGTGATGGCGGGTGAAAACCGATATGGATTTCAAACCATATCGGAGCTTTCGATGAACCGCGTCCTCCTGGCCATGCTGGCCGGCCTGCTTGTCTCCACCGCCGCCCATGCCGAGACGGTGAGCGTTGCCGTTGCCGCCAATTTCACCAAAGTGGCGGAGCAGCTGGCGCCGATCTTCAGGGCCGAAACCGGCCATGATGTCGTCTACAGCTTTGGCGCTACTGGCCAGCTCTATACCCAGGCGACGCAAGGTGCGCCCTTTGAAGTGTTTCTCTCGGCCGATGATGTGCGTCCGACAAAATCCATCGAGGATGGCATCGGTGTCGATGGCACCGTCTTCACTTATGCGATCGGTGCGCTGGCGCTTTATTCGACCTCCCTTGATCTGAGTGATGGTAAGGCTGTTCTCGAGGGCGGGGATTTCGAGAAGATCGCCATCGCCGATCCCGAGACGGCACCCTATGGCCGTGCTGCCACCGAAGCCCTAGCCGCACTGGGACTGACCGAGGCCGTCACACCCAAGCTGGTGACCGGCGAGAACATCACCCAGACGCTGCAGTTCATCGAGAGCGGCAATGCCGAGCTCGGCTTCACCGCGGCCAGCCAGGTCGTCGGCAAGTCCTCGGTCTGGCTGGTGCCGGCCGATCTCTATGAGCCGATCCGCCAGGATGCCGTGCTGCTCAAGACGGGCGAAGTCAATCCGGCGGCTTTGGCCTATATCGACTTCCTCAAGAGCGATGTCGCCGTGGCCGTGATAGAAGCAGCGGGCTACGTCGTCGAATAAGCGGACCGCAGGATGAGCTTTGCCGATATCTGGACGCCGGTCAGCCTGACGCTGACCCTCGCCACCATCAATACGCTCATCCTGCTTCTGATCGGCACGCCGATCGCCTGGTGGCTGGCGCGCAGCAGGAGCCGCTATCGCGAGGTGGTTGGCGCCATTGTCTCGATGCCGCTGGTGCTGCCGCCGACAGTGCTCGGCTTTTACCTGCTCATCGCGCTCGGCCCCAATGGGCCGGGCGGCTGGATTGCCAGCCTCTGGGATGGGCGGACTTTGGCCTTCTCCTTTACGGGGCTGGTGATCGGCTCGTTCTTTTATTCGCTCCCCTTCATGGTGCAGCCTTTGCGCAATGGCTTTGCGGCGATCGGTGATGATGCGCTGGAGGCGGCGACGAGTCTCGGCGCCTCCAACTGGCAGCGCTTCTGGCGCGTGGCGCTGCCCTTGGCTCGGCCGGGTTATATTACCGGTGCGGTGATGACTTTTGCCCATACCGTCGGGGAATTCGGCGTGGTGCTAATGATCGGCGGCAATATCCCGGGGCAGACCAAGGTGATTGCCATTGCGCTCTACGATTATGTGGAACGGCTGCAATGGGCCGAGGCGCATGTGATCGCGCTGGGCATGGTGGTGTTTGCCTTTGTGGTGATTGCCGTCACTCTCACAATCGACCGAAGGGTCAATGTGCCCATGCCTTAAGATCAGTCGATATTCAGCTGATGCTGGTCTGCAAATACCGCCTTTCTGCGCTTCCGGTGCTCACGTACCCAAACGTACGCTCCGCTCCGGTTCTCGAAAGCCGATATTTTCGACTCAGCCTGAGCTGAATCTCGACTAATCTTACCGGCCAAATGACACAGGCGAGCCGAAGCGCCGCCTGCGGTGCGGTTATCACGAGTAACGGGCGGCCTTTGGACCGAAAAGTTTAGTAGAGTGGCCCAAAGGCCGCCCGTCACGATCCGCTTTTGCACAGGGTCCGGTTCAGGCGGTACCATTCTTGCAGGTCCGGCTGCCGAGTTTCCAACCCCACTGGAGAAGCGCCCCTCTCCCACGGTCGCCCCGCCCGGCCCTGCGTCGGGGCCGCGTGTGTGGCGGGTATGGGAACAGTATGCGGCAGGTTGGAGGGGCGTGGATAGATTTCGGGTTTTTGCTGGTGGGGCAGGGGGATGATGGGGTGAATACTGTTTGATCGGACCACTGAACCAGCAGTCAAAACCCGCCATTCGAGCATAGCTCTCATGGCCTTCTCCCCTCAGATTGCTCCACAGGAGCGATCTGCTCTTCGGGACGTCTCGAAGCCCCATGAGGGGAGGGATCAAGGGAGGGGGTAGGCCACGCACTCGGTGTTCTTGGACCGATACCCCGTTCCTGCTCGATGACGGAATTAGCGAAGGGCTAAGTCCTATCTCACTTCCCTCCCCTCAAGGGGAAGGGTGAGCTCCACTCCCGACCACACCCTAATCCTCTAGACCGCCAGTTTTTTCAGCATCGTTTTGGTGATCGACTGCGTGGCGTCGAAATAATCCGTCCACGGATCAGGCTGTCTGGCCCGTTCCGCGGCGTCGGCGAGAGAGAACTGGTTTGCCGCCTTGATGCCGTCGAGCTCGTCCCAGCTGATCGGCACGGCGACCGGTGCGCCTTCGCGGGAGCGAGGGGACCAGGGGGCGATGGCGGTGGAGCCGCGTTCGTTGCGGAGATAGTCGATGAAGAGTTTGCCCTTGCGCTTGGCCTTGCTCATGGTGGCGACGAAACGGTCGGGTTCACGGTCGGCGAGGCGCTGGGCGATGCCTTTGCAAAAGGCTTTGACGTCAGGCCATTCGGCGGTGGCGCGGAGCGGGGCGATGACGTGAATGCCCTTGCCGCCGCTGATCAGTGGATAGGTGTTGAGGCCGAAGGCGTCCAATTCTTCGCGGATGGTCTGGGCGGCGGCGCGGACGTCGGCGAAGCCGAGGCCTTCGTCGGGGTCGATGTCGAAGATGATGCGCTCGGGCTTTTCGACGCTTTTGATGCGAGATCCCCAGAGGTGCCATTCCATGACATTCATCTGCGTGCCGGCGATCAGGCCGGCGAGGTCGGTGATGTAGAAATAGTCTTCCTTGCTGCCGTCCTTTTCGGTGATCAGCAGGGACTTCATGGCATCGGGAAAGCCGCCGGTATCGTGCTTCTGGAAGAAGCAATATTTGGCGCGGCCTTGTGGGCAGCGCAAAAGGCTGAGCGGGCGGTTTTCGATATAGGGCAGCATGCGCTCTCCGACGGCGGCATAATAGGCCACGAGGTCGGCCTTGGTGACGCCCTGGCCGGGATAGACCACGCGATCGGGGCTGGTCAGCTTGATGCCGGCGGCTTCGGCGGCGGCGATGCCGGCCTGGGTGCCGAGCGGGGCTGACTTGGTTTTAGCCACGGGTTTTTCCATGGCGACGTCGCCGGCCGGCTTGTCTTCGCGGAGGCCCAGGAAAGAGGGGTGGCGAAGGATATTGTCGGGCGTGACCTCGGCATAGCCAACTTCGGCGACCAGTTCCGGGGCGACCCATCTGGCGCCGCGGGCGATGAGTTTGGGCACTTCGGCAAAGGGTGAGGTTTTACGGGCGCGGGCGTCGAGCTGTTGCTGCAAGTCGTGGGCGCTGTCCACGGTGAAGCCGGTGCCGACGCGACCGCGATAGACCAGCTTGCCGTTTTCCCAGGTGCCGAGCAGCAGGGAGGCGAAGCTTTTTTTCTTGGTCGATGGTGACCAGCCGGCGATGACAAATTCCTGGCGCTTGCTGGCCTTGATCTTGAGCCAGCTGCGATTGCGGCTGCCGCTATAGGTTGCTTCGGCCTGTTTGGCGATAATGCCTTCGTGCCCTTCGCGGGCGATGGCGTCGAAAACCTTCTGGCCATTGCCGGTGACATGGGCCGAGAACTGGACTAGCGACGAGGACTCGATTTTGCCGAGCAGTTTTTCGAGTTTTGCCTTGCGCTCGGTGAGCGGTTGTTTAGCGAGGTCCACGCCGTCGAGTTCGAGCAGGTCGAAGGCGAAAAAGGTCAGCGGGCCGCCATTGGAAAGGTGGTCCTTAAGCGTCGAGAAATCTGTGCGGCCCTTGGCGTCGAAGGCGCAGAGTTCGCCGTCGATCAGGGCACTGCCCTTGGTGATGCGGGTGAGGGGCGGGACAATGGCGGCGAACTGCTCGGTCCAATCCTTGCCGGTGCGGGTATAGAGCCTGACCTGATCGCCAGAGATGGCGGCCTGGCAGCGATAGCCGTCGTATTTCATCTCGAAGACCCAGTCGCTGCCCTCAGGAATGTCGGTGACGAGGGTGGCGAGTTGCGGCTCGCGGAATTTGGGCAGATCAGCGGTCTTGCCGCTGCGCTTTTTGGGCAGGGGATTATCGACCGCCTTGGCGGCGTCGGAATGCCAGACCGCGTCGGCTTTGGTCTTGCTCTGCTTTTTGGGCTTGAGGCCCTTGGCAATGCCGTCGAGATCGCGGCCGGTGGTCACAGACTTGGTGAAGCGGTCGGTGAGCAGCTCGCCAGTATCTTTGGCATGGTCGTCATTGTGCTTGATGAGCAGCCAGTTTTCGCGTGGCGGTCCGGATTTGCGCTTGGTGTCGCGGCCCTTCATGTGGACCAGGACATATTCGCCCTTCATGCGGTGGCCGTTGATCTTCATCTTGAGATCTCCGGCTTCGAGGGCGGCATGCGGGTCGCCGATCGGCTCCCAGGTGCCTTCGTCCCAGAGCATGACGGTGCCGCCGCCATACTCGGCTTCGGGAATGGTGCCTTCGAATGAGCCGTAGTCGAGCGGATGGTCTTCGACGCGTACGGCAAGGCGCTTGTCGGCGGGATTGTCGGAGGGACCCTTGGTGACGGCCCAGCTCTTCAGCACGCCATCCAATTCGATGCGGAAGTCATAGTGGAGGCGTGTGGCGTCGTGTTTTTGGACGAGGAAGCGGTAACCAGGCGCGCCTTCGCCGGCCTTGCCGGACGGCTCCTGGGTTTTGGTGAAGTCGCGCTTGGAATTGTATTCGCGGAGGAGTTCGGTTGCGGGTTTCGTGGCCATTTATGCCAACCCGCCGGCCGGTGTCTCGGCTCTCGCGCCCCCTCTCCCCTCAGGGGAGAGGGCTGGGGTGAGGGGTTCAGCGTTGCGGACGGATCGATTGTCATTACCTGCGCTGAACCCCTCACCCGTCGCTGCGCGACGACCTCTCCCCTCTGGGGAGAGGTGGGCCGTGGGCATGCAGCAGTTTTGTGACCGCCCAGACATCGCTAGCTTGCCTTCTTCCGCGGTGCAGGCTTGGCCGCCGGCTTCTTGGCGGCGGTCGTTGTCTTGGCAGCCGGCTTGCTAGCGGTGGATTTGGCCGGAGCCTTGCCGCCTTCGAGCGAGGATTTCAGCGCGGCCATCAGGTCAACGACATTGGAGCCGGAGGGGCGGCTTTCCGGTTCGTCGTCCTTGGTGGAAATCTTGCGGCCTTTGGACTTGAGCTTGCGGCCGATCAGTTCGCGCAGCGCGGTCTGGTAGTGATCCTTGAACACCGAGGCGTCGAACTTGTCGGTCTTCTTGTCGATCAGCGCAGTGGCGACTTCGAGCAGGTCGGGATCTGCCTTTTTGGAGGGAATGTCGGTGAAATAGGGGTCGGCTTTCCGCAGCTCCTCCTCATAATGGAGGGTTTCCAGAAGAAGGCCTTTGCCGGAAGGCTTGATGGCGACGAGATATTCCTTGCCGCGCAGAGCGAGCTGGCCGAGGCCAACCTTGTTGGATTTGCGCAGGGCATCGCGGATGACGACGAAGGCGTCGTCGGCCAGATCGTCGGCGGGGACCATGTAATAGGGCTTGTCGAAATACAGCGGATCGATCTCGCAGGCGCCGACGAACTGGGTCAGTTCGAGGGTCTTGCGGGTTTCGAGCTTGACCGCGTCGATCTCGTCCTCCGTGAGCAGGACATAATCGCCCTTCTCATATTCATAGCCCTTCATGATGTCCGAGGTGTCGATCGGGCCGATGCCGTCGACCACTTTTTCATAGTGGATCGGCTTGCCGGAGGGCTCGTGGATCTGGCGGAAGCTCGGCTTGGCGTTGGACTTGGTGGCGGTATAGAGTTCAACGGCAATAGAAACGAGGGAAAGGCGCAACTGGCCTTTCCAGATCGGACGGGACGCTGGCATGGCGGAGCACTCGCTGACTGTTCAGGCCTTGCAACGAGTCCCGATGGTGACTCGTTCCGCCGCGCCCGGCGTTGCGCCGTCTCCGTCTCCTCCCTAAGCTCGCGGCAATGAAGACCAAGGGAGAATCAGCGATGGATTGGATGAACGGCTTTGCGCTGGATGGGCTCAGCATTACGCTGATCGCTCTGGGCATCCTGGCGCTGCTGGTGTTGTTTGCCGGCGCCAAGACAGTGCCGCAGGGCTATAATTTCACCATCGAGCGGTTTGGCAAATATACCCGCACGCTGAAGCCGGGGCTGAACCTGATCGTCCCCTTCATCGATGGCGTCGGCAAGAAGATCAACGTCATGGAGCAGGTGCTCGACGTGCCGCACCAGGAGGTTATCACCCGCGACAACGCGTCGATCACCGCCAATGGCGTGACCTTCTACCAGATCCTCGATGCGGCGGCGGCGGCCTATGAAGTGTCGGACCTGCAGAATGCCATTCTCAACCTCACCATGACCAATATCCGTACGGTGATGGGTTCCATGGACCTCGACGAGCTGCTGTCGAACCGCGACGAGATCAACCATCGCCTTCTCAAGGTGGTGGATACGGCGGTATCGCCCTGGGGTGTCAAGATTACCCGTATCGAGATCAAGGATATCGATCCGCCCAAGGACCTGGTGGATTCGATGGGCCGGCAGATGAAGGCCGAGCGCGAGAAGCGGGCAGCAATCTTGGAGGCCGAGGGGCGGCGGCAGTCAGCGATCCTGCAGGCGGAAGGCGCCAAGCAGGCGCAGGTGCTGGAGGCCGAAGGGCGCAAGGAAGCCGCCTTCCGCGATGCCGAGGCGCGCGAGCGGTCGGCCGAGGCGGAAGCGCGGGCCACCACCATGGTCAGCGAGGCGATTGCCTCGGGCAGCGTGCAGGCGATCAACTATTTCGTTGCGAACAACTATATCGAGGCGCTGGGCAAGATTGCCACCTCGCCGAACCAGAAGGTGCTGATGCTGCCGGTGGAGGCAGCCAGCGTGATCGGGTCGATTGGCGGCATTGCCGAGATTGCGCGCGAGGCATTTGGCGGCAGCGGGCCGTCGGTCCCGGTGCGGCCAGGCCGGCCGCCGTCGGCGGGCCAGTCCTGAAATGCAGGTGATTGATTTCATCGCCGGCAACGGGCCCTGGGCCTGGTTGATTGCCGGGCTGGTGCTGCTGGCGCTGGAACTGGTGGTGCCGGGCGGGTTCCTGCTGTGGATGGGCATTGCCGGCATCGTCACCGGTGTGGCGGCGCTGGTCTGGCCGATCGGCTGGCCGGCGGAATGGCTGATCTTTGGCGTGCTGTCGCTGGTGTCCATCGCACTCTGGGTGCGGTGGACGCGGTCGCGGCCGGCGGTGACGGATCGACCGTATCTGAACCGGCGGGCGGATCAGTTCATCGGGCAGGAGGCGGTGCTGGAACAGGCGATTGCGCAGGGCTTCGGCCGGGTGGTGCTGGGCGATACGGTGTGGCGGGTGGCCGGCGCGGATTTGCCGGTCGGGCAGCGGGTGCGGATTGTCGGCAATGAGGGCGCTGTGCTCATGGTCGAGGCGCTGGACTAGCGCCGGACAAGGCTTTTTTAACCATAATGGTGGAAGGATAGACCCGAGCCCGGCGACCTGCCGCATGGCCATTTCTTGTTGGCGGAGCGGATGCTGGTGCGGTTGCGGGCGACAGGTTTGGGATTGGTGAGCGTGGTGACGCTTGCGCTGGTCCTGCCGGCGCTGGCCGATCCTCTGACGTCGGGCGATGGTTCGGGCGTCGACAACGAGCGGCTGCTGCCGGGCGTCTATCCGACGGGGCCGGTGCTGGAGAGCAGCGCGGGCCTGGGCGAACCCTATGATCCATTTTTCGATGTCGACTGGTCGGTCGGGCTGCGCGGCGTCTATACCAATGCGACGGCCGGCGAGCGTTTCGATGTGCAACTGGTGCCCTCCGTCAAGCTCGAGCATATCGGTACGCGCTCGGCGGTCAATTTCGATGCCAGCGCCGAGATCACGCGGCCGCATGAGGGCAATAGCGTCGATGTCACGGCCCTGCGGCTGGGGCTGCAGACGGGCTATCAGCTCGACAGCGTGACGCGGCTCAACGGCAATGCCAATTTCGCCATCACCCAACAGATTGCCGGCACGCCAGGGCTAGCGCCTAATATTGCGATTGCGCCGCGGACCATTACTGGTGGCGGCGATGTCGGTGTGACGCGGCAATTCGGCAAATTCAATGTGTCACTGACCGGCGCGGCCCAGCGCACCAGCTATGGGCCGACGACGCTGCGCGATGGCACGGTGATCGACAATTTCGAACAGGATTACTGGGCACTGGACAGCGGCTTGCGCGTCGGCTTCCAGGCGACGCCGATCTTTGAAGTGTTTGGCTTGGCCGGTGCCGGTCGCGATATTTTCGATTATCAGTCGGCCAGCTTGGGCGTCAGCACGGATGCGACCGATTATGCGCTGAAGGGCGGCGTGACCGGGCGCTGGAATAGCAATCTGGAAGTCACTGGCTCCGCCGGCATGGGCCTGCGCAAGTTCGATGTAGCCAGCCTCGGCGAAGTGGTCAGCCAGCTCTATGACGCGCAGATCGCCTATACGCCGGATGAAACGCTGCGGCTGACGGCTGCGTTGGCCACGACGGTAACGCCGCCCCGGCCCGACGATGCCGGCACGACGCGGGTGGATTACACGGCGACGGCCGGGGTCAACTACAAGGTCAATTCCTGGCTGGCGCTGCGGGCCTTTGCTGACTGGTACACGGCGCGCTTTGAAGGCAGCGCCAATGTCGAGACCGGCCATGGCTATGGCCTGGGCGCCGACTATACGGTCAACGCCCATACGGCGGTGACGGCGGATTACGAATTCGACCATTCCGACACCACGTCTTACGGCGTGCAGGACGCCCATCGCGTCACGATGGGCGTGAAGGTCTCTCGTTAGAGGTGGTCGTCTAAGTCGAGCTTGCGGAGTTCCTTGAGGAAGCCTTCGCGGATGTCGTCGCGGTCGAGCGCGTAGACGACATTGGCCGTGAGAAAGCCGATCTTGGAGCCGCAGTC
>NZ_FOFL01000005.1 GCF_900110945.1 Devosia sp. YR412
CGTGGGTTCACGCCCGGGCCGTCGGTATGCGAGGTTATGCCGGCCGCCTGACGCGGTTCATAAAACCGGACGTCCCGAGGCGGTAATCGTCTCACTATTCAAATCTCAAGAGGCGAAAGCCGTCTCGGGATCCGCTTCGCAGCTGTTCTGCGCAGCAGATGAAAGGCTCCGGTGGAGCCTTTCAAAGCAAGAAGGCCATGAGAGCTACGCTCGAATGGCAAATGAAACCCGCATCCAGGCGGCGCCTTGGCACGCCTCTTGCCTTTGCGGTCCTCTTCCCCTATATGCGCCATGCGTTCGACTGCGTGTCGGCGCGATTTCACACACGAGGCAGGCGTTTCCGAGCAATTGGAACACCATCCGGTGGCGGGCGACCGTCGCAATGCATCGTGGAGGCATCAACCGGTAAACAGGAGCAGCCATCATGGCACTGCCCGATTTTTCTATGCGTCAACTGCTCGAAGCAGGCGTTCACTTTGGTCACCAGAAGCACCGCTGGAACCCCAAGATGGAGCGCTATATTTTCGGCGTTCGCAATGACATCCATATTCTTGATCTCAGCCAGACCGTGCCGGCCCTCAGCCGCGCGCTGCAGCTGATCTCCGACACCGTTGCTGACGGTGGCCGCGTGCTGTTCGTTGGCACCAAGCGCCAGGCCGCTCCGCTGGTTGCCGAGGCTGCCAAGCAGTCCGCCCAGTATTTCGTCAACTCCCGTTGGCTCGGCGGCACGCTGACCAACTGGCAGACCATTTCGAACTCGATCTCGCGTCTCCGCACGCTGGAATCGATGAGCGAAGACGATCTCGCGCTGCGCACCAAGAAGGAGCGCCTGATGATGAGCCGCGAGCAGGAACGCCTTGAGCGTGACCTCGGCGGCATCAAGGACATGGGCAACCTGCCGTCCCTGCTGTTCGTCATCGACACCAACAAGGAAGCCAATGCGATCAAGGAAGCCCGTCGTCTGGGCATCCCGGTCATCGCCATCGTCGACACCAATTGCGATCCCGACACTGTCGATTACGCAATCCCCGGCAATGACGACGCTTCGCGCGCTCTGGAACTCTATGTGTCGCTGGTCTCCAAGGCTGCGATCGACGGCATCGGCCGTTCGTCCTCGGCTCTCGGTGCTGACCTCGGCGCCCAGGACCGTGCTCCGGCCGAAGACCTGCCGGCTGAAGACGCCGCAGCTCCAGTCGCCAACTAAGTCCGTCACACGGATTTCGTTCTGATCTGAAACCATGCGGCCCCAAGGGTGGGGTCGCCGAAAGGTATTATCATGGTTGAAATTACTGCAGGCCTGGTCAAGCAGCTCCGCGACTCGACTGGCGTCGGGATGATGGACTGCAAGAAGGCCCTGGCCGAGACCAATGGCGACATGGAAGCAGCGGTCGACTGGCTGCGCACCCGTGGCCTGGCCAAGGCTGCCAAGAAGGCTGACCGCGTTGCCGCCGAAGGCCTCGTTGGCGTCGCAACCGCCGGCACCAAGGCTTCGGTCGTCGAAGTGAACTCTGAAACCGACTTCGTTGCCCGCAACGAGCAGTTCCAGAACATCGTCAGCGCCATTGCCAAGCTCTCGCTCGATGCCGACAGCGATGTCGTCAAGCTCGGCGAAATGCCGTTCCCCGGTTCGGGCCATTCGGTTTCGGCCGAGCTGACCGAAGCGATCGCCAAGATCGGCGAGAACATGAGCCTGCGCCGCACCGAGACCGTTTCGGTCTCCGATGGCGTGGTGGAAAGCTATGTCCACAATGCCGTCAAGGCTGGCCTGGGCAAGATTGGCATTCTCGTCGCTCTCGAATCGACCGGCGACAAGGCTGCCCTGTCGGCTCTCGGCAAGCAGCTGGCCATGCACATCGCAGCGACCAACCCGCTGTCGATCGACCCCGAAGACCTCGACCAGGCCGTCGTTGCTCGCGAACGCGCGATCATCCTCGAGCAGGTCAAGGAATCCGGCAAGTCGGCCGAGATCGCTGAAAAGATGGTCGACGGCCGCATGCGCAAGTACTTCGAAGAAGTCACCCTGCTGGCCCAGACCTTCGTGATCGATGGCGAGACCAAGGTCCGCGATGCGATCAAGAATGCCGAAAAGGACGCAGGCGCCCCGATCAAGCTGACCAAGTTCGTGCGCTATGCGCTCGGCGAGGGCATTGAAAAGGTCGAGACCGACTTCGCCGCCGAAGTCGCTGCCACCGCTGGCGTTAAGAAGTAATCTCGTTTCGTCTTTGCGGGCGGGCCCACGGGCCCGTTCGCCGCTCTCCCCGTCAGAGCGCTTTCAGCAAAAGTGGTACCGGTTTTGCGGTTCGAAAGCGCGCCTTCCGGCGCCTTGATTTGGCCGGGATCGAGCGCAAAACCCTGCCGTAGTTTTAATTCCACCGGTGTAACGCCTTCTGTTGAGGGGCGTTTTGCCATAGGGTCTGCCCGGTTTCCGGATTCGGACCCGCGCGTCATTGTCCAGTAAAGGGGTTTGCCGATGGCACCTGCCTATAAACGCATTCTCCTCAAGGTTTCGGGCGAGGCGCTGGCAGGAGACAACTCCTTCGGAATTGAACCGGCATTCCTGCAGGGCATTGCCAAGCAGATCGCCGATGTCGCCAATACCGGCGTGCAGATCGCCATCGTGGTCGGCGGCGGCAATATCTTCCGCGGCATGGCCGGCGCTGCCGAGGGTACCGACCGCGTCACCGCCGACCTGATGGGTATGCTGGGCACCATGATCAATGCCCTCGCCCTGTCCAATGCCATTTCCCGCCAGGGCGCCAAGTGCAAGCCCTATAGCGCCGCTTCCATGCCATCGGTTGCCGACACCTTTACCGCTCGCGACGCCAAGCTGGCGCTGGAAGACGGTTTCGTTGTCGTGCTCGGCGGCGGCACCGGCAACCCGTTCTTTACCACCGATACCGCCTCCACCTTGCGCGCCATCGAGCTGGAATGCGACGTGGTGCTCAAGGGCACCAAGGTCGACGGCGTCTATTCCGAAGACCCGATGAAGAATCCGAATGCCACCCGCTATGACTTCGTCAGCTATGACGAAGTCATCGGCAAGAATTTGCGCGTCATGGATACCGCGGCATTTGCCCTTGCCCGCGACAACGCCATGCCGATAATCGTATATGCGCTAGATGACGCAGCCGGTCTCTCCGGCGTTTTGGCCGGCTCCACCCGGTCGACCCGCGTCGGCAAGCAGAACTAGCCTGGAAGGACGACCAATGGCCTATGATCTCGCAGACCTGAAAACCCGCATGCAGAAGTCCATCACGTCGCTGCGCGACGAATTGGGCGGCCTGCGGACCGGCCGGGCCAGCGCAAGCCTCCTGGAGCCCGTGTCGGTGGAAGCCTATGGCTCCCGCACCCCGCTCAGCCAGCTGGCCACGGTGACCGTACCCGAGCCGCGCATGCTGAGTGTCCAGGTCTGGGATCGTTCCTTGGCCAACGCCGTCGAAAAGGCCATCCGCGACAGCGGTCTCGGCCTCAACCCGATGGGCGAGGGCCAGATCATCCGCGTCCCGCTGCCCGAGCTTAACGAGCAGCGCCGCAAGGAACTCGCCAAGGTCGCGCACAACTATGCCGAGGCTGCCCGCGTTGCCGTGCGCCACATCCGTCGCGATGGCATGGACGATCTCAAGAAAGCCCAGAAGGATGGCCTCAGCGAGGACGATGCCCGCGTGCAGTCGGATCTCGTACAGAAGGCCACCGATGCGGCCGTGACCGAGATCGATCACCTGGCGGCCGCCAAAGAAGCTGAAATCCTGCAGGTCTAAGTCGGCTGAACTGCGCCGGGAGGGCGTAGATGTCCATTGATCAAGCCATGAATGTCGACGTTGCGCAGCGCCCGCGCTTGCGCATTCCGTCGCATCTTGGCGTGATCATGGATGGCAATGGCCGTTGGGCCAAGGCCCGCGGCAAGCGCCGCACCGAAGGCCATATCGAGGGCGTCAAAGCCCTGCGCAATCTCGTCGAATATTGCATCAACTACGGCGTCGGCCATGTGACGGTGTTCAGCTTCTCCTCCGAGAACTGGACCCGGCCCAAGGACGAGATTTCCTTCATCTTCAATCTCCTCCGCCGCTTTGTTGCTTCCGATCTGCAAAAGCTGATCCGCAACAATGTCCGCGTCCGCATCATCGGCAGCCGCGACGGGCTGGAGCCCAGCCTGATCAGGCTGATCGATGATGTCGAAGCCAAGACCGAGGCTAATTCTGGCCTCGTGCTGGTCGTCGCCTTCAACTATGGCGCCAAGGCTGAAATCGCCGATGCCACGCGCCATCTGGCGCGCGAAGTCGCTGCCGGACGCCTGTCGCCGGAAGACATCACCGAGGAGCGCATTTCCGCCGCCCTCTATACGGCTGGCATGCCTGATCCGGACCTGATCATCCGCACCAGCGGCGAGCAGCGCATCTCCAATTTCCTGCTCTGGCAGGCAGCCTATGCCGAATTCGTCTTCCTCGACGAGAACTGGCCCGATTTCAACGAGGCCAGCTTCGTGCGGGTGCTCGAGACCTTTGCCCAACGCGATCGACGCTTCGGCGGCATCGAGGCGGCGCAATCTTGAGCGATCCGGGCCACCCCGTTCCAGACACCACACCCAATCGCCGCCGAAGCTGGGCCGATCTCGGGCCCCGCCTTCTCTCCGCCGCCGTGCTGATCGCCCTGACGGTTAGCGCGCTCTATATTGGCGGCTATGTCTTTGCTGCCGTGGTCGGCGCGGTGTTTGCCGGCGCCTACCGCGAGTGGGAAACCATGGTCACCCGCGCGCCGCTTACCCCCGGCGGCTGGCTGCTGATCGGCCTCGTTGCCGTCTCAGGCCTGATCTATCCGATGTTCGGCCCGCTGGGCACGCTGTCCGCCATTGCTCTGGCTGCCATCGTGGCCATTGCCATGCGCGGCGAGGCAGCGCCGTGGCGCGTGCTGGGCCTTGTCATCTATGGCGCCATCATCATTGCGGCTCTGGCCATGCGCGGCGACAGCATGGCGGGTGTTCTCGCCGGCGCCTATCTCGGAACGGTGGTCTGGATGACCGATTCTGCCGCCTTCTTCACCGGCCGCCAGATCGGCGGCGAAAAGCTGGCGCCCGATATCTCGCCCTCCAAAACCTGGTCCGGCGCCGCCGGTGGGCTGGCGCTAGGGACCGGGGCAGGGCTGGTGCTGTGGATCATTGCAACGGATTCGCCTTGGTGGATCGGCCTGCTGCTCTCCGCGACGATCAGCCTGCTTGGCCAATTGGGCGATCTGGCCGAAAGTGCCATCAAGCGGCATTTCCGCATCAAGGACAGCGGCGATCTCATCCCCGGCCATGGCGGCCTGATGGATCGTCTCGACAGCCTTACATTCGGCATCTTGCTGGTGCTGCTGGTCGGCGCCTGGCACGCCGGATTTGGTGCCGTCGCCGAAGGCCTGCTCTACTGGTAAGACGCTGCCGCGCCTGCCCAATCTAGGAAGACCATGTTCGATTTCATCTATTGGATTCTGTCCTATGTCGTGCCATTCTTGGCCGTCCTGACGGTTATCGTCTTCGTCCACGAAATGGGCCACTACCTTGTCGCCCGCTGGAATGGCGTCGCCATCCAGGCCTTCTCTATCGGCTTCGGTCGCGAGATTTTCGGCTGGAATGACAATCACGGCACCCGCTGGAAGCTCTCGGCCATTCCGCTCGGCGGCTATGTCCGCTTCGTCGGCGACATGAATGCCGCCAGCGTGCCGGATCCGGATGCCGTGGCCAATGTCGATCCGGCGCTGGCGCCACATCTCTTCGCCAACAAGAATGTCTGGCAACGCATCTCGGTCGTCGCCGCAGGCCCGCTGGCCAATGTGCTGCTGACCTTTCTCATCCTCTACGCGCTACTGCTCGGCTATGGCCGCTACACCATCCCGCCCGTCGTCGGCGAGGTGATCACCGGATCGGTCGCCGAAGCGTCGGGCCTGCAGCCGGGCGACGTCATCGTCTCGGTGGACGGCTATGTCGTGCGCGGTTTCGAGGATTTCCAGCGCATGGTCGCCACCAGCCCGGCGCGGCAGGTGACGGTGGGAATCGAACGCGGTGCCGAAGCCCAGACGCTGACTATGGTGCCCGACGTTGCCGAGGTGGAAGACCGTTTCGGCAATATGCAGAAGATCGGCAGAATCGGCGTCAGCCGCAACGTCGCCGACGGCGATGTGACTATCTACCGGCCCGGTCCGATCGAAGCCATCGGCATGACCGTGGAAGAGATTCGCTTCATCATTCAGCGCACCGGTGCCTTCCTCGGTGATTTCTTCGTCGGCCGCGGCGATGTCGAGCAACTGGGCGGCCCGGTCAAGGTCGCCAGGGTTTCCGGGGAAGTCGCGACCCTGGGCATCGTGGCGCTGATCAATCTGACTGCGCTGCTGTCGCTAAATATCGGAATTTTCAATCTATTGCCGGTACCTATGCTCGACGGCGGCCACCTTCTGTACTATCTGGTGGAAGCTGTCAGAGGGCGTCCGCTCAGCATGAAGGTGCAGGAAATTGGGTTTCGCTTCGGCTTTGCCCTGGTCATGGCCTTGATGGTTTTCACGCTCTTTAACGATACGATCTTTGCGTATTTTGGAATCCTGCGTTAAGGCGCAGTTAACCTTGGTTCGTAAGGTGTTGCAGGAATACAAGGGCACCAAGCTTTTGCTAACCGCGTCAGGTCTTACGGCTTGTCGTTGGTTAAAAAGGCGGTAAAACGGTGCAATGGAGTTAGCTTGGGGGAGCGCTGTGCATGGCGATTCCCTTGGCCTGGTCGCAGAAGGCAATAATAATATGATCCATCCCACTAAGCTGATGCGTGGCGCTGTTTTGGCGCTTGCCATTATGGGTGCGGCGCCGCTCGCAGGTTCCAGCATTCCGCTCATCGGCGTTGTGACGGCTCAGGCCCAGGAGCAGCTCGTTGGTTCGGTGCTCTTCGAGGGCAACCGGCGTTTCTCCGACTCCCAGCTTCTCGCCATGGTCGATATCTCGGCCTCCGGCATTTTCACCCAGCAGCGTCTGGCCTCGGATATCGAAAGCATCCGTCAGGCCTATGATCGCGACGGGTTCCTCACCGTTTCCGTAACCTCGCGCACCGAGCAGACCGCCGATGGTCGTGTTCGCGTCGTCTTCGTGGTCAACGAAGGTAATCGCGCCGGTGTGGCCGGCATCAATTTCACCGGCAACAATGCCATGGGTACCAACAGCCTGAAGAGCGCCATGCTCACCAAGGAAACCGGTATCCTGAGCTGGCTGCTCAAGGACGATGGCTACGACGAGCAGAAGCTTGCCGTCGATCGCGAACGCGTCCGTCTCTACTACGCAAACCGCGGCTATCCTGATGCTCAGGTGACCTCGGTTGGCGAGTATGACGCTGCCAAGAACGCCTACTTCATCAACTTCACCATCAATGAAGGCCAGAAGTACGAATTCGGCAATGTCGGCATCGAGACCAGCATCAACGGCCTGAACACCGAAGCCCTCAAGGGCTCCGTGCGCACCGGCGACGGTCGCAACTATTCGGCTGCCGATCTGCAGAAGTCGATCGAGGACATGGCTTACGAAGCCACCGTCCAGGGCTATTCCTTCGCCGACGTGCGCGCTCGCCTCGACCGCGATGTCACCAATGGCACGTTCAACGTGACCTACTTGGTTGACGAAGGTGCGCGCCTCTATGTCGAGCGCATCAACATCACCGGCAATACCAAGACCCGCGACTTCGTGATCCGTCGTGAGCTGGAGTTCGCTGAAGGCGACCCCTTCAACCGTTCGCTGGTCATCCGTGGTCGCAAGAACATCGACAATCTCGGTTTCTTCTCCGCCGTCAACGTCACCACTGTGCAGGGCTCTTCGGCCGACAAGGTTGTGATCAACGTTGCCGTCACCGAAACCTCGACCGGTGAGTATGGTGCCACGGCCGGTTACTCGACCGCCGACGGTATCCTGGGTGAAATCTCGCTGACCGAACGGAACTTCCTGGGTCGTGGCCAGTATCTGCGCGCTGCCATCGGTGCCTCGCAGGCCGGCCGTACCTTCGACTTCTCCTTCACCGAGCCCCGCTTCATGGGTCTCAAGGTTGCCGCGGGCGTCGACGTCTACCATCGCATCGCCGACGAAACGACCTCGAGCATCTATGGCTCGCAGTCCACCGGTGGCCAGCTCCGTGCCGGCGTTCCGATCACCAGTGCTCTGTCTACCACGCTGTTCGTGGGTGCCGAGCGCAAGGTCATCAAGGACACTGACGCGCCGTTCTCGACCCTCGTCACCAATGGCCAGGAATTCTACAAGGCTTTTGGCGGCTACACCCTGACCTGGAACGGTCTTGACGATGTCAAGAAGCCGACCGAAGGCCTCTACGCAACCTTCACCCAGCAGTACATCGGCTGGGATCACAGCCTGATCAAGTCGGAAGCCCGTGCTCGCTATTACGTGCCGGTCATCCAGGACAGCGGCATGGTCGCCAGCCTTCGTGGCCAGGCCGGCGTCGTCAACGACCTGAGCGGCAATGGCGTCAGCACCGTGGAAGCCTTTGTCCCCGGCGCTGCCCTGATCCGTGGCTTCGAAGGTGGCGGTCTTGGCCCGCGCATCCAGAACGGCCAGTATCTCGGCGCCGTTGCTTATGCTGGTGTCTCGGCTGAACTGATGTTCCCGATCCCCGGCCTGCCGGAAAGCTACGGCCTGTCCGGCGCTCTGTGGGCCGACGCGGCCTGGATCGACGGTACCAACGTGCCGCGCCTGGGTGCCAATACGGTTGACCCGAACAGCGTCGACGTCCCATGGCGCACTTCGATCGGTGCCTCGCTGATCTGGGACTCGCCGTTTGGCCCGCTGCGTGGCGACGTTGCCCACGTGCTGAACAAGTCGACGGCAGACCGTACTCAGGTCTTCCAGATCACGATGCAGAGCTTGTTCTAGTCACTACGGCGTGAGACAGTTCTATGAGCCGCGGGGCGGTAGCGCCGCGGCTCAATTCTTTTTAAGTGACACTTATGGTCGATACCCGTTTCCATCGCTTCGCCGGTCCGCATACGGTCGGCAGCATTCTCGCTGCGCTCAAGCGGGACGACCTTCTGGCTGGTCTTGTCGGCGCCGAATTGTCGATCTCGGGCGCCAGCGAGCTTGAACTGGCCGGGGCAGGCGACCTGGCCCTCGCGGCCCATACCAATTACATTGAAGAACTCCGTTCGACCTCCGCCGGCGCCGTCATCGTGCTGCCCGCTTTGCGTGACGTGGTCCCCGCTGGCAGCCTGGCCATTGTCAGCGACAAGCCGCATTACCTGTTTTCCGAAATTCTAGATCACCTCTATCCGTCCAACACCCGCGCCGTGATCAGCGGCGGCCGTGACGACCTTGGCGCGCCGATCGTCGAGCGCGAGGTGGTCATCGGCGCCAATGTGGTGATTGGACCCGGCGTTGAGATCGGCCGCGGCACGTTGATCGGCGCCAATACCGTCATCGGCGCTGGCGTCACCATCGGCCGCAACAGCACCATCGCCGCCAATTGCACTATCGACTGCGCCCATCTCGGCAATGAAGTCGTGATCCATTCCGGCGTCCGCATCGGCACCGAGGGTTTTGGCTGGCTCGACTACGGCCAGTCCAACCGCAAGGTGCCCCAGCTTGGTCGCGTGCTGATCCAGGATCGCGTCGAGATCGGCGCCAATTCGACCATTGACCGCGGGGCTCTCGGCGACACGGTGATTGGTGAAGGCACCAAGATCGATAACCTCGTGCAGATCGGCCATAACTGCAAGATTGGCCGCAATTGCCTGATCGTCGCCATGTGCGGCTTGGCCGGATCGACCACGCTGGGTGATGGTGTCGTGCTGGCCGGCAATGTCGGCACCTCCGGTCACCTGACCATCGGCGCTGGCTCGCTGGTGCATGGCCGTTCTGCGGTCACCAAGGATTGGCCGCCGGGCAGCAAACTTGCCGGTGCGCCGGCACAGGATATAAGAGATTTTTGGCGAGAACTCGCCACAATGCGTAAACTTTCCAAGGGGGACAAGCGGGGATGACCGACAGCGCACCAGCGAGCACCGAGCTCACGGCAATGAACATTGCCGAGATTCTGAAGAGCCTGCCGCACCGCTATCCGTTCCTGATGATCGACAAGATCATCAAGATCGATGGCGACGAAACTGCCGTTGGCATCAAGAATGTCACCTTCAACGAACCGATCTTCCAGGGCCACTTCCCGGAAAACCCGATTTTCCCAGGCGTGCTGATCATCGAAGGCATGGCCCAGACGGCCGGCGCCATCGTCATCAAGCATGACTCCGGCGGCGGCAAGAAGAACATCGTGCTGATGCTCGGCGTCGACAAGGCGAAATTCCGCAAGCCGGCCGGTCCGGGCGACGTGATCGAATTCCACATCGCCAAGATCCAGCGGCGCCGCAATGTTGGGCGCTATGAGGCCAAGGCCATCGTGGACGGGAAGATCATTGCCGAGGCGGAAATCACCGCCATGATCGTCGAGGCCACAGCGTGAGCTCTGCCGAGGTCCACCCGACAGCCATCGTTGCCCCTGGCGCCAGCCTGGGCAATGGCGTCAAGATCGGTCCCTATTGCATCGTCGGCGGCAATGTCGTGCTGCATGACAATGTCGAGCTGGTCTCCCATGTCTCGATCGACGGGCATACCGAGATCGGCGCAGGCACGCAGATCTATCCCTTCGCCTCTATCGGCCACAAGCCGCAGGATCTGAAATACCATGGCGAGGCCTCGCGGCTGGTGATCGGCGAGCGCTGCACCATCCGGGAATCGGTGACCATCAATCCCGGCACCGAGAATGGCGGCATGCTGACCAAGATCGGCAATGATTGCCTGATCATGGCCAGCGCCCATGTCGCGCATGACGCGATCCTCGGCAACAATGTCATCATGGCCAACTATGTCGGCATCGCGGGTCATTGCCACATTGGCGACAACGTGATTTTCGGCGGCACCTGTGTGGTGCACCAGTTCACCCGCATCGGCGCCCATGCCTTCATCGGCGCGCAGTCCATGGTCGATGGCGATGTCATTCCCTATGGCATGGCGATCGGCAATCGTGCCACGCTGACCGGTCTCAACCTGATCGGCCTCAAGCGTCGCGGCTTTGATCGCGAAGCGATCCACCAACTGCGCGCGGCCTATCGGCAGATCTTTGCCAGCGAAGGCACCTTACGCGAGCGCGTCGAGGATGCGGCCGACCTGTTCAAGGATCAGCCTCTGGTGCAGGAAGTCGTGGCCTTTATCGCCGCAGCCTCCGACCGCCCGATCCTGTTGCCGCGCAACGGCAGCAGCACGCCCGAATAGATGAGCGACCCGGCCGAGCGGCTGAAGATGTTCATTCTCGCCGGCGAGCCATCTGGCGATCGCATCGCCGCTGACCTGATCCGCCGGCTTAAGCTGCGCGTGCCGCTCGCCTTAATCGGCGTCGGCGGGCGTGAGCTGGCCGACGAGGGGCTGAAGTCGCTATTCCCGATGAGCGATCTGTCGGTGATGGGCGTCAACGACGTCCTGCTGCGCCTGCCGCTGCTGCTGTGGCGCGTCGAACAGACTGCCCGCACCATACGCAAGGCCAAGCCCGATATCGTCGTGCTGGTCGATTCCCAGGATTTTTCCAAGCTGGTCGCCAAACGGCTGAAGCAGATGCGCTTCGCGGGCAAGCTGATCCTCTATGTCGCACCCTCGGTCTGGGCCCGGGCGCCGCAGCGCGCCGCCAAGCTCAAGCCACTGTTCGAAGAAGTGCTCGCCGTGCTGCCCTTCGAGCCGGCCGTCATGCAGCGCCTTGATGGCCCGCCAACCTATTATGTCGGCCATCCCGCCCTCAATGAACGCTTGGCCCGCCCGGCCGTCGAGCGCGGCCCGGTCGTCCTGATGCCCGGCAGCCGCGACGGCGAGCTGCGCCGCCATTTGCCGCTGTTCCGCCAGCTGGCCGAACAGATCGCTGGCAACCCAGCCGTGCACGGTTTCGTCATTCCCACTTTGCCCGCCCTCAAGGAGCGCATCGAGCGCGCCGTGGCCGATTGGCCGGTGCCGGCACAAGTCGTCGCTGACCGCGCCGCGCGCACCACGCTCTACCGCGACGCCTTACTTGCCGTCGTCGTCTCCGGCACAGCCACGCTGGAGCTGGGCCTGGCCCAGGTCCCGATGGTCGTCAGCTACGTCCTCGACACGCCGCAGGCGCGCGTCTTCGAAAAGCTTGGCCGTCCAGTCGTGTCATTGCCCAATATCGTGTTGGGCCGCAGCGTAGTGCCCGAGCTAGTGCAAGCTACGCCAGACCTCCAAGCGCTCGTGGCCGCCGTCGAAACGCTGCTCAACAGCAAAAAAGCTCGCCAGGACCAGATCGAGGCCTTTGGCAAGCTTTCGGAATTGATGGAGCATGGCGCCGAGGGCCATCTCCGTCAGGACCCGGCTGACCGGGTCCTAACGCATTGGAATCAGCGGGCGGTAAGCGCTTCGTAGTCGCGAGCCGGCGATCCGTCATAGAGCTGGCGCGGACGGCCAATCTTCTTCTGCGGATCGGCGATCATTTCCTTCCACTGGCTGATCCAGCCAACGGTGCGGGCGACCGAGAACAGCACGGTGAACATCGAGGTCGGGAAGCCGATCGCCTCGAGAATGATGCCCGAGTAGAAGTCGACGTTCGGATACAGCTTGCGCTCAACGAAATAGGGGTCTTCCAGCGCGATCTTTTCGAGTTCCTGGGCAACTTGCAGCGTCGGGTTATTGTGCACGCCCAACAGGTCGAGCACTTCCTTGGCGGTTTTCTGCATCACGGTCGCGCGCGGGTCGAAGTTCTTGTAGACGCGGTGACCAAAGCCCATCAGCTTGAAGCTGTCGGACTTGTCCTTGGCGCGGGCGATATACTCTGGAATGCGGTCGACGGTGCCGATTTCCTTGAGCATGTTGAGCGCCGCTTCATTGGCGCCGCCATGAGCCGGGCCCCAAAGGCAAGCCACGCCGGCCGCGATACAGGCGAACGGATTGGCATCGGACGAACCGGCGAGGCGCACCGTGGACGTGGAAGCGTTCTGCTCGTGATCGGCATGCAGGGTGAAAATCAGGTCCATGGCCTTCGCAATGGTGGGATTCACCTGATAATTTTCGGCCGGAACCGAGAAGCACATGTGCAGGAAATTTGACGCATAATCGAGGTCATTGCGTGGATAGACGAAGGGCTGGCCCACTGAGTACTTGTAGGCCATGGCAGCGATCGTCGGCATCTTGGCGATCATGCGGATCGAGGCGATCTCGCGCTGTTGCGGATCGGTGATGTCGGTCGAGTCGTGGTAGAAGGCGGCCATGGCGCCGACCACGCCGGTCATGATGGCCATCGGATGCGCATCGCGACGGAAGCCACGGTAGAAATAGTGCATCTGCTCATGCACCATGGTGTGGCGCGTCACCAATTCCTCGAACTCTGCCAGCTGCGTCTTGTTCGGCAGTTCGCCGTAGAGCAGCAGGTAGCAGACTTCGATATAGGTGCTCTTTTCGGAGAGCTGGTCGATAGGATAGCCACGATACAGCAGCTGGCCCTTGTCGCCGTCAATATAGGTGATGGCACTGTCGCAGGCCGCAGTCGAGGTAAAGCCGGGGTCGTAGGTGAACATTCCGGTCTTGGCGTAGAGCGATCGGATATCGATCACGTCCGGCCCTATGGAACCCGACAACACCGGAAATTCGTGCGTCTGGTCCCCGATGACGAGTTTGGCGACTTTATCGGTCATTGAGCTCTCCTCGAGGGCCCCTTGCCAGACCGCGCGGATGCGGTCGCCGGGGCCAAAAACTGGGCAGTCATAGCTGCTTCGGACAGGTATCGCTTTTGCCGGCCCGAAGCAACCAAAGGGTAAGCAAGGCTTACCCTCCTTTTAGCACTAGACAGTGACGGTTTGATCTTCCAGACGCGCCATGCTCTCGTCGCGGCCGATCAGCACCATTACCTCGAAAATGCCAGGCGAAACGGTACGGCCGGTCAACGCTGCGCGCAGCGGCTGCGCCAGCTTGCCGAGCTTCAGCCCCTTGGTCTCGGCGAGTGTGCGCATGGCGCCGTCGATCGCCGGCACCGACCATTCATTGAGCCCGCGCAGAACTTCGGCCATATCCTTGAGCACGGCCCTTGTGTCCGTGGTCAACAGCGCCGATGCGGCAGCATCGATGGTCAGCGGACGCGTCGCATAGATGAACTGGGCCAGGTCGATCAGCTCCAGTACGGTCTTGGCGCGCGGCTGCAACTCGGGCAAGGCGGTGAGCACCGTGTCCTTGTTGGCAGTCAGGCCATCGACGTCGACCTGGCGGCCAACTTCGGCCGACGTCGCCAGCATCACGTCATAGAGATAATCCGGCTTGGCTTCGCGGATATAGTGGCCGTTGATATTCTCGAGCTTGACGAAATCGAAGCGTGCCGCGCCCTTATTCAGCCCATCCAGGCTGAACCATTCGACCATCTGCTCGGTCGAAAAGATCTCGTCATCACCATGGCTCCAGCCAAGCCGCGCCAGATAATTGCGCACAGCTTCAGGCAGATAGCCCATCTGGCGATAGGCTTCCACACCCAGCGCGCCGTGGCGCTTGGAAAGCTTGGCGCCATCGGGGCCATGGATCAGGGGGATATGCGCCATCTCCGGCACGGTCCAGCCCATGGCATTGTAGATGACGATCTGGCGGGCAGCATTGGTCAGGTGATCGTCGCCGCGGATGATATGGGTGACGCCCATGTCGTGATCGTCCACCACCACGGCATGCATATAAGTCGGGGTGCCGTCCGAGCGCAGGATGATGAAATCATCGAGGTTCTCGGTCTTGAACACCACCTTGCCCTGCACATGGTCGTCGACGACGATGTCGCCGGTGAGCGGCGCCTTGATGCGGACCACCGGCGATACACCCTCGGGGGCCTCGCTCTGGTCGCGATCGCGCCAATAACCGTTGTAGCGCGGGGGCTTACCCGCAGCGCGAGCCTCTTCGCGCATCTGGTCGAGCTCGGCCGGCGAGCAATAGCAATAATAGGCATGGCCCATTTTCACCAGCTCATGGGCCACTTCGGCATGGCGTGCGGCGCGGCCGAATTGCGAAATTGGCTCGCCATCCCAGGTCAGGCCGAGCCACTTGAGGCCATCGACCAGCGCTACGACGGCCGCTTCGGTGGAGCGTTCGCGATCGGTATCCTCGATGCGCAACAGCATTTTGCCGCCCTTGTTCTGAGCATAAGCCCATGAAAACAAAGCGGTTCTGGCGCCACCAATATGGAGGTAGCCGGTGGGTGAGGGGGCGAAGCGGGTGACGACCTGGGACATGAGACCGGAATGCTTGGAGGATCTGTTGGGCGTGTGTAGCATAGAGCCGCACGAGCGCAAGGGCGGGGGCTGGAGCGGTGCTGGGCGCGGAGACACGCGAGCGCAGGATTGGCACGGAGGTTGTGCCGCTGAGCCCGGCTTTGCCTCACGCTATCGCGTTGAAACCGCTGGCCTTTCCCAAGCTCGACCTCGCCGACGTGGTGACCTCCCGGCGGATGTTCGTGCTGCTGCCCTTTGGCATGATCGCTGGATTGATCGCCTATGCCGGCCTGCCGTTCGAGCCGGAAGGCTGGGCCTTAGCCGCTGTAGCAACGACCCTGCTAATCGCAATCTTGGGGCTGCAAACCACCAGTTTGCTTGCGGTTTGCAGCCTGCTTTCGTCCATTTGGCTTGGTTTCTGCCTGCTGCCGCTGCATGGCCTGTGGTTTGGCACCACGATGATGGCACGACCGGCTTTCGGATATTACGAAGCTCGGGTCGAAGAGATCATTTCAGCAACGGACGAAGCGCGGCGGATCGTCGTTTCCGGTATCACGCCGGTTACCGATGATCGTCCGGTTTTGATAGCCAAGGCCCGTCTCGTGGTGCCGCCCAATCCGCCGCTGGCGCCGGGCGACTTCATCCGCGGGCAGATGCGGCTGGCGCCGGTGCCGGGACCGATCCTGCCCGGGGCCTTCGATAGCCAGTTCCACGCCTATTTTGCCGGTATCGGTGCCTATGGCAATGTGACGGGCGACTTCAGCCGCGTTGCTGAGGGCGGGGCGTTGGACGCCACGCGCGCCGTGGAGGGGCTGCGCATGGCGATCGGCAGCCGGATCGATGCGGTACTGGACGGGTCGTCGGCGGCTATCGGCCGGGCCATGGTGGTGGGCGACCAGAGCCTGATCGATGACGAGACCCGCGAGGTGATGGCGGCGTCGGGACTGGCGCATATCTATTCCATCTCGGGGCTGCATCTCTCCATCGTCGCGGGCGGCATGTTCTTCCTGTTGCGGCTTGGGCTGGCCTCGCTCCCCGGCGTGGCGAGCCGCTGGCCGGTCAAGAAGATCGCGGCGATCGGTGGCATTATCGCCGCTATGGCCTATCTGCTACTGGCGGGAGGCTTGGCGAATGTGCCAGCGCTGCGCTCGACTATCATGCTGGGGCTAATCTTTGGGGCGGTCATAGCGGGAAGGCGGGCTCTGACCATGCGCAATGTCGCCATTGCGGCACTGGCCATCATTCTGATCGACCCGGCTAGCGTGTTTCGCGCCAGCTTCCAATTGTCCTTTGCCGCCGTGGTGGCGCTGATCGGGATTTATGAAATCCCGCGCCGGGCGCCGGAGGGCGAGCGGACCTGGGGGCGGCGGCTATGGGATACGGTCTGGGCGACGGCGGCCACCAGCTTTATCGCCGGCACCGCCACGCTGCTGTTTTCGGCCTATCACTTCCAGCAGACGGCGCCGCTCGGCGTGCTGGGCAATGTGCTGGTGCTGCCGGTGGTCAGCTTGGTCATCATGCCTTTTGCCGTACTCTCGGTCCTCGCCATGCCGTTCGGCATGGAAGCGCCGTTCATCCGGGTGATGGGCTGGGGCATTGATCGCATGGTGGACGGCGCGACACTGGTCGCTGGCTGGAGCGAGGGGTGGACCGGTAACCCGTTGCTGACCAGTTCGGCGCTGCTCATCGGCCTTGGCGCGCTGGCGTGGTTTGCCTTCGTCAATTCATGGTGGCGGCTGGCCGGACCGATCGTGGCCTTGCCGCTGATCCTGCTGGTCGGCCTCGACCAGCGGCCGGACATACTGATTGCCGATACCACGCAGGCCGTGGCGATGCGGACGGACGCAGGCATGGGCCTGATCAGCGGCAAGGTCGGCAGCTTTGCCGTCGATGTCTGGGGCGAGCATTATCAGGAGGTGATCGCTGCGGAGGTGCCCGGCATGCGCTGCGATGAGCTGGGCTGTATTGCGCAGACCAGTCAATTCTCGGTGGCAATAGTCCGCAATGCGGCAGCCTTTGCCGAGGATTGCGGGAGGCACGATCTGATCATCGCCCGGGTGCGGGCTCCGAATACATGCGCCGGCCAGGTGATCGACGCCGATGATCTGGCATCCGGCGGCGTGCATTGGCTGCGCTGGGACGAAACGGCGGCGCGGTTCGAAATCCGCGCCGCCATTCCCAATCTCACGCGCCCGTGGCGAGTTTCGCCACGGTAACGCCGGCAGCCGCCATGTCGCCCGTGCCTAGCACATAGCCGGCTTCGTCCGCGGCAGGCACCAGCGTTGCCGGCCCGGCGCCGTAGTTCACATAGATGCGGAAACCATTGCGGGTGCGGCAACGCACGCCGGCGGGCAGGGTGATGGTCGGCAGATCGGTCTCGGCGATCAGGTAATCGACGACGCGCTGGACCAGCGCCTTGGTGCCGCTGGCGCCGAGGTAGAACAGCTTGCCCTGGTTGACCAGTACCGGCCAGCTATCGACATCCTCGATGACCACGTTGGCCCGAGTCTCCAGCCGCTCGCGCCAGTGATGCACCGCGCCGCTGCCCTTGACCTCCACCTCCTGCGAGGGATCGACGCTGTCGATCCGCATCACCTTCACGTCGAGCAGATTGCTTGGCAGGTCGGGCGCGAGGCCGGTGGGAATCGAGAAATTCTGCGTCTTGGAGCCCGAACGCGGGCCAATCAGCAGATGGCCCTCAAAATCGGCAATAGCCGTGCGCAAATCATCATTCCAGGCAAACAGCGCCGGGATGGCGACAATGTCATAGCCGGCAAAGCTCGTGGTGCTGGGCGGCAGCACGTCGATGTCGACGCCATGCTTACGGAAGGCGGCGTAAAGCGCGCGGACATGGGCGCCATGGCTAAAGCCCTTGGCCTGCGGCTGGATCTCCCAGGCCCATTCGCTCTGATAGTCATAGACCACGGCGACGCGGCCCTTGGTGGCCTGGCCATCGAGATCAATGCCCTTGAGCTCCTCGGCGACCTGCATGGCCTCGTGATAGGCCGGCGCCGGTTCACTGTCGGGCCGCAACAGGCCGGCATGCATCTGTTCCTGCGCAAAGGGTGCCTGGCGCCAGCGGAAATAGGTCACCACCTCAGCGCCATGGGCAAAGGCTTCCCAGGCCCAGAGACGGGCCATGCCGGGCAGGGGATCTGGATTGAACTGCGCCCAGTTCACCGGACCGGGCTGCTGCTCCATGATCCACCAGCGGCCATGGCCGACGGCGCGATAGAGATCGTGGTGGAAGGCAGCATTGTCCGGATCGCCCTGGCGCATGTACTGGCGCTTGAGCTCGTCGGATTCATTGCTGACCGCCAGATGGCCGAGCGGATAGCTGTCCCAGGAGGCGATATCGAGCGTCTTGGCCACATCGTAGTGATCGAAGTCGCTGGTTCGGCTCATGAAGTTGTGAATCACTGGGAGGTCCGGCCGGACTTGCTTCAGGATATCGAACTGCACCGCGTTGAATGCGGCAACTTGATCCGAGGCATAGCGCCGGAAATCCAGCACATGCGCCGGGGCGGCTTCGGTGACCAGAAGGTTCGGCAGCTCGACCTGATCGAAGCGATTGTATTCCATCGACCAGAACACATTGCCCCAGGCCTGGTTCAGCGCATCGACCGAGCCATATTTGTCCTGCAGCCAAAGCTGGAAGCCCTGCTTGGCGGCCGGCGAATAGGAATAGGTCGTGTCGTGGCAGCCATATTCATTGTCGGTCTGCCAGGCGCCGAGCGCCGGATGCTGGCCGACGGCTTCGGCCAGCAGGCGGGTGATGCGGCCGGCTTCCTCACGATAGGGCAGGTGGCTGAAATCATAGTGACGGCGTGAGCCAAAGCCCTTGCGCTGGCCATGAATATCCACGGCCAGCATGTCTGGGTGTTTGTCGACCATCCAGCGGGGCGGTGTCGCCGTGGGCGTGCCGACCACGACTTGGATGCCATGGCGATGGAACACATCCATCGCCCGTATGATCCAATCGAAATGCATTTCCCCGGGCGTCGGCTCAAAGCGCGACCAGGCGAATTCGCCGATGCGCACCCAGGTGATGCCAACCTCGGCCATGCGCGACGCATCGCGCTCCCACCAGTCCTCGGGCCAATGTTCGGGATAATAGCAGACGCCGAGGGCTGGTGCGGTCATGGCAAGTCTCAGAGGGTGATGAGCGTTTCAGGCTGGCCGGCGATGTCGAGATCCACAACGAACAAACTGCCTGCATGTTTTTCAGATGCAAGCTGTATGTCGGTGAGATTCTTGGCAGCCGTGGTGATGAAAAGGGTCTTCAAATCCGGTCCGCCAAAGGCAGGGCAGGTGACCTGGCTGACTGGAACTTCGACGATCCGGTCGATGGAGCCGTCCGGCGCATGGCGCACCACGCAGGAGCCGCCCCATTTGGCGTTCCAGAGATAGCCCTCGCTATCGACAACCGCACCATCGGGATAGCCGCGGCCTTCGGAGACGTCGGCAAACACCGTCCACTCGCCAACCGGTAGGCCGGTGGCGGGATCGGTTGCCACCTGCATGATCTTCTTGGTCGGCGTGTCGGTCCAGTAAGCAATCTTGCCATCAGGCGAGAAGCAGGTGGCATTGGGCACCCTGGCGCCGGTTTTTAGCGTGGTCAGCTCACCAGCGCGATAGTGATAGAGCGCGCCGATCGGGCCCTCTTCCTCAGTGCGATCCATGGTGCCGATCCAGAAGGCTCCGGAGGGATGCACGCGGCTGTCATTGCCACGCGTTCCCGGCTTGTCGGCCTCGATCTCGTTGATCCGGTTCATGCCGCCGGTGCCGATATCGAAATGCTTGAGGCCAGTGTCGGTAAGCAGGGCCAAGGTGTCGTTGTCGACGATGGCGGCGGCCGAGACGATCTCGTTGAACAGCCAGCTATCGACCACTTCGCCCTTGTCGGTGACGGCAAACAGCGTCTGCTCGTTGATGTCGAAGAAGAACAGCTGCTGGCGGCCGGGATGCCAGATCGGGCCTTCGCCGAGCTGGCACTGCGAATCGAGCAGGAGACGGGCGGTCTGGCTCATCGGGCTTTTCCTGCGTCATAGGCGGCGACGGCAGTCTTGGCGCGTTCGGCCACGTCGGCGGCACTCATGCCCGGCTTGTAGATATAAGTACCGAGGCCAAAGCCGGTGCAGCCGACGTCGAAATAGTCGTTGAAATTGTCCGGATTGGCGCCGCCCACGGCATAGATCGGCAGCTCGGGCGGCAGCACCGCCTTGATCGCCTTGATGCCCTTGGGGCCGAGCACTTCTGCCGGGAAGAATTTCAGCCCCGTCGCGCCGGCCTTGATGGCGCGGAAGCAGTCGCTTGGGGTGAAGACGCCGGGATAGGACAGCATCTGCAGCCGGACGGTTTCCTCGATCACCTGCTTGTTGGTGTCGGGCGAGACGACGAACGTGCCGCCGGCATCGGACACGGCCCAGACCTGCTTCTTGGTCAGCACGGTGCCGGCCCCGATGGCCGCCTGTTCGCTCAAGGAATTGGAAGCCAGCGCAATGGAGGTCAAGGCGTCGGGCGAATTGAGCGGCACTTCGATCATGGTGATGCCGGCGGCGATCAGCGCCTGGCAGACATCGACGGTTTCGGGCGGAGTGATGCCACGCAGGATGGCGATGATGTGGCGGTGTTCCATAGGGTCTACTCCGGTCTAGACGGCAAAGCTGCGCGCGGCCTTGAGGCCGGCGAGCACGATTTCGGTGGCATCCTGGGGGGCGCCGCTGGCGGCGGCCATGGCCAGCACCTGCGCATAGAGTGCGCAGAGGGCCGGCGCGCCGATCAATGGCACAGGCGCCTCGCCGATCAGATGACGGTTGCTGCCCACTTCGGTGCCGATCAACAGGCCGGAGAGAAAGCCGGCGCACCAGTCGGGCTGGCGGCCCGAGAGCAGCGACGAGGCGCGGACCTGGAACAGCGTGCCGAGCAATTGCTCGGGATGGGCGAGGCCCGCTTCGGCGCCGGCCACAAAGCCTTCGGCACGGCCGGGGCCATCGAGATCGCCACCCAGTGAATGGCGCAGCACGGAATGGGTGCGCAGCAGTTCGAACATTTCCCCGGTCATCGCCGTGGAAAAATGCTCGATGCGGGTGCCCGAGAGCTGGGCCCATTTTGAATGGGTGCCGGGCATGCAGACCATGCCGGAATAGTTTGGATGCAGCGCTGCCAGACCCAGCAACTGGGTTTCCTCGCCGCGCATCACATTGTCGGCGCCGGCCTTCTGGCAAACGCCGGGCAGGATCGACGCGCGAATGGCGCTGTCGCCCATGTCTGGATGCACCGCGCCTTCAAGCAGGCCGCGCAGATCGGTCGGGGCTTCGAGATAGGGGGCTTCAAGCCAGCCCTGGCGGGCGCCGGCCATGCCGCAAATCAGAACCTCCAGCGGGCCGGAGCGGTTTGCCGTCACACCCTCGAGCAATTCGGCCAGCGCTGCGGGAAACTCCTCGCGCGTCAGCTTGCCCATGCCTTTGGGCGATGCCTTTTCGAACACCGCTGCACCATCGGGGCCAATGCCCCAGCCGCGGAGGTTGGATGTCCCCCAGTCCACGGCAACCCAATCAACGCTCTCAGTCACGAAAAAATCCTCACCGCGCAGTCTGTCGCGGCGGACCCTAATGGCTGGCTTGCGTTTCAGCCAGTACGATTCTGTGGTCAGCGCGGTGGCGCACACCTGCGCCTATCACCGGATTTGGTCCCCTCGTTTGGTAAGATTTTCAGCGCGTTGAGGAAGGTCCTTGGTGGCAAATTCATCACGGCCTTCATTTGTATGATTTTTTCTTGCGAAGGGCATTCACAGCGGCTGTTTGCATGTTAGAACGACTCCAAACGCGGGCACGCGCACGCGGTCTCAAGAGGAACATCACATGACGGCAGACAACGCCGGTTCGGCCCCCAAGAAACTGCGTTCGCGCGCCTGGTTCGACAATCCGGACAATCCGGACATGACCGCGCTCTATCTCGAGCGCTACATGAATTTCGGCGTGTCGCGCGAAGAGCTGCAGTCGGATAAGCCGATCATCGGCATTGCCCAGACCGGCTCGGACCTCAGCCCCTGCAACCGTCATCACATCGTCCTGGCCGAGCGCGTGCGTGAAGGCATCCGTGAAGCCGGTGGCATTGCCATCGAATTCCCGGTGCATCCGATCCAAGAAACCGGCAAGCGCCCGACCGCCGGCCTTGACCGTAACCTGGCCTATCTTGGCCTGGTGGAAGTGCTCTATGGCTATCCGTTGGATGGCGTGGTGCTCACCATCGGCTGCGACAAGACCACTCCGGCCATGCTGATGGGTGCGGCGACGGTGAATATTCCGGCGATCGCGCTGTCGGTTGGGCCCATGCTGAATGGCTGGCACAAGGGCGAGCGCACCGGTTCGGGTACGATCGTCTGGAAGGCGCGCCAGATGATGGCGGCCGGCGAAATCGACTATGCCCAGTTCATCGAACTGGTGGCGTCGTCGGCTCCCTCGACCGGCTATTGCAACACCATGGGCACCGCCACCACGATGAACTCGCTGGCCGAGTCGCTGGGCATGCAGCTGCCGGGTTCGGCCGCCATTCCGGCGCCCTATCGCGACCGTCAGGAAATGGCCTATCGCACCGGCAAGCGCATCGTCGACATGGTGCATGAGGACCTGAGGCCCTCGGACATCCTGACCAAGGACAATTTCATCAACACCATCGTCGTCAATTCGGCGATCGGTGGCTCGACCAATGCGCCGATCCATATCCAGGCCATCGCCAAGCATATCGGTGTGGAACTCGAACTGCAGGACTTCCAGACCCATGGCCACAAGGTGCCGCTGCTGGTCAACCTGCAGCCGGCCGGCGAATATCTGGGCGAAGACTATTACCATGCCGGCGGCGTGCCGGCCGTGGTCAACGAGCTGATGAGCCAGGGCCTGATCCGCGAGAACGCGCCGACGGTCAACGGCAAGACCATTGGCGAGAACTGCCGCAACACGACGATCCAGGACGACAAGGTCATCCGCCGCTTCGACAATCCGCTCAAGACCGATGCGGGCTTCCTCGTGCTGCGCGGCAACCTGTTCGACAATGCCATCATGAAGACCAGCGTGATCTCCACCGAGTTCCGCGATCGATACCTCAACAACCCGGCTAGCCCCGGCGCCTTCGAGGGCAAGGCCGTGGTGTTCGATGGTCCTGAGGATTATCACCACCGGATCGACGATCCCTCGCTCGAGATCGACGAAAACACCCTGCTGTTCATGCGCGGTGCTGGCCCGATCGGCTATCCGGGCGCGGCGGAAGTGGTCAACATGCGGCCACCGGCTTACCTGATCAAGAAGGGCATCCATGCGCTGGCCTGCATCGGTGACGGTCGCCAGTCCGGCACTTCGGGTTCGCCCTCGATCCTCAACGCTTCCCCGGAAGCGGCAGCGGGCGGCAATCTCGCTATCCTCAAGACCGGCGATCGCGTGCGTATCGACCTCAACCTCGGCCAGGCCAATATCCTGATCTCGGACGAGGAAATCGCTACCCGTCGCGCGGCCCTGGAAGCCTCGGGCGGCTACAAGTTCCCCAAGCACCAGACCCCTTGGCAGGAAATCCAGCGCGGTATCGTCGGCCAGCTCGGCGACGGCGCTATCCTCAAGCCCGCCGAAAAGTACCAGCGCATCGCCCAGACCAATGGCATTCCGCGCGACAACCATTGATCGGCAACGATCTTGTTACGAAAGGCCCGCCCCCTGGCGGGCCTTTTTGTTTGTCGGATTGGTCGGATGCCAAAGGCCAAAAGAAAAGGCCACCGCGACGGATCGCGGTGGCCTTAACCGAGCAGCGCCGAAGCGCGCTCGCCAGTTCTAGAAAGACTAGAGCAGGGTCAGGTTGGTTGCCGATTCCTTGCCGTCGCGGCCGGTCTCGAGCTCGTAGGTCACCTTGTCGTTTTCGTACAGGCCCTGCAGGCCCGAACGCTGAACGGCGGAGATGTGGACGAAGGCATCCTTGCCGCCATTTTCAGGCGAAATGAAGCCGAAGCCCTTGGTGGTGTTGAAGAACTTAACGGTGCCGGTGATCAGGGCCATGATAGTATCCTTTTGCTCGAAACGAGCGGTTATCCAGTGGCAACACGCCAAAGGGACATAACGTTCGCATGGTCGAGAAGGAAGCCACGGTCCGGCGAACCGGCATTAGGCAGCCGACTTAGGCTGAAAACGTATGAGACATATGTGGCACGGAACGAAGCCGTCTGCAAGGTCTTGTCTAGCAATGACTTTTGCGTTCTGCCCCGACGCCAAGGAAAGTCATTGCGAACACTGGCAAAAAGTCCGCTCCGGCAAGCAAGTGCGGGTGGAAGCGTCCAGCTCAAAACACAACGGCCCTGCTGCGGGTAAGCGCAACAGAGCCGGGCATGGAGGACTGACAGTAACGTTCAGTATTTCCGTAACAGGCCGACCAGACGGCCCTGCACCTTGACGCGGTCTGGCGGGAAGATACGGGTCTCATAGGCCGGATTGGCGGCTTCCAGCGCTACCGTATTGCCCTTGCGGCGCAGGCGCTTGAGGGTGGCTTCTTCGTCATCGACCAAGGCCACGATGATCTCGCCTGTGGAGGCCTGATCCTGCTTCTTGATGAGAACCGTGTCGCCATCGAAAATGCCGGCATCGATCATCGAGTCGCCGCGCACTTCGAGCGCATAATGCTCGCCAGCCCCCAGCATTTCGGGCGGCACCATGATGGTGTGGGAATGGGTCTGGATCGCCTCGATCGGCGTACCGGCGGCGATGCGACCCATGACCGGAATGGAGATCGGCCGCGCATAATCTTCCTGCACCGTCATCGCCCGCGACACCGGCGCCGCAACCTTGCCGAGACTGCCTTCGATCACCGATGGCTCAAAGCGCGCCTTGCGGCCGCCAAGCGAGGGGTTCATCGAATCGGGGAGCTTCACCACTTCCAGCGCCCGCGCCCGATTGGGCAGGCGGCGGATGAAGCCGCGCTCTTCCAGCGCCGTGATCAGGCGGTGAATGCCCGACTTGGATGCCAGGTCGAGCGCATCCTTCATTTCGTCAAATGATGGCGGGATGCCGCTTTCCTTCATCCGTTCGTGGATGAACATCAGCAGCTCGTGTTGTTTGCGCGTGAGCATGGGCCCCTCGGGGAGAGAATCGGAACGTAGGCAGAACGACCATACGTGTTCTAGTTATGTTCTGCAATATCCCTGCGCAAATTCACAGTATTGGCGCTGTCAGCGCTCAAAAGTGGTCGAGCGGAATGGCTTCCACAATGCTGCCCATGGCTTGGCCGGGGTCGTGTTCGGGCTGGACGATCAACATGTCGGCCTGGGCTAGCGACGAGGTATGGCCGCTATCGGTCTGCGATATCGCCAGGAGCTGCGGGCCGGTCGGCGTGTGCAGCAGTTGCGCGCGCATGAAGTGGCGGCGGGCGGTATTGGGCGGCGTCGGTGCGGCGAGAGGCAGGCGCCAGAGCGCGGGTTCTGGATAGCCGAGCCATTTCCGCAGGGCCGGGCGGATGAACACCATGGCGGTGACCATGGCCGAAACCGGATTGCCGGGCAGACCGAACACCAGCGTCCTGCCGCGCGTGCCGAACATCAGCGGCTTGCCGGGGCGCATGTTGATCTTCCAGAAATCGAGCGTCACGCCGAGATCGAGCAGGATGTCCTGGACGATGTCGTGATCGCCGACGCTGGCGCCGCCGGTGGTGATGACGATGTCCGGGGCGCTGGCAAAGACCTCGTCCAGCTTGGCCCTTAGGTCTTCGCGCGTGTCGCGGGCGATGCCGTGATCCACAACGCTTTCTGCATAAGGAATCAGCATTGGACGGAGGCCAAAGCTGTTGGAGGCGACGATCTGGTCAGCGCCCAGCGACGAGCCGGGCAGTACCAGTTCATCGCCGGTCGCCAAGAGGCTGACGCGCGGGCGCCTGGCCACTTCCAGCGTCGCAGCATTGGCGGCGGCGGCAACGGCGAGTTGCATTGGCGCCAGACGGACACCGGGCTCGATCAGCGACTGCCCGCGGGCAAAATCATTGCCCAAGGGGCGGATGCTATGGCCGAGCCGGGCAGGGGTGGTAAAGGAGACAAAGTCGCCATCGGCAATGGCTTCTTCCTGCATGATCACCGTATCGGCGCCTGACGGTACGGGCGCCCCGGTAAAGATGCGCACGGCCTCGCCAGAGCCAAGCGTGCCGGAAAAGCCGGCGCCGGCCTGCGACATGCCGACGAGCTTTAGCCGCTGGCCGTCCACGACATCGCTTGCACGCATGGCATAGCCGTCCATGGCGCTGGCATTGAAGGGCGGCTGGTCATGGGTGGCAATAACGAGCTTGAGCAGCACGCGGCCGGCCGCATCAGAAAGCGTCACAGTTTCCGACATCGGCGCGGGCACGCGCTTGAGGATCGCAGCAATGGCGTCATCGACGGGAAGCAGGCTCACCGGGAAAAATCGCCGGACTTGCCGCCGGATTTTTCCAGCAGACAGATATCGGTAATGGTCATGGCGCGGTCGATGGCCTTGGCCATGTCATAGAGCGTCAGGGCCGCCGTCGACGCTGCGACCAGCGCTTCCATCTCTACGCCGGTCTGGCCGGTGGTCTCGGCAAGTGCCTGGATCAGAATAGCGGCGTCGCCATCACCCTCGATCTCGACGCTGACCTTGGTCAGCGGAATTGGATGGCACAGCGGGATCAGCTCGGCGGTCTTCTTGGCCGCCATGATGCCTGCAATACGGGCCACGGCCAGCGCATCGCCCTTTTTCAACCCGCCACCGAGAATCGTGCTGATCGTCTCCGGCTTACCGAGAATTCTGGCCTGCGCCACGGCTCGCCGACGGGTAACCGCTTTGTCACCGATATCGACGATATGGGCCTCGCCCCGCTCGTTGAGGTGGGTGAGGCCGCCCGTCATCAGCGCACCGTCTCGGCGGCACCCATCAGCAGCGCGCGGGTGGCGGCCGCGACGTCGTCCTGGCGCATCAGCGATTCACCGACGAGGAAGGTGCCGATATTGGCGCGCTGGTCCAGCATCACGACATGGTCGTGGTTGACGATGCCGCTCTCGCTGACCAGCAACGTGCCCGCGGGCACACCGATAGCGAGGTTGACCGACGTTTCGAGCGTCGTCTCGAAGGTGCGCAGGTTGCGGTTGTTGATGCCGATGAAGGGCGCGCCCAGCGCCAGCGCACGGTCGAGCTCGAGCTGGTCATGCACTTCCACCAGCGCATCCATGCCCCATTCCTCGGCGGCATCGAGCAGGTAGCGGGCGACGTCGTCGCCGACGGCGGCAAGGATGATCAGAATGCAATCGGCGCCCCAGGCGCGGGCTTCGGCGACCTGATAGGTCTCGAACAGAAAGTCCTTGCGCAGCACCGGCAGGTTGGTCGCGGCGCGGGCCTCGATCAGATAGCTGGGCGACCCCTGAAAGCTTGGACGGTCGGTGAGGACAGAAAGACAGGCAGCACCGGCCGATTCATAGGCGCGGGCGATTTCGGCCGGGTTGAAGTCGGCGCGGATCAGGCCCTTGGAGGGGCTGGCCTTCTTCACCTCGGCAATCAGCGCATATTTGCCGGCGGCGCGCTTGGCCTTGATGGATTTGACGAAACCGCGTGGCGCGGGCTGGTCATGCGCCTGGGCCACCACTTCGGCCCAGGGCCGCATGGCCTTGGCGGCAGCGATTTCCTCGCGCTTATAGGCTTCGATCTGCTGGAGAATATCGCTCATCAATCGCGTCCGTTCGATACCGCCACGAGACGGGCGAGTGTCTGTTTGGCCTTCCCGGTGTCGATGGTGTCGCGCGCCAGGGCAATGCCGTCTTCGATGGTTGTGACCTTGTCGGCCACCAGGAGCGCCGCGCCAGCATTGAGCAGCACGGTCTCACGATAGGCGCCCGGCGCCCCATCAAACAATGCGACGATAGCCGCAGCATTGTCGGACGGCTCGCCGCCGAGCAGGTCTTTCGGATCGGTCAGCTTGAGGCCGACCTGTTCGGGATGTAGTTCGAAGCTGCGCAGATCGCCATTGGCAATCTGGGCAACGAAATTGGGCCCCGATGTCGAGAGCTCGTCGAGACCTTCGCTGGAATGGACCACCCAAGCCTTGATGGCGCGGTTTGCGAGCAGCGCCGCGGCGACCGGCTCGACCCATTGCTGGGAATAGACGCCGAGCAAGTAACGGCGGACGCCGGCCGGGTTGGACTGCGGGCCGAGCAGGTTGAACAGGGTGCGGACACCCATTTCGCTGCGCGCCGGGCCGACATGGCGCATGGCGGGGTGGTGGCTGGGCGCGAACATGAAGCCGATGCCGGCATCGGCAATGGTCTTGCCGATCTGTTCGGGCGTCAGGTCGAGCTTGACGCCGAGGGCTTCAAGCGCCTGCGAGGAGCCTGACTTGGAGGACAGTGCCTTGTTGCCATGCTTGGCTACCGGCACGCCGGCTGCCGCCACGACGATCGCCGTGGCCGTCGAAATATTGAGGCTGCCGATCCCGTCGCCGCCGGTGCCGACGATGTCGATGGCATCTTCCGGCGCGACGACCGGCACCATCTGCTCGCGCAGGATCGAAACGGCGGCGGCAATCTCGCCGACGCTTTCACCCTTGATGCGCATGCCCATCAGGAAGGCGCCGATCTGGCTCGGCGTGGCTTCGCCGGCCATGATGATGCGCATGACCGAGCGCATTTCCTCGCCGGTGAGATCCTTGCGGTCGGCGATCTTGTTGAGAGCCTGCTTGATATCCATCACGCGGCCTTCCGGGCGTTGAAGTCGCGGGCGATGTTGAGGAAATTCTGCAAGAGGGCGTGGCCGTTTTCCGAGGCAATGCTCTCGGGATGGAACTGCACGCCATGTACCGGCAGGGTCTTGTGCTGCATTCCCATGATCAGGCCGTCATCGGTCGTTGCTGTCACTTCCAGAACAGTTGGAAGCGTATCCTGCTGCACGATCAGCGAATGATAGCGCGTCGCCTCGAAATCATTGTTGAGGCCACGGAACAGGCCCTGGCCACTGTGGCGGATCTTGGAGGTCTTGCCATGCATCAGATGCGGTGCCCGGATGACATCGCCGCCCATGGCCTGGCCGATGGCCTGATGGCCGAGGCAGACGCCGAGGATTGGCGTGGTCGCGGCAAACCGCTCGATCAGGCCGAGGCAGATGCCGGCCTCATTGGGCGTCGCCGGGCCGGGCGACAGCAGCACGGCCTCGGGGGCCATGGCGGCCACTTCGTCGAGGGTGATCTTGTCATTGCGCACGACGGTAATGTCGGCGCCCAACTCGCCCAGGAAATGGACGAGATTGTAGGTAAAGCTGTCGTAGTTATCGATGACGAGCGTGCGGGTCATATCTGGCTCCAGCGCTTCTATGGGGCAACGGGTTCGGTGTTCAGAACCACGTCCGCCATCGATGTTGATTGGTGATCTGCGCCATCATTGCCCGATCCTCGCCTCGCCGGCATAGCGTAGCGCTTCCTCGGCGGCGCTGAAAAGGGCGCGGGCCTTGTTTTCGCATTCCATATGCTCGAGCGCCGGTACCGAGTCGGCAACAATGCCGGCGCCGGCCTGGGCATAGAGCTTGCCATCTTTCACAATGGCGGTGCGCAGCACGATGCAGGTGTCCATCGTGCCATCGGCGCTGAAATAGCCGACGCAGCCGCCATAGATGCCGCGCTTGGATTTTTCCAGCTCGTCGATGATCTCCATCGCCCGCACCTTTGGGGCGCCGGACACCGTGCCGGCCGGAAAGCCGGCCGAGAGGGCGTCGACGAAGTCATATTTCGGGTCGAGCACGCCGACCACATTGGAGACAATGTGCATGACGTGGGAATAATATTCGAGGAAGAACTTGTCGGTCACCTTGACCGTGCCGGTCTTGGCGACGCGGCCGACGTCGTTGCGGCCGAGGTCGAGCAGCATCAGGTGTTCGGCCAGTTCCTTGGGGTCTGACAGCAGTTCAGCCGCCAGTTCCTGGTCCCGCGTCGGCGTCGCGCCGCGTTTGCGGGTGCCGGCGATCGGCCGAATGGTGACTTCACCATCCTGTACCCGGACGAGGATTTCCGGTGAAGACCCGGCAACGGCAAAATCGCCGAAGTCGAGGAAATACATGTACGGGCTGGGATTGGTCCGGCGCAGCGCGCGATAGAGCGCGGTCGGGGGCAGGGTGAACTCAGCCTCGAAACGCTGGCTCAGCACGACCTGGAAAATGTCGCCGGCCGTGATGTAATCCTTGGCCTTTGCCACCATGCCGAAATACTCGTCTTTCGACGTGTTGCTGGTGATGGCAATGGAAGCGAGGTCGGGCAGGGCGGGTGTTGCCGGCATGGCCTGGCTGAGCCGGGCAATGGCATCGTCGATGCGGGCTTCGGCGGCTTCATAGGCCTGGCGGCCGGAGACGCCGTCGCGGACATAGACCGGGGCGGTGAGATAAAGTTCGTCCTTGAGCGTATCGAAGATCGCCAAGAGCGACGGGCGCATCAGCACGGCTTCGGGGGTCTGCAGATGGTCCGGATTGCTGTCGGGCAGCACTTCCATATAGCGAACCATTTCATAGCCAAGATAGCCATAGATGCCGGCCGATTGCGGCGGCAGTCCGGTCGGCACGTCGATCTTGCTGTCGGCGACCAGATTGCGCAAGGCATCGAGCGGCAGCTCGGCGACGGGCTCGAATGCCGTGTCGTCGATATGGGCAGAGCGGTTGATCGAAGCGGTGCCGCGTTCGACCTTGAGGATCACGTCGGGCTGGGTGCCGATGATCGAATAGCGGCCGCGGATGGCGCCGTCCTGCACCGATTCGAGCAGGTAGGTGTTCTTCCGACCTGCTGCGAGTTTCAGATAGGTGCCGACCGGCGTTTCCAGATCCGCCACGATGCGACGCCATACGATCTGCGACTTTCCAGCGTCATATTGCTCGGAGAAGCGCTGAAAGACGTCGTCGGCCATCGTGTGGTGTCCAGTTTTGGAGGTGGGCGGCCTGTGGTTACAGGCCGGTATTGAGTGCCAGCGCGTCGCTGAGCGCCTGCTGGTTGATGCGGAGGCCGGCATCGTCGCGCACTGCGGTGACGAAGTCGCCATAGATGCCGATGCGCTGCTCGTTTTCGAGACTGTCATTGGCCGGCTTGGCCAGCGGGCCTTCGGCAGCGGTTACGCCGGTCACCTGGAAGACGATGAAGGTACCATCCTGTGCCACCACCGAACCGTGGTGATCGGCGCCACCGGCAAAGGCGGCCGAAGCGACGGCAGCGTCGACCGTGCCGTCCTCGGAGCCGAAGCGGGTGAAGGGCGGGCTGATCTGCGGGAAGACCGTATAGGAAAGCGCCACATCGGCAATCGCCTCACCGGCATCGAGACGGCTGACCGCCTCGGCCTGGGCAGCAAGGATGGCGTTGTTGGTACGCTCGGTGGTGAGAGCGGTGACGACCTCGTCGCGCACTTCGTCCAGCGTCTGGTCGCGGGCCGGCTCGATCGCATTGAGGTCGAACCACAGGTTGCCATTGCCGGCCAGGGTAATGGCCGGCGTCAGCGCGCCTTCGGTGGCGCGGAGGATCGCCTGCGTCACGCGGGGCTGATCTTCCGGCGTCAGGTCCGGGATTACGCTGAGTTCGGCGCCGCTGGCGGTGACATTAGCTTCATAAAGGTCGAGGTTGAAGCGGGCAGCGATTTCGCTCAGCGGGCGGAATGCGGCACGCAGCTCTTCGATCTGGTCCTGCACTTCGGCCAGTTCGGTCCGCGCTGCGGCGAGGCCAAGGTTCTGGATGATCTGATCGCGCGAGGCTTCGAGCGTCGGCTCGCCGCCACCTTCCACGGCCGAAACATGCACGGCGCGCTGGCCGCCAATGCCCGGGATGATGACAAAGCCACCCTGCGCAACGCCAAAGGCAGCGGTCGCGAGATTGGTATCTGTGATCTGTGCCTGGGTCAGGCTGCCGAGATCGGTCGCGGTCAGGCCGGCGTCGGCGACAAGGGTTTCGAACGGCGTGCCGGCGGTCAGGCCGGCCTGGAAGGCGGCAACCTGTTCGTCATTGAGCACGACCTGCTGGATGGTACGACGCTCGGCCTGCACCAGGTTGGCCTTGGTGCGCTCGAATTCGGCGGCAACCTCGTCATCGGTGAAGGTCTTGCTGGCAGCGAGGTCCGCGGCGGTGAGGCGCAGCATCTGCACAGTGCGCGTCTCGACGGTGCGGAACTCGGCTTGATGCTCGGTCAGGTAAGCGGCTAGTTCCTCTTCGGTCGGCGCCGCCGGGGTCTCGATATTGGTCTCGCCCAGCACGAAATAGTCGATGGTGCGCTGGTCGGCAGAATAGCGATTGACCAGGCTCGACGCCGTTTCCGGCAGCTTGGTGTCGCCAAAGAGGCTGAGGATCAGCTGCTGGCGCTTGGCCGCTTCGCTCTGGTCCTCGAAATATTCAGCCTCGGTCAAGCCGCTGGCCTGCAGCACCTGGTTGAAGCTCGAAGCGTCGAACACGCCCAGCGCATTCTGGAACGACGGATCGGCACGCAGCATCTTGCTGAGCTGATCTTCGGAAACGCCGAGACCGAAATTGTCGGCCACCTGATCGAGCGCCGCATCCTGCGCCAGGTTCTGCAGCACCATCGAGGGCACGCCCAGGTTGACGGCTTCCTCGGCAGTCGGGAACGAGCCGATCTGCTGGGCGACCTGGTTCAACTGGTTCTGGTAAGCGCGCAGGAAAGTGCGCGAATTGATTTCTTCATTGCCGACTCGGGCTACGGTATTGCTGCCCAGATCGGTGATGACATTGTTGATGCCAAAGCCGGCAATACCCACGAGCAGGAAACCGCCCATGATCTTACCGGGCCAGGATTTTGCAAAAACACGCAAACTATCGAGCATCTGAGACGTTCCCGTTGGGCAACACAAGGCTTTACCGCAATAGCGGCAGGGCACTAGTAATCCATTTTGACAGCCGGGGTTAGGGCAAAGCCAGCCCCGGTGCAAGAGGCAGTAGGAGCAAAGAGTGACAACGACGATTACGCCGCTGATCGCAGGCAACTGGAAAATGAACGGGCTGCGGGGCTCTCTCGACGAGCTGACAGCGCTTGCAGGCATGCTCACCACCGGTGAAGCTCCAAAGGCGCTGGTCGTCATCTGCCCACCCGCGACCATTCTTGCTGCCGTTGCCCGCCAAGGCGCCAGCGCCGGTATTCTGGCCGGTGGCCAGGATTGCCACGCCAATGCTTCCGGTGCGCACACCGGCGATCTCTCTGCCCCGATGCTGGCCGATGCCGGCGCACAATATGTGATTGTCGGCCATTCCGAACGCCGCGCCAATCATGCCGAGACCGACGAACAGGTTCGCGCCAAGGCCGAAGCCGCCATTGGTGCCGGCCTCAAGCCGATCATCTGCGTGGGTGAAACCGAAGCCGAGCGCGATGGCGGCAAGGCTGATTCCGTCGTCGCGACCCAGCTGGCCGGCTCGATTCCCGACGCCGCCGAGCAGCATGACGTGATCGTCGCCTATGAGCCAGTCTGGGCCATCGGCACCGGCCGCACACCAAGCAATGATGATATCGCCCAGATGCACAATTCCATCCGCCGCCAGCTGGTGGACCGCTTTGGCGACAAGGGTGCCGCTATCCACATTCTCTATGGTGGGTCGCTCAAGCCGCAGAACGCGCGTGAAATTCTCCAGGTGGAAAACGTCAATGGCGGCCTCGTCGGCGGCGCCAGCCTCTTGGCAAAGGACTTTTACACCATTATCTCCGCGGTGTAATTTGTGACGCGAGGCCTTTGGCCGGCCGGAAATTCCGGCTGGCCCTTGGCTTTGCGGTGCGAGGCGTGTAAGACGCGCCATCTTTTGACAGACCAATAGACTGAGACAGAATGGCAAACGTCCTGATTGTGGCCTATTTGCTGATCGTCCTGGCGCTGATTGCGGTGATCCTGCTGCAGCGCTCCGAGGGCGGCGCACTGGGCATTGGCGGTGGCGGCGGCGGCGGTGGTTTCATGACCGCCCGCGGCTCGGCCAACCTGCTGACCCGTACCACGGCGATTCTGGCGACCCTGTTCTTCGCCACGGCGATTGGCCTGACGGTTCTGTCCGAACTCGACCGCACCACTTCGGGCATTCTCGAACGCGCTTCGGCCACCGAAGACGGTGCTGCGCCGACCAGCGTTCTCGATGCACTCAATTCCCTGCAGGGCGGCACGACGTCGGACCTTCCGGTTCCCGCATCCGATCCCGCAGCGCCTGCCGGCACCGATCCGGTGACGCAGGACATTGCACCCGCTCCGGCCGATGCCGCGCCAGCAGCCCCGGCTGCCGGCAGCGACCTGCCAGTGCCGGAAACGCCGGCAACGGCTCCGGCCCAAACGCCGGCCGCTCCGGCGACTAACTAAGCGCCGCAGGGCGAACCAAAGAGGGGGATGGAAACATCCCCTTCTTCTTTTTGTGTAGAGCGCTTCAAGCACTCTACGAATCGACGCTGATGTGATTAAGGTGAACGCCCATGGCTCGGTACGTATTCATCACCGGAGGCGTGGTCTCCTCATTGGGTAAAGGTCTTGCATCGGCGGCGCTTGGCGCCGTGCTGCAAGCACGCGGCTACAAGGTCCGCCTGCGCAAGCTCGACCCCTATCTCAACATTGATCCGGGCACCATGTCGCCCACCCAGCACGGCGAGGTCTTCGTGACCGACGACGGCGCCGAGACCGATCTCGATCTCGGTCACTACGAGCGCTTCACCGGCAGGGCCGCGACCAAGCGCGACAACATCACGACCGGCCGCATCTATTCCGATATTCTCGCCAAGGAACGCCGCGGCGAATATCTCGGCGCCACTGTGCAGGTCATTCCGCACGTGACCGATGCGATCAAGAATTTCGTCATTGAAGGCAACGAAGACTTCGACTTTGTGCTGGTCGAGATTGGCGGCACCGTCGGCGATATCGAGGGCCTGCCGTTCTTCGAGGCGATCCGCCAGTTGGGCAATGACCTGCCGCGCGGCGACACCTGCTATTTGCATCTGACGCTAATGCCGTACATTCCCTCGGCCGGCGAGCTCAAGACCAAGCCGACCCAGCATTCCGTCAAGGAGCTGCGCTCGATTGGCATCGCGCCCGACATCCTGCTGGTCCGTTGCGACCGCCCAATCCCCGATGGCGAGAAGCGCAAGCTTTCCCTGTTCTGCAACGTGCGTGAAAGCGCCGTCATCCAGGGCCTCGACGTCGGTTCGATCTATGATGTGCCGCTGGCCTATCACAAGGAAGGCCTCGACCGCGAAGTGCTCGCCGCCTTCGGCATCAAGGATGCGCCAGAGCCCGACCTCAAGGCCTGGGAAGACGTCTCGGCCCGCCTGCACAATCCCGAAGGCGAAGTGAACATCGCCATCGTCGGCAAGTATACTGGTCTCAAGGACGCCTATAAGTCGCTGAGCGAAGCGCTGACCCATGGCGGCATCGCCAACAAGGTCAAGGTCAACCTGCAGTGGATCGACTCGGAAGTCTTCGAGCGCGACGATCCGGCGCCTTACCTTGAGCACGTGCATGGCATCCTAGTGCCCGGCGGCTTTGGCGAGCGCGGTTCGGCCGGCAAGATCGAGGCCGCCCGCTTTGCCCGCGTCAAGGACGTGCCCTATTTCGGCATCTGCTTCGGCATGCAGATGGCCTGCGTCGAAGCGGCCCGCAACACCGCCGGAATCAAGAATGCCTCGTCGACCGAATTCGGCCCGACCAAAGAGCCGATCGTTGGCATGATGACCGAATGGGTCAAGGGCAACGAGACCGAGACGCGCGGCAAGGAAGGCGACATGGGCGGCACGCTCCGTCTCGGCGCCTATCCGGCCCAGCTGACCCGCGGCTCGCGCGTTGCCGATATCTATGGCTCGACCCGGATCTCAGAGCGCCATCGTCACCGCTATGAGGTGAACATGGACTATCGCAAGCTGCTGGAAAAGAACGGCCTGCTGTTCTCCGGCGTCTCGCCCGACGGCAAGCTGCCCGAGATCGTCGAGCGCACCGACCACCCGTGGTTCATCGGCGTGCAGTTCCACCCGGAGCTGAAGTCGAAGCCGTTCGAGCCGCATCCGCTGTTCACCAGCTTCATCGCTGCCGCGATGGATCAGAGCCGCTTGGTCTAGGCATGGCGGAGATCGTCAATCTCCGGACCGTTCGCAAGCAAAAGGCCCGCGCTTCCAAGGAAGTGCAGGCCGCCGAAAACCGCGTGCTGTTCGGCCGTACCAAGGCCGAGAAACAGCAGCAGGCGGCAGAGAAGGCGCTGGCTGAGAAGAAGATCGACGGCCACAAGCGCGAGGACTGAGCCTTTCTCGCAACCCTTGCCGCGCAGGTGACTTATCGCTGGACACACTTTGTCCAGCAAGGATCATCCCATGCGTCTTCTCATGCTCGGTACCGGCGGAATGGCCCGGCTGCACGTCAAGGGTTTCAACGAGGTGCCCGGCGTCGAGATCGTCGCGGCGGTTGATACCGATGAAGTCAAGCTGACCGAATTCCGCGAATTGCACGGTATTCCGCGCGGCTTCGCCTCGCTCGACGAGGCGCTGGCCTGGGGCGAATTCGACGCGGTGACCAATATCACCCCCGACCGCGTGCATTATGCCACCACCTTGCAGATCCTCGATGCCGGCAGGCATGTGTTCTGCGAAAAGCCCTTGGCCACCGACCATGCCAAGGCGCTGGAGATGACCGAAAAGGCGGAAGGGCTCGGGCTGATCAACATGGTCAACCTGACCTATCGAAATGTGCCGCAATTGCAGAAGGCGCATGAGCTGATCGCGGGCGGCGCCATCGGGGCGGTCAAGCATATCGAGGCCAGCTATCTACAGAGCTGGCTGGTCAGCAAGGCTTGGGGCGACTGGCGCAACTCGCCGACCTGGCTGTGGCGGCTCAGCACCAAGCACGGGTCCAATGGCGTTTTGGGCGATGTCGGCATCCACATCCTCGATTTCGCCGCCTATGCCGCCGGCTGCGACTACAAGACGGCGTTCTTCCGCCTACAGACCTTTGACAAGGCCGAGAATGCGCGCATCGGCGAATATGACCTCGATGCCAACGACACCTTCGTCATGACCGCCGAAATGGACAATGGCGCCATGGCTGCAATCCATGCCACCCGCTGGGGCAGCGGCCATCTCAACGACCTGCGCCTGCGCATCTATGGCGAAAAGGGCGGCATCGAGGTGACCGACACCAATTTCAACCCCAGGCTGATGACATGCCTCGGCGATGACGTCGAAGCCGCCAGATGGACGGAGGCAGCCGTCGAGGCGACGCCGACCAATTATGCGCGCTTCACCGAGGCGGTGCGCAGCGGCACCAATCAGGAACCCAGCTTCCGCCACGCGGCAAACCTGCAGCGCATCATCGACCTGGCGGCGGTGACCGAAAAAGATCGCACGGAACATGCGACGACGGGCAGGGCGGAAAAGCTCGGCCAGCCCTGAGCACTTGACCGACATTAAGGCTTGATCCAAACCGTACCGGAGGTTACACCGCGCAGGCCCGGTCCTCCCTCCGGGTCAGCATTGTCGTTCCCGGGTGCGGGCGGCCGTGTCGCCGACCACGGCGTCTAATCGCAGCACCCAGGACATGAGCATGACCACCGCCACGGCTGCCGCAACCGGCACCGGTGTGCCACCCAAGAATTCTGCCCGCCGCGTTCTCGCCGCGAGCATGATCGGCACCACCATCGAGTTCTTCGACTTCTACATCTATGCCACCGCTGCGGTGATCGTATTCCCGCATCTGTTCTTCCCGGCCGGCGACGACGCCTCGGCCCTGCTGCAGTCGCTGGCCACCTTCGCCATCGCCTTCATGGCCCGCCCGGTAGGTGCTGCCATTTTCGGCCATTTCGGCGACAAGGTTGGCCGCAAGGCAACGCTGGTGGCCGCGCTCCTTACCATGGGTCTTTCGACCGTGTTGATCGGTGCGCTGCCGACCTATGCGCAGATCGGCGTCTGGGCGCCGCTGCTGCTAGCGCTGTGCCGCCTGGGGCAGGGCCTGGGCCTGGGCGGTGAATGGGGCGGCGCCGTGCTGCTTGCTACCGAAAACGCCCCGGAGGGCAAGCGCGCCTGGTATGGCATGTTCCCGCAGCTTGGCGCTCCGGTCGGCTTTTTCTTTGCCACCACCATCTTCCTCGTCTTGGCGCATTTCCTCGGCGATGACGCCTTCATGAGCTGGGGCTGGCGCGTGCCTTTTCTCGCCAGCGCGCTGCTGGTGATCTTTGGCCTGTTCATCCGTCTCAAGATCACCGAGACGCCCGAATTCGCCAAGGCCATCGAAAAGGCCGAGCGCGTCGAAGTGCCGTTCCTTTCGGTCTTCAAGTCGCACAAGCTGAGCCTTTTGCTCGGCACAATGGCGGCGCTGGCCACCTTCGTGCTGTTCTACATCATGACGGTGTTCTCTCTGAGCTATGGCACCGGCAAGCTGGGCTATAGCCGCGAGGAATTCCTCGTCCTCCAGATGGTCGGCGTGCTGTTCTTCGGCGCCTTCATCCCGCTCTCGGCCGTGCTCGCTGACAAGTTCGGCATGCGCAAGGTGATGATCGGTGTTGCCATCGGCATAGGCCTGTTCGGCCTGATCCTTGCCCCACTGCTGGGCGCCGGCAATGTCTATGGCGTGCTCGGCTTCCTCTGCATCGGCTTTGCGCTGATGGGCATGACCTATGGTCCGCTCGGCACGGCGCTTGCCGCGCCATTCCCGACCTCGGTGCGCTATACCGGCGCCTCGCTGACCTTCAACCTCGGTGGCATTTTCGGCGCCAGCTTTGCGCCCTATATCGCCACCTGGCTGGCCAATACCTATGGCCTGCACACGGTCGGATACTACATGATCATCGCCGCCGTGATCACCCTGATCGCCTTCGGCCTGATCCGCCAGTCGTCGGACTGATATCAAAGGGGCCGCGCTGATAGCGCGGCCCTTTTGCCTACCAGGTTACCTGGCACACTGAGCCTGGCGGTTTGAACTGCAGGCTTTCTTCGGTGTACTGGAAAATCTCCATCTTCACACCGTTCGGATCGGCCAGCCACGCCTGCCAGGTGCCGTCGACGCCCAGCTTCTTGTCGGTGATGCTGACGCCTTTCGCCTGCAAATGGGCAACCAGCGCATCGATATCCTCGGTCTCGAGGCAGATGTGGTTGATCTGGTCCGTCTCGGCAAAGCGCGACTCCGCCTTGCGAAACACTTCAATGAAAGTGCGGGCACCGAGGTCGAGATAATAGCCGATCCGCTCCTCGCCCCGCTTGAAGGTGAAGGCCGTCGAAATGCCCAGCACATCGCGATAGAAGGCTTCGGTGGCATCAAGGTCATGCGCGAAGATGCAGGCATGGGCGACCTGCTTGATCAGCGGCTTGGTCATGGTTCCTCCCAGAACTCTTGTTGGTGGCGCCATGAAACTGCCACTCCAACCATGCCAAACCTAGCCTGCTGCGTCACCTTGGCGCATTTTTTTGTCGCAGGCTCTTTCGCTTGTCACGAGGCGCGTCTAGGAGTGGCGCACTCAGTGACAGAACCCATCCGGGAAGGGCTTTACCGATGTCTTCAATCATCCACGTCTCCGGCCGTCAGATCTATGACAGCCGCGGCAATCCCACCGTCGAAGTCGATGTCGTGCTGGATGACGGCAGTTTCGGCCGCGCCATGGTCCCATCGGGCGCTTCCACTGGCGCCCATGAAGCCGTCGAGCTGCGCGATGGCGGCAAGAAGTACAATGGCAAGGGCGTCAACCAGGCCGTCGAGAACGTCAACACGGCGATCTTCGACGAAATCCAGGGCATGGACGCACTGGACCAGCTGGCCGTCGACCAGGCCATGATCGACCTCGATGGCACCCCCAACAAGTCGCGCCTCGGCGCCAATGCCATCCTCGGCGTCTCGCTGGCCGTGGCCAAGGCCGCTGCCGAATCTTCCGAACTGCCGCTCTATCGCTATGTCGGTGGCCCCAACGCCCATGTCCTGCCGGTGCCGATGATGAACATCATCAATGGCGGCGAGCATGCCGACAATCCGATCGACATGCAGGAATTCATGATCCTGCCCGCCGGCGCCGAAAGCCTGGCCGATGCTGTCCGCATCGGTTCGGAAATCTTCCACACCCTCAAGAAGGGTCTGTCGGCCGAAGGCCACAACACCAATGTCGGCGACGAAGGCGGCTTTGCGCCCAACCTCAAGTCGGCCGATGACGCGCTCGGCTTCATCATGCGCTCGATCGAAAAGGCCGGCTACCGTCCGGGCGAGGACGTCTTCCTTGGCCTCGATTGCGCTTCGACCGAATATTACAAGAACGGCAAGTATGAGATGGTCGGCGAGGGCAAGTCGCTCTCTTCCGACGACAACGTCAAGTTCCTGGCCGACCTGGCTGCCCGTTACCCGATTATCACCATCGAAGACGGCATGGCCGAAGACGATTGGGATGGCTGGAAAGCCCTGACCGAAGCCATTGGCAAGAATGTCCAGCTGGTCGGCGACGATCTCTTCGTCACCAACACCAAGCGTCTCGTTTCGGGCATCAAGATGGGCGTCGCCAACTCGATCCTCGTCAAGGTCAACCAGATCGGCTCGCTCTCCGAGACGCTGAACGCCGTCGATACCGCGCATCGCGCTGGCTATACCTCGGTGATGTCGCATCGCTCGGGCGAAACCGAAGACACCACCATCGCCGACCTCGCCGTGGCGCTGAACTGCGGTCAGATCAAGACCGGCTCGCTGTCGCGTTCGGATCGTATCGCCAAGTACAACCAGCTGATCCGCATCGAAGAACAGCTCGGCACCTCGGCCAAATACGCCGGCTACTCGGTGGTCAAGGGCCGCGCATAAGCGGTTCTGATGCAATGCAAAAGCCCGGTGGCGACACCGGGCTTTTTCTTTGGCTGGTCCATCCTGCCGCGCTAGTCGATCGCCTCGATCCCAGCCTGCTTTGCCCGCTCGACATTCTCTTGCATCACCCGCAATTGCTCCGGGTCATGTCCGTCCCAGCTTTCGACCTCTCCGATAATTTCAAGCGGTGACTGGCTGCGGTAGGATTGGGTGATGTTGCCCGGAAATTTCTTGTCGGTCAAATTGGGATCATCGAAAAAAACCCCGGTTGGCCGGACGATATAGATGCGCTGCCGGCCCTCACCCTGCGCCAGTTCGGCATCCCAGATCGCGGCTTCCAGCGTGGCGCTGAAGTAGATCCATGAAGCCGGTGCCCGCTTGCCGAAATTGGAATTGAAGCCGGGCGACATCAGCTCGCCGACGCCAAGGTCCGCCCGTGTCCCATGATAGAAAACCGCGTCAGCCGGCTGTTCGGATGCATACATGGCTCACTCCTTCGAGTATGGAGCCTGCCTTTTACATCGGGTGGACGGGCTTGAAGCAAGCCCGTCGCGATCCATATCTATGAGGTGAGGACGGCGTCCCTCTACTGAAACGCCGTCTCGGCAAAGCTGCGCAGCTTGCGCGAATGCAGCCGTTCCGCCGGCTGGTCGCGCAGGATTTCCATCGCCCGCAGCCCGATCTGCAGATGACGGTTGACCTGCGTCCGGTAAAAGTCCGAGGCCATGCCCGGCAGTTTCAGCTCGCCATGCAGCGGCTTGTCCGACACACACAGCAGCGTCCCGTAGGGTACCCTGAACCGGAAACCATTGGCCGCAATCGTCGCCGATTCCATGTCCAGCGCCACGGCGCGCGACTGGCTCAGCTGGCGGGTGATTTCCACTTGGTCGCGCAATTCCCAGTTGCGGTTGTCGAAGGTCGCCACCGTACCGGTGCGCATGATCTTCTTGGTCTCGACGCCCTGCGTGTCGGTGATCTCATGCACCGCCTGTTCGAGCGCCACCTGGATTTCCGCCAGCGCGGGGATCGGCACCGAGAGCGGCAGATCGGCGTCGAGCACATGGTCCTCACGAACATAGGCGTGGGCCAGCACATAGTCGCCAAGCTCCTGGCTGTTGCGCAGGCCGGCGCAGTGGCCGAGCATGATCCAGGCATGTGGACGCAGCACGGCGATATGGTCGGTGATGGTCTTGGCGTTGGACGGACCGACGCCGATATTGACCATGGTAATGCCGCGACCGCGGTCTGCCGTCAGGTGATAGGCCGGCATCTGCGGCGCGCGCACCGGCGATGTGCCGGCAACCGCGCCACCACGCAGAGCATTGTCGGTCACGACATTGCCCGGCTCGATGAAGCTCTCGTAGTGCGGGTGCCCATCGGCCATGTACTGCTTAGCGATGCGGCAGAACTCGTCGATGTAGAAGGCGTAATTGGTGAAGATGACGAAGTTCTGGAAGTGGCTGGCATCCGTGCCGGTATAGTGGCTGAGCCGGAACAGCGAATAGTCGACGCGCGGCGCGGTAAACGCCGCGAGCGGGTAGGGTCCGCCACGCGGCGGCACGAAAGTGCCATTGGCGATTTCGTCGTCGGTATTGCCGAGGTCCGGCGCATCGAACACGTCGCGCAGCGGAATGTTGAGAGCGTTCAGCGCCTCGCCATCGATCCGCTCATTGGCCTTCACCGCAAAATGCAGCGGGATTGGCGTGTCCGACTCGGTGATGTCGATAGTGCCGCCATGATTCTTCAGGATGACGGTGAACTGTTCCTGGTAATACTGCTTGAACAGGTCCGGCGCCGTCACCGTGGTGCGGTAGAGGCCGGGTGTATGCAGGAAGCCATAGGGCAGGGTGCTTTCGGTGCGGCTGTAGCTGGTGGAGCGCACTTCCACCTGCGGATAGCAGGCGCGGACGCGACCTTCGGGAATTTCGCCCTTGGCCAGGGCATCAAGATGCCCGCGGATAAAGCCGGTATTGCGATGATAGAGCTCCGCCAGATAGTCCCAGGCCTTTTCCGGTTCGGTGAAGGACTGCTTGTCGAGGCGTGGCGGGCTGATCGTGGTCATCTGTTCTCTTTCAAATCGCAGGCCCCGGATTGAGCCTGCTGCGGAATCGCGTTGCTTGGGCAGCAGCGTCTAGCCTTCTCAAATGACAGCTTCGCGGCATGGCTTCAACTGCAGGGCGATTTCGGCCAGATTTCACATCGGTGTGAGCACGCCTTTTATCGCCGCAATTGCTCACCATCTTCATCGTCAGTTCACTGGCACGGCAAGCGACCCATGCAATCCAGTGAGCGAGGAGTGTCGCGCAGGCCGCTTGTCCCCCAAGCCCTCAACAGCGCGGTTGGCCGATGTTCCCCAGGGCCACAGTGGCGAAAGCCATTGTGGTCCTTTTATTTTGCGCCGGGGTAACGCGCCCGGAGTGCCTCAATGGAAACCCCTGCCATTTCTCTCAGGACGGTCATGTCGATGTCGCTGAGGCGTTTCACATAGAGGCAGCCCTTGCCCATCCGGTGCCGGCCCAGGCGCGCCAGCAGAGCGTCGCGCTTCGTCGTATCGCCATCGCCCATCAGATAGATGCTGAACGCCGGTTTGCGCGGTGCAAAACCGATCAGCAAGGCGTCCCCCTCGTGGCCGCTCTCATAACGGTAGTGATAGCGGCCAAAGCCCACCATGCTGCCCCAGAGCACCGGCGGCTCGCCGGAAATCTCCTGCATCATCGTCACCAATGCAGCGCTGTCGCGCTGTTTGACCGGATCATCGAGCTGCGCCAGAAAGCTCTCGACGTCGCCGGTATGCGACCTCGTCTTCTGCTTATACATGGCTGCCCTCCAGCCTATTCGTCGCCTTAAGCTAGACGAAGCGACCGGGGTTTTCTATTGCTGCGCCTTCCACTGCCGCAGGAGCGCCCCATGACCGCAAAAATCATCGACGGAAAGAGCTTTGCCGAGGGTCTGCGCAGCCGCGTTGCCGGCCATGTGGAACGTCTCAAGGCCGAGCATGGCATCACCCCCGGCCTTGCCGTAGTCATCGTCGGCCACGATCCGGCCAGCCAGGTCTATGTGACCAACAAGGCCAAGCAGACGGCCGAAGTCGGCATGGCCTCGTTCAAATACGAACTGCCGGAAGACGCCTCGGAAGCCGAGCTGCTGGAACTGGTCAAGCGCCTCAATGCGGACCAGGCGGTGCATGGCATTCTCGTGCAGCTGCCGGTGCCGAAGCATATCGACGCCAACAAGGTGATCGAGGCCATCGACCCGGCCAAGGACGTGGACAGTTTCACGCCTGCCAATGTCGGCAAGGTGCAGATCGGCCTGCCGGGCCCGGTCTCCTGCACGCCGCTCGGCTGCCTCATGCTGCTGCGCGATGAGCTTGGCTCATTGGCCGGCCTCAATGCCGTGATCATCGGCCGCTCCAACCTCGTCGGCAAGCCGATGATGCAGTTGCTGCTGCGCGACAATTGCACAGTGACGGTAGCCCATTCGCGCACCCAAAACCTCGCCGATGTGGTGCGCCAGGCCGATATCGTCGTGGCCGCTGTCGGCCGTCCCGAAATGATCAAGGGCGACTGGATCAAGCCCGGCGCCACCGTCATCGACGTCGGGATCAACCGTGTTCCTGCGCCGGAAAAGGGTGAGGGCAAGACCCGCCTCGTCGGCGACGTCGACTTCACTTCGGCCAAAGAGGTTGCCGCCGCCATCACCCCGGTCCCCGGCGGCGTTGGTCCAATGACCATTGCCTGCCTGCTGGCCAACACGGTCACCACGGCCTCGCTGATCAACAACCTCGTGCCGCCGAGCGATCTGACGGCATGAGCGTCGACGCGCACGACCCTGGCGGCAAGGTTCGATTGGCGCTGATGCCCGGCGTCAAGGGCGACGCCAGGTTCAGCGCCGACGGCAAATATCGCCAGATGATGCGCCGCTGGGTCGGGGACAGCTTCCCCGACCGCTACGTGCTGTTCATCGGGATGAATCCGTCGACCGCCGATGCGACTGCGAACGATCCGACCTGCGCCCGCGAATGGACCTTTGCCAATCGCGAAGGCTATTCCGCCATGGCCAAGGCCAATGTTGGCGATTATCGCGCCACCGATCCGAAAATGCTGCTGGCGCCCGGCGTCGAGGCTTCATCCGCCGAAAACCTGCCAGCGATCCGCCACGCGGCCAAAGGCGCCGATCTGGTGATCCTTTGCCACGGCAAGCTCAACAAGGCCCTGGCGCCCGCCGGCAAGGCCCTAGTGGGCGCCCTCAAGGCCGATGGCGTAGCGCTCTGGTGCTTCGGCACCAATGCCGACGGCTCGCCCAAGCATCCGCTCTATCTGCGGGCGGATACGCCACTGGTCCGTTTCGAAAGCTAGGCGGCACCGGCCAGATAGAACGAGCGCGCTACCGTATGGTCGCGCAGCGCCTGCGCCGGCAGCTTGCCCATCAGCGCATCGACAACGCGAGCCGTGTCCGTCACCGCACTGGCATCGACCACGACCTTGCTGAAACCCGGCCGCAATCCCTGCCTGGCGCCTTCCAGCATGTCGAACAGCAGCGCCCGCACATCCGTCCGCATGGCGCAGGCCGGGCATTGCGCCCCGTCGTCATGGCCGTGCCCGGTATTGGCGGGCAGGCGGAGCAGGGCGGTATCGGCGTCCAGCGCCAACAGCCGCCCCGGCTCGGTCACCAGCGTCACGGGAATCGGTTCGACCTTGCCCATGCCCTCACTCCGCCGCGATGATCGCAGGACCCGGGATATAGTTCAGGATCGGCCCGAGCCAGCGTTCCACTTCGGCCACCGGCATGTTCTTGCGCTGGGCATAGTCGATGACCTGATCGCGCTCCACCTTGGCCACGCCGAAATAATAGCTTTCGGGGTGGCTGAAATAGATGCCCGAGACCGACGAGCCCGGCCACATGGCATAGCTCTCGGTAAGCGTGACACCGGCATTCTTTTCGGCATCGAGCAGGCGGAACAGCGTGGTCTTTTCCGTGTGGTCTGGCTGCGCCGGATAGCCCGGCGCCGGGCGGATGCCGCGATAGGGTTCGCCGGCCAGCTCGTCGGGTGCAAAGCTCTCTGCCGCGCCATAGCCCCAGTATTCCTTGCGGACGCGCTCATGCATCTGCTCGGCATAGGCCTCGGCAAAGCGGTCGGCCAGAGCCTTCACCAGAATGGACGAATAGTCGTCATTGGCTGCTTCGAACTTGTCGGCGATGGCGACTTCTTCGAGGCCAGCGGTAACGACAAACGCACCCATATAGTCCGGCGTGCCGGCCGGCGCGACGAAGTCGGCCAGCGCCATATGCGGCTTGCCATCGCGCTTGCTGAGCTGCTGGCGCAGGGTGAACAGGGTCGCAATCTCCTCGGCGCGCCCTTCGTCTTTGTAGAGGCGGATATCGTCGCCTGACGCATTGGCCGGCCAGAAGCCCACCACGGCGCGTGGCTTGAACCACTTTTCGTCGATGATCTGCTTGAGCATGGCCTGGGCATCGGCCCAGAGCTGCCGCGCCGCCTCGCCCTGCCGCTCGTCCTGCAGAATCGCCGGATAGCGCCCCTTGAGCTCCCAGGTCTGGAAGAATGGCGTCCAGTCGATGTACTTGGCGATGTCCGCCAGATCGATATCGTCGAACACTTTCGTGCCGATGAAGCTGGGCTTGGGCGGCACATAGCCCGACCAGTCCGGCTTGAAGCTATTGGCACGGGCCTCCGCCAGTGGCACGCGCTTCTTGTCGAGCTCGGCCCGCTCATGCGCCGCCGCCGCCTTGGCATATTCGGCGCGGATGTCGGCGATAAAGCTGACCTTGTTGTCCTTCGAGAGCAGGTTCCCCACCACGCCCACGGCGCGGCTGGCGTCATGCACGTGCACCGCCTGGCCCAGGTTGTAGCGCGGATGGATTTTGACCGCCGTATGCACGCGGCTGGTCGTTGCCCCGCCGATCAGCAGCGGGATGTCAAAGCCCTCGCGCTCCATTTCGGCCGCCACATGCACCATTTCGTCCAGCGATGGCGTGATCAGTCCGGAAAGGCCGATGATATCGACCTTCTCGTCCCGCGCCGTCTGCAGAATCTTGGCCGTCGGCACCATCACGCCGAGATCGATGATCTCGTAATTGTTGCAGGAGAGGACCACGCCGACGATGTTCTTGCCGATGTCATGCACGTCACCCTTGACCGTCGCCATCAGAACCTTGCCGGCGCTCTGGCGGCCGGTGGCATTGCCGTCGGCATTCTTCTCGGCTTCCATATAGGGCAGCAGCAGCGCCACGGCCTGCTTCATCACGCGGGCCGATTTCACCACCTGCGGCAGGAACATCTTGCCCGAGCCGAACAGGTCGCCGACGATCGACATGCCGGCCATCAGCGGGCCCTCGATCACATGCAGCGGCCGCGGCAGTTTCAGCCGCGCCTCGTCGGTATCGGCGTCGATATATTCGGTAATGCCATTGACCAGCGCATGGGCGATCCGGTCCTCCACCGACTTCTCGCGCCAGCTCAGGTCCTTGGCCGCCACTTCCTTGCCGGCGGTGCCGCGATAGCGTTCGGCAATCGCCAGCAGGCGATCGGTCGCTTCCGGGTTACGGTTGAGGATCACGTCCTCGCAGGCGTCGCGCAGTTCGGCGTCGATGCTTTCATAGACCGCCAGCTGCCCGGCATTGACGATGCCCATGTCCATGCCATTCTGGATGGCATAGTACAGAAACACCGCATGCATCGCCTCGCGCACCGGCTCATTGCCGCGGAACGAGAAGCTGAGGTTGGAAATACCGCCCGAGATATGGACATGCGGCAGCGTCTCGGTGATCGTCTTGGTGGCGCCAATGAAATCATTGCCATAATTATTGTGCTCTTCGATGCCGGTCGCCACGGCAAAGACGTTGGGATCGAAGACGATATCTTCCGGCGGAAAGCCGACCACTTCGGTGAGCAGCTTGTAGGCCCGGGTGCAGATTTCCACCTTGCGCGCCTCGGTATCAGCCTGGCCCTTTTCGTCGAAGGCCATCACCACCACGGCGGCGCCATAGGCGCGCACCAGGCGGGCCTGCGCCAGGAACTGCGCCTCGCCTTCCTTCATCGAGATGGAATTGACCAGCGCCTTGCCCTGCACGCATTTCAGCCCCGCCTCGATCACCTCCCACTTGGAGGAGTCGATCATCAGCGGCACCTTGGCGATATCCGGCTCGGCGGCGAGCAGGTTGAGATAGTCGATCATCACCTGCTTACTGTCGATCAGGCCCTCGTCCATGTTGATGTCGATGACCTGGGCGCCATTGGCCACCTGGTCACGGGCAACATCGAGCGCGGCGGTATAGTCGCCGGCGGTGATCAGCTTGCGGAAGCGGGCTGAGCCTGTGACGTTGGTGCGCTCGCCCACATTGACGAAGGGAATGTCCTTGGTCAGCGTGAAAGGCTCGAGGCCTGCCAGCCGCAGCAGCTTTTCATTCTCCGGCACCACGCGCGGCGGGTACTTGCTCACCGCCTTGGCGATGGCCGCAATATGGTCCGGCGTGGAGCCGCAGCAGCCGCCAACAATATTGAGATAGCCAGCCTGGGCAAAACCCTCGACCTGTTCGGCCATGAATTCCGGGCTCTCGTCATACTGGCCAAAGGCATTGGGAAGGCCGGCATTGGGATAGGCGCAGATGAAGGTGTCCGCGGCATCCGACAGCTCGCCCAGATGCGCGCGCATGGCATTGGCGCCCAGCGCGCAGTTGAGCCCGATGGTGATCGGATTTGCATGGCGCACCGAATACCAGAAGGCCGTCGGCGTCTGGCCGGAAAGGGTGCGGCCGCTCAGATCGGTGATCGTGCCCGAGATCATGATCGGCACGTCGATGCCGCGTTCCTCGAACAGCCGCTGCGCGGCAAAAATGCCGGCCTTGGTGTTGAGTGTGTCGGTGATGGTTTCGAACAGCAGCAGGTCGGCGCCGGCATCGACCAGCCCGCGAATGGCCTCGCCATACGCAACGACCAGTTCGTCGAAAGTGATCGATCGAAAGCCCGGGCTCGACACATCCGTCGACATGGACGAAGTCTTGTTGGTCGGCCCGATGGCGCCAGCCACGAAACGACGCCGACCATCTGCCGCCTCCGCCTTCAGCGCGGCGCGGCGGGCGACGACAACGCCTTGGTAATTGATGTCATAGACCGCATCTTCACAGGCATAGTCGGCCTGCGCCACCGAGGTAGCCGAGAAAGTGTTGGTCTCGGCGATATCGGCACCGGCCATGAAATACTGGTAGTGGATATCCTCGATGATCTGCGGCTCGGTGATGACCAGCAGGTCATTATTGCCCTGCAGGGGCAGCTTCCAATCCTTGAAGCGCTCACCGCGGAAATTCTCCTCGGTCAGCTTCTGGCGCTGGATCATGGTGCCCATGGCGCCGTCCAGAATCAGGATGCGCTCGCGCGCCGCCTTGGTCAGCGCGTCGCGGACCTCGTTCCAGTCGGGAATAGGGGCATCTACATGGTGGCTCATCGCCAGGACCTCAACTTCGGCAAATCCGAGGACATAAAGATATCTTTATGTCCGCAATTTCGCAAGCACTGAACCGGACACATGTCCGATTGTGCGCGTAACACCATGGCAGTGCTCAAAACGCAAAAGCGCGCCGCGCTCGGCAGGCCGAGGGCAGCGCGCTCTGTATAGGCCTAACGAAGCCACCAGACTAGAACGGCACGTCTTCCGGCTTGACCGTCTTCTTGGCCGGAGCCTTCTTCGCCGCCGGCTTTTTCTCGGCGGCAGCAGCCTTGGTCGTCGTCGCTTTCTTTGCCGCCGGCTTCTTTGCAGCGGCTTTTTTCGCTGGGGCCTTCTTGACCTTGGTGCCGGTTGCTTCGGCGCGGGCGGCAATCCACTGCACCGCCTGGTCCATGGTCACGGCCTCCGGCGCCACATCTTTGGGGATAGTGGCGTTGATCTTGCCCTGGTTGACATAAGGCCCATAGCGGCCAGCGCGGACCGTGATGGGGCCGTTGTCGTGCTCGAAGGTCTGGATGGCCGCCACAGCCGTGCCGCCGCCGCGCTTGAAGCCGCCGGCAGCCTTTTGGGCCAGCAAGTCAACGGCGCGGTTGAGGCCGACGGTAAAGATTTCCTCGACGTCGGGAAGGTTGGCATATTTGCCGTCATGCAGGATGAAGGGGCCGTAGCGGCCGAGACCGGCAACGATGGGCAGGCCACCCTCGGGATGCGGACCGACTTCGCGCGGCAGCGACAACAGCTTGAGTGCTGATTCCAGCGTCATGGTCGCCGAATCCCAGCCCTTGGGCAGCGAAGAGCGCTTGGGCTCCTTGCCGTCGCCGAGCTGCACATAGGGACCAAAGCGGCCGGACTTGAGGAAGACCTCATCGCCCGATTCTGGATCGGTGCCGAGAATGCCGTCGCCAGCTGCCGCTTCCGAGGACTTGCCTGCGGCTGCGTCGGACAGCTGGGTCGTGTGCTTGCATTCGGGATAGTTGGAGCAGCCGATGAAGGCGCCAAACTTGCCGAGCTTCAGCGAGAGCTGACCCGTGCCGCAGGTCGGGCATTTGCGCGGGTCGCCGCCGTCTTCCTTGGGCGGAAAAATGCGGCTGGCCAAGGCGTCATTCAGCGCATCGAGCACTTCGGAGACACGGAGATCCTTGATCTCCTCAGTCGCAGCGGTGAAATCCTTCCAGAAATCGCGCAGCACCACCTTGTATTCCAACTCGCCCGCCGAAACCTGGTCGAGCTGTTCCTCGAGGCCGGCGGTGAAGCCGTATTCGACATAGCGATTGAAGAAGTTTTCGAGGAAAGCCGTGACGATGCGGCCGCGGTCTTCGGGATGCAGCGCCTTGCCCTCAAGCCGCACATAGTCGCGGTCCTTGAGCGTGGTCAGCGTCGCCGCATAGGTGGAGGGGCGGCCGATGCCGAGCTCTTCCATCTTCTTGATCAGGCTGGCTTCGGTATAGCGGCTTGGCGGCTGGGTGAAATGCTGCTCGATTTCCACCGCCTGCAGCGCCGGCTTGTCGCCAACCGCCATGGCCGGCAGTTCGCGATCGTCATCGTCATCGGTCTCTTCGTCGGACTTGGCCTCGACGCCCCACAGCTTGAGGAAGCCGGGGAAGGTGACGACGGAGCCGACGGCGCGCAGTTCGATGGCGCGACCGGGGACATTGACCGCAATGTCAACGGTGGTGCGGTCGATCTCGGCCGACTTCATCTGCGAAGCCAGCGTGCGGCGCCAGATCAGGCCATAGAGCTTGGACTGGTCGGCATCGAGATGCAGTTGCTCGGGGCGCTTGAACATATCCGTCGGGCGGATCGCCTCATGCGCTTCCTGGGCGTTCTTGGCCTTGGTCTGGTAGATGCGGGCCTTTTCGGGGAGATAGTCCTCGCCGAAATATTTGCCGATCACCGAACGGGCCATGGCAATGCCCTCCGGCGCCATCTGCACGGCGTCGGTACGCATATAGGTGATGAGGCCGTCTTCGTAGAGCCGCTGGGCGATCTGCATGGTGCGCGAGGGCGAGAGGCCGAGGCGCGAGCTCGCATCCTGCTGCAGGCTCGAGGTGGTGAAGGGTGCGTAAGGGTTACGCTTGGTCGGCTTCTTTTCCACCGACGACACATTGAACTGGCCGGCTTCGATCAGCTTCTTCAGCTCAGCGGCATTCTCGCCGGTCTTGATATCGAGCTTGTCGCTCTTCTTGCCATCGACCGAGAACAGCCGGGCCAGGAAGCTCTTGCCGCCCTGGGCCAGCTTGGCTTCCACCGACCAATATTCATCGGCGCGGAACTTTTCGATCTCGGCTTCGCGGTCGGAAACCAGTCGCAGGGCGACAGACTGAACGCGGCCTGCCGAGCGGGAGCCCGGCAGCTTGCGCCAGAGAATCGGCGAGAGGGTGAAGCCGACGAGATAATCGAGCGCGCGGCGGGCCAGATAGGCGTCGACCAGCGGCATGTCGATTTCACGCGGCTTGGCCATCGCGGCGGTGACGGCATCCTTTGTGATGGCGTTGAACACCACACGCTGAACGGTCATGTCCTTCTTGATGGCCTTCTTGCCCTTGAGCACGTCGAGCACGTGCCAGGAAATGGCCTCGCCTTCGCGATCCGGGTCGGTTGCGAGGATCAGGCCATCGGCGCCCTTGAGGGCGTTGGAAATGTCGCTGAGGCGCTTCTTGGAAGCCGTGTCGACCTCCCAGGACATGGCGAAGTCTTCATCGGGACGCACCGAACCGTCCTTGGCCGGCAGGTCGCGGACATGGCCGAAGGAGGCGAGGACTTCATAGCCCGAGCCCAGATACTTGTTGATTGTCTTGGCTTTAGCCGGACTTTCAACGACGACGACCTTCATGGAGTATCCGTTCCGCAACGCTTGATGAGAAGTGGCGCAACATGGTGAAGCCCGGGTGCGGTGTCAACGGGCGGAAAAGCCAGCGCCGGACACTCTCTCTTAGAGAGAGGAATTTTTGCCCGCGATGTCCAGCCGGGGCACAGCGTCTTGCATCTGCCATACAAGAGGTGCATCGCTGGGGAAATCAGAGGAGACAGACATGCAGTATCGCAAGCTCGGTAACAGCGGCGCGGTGGTCTCGGCCTATGCGCTGGGGACCATGACTTTCGGGGCGGAATCGGACGAAGCCACTTCGTTTCGGCTGATGGATGATTATGTTGCCGCCGGCGGCAATTTCATCGACACCGCCAATGTGTATAGCGCCGGCGTATCCGAAGAGATCGTCGGCCGCTGGCTCAAGAGCAAGCCCGGGGCGCTGCGCGATCTGGTGATCACCACCAAGGGCCGCTTTCCCATGGGCGACGGTCCCAACCACCTGGGCCTATCGCGCAAGAACCTCAACGAGGCGCTCGATGCCTCGCTCAAACGTATGGGCGTAGAGCATATCGACCTTTACCAGATGCATGCCTTCGACGCGCTGACGCCGTTGGAGGAGACGCTGCGCTTCCTCGATGATGCGATCCGTAACGGCAAGATTGCCTATTATGGCTTTTCCAACTTCCTCGGTTGGCAGCTCACCAAAGCCGTCTGGCTCGCCAGGGCCAATGGCTATCAGCCGCCGGTGACACTGCAACCGCAGTACAATCTGCTGGTGCGCGACATCGAGCATGAGATCGTGCCGGCCGCGCTGGATGCTGGCATCGGCCTGCTGCCTTGGTCCCCGCTCGGCGGTGGATGGTTGTCGGGAAAATACAAGCGCGACCAGATGCCGACCGGCGCAACGCGGCTAGGCGAAAATCCCAAGCGCGGCATGGAGGCTTTTGAAAAACGCAATGCCCAGGCGCAGACCTGGGATGTGATTGGTGCTGTGGAGGATATCGCGAGGCTCCACCATGCCAGCATGGCGCAGGTGGCGCTGGCCTGGGTCGCGGCGCAACCGGCGGTGACCTCGGTGATCCTCGGCGCGCGAACCACCGAGCAGTTGGCCGATAACCTTGGGGCAGCGAAACTGGTTCTGAGCCATGACGAGATCGCCCGGTTGAGCGCCGTCAGCAAACCGCAGATGGCGGATTATCCCTATGGCGACGGCGGCATCAGCCAGCGCAATCGCAAGCTCGAGGGTGGACGCTAGTACAGTCGCGCTACCAATTGCCCGCTCGACCACTCGATCTGGCCCGCCAGGTCGAGTTCGAGCAGCAGCATCTGCAAAGCCGAGACGCTAAGGCCGGATTGCCGGACCAGTTCGTCGACTTCCACCGGCGTGGATGTCAGCAGCGACAGCAGGCGGGATCGGTCGTCGTCGCTGGGTGGCGGCGCATCGGGGACAAGATCGGGCTCCCAGTCGCGGTCGAACAGGGCCGACCGGGTCGGATCGGCGCTGCCAAGGGTTTCGAGAATGTCCTCGGCGCAGGTGATGAGCCTCGCGCCTTGCTGGATCAGCGCATTGCCGCCTTCGGCGCGCGGATCGAGCGGGGAGCCTGGCACGGCAAAGACGTCGCGGTTTTGCTCCAACGCCAGCCGCGCCGTAATCAGTGAGCCCGAGCGTTTTGCCGCTTCCACGACGACAATGCCGAGCGACAGACCTGATACCAGACGGTTACGCCTCGGGAAGTCGCGGGCCCGCGGCTCCCAGCCCAGCGGCATTTCAGTCAGCAGGGCGCCGCCCTGGTCGAGAATGTCATGCGCCAGCGGGATATTTTCGTCGGGATAGATCTTGTCGAAACCGCCAGCCAGCACGGCGATCGTGCCGGTTGCAAGCGTGGCCTTGTGGGCGGCGGTGTCGATGCCGCGCGCTAGGCCGGACACCACGGTATAGCCACGCTCGCCCATATCCATGGCCAGCGTGCGGGTCATCTTGATGCCCGCTGCCGAAGCATTGCGGGCGCCGACAATGCCGACGGTGCGCTGCCAGTCGAGATTGGTGCCGCCGGCCATGGTGATGAGCGGTGGTGAGGCGGGGATGTAGCGTAGGAGGGCGGGATAATCGTCTTCGCTCGAGGCGACGAGCCGGGCGCCATAGCGCGAGAGTCCGGCAATCTCGTCTTCGGCAGCGCTTTGGCTTGTGATGCGCACAGGTTTTCCCGTGCGTTTCAGCAGGCCGGGCAGGGCGTCTAGTGCCGCCTCGGCTGAGTCGAAGCGGTTGAGCAATTGCCGGAAAGTGGCGGGACCGACATTGTCGGTCCGGATCAGCCGCAGCCAAGAAATGCGCTGCGCATCAGTAAGATTGGCACCCGGGGAAGGTGCCATCGGACTAGCTCGCCTTCTTTTCGGAGCCGATCTTCGGCTCCGTGCCCGCCATCAGCCGGCCGATATTGGCCCGGTGCTGGTAAAACAGCAGGATCGCCAGCACGGCAGCGGTACCAGCAAGCCACTCGTTGACGATGACAAAGGCAAAGATTGGTGCCGTGGCGGCAGCCGTGAGAGCAGCCAGCGAAGACATTTTCTGCGCAAAGGCGATCAGCAGCCAGACGGCGCAGAAGATCAGCCCGACCGGCCAGGCCAGCGCCAGCAGCGAACCGATCATCACGGCAACACCCTTGCCGCCCTTGAAGCCGAGCCAGACCGGGAAGCAATGGCCGAGAAAGGCGAAGATGGCAGCCAGCATGGCGGCATTCTCGCCCCAGAAATAGCGCGCGACGAGGATGGGCAGCGCCGCCTTGGCAGCGTCGAGCACCAGCGTTGCGGCGGCCAGCCAGCGATTGCCGGTGCGCAGCACATTGGTGGCGCCGATATTGCCCGAGCCGATGGCGCGGATATCGCCCAGGCCCGCCGCGCGTGTCAGCAGCAGGCCAAACGGCACCGAGCCGCAGAGATAGGCGAGAACCGCCGCATAGAGCAGATTGATATCCATGGCCTAGTCCTCGTGCAGATGGACGGTTTGCCCGCCCACGATGGTGCGCATCACCTTGCCAGCAAGCCGCGCGCCTTCAAAGCTGGTATTGCGTGATCTCGACCGGATTTCTGGCTCGGACACCTGCCAGGGATAGTCGAGATCGAACAGGACCAGATCGGCCAGCGCCCCTTTGGCAATGCGGCCGGAGGTAAGGCCAAGAATTTCGGCCGGGCGGCTGGTCATGGCGCGCAGGATGGTCTTGAGGTCCACATCGCCGGAATGCACCAGACGAAGCGCCGCCGCGAGCAGGGTTTCGAGGCCGATAGCGCCATCCGATGCCTCGGCGAACGGCTGGCGCTTGACCTCGGTGTCCTGCGGATCGTGATCGGAGTGGATCGTATCGATGGTACCATTGCGCAGGCCCTCGATGACGGCCTGCCGGTCGTCCTCCGAACGTAGCGGCGTCGAGAGCTTGAAGAAGGTTCGGTAGCGGCCGATGTCGTTCTCGTTGAGCGCGAGGTTATTGATGGAAATGCCTGCCGTAACTGTGTTGTTACGCGTCTTGGCCGCCGCCATCAGTTCCACCGAGCCAGCGCAGGAAATCTGCGCCGCGTGGTATTTCGTCTTTGTCAGCGCCGCCAGCTGAAGGTCGCGAGCCAGCGGAATGGTCTCGGCTTCGCGCGGAATGCCCTTGAGGCCGAGCACGGTGGCAAACAGGCCCTCGTTCATCACACCGTCGCCGGTCAGGCTCGTGTCGGAAACGTGGTGCACAACCGTCATGCCGTAATTGGCGGCATAGCTCATTACGGTGCGCAGCAGCGACGCGGACTGGATCGAATGGCGGCCGTCGGTGAGGCAGACCGCGCCAGCCTCCTGCAGCAGGCCGAATTCGGTCATTTCCTGACCGGCCAGACCCTTAGTGATGGCGCCGGCAGGCAGCACATTGACCTTGGAGGTCGCCTTGGCGCGGCGAATGAGGAAATCCACCAACGCGCCGTCGTCCACCACCGGCGCAGTATCGGGCATCATGACAAAGCTAGTGACGCCACCTGCCGCGGCAGCGTCGCCGGCCGATTGCAGAGTTTCGCGATACTCCTTGCCGGGCTCGCCGGTAAAGACGCGCATGTCGATCAGGCCCGGTGCGAGAATCAATCCGCCTGCATTGATGACCTCGGCGCCTTCGGGCACACCGACCGGGCCGTTGAGCGCTACGTCAGAAATCAGGCCGTTTTCGACCAGCACGGCGCCGCGGGCGTCGGTACCCGACGCTGGATCGACGACGCGGGCATTTTCAATCAGCAGCGGCCGGGTCATGCGCGGCCTCCTGCCGGGAGCAGCGCATCTAGCACGGCCATCCGCACGGCGACGCCCATTTCCACCTGTTCGGTAATCACCGACTGCACGCCATCAGCAATGGCCGGGTCGATTTCCACGCCGCGGTTCATCGGCCCAGGATGCATGACGATGGCATCGGGCTTGGCAAAGCTGAGCTTTTCCGCGTCGAGGCCATAGAAGCGGTAATATTCTCGCACCGAGGGGATCATTCGGCCATTGGCGCGCTCATGCTGCAGGCGCAGCATCATCACCACGTCGACGCCCTTGAGGCCTTCGTGCATGTCGGTGAAGACCTCGGTGGCCAAATGTTCGATCCCGGCCGGCAGCAGGTTGCGGGGGGCAATGACGCGGGTGCGCACATTGAGAGCGCCGAGCAGCAGCAGGTTTGAGCGCACAACCCGAGAATTGGCGATATCGCCGCAGATCGCGACGGTGAGGCCAGAAATGCGGCCCTTGTGGCGGCGGATGGTCAGCGCGTCGAGCAGGGCCTGCGTCGGGTGCTCATGGGCGCCGTCGCCGGCGTTGATTACCGCACAGCCTACCTTCTGGCTGAGCAATTCCACCGCCCCGGCCGCCGAATGGCGCACCACGATGACGTCGGGGCGCATGGCATTGAGCGTCGCCGCGGTATCGACCAAGGTTTCGCCCTTCGATACCGAACTCGACTTGACCGACATATTCATCACCAGCGCGCCGAGGCGCTTGCCGGCGATTTCGAATGAACCCTGCGTGCGGGTGGAGGGCTCGAAGAACAGGTTGATCTGCGTCTTGCCGCTCAGCGTCGGATGGCTTTTCCGCTCCTGCCGCGACACCGGCACCATGGCTTCGGCGCGATCCAGCAAGTCCAGGATTTCGTGCTGCTTGAGATCGGCTATGGACAGCAGATGGCGCTGGGCGAATGGGGGAAAATCGCCGGACGAACCGGCGGGCGTGGTGGTGGCTGTCGCCGCGCGTGCTTGGGCCATGCGCTCCCGTCCCTGATGTTTAGCGGGGTGTAGTGGAGGGGGCCAGCAGATTCAATCGTTAGTTGAAAGTATCAACGGCGAAGTCGGTCCAGCGCACCCTGGAGGATATAGCTGGCCGCCAGCTTGTCGACCACTTCGGCGCGGCGGTCGCGGCGCAGGTCGGCCTCGATCATCATGCGGGTGACGGCGCTGGTGGAGAGACGCTCGTCCCAGAAGGCGATTGGAAGCGCGGTCTTTTGCGCCAGATTGCGGGCAAAGGCGCGGGTCGATTGCACGCGCGGACCTTCCGAACCATCCATGTTGAGCGGTAGGCCCAGGATGATGGCGGCGATCTGATTCTCGCCGATCAGCTGGATGATCCGCTCGGCATCCTGGGTGAATTTGGTGCGCCTGATGGTTTCGAGCGGCGTCGCCGAATAGCGCATGCCATCCGAAATCGCGACGCCAATCGTCTTGGTGCCGAGGTCGAGCGCCATGATCCGGCCGGTAGCCGGGATGGATTCGAGGGGATTGGCGAAGTCTTGGGCGGGCTCGTCGGTCATGGTTTCGTCCTATAGGCTGCCGCCCGGTTTGGCGACAGGATAGTGACTCGATGAAACTTACCTGGTTTGGCGGCACGACGATCCGCATTCATATCGGCGGGGCGATTCTGGTGGTTGACCCGGATGGCGCGCCCGCGGGAATCGATTCAGCAGAACTGGTAAGTGGCGCAGATCAGGTGATTGGCGGCTTTGGCGCAGGGCTAGCCTCTGTTGACGGCGCCAGTTGGAAACCGCGCAAGGTACCGAGGCTGCTCGATGAAGGCGAGGAACTGCCTGCGGTCGAGGTCTGGTCTCTGGCGGCAGGGGCCGTGCTGGTGGATGCTATCGGGGAAGCGTCCTTGCTGCTGGTCAGCAGTAACGTCCCGGCGCTCGGGCGCTGGGCCGAGACTGCTGTGGTTGTGCTGTTTGGTACCGGCGAACACATGGCGAGCCTCGGCCAGGTCTTGCTGAGCGACAGCGCGCCGCGCCTGTTGGCGCTGGCTGGCGACGAGCCCGCCATGGACATCGCCATACCAGCCCTGCGCGATGCACTCGACGGAACCGGCCTCGTCGCCCTTGAAGCCGGGCTCGCGCTCGAAGTCTGATCCCGCCCATCTGCCATTTTCATTGTCTTTTGTGGGCGCCCATTGCTAATACGGCCTGCAACGAGCCGTTCTTTTCTGGAGTTTCCCATGTCCGTCGACGCAGCAACCGTAAAGCGCATCGGGCGCCTGGCGCGCATTCGCATCGAAGAAGAGGAAGTGGCAGGCTACCAGAGCGAGCTCAATGCCATCCTGGGCTTTGTCGAACAGCTTAGCGAGATCGATGTCGACGGCGTCGAGCCGATGACTTCGGTAACGCCGATGACTTTGCGCCGCCGCGACGACGTGATTTCCGATGGCGGCTATGCCGACAAGATCGTCGCCAATGCGCCGCTGACCGAAGACAACTTCTTCATGGTGCCCAAGGTGGTCGAATAATGGCGATTTCCATCGCCATCGAGACGGCCTTGCAGGACGATGTGCGCGTGCTTGTCGGCAAGCTCAATGCGCATCTGCAGCCGCTGTCGCCCCCTGAATTCCAGTTCAAGATGACCGTGGAACAGATGGCTGGCGCCGATACCACGGTGTTCGTGGCTCGGGATGAGGCCGGCCGGGCTATCGGCATGGGTGCTCTCAAGGTGCATTCGGCCGAGTTGGGCGAGGTCAAGCGCATGTTCACCGACCCAGCGGTGCGTGGTCAACGCGTCGGTTCGGCGCTACTGGAAGCGATTGTCAGCCTGGCGCGCGACAAGGGTCTGCCGATCGTAATGCTGGAAACGGGCGGCCTGGCAGAAATGCCGGAGGCCCATCGGCTTTACACGAGGGCCGGTTTTACGCAGCGTGGCCCCTTCCTTAACTATCCCGATAGCCAGTGGTCGGCATTTTTCGAAATGCCGCTGAATCAGGAACAGCCCGCATGACGTTTCGCCTCGCGACAGTGCTGATGCTGGCCTCGATCGGCTCCGCCATGGCGGCCGACCAGTATGACGCGGTCTATGCCACCGATCCGGCCGCTTGCGAGCGCACCGGCGAAGACCTCGGCCAGGCGCTGTTCGAGCTGCAGGCTGCGGTGGTGGCACCGCGCGTCGGCATCTGGATGGGCGAGTTGCAGTGCATCTTCAATGATGTGCGCATGAACCCGTCGCCCTGGGGCGCCGTCGAAGACCTCTATGCCACGGCGCGCTGCGACGGCCCCTATCTGGCCTTCATCGACCAGGTCGCGATCACCTCGGATACGAGCAATATCAACCTGGCCTGGGGCGACCAGGACGGCACGCCGCCGGCGAGGGTCGAAGTGCTCTCGATGAAGCACGGTGAAAGCACCGATGCCGAGCGCGACCCGCAGGATTATGCCGGCGTTCATACGCTGTGCGAAGGCCTGACCGCCGCGGACCTCGTGCCATGATGCGGCTGGCGCTGGCCCTTGCGATGCTGGCGACGCCCGTTGTGGCGCAGGAAGACATGGTCATTGATCAGACCAGGATCTATGCCAGCGATGCAAAGGCCTGTGCGGCCATGGAGGCCAAGGGCATTGATGCCTTCATGGACAGCGATTTCCTGGCGCTGAAATTCCCCGACGGCATCCAGTCGATGGAATTTCACTGCAATTTCTATGACATCAAGAGCCGGCCCAATACGCCGCTGCTGCATGTCGATGCCGTGTGCGAGGCGCCGGGCGAGGTCTATCCCGATACGCTGGCCATCGCCCCCTATGATGACAAGACCATTCAAGTCGTTTCCAGCTATGATGCAATGATGGTGACGACTGGCATTTACGAGCCGCCCGGCCCGACCACCAATCCCGGCGTGACCCTCTATACCCGCTGCGACAATCTGAGCGAGATTTCCGTTGACTGACCTGACCAAACTGAGCCTCTCCGATGCGGCCAAGGGCCTCAAGGCCAAGAGCTTCACCGCAACCGAACTGACCGGCGCCTATCTTAAGGCGATCGAGGCAGCCAATCCGAGCCTCAACGCCTATGTGGCGGTGACGCCGGACCAGGCGCTGGAGATGGCCAAGGCCAGCGACGAAAAGCTCGTGCAGGGGCAGGGTGGTCCGCTGGAAGGCATTCCGCTGGGCGTCAAGGACCTGTTCGCCACCAAGGGCGTCCACACCCAGGCGGCCAGCCATATCCTCGACGGCTTCAAGCCGGAGTATGAGTCCACCGTCACCGCGAACCTGTGGCGCGACGGTGCGGTCATGTTGGGCAAGCTCAACATGGACGAATTCGCCATGGGCTCGTCCAACGAAACCTCCTATTACGGCCCCGTCGTCAGCCCGTTCCGCGCCGAAGGCAGCAATGCCAACCTGGTGCCCGGCGGCTCCTCGGGTGGCTCGGCCGCGGCCGTCTCCGCCTGGCTCTGCGCCGGTGCGACGGCAACCGATACCGGCGGCTCGATTCGCCAGCCGGCCGCGTTCACCGGCACCGTCGGCATCAAGCCGACCTATGGCCGTGCCTCGCGCTGGGGTACGGTTGCCTTCGCCTCCTCGCTCGACCAAGCCGGCCCGATCGCCCGCACGGTAGAAGACGCTGCCATGCTGCTGACCTCGATGTCGGGCTATGACGTCAAGGATTCCACCAGCGTCGATCTTGCTGTGCCGGATTTTGCCGCTGCCGTCGAGCGCGGCGTCAAGGGTCTGACCATCGGCGTTCCCAAGGAATACCGCATGGAGGGCATGCCGGCCGAGATCGAAAAGCTCTGGGCCCAGGGCCTCGACTGGCTCAAGGCCGAGGGAGCGACGGTCAAGGACATCTCCCTGCCGCACACCAAATATGCCCTGCCGGCCTATTACATCGTGGCCCCGGCCGAAGCCTCGTCCAACCTCGCCCGCTATGACGGCGTCAAATATGGCCTCCGCGTCAGCGGCAAGGACATTACCGACATGTATGAGCTGACCCGCGCCGCCGGTTTCGGCCGCGAGGTGAAGCGCCGCATCATGATCGGCACCTATGTGCTCAGCGCCGGCTATTTCGACGCCTATTACGTCAAGGCGCAGAAGGTCCGCACACTGATCAAGAAGGATTTCGAGGACGCCTTCCATGCCGGCGTCGACGCTATCCTGACGCCAGCCACGCCATCCGCCGCCTTCGGCATTGGTGACGAGGCGCTGGCAGCTGATCCGGTGGCGATGTATCTCAACGACGTTTTCACCGTGACGGTGAACATGGCGGGCCTGCCGGGCATTGCTGTTCCAGCCGGCAAGGATGCCGCCGGATTGCCGCTTGGCCTGCAGCTGATCGGCAAGCCATTTGACGAAGAAACGCTGTTCGCAGCGGCCCGCGTCATCGAAAAAAGCGCTGGCGGCGACTTCGCGCCCAAGCCCTGGTGGTAAGCATGACGGGCCGTACCACTTGATCGGGACGGCTTTCCGCCTTATTTGGCGCCAATGCACAAATTGAAATTGGTTGTGACGCCGCCAAGGCAGGCGTCCGGGCCGACAAGGGTTTCACCGATGGCCGCTGACATTTTCACCTCGCTCGACTGGTCCGAGCCGCCCAAGGACATGAGCAAGCCGCTCCAGGCCTTGTGGTGGCTGAAGAAGGGCGAGCTGCGCGTCGGCGCTGAATGGGAGCAGGCGCATAACATCGTCCAGGCGATGGAGGGCGTACAGGCTTTCGACTGGGTCCATGCCCTGATGCACTGGATCGAAGCCGACATGGGCAATGCCGACTACTGGTATCGCCGCGCCGGCAAGCGCCGCGCCACGGCCAGCGTCGCCAGCGAGTGGGAACATATCGCCGCAGCGCTGAGCGAAGTCACCAAACACTAAGGCCTAGGCGCGGGTGAAATGCCCGCGCAGGATCAGCGTGCCCGCCACGACATACCAGATCGTATGAGGCCAGGCGGCAATGCGCTCCATGGTGCCGCGGCCAAACCCGAGGTAGAGCTCCAGCGCATAGAGCACGAAGGCGACGAGCGTGATCGCCCCGGTCGCCAGCGTGTATATGGCAAAGCCGCGATACTGGCGCCACAGCACCGCGCTCATCGCCAGCATGCCGAAACCGGCAACGAACAGCGCCAGAACCGCGCCGATCATATGCATCGGCAGCGACACATCGAGCGGGAACAGCCCGACCAGCATGCTACCATCGCCGCCACCGACGGCCAGCAGCCACAGCGCTGCCGTGGTCAGATGCCCCTGCGGCCAGAGCTTGCGCGTGAACCACACGCCCAGCACCACCAGCGCGCCATTGATAAACATGCCCGCGTTGAACACCAGGCTCAGTGGCGAGCAGTCGGCACCGAAGTTGCCTGGGTCAGCGCCATCGCAATTGGTGAGGCCGAGCAGGCTGATGTCCATATGGGCGAGCGAATAGCCCGGGAAGGCGGCTTGCGCCAGCGCTTGGGCGATGAAGAATTCGACGGTCAGCAGCCAAAAAATTGCACCAAGGCGAATCTGGCTGGTCATGGGCGCTCCATCTGGCTTTGGCGCAGTGGGCTATGGAGCAGGGGATTTGTCAAATCACCGCTGCAGGGAACCGCCGCAGCAATTCCGCAAGCCGGGCGGTTGAATTCGTCACGTAGTCGGTGCAAACCAGCAACAGCAAGTAAGCCAGACTGGAAGCCGCCGTGACCGCCACCAAATCACCCGACGCCTGCGCCACCAAGGATGATGTCCGCGCCGAGATCGATCGCATCGATCATGCGCTGCTGGCGCTGTTTGCCGAGCGGCACCAATATGTAACGCGCATGGCCCAGATCAAGACCGATCCGCATGAGGCGCGCGACCCGGCCCGCATCGAGGCGGTGATCGCCAAGGTCCGTGATCGCAGTTTGGCTCTTGATCTTGACGAGGATCAGGCCGAACTTGTCTGGCGGACCCTGATCGATTGGAACATCAATTACGAGAAGGGCATCATCGCGGCGCGGCGCCGCGGCTAGTCGTGCAGGAGGCCAGCATGCCCGGGATCAGCATTCGCAAGGCGGAAAAGACCGACGCCCATCGCCTGGCCGATATCGCCTATCGCGCCTGGGAGGCTGGGATTTATCCGCTGCTGACCAAGCATGACGGCATGCGGGAAGCCGAGCAGAAGCGCCTGTCGCAGGCTGTGGCGGAAACGCTCAACCGCATTATCATCGCTGAAGTGGATGGCATTGTCGTGGCCTGGTGCTCGCGCTCGGCCCGCCGCGCCTATATCCCCTTCCTCTTCGTCATGCCGGAACTGCAGGGGCACGGCATTGGCTCGATGCTGCTGCGCCGCATGGAAAGCATGCTCGAACTGGAAGGCGCCGAACGCGTCCAGCTCGAAACCCCGGCCGATAATGTCCGCGCCGTACGCTTTTACGAAAAGCAGGGCTATCGCATCCTGGCCCTGCGCCCCGATGGCCGCGCCGCGCACGAACCCTTTATGAGCGTCCATCTCGAAAAGCGCCTGGCGCCGTTTTACGGCGAGATCGACGACGACTGACGCCCCGCATCGGCGAATGTGGTGCAAAGCAATTGCATCCGCTTCCCCTAGGCACTATGCGTTTTGCATTGTTTCGCCTTGCCGCGCAGGACCGCTCAATTGACCCTTATCGACACCCGCACGCCCAATCCCAAGAGCTTCATTTCCGGCTCGACCGGTGACTGGGAAGTCATCATCGGCATGGAAGTGCATGCCCAGGTGACCAGCGAGAGCAAGCTCTTCTCGGGCTCGTCGACCGAATTCGGCAATCCGCCCAATTCCAACGTGTCCTTTGTCGATGCCGCCATGCCCGGCATGCTGCCGACCATCAACGAGGAATGCGTTCGCCAGGCCGTGCGCACCGGTCTTGGCCTCAAGGCCGTGATCAACAAGCGTAGCGTCTTTGACCGCAAGAACTACTTCTATCCCGACCTGCCGCAGGGCTATCAGATCTCCCAGTTCAAGGATCCGATCGTCGGCGAAGGCATCGTGCTGCTCGACATGCCCGAAGGCCAGATCGAGATCGGCATCGAGCGCCTGCATCTCGAACAGGACGCCGGCAAGTCGATCCACGACCAGCATCCGTCCATGAGCTTCGTCGACCTCAACCGCTCGGGCGTGGCGCTGATGGAAATCGTCTCCAAGCCCGACCTGCGCTCGTCCGAAGAAGCCAAGGAATACCTCGGCAAGCTGCGCACTATCCTGCGCTACCTGGGCACCTGCGACGGCAATATGGAGCAGGGCTCCATGCGCGCCGACGTCAACGTCTCCGTGCGAAAGCCTGGTGGCGAATTCGGCACGCGCTGCGAGATCAAGAACGTCAATTCCATCCGCTTTGCCGGCCAGGCCATCGAATATGAAGCGCGCCGCCAGATCGATATTCTCGAAGACGGCGGCAAGATCGACCAGGAAACCCGGCTCTACGATCCCAAGACCGGCGAGACGCGCTCGATGCGCTCCAAGGAAGAAGCGCATGACTATCGCTACTTCCCCGATCCCGACCTGCTGCCGCTCGAATTCGACGACGCCTTCATCGCGCAGCTGGCCGAAGGTCTGCCGGAACTGCCAGACGAGAAGAAGGCCCGCTTCGTTGGCGACTACGGCGTAACCGCCTATGACGCCATGGTGCTCACCCTCGATCGCGAGACGGCTGACTTCTATGAAAGCTGCGTGGCCTTCGGCGGCACCAAGCGCGACGGAAAGGCCGTTGCGAACATCCTCAATGCCGACGTCGCCGCCTTTGCCAACAGCCAGGGCCTCGCCGTGTGGGAAACCCATATCAAGCCGAGCCAGATCGCCGGCATCGTAGACCTGGTCGCGGCCGGGACGATCTCGTCCAAGGGCGCCAAGGACCTGCTGCAGGTCATCATCGCCGAGGAGCCCGAGGGCGAGCCGGCCGAGATCGTCGAGCGCCGCGGCATGAAGCAGGTCACCGACATGGGGGCGATCGAAAAGATCGTCGACGAGATCATCGCCGCCAATCCCGACCAAGTGGCCAAGGTGCTGGCCAAGCCGACCATGATCGGCTGGTTCGTCGGCCAGGCCATGAAGGCCTCGGGTGGCAAGGCCAATCCCCAGGCGCTGAATGATCTGATGAAAGCCAAGCTCGGCATCGAGTAGAGACGGAAACGGCGCCCATTGGGCGCCGTTTTTCATTCCCGGATCAGCTGCGCGTCGGCGGCTGGTCGCTACCCGGCCCGGGCACGGGCGCCGGCTGGCCGGGCGTGGGGTCTTCCACCGGCTGCGGCGTGTCAGGCAGCTCCTGCGGATGCGGCGGCACTGGATCGACCGGTTGTGGCTGCGGTGGCTCTGGCTGCGGCACGATTTCCGGCGTCGGGCGCGGATCGATATCGGGTGTATTTGGGGTCATTGAACGCTCCTGTCGGAGCAAAACGGGCCACGCCGGCGGCCCGTTCCATCTCGATGTCAGGCCGGCTTCTTCTGCCAGCGCCGCAGGATGCGGCCATCGATCAGCAGCAGCCCGAGGAAAATCACCGCCATGCCGGCGACATGCACCGGCAGGATGGTTTCGCCCAGCAGCGACACGCCGAGGATGATCGCCACCACCGGCGAAATGAAGGTGTTGGACGCAAAATTGGTGGCGCCGATGCGCGGCAGCAGGCGGTACATGATCTGGAAGGTCAATGCCGTCGAGAACAGGCCCAATGCCAGCCAGGCAGCCCAGGTTTCGATGCGGGTGGCATGCGGCACGCCTTCCACCAGAAACGCCACCGGCACGGACGCAATGGCCGCGCCGGTGATGGCGATAGTGGCCAGGGTCGTCGGATCGACATGGCGGAAGGAGCGCGCGACATTGAGCGTAACCGCGTAGAGAATGGTCGCCATCAGGCAGATCATGATGCCGAGCAACTGGTCGGCGCCCTGCGCCCCCGTGAGCGCTGGCGAGGCCAGCAGCGCCGCCCCGGTAAAGCCGGCGACCACGCCCAGCGCCTTGTTGAACTTTGCCTTTTCGCCACCTGGCCAGAAATGCGAAACGATCACCGTCAGGATGGGCGTCAGCGCATTGATGATGGCCGTCAGCCCACTCGGAATATGCGACTGGCCCAGCGGAAACAGCGTGAAGGGCAGGGCATAGCTGAACACGCCAAGCAGGCCGAGTTGCAGCCAGAGTTTTGGATCGCGTGGCACCGGCTTCTTGAGCACGGCAAATACCACCCAGCTGGCCAGCGCCGCAATGGTCACCCGTCCGGCCGCCACCCAGATCGGCCCCAGTTCGCGGATCAGCACGGCGTTGAACAGGAACGAACAGCCCCAGATCGCGCCGACGAATGCCAGTAATGCCCAATCGCGTGCGGCCATCGAATCTTCTCCCTTTGGAAGTCGGACGCTACGCCCGGGGAGAACAAAGGTCGAACCGATTTTGACGATGGCTCAAATCAATTCGGGTGATTGGCGCTAGTGTGCGCGAATCTCGGCCGACGCCAGCAGGCGCAACGCCTCTGGATAGATGCGATGCTCTTCCACCAAGACGCGAGCCGACAGCGTCTCCGGCGTATCGCCCGGCAGCACCGGTACTTCGGCTTGCAGGATCGGCGAACCCTCGTCGAGCCCCGGCGTCACGAAATGCACCGTACAGCCATGCACCTTGGCGCCGTCGGCCAGCGCGCGCTCGTGGGTGTGGAGGCCCTTGTAGAGCGGCAGGAGCGACGGATGGATGTTGATCATCGTCCCGGCCCAGCGGTTGACGAAATCTTCGCCCAAGATGCGCATGAAGCCGGCAAGGCAGACGATATCGACGTCCCAGCTTTCCAGCATCTGCGTCATGATATCTTCGAACATGTCCCGGCTGGGGAACTTGCTCTGCGCCAGCGACGCCGTGGCAATGCCATGCGCTGCGGCAATCTCGAGCCCCTGCGCGGCGGCCCGGTTGGACAGTACGCCGACCACCTCGGCCGGATAGTCCGGCGCCTTGGCAGCCTCGATCAGCGCCGACATGTTCGAGCCGCGGCCCGAAATCAGGATCGCGACGCGCTTGCGGCTCATAGGCCCAGCTTGCCTTCGAATGTCACCGGCTCGCCGCTGCGCTCGGTGAGCTGGCCGACCACCGAGGCGATCTCGCCGGCTTCGGTGAGATGGGCAACGAGCTTGTCGGCATCTTCCGGTGCCACGGCGACCAGCATGCCGACGCCGCAGTTGAAAGTGCGCAGCATTTCGCGCTCTTCCATGCCACCGACATGGCTTAGCCAGCCAAACACTTTCGGCACGGTGATGGCATTAAGATCGACATGCGCCGCCAGATGGTCGGGCAGTACGCGCGGAATATTGTCGATGAAACCGCCGCCGGTGATATGGGCAAGCGCCTTGATGCCGATGCCGGACTTGAGCGCCGACAGCAGCGGCTTCACATAGATGCGGGTCGGGGTCAGCAGTGCCTCGGACAGCGAGGTACCGGGCTGGAAGGGCGCGTCCATGTACCAGTCGATCCCCGAGAGTTCGACGATCTTGCGCACCAGCGAGTAGCCGTTGGAATGGACACCAGACGAGGCAATGGCAACCAGCGTGTCGCCAGCCGCGATATCGGGCCGCGGCAGCAGCGTGCCGCGCTCGGCGGCGCCGACGGCAAAACCGGCGAGGTCATAGTCCTTGCCATGATACATGCCCGGCATTTCGGCGGTTTCGCCGCCCAGAAGCGCGCAGCCGGCAATGCGGCAGCCTTCGGCAATGCCGGTGACGATGGCGGCGCCCTGTTCGACGTCCAGCTTGCCGGTGGCAAAATAGTCAAGGAAGAACAGCGGCTCGGCGCCTTGCACGATGATGTCATTGACGCACATCGCAACCAGGTCCTGCCCGATGGTCGAATGATTGCCGGTATCGATGGCGATCTTGAGCTTGGTGCCGACGCCGTCATTGGCCGCCACCAGCACCGGATCAGTGAAGCCGGCGGCCTTGAGGTCGAACAACCCGCCGAAGCCGCCGATCTCGCCATCGGCGCCGGAACGGCGCGTCGAGCGAACGGCGGGCTTGATGGCCTCCACCAAGGCATTGCCAGCATCGATATCGACGCCGGCCTGCTTGTATGACAAACCGTTTGATGTCAGGTTTTGCGGATCGGACATTGGCCTCAACACCGTATGGGGAAAGCGTGCGCAAAGCCTCGACCCGAACACCAAGGCGGTTGCCAATTCCGGAGCCTGAAGCTAGACGGCCTGATAGCTTCTCCACCACACCGACGCAAGGGCCGCACGGCACCATGGCACTACGAAATCAAGTGATGATCTGGGTCGGCCTGCTGGTTGCACTCGTCCTGGCACTCTGGGTGTTCCGCGCCATCCTCCTTCCTTTCGTGGTCGGCGCCGCTCTGGCCTATCTGCTCAACCCGCTGGTCAACCAGTTGCAGCGCTGGCGCTTCAACCGCGCCTGGGCCACGACGGTGGTGCTGCTGAGTGTCATCACCATCGTTCTCGGCATCTTCTTCATGTTCGTGCCGCTGATCGGCCAGCAGATCATCGGCCTGATCCAGCGCCTGCCGGGCTATGTGGCGGACCTGCAGGACCTGTTTGCCCGCTGGTCGCCTGAGATCAACGCCTGGCTCGGGCCGGAGCGCGCGGCGCAGCTCGAGTCAACGCTCAACGACATGGCCGGCCAGGTTCTGGTGTTCATCGCCACCATTCCGGGCGAACTGGTCAATATCGGCATTACCGGCGCCACCATGATCGGCGTCACGGTGCTGACCCCCGTTGTCGCCTTCTACCTGCTGCTCGACTGGGAGGGCATGGTGCGCGGCATCGAAGGCCTCCTGCCGCAGGACCACAAGGGCGAGATCAACGCCATCCTCAAGGATATCGACAAGTCCATGGCCGGCGTGATCCGCGGGCAGGGCGGCGTGCTGTTGATCGACGCAGCCTTCTATGCCACCGCGCTGAGCCTGATCGGCCTGAACTTCGGCCTGGTGATCGGCCTTATCGCCGGCCTCTTCAGCTTCGTCCCCTTCGTTGGCTTTGCCGTCGGCTTCGGCCTCTCCGTCGGCATTGCCCTGGTCCAGTTCTGGCCAAACTGGTGGATGGTGGTCCTCGTCGCCGGCATTTTCCTGTTCTGGCAGTTCATCGAGGGCAATATCCTCTATCCCAAGCTCGTCGGCTCCGCGATCAGCATCAACCCGGTCTGGATGATGTTCGCGCTGCTCGCTCTGGGTGCCGTCTTCGGTTTCGTCGGTCTGCTGCTCGCCGTGCCAATGGCCGCCATTGCCTCGGTGCTGGTGCGCTATGGCGTACGGAAATACAAGGAAAGCACGCTTTATCTCGGCCGGAACGGCGGCGCCAATGGCTCTGCCGGCTAATCCTGACAGCGCCAACAAGGGCCAGCTGACGCTGGAGCTTGGCCATGTCTCTGCCCAGGGCGAGGCCGACTTTCTGGTCGGCGAAGGCAATGAGCTGGCCCATGGCCGCATCGTGGCCTTTCCCCATTGGGCGGATCCGATCACCCTGCTCACAGGTCCGGCCAAGTCGGGGAAATCGCATCTGGCGCGAATCTTCGCCGACCGCAGTCATGCGCTGTTTGCCGGCGTCGATGATCTCGAAGGCCTCGCCACCCATGGCGGGACCGCGCCACTGATCGTCGAAGATGTGGACCGCTTGGGCTATGACGAGGCGGGCCTGTTTCACCTGCTCAACCAGTCGATGCGGGAACAGCGACCGCTTTTGCTGACGGCGCGGGAAGACGTTGCGAACTGGCCGCTGGCGACCGATGATGTGCGCTCGCGGATGCGTCGCGCCGCTGCCTTCACGCTGGACCTGTCCGATGACATCCAATTGTCACAGATGTTCGTGAAACTGTTCGGCGACCGCCAGATTGCGGTCGATCCGAAGATCATCGCCTATCTGGTGGCCCGCATGGAGCGGTCGACCGAGGAAGTTGTGATTCTGGCCGACATAATGGATCGGCAGGCACTGGCCAAGGGCACGGCCATCACCCGCAGCATCGCCGCCGACGCGCTGGACCGCAGACGGGTCGCGCGCGGCGAGGCGAGCCACGAAGACAACTGGGAAGAGCACGACGATGAATGAGATGGGTGAATTCGCCGAAGCCGACGTTGCGGCGCCCGATATCGAGGCCCTGCGCAAGAGCCCGGCCCGCTTCGTCAACCGCGAAGTCAGCTGGCTGCAGTTCAACATGCGCGTGCTCGAAGAAGCCGGCAACGTCAACCATCCGCTGCTCGAGCGCCTGCGCTTCGTCTCCATCTCGGCCAATAACCTCGACGAATTCTACATGGTCCGCGTTGCCGGCCTCAAGGGCCAGTTGCGCGCGGGCCTCACCAAGCTCAGCGCCGATGGCCTGACCCCGGCCGAGCAAATGGAAGAAATCGCCACACTCGCCCAGCACCTGCAGCTCGAGCAGCAGGACCAGTGGCAGAGCCTGCGCGAGGAGCTGTTCGCGCAGAATGTGGTGATCCACGAGACCGATGACCTGACGCTCGACCAGATCAACTATCTGCAAAAGCTGTTTCGCGAGGAAATCTTCCCCGTCCTGACGCCGATTGCCGTCGATCCGGCGCATCCTTTCCCCTTCATTCCCAATCTCGGTCTGGCGCTGGCCTTCGAGCTGAAGCGCCCCGACAATGACATTCCGCTGACCGCACTGGTCCGCATCCCCGGCAATCTCGACCGCTTCATCAACCTGCCGAGCGGGCTGGTCTCGGAAGGCCGCAGCGAAGTCGTCACCATCGACACGCTGGTGAAACTGTTCTTCCACAAGATGTTCCCAGGCCATGAAGTGGTCGGCTCGGGCGCCTTCCGTGTCATCCGCGACAGCGAAATCGAAATCGACGACGAGGCGGCAGATCTGGTGGTCGAGTTCGAATCTGCCCTGCGACAGCGTCGTCGCGGTCAGGTGATCCGCCTCGAAATCGAAAGCTCCATGCCGCGCGCCCTCAAGCGCCAGATCAGCGAACAGCTCGGCGTCAAGGATGGCGACGTCTTCGAAGTGCAGGGCTTCCTCGGCTTGGCCGATGCGCGCAAGGTCTGCGATGTCGATCGCCCCGACCTCAAGTTCACGCCCTACCATGCCCGCTTCCCCGAGCGGATTCGCGACTATAATGGCGACAATTTTGCCGCCATTCGCGCCAAGGATATCCTCGTCCACCACCCCTTCGAAAGTTTTGACGTGGTGGCGCAATTCCTGATGCAGGCGGCCCGCGATCCCGATGTCGTGGCCATCAAGCAGACCTTGTACCGCACCTCCGCCGACAGCCCGATCATCAAAGCCTTGGTGCTGGCCGCCGAAGCCGGCAAGTCAGTGACCTGTCTCGTCGAACTCAAGGCGCGCTTCGATGAAGAGGCCAATATTCGCTGGGCGCGCGATCTGGAACGGGCAGGGGCCCAGGTTGTGTTCGGCTTTATCGAGCTGAAAACCCACGCCAAGCTCAGCCAGGTGGTGCGCCGCGAAAAGGGCAAGCTGGTCAGCTATTGCCACATCGGCACCGGCAACTACCACCCGATCACCGCCAAGATATATACCGACCTCAGCTACTTCACTATCGACCCGGCGATCACCCGCGACGTCGCACGTGTCTTCAATTTTATCACCGGCTATGCCCGCCCGACCGAACTCGAAACCATCGCGGTCTCGCCGGTCAATCTGCGCCAGACCCTGCTCGACGACATCGCGCGGGAAATGGAATTTTCGCGGAATGGCCAGCCGGCCAGCATCCTGCTCAAGATGAATTCGCTGGTCGATCCGGCGACAATCGATGCGCTCTATGACGCCAGCCAGGCCGGCGTGAAGATCGACCTGATCGTGCGCGGCATCTGCTGCCTGCGCCCCGGCATTCCGGGATTCTCGGAAAATATCCGCGTCCGCTCGGTAGTTGGCCGCTTCCTCGAGCACAGCCGCATCTATTGCTTCGGAAATGGCGAGGCCATGCCCAATCCGCGCGCCAAGGTCTATATTTCCTCGGCCGACCTGATGGGCCGCAACCTCGATGGGCGCGTCGAAGTCATGGTGCCGATCCTCAACAGGACCGTGCATAAGCAGATCCTCGACAGGATTCTGGTTGCCTATCTGCGCGACAACCAGCAGAGCTGGGAAGTGCTGCCCGATGGCAGTTCGCATCGTCTGCGCGTGGCCGAGGGCGAGGAACCCTTTAATGCGCACGACTATTTCATGACCAACCCCTCGTTGTCCGGTCGCGGCAGCGCCGGCGGTGTTGACGATGAGGCTCTGGCTTGAATCAATTCTGGGGCGTCGATGCCGATCCCACCGCGCAGGGCCGCATCAAGGGTGCCAAGCCCGTCGCCGTGCTCGACATCGGCTCCAACTCCGTCCGCCTAGTGGTCTATGAACGCCACGCCCGGGCGCTGACGCCGCTCTACAACGAAAAATCCGCCTGCGCTCTCGGGCGTGGCGTGGGCCAGACCGGGCGCCTCGCCGACGCCAACATGGCCCAGGCGCTGGAAGCGATCAAACGTTTCGCGCTTGTGGCGCGCATGATGCGGGTCGGCAAGGTGCATGTGCTGGCCACCTCGGCCGTGCGCGACGCCGCCAACCGGCAGGAATTCGTCGATGCCGTCGAGGCCTTAATGGAGAGCAAGGTCAATGTGCTGAGCGGCGAGCAGGAGGCCCATTTCGCCGCCCTTGGCGCCGTTGCCGGCATTCCGGGCTTTCATGGGGTCGTCGGCGACCTCGGCGGCGGCAGCCTCGAACTCTCCAGCATCAGCAATGGCAGCGATACCGACGGCGTTTCCTTTGAGCTGGGCGTCATTCGCCTGCAGGACGACAGCAAGAGCGCGCCGCCCCGGGCCGCCACCATCGTCCGCGAGCAACTGGAGAAATCCGGCCTCACCAAGACGCAGTGCGGCCTGTCCTTCGCTGCCATCGGCGGCACCTGGCGCTCGCTGGCCAAGATGCACCAGATCGTCTCGGGCTACCCGCTGCGCATGGTGCAGCACTATGTCGTGCCGGCCGCCGAGATGATCGCCTTCTGCGAGACCATTGTCGGCGCCAGTTCTCTCAAGGGCTATGACGGCTCCGAGCATGTCAGCTCGTCGCGCCGTGAACTGGTGCCCTTCGGCGCTGCCGTGATGATGGAAGTTCTCAAAGCCGGCCAGTTTGCCGATGTGGTCTTCTCGGCGCTCGGCGTGCGTGAAGGCTATCTCTATGGCCTGCTCGACAAGCGCGAACAGGCGATCGATCCGCTGATCCAGGGCTCGGAAGAGCTCTCGGTGCTGCGCTCGCGCTCACCCGCCCATGCCAATGACCTGATCGAATTCACTGGCCAGTTCCTGACCGCATCCGGAACCGCCGAAACGGCTGACGACGCCCGCCTGCGCACTGTTGCCTGCCTGCTCTCCGACATCGGCTGGCGCGCCCATCCCGACTATCGCGGCCCGCAAAGCGTCGACGCCGTCGCCTATGGGTCGCTGAGCGGCGTCGACCACCCCGGCCGCGCCTTCCTCGCCCAGGTCATTGCCGTGCGCTATGACGGCCTCAAGAGCAAGACCGCGGCACCGCTGGCCGGTCTGAGCTCAGCCGACCTGACGGCCCGCGCAAGGCTGATCGGCGCCATGTTCCGCGTCGCCTATCCCATGTCCGCCGCCATGCCCGGCATCCTGCCACGCATCCGCTTCGAAGTGGACGGCGACGCCCTTTCCCTGGTCTTGCCCAGCGACCTGACCTTCCTCAACGGCGAACACTTGCGCAGCCGACTGGAACAGTTCGCCAATGTGGCAGGCTTCAAGAGTTCGGCGGTGCGGGTGGGATAGATGCGATCATCGCATCGATGACGGCTTCGAGCGGGTCGAGGTCGTCGGAATAGATAGCCCAGATGGCTTCGAATTCTTCCCGATGGTAGGCATGCCGCAGGATGTCGCCGGTCCCGACGACGCTGCGCCATGGAATGCTGGCACCAAAGGTCGTCTTCATTTCGCCGGGGATATGCTTTGAAGCTTCACTGATAATCTCGACACATCGTTCAGTCGCCAATCGAGTGATCTTGTCTGCGACGGCATCTTCGAACGTCCTGTCGTTCAACAGTTCGCGGATCGTGGAGATGGCATTTTTTGATATCGTTCAGACGCTCTTGCAATGAGCGCATCTAGAACACCGGAATGGCATCAAGAAGAATGCGGTCAATGAAGTCATCAGGCGTATAGCGCCTCACCACCACGCTGGACTCAAGTCCAAGGCGATCTTCGATATGGCCATAAACGCCAGCCATATCAAAAAGCGAGAACTTACGATCTGGGTCGACGTCGATCAGAACATCGACATCGCTATCCGCCCGGTTATCACCGCGTGCACGGGATCCGAAGAGCTGCATATGAAAAACGCCATCACGCTCCAGTATCGGCTGAAGCGCGGCCAGTTCCTTCAAAAGATCTTCGCGGCCAATGTCTCGCATGCCACAAGAATAGCAGCCGCAAGTGACATTGCCAATTCGTCCGGCTATTCCGCCGGCGTCGCGTCCTTCACCGAAATCTCCACCACGCCCTTACGGGTCGCGACGAGGCCGATGCGACCATGCTTGATGTCCAGCGCCTTGTCGCCGAACAGCTTGCGACGCCAGCCCTTGAGCGCCGGCACGTCGGCATCGTCATCCAGCACCAGCGCATCGATATCGTCCGAGGTCGCCAGAATCCGCGCGGCAACCCCATGCTGCTCGGCCACCGACTTCAGCAGCACTCGGATCAGGTCACCCACGGCGCCCTTGGGTGACGGGCCTCGATAGCGCTCCGGCATGATCGGCAGGTCGGCCTTGCCGATCTCTTCAACGCCCCTGAGCAAGGCCATGATCTCGGCGGCGGCCGAACTACGTCCGAAACCACGCGGCACGGCGCGCAGCTTCTCAAACGCATCCGGCGTCAGCGGTCGCTGCTGCGCCAGTTCGAACAGCACATCGTCCTTGAGCACGCGGCTGCGTGGCTGGTCGCCATCCTGCGCGCGCTTCTCTCGCCAGGCAGCGAGCTTCTTGAGCGCCGCCAGATCGCGCGGGCGGTTGATCTTCATCTTAAGGCGTTCCCACGCCTGTTCGGGCTGCACCACATAGGTATCGATGCTGCGCAGCACGCCGAGCTCGTCTTCTACCCAGTCCCAGCGCTTGGTGGCGTCCACCTGCTTGCGCAGTTCGCGATAGATGTCGCGCAGATGCGTCACGTCGGCCACTGCGTAAAGCAGCTGCTTTTCGGTGAGGGGGCGAACGGACCAGTCGGTAAAGCGGCTCGACTTGTCGAGCTCCACATTGGTGATCGAGCGCACCAGATTGTCGTAGGAGACGCTGTCGCCAAAACCACAAACGCTGGCAGCAATCTGCGTATCGAAGATATTGACCGGCACCTTGCCCGTCAGCTTGACGAAGATTTCGATATCCTGCCGGGCGGCGTGGAACACCTTGGTTATGTTAGGATTGGCCAAGAGGGCAAAGAAGGAAGAAAGATCCAGCCCCGGCGCCAGCGGGTCAATCAGCACCGCCTCGTCATCGGTGGCCACCTGAACCAGGCAAAGCTTTGGCCAATAAGTGGTTTCGCGCAGGAACTCGGTATCCACCGTCACAAAGTCAAACTTGTCAGCGCGCTCGCAAAACGCCGCGAGCACATCTGTGGAAACTATGAGGTCCATACCGCCGTCCGTCTCAAATTCGTCAATATTCTTCCTAGCAGGTGAGGCGGGTCCACTCCAGACCGGATTTGTTGAGTGGACAAGCAAGCTTATCGGGAGACGCCCGCGGCGCGTGCCGACGTGCCCTTTACCTTGACAAGAACCGGCTCCCATGCGCTTTTCCCGCCCTAGATTCCGGCCTTTTTCCTAGAGTTTCGATCATGACAACACATCGCTACCGCTCGCACACCTGCGGGGCCCTCACTGCCAAGGAAGCCGGCCAGACCGTCCGCCTCAGTGGCTGGGTGCATCGTATTCGCGACCATGGCGGCCTGCTGTTCATCGATCTGCGCGACCATTACGGCGTCACCCAGGCCGTCATTGACCCCGATTCTCCCGCTTTTGCCGCTGCCGAAAAGGTGCGCTCGGAATGGGTGATCCGCATCGATGGCGAGGTGAAGCTGCGCGACGCCTCGGTGGTCAACCCGAACCTGCCGACCGGCACGATCGAAGTCTTCATCCGCGAGATCGAAGTGCTTTCGGCCGCCAAGGAACTGCCGCTGCCGGTGTTCGGCGATCAGGACTATCCCGAAGACGTGCGCCTGCGTTACCGCTTCCTCGACCTGCGCCGCGAGAAGCTGCATGCCAACATCGTCAAGCGCACCAAGGTGATCGCCGCCATGCGCGCCGGCATGACCGAGCAAGGCTTTGCCGAATATTCGACGCCGATCCTGACCGCCTCTTCGCCAGAGGGCGCGCGCGACTTCCTCGTGCCGTCACGCATTCATCCCGGCAAGTTCTTTGCCCTGCCGCAGGCGCCGCAGCAGTATAAGCAGCTGCTGATGGTGGCCGGTTTCGACCGCTACTTCCAGATCGCGCCCTGCTTCCGCGACGAAGACCCGCGCGCCGATCGCCTGCCGGGCGAATTTTACCAGCTCGACCTCGAAATGAGCTTCGTCACCCAGGAAGACGTCTGGAACACCATGACCCCGGTGATCACCGACATTTTCGAGCAGTTTGCCGATGGCAAGCGCGTCACCAAGGATTGGCCGCGCATTCCCTATGACACGGCCATCCGCAAGTATGGCTCCGACAAGCCCGACCTGCGCAACCCAATCGAAATCCAGGCCGTCACCGAGCACTTCACCGGTTCCGGCTTCAAGGTGTTCGCCAACCAGATCGAAGCCGACTCCAAGGTGGAAGTCTGGGCAATTCCGGCCAAGAACAAGGCCGGTGCCGAGCCGATCGGCCGCGCCTTCTGCGATCGCATGAACGCCTGGGCCCAGGGCGAAGGCCAGCCCGGTCTCGGCTATATCTTCTTCAAGGAAGGGCAGGGCTCCGGCCCGATCGCCAAGAACATCGGCGAAGAACGCACGGCTGCGCTCAAGGCCGAGCTTGGCCTCGAGGATGGCGATGCGGTGTTCTTCGTCGCCGGCCTGCCCAACAAGTTCTACAAGTTCGCCGGCGAAGCCCGCACCAAGGTTGGTACCGATCTCGGCGTCATCGACACCGAACAGTTCGCCCTGTGCTGGATCGTCGACTTCCCGTTCTACGAATGGAGCGAAGAGGAAAAGCGCGTCGACTTTGCGCATAACCCCTTCTCCATGCCGCAGGGCGGCATCGATGCGCTCAACAGCCAGGATCCGCTGACCATCAAGGCCTATCAATATGATGCGGTCTGCAATGGCTATGAAATCGCCTCGGGCTCGATCCGTAACCAGCTGCCCGAGACCATGGTCAAGGCCTTCGAGCTGACCGGCAAGAGCCGCGACGAGGTCGAAGAACAGTTCGGCGGGCTCTATCGCGCCTTCCAGTATGGCGCGCCGCCGCATGGCGGCGCAGCCTTCGGCGTCGATCGCATTGTGATGCTGATCTGCGGCGTGGCAAACCTGCGCGAGATCACCGCCTTTCCGATGAACCAGCAGGCCGAAGACCTGCTGATGGGTGCGCCAAGCCCGGCGGCTCCCAAGCAACTGCGCGAGCTGAGCATCCGCCTCAACGTCGCGCAGTAACCTTCGACAAGACGACAAAAGGCGGCCCCACGACGGGCCGCCTTTTGTTTTGCGATCACAGCCAACTATCGCGCGCCGACTGCTTCGAGTTGTTTGCTGACGACCCTGGTCTTTGGAGCCCAGTCGCGGCAGCGAATGCAAAGATCGACAATATTGGCGGCGTGAAACTTCACCATGATGTGCAGGCGATGCACTTCAACGGTTCTTGGGGAAATTCCCAGTATCGCTCCAATTCGTTTGTTGGTGTTCCCAGCCAGGATAAGGCCAAGCACTTCCTCCTCGCGCGGCGTCAGTTCGTGTTCTAGGACGATCGTTGTTTCCATTGCTGCACCTCGACCTAAAGACTAACTTAGATAGGTGCTTTGGCTATCGGCGGTTTTACCTACTGAGTTTTGACGAGGGCAAATCCTGCAGAGGCTATCCCAGATTTGCGTGCCGCCGGCGGGGCATTTGCAATCAGTTAATCAGCGTTAATGATCCGTTAAATGCTGGTCACTACCGATAAGACGTCAAAAGCTCTTTTCGGATTCGCGTTTTGAAGTCGAGATACTCTCATATCCTGACGCTGATCGGTGCGCTTCTCGCGTTCGTGCCGATTGTCGCCGTGGATTACCTGCTGGACAGCTATGTCCGCGTGAGAGAGAAAATCAATACCGAGCAATATGTTCGCTCCGTCAGTTCACAAATCGAAATCGGTGTGAATGACGCCATCACCTCGCTGCGGCGCATTCTCGCCGAAAGCCCGTCCCTCTGTACACCGACCTTTGTCGCCAATGTGCAGCGCGAAATCGAGTCGAGCCTCAACCTCAAGCAGGTGCTGGTCGAAAATGCCGACGGCGTCCAATATTGCGACGCGGTCGGCCGCACGGTGACCTATTCACCGCTCTCGGCCAGCCTGCCGATTCCTGGCCACACCGAGACCATAACCGTGGTCAAGCTCGGCGAAATGCCCATGCCGGCGCTCAAGATCACGCAGACGTTTGGCGAGACGCGTAGGGTTTCGGCCTTTGTGCCGCTGGTCGGCCAGACGCAGGGCGGGCTGGCGCAGGGCATTGCCAATGCGGCGATGATGCAGATCGAGCTGACCAATGGCACATCGGTCCTGGCGATTGGCGACACCACGGCCTTCGAGCGCCGCGATGCTGCTGCCGACTTTATCTACGCCCAGGGTTTCGCCGGCGAGCTGCCGCTCAAGGTCGAATATGCCATTCCCTTTGCCATGGCGCGCGCCAGCTATTCCGACCTCGACGTCAGCTTTACTGTCATCGCCTGCATCATGAGTGCGGCCTTCCTGATCCTGTCGTTGAACTATGTGCGCCGCTCGCGCGTGCCGGCCTTCGACCTCGAACGCGCCATCGCTCGCGGCGAGATCAAGCCCTATTACCAACCAGTGATCAACCTGCGCACAGGCGAGCTGATGGGCTGCGAGGTGCTGTGCCGCTGGGAGAAAAAGAACGGCCAGGTCGTGCCGCCCGGCGCCTTCATCGACTATGCCGAGGTCACCGGCCTTGCCATTCCCATGACCCTCTCGCTGATGCAGCAGGTCAAGTTCGACCTCGGCGATCTCAGCCAGATGATGCCGGACATGAAAATCTCGATCAATCTGTTCGAGGGCCATTTCCGCGACGACAGTATCGTCGAGGACGTCCAGGCGATCTTCGGCAATTCCAAGATCGGCTTCCGCCAGCTGGTGTTTGAAATCACCGAGCGCCATCCACTCGGCAATTCGCAAGTCGCCCAGACCGTTATCGCCGGCCTGCATGCCCTCGGCTGCAAGCTGGCGCTCGACGACGCCGGCACGGGCCATTCCAACCTGGCCTATATCGGCACCCTGGGCTGCGACGTTATCAAGATCGACCGCGTCTTCGTCGATATGGTCAAGCCGGGCACCACGCAGGTGCCGGTGCTCGATGGACTCATCACCATGGCCAAGGATCTTGATTGCGAGATCGTCGCCGAGGGCGTCGAGACCGAAGAACAGGCACTTTACCTGCGCGCTCGCGGCGTCATTCAAGCCCAGGGCTATATCTTCGCCCCCGCACTCAAGGTCGGCGCCTTCCGCGATCTGGCAACCGCGCTGCACGCCACCCACGAGCCCCGCAGCCGCATCCAGAACATCGTCGCCAGCGCCGCCTAAGCCCGATCGCAACTTTAGTCGTACAGCACCACTGACATAGAGACTTTTCATTGGCGTGGTTTGATGGCACCTACGCTGCCAGAAACTTAGCCAGCCGCACCAGCATGCGGGCCAGGAGGACTCTGTGACGACCGACGTCAACGAACAGCGCAAGGCCCTGCGCGAAGCGGCGCTGCATTTCCATGAATTCCCCAAGCCCGGCAAGCTGGAAATCCAGCCGACCAAGCCGCTCGGCAACCAGCGCGATCTGGCGCTGGCCTATTCGCCGGGCGTCGCCGCGCCTTGCGAGGAAATCGCCGAAAACCCGGATTCGGTCTCGAAATACACCTCGCGCCAGAACCTTGTCGCCGTCATCTCTAACGGCACCGCCGTGCTCGGCCTCGGCAATATCGGCGCGCTGGCCAGTAAGCCGGTGATGGAAGGCAAGGCAGTCCTCTTCAAGAAGTTCGCCGGCATTGACGTCTTCGATCTCGAGATCGACGAAACCGATCCGCAGAAATTCATCGACGCCGTGGCGCCGCTGTGGCCGACCTTTGGCGGCATCAATCTCGAAGACATCCGCGCGCCAGACTGTTTCGAGATCGAGGAAACCCTACGCGCCCGCATGCCGATCCCGGTGTTCCATGACGACCAGCATGGCACCGCCATCATTGTCGGCGCCGCTGTGCTCAACGGGCTGGAGCTCAAAGGCAAAAAGATCGAGGACGTCAAAATCTGCGCCTCCGGGGCAGGGGCCGCCGCCATTGCCTGCCTCAACGTGCTGGTCGCCTTGGGCGCCAAGCATGAAAATATCTGGGTCGCCGACAAGGATGGCCTCGTCACCCACAAGCGCAATGACGTCAACGACAAGTGGCGCGGCCAGTATCGCCGCCAGTCCGAAGCCACCACTTTGGCCGAGGTCATCGATGGTGCTGACGTCTTCCTCGGCCTGTCGGCTGCCGGTGCGCTGAAGCCCGAAATGCTGCTCAAGATGGCCCCCAAGCCGCTGATTCTGGCGCTGGCCAATCCGAACCCGGAAATCACGCCGGAACTGGCCAAGGCGACCCGTCCCGATGCTATGATCTGCACCGGTCGCTCGGACTATGCCAATCAGGTCAACAACGTCCTCTGCTTCCCCTTCATCTTCCGCGGTGCGCTCGACGTCAGTGCCACCACGATCAACGAAGAGATGAAGCTGGCCGCCGTTCGCGCCATCGCCAAGCTGGCGCATGAGCCGGGCCTTGAAGTCTCGCCCTCCGGCGCCCCGGCGGTGTTCGGTCCCGACCACATCATTCCCAACCCCTTCGATCAGCGGCTGATTCTGCGCATTGCCCCCGCCGTGGCGCGGGCCGCCATGGAATCCGGCGTCGCCAAGAAGCCGATCACCGACTGGAACGCCTATCAGGACAGCCTGAACCGCTTCGTCTTCCGCTCGGGCCTCGTGATGAAGCCGATCATCGATCGCGCCCAGGGCCAGAACAAGCGCATCGCCTTTGCCGATGGCGAAGACGAGCGCGTGTTGCGCGCCACTCAGGTGCTGCTCGAAGAGCGCATTGCCCGCCCGATCCTGATCGGCCGCCCGGCCGTCATCGAGCAGCGCATCGAGCGCTTCGGCCTCAACCTGCGCCCCGGTACGGACTTCGAGATCATCAATCCCGAAGACGATCCGCGCTATCGCGACTATGTCACGCTGTTCCATTCGCTGGTCGGCCGTGACGGCGTCACCCCCGACACCGCCCGGCAGGTGGTTCGTACCAATACCACCGTCATCGGTGCGCTGGCGGTCAAGCGCGGCGAAGCCGATGCGCTGATCTGCGGCCTCCAGGGGCGCTTCATCAAGCATGTCCGCGACATCCGCTCAGTGATCGGCCTGCAGGATGGCGTGGCCGATGCGTCGGCCCTCTCCATGCTAATCATGCCGCGCGGCGCCTTTTTCCTCGCCGACACCTATGTGAACCCGGACCCGACGCCCGACGAGATCGTTGGCATCGCGCTGCAGGCCCGTAACCACCTCAAGCGCTTCAATATCGAGGCCAGGGTTGCACTGTTGAGCTATTCCAACTTCGGCTCGCGTGACGGCGATAGCGCCTTCAAGATGCGCGAGGCCTATAACAAGCTCAAGGCCGTGGCCCCGGACATGATCGTCGAAGGCGAAATGCAGGGCGATCTGGCGCTCAGCCAGGAGCTGCGCGAACGCTATGTGCCCGACAGCGTTCTCACTGGCGAAGCCAACCTCTTGATCTTCCCCAATCTCGACGCTGCAAACCTCTCCATGACGCTGCTCAAGGAGATGAACAACGCCTTGTCGGTTGGCCCCATCCTGATGGGGCCGAAATCGCCGGCCCATATCTTGGCGCCGTCGACCACCAGCCGCGGCATCGTCAACATGGCCGCCATTGCCGCCACTGAGTCGATCGGAACCGAAGCATGATCCGCCACACCGTCGTCTTCACCCTCAAGCATGCCAAGGGCTCAGCGGAGGAGGGCACCTTCCTCCGCGACGCGAAGGTGCTGGCATCGATTCCGGGCGTCGAAAACTTTGAGCAGCTGCGCCAGGTCAGTCCCAAGAACGACTATAGCTTCGGCTTCTCGATGGAGTTCGCCGACCAGGCCGCCTACACCGGCTACAATGATCATCCCGATCACGTGGCCTTCGTGCAGACCCGCTGGATTCCCGAAGTCGCGGCTTTCCTTGAGATCGACTACGCGCCGATTTGAGCCTATGGTTACCGCGCTAGCCTATTGAGCGCGTTCAAGATTGCGCTGCGGGGTGACATACGTGTGAACCCGTAGCCCGGTTGTCTCGCACTTCGTTATATGCGCTCATGAGCTGCGGTGACGACGACCAGACAACGAGAAGCACCGAGATGGAGATCGTTTTTAGACGGCTCGAATCCTGGGGATTTCCAAGAGCCGGAACCGACTGGCTGAGACGCCGCAGGCTCGTGACCATCCTCGTGCTGGCGATCCTCTCCTGGGTCCTGTTCATCGGGGTGGGCGTTTTGTCCTATCGCCTGGTCTTCGGCTAGCTGCCGCAAATCGGGTCCATGGCAACCCCGCGTTAAACCCTGATCAGCCATAGTGGGCAGGTTCAGTTTTGGTTTGCCCATGCCCACCCGTCTCAAACGTCCTGCTATCTGGCGCCCTTTGGCGCTGACCGTGGCATTGCTGGGGTTTCAGGGCTATTTGGGCTTTTCCGCCATCGGCGGCCAGTTCGGCATCGAGAACAAGACCCAGATCCTGCTCGATATCGATCAGCTCAAGGGCAAGTCAGCTGCGCTTCAGGCCGAAATCGACGTCTATCGCCATCGCGCCACGCTGATGGACACCCGTCGCCTCGATCCAGATATCGTCACCGAGCGGGCGCGGGCGCTGCTGAACATGGCCAATGCCGACGATGTCATCGTTATGATTGATCCGGTGTCCGGTAAACCGCTTTCCGGTAAATTTGAAGAATTACCCGCAGATCAGTTAACTCAACTTCTCGAAGCAAATTCAATCCTTTAGACTAGGATTGAACCCTGCCAAGGGCATTGCTTTCCGCCATTGCCTTGCACTATGATGTCGATATGTGGCCAGATCGGGCCAAGCGGCAATTCCATTCCGATGCGGAGCGTTCTCTCATGGCGCGTAAAGCTGTGGCCACTCAGGCCAAGACGCAATCCAATATTCCCCAGTTCACCAAGGAACAGGACCTCGAGGCCTACCGCGAAATGCTGCTGATCCGGCGTTTCGAGGAAAAGGCCGGCCAGATGTATGGCATGGGTCTGATTGGTGGCTTCTGCCATCTTTATATCGGCCAGGAAGCGGTCGTCACCGGTATCACCATGGCCAGCGAAAAGGGCAAGGACGCCCAGATCACCGGCTATCGCGACCACGGCCACATGCTGGTCATGGGTCTCGACCCCAAGGGTGTCATGGCCGAACTGACCGGCCGCTCGGGTGGCCTCAGCAAGGGCAAGGGCGGCTCGATGCATATGTTCAGCAATGAGCATCGCTTCTATGGCGGCAATGGTATCGTCGGCGCCCAGGTCTCGCTCGGCGCGGGCCTGGCTTTCGCTGCCAAGTACAAGGGCGACGGCTCCGTCTCGCTCGCCTATTTCGGCGACGGTGCCGCCAACCAGGGCCAGGTCTATGAGACCTTCAACATGGCCAAGCTCTGGAACCTGCCGGTGGTTTTCGTCATCGAAAACAACAAATACGCCATGGGCACCGCAATCGAGCGGGCTTCGGCCACCACCGACTTCTCCATGCGCGGCGCCTCGTTCAACATTCCCGGCGAACAGGTCGACGGCATGGATGTCCGCATGGTCCATGATGCCGCCAAGCGGGCTATCGAACATGCCCGCTCCGGCAAGGGTCCGTTCATCCTCGAAATGCTGACCTATCGCTATCGCGGCCACTCCATGTCCGATCCGGCAAAATACCGGACCAAGGAAGAAGTGACGCAATATCGTCAGGAGCGCGACCCGATCGAACAGGTCAAGGCGCGTCTGCTCGAAAGCGGATTCCAGACCGAGGAAGACCTCAAGACCATTGAAAACGGCATCCGCGCTATCGTCACAGAGGCCGCTGATTTCGCCACCAATGATCCAGAGCCCGCTGCTGCCGAGCTCTGGACCGACATCACCATCAGCGCCTGAGGCGATCCATGAGCGTTCTGCTCGGAGTCATCCTGCTGTTCGCGGTGCTCACGCTGGTCGTGGCGGTCATGCAGGCCGTTGCTATCGTGCGTGTCGCCCCGGCCAGCGCGAATCTCGCCGGTTTCATGCCTCTAGGCTGGTGGAAATTCCGCCAGCTCGAGCAGAAGGCCGGTCCGGCCGCCGCCCAGCCGCTCAATATCTACAAGCGCGCCGTCATCGCCTTTCTCGTCTTCCTGGTGCTGGGCCTCGTGCTCAGCGGCTGGACGGTGAACCAGGCCGGCGGCTCGACCGACACCGCTTTCAATTCTGACCTTCGCCGCGTGGCCACCATGCCCGGCGCACCAAAAATCCTGGAGAGCTGATATGCCCCAAATCCTGATGCCCGCGCTGTCGCCCACCATGGAAGAGGGCAAGCTGAGCAAGTGGCTGGTCAAGGTCGGCGACACCGTGTCGTCCGGCGACGTGCTGGCCGAGATCGAAACCGACAAGGCCACCATGGAAGTCGAGTCGATCGATGCCGGCGTGGTCAAGGAACTGCTGGTTGCCGAAGGCACCGAAGGCGTCCTGGTCAACACCCCGATCGCGCTGATCCTGGCCGAAGGCGAAACCGCCGAGGCCGCACCGGTCGCCAAGACGGCTCCAGAGCCATCCGAAGCGCCGGTTGTGCCGGCGGAGAAGGCTGCGGAAGCCGCGCCGTCGCAGGCTGCCGTGCCGGCCGCCCCGAAATTTGTCGCCGACAGTGACCCCGACCTGCCCGAAGGCGTCGAAATGGTCGAAATGACCGTCCGCCAGGCCCTGAACGAAGCCATGGCCGAAGAGCTGCGCCGCGACCCCGACGTTTTCGTTATGGGCGAGGAAGTCGCCGAATATCAGGGTGCCTACAAGATCACCCAGAACCTGCTGCAGGAGTTCGGCCCCCAGCGCATTATCGATACCCCGATCACCGAGCACGGCTTTGCCGGTCTGGCCGTCGGCGCGGCCTTTGCCGGCCTCAAGCCGATCGTCGAATTCATGACCTGGAACTTCGCCATGCAGGCAATCGACCAGATCATCAACTCGGCCGCCAAGCAGCTCTATATGTCCGGCGGCCAGGTCAAGGCGCCGATGGTGTTCCGCGGCCCCAACGGCGCGGCGGCCCGCGTCGGTGCCCAGCATTCGCAGGACTATTCGGCCTGGTACAGCTCTGTCCCCGGCCTCACCGTCATCGCGCCTTATAGCGCCGCCGACGCCAAGGGCCTGCTCAAAGCAGCGATCCGTTCGCCCAACCCCGTCGTCTTCCTCGAGAACGAAATTCTCTATGGTTCCACCGGCCTCGTGCCCAAGGTCGACGATTTCGTGCTGCCGATCGGCAAGGCCCGCATTGCCCGCAAGGGCAAGGACGTCACCATCGTCTCCTTCTCCATGGGCATGCGCTACGCCACCCAGGCGACCGAGAAGCTGGTTGCCGCCGGCGTCGACGTGGAACTGATCGACCTGCGCACCCTGCGCCCGCTCGACAGCGATACCGTCATCGAATCGGTCAAGAAGACCGGTCGTCTGGTGACCGTCGAAGAAGGCTGGCCGCAGAACGGCATCGGCGCCGAAATCTCGGCCCGCGTCATGGAACAGGCCTTCGACTATCTCGATGCGCCCGTGATCCGCGTCACCGGCAAGGACGTGCCCATGCCCTATGCCGCCAACCTCGAAAAGCTGGCGCTGCCGAACGTCGATGAAGTGATCGCGGCCGTCAATGCCGTGACCTACCGCTCGTAAGGAGAACCGGGATGCCAATCGATATCACCATGCCGGCGCTCTCTCCGACGATGGAAGAGGGCAAGCTTGCCAAGTGGCACGTCAAGGAGGGCGATACCGTCTCTTCCGGTGACGTGATCGCCGAAATCGAGACCGACAAGGCCACCATGGAAGTGGAAGCCGTGGACGAGGGCAAGATCGGTAAGATTCTCGTGGCCGAAGGCACCGAGAATGTGAAGGTCAACGCTGTCATAGCCGTGCTGCTGCAGGATGGCGAAAGCGCCGACGCAGCGCCTGCGCCCAAGGCTGAAGCCCCAAAGCCCGCTCCGGCTGCCGCTGAAGCCCCCAAGACCGAGGCGCCCAAGCCTGCGGCTGCACCAGCGCCCGTCGCAACCAATTCCAATACCGGCTCCAGCGCACCCGCTGCCGCGCCGGCCAAGTCCGACGGCGGCAAGGTCTTCGCCTCGCCGCTGGCCCGACGCCTGGCCAAGGAAGCGGCGATCGATATTTCAGCCATTTCCGGCACCGGCCCTAAGGGTCGCGTCGTCAAGTCCGACGTCGAAGCCGCCAAGTCTGGCAAGACGCCACTCAAGGCGGCAAGCACATCTGCATCGGCCCCGGCCGCCGGCGGCGCTGCACCCGTGGGCATGACCAAGGCCCAGGTTCTGGCGCTCTATCCCGAAGGCTCCTACGAGCTGATCCCCAACGATGGCATGCGCAAGGTCGTGGCCGCGCGCCTCACCGAGAGCAAGCAGACCGTTCCGCATTTCTATCTGTCGCTCGATTGCAAGATCGATGCGCTGCTCGCCGCCCGCGAGCAGATCAATGCCGGCGCACCCAAATCCAAGGACGGCAAGCCGGCCTTCAAGCTCTCTGTCAATGACTTCGTCATGAAGGCCTGGGCCGTCGCGCTGCAGCGTGTCCCCATGGCCAATGCCACCTGGGCCGGCGACTCGATCCTCTACCACAAGCGCTCGGACGTCGCGGTTGCCGTGGCCGTGCCCGGCGGCCTCTTCACCCCCGTGGTCAAGAGCGCCGATACCAAGACGCTTCGCGAAATCTCCGAAGAGGTCAAGGATCTGGCCGGTCGCGCCAAGTCCAAGAAGCTCGCCCCGCACGAGTACCAGGGCGGCGCCTCGTCGGTGTCCAACCTCGGCATGTTCGGCATCAAGACCTTCTCAGCCGTGATCAACCCGCCGCATGGCACGATCCTCGCGGTCGGCGCCGGCGAAGAGCGCGTCTATGCCGAAGCCGGTCAGGTCAAGATCGCCAATTTCATGACCGTGACGCTGTCCTGCGATCACCGCGCCGTCGATGGTGCCCTGGGCGCCGAACTGCTCGGCGTGTTCAAGGGCCTGATCGAAAACCCGGTGATGATGCTGGCCTAGGGGCAGGGGCATGAAAACCATTCTCGCCTATGGCGACAGCCTGACCTACGGCGCCAATCCGCGGCCGGACGGGCTGCGCCATGCCTATGAGAACCGCTGGCCCAGCGTGCTGGAACAGGGGCTGGGCGACAATGTGCGGGTGATCGCCGAGGGTCTCGGCGGTCGCACCACGGCCTTCGACGATGGTTCGGCCAGCTCGGATCGCAATGGCGCCCGCATCCTGCCGGTGCTGCTCGACAGCCACAAGCCGCTCGACCTCGTCATCGTCATGCTGGGGTCCAATGATCTGAAGCCGGCCATTCATGGCCGGGCGATTACCGCCTCCTATGGCATTCGCAAGCTGATCCAGGTGGTGCGCGGTCATTTTGTCAATCCTGGCGAAGTGACCCCGAAACTCCTGATCGTCAGCCCGCCGCATCTGGTGCCGACCAGACACGCCGAAATGGGCCTGCACTTCGGTGGCGACGCGGCCATTGCCGAGTCAAAGCTGATGGCCGGCTATTATCGCACTCGCGCCCAAGAATATGGCGCCGAATTCTATGACGCCGCCGACGTGGCCCATGCGGACCCGCTCGATGGCGTCCATCTCGACCCTGCCAATACCCGCGCCATCGGCACGGGCCTGGTCCCGGTCGTCAAATCCCTGCTCGGCCTCTAGGCCGGGATACTCAGACTTTCTGGAGGCCCAAATGGCTGACCAATACGATCTTCTCGTCATCGGCGCCGGTCCCGGCGGCTATGTGGCCGCCATTCGCGGTGCGCAGCTCGGCATGAAGGTGGGCATTATCGAGCGCGAGCATATGGCCGGCATCTGCTCCAACTGGGGCTGTATCCCGACCAAGGCGCTGCTGCGCTCGGCCGAAATCTACGGCCACATGGGCCATGCCAAGGACTATGGCCTGACCGCCGAAAAGTTCGGTTTCGACATGGACGGCATCGTCAAGCGTTCGCGCGCCATTGCGGCGCAGATGAACAATGGCGTGCAGTTCCTGATGAAGAAGAACAAGGTCGATATCATCTGGGGCGAGGCCGTCATCACCAAGCCAGGTGAAGTCAAGGTCGCGCCCACCAAGAAGGCTATCGTGCAGCCGCAGGGCCCGGTGCCGAAGAACCCGCTGGGCGAGGGCACCTACAAAGCAAAAAATATCATTATCGCCACCGGCGCCCGCCCGCGCGTGCTGCCCGGCATCGAGCCCGATGGCGACAAGATCTGGACCTATTTCGAGGCCATGAAGCCGGCCGCCATGCCCAAGTCGCTGGTCGTCATGGGCTCGGGCGCCATCGGCGTCGAGTTTGCCTCCTTCTATCGTTCGATGGGCGCTGAAGTGACCATCATCGAACTGCTGCCGCAGATCATGCCGGTGGAGGATGCCGAGGTCGCGGGGCTTGCCCGCAAGCGGCTTGAAAAGCGCGGCATCAAGATCCTGACCGATGCCAAGGTCGCCAAGGTCGAAAAGACCGCGTCGGGCGTCACCGCCCATGTCGAGCTCAAGGACGGCAGTAAGCAGCAAATTTCCGGCGAGAAGCTGATCTCGGCTGTCGGCGTCATGTGCAATATCGAAGGCCTCGGGCTCGAGACGGTCGGCGTCAAGACCGAGCGCGGCGCCATCGTCATCGATGGCTATGGCAAGACCAATGTCGACGGCATCTGGGCCATCGGCGACGTTGCCGGCCCGCCCATGCTGGCCCACAAGGCGGAGCATGAAGCCGTCATCACCGTGGAAAAGATCGCCGGCCTCAAGGTGCATGGCCTCGACAAGTCCAAGGTCCCTGGCTGCACCTATTGTGAGCCCCAAGTGGCCAGCGTTGGCCTCACCGAAGCCAAGGCCAAGGAAGCTGGTCGCGAGATCAAGGTTGGCCGCTTCCCCTTCGTCGGCAATGGCAAGGCGATTGCGCTGGGCGAGCCCGATGGCTTGGTGAAGACCATTTTCGATGCCAAGACCGGCGAGCTGCTCGGCGCCCACATGGTGGGTGCCGAAGTCACCGAACTGATCCAGGGCTTCGTCATCGCCATGAACCTCGAAACCACCGAGGAAGAGCTGATCCACACCATCTTCCCGCATCCGACGTTGAGCGAATCCATGAAGGAAAGCGTTCTCGATGCCTATGGTCGCGCGCTGAACATCTAGGGCGCGGCTTTTCCACAGGCTGTCCACAGGTTCTCAAGGAGTTATCCACATGGTCAAAGCGATTCAGGTCGGGCTCGGACACTGGGGATTCAGCTGGACCAAGGAAGTTATCCCCAAAGTTCCCAACATTCACATGGTGGGCTATGTGGATAGCAATCCGGATGCCATCAAGCGGGTGCAGGACGAGCTCGGGATCGACGAGAAGCGTTGCTTCACCAGTCTCGAAGAGGCGGTCAAGGGCGTCGAGGCCGACCTCGCCATCTGCACCCTGCGCACCGAGGCGCACTATCCAGTCGTCAAACGCTGCCTTGAGCTCGGGCTCAACGTCATCGTCGAAAAGCCCTTCGCCTCGACCATTGCCCAGGCCAAGGAACTGGTGGAGCTGGCCCGCGCCAATGGCCGCGTGCTGATGGTGTCGCAGAACTACCGCTTCCAGCCGGCGCCGATCGCCGCCGCCGAACTGATCGGCGCGCAGAAGTTCGGCCCGGTGAACCTGGTGTCCATCGAATTCCGCCGCCATGCACCGAGCCAGGGCTACCGCTATTGGGACATGCCGGACCCGCTGCTGGCCGATATGTCGATCCACCATTTCGACCTGATGCGCATGGTACTGGGTGACGAACCCAAGCGCGTCTCCTGCCGCACCTGGAATCCCGCCGCCAGCCCCTTCGGCCATCACCCGATCGGCGTGGCAACGCTGGAATTCGAAAAAGGCACTATCGTCTCCTACCGCGGCTCCTGGATGAGCTCCGGCCCGGTAACGCCCTGGGCCGGCGAATGGACCATGGATTGTTCGGAAGGCGAAATCATCTGGAGCTCGCGCGACCATTTCATGGGCAAGGCCGGTCCCGACAAGCTCAGCCTTCGCGAACGCGATCATGACCTCGTGCCCGTCGAACTTCCGGCCATCGATCTGGCCGACCGCACCGGTACCCTGGGCGCCGTCGCCAAGGTAATCGAGACCGGCTCCATTCCAGCCCGCTTCAGCTCCGGCGAGGATAATCTCCACTCTCTCGCATTGGTGCAGGCGACGATCATGTCGGCCTCGCGCGGCGGCGACTGGGTCGAGATCGCCGAGATCATGCAGTAAGAGACCAGAAGCTAAGCAAAAAGGCCGGGTTGAACTGGCACCCTTCGGGAGCGATATAACGGGCACACTGCCCAGTCAGGACCAAAATTGGTTACGCTCATTGATAATTCGGCGCTGAAGCCGCGCCACCCGGAAAAGGCCAATCGGCCCGACAGCGTGGTGCTGCGCAAGCCGGACTGGATCCGCGTCAAGGCGCCGGGATCCCCGATCTACAAGGAAACCCAGCAGATCGTGCGCGAGCATGGTCTGGTGACGGTCTGCGAAGAGGCTGGCTGCCCCAATATCGGGGAATGCTGGTCCAAAAAGCACGCCACCATGATGATCATGGGCGAGATCTGCACCCGCGCCTGCGCTTTCTGCAACGTCCGCACTGGCATGCCCGGGCCGCTGGATGCCAGCGAGCCGGAAAAGGTCGCTTTGGCCGTGCAGAAGCTCGGTCTCGAACACGTCGTCATCACCTCGGTTGACCGTGACGATCTCGCCGATGGCGGTGCCCAGCACTTTGCCAATGTGATCCTCGCCATCCGCGCCGCGACGCCCAAGACGACCATCGAAATCCTGACGCCGGACTTCCTGCGCAAGGAAGGCGCGCTCGAAATCGTCGTGGCCGCCAAGCCCGACGTCTTCAACCACAATCTAGAGACCGTGCCGTCGAAATATCTCAAGGTCCGTCCCGGCGCGCGCTACTTCCACTCGATCCGTCTGCTTCAGAAGGTCAAGGAACTCGACCCCACCATGTTCACCAAGTCCGGCATCATGGTCGGCCTTGGCGAAGAGCGGAACGAAGTGCTGCAGTTGATGGATGACCTGCGCTCGGCCGACGTTGATTTCCTGACCATCGGCCAGTATCTGCAGCCGACCAAGAAGCACTATCCGCTGCAGCGCTTCGTGACCCCGGACGAGTTCAAGTCCTATGCCACGGTCGCCACGGCAAAGGGTTTTGGTCTGGTCTCCTCCAGCCCGCTGACCCGTTCCTCCCACCATGCCGGCGAAGATTTCGCCCGCCTCAAGGCGGCCCGCATGGCCAAGATGGGTCACTGATGAAGCGCTTCTTCGAGCGGCACGTGCCGCACCTGCCGCAGCGCATGTTCGAGATCGTTGCCGATCTCGGCGACTATCCGCGCTTCATTCCCAATTGCAAGGCGATGGAGCTCCGCAAGGACCCCGCCGCCGGCGATGCCGACGTGTGGCTGGCCAAGATGACGCTGTTCTTCGGCCCGATCACCCAGGCCTATACCAGCCGCGTCACCCTCGACCATCAGGCGCTGACCATCAAGGCCAAGGCCGTCGACGGGCCCTTTGCCTATCTCGATAGCGTCTGGAGCTTCGAGCCCGAAGGCATGGGCACGCGCGTCAAGTTCGAGATCGACTTCAAGATCTCCAACCCCTTCATCGCCGCCGTGGCCGAACCGGCCTTCGCGGCGAAGCAGGAAGAGATCATGCGCGCCTTCGCCGACGAGGCTGACATGCGGCTCGGGGACTAGCCCTCGACGCCGCTCAGCACCTGCAGCACGAGATCCAGCGCAGCAGCGACGCCGGCCTTGCGAATGCCGTCGCGGCCCAGATCGCCAAAGCGATGTTCGATGACCACGGTCGCGAGTTCCGACGATACGGCAATATAGACCAGCCCGACCGGCTTCTTCTCGCTGCCGCCATCCGGCCCGGCGATACCGGTCACCGCCACGGCATAGTCGGCATGGGCGGTATTGCGCGCGCCATCGGCCATCGCCCGGGCCACCTGATTGCTGACCGCGCCATAATCGCGGATTAGCCGGGCCTGCACATGGATCATCCGCGACTTGGCGGTATTGGCATAGGTGACATAGCCACCGTAGACCGCCGCCGAGGCGCCCGGAATATCGGTCAGCGCCGCGGCGATCATGCCGCCGGTGCAGCTTTCCGCCGTAACGATGGTCTGCTTCTTCTCGGTCAGAAGGTCGACGATCTGTTTGCCCGGATCGGGCTGATTTGCCGTCTTGCCTGCCATTAATCCCCCCTTGGCATCTCGACACTGGCGCTGGCCATGGCCACGATGCCTTCCTCTCGCCCGGTAAACCCGAGTTGCTCGCTTGTGGTTGCCTTGACCGCGATTCTGGATGTCGCGATTCCCAGAACTGTTCCGATGACGTCCCGCATGGCGGGAACATGCGCAGCGATCCTCGGCGCTTCGCAAACAATTGTCACGTCCAGATTGACGATCCGCCCGCCGGCTTCAAGAACAAGTTTTCCGGCATGGGCGAGGAACACCGTCGAGGCCGCTCCCTTCCACTGCATGTCTGATGGCGGGAAGTGCACGCCGATGTCGCCTTCGCCAATCGCGCCCAGGATGGCATCGGTCAGCGCATGCAGCGCCACGTCGGCATCCGAATGCCCCTTGAGCTTCTTGTCATGGGCGATTTTGACCCCACCCAGCCACACGGCATCGCCGGGTTCGAAGGGATGGACGTCAAAGCCGGTTCCGACGCGGGTTTCCATGGCATTGTCTCCAGCAAGAATGCGTTCGGCCCGGGCAAAATCCTCGGGATGGGTAATCTTGATATTGTCGCGGTCGCCCATCACCATGGCAACGCGCAGGCCGGCCCATTCGGCGATCTCGGCGTCGTCGGTGAACTGGCGGCGAATGGTCGAGGCGCGCATATGCGCCGAAAAGATCTGTCCGAAGCGAAAGCCCTGCGGCGTCTGCGCAGCAAACAGCTGGCTCCGGTCCTCGGTGGTCGCCACCTGCCGGCCATCCAGCGCCCGCTTGATTGTATCGGTGACGGGCAGGGTGGGCAGGGCGCCATCATACTGCTCCAACACCGCCACCACGTCGCCGATCACCTCCGGCGTTGCGAATGGTCGCGCCGCATCCTGAATGAGCACCAGGTCGGGCCGCGATGGTGCCAGGGCTTTGAGCCCCTCCAGCACCGACGCCTGGCGCGAAACGCCGCCGGTAACGGCGTTCAGAATCCGTTCATCTGCAAGGTTCAGCGCCGCATAACGCGCCTCATGCTCCGGATGGATCACCACCGTCACCGAGGTCACATATGGCAATGCCAGAAAGCTCTCCACGGTCCGCGCCAGCACCGGCTGACCGCCAACCAACTGATACTGCTTGGGATCTCCCCCGGCGCGTTCGCCCTTGCCTGCGGCAACGATGATGACTGCAATAGACTTCTGACGCATGGAAACCGGGCACTCTCGACTTGAAACCGTCACAGGCTCGTGGTCTAGCGCTCGCTCTGTCATGCGGCAAGTGCAGGGCTGCCGCCCCCGCGGTTTGGGCATTTAAGGTGTTGCGCAGGCCATGGTTTTGACTATTGTGCGGGCAATATTTCAAAAATGACCATTTCTGGGGCAGTTTGTGTCTGACAGTGCCTGCAAGTTGAGCATCGGCAACCACGCGGTTCGCAACAATGCTTTTCTGGCACCGATGGCCGGAATCACCGATCGCCCGATGCGCAAGCTGGCAGAGCGTTTTGGCGCCGGCATGGTAGTGTCTGAAATGATCGCCAGCAACGCCTTGGCCGTCGGCAATCAGGACATGGCCAGAAAACTCGGCAAGCCAGGCACGCTGCCGCATATGGTGCAACTGGCCGGCTGCGAAGCCGAATGGATGACCCGCGGCGCCAAGATGGCGCAGGACGCCGGCGCCGACATCATCGACATCAATTTCGGCTGCCCCGCCAAGCGCGTCACCAATGGCTTTTCCGGCTCGGCCCTGATGCGCGTTCCCGATCATGCCATGACGCTGATTGACGCAGTGGTCTCAGCCACGCCGCTCCCCGTCACCGTCAAGATGCGTCTCGGCTGGGACGATGATAGCCTCAATGCCGCCGACATGGCGCGCCGTGCCGTCGATGCAGGTGTGCAGATGATCACCGTGCATGGCCGCACCCGCCAGCAGTTCTACAAGGGCACCGCCCGCTGGGAACTGGTCCGTGCTGTTGTGGAAGCCGTCAACGTGCCCGTAGTGGTCAATGGCGACATCATCGACCTGGCCAGCGCCCGCGAAGCCCTGAGGCTTTCCGGAGCCGCAGCGGTCATGCTGGGCCGCGGCGCGCAGGGCCGTCCATGGGCTGTGGCGCAGATCGGGGCAGGGCTGTCTGGTCAGGCCGCCCCCGAGGCACTACAGGGCGCTGCGCTGGCCGCACTGGTCGCCGAGCATTACGAAGACATGCTGGTCGAATATGGCGTGCAGGTTGGCCTGCGCGCCGCACGCAAGCATCTCGATTGGTACACCGAGGCGGCCGGCATCGTGCTCGACAAGCCGGCCCGCAACGCCTTCCTCAACAATGAAGCGCCCGCTGACGTCCTGCGTCAGATCGAGGCCATCTTCAGCAACGAACAAAGGGCGGCCGCATGAGTGCAATCGAGGCTGCGTCACCCTCATCCATGATCGAATCCGTTCCGTCGACCGCCGTGCTGCAGGCCCTGCCGCAACCCATCATCGTCTGTGCTGAAGATCGCCAGATCACCTTCGTCAACTATGCTGCCGAAGCCTTTTTCGGCGCATCGCTGAGCGTACTCACCCGCCAGCGCCTGGACGACCTCATCGCCTTCGGCTCGCCTATCATCGGCCTAGTCGAAACCGTCGCTGCCCGCCGCGCCCCGATGACCGAATATCGTGTCCGCGTTGGCTCCTCGCGCTTCGGCGACGAGCGCATTGCCGACGTTTTTGCCAGCCCGCTATCCGATAATGACGGCCGCGTCGCTCTCCTCATCCAGGAGCGCACCATGGCCGACAAGATCGACCGCCAGATGGTGTCGCGCGGCGCCGCCCGCTCGGTGACCGGCCTCGCCTCCATGCTGGCCCACGAGATCAAGAACCCGCTCTCCGGCATCCGCGGCGCGGCCCAGCTATTGGAACAGACCGTCAGCAGCGACGAAATCCCGCTCGCCCGGCTGATCCGCGAAGAGACCGACCGCATCGTCCATCTGATCGATCGCGTCGAAGTGTTCGGCGACGAGCGCCCGATGGAGCGCGAGCCGATCAACATCCACGTGGTGCTTGACCGGGTGAAACTCCTGGCCCGCAATGGCGTCGCACGCGGCATCGCCTTCTCGGAAGAATACGATCCCTCGCTGCCGCCGGTCTTCGGCAACCGTGACCAGTTGATCCAGGTCTTCCTAAACCTGGTGAAGAACGCCTCGGAAGCCCTTGAGCGGACTCAAAAACCCGAAATCAAATTCTCCACGGCCTTCCGCCCCGGCATCCGCATTGCCGTCATGGGCGTCTCCGAGCGCATCTCGCTGCCGCTCGAAATCGTCATCGAGGACAATGGTCCCGGCGTGCCGCCCGATATCCTGCCTTTCCTCTTCGATCCCTTCGTCACTACCAAGACCAATGGCTCTGGCCTTGGCCTGGCGCTGGTAGCCAAGATCGTCGGCGATCATGGCGGCGTCATCGACTGCGAGAGCCGCCCCGGCCGCACCAAATTCCGCATCCTTCTCCCCGTCGCGAGTGGGGCATTCCAGGCACCAATTGAAGAGGAAGTGGCAAAATGAGCCATGTTGTCCTGCTCGCCGATGACGACGCCGCAATCCGCATGGTGCTCAACCAGGCGCTGACCCGCGCCGGCTATGAAGTGCGTCCCACCGGCAATATTTCCACCATGTGGAACTGGGTCAGCCGCGGCGAAGGCGATATCCTGATCACCGACGTGGCCATGCCCGACGGCAATGCCTTCGAGGTGATGCCCAAGATCAAGAAGCTGCGCCCCGACCTGCCGATGATCGTCATGTCGGCGCAAAACACCTTCATGACCGCCATTCGCGCCTCGGAAGTCGGCGCTTACGAATATCTGCCTAAACCCTTCGACATCACCGAAGTCCTCTCGGTTGTCGCCCGCGCCCTGGCCGATGCCAAAAAGCCCACCAATGCCGAGCGCAAGGCCGACGAACCGGGCGAGACCATGCCGCTGGTCGGCCGTTCCACCGCCATGCAGGACATCTACCGCGCCCTCGCGCGGCTGATGCAGACCGACCTCACGGTGATGATCACCGGCGAGAGCGGCACAGGCAAGGAATTGGTCGCCCGCGCGCTGCACGACTTCGGCAAGCGTCGTAACGGTCCCTTCGTCGCCATCAACATGGCCGCCATTCCCCGTGACCTGATCGAGGCCGAACTGTTCGGCCATGAGAAGGGCGCCTTCACCGGCGCCAACACCCGCTCCTCCGGCCGCTTCGAGCAGGCCGAGGGCGGCACGCTGTTCCTCGACGAAATCGGCGATATGCCGATGGATGCCCAGACCCGCCTGCTGCGCGTGCTGCAGGAGGGCGAATATACCATGGTCGGCGGTCGCTCCTCGATCAAGACCAATGTCCGTATCGTGGCCGCCACTCATCGCGACCTCAGCCAGATGATCCGCCAGGGCCTGTTCCGCGAGGATCTCTACTACCGCCTCAACGTCGTGCCGATCCGCCTGCCGCCGCTGCGCGAGCGTGTCGACGACGTCGGCGATTTGGCGACCCATTTCCTGCGCGTCGCGCAGCGCGAAGGCGAGCCGATCAAGACCATTTCGCCCGAAGCCATCCGGCTGATGCAGAATTATTCCTGGCCGGGCAATGTCCGCGAGCTGGAAAACCTCGTCCGCCGCCTGTCGGCGCTCTATGCCGACGAAAGCATTTCGGCCGAGATCGTCCAGAACGAACTCAACATCGCCGAACGGCCATCAACGCCGGGCGCTGCCGGGCCGATGGATGTCTCCATGGCGGTTGAAACCCATGTCGGACAGCTGTTGCGCGAATATGAGCCCAACCTGCCGCCCGCCGGCCTCTATCAGCGCGTCATTGATCGCGTGGAAGCCCCGCTGATCGCCATGGCGCTCAACGCCTGCGGCGGCAACCAGATCAAGGCGGCCGACCTGCTCGGGCTCAACCGCAATACGCTGCGCAAAAAGATCCGCACGCATAGCATCGAGATCGTCAAGCACAGCCGGCGGAACTAGGGGACGTCGGTAATTTCCCGCCGGTTGCGATGTTCGCTCAAGGCGAGCGTCAGGCCGGCGGCCACGACGAGGAAGGCACCGACATAAACCGTCGGTGCCGGCACTTCGCCGAAGAACAGATAGCCGAAGACAAAGCTCCAGATCAGGGCGGCATATTCCACCGTGCCCAGAACGCTGGCGGGCACTGACCGGGCCGCTTCGACCAGCACGAATTGCGCCATGCCGCCAACCAGGCCGGCGGCCACGCAGATGATGATCTGATGCAGGGTCATGCCCTGCCAGAACGGCAACGTCACCACGCCCATTACCACGACATGGATCAGGTTCTGCGCAAACACCTGCACCACCGTGCGGTCGCTTTTGGAGATCGTGCGCATCAGGATCATCGCCACGGCCCAGAACAGTGCCGCGCCCAAGACCATCACCACCGGCCAGCCAATGCTGAAGCCGCTGGGATTGGCCGCCACGACAATGCCGAAGAAGCCGATGGCCGTCGCACCGACCCGCGCCAGGGTCAGCTGTTCCTTGAGGAAGATCACCGCGAGAACCGTCGTCAACACCGGCGCAACATAGTAGAGTGTCGTCATCTCGGCGAGCTGCAGCTCCCGGCCGGCGGTGTAATACATCACCCAGGCCGCCAGGGTCATCAACCCGCGACCCAGAATCATCATGCGGTTCTTCGATCGCCACAGCTCGGTGACGATGCCGGCCCGGCCAATCACCAGGCAGATGGCGATGACCACCAGGCCGCGCACGAAAAGGATCTGCGGTGCGGGCAGGCTGGTGATGATGCCCTTGATCATCGCGTCATGCACATTGAACAGCGAATAGGCACCAATGCCCATGGCCATGCCAAGCAGGCTAGCGGTTTCGACACGGGCGGGGGCAGGGGCTGTCACGGCGGAGACTCTGGATAATGTTGGCCGGTGATGTGCTCTTTGGCTTAGGGATTGTCTAGGGAGGAGGAGATCGGATTTGCGGGTCGTCTGGGCCCTGCGAGCATAGCTCTCCAGGCCTCATACGCGGAAAACGCTCCACCGGAGCGTTTTCTCTGCGCGAATGAGTGTCACATTTTGGCAACATTTATCTTGAAGGGTCGGCGGAATTGGGTCAGACTCTGTCTTTGCGACGGAGACGGAGTGCCTTGCGGCATTGATGAGTGAACTAACCGCGACAGACGACAGCGGCCCCAAGGGCATCAAGAGCGACAAGGCCAAGCCGCGTCCGTCGCTGTTTGCCGCTGCCCACACCAATCGCCCGCTGCGTATTCTCGGCTTCATCGTGGTCTTTGCCTCGGTGCTGATGTCGTCGATCTCCTTCCTGATCCTGACCCGCGCCACCAATATCGAGCCGTCCACCACCATGTGGACCATCATCTGGATCGTCACCGGCATCCTGGTGCTGCTGGTGATGGCTTTGGTGCTGACCGAAGCGGCGCTGCTGATCCAGGCCCGCATCCAGCGCCAGCCCGGCGCCGGCATGCAGATCCGCATGGTCACCATGTTTGCTTTGGTCGCCGCACTGCCGGCGGCGCTGGTCGCCATCGTTGCCACCATCGCCCTCAACCAGGGGCTAGATCAGTGGTTCTCCGAGCGCACCCGTGCCATGGTGGAAAGCTCGCGCCTCGTCGCCCGTTCCTATCTGCTAGAACACGCCCAGGTGCTGCGCGACGACGTCATCTGGGTCGCCTCCGAGCTGGAACAGGCGCATGCCACCTATGACGAGGACCAGGAGCGTTTCCAGCGTATCCTGACCGCCCTGGCCGTCACCCGCTCGCTGCCCTTCACCTCGCTGGTCAACGCCCGTGGCGAGACTTTGATGCGCGCCCAGATCGCCGTGCAGGGCGCCTACCCGCAATTGCCCGAGGGCATCACCGCCGGCATGGTGGAAGGCATTCCGGAGGCCATCGCCCCCGGCCGCATCAATCTCGTCGGCTCGGTCATCAAGCTGCGCGGCTATGACGACACTTTCCTCTTCGTCGCCCGGCCGGTCGAAGCCGAAGTGCTCGAATATATGCAGCTCACCGACGAGAACATCACCGAATACCGGCAGTATGCCTCTAACCGGCTGGTGTTCCAGATCACCTTCACCATCCTCTATGTCGGCCTCGCCGTGGTGCTGCTACTGGCCGCCCTATGGATCGGTATCGCTTTAGCCAACCGCTTCGTCGACCCGATCCGAAACCTGATGGTCGCCTCCAACCGCGTCAGCAATGGCGACCTCGATGTGCAGGTCCCGGTGCAGGAGGGCAGGGGCGATCTGCGCGACCTCTCCAATGGCTTCAACCGCATGACCCAGCAATTGCGCAGCCAGCGCGAGGCCCTGCTCACCGCCAGCGAGATGAACGAGAAACGCCGCCAGTTCACCGAGGCCGTGGTGGAGGGCGTGTCGGCCGGCATTATCGGGCTCGATGCCTTTGGCGCGGTCAACCTCGTCAATGCCCGCGCCTGCGAAATGCTCGACCGCAACGAAATCGACCTGATGGGCGAGCCGATGGAAAAGGTCATGCCGCAGCTGGCGCCCACCCTCGAGCGCGCGCGTTCGGCCCGCCGCGGCCAGGTACGCGACCAGATCCAGCTCGGCAACGAGACCGACAAGCGCACCTATCAGGTCCAGCTCACCCGCGAAGGCTCGATCACCGAGTCCAAGGGCTATGTGCTGACCTTCGACGATATTACCGATCTGGAATCCGCCCAGCGCACCTCCGCCTGGGCCGACGTCGCCCGCCGTATCGCCCATGAGATCAAGAACCCGCTGACCCCGATCCAGCTCTCTGCCGAACGCCTGCGCCGCCGCTATGGCAGCCGGCTGGAAGACGATCGAGACGTCTTCGACAAATGTATCAACACCATCGTCCGCCAGGTCGGCGATATCGGCCGCATGGTCGATGAATTCTCGGCTTTCGCGCGCATGCCCGAGGCGGCGCCGGAAATGACCGATCTCAGCGATACCGTGCGCCAAGCCGTTTTCCTCGAAAGCGTCCGCCTGCCGGAAATCACCATCCGCACCCTGTTGCCGGAAGACGCCATTTACGCTTGGTTTGACAATCGCCTGATCGCCCAGTCGCTAACAAACCTGATCAAGAACGCCGTAGAAGCCTTTGAATCGGTTGATCTGACCGAAGGTTTTGAGCCGACCATCACTGTCGAAGCCCAGATCGAGGACAAGCACGCCCGCGTCGCCGTCTCCGACAATGGCAAAGGCTGGCCCAAGGACAATCGCCAGCGCCTGCTCGAGCCCTATATGACCACCCGCGAAAAGGGCACCGGACTTGGCCTCGCCATCGTCGCCAAGATCATCGAACAGCATGGCGGCATCGTCGAACTCATCGATGCCGAGCCCGACCCCTATGGGCGCGTCGGCGCCTGCGTCACCTTCACATTACCGTTGCAATCGCCCAGCAAGACATCAGCGGCCATGAGTTCCAGCCACTCGGAGCCCACATTGGCCCAACAGGAGGAACCGCTGACGCCAGCGGTGGTTCATAAATAATGGCACTCGACATTCTCATCATCGACGACGAAGACGACATTCGCGACCTCATCGCCGGCATCCTGGAAGACGAGGGTTTCGAGACGCGACAGGCGCATGACGCCGATAGCGGTCTCAACGAAATTGCCCGTCGCCGCCCCAGCCTGGTCTTCCTCGACATCTGGATGCAGGGCTCGCGCCTCGATGGTCTGCAACTGCTTGATGTCTTCCAGAGCCAGCACCCGGATATGCCGGTGGTGATGATCTCCGGCCATGGCAATGTCGAAACCGCCGTCTCGGCCATCCGCCGCGGCGCTTATGACTATATCGAAAAGCCCTTCAAGATTGACCGGCTGCTGCACATCACCCAGCGCGCCATGGAGGCGACCCGCCTGCGCAGCGAAGTGGCCGAACTCAAGGAGCGTTCCGCCAGCAAGAATGCCGAACTGGTCGGCACCTCGCCGGCTCTGCAGCAAGTGCGCGGCATCATCGAAAAATCCGCGCCAACCAATTCGCGTATTTTCATCTCCGGCCCCTCCGGTGCCGGCAAGGGGCAGGTGGCCCGCCTCGTGCATCAGCGCAGCCCGCGCACCGACTCGCCCTTCGTCGAGATCAACGCCTCGCTCTATGCCCCCGAAGAAGTGCCGGTGGTGCTGTTCGGTCGCGAAACCCGCGAAAAGACCGGCATCCTCAAGGTCGAGGTCGGCGCCCTGGAAAAGGCCCATGGCGGCACGCTCTACCTCTCCGAGGTGACGACCCTGCCGCCCCAGACCCAGGCGGCCCTACTGCGCACGCTCGTCGAAAACCGCTTCAACCGCGTCGGCGGCACCCAGGCCGTGCCGATCGACGTGCGCATTATTTCCTCCAGCTCGCAGAATGTCGCGGCACAGATCGAAAGTGGCGAGTTCCGCTCCGACCTGTTCCATCGCCTCTCCATCGTGCCGCTGCCGCTGACCCCGCTCAAGGAGCGTCGCGAGGACGTGCCGCCGCTGGTCAATGTCTTCATCGAGCAGGTCGCCCGCATGCACAACCTGCAGCGCCTGACCGTCGGCGACGATGCCATTGCCGTGCTGCAGGCCCAGGAATGGCCCGGCAATGCTCGCCAGCTGCGCAATTCCATTGAGCGCCTGCTGATCCTGATGAAGGATCAGCAGCCCGACGATGGCATCATTACCGCCGCCATGCTGCCGTCCGACATTGGCGAAGTGCTGCCCACTGTTGGCGACACCGATGCTTCGGCCCATCTGATGAGCCTGCCATTGCGTGACGCGCGCGAAGTCTTCGAGCGGCAATATCTGCTTGCCCAGATCGAGCGCTTCGGCGGCAATATCTCCAAGACCGCCGAATTCGTCGGCATGGAGCGCAGCGCGCTGCATCGCAAGATCAAGTCGCTGGGTCTCTAGAGCGTTCTCAGCAAAAGTGGGTACCGGTTTTGCGGTTAGAGAACGCGACATTGGGATTCTCCCATGGCAAAATATCCGGCGTGCCATGCAAATGGCGCGGTAGGCATCAAAAATGTTCTGTGCCATACTGCTCGGCGTGTGATGAAGCCATGTTGGCAGGGACTGGGCGGCAGTTCTCGCGCCAGATGACAGCAATTCTCACCGATAACAGCGACAATCAATGCCGCGAAAAAAGAGGCCCGAATGCCCAGCGAAAAACAGCCTAATCTCCAGGATTCCTTCCTCAATCACGTGCGCAAGCAGAAAGTACCGGTCACGATCTTTCTCGTGAACGGCGTGAAATTGCAGGGTGTCATCACCTGGTTCGACAATTTCTGCCTGTTGCTGCGCCGTGATGCGCAGTCGCAGCTGGTCTACAAGCACGCCATCTCGACCATCATGCCTGGCGCGCCGATCCAGCTGTTCGATCCCGAGACCAATACCGACGACTGAAGCGTTTTTCGCGAGGCGAAGACGCCCTAACACCCATGGTCGCTTCGGCCCACCGAAGCGACCCAGCGAGCTGCAATGACAGAATTTGACGACGACGAGGCCGTCCACAAGGGCGGCCCAAAGCCGTTTATCGACCGGCGTTCCCAACAGACCCGCGCCGGCCTCGTCGTGCCCGATGTGCGCGGCCAGATTTCCCAGCATTCCATCGAGGCCCGCCAGGCCGAGTTCGAGGGTCTGGCCGAGGCCATCCATCTCGATGTCGTCTTCTCCGAGATCATCAAGGTCCGCGAGATCAAGCCGGCGACTTTCATCGGCGGCGGTCACACCGAGACATTTGCTGCCCGCGTCAAGGCCGACGATATCGACATCCTTCTCGTCGACGTGTCGCTGACCGCCATCCAGCAGCGCAATCTCGAAAAGGAAACCGGCGCCAAGGTGCTCGACCGCACCGCGCTGATCCTTGAAATCTTCGGCGAGCGCGCCGCGACACGCGAAGGCGTGCTGCAGGTCGAGCTGGCCCATCTCAACTACCAGAAGGGGCGTCTTGTGCGCTCCTGGACTCACCTGGAACGCCAGCGCGGCTCCGGCGGCTATGGCTTCATGGGCGGCCCTGGCGAAACCCAGATCGAAAGCGACCGTCGCCAGATCATGGACCGCATCGTCCTGCTCGAAGACCGGCTGGAAAAGGTCAAAAAGACCCGCGCCCAGCAGCGTCAGCAGCGCTCCGGCACGCCGATCATCGCGCTGGTCGGCTATACCAACGCCGGCAAGTCGAGCCTCTTCAACACGCTGACCGGGGCAGGGGTGTTTGCCGAAGACCTGCTCTTCGCCACCCTCGACACCACCGTGCGCAAGCTCGACCTGCCGCATGGCCGCGAAGTCGTGCTGAGCGACACCGTCGGCTTCGTCGCCGATCTGCCCACCGATCTTGTTGCCGCTTTCCGCGCCACGCTGGAAGAAGTGCTCGATGCCGATGTGATCCTCCACGCCCGCGACATCGCCAATGACGACCATCCCGCTCAGGCGCAGGATGTGCTAAAGGTTCTGGGCGAACTCGGCGTCTCGGCCGAAGCCACGCCGATCATCGAAGTGTGGAACAAGGTCGACCTGGTCAATGAAGCCGATCTCGTCGGCATCGCTCCGGCCAGCAAGGTGGCCGGCGTCGTCCATGCCTCGGCCAAGACCGGTCAGGGCCTTGAAGATCTGAAACTGGCGATCGAAAAGGCGCTGGCCGAAAAGAGCCGCACCTATCACGTCCACGTGCCGCACACTGCCGGCGCCGACATCGGCTGGCTGCATTCCCACGCCGAAATCGTTAGCCGTGACGAGCCCACCGAACAAGGCTCCGGCTTCACCGTCCGCGTCGATCCCCGGCACAAGACGGCCTTCCTCGAACGCTTCAACGGCCGGATTGAAAGCAGCGACGCTTAGAGCGATTTACTGGGCGGTGGAGGGCCTAAGCCTTGTCAGCCGCCCGGATCTCGTTCCAATAGCCATCCAGCCGCTCGAGTCCGGCCTCTTTCGGCTCCACGCCATCCTCGCGGCAGCGCGCCTCGACATGGTGGAAACGCCGGGTAAACTTGAAATTGGCATCGCGCAACGCCGCCTCGGCATCGACCCCGGCGTGGCGCGCCAGATTAGCCACTGCAAACAGCAGGTCGCCGATTTCTTCCTGCACGGCCGCCGCATCGCCAGACGCCTGCGCTTCGCTGACTTCCGCCAGCTCTTCCTCGACCTTTGCCTTGACCGAGGCAAAGTCCGGCCAGTCAAAACCGACCTTCGCCGCCCGCTTGGTCAGCTTGCCGGCGCGTGCCAGGGCAGGGAGGACATTGGGCACATCATCCAGCAGCGACGGCACCTCATCGCCCTTGCGCTCGGCCTTGGCCGCCCGCTCCTGCACCTTGATGGCTTCCCAGCGGTTTTCCGACGCCGCCGCTGTGCCCGCCACCACATCGCCAAACACATGCGGATGTCGCCGGATCATCTTCTCGGTGATCGAATAGATCACGTCGCCGATATCGAAATGCCCGGCCTCGCTGGCCATCTGTGCATGATAGATCGGCTGCAGCAGCAGATCGCCCAACTCTTCGCGCAGATCGGCAAAATCCTGCCGCTCGATCGCATCGGCGACCTCATAGGCCTCCTCGATCGTATAGTGGCGGATCGACGCGAAATCCTGCTCCAGATCCCAAGGGCAGCCGCCATCGGGATTGCGCAGGGCGGCCATGATCTCGATCAGGCGGGAAATGTCGCGGGAGGGCTGCATGATCATCTCGGAGGGAATCGTTGTTTCCGACAGTGTAGCTGCTTGCTCCCGCTTTGAGCGTCAGCCGAACGTCACGGAGACCTTGCCAAGGCCAGCGGCTTCCGCCTCGACCTGATTGCCCCCCAGCGCCACTGGCCCAAGCCGTGCGCCGGTGATGACCACATCACCTGCCTTGAGCGGGAGGCCGATCGAAGCCGCATGCCCAGCCAGCCAGGCCAGCGCTGCCAGCATGTTCTCTGTCGTGGCATTTCCGACCGTCTGTGCCGCTTCGACACCGTCGAAACGCAGCACCATGGCCTGCTGACCAAATTCCGGCAGGTTATCAGCCGGCACGGGCGCACCCAGCACCACGCCGCCATTGTTCTGCAGGTCGGCAATCATCGCCAGCCGCGGCTGCGTCGAGCGATCGACAAAGCGTGTCGCCAGCAGCTCCAGCGCTACGCTTACGCTTCCGATCACCGACTTCACATCCGCCGGCGTGTAACCCTCGGCACGCGCCGGCAGATCCTGGCCAATGATCAGCGCCACCTCGACCTCAATGGCCAGGTCGCTGAAATCTGCTAGAGCCAGCGTCGCCCCACTGGCGACAACGTCCTTGGCCAGGATCGGCGCCGCGAATGGCACGCCGGTCTCCGGCATCGGCGCCAGCTTCCACGCCCCGACTGGACCAAGCCCGGCTACGGTTTCCGCCTGCACCTGATAGGCCTCTTCCACGCTCTGCGGCACGGCCTCCGCCGGGAGATCGACAATCGGCGTGCCCGAAGCACGATGGCTGAGCAGGAGCGACGTAAGAGGATGGGTCATGATGGTCCAGTCTGAAGAGGAATGAGCCGAAGCGTGATATCAGCGTTTGGGCTCGAACAACCGGTCGCGCGAGCCGGTAAGATGGGTTTTCATCAGAATTCGCGCTTGGTCGGCATCACCGGCGGCAATCGCCTCATAGACGGCGGTATGTTCCACAAACACATGCTGCAGCCCATCGCTGGTGCTGCGCAGCGACAGCCCGTGAAAGCGCATGCCGACCGCGATGTGATCCTCCAGCGCCTGCATCGCCGTGGCGAAATAGGGGTTGGACGAGGCTTGGGCGATGCTGAGATGAAACATGAAATCGGCGTCGGCGCGATGGGCCTGGCGATTGGTCGCGTCGCGTAGCAGGCCCAGCGCCGACTTGATCTTCTGCAACGCTTCCGGCGACCGCCGCACCGCCGCCATGGCCGCCGCTTCAGGCTCCATGGTTAGGCGAAAATCATAGCAATGCTGCAGGTCGGACAGGTTTTCCATCTGCCCGAAGCCCAACGGCTCACGCAGCCCCTGTTCGCGCACAAAACTGCCAGCACCCCGCCGCGAATAGATCAGGCCTTGGTCGCGCAGCCGCTGCAGCGCATCGCGGATGACGGGGCGCGACACGCCAAACTCGGCCGCCATGGCATGTTCGGTCGGCAGGCGTTCGTCGACGCCATAGGCGCCCGATTTGATGGCCCGCAGGATACGGTCGAACACCGCGTCCGAAAGACTGCGCCGCACATTGAGAGTTTCCGACATCTAACCGTGACGCTCCCGTTGCAAACCACCGAAGTGACCAAACAAGTCCACCAGCGTCTCGGCATCGCCGAATCCGCCCGACTTGGTGATTATCGTGAAGCCACCGGCCCGGGCAATGGGCAGGCCGGGCAGGGCCTCGCCCAATAGCTCCAGCACAGCAATGCCAAGTTTGCGCAATACGGTCTGCGCCGTTGCGCCGCCGGAAATAAAGAGCGTGGTTCCAGCCTGTGGTTGCAGGCGCAGCAGCGCTTCACCCAAGCGCTCGGCCACCTGCACCGGATCAGCTTTTTCAGTAACGCCCGGCACGGCCTGCAGCAGGGTCAACGGCGCCGATGCCGGCAGTTGCTCGGGCAATTGCCCATCCGGCGCCGCGATATACGAAAGCTCCGGGCTCTGCGCCCGCAGCCGCTCGATCTGCGCCAGCGTAATCGGATCGATCGAACCAATCACGCAAATCGCCGGCGCCTCCATTGACCAGCCCGGGACAAGAACCGCACTCGGCGCCATGTCTGCCGCCACAGCCTCAGCCAGCGCCCGTGCGCCAATCAACAGGTCATGTTCCAGCCCGGCGACCGCATGCTCGATCTCGATCTGGCTCGTCGCATCTGGAATGATCGCCGCCTGCGCATGCCGACCCAGCCGGCTGGCAATGTCGATCGGTTCGGCTACGCCAAAGCCCTCAACGCGCCCGTCCCGCACCACCCGTCCAAAGGCCGGAATGGCCGGTACTACCAGTGCGCGCTCGAAGCGCAACGCATCCAGCTCTTCGGCAATATTGCCCTTGAGCCGGGAATCCACCTTTTTGAAAATCTCCAGACCCGCTGGCAACCGCGACACGCATTCTGCCACGGCCTGCTGCGCCAGTTCCGGCGCAATCTCCCGGCTATCGGTCGAAACGCCGATCACCGCAGCGCCACTGGCCAGCGCCGCCTCCAACCCGTCCACGCCCAGCGCCACCACAGTGGACAGCCCCCGCGCCGCAAAGGGCGCGGCAGCATCCAGCGCCCCCGTCAGGTCATCGGCAACCACGGCCAGCCGTGTCATGGAGTGGCGCCGGCCAGCCGGCGTTGCGCCTGGATTTCGGGATCGGGATCCAGATTGGCGGCCAGCAGCCGCTGCGTATAGGCATGCTGCGGCGCCTCGAAAATCTGCCGCGTCGGCCCGCGTTCGACGATTTCGCCCGCCTTCATCACGATCACCGTATCGGCAAAATCGCGCACCACGCCCAGGTCATGGGCAATGAACAGGAAAGAAATGCCAAGGCGCTTGCGCAGGTCGTCGAGCAGGGCGATCACCTGCGCCTGAATCGACACGTCGAGTGCCGAAACCGCCTCGTCGCAGATGATCAGTTCAGGCTCGAGCGCCAGCGCCCGGGCAATGGCGATACGCTGCCGCTGCCCGCCCGAAAACTGGTGCGGATAGCGTGCCGCATGTTCGGGCGCGAGGCCCACCTGCGCCAACAGTTCAGCCACGCGCGTCTGCCGTGCCGCCTTGTCCGGCATCAGCTTGTGAATGTCCCAGCCTTCGGAAATCAGCTGATAGACCGACATGCGCGGATTGAGCGACTGCGTCGGGTCCTGGAACACCATCTGGATTTCGCGCCGCATGCCCAAGAGGTCACGTGCATTCATCGCCAGTAGGTCCTTGCCTTTCCACAGCGCCTCGCCGCTATCGGCCTTCTCAAGCCGCAGGATCGAACGCGCGAGGGTCGACTTGCCCGAGCCGCTTTCGCCCACTACGGCCAGACACTGTCCGCGGTGCAGCACCAAGGACACATCCTTGAGCGCGGTGAACTCGCCATAGGTCTTGCAGAGCTTCTTGGTCTCCAGCAGCACCGGTTCGGCGCTGTCGAGCAGCTTGATCTCGCCCTTGCCCGGCGCGGCGCCGATCAGCTGGCGCGTATAGGGATGCTGGGCATTGTGATAGACGTCGCGCGGCGTGCCCGCCTCGACGATCTCGCCCTTGCTCATCACCACGACGCGGTCGGCAATCTCGGCCACCACACCCAGGTCATGGGTGATCAGCACCAGGCCCATGCCCGTCTCGGCCTGCAATTCCTTGAGCAGGGCCAGCACATCGGCCTGGATGGTCACATCCAGCGCCGTCGTCGGCTCGTCGGCAATGAGAATGTCGGGCTTCAGCATCAGCGCCATGGCGATCATCAGCCGCTGGCGCTGGCCACCGGAGAACTGATGCGGATACTTGTGCAGCGCCGCTTCCGGGTCAGGAATACCGACGCGCTTGATCAGCTCCAGCGCCCGGGCCCGCGCCATATCGGCGGGACGGCCATGCGCCGTCATCATCTCCACGATCTGCCATCCCACGGTATAGACCGGGTTGAGATGGCTCAGCGGGTCCTGGAAGATCATCGCGATCTTCTTGCCGTTGAGCGCACGATGCGTCTCGTAGCTGACCTTGAGCAGGTCCTGCCCGTCATAGAATATCTCGCCGGAGACGATATGGGCCGGCGGCATGTCGAGAATATTCATCACGGCCGAGGCCGAGACGGACTTGCCCGAACCACTTTCGCCCAGGATCGCCAGCGTTTCGCCGCGGTTGACGCTCCAGGATACATTTTTCACCGCATGCACGGTCCCGCGCGCCGTGTGGAAATCCACCGACAAGTTGCGCACTTCGAGCAAAGCATTATTCATCTTTGGTGCTCCGGGCTTCGAGGCGCCAGCGCTGGGCGGGGTCGAGGGCAATGCGCATCCAGTTGCTGAGCAGGTTCAGCGCCAGCGTGGTGATGACGATGCAGACGCCGGGCCACAGCGCCAGCCACCATGCGGTGGTGAGGTACGGCCGGCCCTGGCTGACCATCAGGCCCCAGGTGATATCGGGCGGCTGGATGCCGATGCCGAGGAAGGACAGCGAGCTTTCCGCCAGCATGACGAAGGCGAAGTCGAGCGTCGCAATGGTCACCAGCGTCGGCGCCACCACCGGCAGGATATGTCGCGCAATGATGCGCCAATGGCTGGCGCCCATCACCACTGCCGCCTGCACGAACATGCGCTCGCGCACTTCCAGCACTTCGGCCCGCGTGGTGCGCAGGTAAATCGGGATACGGGTAATCGCCAGCACCAGGATCATATTGGGAATCGATGGCCCCAGCACATAGAGCACCACCACGGCGATCAGCAGCGACGGGAAGCTCATGATCACGTCGGCCAGACGCATGATCACCTGCGAAGTGGTCTTGCCCATATAGCCGGCAACAAGGCCCAGCAGCGCGCCGACAGCCAGGGCGGCGACAACCGCACCGGCGGCCACCATCATGGTGCTGCGCGCCGCCACGATCAGCCGCGCCAGCATCGGCCGGCCCAGCGAGTCGCCACCGAGAAAGAAGGCCCAGCCACGCGCCAGATCGAAAGGCGGGCTGTTGCGGCCGCGCAGGTTCTGGCTGGTTGCCAGGTCACCTAGGAGGGCCGGGCCCAGCAGAGCGCAGAGCACGATCAGCAGCAGGACGACGGCGGAACAGAAGGCCAGCTTGTCGCGCCACAGCATGGACAGCATGGAGGTGCTGCGCGGCTCGGCAATAGCGGGCGTTTTGGAAAGGGACTGGTCGGTCATGGCTTTGCCCTAGTGCCGGATACGCGGATCGAGCAGGCCATAGGCCAGGTCGATCAAAACGTTCATGATGAAAATGGCGATGGCGGTGACCATGATGGCGGCCAGCACGACGTTGAAATCGCGCTGCAGGATGGAATCGATCATCAGCTTGCCGATCCCGGGGAAGCCGAAGATCGTCTCGACGATCACCGCGCCGTTCAGCAGGGCCGCAGCCTGATCGCCGATCACCGTAATGACCGGCAGCATGGCATTGCGCAGCGTGTGCACGAAGATCAGCGGCAGGTTCTTGACGCCCTTGGCCCGCGCCGTCTTCACATAGGCGGCAGACAGCGCCGACAGCATCGAGCCGCGCACCACCTGGACGATCAGCCCGAACGGTCGGATGAACAGCACCGAAACCGGCAGGATCCAGTGCCAAGGCGTGCCGACGCCGGAGGTGGGCAGCCAGCCGAGGTTGATCGAAAACAGCACGATGGCGACAATGGCGATCCAGAAGTCCGGTGCCGAAGCGCCGATCAGCGAGACGATCGACACCAGCCGGTCAAAGAAGCCGCCGACATTGAAGGCGGCCAGCGAACCCAGGATCACGGCAGCAACAACCACCAGGCCCATGGTGATGCCGGCCAGCGGCAGCGTCCAGGCATAGGCTTCCAGAACGATATCGATGGCGGGCCGCGCCTTGCGCAGGCTCTCGCCGAAATCCAGATGCGCCAGGTCCCAGACATAGCGGCCGAATTGTTCGAAAAGCGGGAGGTCGAGGCCATGCAGCGTGCGGAACTGCGACTTCATCTCTTCGGTCGCATCGATCGGCAGGAACAGCACGGCGGGGTCGCCAGTAAGGCGCGACAAGAAGAACACCAGGATCATCAATCCCAGCAGCGACAGCAGGCTGGCGATAACACGCTGGCCGATCAGTTTGGTCATGACGATCGTCCGATCTTGCAGGAAAACTGCGATGCCGGGGAAGGCCCCGGCATCGCCATTATGGACCTGTGAGGGTCTTACTTGAAGCCGATCTCGGCCAGCTGCAGTTGCTGGTTGGTCGCGATGGTCGGCGTGAAGTCGAGGCGTTCGCTGACGCGGCTGAGGCCAACCATGTGGAACAGCAGGACGTCGGCAACGATGTCGTCATGGACATACTTGAACACGTCGGACCAGAGGGCCGCACGTTCGTCGCCGGTAGCGGCTGAAGCCTTGGCGATCAGCTCGTCGACCTTGGGGTCGTTGACGCCCGACTGGGTGCCCTGGCTGCTGTACTTGAAGAACATCGAGAACACCGGGTCGCCGCGGCTGTTGTCATGCTGTGCAAGGACGAGACGCGTGCCTTCGCTCTCGGGATAGGGCTTGGAGTAATACTGCTCGTGCTCGGCAACTTCGACCATGCGCAACGTCGCCTTGAAGCCGACTTCGTTGAACATCTGCACCAGGGCTTCGGAAACCTCGGTCACATTGGGGAAGTTCTCGGTACGGGCAACCACTTCGATCGGCAGGCTGACATCGACGCCATCGGCCTGGGCTTCGGCGAGCAGCTTCTTGGCCAGTTCCGGATCATAGGCGGGCGGCGACAGGTCCGGGTTCCAGCCCAGGGTCGTCGGCGGCACCATGGCCACGGCCAGCTCGGTACCTTCTGGCAGGACGGTGCCGATAAAGGCCTCGCGATCGATAGCAGCATTCAGCGCCTGGCGAACGCGGATATCGCTCGTCGGGGCATCCTGGCTGTCGATGCGCAGATAGACGGTTTCAGAATTGAGATAGCTGAAGTCGGTCGCCTTGTTGTCAGCCACTTCGGCGGTGATCTGCGGCGCGATATCGGCTTCACCGGCGGCAACCATGCCCGCACGAACGGCTGGCTCGGAGCGGAACAGATAGGTGGCCTTGGTCACGGCAGGCTGGGTGCCCCAATAGTCTTCGCGGCGGTCGAGCACGATCTGCTGGCCGGCTGTCCATTCGCTCATCACGTAAGGACCGGTGCCGATCGGATCACGCACGAATTCCATCGGCGTTTCCGACGGAACGATGGTGACGAGGCTCATCAGCAGCGGCAGCACGGGCTGGGCCGGCTCGGCCTTGACGTCCACGGTCAGGTCGTCGACCACGGTGAAGGTCAGGGCGGTGTCGGCAAAGTAGCGCTTGCTCTCGCAGGTCAGCTGGTCGGAGAACACGCGGTCGAAGGAATGCTTGACGTCGGCCGCATCGAACGTGGTGCCGTCGGAGAACTTGACGCCATCACGCAGCTTGAACTGCCAGGTGCCGTCACCCTTGTCTTCCCAGCTGTCGGCCAGGCGAGGCATCAGGCCCTTGTCGCCACGCACGTCCAGCTCGGTCAGCGTTTCGCTGATATTCTGCAGCACGACGCGGCCGATATTGGAACGGGTCGCCATGCAGGGCTCGACCAGATCAAGCTCTTCGCTCAGCACGACGGTGATATCGGTGTCTGCCTGCGCCATGGCTGGCGCGACAGCGCTCGACGCGAGCAACGCGCCGATCAAAACATGCTTCAAGATCAATTCTACTCTCCCATCGCAGCTGCAGTTCGCGGCATGGGCGGCGCTGCGGAGCGCCCATGCAAATTCCTCCTGGCCGTCCCCAACGGGTATTCCGGCGTGACCGCACTATCTCGTTACAACCATAAGTTGTCAAACAAAAATCCAGATAGGCACTTCGAGCACGGTAGACATTCAATTAAACCATTGTTTCTTAATTATAAAAGTTCTGACTTGCGCGCCATCTAGCAATCTCGGCGTCAAATAATAACTTGACAACAAAGGCGTCGATGTAATGTTTGGGTCAACCAAAAGAGGAGGTGGCATGACACCGGAGGAGATCGAGATTCGCATGACGGGGCAGGTGACTGCCCTGCCGCACGGGCTGTCCGAGGCCTATCTGTCATCGCCCATGGTGCAGAACCATGCCGCCTTCATCGAACTGCTTGATGACGGTTCGCTGGCCTGCCTGTGGTTCGGCGGCACGCTCGAGGGCAAGTCCGATATCTCGATCTATGGCTCCACTCTGGCGCCCGGCGCCGATCGCTGGTCAGCGCCCGCGCGTCTCAGCCATGATCCCGATCGCAGCGAACAAAACCCGGTGCTGACCCGCAACGGGCAGGGGCAGTGGCAATTGATCCATACCGCCCAGCCCTCCGGCAATCAGGACGAGTGCCTGCTGCGCCGTCGCGATATCGGCTTCAGCCATGGCGCCTTTACCGCTGGTGAACCCGACCTGATCGATCTGCCGCTCGGCACCTTCGTGCGCGGCCGCCTCGTGCGCCGCACCGATGGCGCTTGGATGATGCCGGTGTTTCGCTGCATTTCGCGTCCCGGCCAGCGCTGGAACGGCAGCCACGATACCGCCGGCGTAGCCGTCAGCCAGGACGACGGCAAGAGCTGGTCGCTGAGCGAAGTGCCCGGCTCGATCGGCTCGGTGCATATGACCATCGTGCCGCTCGACGGCGATCACATGGTCGCCTTCTACCGCCGCCGTCAGTCGGACTTCGTGCATCGCTCGGAAAGCCTTGATGGAGGCGTCACCTGGTCGGCACCCGAGGCGACCGACGTGCCCAACAACAATTCCTCCATCAACGTCGTGCGCCTTGCCGACAGGCGGCTTGCCATGGTGTGCAACCCGATCTCGGCAGCCACCTCCGACGATCGCCGCGTCTCGCTCTATGACGAGATCGAGGAGGGCGACGACCGCCCCGACGCCACCGGCGGCTGCGCGCCGATCTGGGGCGTGCCACGAGCGCCAATGACGCTCTGCATTTCATCCGATGGCGGCCTGACCTGGCCACTGCGCAAGATCATCGACCACAGTCCCGGCACCTGCCTTTCGAACAATTCGCTCGATGGCCGCAATAAGGAACTGTCCTACCCCTATCTGCTGGAAGGTCCGGACGGCGCAATCCACGTCGCCTACACCTATTTCCGGCGCGCCATCAAATATGTCCGTCTCCCTGCGGGATGGATCGACGGAGAACAAAAGTGAGCGACATTATCGGCATCACCATGGGCGACCCGGCAGGCGTCGGCCCCGAGATCGCGGTTCGCGCCCTGGCGCAGATGAGCGCTGAAGACCGCGCTCGCACCCGCATCTATGGCAATCGCGCCACGCTCGATCTCGCCAAGGCCGCCACCGGCGCCGACATCGACCTCGATGGCTTCGTCGAAGACCTGCCCATCGAAGGCGGCCCGCTGCCCTGGGGCAAGCTCGATCCGCGCGCCGGCGACGCCGCCTTCCGCTTCATCGAAAAGGCCGTGCGCGATGCCGAAGCCGGCAAGATCGGCTGCGTCGTCACCGCACCGATCAACAAGGAAGCGCTTAACCTCGCTGGCCACCACTATGATGGTCACACTGGCATGCTGACTGCGCTGACCGGCCAGAAATCGGCCTTCATGCTGCTGGCTTCCGAGCGCCTTAAGGTCATCCACGTCTCGACCCACGTCTCGCTTAAAACCGCCATCGATCGCGCCACGCCCGAACGCATCCTCGCCACCATCCGCGCCGGCAATGACCACCTCAAGCGTATCGGCTATGCCAGCCCGCGCATTGCCGTCGCCGGCATCAATCCCCATTGCGGCGAAAACGGCCTGTTCGGCACCGAAGACGACCTGCAGGTTGTGCCCGCCGTTGCCATGGCCCGCGCCGAAGGCATTGACGTGCAGGGACCGATCTCGGCCGACACGCTCTACTATCGCGCCTACAATGGCGCCTTCGACCTGGTCATCGCGCAATATCACGATCAGGGCCACATTCCGATCAAGCTGGTGGCCTTCGACACCGCCGTCAATGTCTCGATCGGCCTGCCGATCGACCGCACCTCGGTCGATCACGGCACGGCCTTCGACATTGCCGGCACCGGCAAGGCGAACCATACCAATATGAACGAAGCCATTGCCTATGCGCGCCGTCTGGCCGCCGGGAGGAAGTCATGAATCCAGCGACCAAACTGCCCGTCCACGGCGTCTTCTGCGCCTCGGCCACGCCCGTCCTTGAAAAAGGCACGCCCGACCACGCCGCTTTCGCAACCCATGCCAAGGCGCTGATCGAAGAGGGCTGCGACGGCATTGCGCTGCTCGGCACCACCGGCGAAGCAAATAGCTTTTCCATCGCCCAGCGCCAGGACCTGCTCGAAAAGCTCATCGCCGCCGGCCTTGATCCCAAGCGCCTGCTGCCCGGCACCTCGCAGACCAATGTCGCCGATACCGTCACCCTGATGCGCCACGCCGTACAGGCCGGCGTCAAGGCCACGGTCGTCCTGCCACCCTTCTACTACAAGGGTGTCAGCGACGAGGGCCTGTTCCGCTTCTACGCCGAAGCTATCGAGGGCGTGGGCAGCAATGACCTGCGTGTCCTGCTCTACCACATCCCGCCGATCGCCCAGGTCGGCCTCTCGGTGGAACTCGTCGGCCGCCTGCTCGAAGCCTTCCCCGGCATTGTAGTCGGCATCAAGGACAGCTCCGGCAAGCTCGAAAGCATGCAGCAATTCGCCAGCAGCTTCGAGAATTTCTCGGTGCTGGCAGGCGCCGATCCCTTCATGCTGCCGCTGCTGCGCTCCGGCGGGGCAGGGTGCATCACCTCGAGCTCAAACCTGATCGGCAAGCATCTGCGCGTGGTGTTCGACCATGCTCACGAGCCGGAAAATGCAGAGCTGGTTGACAAGGCGCAGGAACGCATCAACGCCTGGCGCGACCTGTCCAACGCCTATGTCCAGCTGCCCACCATCAAGGCCATGCTGGCCAAGCGCCGCAATCATCCCGGCTGGACGCGCGTCCGGCCGCCGCTGGTCGAGCTGACGGCCGCCGAGATCGACAAGGTGCAGGCCCAGATGACCGCGCTGGAGGCACAGGACAATGTCTGAACCCGTCCTCTCCATGGCGCGGCCGATAACCCTGCTGCAGCCAGCCCGGCTTGAAATTGGGGCAGGGGCCGTCACCCGCCTCGCCGAATGGGCCGCCGCCTATCAGCGCGCCTTCGTCGTCGCCATGGCGCCGACCGTCGGTTTCGTCGACCGCATCGGTCTCACCGGTGCTGTCGAAACCTTCATCGACCTGCCACCCGAACCCGACCTGCCGGCTGTCGAAGCCGTGCTGGCTGCTGCGCGCGCCTTCAAGCCCGACCTGGTGATCGGTCTCGGCGGCGGCTCGGTGATGGATGTCGCCAAGCTGGTCGCCGTGCTGTGGGACAGCGAACAGTCGGTTCCCGACGTCGTCGGCGTCGGCAAGGTGCAGGGCCGCCGCACCGCGCTCGCCCAGGTGCCCACCACCTCCGGCACCGGCTCGGAAGCCGGCATCCGCTCGCTGGTCACCAATCCGGCAACGCTGGCCAAGATGGCCGTCGAAAGCCAGTTCATGCTGGCCGATATCGCCATTCTCGACCCCGAACTGACCTATTCGGTGCCTGCCGCGGTCACCGCCGCCACCGGCGTCGATGCTCTGGCCCATTGCGTTGAAGCCTTCACCAATATCAAGGCCCATCCGCTAATCGACGGCTATGCCACGCTCGGCATCGAACTGGTCGGCCGCTATCTGGCCCGCGCCGTCAAGGATGGCACCGATACCGAAGCCCGCGCCGGCATGATGCTCGCCTCCTACTATGGCGGCGTCTGCCTCGGCCCGGTCAACACGGCCGGCGGCCACGCTCTGGCTTACCCACTGGGCACGCGTCTCAAACTGCCGCATGGCCTGGCCAATGCGATCATCTTCCCGCATGTCCTGGCCTTCAACGCCACGGCCCGCCCGGAAAAGACCGCCACCATCATGGCCGCCCTTGGCCTCTCCGCCGGCGCGGATGAAACGTCCGTTCGCGCTGCTGCCCATGGCTATTGCCGCGATCTCGGTGTCGAAATGAGCCTGTCGCGCCACGGCGCCAAAGCCGAAGATCTGCCGCTGTTCGCCGAAGAAGCCTTCGCCATCAAGCGCCTGATCGACAACAACCCGCGTCCACTCGAACTCGCCGATATCCAGGCGATCTTCACCAGCGCACTGTAAAAACAACGGACGTCCTGGGAGCAGGGCGTCCGTCAACCGCTGGAATTGCGACAAGCTTCCACATCTCTGATCGTCTTGCAGCTTGCCGGCTGCCGCCCATCCTGCTGGCAATTTATCGCAGTGCCCGCTGGGTGCTGCGATCTGATCACAAATCGAGCGCAGTGCTGAAATTTTATTGCGGCTCAGCCATTAGGCGATCAAGAATATGGCCATCCGCTGGGGAGACGGTTGATGTCGTTGATGCTTATAGAGCTTGCGCGGAACCTGCGCGCAGCACCTCCCGAAATGATCGAAACAGTTGCCTGCACCATCTACGACACCGATGAGGACATCGTGGACGAGGCAATTGCCGATCATGTCGCCAAGGGGGACACGAGCTGGCTTGAAGGACGTCACCCACGGCTCGCCTGGGAACAGGTCGAAGCCTCGGTGCAGGAGGCCTATCGACGTCGGGCCAGGGCGGCAATTTCGGTCCTTGCGAGTTCTGTACGCCCCACTTGACCGCCCCATAACCATCTCACAACACTCAATTACAGCGTCCTACTGACTCGGCCCAAAGCGGTGGAACTCATGCACGCAGCCCTCAGGACATTCGAATTCGTCGAACGTGTCGCCGCGTCCGACAATGCCGGAGACATTGCAGCCTTGCTGTTGTCGGAGGCCGAACAGCTGGGGTTTTCCGGCCTGGCCATGGGGTGGCTACCACCACCCGATTCTGCAGAAAAGGCCCGCTTCGAAGTGGCCGCGCTGCCGCCGGAATATTTTCGGCGCTACGCGGAAAACCACTATGAGCGGGACTCGGCCATCGTCAGCCACATGCAGACCACCACGGCACCATTCCGCTGGGACGAGGTGAAAGTGGATGTCGAGGCCCAGCCGATTGCCCACAAGATCTTGCAGGAAGCCTGGGACTTTGACGTGCGATGGGGCTGGAGCATTCCGATCTATTCGCAGCACAGGCTGACCGGCTTTGTCACGACATCTGCCGCACTGAAAATCGACGACGGCATGGATACCGATCAGCTGCATCTGATGACGCTTTGCGCACATTCGCGCATTCTGGATTTACAGACCGCATCCAGAGCCGCTCTGCCGATACTGAGTGAGCGGGAGCGTGAAGTGGTGACCTGGCTGGCCGCCGGCAAGACCGCCGATGACGTGTCCTGCATCTTGAGAATTTCACCGCGAACCGTGCATGCCCATATTGCCGCTGCCGGCCACAAGTTCGGCACGTCCAACAGCACCCATACGGTTGTGGAAGCCATCCGGCGCAAGCAGATCTCGATCTAGCTGGTTTTTGAGCTTGCGCTTGGCGCTAGCAGAAGGTTGAGCGTGCAGGGGTGATCAATTGTGGGCTCACTGTGGTTCGTGCCTGTCTGTCCCTCCGACAGCCCCAGCCAAGCGTACACGGTGACAGTGGTTGATGCATACGACCACTTTAGTTGCTGCGGTCCGATGGGGTTTTTAACGTAGAAGCTGCGGTCGTTTTGAATTTCGTATCAAAATCAAAGGATTGCCTTCCTTCACTATTGGTCGTTTTGGGCTTGCCTGGATTGAACCTTGTCTTACCGAAGTGCATCTCAGGCGGCAGCTTCCCGTTGACGTCGAGCTTGAAAAAAGTCTGCGGCAGCGTCTAGGTCGGACAACCGATCCGTCAGCCATTCGACGTTCATCAATGCGCGTGACGCTATCCGACGAGACTGCCAATCTGTCATCTCCAGACTTTTGACCCGAGCCGCCTCGATTTCCATTAGAACTACATTGGCAAAAACCTCGTATGCCCGGCTCCTTGCGGCGTTCCGTCGGCGGGTCGTGCGCGCGCTGCTCGACAAGACCTATCTCAAGTCCCGCGCCACGCTGATCGACGCGGAGCAGGCCGGCGATTTCGGTGCCGGCGCACCAACCGCCGGTGGCACGGTCTATCTGACCGCTGCCGATTCCGACGGCATGATGGTCTGCTTCATCCAGTCCAACTATTCCGGCTTCGGTTCAGGCGTGGCGGTGCCCGAAACTGGCATCCACCTGCAAAATCGTGGCCTTGGCTTCACCCTGCAGCCCGGCCATCCCAATCAGGTCGGGCCGCGTAAGCGCCCCTTTCACACGATCATTCCTGGCTTCATCATGAAAACCGGCGGGCCGCTGACTAGCTTTGGCGTCTTGGGTGGGCCCATGCAGGCCCAGGGGCATTTGCAGATGCTGCTGCGCATGAATGTCTTCGGCCAGGATCCGCAGGCCGCAAGCGATGCCCCGCGCTGGCGCTTCGTCTCCGGACGAAAACTGGCGCTGGAGGCCGAAATGCCGCCGGAGACGGTTGCTGCGCTTCGGCGGCTGGGCCATGAGATCACCATGGAAAGCCCCGATCAGGCCTTTGCCTTTGGTGGTGCACAGATCATCCACCGGCTGGAACACGGCTATGTCGGCGGGTCGGATCATCGCAAGGACGGAGCCGCAATTGGCTTCTAAGGCCGCCGGATTTAGCACTATGTCACTGTCTGCCCGTCTCAAGCGTATCGGCCTCGATACCTATCTTTTCCTGCTCGCCGGTACCGTTCTGTTAGCCACGGTTTGCCCGCATCGGCACAGTTGGTCTCGACCGTGGCCTAAATTGCCGTTGCGCTGCTGTTCTTCATCTATGGCGCCAAGCTTGATACCGCTTCCGTCGTCGCCGGACTGACCAATTGGCGGCTGCAATTGCTGGTCTTCGGCACGACCTATCTGGTCTTCCCGCTGGTTGGCCTCGGCCTGTCCTGGAGCCTTGCGCCATGGATCGATCCGTCGATCGCGCTGGGCATTCTGTTCCTTGCCGTTCTGCCCTCGACCGTCCAGTCATCCATTGCCTTCACCTCCATGGCCCAGGGCAATGTACCGGCCGCCGTCTGCGCCGCATCGCTCTCCAATCTGGTAGGCGTCGTTGTGACACCCGCCTTGGCGGCGCTGCTGCTCTCCACCAGCGGCATGGGCATCCGGCTCGATGCCGTCTTCGGCATTGCAGTGCAGATCCTGCTGCCCTTCGTCGTCGGCCAGCTGCTGCGCCGCTGGATCGGCGCCTGGATTGTCCGGCACAAGAAGGTGACGCTGTTCGTCGATCGCGGCTCGATCCTGCTCATCGTTTATTCCGCCTTCAGCGCCGGCATGGTCGCCGGTATCTGGCAGCAGGTCAGCGGGACAACGCTCATTCTGCTGGTAGCGGCCGATATCGTCCTTCTGGCCGTGATCATCGGGGCGAGTATACTGACGTCTAGGGCTGCCCGGCTGACCCACGCCGACAGCATGGTCATGCTGTTCTGCGGCTCGACCAAGAGCCTAGCCAGCGGCTTGCCGATTGCCAATATCCTGTTTGTCGGCCAGTCCATCAGCCTGATAGTGCTGCCGCTCATGCTGTTCCACCAGCTGCAATTGTTTGTCTGTGCCGTGCTTGCGCAAAGGCAGGCCCATCGGCTGACGACCATGCAGGTTGCCTGACATGTCCAAAGGATAGGTGATGTCCCCCTTGACTGACCTGCCCACCACGCTGGAGCTGCAGTGCTATATCGGCGGCGCCTTTGTCGGTGAAGCCATCGAGCCGGTCACCAATCCAGCGACAGGAGAGGTCCTCGGCCAGGTGCCATGGCTGGGGCAGGCCGGGGCCGAGACGGCCGTTCAGGCAGCGGTAGGTGCCTTTGCCGGTCCATGGCCGAAGCTGCCGGCCAAGGAGCGCTCGCGTATCCTGCGGCGCTGGTTCGATCTCATCATGGCCGATCGCAAGCGCCTCGCCCGGATATTGACTGCCGAACAGGGCAAGCCATTGGCCGAAGCCCTGGGCGAGATCGACTATGCCGCCGGATTCGTCGAATTCTATGCCGAGGAATGTGAGCGTATTGTCGGCGAAATTCTGCCCGGCCATCGCGCCTATGCCCGCAATCTTGTGGTTCGTCAGCCGACCGGCGTCGTCGCCTGCATCACGCCGTGGAATTTTCCGGCAGCCATGATCACGCGCAAGGTGGCGCCTGCCTTGGCCGCAGGCTGCACCGTGGTGCTCAAGCCGGCCATCGAGACACCGCTGACCGCCTTTGCTTTGGCCCGTCTGGCCCACGAGGCGGGTATTCGCCCCGGTGTGTTCAACGTCCTGACTGGCGACGCCGTGGCCATTGGAAATGGTCTTTACCCAGCATCCCGCGGTCAAGGTGGTCAGCTTCACCGGTTCGACCCAGGTCGGGCGGCTGCTGGCGGCCCAGGCAGCGCCCACCATTAAGAAAATGGCGCTCGAGCTGGGTGGCAATGCGCCACTTATTGTGTTCGACGATGCCGATCTCGATACGGCCGTGGCCGGCGTCATGCGGGCCAAGTTCCGCAATATGGGCCAGACCTGCGTCTGCGCCAACCGCATCTATGTTCAGTCCAGCATTCACGATGCCTTTGTCGAGCGCCTGGGCAGCGCTGTCGCTGCGCTCAAGGTCGGCGATGGCCTCGAAGCGGGAATAGAGCAGGGGCCGCTGATCACGGACAAGGCGGTGGCCAAGGTCGCATCTCATGTCGAGGACGCCCTGTCCAAGGGTGCGCGGATCGAAGTGGGCGGCCATGCCCTGGGCGGCACCTTCTTCGCGCCGACGCTGTTGGTCGATGCGAATGCCGATATGCTGATCGCTGGCGAGGAAACCTTTGGTCCTATCGCCGCTGTGTTCCGCTTCGAAAGCGAGCATGAGGCCGTCCGCTACGCCAACGACACCGAATTCGGCCTCGCCGCCTATCTCTTCTCGCGTGATTTGTCCCGCATCTGGCGGGTCATGGAAATGCTGGAGTACGGCATGGTCGGGGTCAACACGGCGGCCATCTCGACCGAATTGGCACCCTTTGGCGGTATCAAGCAGAGCGGCCATTCCCGCGAGGGCGCTCATCATGGCATCGATGAATTCCTCGATACCAAGTATGTGAGTATCGCAATCGACCCCGCTTGAAGCTAGAGTGACCATCCGCTCAACCGAATTTGTTTGGCTGTTGGAATTTCTCAACCGTCTGCTTCGTGGTTCTCGTCCCCGTTAGCGGTCAGTCCGCATCCCACCCGGAGCTCGCCGGTCTGAATTCGACCCCATTGCGGACCAATAAATGATCAGTGGTTTATCCTGGAAGCGGACCCTGCCAAACGGAAGAATGACGGTGCGCACAGCCAATTGACCGGCGCGTTCCATCAGTGTTGCGGTAGGTGCAATAATCCGTCCAGAACGATCACTTGCTGAGGCTCTTGCCGCTCAAGTAATGCGTCGCTGGCAGCAGGATCCTCCTGCATTTCAGCGGAGTTTCCGTCGAAAGCTTTGGGCAATTCGGACGGGCGCTTTGTCTAGGCAAGGCGTATCCAAAGTGGCAAGGCCACAAGCCAAGCGACGAAACTACGGTGAAGTCTCTGCATCCTAATGTCCCTCGCCAGCTGCGCTTGCAAGTCCTGGGGCGCGGTGAAAAAAACATCCCTCGGAACTGCTCAGCGCCAATGGCGTGCCAAGGTCGCCGGCGTGTGCATGTTGCCATAGAGGTAGCGCCAGAATTCCGCCCGCCGCTTCACAGGGACGGTCTTCCAGACAGCATGCACGGCCATTTCGCCACCGTAATAGGCATAGACGAAAGGCGCGCGCAGGTTGTGGTGGAGGAAGGCGAGGCGCGAGCGGGCGGTGACCGGATCCTGCAGGCCCTGCTCGGCCATGATTGGCACTATTTCGTCCAGGGTCATACCCTGCTGGTGCATCATCCAGGCGACATTGCAGCGCAGGGCACTGCGCAGGCGCTGGGTGGCGACGCCCAGCGCGTCCTCGGGGTCATCGAGCCAGTCGAGGAATTCCATGCCATTGTCGGCAATTCCCTCGAACAGCGCAGAACTGGCCGAACTGGTCACGACCTGGGCGCCATCGAGCGGCATGCGGCCATCGGCCACCATTTCCTCGCGCAGCTTCATGTGGACGAGATGGCCGGGGAAGACCTCGTGGGTCGCGAGGTGCTTGAGGGAAAAGCGCGTGTAGGGGAAGTCGAGGTTGAGTAGAACTTTCCGCGTCGCGAAGTCGCAATAGGCCGAGAAGGGCACCTGGGTGACGCCGACCGGCTCCATCCATTCATCCGCCATGGCCGGGAACATTTCCGCCACGGTGCGGTCACGCGCCTCGCGGATATAGTCGCTGAGCACGCCGAGCACCTGATCGACCGGGACGCGGGCCTGCTCCTCGTAACGGGCGAAGTCTTCTGCCAGCGTGCCGCCGGCATAGCCCAACTCGTCGAGCTTTTCGCGGATCGTGTTGCGATAGCCGTCGAGCTCGGCCTGCGGCACCAGCTGTGTCTCGACGCGGATCTGGCGGGCGACGCGGTCGGCAAAGCTGATCGCGCCGGCCTCGAATGTGGTGACCAGCGCGAGGAGCGAATCCACCATTTCGCCGACATAGTCGGCGCGCAGTTCGCTTTCGGCCTCGGCGGGCAGCCTGTCCCTCAGCGCATCGAGCTTTGCGCGGGCTTCCACATAGTCGGCCAGCGGGGTCGGCGTGACCTCGGCCATGGCAACGGGGATCAGGCCCTCCTTGTCGAGAAAGCCGTCGCTGCGCGGAGTGCGGCGATAGAGGGCGTCGATGCCGGCGGTGAGTTCGGCCAGATCCGTGCCGATGGTCATGGGCAAAGCTCCTACTGGTGGCCGGCAAGCGGCTTGGGGTTATAGGGCGCCTCGAGTTCGGCGACGTCGTCGGCGCTGAGGCAAACCTCGAGCGCGGCCATGGCGTCGTCGAACTGATGGAGCTTGGAAATGCCGACGATCGGGGCGGTGATGGCCGGGCGCGTCGCCACCCAGGCATAGGCGATCTGGGCGGGCGGGCGGCCATGGCGCGCGGCGACGGCACGCAGGGCAGCGATGACGGCATCGTCCTGGGCCTGCGAGCGGTCATAGAGCGCGCCGGCGGTCTTGTCGGTCTGGGCACGGGTCGTGTCGCTTTCGGCACGGGCGGCGAGGCGACCGCGGGCGAGGGGGCTCCACGGGATGACGCCGATGCCTTCCGAAAGGCAGAGCGGCAGCATTTCGCGCTCTTCCTCGCGATACATCAGGTTGTAATGCGGCTGCATGGAAACGAAGGGCGCCCAGCCATTGGCGCGCTGCAGGCCGAGCGCCTTCATGAACTGCCAGGCATGCATGGAGGAGGCGCCGAGATAGCGCACCTTGCCGGCGCGGACCACATCGTTGAGCGCGTCGAGGGTCTCCTCGATCGGGGTGTCATAGTCGAAGCGGTGCAGCTGGTAGAGGTCGATATAGTCGGTGCCGAGACGCCTGAGGCTCCCGTCCACTGCCTCGAAAATATGCTTGCGCGACAGGCCCCGGTCATTGGGATCCTGGCTCATCGGATTGTAGAGCTTGGTGGCCAGCACCAGCTTGTGGCGCGGCACGTCGCGCAGGGCAGCCGCGACCACTTCCTCGCCGGCGCCGGTCGAATACATGTCGGCCATGTCGAAGAAATTGATCCCCAGTTCCAGCGCCCGGGCGATGATCGGGCGCGAGGCGGCTTCATCGAGCACCCAGGGCGCCCAGTTGGGCGAACCAAAGGTCATGCAGCCCAGCGCCAGGCGCGACACTTTGAGGCCCGTCCGGCCAAGGTTGATATAATCCATTAGTACACCTCGTAGAGCCTGGGCCGTACCCCGGCTGACTCCGCGTTTGCGTAGTTCGTCGAAGGGCCGCCGATTCCGGGTAATCTGCACATAAATTTGGCGAATGCAAACTGTGTACAAATTTTTCCCAGACGCTATTGCGGTCTGAAAAGGCTCTCGCTACGGTTGGTGTATCAAACCGGTAGTACACATGTTCAGCATCGACGCCTCCAGCATCGACAAGTCGCTCCCGGTTCCGGTCGGGACCCAGCTGCATGGCCTGCTGAGCTACATGCTGGCCTTCAGTGACATGCCCTATGGCACGAAGCTCCAGTCGGTGCGGCAGCTGGCGGCGGACATCGGCATTGCGCCGATGACGGTCAGCCAGGTCTATCAGCAGCTGCGCGACGAGGGGCTGATCGAGATGCGGGCGGGCCTTGGCGCCTTCACCGCACGCGATCCGGGCAAGCTCCAGGAAGACCATCAGCCGATCAATGCCCTGCGCAGCGATATAGAATCCATCATCACCAAGGCCGAGGGCCTGGGCGTCTCGCCCATGGCATTGGTCTCGATGATCAATGCGCGGGCGCAGATGCGTCGCCCGTCCATCGGGCTGTCCATTGCCTTTGTCTGCATCTTCGAGGGGCCCGGCCGCGACTATGTCGAACAGGCGCGTCGCGTTGTGGGCCCGAGCGATGTCATCGATCTCATCACCATCGACAGCATCCGCGCCGACGGTCCGGAACTGCGCCTCTGCAAGGCCGCGGACCTGGTGGTGACCTTCAGCCATCGCGAGGCCGAAGTGCGCTCGCTGGTGAGCGGAGCCGACGTCGTGGGCCTGCGCATGCTGCCGAGCCAGCGCACGCGGCAGAATCTGGCGGGGCTCGACTCCCGGGCCCGCGTCGCCGCCGTCACCCACTTCCAGGACTATATCGCCATCATGCGTCCCAGCGTGCGCGAGTTTGCGCCGCATGTCTCGGACATCCGCGTCACTTGGTCCTCCGCGCCGGACCTCGCCGAGATCATCAACAGCTCCGATGCCGTGGTCTATGCCTCGGGCGCCGACCACATCGTGCAGCTCGCACCGGCCAATGTGCAATGCTTCGAATATCGCCATGCGCTCGATCCGAGCGCGCTTGAAATCATCCTGGCGCCGCGTCTTGCCGAGCTTCGGCAGGCCAAGGCTGACCAGGCTGGAGAACGCAGAACTGCGTAGTGCATCTTCAATGCAAGGGAACAGGGAATGAAGAAACTACTATTGGCTACCACGGCGCTCGTCGCCCTGGGTTTCATGCCGGCGCAGACCGTCTTCGCGCAGGACAATACATTGGTTGTGGGGACCGATGTGGACGCCGGCACACTCGATCCGCGTCTCACCCGCGACACCACCGCGTCGCGCACCGCGGACCTCATCTATTCGGGCCTGGTGCATATCACGCCGAGCCTCGAGGCCGTTCCGGACCTGGCAGAAAGCTGGGAAAATCCCGATCCGCAGACCTTCATCTTCAAGCTCAGGCCCGACCTGACCTTCTCGGACGGCAGCCCGCTGACCGCCGATGACGTGGTCTTCACCTATACGACGCTGACCAATCCCGACTTCAACGCTCCGGCCCGCGCGCTTTATTCGCCGATCACCGCCGTTGAAGCCGTCGATCCGCTGACCGTCAAGTTCACGCTCAACGCACCCTATGCGCCGCTGCTGAGCTATCTCGACGTCGGCATCGTGCCCAAGGCCCTGGTCGAAGGCGGTGCTGACATCGCGCTCAACCCGGTTGGTGCCGGCCCGATGAAGCTGGTGTCGTGGAACCGCGGTTCCGAGATCGTGCTCGAGGCCAATGACGCCTACTGGCGCGGTGCTCCGACCATGGACAATGTCACCATCCGCATCATCGGCGACAATTCCGCCCGCTCGCAGGCTTTCGAAGCCGGCGATCTGGACGTGATCCAGTCCCCGCTGGCGCCGCAGGACATCGAGCGCCTCGCCGCCGATGACCGCTTCGGCAATGTCATCGTGGCTGGCCTGGGTGTGAACTACATCAACTTCAACACCAAGGACCCGCTGCTGGCCGACCCCAAGATGCGTCAGGCCTTCTCGATGCTGATCGACCAGGAAACCATCGTCAACGACATCTACCAGGGTGTCGACCAGGTGGCCCACTCGATCATCCTGCCCTCGTCCTGGGCCTATTCCGATGCCATCGCCCAGCCCACCTTCGACATCGAAGGCGCCGTGGCGCTGTTCAACGAACTGGGCTGGACCGACAGCAATGGCGACGGCGTGCTCGACAAGGATGGTGCCGACCTCGCGGTGACGCTGGCAACCCACAGCGAAGACGGCAATCGCGTCCAGTCGATCGAATTCCTGCAGGCCATCTTCGAGGCCGCCGGCGTCAAAGCTACGGCCCAGATCAGCGACTGGCCGAGCTTCTCGACCAATTACGTGCAGCAGTCCAAGCACCAGATCGCGCTGCTCGGCTGGCTTAACATCGTCGATCCCGATCGCCTGATGTTCGCCCAGCTGACCACAGGGGGCTCGACCAACTGGGGTGGCTATTCCAATCTGGAAGTCGATGAGCTGCTGCAGACCGGCCGCTCGACCCTCGACCAGGCTGGCCGCGCAACGGCCTACCAGGCCGCCGCGACGATCCTCGCTGAAGAGCTGCCGTATTACATCGTGTCCGCCCAGGGCTACCAGATGTTCTACGCCAAGGACCTGCCCGTTGAAGTCCAGGCGACCCCGCGCGGCAACCTGCGCGGCCTGATCGGTTTCACCGACTAACCTGACCGACTGACCGGCCGGAGCCCTCGGTTCTGGCCGGTATTTTTTCCGGGGAGATGTTGAGATGAGTTTTACCCAGCGCCTGGGCGCGAATTTCTATGCCAAGGTCCATGCCGACATCCGCACCCGGATGGCCAAGAGCGGCGTCGACATGCTGCTGCTCGATAGCAATGACGACGTCATCTATACGACCGGCTTTTCCCACTATACGACCGAGCGTCCGGTGGTGTTTGCCATCACCCAGACCGGCGCCTGGCTGCTGCTGCCCAAGCTCGAAGAGAGCCATGCGGCGCATCAGGACATCGCGGCCGAGCCGATCATCTATTTCGAATTCCCCGGCATCGACCCGGCCTTTGCCGTGCTTGGTCGCGCCTTCCCCGACATGAAGGGTACGGTTGGCCATAGCCCCGCCATTTCCGCCGCGCGCATCCCGCAGATTGCTGCCGCCTTCCCCAATGCCCGTGTCGTGCCAAGCAACATCGTGCAGCAGATGCGTCTGAAAAAGTATCCCGAAGAGATCGTGATGCATCGCGAGGCGTCGCGCATTTCCGATGAAATGGTGATCGCCGGGGTCGAGCTGATCCGCGATGCCATGCGCTCGGGCAAGGAATTGCCCTCGGAAATCGAGATCGAAAGCTTCGTCTCCCGCCATGCCATGAAGATCATGTTCGACGAGCATGATGACCAGATGCTGGTGCAGGGCCTCGCCTCGGGCCTTGTCTATTCCGGGCCGCGCTCGGCCTATCCGCATGGCATGCCGACCGGCAATCCGGTCAAGCGCGGCGAGAGCATTATCCTGTCACTTGGCTGTCGCGTTGGTGGCCGCGCCGCGGAAAGCGAGCGCACGCTGTTCATCGGCGAGCCGAGCAAGGAACAGGAGGGCCACTATGCCGTGGCCTATGAGGCCCAGCGCATGGCGACCGCCGCGCTGATCGCCGGCCACTCCTGCGCCTCGGCCGACAATCTTGCGCTCAAATTCATCCGCGACAGCGGCATGGACGAATATCTGCTGCATCGCGTCGGCCATGGCATGGGCATCATGTTCCATGAGGCGCCATGGGTGGAAGGTGGCGACGACACCATTCTCGAACCCGGCATGATCACCTCGTCGGAGCCGGCGATCTTCGTGCATGGCTTTGCCGGCTATCGCATCGCCGACACCGTGCTGATCGCCGAAGAAGGTCCCGACAGCATGACCCACTATCCGCGCAAGCTCGAAGACGTGGTCATCGCATAATGGCTTTCGTGCAGCGCCTCGGGCCAGAATTTTACGAAAAGGTGCAGCGCGACATCCGCGCCGGCATGGCAGCGGCGGGCATCGACCTGCTGCTGCTCGATGCGGCCGATGACGTGCTCTACACCACCGGCTTTGCCTTCCGGCCCAATGAACGGCCCATTGCTCTGGCGCTGACGGCGCAATCGGCCTTCCTGCTCATTCCCGAGCTGGAACGCGACTATGCGCTGAGCCAGAAGGTGGCCGCCGACAGCGTGGTCTATTTCGAATTCCCCGGCGTCGACCGGCCGTTCGATGTGCTGGCGCGGGCGCTTGGCCCGATCCGCGGCACCATTGCCCATGGCTATGGCATGTCGGTGGGGCGCGCGGCGGAACTGGCGACAACCTGGCCGGACGCCCACGTGATCCCGACCGGCATGGTCACGACGATGCGGCAGATCAAATATCCCGAAGAGGTGCGGCTGCATCGCGAGGCGGGGCGGATTTCCGACGCCATGGTGCAGTCCGGCGTCGACCTGGTCACCGAAGCCTTTCGCTCCGGCAAACCGCTGCCCAGCGAAATCGAGCTGGAGCGCCATGTGGTGCGCCATGCGCTCGATATCATGGCTAATGAGCACGAGGACGTGCTGCATGTGGCGACCCTTGCCGGCGGGCTGATCAATGGCGGCGTCAAGTCGGCCTTTCCGCATGGCATCGAAAGCGCGCGCCGCCTCGAGCCCAACGAGATCTTCATCCTGTCGCTGGGCTGCCGCGTCGGCGGCCGCGCCTCGGAAAGCGAGCGGACTTTCGTGCTCGGCACCCCGAGCAAGGAGCACGAGACCTATTACCGCATCGCCCAGGAAGGTCAGCGCATCGGCACGGCCGGATTGATTGCCGGTGAGACCTGCGCTTCGGCCGACGTGGCGGCGCTCAGCTACCTGCATGGCCAAGGCATGACCCCCTTCGTCAAGCATCGCGTCGGCCACGGCATGGGCGTCGCCTTCCATGAAAGCCCATGGGTTGAGGCGGGCGACCAGACCCTGCTCAAGCCCGGCATGGTCTGCTCCAGTGAGCCCGGCCTCTACGTGCCCGGCGTCGGCGGCTTCCGCCTCGCCGATACGGTGCTGGTGACCGCGGACGGGCCGGAAAGCCTCACCGTCTATCCGCGCAATTTCGAAGACATCGTGCTGGCATGATGCACCGCAACCGACAAACCCTAATCCAGGAAAGGAGCTGACGCGATGCTGTCTTATGTCATACGCCGGCTTCTGCTGCTCATTCCCATGGCCATCGGCATGGTCATCGTGACCTTTGGCCTGCTGCTCATCATCCCCGGCGATCCGGCGGCGGTGCTGCTCGGCCAGGACGCGACGCCCGAGGCCATTCTCAACCTGCGCAACAGCCTTGGTCTCAATGACCCCTGGTATGTCCGCCTGTTCGACTATTTTGCGGCGCTGCTGCGCGGCGACATGGGGCGCTCGATCTTCCAGAACCAGGCCGTCTCGGAAATCATCCTCGGCCGGCTGGGTGCAACCATCGAGCTCGCCGTGGTGGCGCTGATCCTTGCCACGCTCATCGGCCTGACGCTGGGCGTGGTGGCGGCCATCCGCCAGGGGTCGTGGATCGATACCGTGACCATGCTCTTTGCCCAGATCGGCGTGTCCATGCCGGTCTATTGGCTGGGCCTGCTGCTGATGCTGCTGTTTGCGGTCCAGCTCGGCTGGCTGCCAGCCATCGGTCGCGGCGTCCCGCTGCCCGAGGCCCTGCTGGCCGCGGTGACCGGACGCCCGCAGGTGCTGTGGGATAGCCTGACCCATCTGGCGCTGCCGGCGCTGGCCCTGGCTGCCAATTCGGCCGCCATCATCTCGCGCCTGGTGCGGGCGTCCATGCTCGAAGTGCTGCGCGAGGACTTCGTCCGCACCGCCTATTCCAAGGGGTTGCGGCAGGGCCGGGTGGTGGTGCGCCATGCTTTGCGCAATGCGCTGCTGCCCGTGCTCTCAGTAATCGGCCTGCGCTTTGGTGCGCTGCTCGGTGGCGCCGTGCTGACCGAATCCATCTTCGCCTGGCCGGGCCTCGGCCAGCTGACCATTGCCGCCATTTCCCAGCGTGACCTGCCGCTCATCCAGGGCATCGTGCTGACCTTCGCCATCGTCTTCGCGTTGGTGAACCTGGTGGTCGATCTTCTCTATGCCGCGGTCGATCCGCGCATCCGGCTCGGGTGATTTCCATGCGTTTGCCCAAAGCCCTCCAGAACACCTCGCTGGTCATCGGTGCGCTGATCTCGCTGACCATCATCCTGCTGGCCATTTTCGCGCCCTATGTCACCACCCATGGCATCGAGCAGATGGACATGCGCAACCGCTTCGAGGGCCCGACCCTCGAGCATATCCTCGGGACCGACAATTTCGGTCGTGATCTCTGGTCACGCCTCGTATATGGCGCCCGCATCTCGCTGACCATCGCCGTCATCTCGGTGGCGGTCTCGGCGGCTATCGGCACCACAGTGGGGCTTGTCGCCGGCTATTTCGGCGGCTGGGTCGATCTGGTGCTGATGCGCATCACCGACATCTTCCTCGGCTTTCCGGCCATCGTTTTGGCCCTGGCTATCGTCGCGGTGCTTGGCCCGGGCATCATGAACGTGTCCCTCGCCATCATCGTCGTGGCCTGGACCGAATATGCCCGCGTCGTGCGTTCGACGACCCTGGTACTGCGTGAGCAGAATTATGTGCAGGCGGCCCGTGCCATCGGCGCCAGCCCGGCGCGGATCATCTTCAAGGAAATCCTGCCCAATGCCATCGGGCCGATCATCGTGCTGGCCTCGCTGGGGCTGGGCACGGCGATCATCTCGGAATCGGCACTGAGCTTCCTCGGCTTCGGCCTACCGCCGCCGGCACCCACCTGGGGCTGGACCCTCTCCTACGGCACCCGCTTCATGCGCGACGCGCCGTGGCTCTCCATCATCGCGGGCGCGACCATCATGGTAACCGTGCTCGGTTTCAATCTCCTCGGCGACGGTTTGCGGGACGTTCTTGATCCCCGCCAGCTGTCCCGTGGCGGAGCAAAGGCCGGAAAGGCCAAATAAGCAAAGGAATAAGCGAATGGTCAAGATCATCAACCAGCTTCGGCCCAAGTTCACGACCAATGCCGATGGCAGCGATGCCGTGCTGTTCATCCATGAGCTGGTGGGCGAGGAGGATGGCCCCACCATCGGCATTTCAGCTTCGATCCACGGCAATGAGAATACCGGCAGCCAGGCCATTCTCGAACTGTTCGAGCTGATCAAGGACCAGCCGCTCAAGGGCCGGATCCTCTTGCTGCCGGTCGCCAATCCGTCGGCCTTTGCCGTCAACGAGCGCTTTGCCACGATCGACAAGGTTGATCTCAACCGCCAGTTCCCCGGCAATCCCAAGGGCACCTATAGCCAGCAGCTGGCCCATGCGCTGACCGAGCAATATCTCAATGTCATCGACGTCCATATCGACCTGCATTCGGGCACCGATCGCCCGACCGTCGACTATGTCTATATCTGGAACGACGAGAAGCTGTCCCGCGCCTTTGGCTCGACGGTGCTCTATCGCCCGGTCGAGAACAAGCAGGGCACGGTCTTCGGCGGGACCACCAAGTCGGTGACCATCGACACCCGCAATATCCCGGTCGTCGTGGTCGAGCTGGGCGGCGGTATCGTCGACCAGACCCCCTATATCAAGCGCACCGTCGACGGCGTCATCAACATGCTCAAGACCACCGGCACGATTGCCGGCGAGCCGACGCCCAATCCCAAGCAGATCGTCGTCACCGAACTGGCCGGCATCCGCCCGAGCCAAGGCGGCTTCATCGAGCCGCTGTGCCCGGCCAATGGCGAGACCATCAAGGGCGGCCAGCTGCTCGGCCGCGTGGTCAGCCCCTATAATTTCGAAGTGCTCGAAGAGATCAAGACCCCGTTCGAAAACGGCGTGATGATCATGCAGCACCTGACGCGCAACGTCGTCCAGAGCGGCGACTATGCCTTCATGGTCGGCAATCTCGACGGCGCGACCGACTGATTTTCAACCTTTGCCGGGGCTGATCCCTCCTGGCCCGGCATATGGAGACGATGGCGATGAGCGAAACAAAGACTGGTACCCAAGCGTCCGTTCTGGCGGTTTCCGATCTCGAGATCGAGATCCGGGGCGCACAGGGCTCATTCGCTGTCGTCTCCGACATGAGTTTTTCCGTGCATGCCGGGGAAACCCTTTGCATCGTCGGCGAAAGCGGCTGCGGCAAGTCGATGACGGCGCTGTCGCTGCTGCGCCTCTTGCCCGATGCCGCCAGCATTTCGCGTGGCAAGATCCTGATCGATGGCGAGGATTTCCTCGCCATGAACCAGCGCCAGACCGAGGATTTCCGCGGCGAAAAAATCGCCATGATCTTCCAAGAGCCACTGACCGCGCTTAACCCCGTGTTGCGCATCGGCGAGCAGATTGCCGAAAGCGTGCGCCAGCACCGCAAATGCAGCCACAAGGAAGCCGACCAGCGCGCGGTGGAGGTGCTGCGCATGGTGCAGATGCCCGACCCCGAGCGCCGCACCACCCAGTTTCCGCATGAGCTCTCGGGCGGCATGCGCCAGCGTGCCATGATCGCTCTGGCGCTGGCCTGCGACCCCAAGATCATCATCGCCGACGAGCCGACCACGGCCCTCGACGTGACCATCCAGGCGCAGATCCTAGGGCTGATTTCCGACCTGCAGAAGCGCCTTGGCACGGCGCAGATCCTCATCACCCACGACCTTGGCGTGGTGTCGGAAGTCGCCGACCGGGTGATCGTGATGTATGCCGGCCGCAAGGTCGAGGAAGCCTCGATCTATGATCTCTTCGACCGGCCCTTCCATCCCTATACGATCGGGTTGATGGGTGCCGTGCCCGGCTCGGGTGCCTCGAGCCAGAATGGCGACCGCCTCGCCGATATTGCCGGCACCGTCCCCCCGCTCTGGGACCTGCCCAAGGGCTGTGCCTTTGCCCCGCGCTGCCCCGGCGCCTCGGCGCGCTGCCTCGAAGAGCGCCCGCCCTTTACCGAAAAACGCCCCGGCCATTGGGCCGCCTGCTGGGAGCATGACAATGCAGCCTGATGCGACCCCTTTGCTCAGCGTCGACAATCTCGAAGTCCATTTCCCCATTCGCGCCGGCGTGCTGCAGCGCCAGGTGGGGGCGGTCAAGGCCGTCGATGGCGTGAGCTTTTCGCTGAACCGTGGCGAAACGCTGAGCCTCGTCGGCGAAAGCGGTTGCGGCAAGTCCACCACGGGCCTTGCGCTGATGGGTCTCGTCAAGCCGACCGGCGGGCAGGTCCGTTTCGACGGGCAGGAGATCAAGGGTTTCAATCGCTCGGCGCTTAAGAGCTATCGCCGGCGCATGCAGATCGTCTTCCAGGACCCATTTTCGTCGCTCAATCCGAGGCAGCGGGTGAAGGACATCATTCGTGCCCCGCTCGACGTGCACAGGATCGGCACCAGGGCCGAGCGCGACGACCGCGTCGCTGAACTGATGCAGCGCGTCGGCCTGCGGCCCGATCAGGCGGACAATTTCGCGCATCAGTTCTCGGGCGGCCAGCGGCAGCGCATCGGCATTGCCCGGGCGCTGGCGCTCAATCCCGACGTCATCGTCTGCGATGAGCCGGTCTCGGCGCTCGACGTTTCGGTGCAGGCACAGATCCTCAACCTGTTGAGCGATCTGCAGCGTGATTTGGGCGTGTCCTACCTCTCGATCTCGCATGATCTGGGCGTGGTGGAATTCATCTCGCATCGCGTGGCGGTGATGTATCTGGGCAAGATCGTCGAGATCGCCCCAAAGACCAAGATTTTCGCCTCGCCCGGCCATCCCTACACCGAGCTCTTGATGCGCTCGGCGCCCTCCCGCGATCCGCGCAAGCGCCACAGTTTCTCGGCCACCAATGACGATATCCCCAGCGCGACGCGTAAGCCATCAGGCTGCCCGTTCAACCCGCGCTGCCCGCTGGCCACCGACATCTGCCGCCGGGACGAGCCCGCCCTGACCCCGCGCGACGACGGCGCCCTCGTTGCCTGCCACCACCGCTGAGTTTGCTCCATGACCACGACCTATCTTTTCACCGGCGGCCGTATTCTCGATGCCGAGGCGGGTGTCTTGCGCGACGGGCTCGATGTGCTGGTTTCGGGCGATCGCATCACTGCGGTTGGAGCCAATATTGCGGCTCCCGCCGACGCCACCACAATCGACCTTGCCGGCAAAGTGCTGATGCCGGGCCTGATCGACTGCCACGTGCATGTCGTGGCCGAAAGACTCGATCTCTGGGGCAATATGATCGCCCCCAGCTCCCTCTCGGCCCTGCGCTCGGCGCGCGTCATGACCGAGGCGCTGCAGCGCGGCTTCACCACCCTGCGCGATCTCGGCGGGGCCGATTATGGCCTGGTGCGGGCGGTGAACGAAGGCCTGCTCGATGGGCCGCGGCTGGTGATCTGTGGCAAGGGCCTTACCACCACCGGCGGCCATGCCGACCTGCGCCCCCGCACCGACGACCGGCCGGGGATTTTCTCCGATCGTCTGGGCTCGATGGGCCTCATTGTCGACGGCGTCGACAATGTCCGCGCGGCCTGCCGCACCATGATCAAGGAGGGCGCCAATTTCATCAAGGTGATGGCCAATGGTGGCGTTTCCTCGCCCAATGACCCGATCCATTCCATCCAATATTCGCGCGAGGAAATCCTCGCCATGGTGGAAGAGGCGGACAATGCCGGTCTCTATGTCTCCGCACATGTCTATACTGACAAGGCCATCAGGCGCTGCATCGAACTAGGCGTGCATAGCCTCGAACATTGCAATCTGATCGAGCCCGAAACCGCCCGCAAGGCGGCCGAAAAAGGCTGTATCGCTGTGCCGACGCTGGTGGCCTATGACGCGCTGCATATCGAGGGCGAAGCGCTGGGCCTGGGCGCGGCGGAATTTGCCAAGATCGAAGTGGTGCGCTCTGGCGGGCTGCGTTCGCTCGAAGTGATGCGCGACGCCGGCCTGCCTATGGCCTTTGGCTCGGACCTTTTGGGCCAGCTGCGCAAATATCACTGCATGGAATTTGAACTGCTGGCCAAGGTGCTGACGCCAGCCGAAATCATCCGCTCGGCCACGACGATTGGCGCGCGGCTGTGCCGGTTGGAGGGGCAGGTGGGCGTGATCGCCGCCGGCGCCTTTGCCGACCTGCTGGTGGTGGATGGTGACCCGCTGAGCGATATTACCCTGCTGCAGGGGGGGGGGGCGCATATGCCGGCTATCATGGCTGGTGGGAAGTTCGCCAAGCGGGCCATCTAGCCCCAAGAATCCCCACCCGACCCCTTCGGGGCCACCCTCCCCACAAGGGGGAGGGAATCGAAAGAGCCGAGGCTCTTCATTCGACCTTCCCTCCCCTTGATGGGGAGGGATCGAGGGTGGGGTGATGGGGGCGCCGAATTGTCCTAGTGTTCGTTGTAACACCTAACCATCTGCCGAACTGAACCCCTCATGACCAATATTCCGCCCCACAGCCTCAATCCCAATGACATGGTCGCTGGCTTTGTGGTGCTGATCCTCTGTCAGCTGGCTGGCGAGGCGCTGGTCGGGCTGTTGCGGCTGGCCGTGCCGGGCGTGGCGCTGCCGGGGCCGGTGGTGGGCATGGTGCTGTTGCTGGTGCTGCTTTGCGTAGGCCGCAAGCAGGCCGGTACGGTGATCTCGGTGGCCAATGGGCTGTTGGGCGTACTGTCGCTGCTCTTCGTGCCCTCGGCGGTCGGCATCATGCAGCATGGTGAGCTGATCAAAACCTGGGGTTTCCAGCTGCTAGTCGCCGTCGTCGCCTCGACGCTGCTGACCCTCTTGGTGACGGTCGGCGCCTTCCTCCTCACCGAAAAGCTGATGGCGAGGACATCCGCATGACCGGGCTGGGGCAGATCTGGGTCTATCTTGCCGCCTCGCCACTGACCTGGCTGGCGGTGACGCTGCTGGCCTATGTCGTGGCACTGCGTCTCGCGGCGCTGCTCGGCAATAGCCCGCTGGCCAATAGCGTGCTGATCAGCGCCACGCTGGTGATCCTCGTGCTGCTGGCCACCGGGATCAGCTACCCGACCTATTTCGAGGGCGCGCAATTCGTGCACTTCCTGCTTGGGCCGGCGACGGTGTCACTGGCCGTGCCGCTGTTCCGCAACCTCGCCGCCGTGCGTCGCTCGCTACTGCCCATCGTCGTGGCGCTGGTGGCTGGTTCGCTGACCGCGATGGGCAGCGCCGTCGCCATCGCCTGGGCTTTCGGCGCGCCGCTGGAAGTCCTCGCCTCGATCGCTCCCAAGTCCGTCTCGGCACCCATCGCCATGGAACTGGCCAAGTCGCTGGGCGGCATTCCGTCGCTGGCGGCGGTGCTGGTCATCCTGACCGGCATCACCGGGGCCGTCGTAGTCACGCCGCTGATGGATGCCTTGCAGATCAAGAATTACGCCGCGCGCGGCTTTGCCGTGGGCCTCACCTCACATGGCATTGGCACGGCGCGGGCGCTGCAGGTCAGCGATATCGGCGGCGCCTTTTCGGGCATTGCCATGGCGCTAAACGGCGCCTTCACCAGCCTGCTTATCGTGGGACTGCTCGCGCTCGGTTGGGGTTAAACCGTCATCACAACTCGCCACGACCGGTCGGTCCGGATGCGACCCCATTTCGGTCAAAGCATCTCGACTGTGAACATAATCAAAGCTGACATTGCTGTGAAAGCCGGTGGAGATAGGGGGCGGCGACAGGCACTGAAAGTGCAGGTGTGGTGCGGCCAAGCTGCCAACATCTTGGGAATGGCCGCCCCCGGGCTCGTTAGCGGGCGACGCGGGCTATTGCGTCGCCACGGAAGGTGCCGACCCAATATTCGTCGGTCAGTTCAAGCACAGTGGTGCCGGCCCCAAATTCGGGCGATCCGTCGAGGGTAAAAAGCTCGGCAACTTCAAGTGTTTCCGGATCGATGCTGACCGCCTTGGTCTTGAGGGGGCAGACGATGGGGGAGTCCGGACCGAGGCAACTGAACCCTTCCTCAAGCGTCACAGACTGCCCTGCTGCAAGCAACTGGCCGTCCCCATTCATGTGCAGATTGTCTGCCAAGAAATCGACGGGGATGGACACCCGCTCATAAGGCATGGCGTCGATCGTCAGGCGCATGATTTCCGCGCCAGACCAGGCCGCCACGAAGAGATATTTTCCGTCGGGTGAGACTTCGACGCCGTTGTTACCGGAGGCCTCGCTCCCGGCTAGCTCCGACCAGCCTGCCTCGGGATGCCAGAGCGCGATGAAGCCGGTATTCTCCCCCGCGAAGAACTTTTCCGTCGCCGTTTCGTCGCCATTGACCAAGAAAGCGCTGACGGCAAGGCGGCCGTCCGGCAATGCCACCACCGCATTGGGATTGACGCTTTCTGGCAGGACCACACAGCCGCTCCAGGCAAACTGCGGAGCGTCCTTGGCAAGGGTCACGTCGAACATTTCAATAGTGCGGCGGCCGTGATTGACAACATATGCCGTCAGGCCGTCATCTTCTTCCTGGTGGATCGAAATGCCATGTGGCGACAGCTCTGTCTGCTCGAGCGTGCTGGGGCAGCCTTCCCCGGCCCCATCGGCCGTCGACCAAGTGACCACCTGGCGCTCAAGCGTCTTGCTGTTGAGCAGGACCAAGCCCTCTCCAGACGAGTTGAGCGTGCTGTAGCTGCTGACCAGCACCCAATCGGTGCTGGGCACATGCACTAGATCCTCAGCACTCACTACCTTGCAAACGATGGCCGGCGACGCCGCGTCGCAACCTGCTTCCTGGGCAAGACTGGCGCCGGTGCCGAGTGCAGTCGACAAGGCCAGAAGCAGAGCCATCGCCGACTGGGATGCGAAAAGTCCTGTAAGATTTGTCTTCATTTGCATTCCCTCCAAAAGACGGCACAAATTAAACATCCACAATCTTTCAACTGTCAACAGTTGGCTTTTTGGGTGTTATGCGAAGAGAACTTGGTGTTGTCGGGCCAAACATCGCTGCGAGAGGGCGGTCAGTTTTGGCGCGAATTACCCCATGTGTTGAAGCACAGACATGTAGTGACATACGATCGAGCGGTCAAAACGATAAATTCGTCAGCCTGAAATCCCAGACTTATGGGCAGGCCGGTGCAGTTTGAGAACCGGCGCGCCCTCAGGTTTTGTCGCCAGTAGATTTCGATCGCGCCTACGACGAATGGCTGCCATCACAACTTCAAACAAACTGTTGACAGATGACAGGCACATGAAGGACGGTGACTATCGCAGGAGCCGTCATGCCTTTCTTGTCTAAGTTCAGCTCGACCGCCTTACTCTTTCCCACCATGCTGATGCTCGGTGTGGTGCTCGGCATTCCATTGTATTACCTGTTGAATTTCAGCACCTTGACCGGCGATTTCATGTTGCAGGACGTGACCGGTCCGACCATCAGCAACTATTCCGATCTGTTAACAGATGGGTTCTTCTTGGGCATTGCCGGGCGCACCTTCGTTATTTCCTTTTGCGTAACCGTGGTTGCGCTAGTGCTCGGCTTTCCGCTGGCCTCGTTGATGTCCCGCGCCCCAGCCGCCTGGCGCTCGCCCATCGCCATTGTCGTGCTCTCGCCGCTGCTGGTCAGCATGGTCGCCAGCTCCTATGGCTGGATCGTTATTCTGGGCAATAATGGCGTCATCAATAACGCGCTGATGGGGCTCGGCCTGATCCGGGCGCCGATCCGGCTGCTCTATACCGATTTCGCCATCGGCGTCGGCCTCGTCCATATCGTGCTGCCCTTCATGGTCCTGTCGCTGGTCGCGGCGCTCGATCGCATCGAGCCGGCGATCAGCGAGGCTGCTTCCACTCTGGGCGCCAATCGGGCGCGGGTTTGGTGGCATATCCTCTTGCCGCTCTGCGTGCCGGGCATTGGGGCAGGGGTGACGCTCTGCTTCTCGCTGTCGATCTCGGCCTATGTCACCCCGGCCGTGCTGGGGCCAAGCGGGCCCAACTTCATCACGACGCTGATCTACCAGAATTTCGTGAATCTCTATGAATGGGGCACCGGCTCGGCCATGGCATTCCTGCTGCTGCTCGTTGCCGCGGCCGTGGTGCTTGGTCTCGGCACGCTGACCACGCTGCTGTCTCCCGCCCAGAGGCGCCCGCAATGAACAGGCTTTTCTTTGGCGTGGTCATCGCGCTGCTTTTCACCTTCATCCTGGCGCCGACCGTGGTTATCGCGCTCAGCTCCTTCGGTACCAGCGAAATCCTCGAATTTCCGCCGCAGAGCTTCACCCTGCGCTGGTATGCCTATGCCCTGGCGCGGCCGGAATTCACCTCCGCCGCCTGGAACAGCCTCTGGCTCGCCGTGAGCTCGACGGCCATCGCCACGCCGCTGGCCATTGCCGCCTCGCTCGCCATCACCCGTGGCCGCCTGCCGGGCCGGGAAGTGCTGCAGACCATCCTGCTGGCGCCGCTGGTTGTGCCTTCCGTGGTTATCGGCCTTGCCATCCTCTTGGCCTCATCGCGGCTGGGCTTTTCCAGCGGCAGCACGCGGCTGATAGCGGCGCATGTGCTGATCGTGCTGCCCTATCTGGTGCGCACCACCAGCGCGAGCCTGGTCCGGCTCGATCCGCTGGCCGAGGAAGCTGCGCGCACGCTCGGCGCCAATAGCCTGCGCACCTTCCTCCACGTCACGCTGCCAGGCCTGGCCCCCGGCCTGCTGGCGGGCATGATCTTTGGTTTCATCATCTCCTTCGACAATGTCTCCATCTCGCTCTTCCTCGCCAATGCGCGCACCAACACGCTGCCGCTGAGCCTGATGAGCTATGTCGAATACAACCTCGATCCATCGGTCGCGGCTGTCTCCACCCTTCTCATCCTGATGGCCCTGGTCGTCGCAATCGCCCTCGAGCGCTTTGCCGGCCTGCGCAAGACTCTGGGAGCCTAAGGCCTTGCCCGCACTCGATATCCAGTCAGTAACCAAGAGCTACAACAAGCTGCGTGTGCTCGACCGGGTTTCGGCCCAGATCGACAAGGGGGAGCTGGTGACCCTGCTCGGCCCCAGCGGCTGCGGCAAGACCACTTTGCTGCGCTCGATTGCCGGCCTCGCCGATATCGACGAGGGCCGCATTGTGCTCGAAGGGCGCGACGTCACCAAAGTGCCGATCCACAAGCGCGGCATTGCTATGGTCTTCCAGTCCCATGCGCTGTTTCCGCATATGAGCGTGGCCGACAATGTTGCCTTCGGTCTCAAGATGCAGGGCGTTGGCAAGGCCGAGCGCGAAGATCGCGTCAAGCGGGCGCTGAGCCTTGTGCGGCTCGATGCCTATCTGACCCGCATGCCGCATGAGCTCTCCGGCGGCCAGCAGCAGCGCGTGGCCATTGCCCGCGCCATCGTCACCAATCCGACCGCCCTGCTGCTCGACGAACCCTTCGGTGCGCTCGACCGCAAGCTGCGCGAAACGCTGCAGGTCGAATTGCGCCGGCTGACCAAGGAATTGGGTATTACCGCCATCTTCGTCACCCATGACCAGGAAGAGGCCGTGGTGCTGAGCGACCGCGTGGCGGTGATGAATGCCGGCGTGATCCAGCAGATCGCTCCGGCCGTCGACGTCTATGAAAACCCGGCCAACGAATTCGTCGCCAATTTCATGGGCTTCCAGAACATTTTCGACGCCAAGGTGCGCTCCGCGCAGGAATTGGCGATCGGGGACACGGTCATTGCGACCGACAAAATCGATGTGGCACCGGGTGAGGGAATCCGGATGGCCATTAGAGCCGAGCGTGTGTCGATCACGGCCGGGCATCGCGAAGGGGCGATACCGGGGCAGGTCTCCTCGTCCACCTATCTGGGCGAGCAGAATGCCTATGTCGTCGACACAGCAGATGGTCCCGTGACTGCCCGCATTCCCACTTCGGTGGCGCGGTTCAGCATGGGAGAGGCCGTATCGGTCAGTTTCGATCCGGCGGCCGTACGCGTACTGGCCAGCTAGCACCAAGGGAGATTGGGAGAATGACAGCAAATTCACTGACGAGACGGCATTTTTTGGCCGCTACGGCCGCTGCAGGCGTGGTCACCGGCTTCCCCGCAATCGTGCGGGCGCAAAGCAAGACCATTGTCACCACCCTGTTCGGGGGTGCCTATGAAGAGAATTACCGCAAGCATGTGCTCGATCCCTTCTCCGCAAGGACGGGTGCAGAATTCGTGATCAAGTATGGCTCGGCCGACGAGTGGCTGAACAATGCTTTGGTCAATCGCGACGCGCCCGAAATCGACCTGCCTTTCCTTTCGCTGCCGGTGGCCATGCGCGCCATTCGCGTGCCGGACCTCTTCCTGGAGCTGACGGCTAACGAGATCCCGGCTCTGGCCGATGTGCATCCGATTTTCAAAGATACCTATGAGGGCAAGGCTGTCGGCTTCAACTATGTCGACTATGGCATTCTCTATCGCGAAGACATGGTGGAAAAGCCGATCACGGCTTGGGCAGATCTCTGGGATCCATCGCTGGCCGGCAAAATCCTGGCCCCGGCGGCTGCCGCCGGCTCCATGTATGAGTTGGTAATGATCGCCGCGACGCTTGCGGGAGATGGTTCGGACTGGAACTTGGGCATTGAAAAGCTCAAGGAGCTCAAGCCCAATGTCGCCCGCTGGTTCAACACGGCCAATGAGGTCGACGGCCTGATCCAGCGTCAAGAAGCTGGCGTTGCGGCTGGCTTTGGTGGCTTCCGCTCCTATGCGCTGATAGACGGCGGCGTCCCGGGCAAGTTTGTGACGCCGACGGAGGGCGCGCCCATGGGCGTTCTCTCCTATCACGTCCCGACCAATGCGGCGAACCGCGACCTCCTACTCGAATTCGTCGACTTTGCCCTAAGCGTAGACCGGCAGGTAGCCTTCGGCAATGCCATGCCGACCGGCGTGGTCAACTCCAAGGCCGTGCTGGACCCGGCTGTTGCCAGCCGCATCGCACCGGCCGATCAATTGCTGCGCATCGACTGGGCCTCGATCCAGTCGTCCTTCACCGAAATCACCCAGCGCATGCAGCAGGAAGTGATCTCGGGCTGATGAGCACAGATACCGTCCCGCAGATCGGCGGCCATGCTGATCCAAGGTTTGATGCCGTGGCCAAGGCTTTCCGCGAGAACTTCACCCAGCGTGACGAACTCGGCGGGGCCGTGGCCATCTACTACCGCAATGCGCTGGTGGTGGATCTGTGGGGCGGTATTGCTGACAAGCAGAGAGGCGCGCCATGGCGCGCCGATACACTGACGTTGATGATGTCGGTCGCCAAGGGCGTCTCGGCGATCTGCGTGGCCATGCTGGTGGATCGTGGACAGCTAACTCTCGACGCGCCGGTCAGCACGTATTGGCCCGAATTTGCCGCTGACGGGAAAGGCGAGATCACCGTCCGCCAAGCACTGGGCCACCTAGCCGGCATTCCGGTGACGGACCTTGCTGCACCGGGCGATATCTATCATTGGGACCGAATGATTGCCGCCATTGCCAACCAGAAGCCGCTGTGGCCGGTGGGCGAGAAACAAGTCTATCATTCCTCGACGCTTGGCTTCATCGCCGGCGAACTGGTACGCCGGCTGACTGGCAAGACCATCGGCACATTTCTGCAGGACGAGATTTGCGGCCCACGCGGGCTCGACTATTTCATCGGCATGAACGAGGCGCAGCAGGCGCGCTGTTCTACCATCGTGGCTTCGGCCAATAATGTGGTCAATGCCGCCAAGCGCGAGCCCAAGGACTCTATCGCCTATCGCATGTGGCAGGCAGTGCCGGTGGAAGAGGACTATAATTCCGCCCTCTGGCGCGGCGAGGAACTGCCCTCGGTCAATGGTCACGGCACGGCGCGCGCCGTTGCTGGGATCTATAATGCCATGATCGGGCCTGAACCGCTGGTCAGCGCGCCGACGCAGGCGCAGTTCCTCACCGAGCAGAAGGCCCGGACGACGGATAGCGAAGGCGCAAGACTGCGCATGGCGGTCGGCTTCATGCTCAATTCGCCGCCGCATCGCCCCATGGGACCCAATCTTGCAAGCTTTGGTCATTCTGGGGCGGGGGGCTCGCAGGCCTTTGCCGATCCGGTGTCGCAGCTGAGCCTGTGCTGGACTACCAATAAGATGCACGACGGCAATGATATCGGCCCGCGCGCCGCAGCTATCATTGAGGCCGCTTACGCTAGCATTTCTGACTGAATTCAAAGCCTTGTGTTGCAGTGCTCATCCCATGGAAGGTCGCCATTTGCGGCTTTTGGCGTTTTGCGTCGTGCTGGCTACTAAACCCCTGCAGACTGGCCTCTTCACTCGTCGGTAAACTGTTGACAGTTATCAGGATGGGTGCATAGTCTCTGCTGTGAGGGAAGGGTCCGCAGGCCGAGCTTGGACTGGACCCAACACAGGAAGGGAGTTTCCATGTCTTACTTCAGCACGATGAAGGGCTTCGCCGCAGCAGCTCTTATCAGCGCCACATCCTTGATTGCTCTATCGACCGCTGCCATGGCTGCCCCCGAACAGCTGACGATCGCGCTGTCGGGTGACGTGCCCACGCTCGACCCGAGCAAGGACACCTCGCCGATCGGCCTCAACCTGCGCCTCAACGTCTATAACGCGCTGACCGAGCTGGGGCGCGATGGCGCGGTCATTCCCCAGCTGGCCGAAAGCTGGGCGGTCAGCGACGACCTGACCGAATGGACCTTCAAGCTGCGCGAAGGCGTCAAATTCCACGACGGCTCGACCATGACGGCCGATGACGTGGTCTTCACCACCGAGCATGTGCTGGCCGACGAAACTTCGCCCGTGCGCGCCTTCCTGCGCCTTGTGGAAAAGGCCGAGGCCGTGGACGACACCACTGTCAAGTTCACCCTGACCCAGCCCTATGCGATGTTCGATCGCCAGAGCAAATATCTCTACGTGATGAGCCGCGCCTATTACGACGCCAATGGCGATACCGGCTATGCCACCGCCCCGATCGGTACCGGCCCCTACAAGCTGGCCGAATGGGTCAAGGATGACCGCATGGTGCTGGAAGCCTTCCCGGAGTATTGGGGTGGCGAGCCGGCCGTCAAGACTGGCATTTTCCGTCCGATCCCGTCCGACGCCGCCCGCGCCAATGCGTTGCTTTCGGGTGAAGTCGATCTGGTCCCGAGCCTGCCGCCAAGTCTGATGGACATGCTGGCCGGCAATCCGGCACTCAAGGTTGAGGTGGCCCCCGGCTACCGCGTCTCCTTCCTCGAGCTCAACCCGGATATCGCTCCCTTCGACAATCCGCTGATCCGCCAGGCCGTTGACGTTGCCATCGACCGCGTCGCCATTGCTGACCAGCTGATGCGCGGTACCGGCAAGGCCAGCGGCATCATGGTCCCGCCCTCCAATGGCGGCTATGACGCGTCCTTCACTCCAACCGAGTTCGACCCCGAACTCGCCAAGCAGCTTGTCCAGGAAGCCGGTTATGACGGCACCCCGATCATTCTCGACTATCCGAACAACAACTATCCGATGGCCAATGAAGTCGCCCAGGCGATTGCCGGATACCTGACCACGGCCGGTCTCAACGTCCAACTTAACCCGATGGAATTCACGGCCTTCTTCCCGGCCTGGGTACAGAACAAGCTGAGCCCGATGTATTACTTTGCTTTCGGCTCCTCGCAGTTCCACGCCGAAACCATCCTTGCCACGCTTTACGAAGCCGGCGGTCACCTGCGCCACAACAATCCAGCGATCGATGCCCTGGTGAAGTCCCAGCGCCAAGAAATCGACGAGACCAAGAAGCAGGAAATGATCAGCGAGGCCTTCCGCATCAGCAATGAAGACCGCCAGTTCCTGCCGCTCTACGACATGCTGCAGGTCTACGGCGTCAAGGCCGACATCGACTACGTGCCTTACCCGGACGAAATCGTCCGCCTCTATACGTTCGAATAACCTCCCTTGAACGTCTGAAATGGGCCGGTTCGTCGGCCCATTTTTGTTGGGCCCAATGCCCCGTGCAAAACAAAAGGCCCGGCAGATCTGCCGGGCCTTTGTCATTGGGAGGGAGACTACTGGTCGAGCGTGAAAAGGTTGCCCGGGCTCATGATGTCAGCCGGATCGAACTGGGCCTTGAGCTGGTCGAGCAGGGCACGCACCGGCGCCTGGCGGGTTTCCATATAGGGATACTTGCGCCCGATCTGCATATGGACGCCGCCGAGCTCGCGCCATTCGGCGAGAATGGAACGAGTCAGCTCCTTGAGCTTTTCCCGCGCGGCCGGATTGTCCGGGCGGCGCTTGAGCGCGGCTCGCTGGGCCTCGTTCATGAAGTCGAGATGGAGCGGCAGCGGCGCATCCGACCAGCGGATCAGCGTCTCGACACCGACGCCCGAGGGCCCATGGGTCGAAAGCAGATAGCCATGCGAAATGCCCATGTCCTTGAGTGCGGCAGCATCGCGCTGGAACACGGCTTCGGTGCGGGTAAAGCATTCCCCGCCGCGCGAATTGGGCACGACGGTATGCAGCCAGGCCATGCGCTTGCCCGAGGGCGTCAGCAGGCCCGACATGGGCGGGAAGGGCATGGCCCGCATGACGCGCGGAATGGAGGCGGGGATTTCCCGCCCACCAGCCGCGCGGGCAATGGCGCGCACGCGCCGCGCCTTGCGATCCGCCTCATGCTGATCGCCGCCTTCGACGATCGTGTTCATGAGATAGCCGACCTTCTTGGCGAAGCGTCGGCCGTGGAGAGCAATCAGCGTCGCGTCGCGCAGACCCGAAGTCAGGCTCGACGCGCCCTTGATGATCTGGCCGACGGTCTTGAAATCGGCGAGCAGGCCATCGCTCTGCATGCGCGACTGCGCCGAGAACGGGTCCATACCCAGGCATTCGCTGGCCAGCAGCTCCGCCCCGATCTGTGCCATGGCGTCCATCTGCGCGGCCGGGTCGTCAAAGGAGAAGGAGGCGAAAGTCTCGCCCTTAGCGGCCGGGATGAGCTGCAGCGAGATCTGCGTCTTGATGCCAAAGGCACCGCAATCGCCGAGGAACATGCCGCTGAGATCGGGTCCGTAATTGCGGAAGAAGGGGGCGGTCTTGTCGCCGCCGGCCGATCCGGTCTGGATCACATCGCCCGCGCCGGTCACGATGCGCACGCCCAGCACCGACTCGGCGGAGCTGCCGCGGGAGGCGGAGCCGAAGAATTTGGCGCCCTGCGAGACCGAGCCGCCAACAGTAGCATGAAGCCCGGAAAACGTACCCCAGAAGGGCGTGGTGAGGCCGAGCGGACGCAGCGCATCGCGCAAGGCGGCCCAGGTGACACCGGCCTCAACGGTGACATAGCGGTCTTTTTCGTTGAGCTCGACAATATTGTCGAGCGCCGAAAGGTCGACCAGCGCGCAATTGGGCCGCACCGGCAGATAGCCGGCGCTGTAAGAGAGACCGCCGCCACGGCAATAGAGGCCGATACCGAGCTCTCGCGCCGCGCGTACCAGGCGCACCACGTCGTCTTCGCAGGCCGGATGCAGCACGGCGATCGGCTTGTGCGGCGCGGCATAGAAGACGTCGGTCGCATAGAGGTCGAGATGCTGCGTCTCGATACTCAGGCCCGGCAGGCGGGCGGCGAGCAGAGATGCCGGATCGGCAGATTCACTGGCCAAACCGGCCTCCTAGTGTTCGAGGCGGCGGCGCAGATAGCGGCCATGGCCGGCCGTTTCGATGACCATCTGGCCATCGCGATAAACTTCCGTGCCACGCACCAGCGTATTGGTTACGCGGCCCTTGAAGCCCATGCCTTCGTAGATGCTGTAGCCGGAATCGCTGAGCACATCCTCGGCGCTGAGCGAATATTCGGCATCTAGATCGACCAGGACGATATCGGCATCGAAACCCGGCGCGAGCGCGCCCTTCTGGCCCCAGAGGCCCATGGCCCTGGACGGGTTCTCGCAGAGCAAGGCAACGATGCGCTCGATCGGCACGCCACGGCGATGATGCCCCTCGGTCAGCATGACGGGGAGAATGGTTTCTAGGCCTGGGCAGCCCGGCGACGCCTTCCAGATACCGCCTTCCTTGCCGGCCAGCGTGCGATGCACATGGTCCGAGGCGACGGTGTCGATGGCGCCAGAGGCAATGCCGGCCCACAGCGCATCGCGATCGGCGGGTTCGCGCAAAGGCGGATTGATCTTGCCGACCACTCCTCGCTCCCAGGTCACGTCATGGGTCAGGTAATGCGGGCAGGTCTCGATGGTGATATCCACGCCCGACTCGCGTGCGGCAATGGCAGCATCGAGCGCTTCGCCAGAAGAGGTGTGGACCACATAGATGGATGAACCGGCCGCTTGGCAGAGCCGCGCCGCGCGCTGGATGGCATCGGCCTCGACGAAGGGCGGGCGCGATTCATTCCAAGAAGAGAGGCCGTTCAGACCCTCGGGATCCCGGGCCATGACCTGCTGGCGCAGGTAGTGGACGACCTCGATGTTTTCCGGATGCGGGCAAAGCACGCCGCCATTTTCAGCGCAGGCCTGGGCCAGGCGGAAAAGGAAGGCATCGTCGATATCGGGCAGGCCGAGGCGCTTGCCCTCGCCGCCGCGATTGTTCATGAAAATCTTGAAGCTCGGAATGCCGTAATCGGCAACGTAGCGCGGCACCTGCGCCAGTTGTTCCTCCGTCGAGATGATCAGGTGATAGCCGAAGTCGATATGGCTGCCGGCCTCGGTAACCGAGCGGATCTGGTCGAAGATTGTCGAATGTTCTTCGGCCGAGAGGATGAAGGGAACGATTGTAGTGACGCCGCCGCTGGCCGCGGCCGAGCTTTCGCTTTCCGCATCCGAAGCGGCGCGCGGATAGGAAATGTCGGCGCCATGGCCCAGGTGCACATGCACGTCCAGCGCGCCGGGCATGACGAGGCGCCCTGTAGCATCGATCCGCTTTTCAGCCTCCACATTCGTGCCCGCCTCAAGGATTGCCGCGATCCGCCCTTCGCTTACCGCGATATCATAGGGTGACGGCGCCTGGCCGGGCAGGGCGACGAGACCACCGTGAATGACGAGATCGAACATAGATTTTCCTCTTGTTTGCGACGTTGCGGCTTTCGGACAGGCGATCAGGTGTAGCGCTTCTCCATCGAATCGAAATCATGCTTGCGCACCGAACTCTGGCGCATTTCGAAGCTGGCCAGTTCATCCTTGACGCTGGCCAGCGAACCCGTGCGCTGCAGCTCGCCGAGGACATTATGCACCGAGAGCAGGGCCGCCTGCAGCGCCGCATTGGCATAAAGCCCTGCGCCATAGCCCATGTCCTTGAGCATGGTCTGCTCGACCGGAGGCGTCTTGCCGCCGAACACATAGTTGAAAATCTGCGGCACAGGCAATTCGCGTGAAATGCGGGCAATGTCATCGAGGCCAGTCGGTGCCTCCACAAAGGTCACGTCGGCACCCGCCTCGATATAGCGATGGGCGCGATCCATGGCATCCTCGATGCCATTGACGGCAATGGCGTCGGTGCGCGCGATGATCTGGAAATCCTGGTCGCGGCGGGAATCGACCGCAGCCTTGATCTTCTGCACCATTTCATCGGTCGGGATCACGGCCTTGCCGTTGAAATGGCCGCATTTCTTCGGAAAATCCTGATCCTCGATCTGGATGCCGGCGGCCCCCGCACGCTCATAGGCCCGCACAGTGCGATAGGTATTGACCGGATTGCCGAAGCCAGTGTCGCCATCGACCAGCAGCGGAATATCCACGGCTTCGGCGATCACGGCGATATGCTGCACCATTTCGCTCATGGTAATCAGGCCCACATCGGGCGAGCCGAGATACATATTGGTCACGCCGGCGCCGGTAATATAGGCGCATTCGTAGCCCAGTTCCTGGATCACATTGGCGAAGAGGGCGTTTGGCGTCCCCGGCATGATCACAGCCTCGCGGCGGGCCAGGATGCTCTTGAGCCGTGCGGCTTGACTAGTCACGCTTGATCTCCTTGCAACACGCGGCCGGCAAAGTCCCACATAATCGGCCCCGAACTAGATACTGGACACAATCTCCGCTGTATGATGTAAACTGTCAACAGTTGATAGGGCTGTTGATCAGCTCTTGGGCACAATGCACTAGGAAAATGCAATGAGCACGTCGGCGCCGGCTGCTGACACCGCAGACCTGCCCGTCCACAAGGGTTTCGTTACCGTGGAAGGCTGCCGTCTGCACTATGTCCGCCAGGGCAGGGGGCCGGCAGCCGTGCTGCTGCATGCCAGCCCCTGTTCGGCCAAGGTCATGGAGGATTTGCAGGCAGTCTGGGGCCGGGAATTCACCTGCTTTGCCTTCGATCTGCCCGGCTTCGGCCTGTCACAGGCGCCAGCGGATGGCGACATCACGATCGAGCGCATTGCTGATCTCATTGCCGGCGCCATGCGGGCAATTGGCATCGAGCAGGCCGCGCTTTATGGCCGGCATACTGGTGCCAGCGTCGCGCTGGAACTGGTGCTGCGCCACTCCAACCTCGCATCCATGCTGCTGACCGACGGCCTGCCCATCTTCGCCGCGCCCTATAGCGAAGAGCGCCTTGCGGAATATCTGCCGGCGATCACGCCACAATGGCATGGCGGGCATCTGACCTGGACTTTTTTCCGCTATCGCGAGCAGCACATGTTCTGGCCCTGGGATGCGGCCGACCTGGCGCATCGGGCCGATGCCGATCTGCCCGAAATCGACTTTCTCCATCGCGGTACACTCGAACTGCTCGAAGCGGCCGACACCTATGCCCGCACCTATCGCGCCGCTTTCCTGCATCAGGCCCTGCCGCACATCGGCGATGTGACAGTCCCCGTCTATTGGGGCAATCGGCCAGGCGACAGTCAGTTCAAGACCATTAAGCGCTATCCCGAAGCTGCACCGGTCCATGTGATGTCGCGCGATCCTGAAGTGGCTTTGCACGACGAGCTGAACCTGTTGCGCCGTCATCCGGCGCAGGGCCAAGTGCCCGACCATGTTTCCGGCTTTGCCGCTAAGGCGCTGCCATCCGAACTGCACGACTATATCGAAACCCGCCATGGTCCAGTGCGCGTCTATTGTACCGGCCTATCGCAAGCCGGTCAGCCGCTCCTCTTCCTGCACGATCTGCCCGGCAGCTTCGACCTGCACGATGCCCAGATCGAAGCACTGGCCGCCACCCGCCCGGTGCTGGCCTTCGATCTCGGCGGCAATGCCGAATCGCCTGCCGCTGCGCCAAATCTCTCCCTTTGGCGCGAGCAGGTGGAAGACGTGCTCGATGCACTTGGCTGGTCCGAGGTGGCTATCCACGCTCAGGGCAGCGCGGCGGCGCTGGCGCTGGACTTCGTGCAAGGTCATCCTGCCCGCGTGTCGGAAATCACCCTGCAATCACCGCCGCTACTGACGCCAGATGAGCGCGAGAGCTTCGCCGCCCATGCGCCCAATATCAGCCCAACCGAAGATGGCGGCTATCTGCTAAGACTCTGGCATCACCTGCGCGATGCCGAGCTCTGGTATCCATGGTTCAACCGCGACCATGCCGCCCGCCGCACGAACGAGCCGCGCATCGACCCGGCCCGGCTGACCCGTCATGCCGTGGCCCTGCTCAAGCAGCCGCGCAATTTTGCGCCGATCTGGCGCGAAGTGCTGTCGCGGGACCTTTTTGCCGCGCTGCAATCCTGCCCGGTAGCAGTTCGGATCACATCCGCGCCCAATGATATCTTCGCCCCGAGCGTCCAGCGCCATCTGGCTGGACAACGGGACGCCACCACACTCTGAATATTGTTCTGACTGGAGAATGCGATGTCGACCGATGCCCCGATCTACACCCTGCCGGACGTTCAGCGGCAGCCTCTCGAGGCAGTGCGGTCCCTGCAGAACCAGCTGCTGCGCCGCATGGTCGAGATTTGCTACGACCACCACCCCTTCTATTCGGAACTAATGCGCACCCGCGGCCTGACTCCGGCCGATATCCAGAATGTCGATGATCTGCAGAAGATCCCGCCATCCTCCAAGACCGATTTTCTCGCCGACCCCGAAGCCTTCCGCCTGCGTCCCGAGGGCCTGCCGCTCGCCGAAGGCACGCTGTGGAAGATCATTTATACCACCGGCACGACGACCGGAAAGCCGGCGCCGATCTTTGTCACCTCGCATGACCATTTTGCCTATCAGGACCTGTTCCGCACCCGCCAAGACCTGATCGGCCTGCGCAATACCGACCTGATTGCCAACCTCTTCCCGCTGACCTCTTTCCCCATGGGCGCCTATTCGCGCGGCCCAGACGAGGCAGCGGCCGTTGGCGCCGCCATGCTGATCGCCAATACTGGTCGCGTGGATTCCTATTACCCGGTCAATCGCAGCGTCGATGACGCCGTGGCCTCCATTGCCCGCCACAAGGCGACGGTGCTCTGGGGCGTTGCCGGCTTCGTGCGCCGCGTCCTGCTGCGTGCCGCCGAACTGGGCGCCGATTTCACCTCGGTCCGCATGGTTATGACCACCGGCGAAGCTGCCTCGCCCGCCATGCGCGACGACCTGCGCCTGCGCATGCGCAATCTCAATTGCGCCGACACCACCATCGTCAACCGCTATGGCTCGACCGAGCAGGGGGGCACGATGATCGAATGCTGCGACGGCTCTGGCTTTCATAGCTCCATGCCCGATCAGGTGTTCCACGAAGTGGTCGACGCCGAAAGCGGTGCGCGCCTCAATGATGGCGAGACGGGCATGCTGGCCATTACCCATCTCAACCGCCGCGGCACGGTCTTCCTGCGCTACAAGGTCGGCGATATGGGCGCGCTCGACCACACGGCGTGCCCGCATTGCGGCCGTACTTCGGTCCGCCTCTCGTCCAAGCCCGTGCGCACCGGCGATATCATCAAGATCAAGGGCGCCCTGGTGAACCTGGGCAATCTCAAGGCCGAACTCGACAAGATACCCGAGCTGGAAGAGTACCAGATCGTCGTGACCTCGGAATCGGCCACCGATCCATTCTCGCCCGATGTGCTCAAGGTTCGCTTGGCACCGGTTGAGGGCAAGGGCGAGGGCATCGGCACCGATATTGCCGGCCTTGTCACCAAGCTGACCAATCTGCGGCCCGAGATCGAAATCGCCAAGCGCGACGAGATTTTCGATCCCGTCGCCATGGCCAAGCCCAAGCGCATCGTCGACCTGCGCCAGCGCTGATGAGCGAGTTGGAACAAGGCGTGCTGGTAGATCGGCGCCACGGCGTCGCCACCATCACGCTCAGCCATCCCGAGCGCGCCAACGCGCTCGACCCGGCGGAATTTCATGCCTTGGCTAACGTGCTGGTCGAACTGGCCAGCGAGCCGGACCTGGTTGCCGTCGTGCTGACGGGGCAGGGCGCCCGCGCCTTCTGTGCCGGACTCAACCTGCGGAATGCCGAGGCGATCCAGCAGGACCTGTCGTCACAAGGTCCGACCGGACTGAGCGCGGCTCTGCGCGCATCAGCGGCGCTTCCCGTGCCGCTGATCGGCCGCATCAATGGCGCCTGCGTCGCCGGCGGCATGGGCCTGCTCGGCGCCTGTGACCAAGTGGTTGCAGTCGACACCGCGCGCTTTTGCCTGCCCGAGATCAATCATGGCATCTATCCCGATGTCGCCATGGCGGGCCTGCATGGACGCGGCGCATCCAGTGTGGTGAGACGTCTTGCCGATAGCGGTGCGATGATCGACTCAGCGGCAGCGCTCGATGCCGGGCTAGTCGACAGTGTTGTCGCAAGTGCCCAACTGGATGGAGCGGTGGAGGACGTACTGTCCTCTGTCCGATCGGGCCAGATGCCAGCGCGCTTCTCCGCTCGCCGCGCCACAGACGGAGCGGCTCATCTGGCCCGGCTCGAGGCCGCAGATGCGGCAGCCCGAAGCAGTACCATCAGAATAGTCAACAGTTGACAGTTTAGGGTCGATTTCCTAGCTTGACCCAACAGGAGGCGCCAATGCCCAGCACAGATTACCAGTTCGATCCGACCAAGACCCGCGACGGCTATGGCGCCATCGACATTGTGGTCAACTATTACACACCCCAGGTCATTGCCGAAAAGCGCGTGCCGACCGACGAGAATTTCCGCGACCAGGTGCGCATGGCAGGCGATCATCGCCTTGGCCTGACGCCTGAACAATACCTCGAAAAGATGGACCGCGCAGGCATCGAGCGCTCGCTGCTCATCGCCGCACGCTGCGGCGACCGCCGCATGAGCACGTCCACGGAAATCCCCTATTCCTACATTCACGATGCCTGCCAGAAATATCCGCACCGCTATTCGGCCGTCGCCGGCATCAATCCGCTGCTCGGCATTGCTGGCCTCAAGGAACTCGACCACGCGGTCAAGGACCTGGGCTTCGTTGCCGCCCATCTCTACCCGCACTGGTTCGGCCAGGCGCCGGATGCCGCGATCTATTACCCCTATTATGCACGCTGCGCCGAGCTGGGCATTCCGATCATGATGCAGGTGGGGCATTGCCTCGTCTACCGCGACGACAACCGCTTGGCGACTGTCGCCAAGCCAATGCTGCTCGACCGAATCGCCATCGATTTCCCCGAGCTGACCATTGTCGGCATCCATCTCGGCTATCCCTGGACCGAGGAGATGATCTCGGTCGCCACCAAGCACAAGAATGTCTATATGGCCGGCGACGCCTATGCGCCCAAGCATTGGGGACAGTCGGCCGTGCACTTTGCCAATACCTTCGGCCAGGACAAGTTCATGTTCGGCACCGACTGGTGGGTGATCGATCCGGAACGCGCCGTAAAGGAAGTCGATGACCTCGAATTCCGTGAACATTCCAAAAGGAAGATCATGCGCGACAATGCTTTGCGTGTTTTCAACCTGCCCAGCTAAGGATTTTAGCGCGTAACGGCTTGGTGCAGCGCCGAAAAATCGGTAAACAGTTGACGTCGGCGAAAAGGCGCATCGTGTGGGCGATGCGTCGGCCGGTCGGGAGCATGAATGAGCACTATACAGCCAATCGTGGGCGCTTCGCTGAGTTCGGAAGCGCTGGACATGGTCGTCGCGGCGATCACCTCGGGCGAATTCCAGCCCGGTGAACGCCTGTCCGAAGCCGAACTGGCCCGTCGGCTGGGCATCAGCCGCGGTCCGCTGCGCGAAGCCCTGGGGCGCCTCGAAGGCCGCCTCGTGACCCGCACACCGCGCATTGGTGTTCGCGTCATCGAATTGTCGCGGCGCAATATCGAAGACCTGTTCTACACGCGCGAGGCTCTCGAAGGCATGGGCGCGCGCCTGGCCTGTGAACGCATCTCGGCACAGGAAGTGGCGCGCCTGCGCGACCTGCTCAATACCGACCGCAGCCAGCCTGAAGTGCAGGCCGGCGAGGCCTATGCGCCACGTTCGACCGATGACGACTTCCATCTCTCCATCGTCAAGGCTGCCCATTGCGAGCAGATCGAGCGCCTGCTGATGGATCAAATCTATTACCAGCTCCGTATCCATCGCCGCAAATCCAGTACCCTGCCGGGCCGGGCGCGCGCGGCCCTGGTCGAGCATGAGAACATCGTCATTGCCCTTGAAGCGCGCGATCCTGACCAGGCCGAAAAGGCGATGCGGACGCATCTGCGCAATGCCCGCCTCAGCGCAATGGCAGCCACCTCAGAGTAACTGAAAACTGTTGACAGTTAGGCTGTAACGCTCTTGAATTCAGTTGCGGCATAGGTGCCGCGACAGGATGGAGTGAACTGTGAGCAAGCAGATTTGGGACAGGATTATCCCCGAGGAAGAAGTCCGGGCCTATGAGGCAGCGGGCTTCGGCGGAGCCTCGGGCATTGGCAGCAAGCCAGCGCTCCTCATCATCGACGTGCAATACCGCACTGTCGGTACCGAGCCCAAAACCTTCTTCGAATCCATCAAGGAATTTCCCACCTCCTGCGGCCAGGTTGGCTGGGACGCCGTGGCCCAGATCGAAAAGCTGGTGAAGCAGTTCCGCGAGAAGGGCTGGCCCATCATCTATCCCTATGTTGCGCCGAAGGAGAATTTCGACACCGGGCGACTTGCCGCCAAGGTGCCGGCGCTGATGGGCGTGGCCGCAAAGGGTTATGAATTCGTGCCGCCCGTTGCGCCGCAGCCGGGCGATGTGTTGCTGCCCAAGCGCCACCCGAGTGCCTTTTTCGGCACGCCGCTGGTGAGCTATCTGGTCGAGCGCGGCATCGACACGCTGGTCGTCACCGGCTGCACCACCAGCGGCTGCGTGCGCGGCAGCGTGGTCGACGCTTTCGCCTATAATTATCGCGTTCTGGTGCCCCATGATGCGGTTTATGACCGCTCGAACACCTCGCACCTGGTCAATCTCTTCGACATGAATGCCAAATATGCCGACGTTGTCTCGACCGACGAGGCCGTGGATATTCTGGGCAAGGTCCCCGCCAAGGCCTGAGCGACACTGATAGAAAAGAAAAGGCTCGGCGGGATCATCCACCGGGCCTTCTGTTTGACTCAGGAAAGGTTCAGATCGGCGCAGCGACCGTCTTGGTCTCGAGATAGGCGTTGAACATGTCCTCGCCTTTTTCGCGGCCCCAGCCGGACTGGCGGAAACCGCCAAAGGGCAGGGCGCTGTCGCCGACGAAATGCCGGTTGATGCCCACCGTGCCGGCGCGGACGCGGGCGGCCATCTTGTGTGCAAGGGAGAAATCCCTGGTGAAGATGCTGGCGGCCAGGCCATAGGGGCTGCCATTGGCTTCGGCAGCAATGGCGTCGAGATCGTCGTCGCCGAAGCGCAGGGCGGACAGGACCGGGCCGAACACTTCCTCGCGAACAATGTTCGATTCCGGCGTCAGGCTGGCGAGAATGGTCGGCTTATAGAAATAGCCCTCGCCGCCGATCGCCTCGGCCCCAGTGACCACCGAAGCGCCTGCGCGCACGGCATTTTCGGTCATCCCGGCCACCCGGGCGAGATGCGCCTCGGAAATCAGCGGACCCATTTGCGTCGTCGGATCGAGCCCATAGCCCACCTTGAGCGCATTGGCGGCCTCCGCCACGCCTTCGAGCACGCGATCAAAGGCCTTTTCATGCACATAGAGCCGCGAGCCAGCCGTGCAGATTTGCCCGGCACCCGAGAAAATGCCGGCGGCAATGGCCGGAATGGCGCTCGAAAGATCGGCATCGGGAAAGACGATGACCGGGCTCTTGCCGCCCAGTTCCAGCGTCACGCGCTTGAGATTGGACTGCGCCGCCGCCACTGCAATGGCACGGCCGACCGAGGTCGAGCCGGTAAAGGCGATCTTGTCGACATCGTTATGGGTCGAGAGCGTCGAGCCCACCTCGGCGCCGCCCAGCACGACGTTGAACACGCCTTCCGGAATGCCGGCCTCGATCGCCAGTTCTGCGAGGTAGATGGCCGTCAGCGGTGTCTGCTCTGCCGGCTTGAGCACAATGGTGCAGCCGGCGGCCAGGGCCGGTGCCAGCTTCCAGGCCGCCATCATCAACGGGCCATTCCACGGCACGATCTGCGCCACGACGCCAACCGGATCGCGCAAGGTATAGGCATGCCATTCGCCCGGCGAGGAGACCGGAATCGTGCGGCCCATCAGCTTGGTCGGCCAGCCGGCTGTATAGCGCAGCAGGTCAACCGACGTCCCGATATGGCCGATCTTGGCGGCATTGATTGGCAGGCCGCAATTGAGCGATTCAATTTCGGCCAGCACCTGGGTGTGTTCCTCGATCAGGTCGGCAAACTTCCAGATGACCTTGGTGCGCATATTGGGCTTCATGCTGCGCCAGGGGCCCTTGTTGAAGGCCGCACGGGCTGCTGCCACGGCCTTGTCGACATCGGAGGCAGTACCCTGTGGCACGTCGAGCAGCTTGGTGCCACGGCCCGGATCATAGACCGGGCTGGTCTTGCCGCCGCTTTCCGACACGACCTGGCCATTGATAAAATGGCCAAGCTGGCGCGCGAGGAAAGCGCGGGTTGCCGGCTGCAGTTCTGGGATTATCGCATTCATGGCCTAGGCTCCGGCGTGGAAGTCGATGATCTGGCGCACGGGTGCGCCGCCATAGAGCTTCTGGAAGCCGTCATTGACCTGCTCCAGCTCGATGCGGTCGCTGATCAGGTGATCGAGCTTGAGGCGCCCCTGGCGGTAGAAGTTCAGAAGGTTCGGAATATCGACGCGGAACTGGTTGGAGCCCATGGACGAGCCCTGAATCTTGCGGTCCTTGATGAACATCGAACCTTCGAATTCGAGCTTGCTGCCGGGCTTGAACATGCCCAAAAGCGTCGCCGTGCCGCCCATGCGCAGCATGCGGAAGGCCTGGTCGGCGGTCTGCTTCAGGCCCAGCGCCTCGAAGGAATAATGCACCCCGCCCTTGGTCAATTCGATGATCTCGTCCACCGGATCCTTGTCGGTGGCGTTGAACACATGCGTCGCGCCCAACTGCTTGGCGAGTTCGAGCTTGCTGTCGAGGCGATCGATGGCAATGATGCGGCCAGCGCCGGCCAGCTGGGCGCCGGAAATCACCGACAGGCCCACGCCGCCGCAGCCGATGACGGCAACGGTCGAACCCGGCACGACCTTGGCCGCATGGATGACGGCACCGACACCGGTCAGCACGCCGCAGCCAACCAGGGCGGCGCGGTCGAGCGGCAGGTCCTTGTCAATCTTCACCAGCGCATTTTCATGGATCAGCATCTGTTCGGCAAAGGCCGAAAGATTGGACGACTGGTGAATCACCTGGCCATTGAGCGACATGCGCCGCGCCACGCCGGCCGCCAGCTTGGGCGAGGGGGCTTCGCACAGGCTCGGATGACCGGTAACACACTGCGAACAGCAGCCGCAGAATACCGATAGACAGCCCACGACATGGTCGCCGACCTGCACATGGGTGACGTCTTCGCCCACGGCTTCGACGATGCCGGAGGCTTCATGGCCGGGGATATAGGGCATGGGATGCGGATAGGTGCCGTCGGCAAAATGCAGGTCGGAATGACAAATCCCGGCATAGGCCGTGCGGACCAGAACCTCGCGGCTCTTGGGCTTTTCGATGGTGACGTTCTCGATGGTCATCGGTTCGCCAGCTTTCCAGACAACTGCAGCTTTCATCTCACATCCTTGCGTTTTGCGGGCAGGCAGCGCTGGTCATTGCATGCCAGGCGTCCAAACCATCCTGCTCGTCCCTGGCCATCACGCTAGCCGTGAAAACAGATCGTGTCTACTGTTGACAGTTTGATGTCACCCTTCTACGTTTTTGCCATCGGGCCAATGCATAATGCCAGGCCTGCCCTGTATCCGGCGCCAGCCGACAGGTGCACCTCGAGAGTTGAGCAGGAGGCGGAATGGCAGGCTTCATCATCAAGCGACTGTTGCAGTCGATACTGACCATTGCCGGTGTCATCACCGCAGCCTTCTTCCTGACCCGCCTGGCCGGCGATCCCGCCATCCTGCTGCTGCCGCCCGAAGCCACGGCAGCCGATGCCGATCGGCTTCGCGCCGCCCTCGGTCTCGATCAGCCCCTAATCGTTCAATATATCCTGTTCATGGGCAAGGCGGCGACCGGTGATTTCGGCATGTCGCTGCGCCAGGCCATTCCCGCCATGGACCTGGTGATCGAGCGTGTTCCCGCCACGCTCGAACTGGCCCTGTCCTCCTTTGCCGTCGGCATCGGCCTCGCCTTTGTTCTCGGCATCCTGATGCGCATGACCCGCCATGGCTGGGTACGCGATGTCATCACCTGGATCGCTCTGGGCCGACAGGCGATTCCAATCTTCTCCTTCGGCCTTGTGCTGATCCTGATCTTTTCGATCCAGCTCAAATGGCTGCCATCCTACGGCCGCGGCACCTTTGCCCACCTCATCCTGCCGGCGCTGACCCTGGGCACCTACGAGCTGGCGCTCTATCTGCGCCTGTTCAACGCCTCCCTCGCCGCCGAACAGCGCAACGACTATGTGCGCACCGCCTTCGCCAAGGGGCAGGGGCGCATCCAGGTTCTGCTCAAGCATATGCTGCCCAATGCCCTGCTGCCGCTGGTCACCGTGGCCGGCATCAATCTGGGCATGCTGCTGGGCGGCACAGTGGTCACCGAGACCGTCTTCAGCTGGCCCGGCGTCGGCCGCCTGATCGTCCAGTCGGTCAGCCAGCGCGACTTCCCGGTCATCATCGCCGGCGTCTTCCTGATTTCGCTCGTCTTCGTCGTCATCAACCTGATCGTGGACATCCTCTACGGCTTCCTCGATCCTCGCGTGAGGCTCGCATGATGGGCAGAATTTCTATTTCACAGGGCGTGGCGATCGGCCTGCTGGCCATTGTCGCCGTGCTGGTCATCATCATCCCGCTACTGCCCCTTTATGACCCCTATAGCCAGAACCTGGGCGGTTCGCTCCTGCCGCCCGGTGGTTCTTCCTTCGATGGCCGCTTCTACCTTCTGGGTACGGACACGCTGGGCCGCGATATGCTGTCGCGCCTGGCGCTTGCCGGGCAGGTCTCGGCCCTGATCGGCCTCGGTGCCGTCACCGTCAGCCTTGTGGTCGGCGTCACGCTGGGCCTGATCGCCGGCTATTTCCGCGGGCCGGTGGAAGTCTTCATCATGGGCCTTGCCGATCTGCAACTTTCCATTCCGCGCGTCTTGCTGCTCATCGCCGTCACCGCCATCATCGGTCCTAGTGTCGTCAATCTCGCCGTAATCCTCGGTCTCTCCAGCTGGGTCGCCTATGGCCGGGTGGCGCGCGGCATGACGCTCAGCCTGCGCGAACGCGAATTCATTCTCTCGGCCCGCACCCAGGGCGCCTCGGCCACCTGGAATATCCGCCAGCACCTGCTGCCCAATGTGCTGCCGCAGATGCTGATCGTGGGCTCCTATGAATTCGGCATGATCATCGTGCTCGAAGCCTCGCTGAGCTATCTGGGCCTTGGCGTCCAGCCGCCACTGCCGAGCTGGGGCATGATGGTCTCCGAGGGACAGAACTACCTGGCACTGGCGCCGCAGCTGGCCATTCTGCCCAGTATTGCGCTGTTCATTCTCGTCGCCGGGTTCCAGTTCCTGTCCCAGACCCTCACCAAGGAAAACGATCTGGAGATGGTCGCATGATCCCGCAAGCCATGCCGGCCGCAGAGCCAGCCAATACGGTTCTCAGCGTCCGTAACCTGTCCATCGATGCCAGGGGCGCCGACGGCAAGCCGATCCACCTGGTGCAGGACGTTTCCTTCGACGTCTTTGAGCATGAAGTGCTCGGCATTGTCGGCGAGTCCGGCTCAGGCAAGAGCCTGACCATGCTGGCGGTGCTTGGACTGCTCGGCCCTGGGCTCAAGATCGTCTCGGGCAGCATCGTGCTGCGCGGCCAGGAACTGACCTCCATGGCCTTTGCCGACCTGCAGAAGGTGCGCGGCAAGGCTGTGTCGATCATCTTCCAGGATCCACTGACCACGCTTAATCCGGTGCTGCGCATCGGTGAACAGATTGCCGAGGCCATTCGCCTGCACAATCCGAACAAGAGCAAGGCCGAGGTCAAGGCCCGCGTCATCGAACTCCTGTCGCTGGTGGGCATTCCCAACCCCGAACGCCGCTTCAGCCAGTTCCCCAATGAATTCTCCGGCGGCATGCGCCAGCGCGTCGTCATCGCCATGGCCATGGCCAATGAGCCGGACCTGCTGATCGCCGACGAGCCCACCACTGCGCTCGACGTCACCATCCAGGCTCAGGTGATGCAGGTCCTGGCCGAAGTACGCGCCCGCACTGGCGCCGCCATGGTGCTGATCACCCACGACCTGGGGCTGGTCTCCGAATATGCCGACCGCCTGGCCGTCATGTATTCGGGCCGCATCGTCGAGCAGGCGCCGGGCGAAGAGCTGTTCAGCGACGCCAAGCATCCCTATACGGCCGGCCTGATTGCCAGCCTGCCGCAGATCGATCACAAGGTCGCCTCGCTCTATTCCATTCCCGGATTCGTGCCCGATCCGCGCAAGCGCCCCTCGGGCTGTCCCTTCCATCCGCGCTGCGCTATCGGCCGCGACCGGCCCGAATGTTCTGCCACCGATCCGGCTCTGCGCGAGATCACGCCGGTGCGCGACGTCGCCTGCCATTTCTACGAGGAGACGCCGGCCTGGCTGGGCCAGCAACGCCAGATCAGCGCCATCCCCGCCGATGCGCCGGAAGCCACCAAAGACGACACCGAGGTAGTCCTCAAGGTCTCGCATCTGGAAAAGGTCTTCAATATTGGCGGCGCCGCCTTCCGCAGCCACAAGCTGCATGCCCTTCGTGATATTTCCTTCGACCTGCGCTCGGGCAAGACACTCGGCATTGTCGGCGAATCCGGTTGTGGCAAGTCTACTCTGGCCCGCGTCCTGCTGCGTCTTGCCGATGCCAGCGGTGGTGATGTCTTCCTCAATGGTGCACCCTTCTTCCAGCTGAAGGGCAATGCGTTGCGCCAGCGCCGCCGCGACCTTCAGGTCGTATTCCAAGATCCCTATTCCTCACTCGACCCACGCATGAAGATCCATGATGTGATCGCCGAGCCCATGCGCATTGCCGGCTCCTATTCGGCCGAACGCGTCACCCAATTGCTGGCCCATGTCGGCCTGCCGCCCGAAGCCGGCCAGCGTCGCTCACCAGAATTCTCCGGCGGCCAGCGCCAGCGCATCGCCATTGCGCGCTCCCTCGCGCTCAACCCGGATGTGCTCATCCTCGACGAAGCCGTCTCGGCGCTGGATGTGTCCATCCAGGCTCAGGTCATCAACCTGTTGATGAAGCTGCAGAAGGAAATGGGCCTCACCTATGTCTTCATCTCGCACGACCTCTCGGTCGTCCGACACATTTCCGATGAAGTCATGGTCATGTATCTCGGCCGCGTCATCGAGCAAGGGGCCACCGAAGACGTCTTCGATTGTCCATCGCACCCCTATACGCGGGCGCTGCTAGCGGCCATTCCGCAGATCGGCGGCAAGTCCGACACCGAGGGCATGATAGCCAAGGGCGACCTGCCCAATCCGATGAACCCGCCGTCCGGCTGCACCTTCCGCACCCGCTGCCCAATGGCGCAGCCACTCTGCGCCGAAAAGGAGCCGCCGCTGGTCGATCACGGCCATCCCGGTCACGAGGCCGCCTGCCATTTTGCGCAGGCCTGACGCATGACCGAGCCGGTACTGGAGCCTTGGGCGGAGGACATTGCCTGCCTCCGCCTGCCCATGCCGGCCTTTGGTGGCGTCAACGCCTTCATCCTGGGGCAGCCCGGCAACCAGACCATCATCGACACCGGCATGCCAGGCGCCGAAACCGCCGCCATCTGGCATGCCGCTCTGCGCAACGGTTCGGCGGGCGGAGTGGAAGCCGTCTTCTGCACCCACGCCCATATCGACCATGCCGGTCAGGTCGGCCTGCTGGCTAGGGAGACCGGAGCACCTTTGCTCATGTCGGTCGGCGAATACGAGGACCTCTCACTAGTCAACGGCATGACCTTCGAAGAGCGGCAGCGCATCGCCACCATCTTCCAGGACAAAGGCGGCTTTCCTTTGGAGGGCAGGGGGCATCCGACCGACTATTCCGTCCTCGCGCCCCTGCATGGACAAGTCCAACACGTCAATGATGGAGACACCATCACCCTCGGCGGTAGGGACTGGGAAGTCATGCTCGGCGGCGGCCATTCGCGTGCCCCCGTCTGCCTCCTGTCACGCGACCTCAAAATCCTGCTGGCTGGCGACCAACTGCTTATGGGCTCGGGCCCGCAAGTGCCGGTCCAGGCCGAGCGGCCAGGCGACGACATGCTCGGCGCCTATTTCAGCTTCCTCGATCGCCTCGATACTCTGCCCGACGATTTCGTGGTCTTTCCCGGCCACGGCGATCCCATCCACAATTTCAAGCAACAAGTGGCCCGCATCCGCAATGGCCACCGTCAGCGCCTCGACCGCCTTCTCGACAAGATGGACGGCGCCATGACCCGCGCCGAACTGGCCTCCCTGGTCTTCACCGACCCATCCAGCCGCCTCAAGGCGCGTTTGCCCTATCTGACAACTGCTTTGACCAACTATCTCATCACTCAGTCACAAATCCTCGCTTGCGACGACGCGGGCATACTCAAATATTGGAGAAACGACGATGCACCGACGCGACACAGATAACGAGCCCAGCACCGCAATCGTTTTGGACGGCCTCACTCTTCTTTCATCCACGCCTCCCGCTGACGGTGACAAGCGCAAACGACGGACACCTAGCGTCTTCACAACTTTCTTTTTCTCACTCGCGAAAAGAGCCGAGGCGATATTTCAGTAGCTGGTTGCCAAATGTCTGATTTACCTAGCTTGCGCAGAAAAGCAGACAGTCCGCTCCCCACCCCGGTGCCGCCGGGCTCCTGGGCCCCGGGCAATCGGTCCGATACCGACCCCATTTCGGCCACTCCCACGGTCAGTGGTCGTTCATAAAAGCTGCCACTTCGTCGAGCAAGGAGACATCGTTTTCCGGTAGTGTGCGGCAGGCGCCATCACGAACAAGCTGTGGTTGGAAAACCGGGCGCTTAATGAGCCGCGCTTTCCGGGAAGCGAGTAGAACATCGTCGCAGACGTGACGATGTGGAATAGTCCAATCCGTAAGCCAGGCACTTACGCGGAATGTGATGCGCGACCTTGGCGCCAAATAGTGCTGTCAACCTGAAATGCCTCGGTACCAGGGCTAGGATGAGGCGGTGACGATGCCGCCGCCCACACACACCGAGAATTCCGGCCATGAGGCCGGTGAACCTCATCGCACACAGCCACGGTGGAACCGTGGCATTGGACGTCAGCGGCTCCCGTACTCGCTCATGCGTTCTCGCCAAGACCTCATCGCATATAATGATCTACGGTTGAACGCCTTTGGCCGTTTCTTGCCGAGGTAACATCAATGCGTCCCAGCGCATTCTCCGCACATCCTCCATTCGCATAATATATATTATGGAACTCATAACCCCATGCGGCCCAGAGGGCTTAAGCCATGTGGGATGCAATCAAAAAGAATGTCGTGCGGCCGATGGCCGAACGGCTCGGGACGATTGTAGCGACTTCGCTCGTTCCATTCGGCGTGCATGCGGACTCCGCAGGCATGCTTACTATCGGCATCATCGGCGTCGGTCTCGTCGCCGTTGATTTGATCGCCGCGCGGTTTAACCGCAAAGCCATTGAGAAATCCAATGGCTGACTGGGCACGCCAATACGGCATCGACATGAAGCGCCTCGTCGCCGATGCGGAGGAAGCGGGTTTCAATCCGCTTACCTTCATCCGCAACGGCATGTGGCAGGCTTACCTGATCGACATGCTCGGTGCACAAACCGTTGCCGACGAGGCCGACTATCTCGTTGAGTATGGCGGCGGCGAGATCACCAGCGACGGCGGCGGCGGCGGCGGCGGTTCCGATGGCTTCTCATACATGTATGAGCAAGGCGGCTATAACGGCATTTGGACCGACCAAGGCCGTTTTGTCCGCACCCGCCCTGCTAGTGAGGCGCGGGGCTATCACGACAGCATGGTTGATGTCGTCGCCTACTCTGGCGGCACGCCTATCGCAGCGCCTGCCGTTAATGGCGGCGCGGGACCCGCAACGCCCCGCGTGCGCACCGCGTCCAGTCCGGCGCCGAAGGCGACTCCTGCGAAAGCCGACAAAGAGCTGCCTGACCAGTTTCAACAGGAACAAATCTGGGACAAGGACAAGCAGCCGCGCGTCATTGTGGACAGCACGTTTCACTACATTCTGCCCGGCGTTACGTTTGAGGAGACCGGCGGCACTACCCGTGTCGAAATGTTTGAGACCGGGTATGGCGAGGATGCACCAGGCACACAAATGCTTGGTTTCCCCAAGTTCGCAAATGACTTGGGGTGGAATGTCCAGCGGCTGTTCAATCACGTTGGCGTTCCGACGCTAAAGGGTCTGTCCGGGCGGAATGCCTTGGAGTGGGCATATGCCGGTGGAAATGCCATCTCGCGATACATGAGCACGCCCCAAGGGCCGCTAGCCCGTCCGGTCGCGCCCGGTAGTATGGCCGCTCCGCCGAACCTTCGGGAGGTGTCCGGCGGCGTCTATGACGTCTGGGGCAATTCCGGCGGTAGCGAGCCATCGCCGTATCGCGCAACTCCCTCCTATTCCGCCGCCAAATCTGCGGCGAAATCTACTGCCGCGACCCCTAGTGCGGCGAGCAGCAGCGCCAGCAAGACGGCCTCCAAAGCGGAGCCGTCGAGCAAGGATCAAAGCAAGGCCGAGAAAACCAAGAGCGAGGAGAAGTCCTCGTCCGCTGGGTCTTCCAAAAAGAAATGACCTGCAAGGCCTGTGCAAGGCGACGGCGAAAGCTTGCCGTCGCATGGAAAAAACTCACCCGAAAGAAAGCGAAGAAATGAGCATCAACCGTCAAGTTACGACGCCTCTGAGCGTCCCCAGGACGAACCGCAATAACGCGGTGACAGTCCTGACCTCCGGCAAGGCCGGTGTCTGCATTCCCCTCAAGGCCATCCCGCTTCTGCGGGAGGATGCCGCCAGCGGGCGCATGTCGATTGCTATCGAAATGCAGGAAACCGCTGAAATCCTCATGAACCCGGTCAATGTCCGGGTCAGCGCCTATCTGGTCCCTACCCTCGCCTTTGAGCGCTTCGAAGGGTCGATGGATCAGTTCAACCGCTCCTTTAAGGGGCAGAAGAAAACCGATGATGTCGGCGCGGTCGTCGTCCCCTTCGTGGAAACGCACGCTTATGGCGATGTGAACTCGAACGCCTTCTATCGCACGCTTGGGCTCCATGCGAAGTCTACCGATCAAGTGAGCACTGCTTACTTGGAAGCGTACAATCTGATCTGGAATCATCGCGCCAACAATCGCTCGCCGAAAATCACTGAGCGCACGCGCCTCGATAACACGCTTGCGCCGGCGTTTTGGGAGGGCGGGCGCTTTGAGCACATTGTGCCCAAGTTCGACGCTGCCACGATGGATGGTGAAGTCTCGCTGAATGTCGTTAACTCCAAGATGCCGGTGCACTCTAAGCATGCCGGCGTCTGGTCGGGCAATCCGGCCTTTCATGAGCCGTTGTCTGCTGTGGCGCCGACAGGCACCACCAATGATTTCAATTTCGGCACCAATATTTGGGCGGAAATGGCCGAGAACGGCATTACCGTTTCGCTGGCCAATATCGACTTGGCACGCAAAACGCAGGCCTTTGCCAAGCTTCGTGAGCAGTATTCCGAGCATGACGACGAATGGCTCATCGACATGCTTATGGATGGTCTGACCATCCCGGATGAGCAGCTTAAGCATCCCATGCTTCTGGCCACCACCAGGACGAAGTTTGGGATGGCCAAGCGCTATGCCACGGACAGCGGTAGTCTGACCGAAAGCGCCGTGTCCGGCGCGGCGATGACGTCGCTCAATATCCGTGTGCCCAAGCTGCACACGGGCGGCGTGATTATGATCATCGCGGAAATCGCGCCTGAACAGCTCTTTGAGCGTCAGCGCGATCCGTTCTTTCATATGACGAACGCGGACGTGATCACGGAAACCGGCAAGTATCCCAAGTACCTGCGGGACACTCTCGACCCGGAAAAGGTCGTGGTCGTGCCGAACGGCTATATCGACACGGACCATGCCACGCCGAACGGTACGTTTGGCTATGCTCCGCTGAACCATGAATATGAAATGCTGTTTCCGAACATCGGCGGCAAGTTCATCCGTCCGGCGGCAAATACCGGCTTCGATGAAGACAGGCAGCGTCTGTGGGCAGTCGAGACGGTCAATCCGCAGCTCGCGGAAAGCTTCTATCTCGTCAAGGACATCCATCACAAACCGTTCCTCGATACGGTGTCCGATGCCTTCGAAATCACCATGCTCGGAAATTGCGTGATCAACGGCAATACCGTGTTCGGTCCTCCGTTGATCGAAGCATCCAACAATTACGAAAAGGTCATGGGCAAGGCACCCATGGACCGCATTGAACAGGGGGCCTAGGCCATGATCCGTATCAACAATATTGACAAGTGGAAGCGTCTCGAACCCGGCAAGCACATCGAGCTGCCCGGTGACCGCCTGCGGCGTGTGCGGCTTGAGGTGAACTGCCCGCAACCGACCCGGTTCGATGTCATCGAATACGACATCAACGGCGAAGAAGCCTATGGCACGTTTATCGCTGTCATTATGGGCAAGGACATCATCGAGTTCACCGGCGAAGGTGATCTTACGGTCATTCCGAGCGTCGATGATGTTGCCGCCGAAGTGTTTTACTTCGCCCAGGACGGCGACCAGACCGCCGTCGAGCGGCCCGGCGAGGAAACCTTTACCGAGCTTATGACCCGTCAGGCGCGCGATCCTGTCATGGAGCGCTACATGTACATGCAGCAGCTCAATTTTGAGCGTCGTATGGACGCCATGCAGGCCGATACGGCGGCACAGATCGCCGCCATGGGCACAACCTTCAACGTCCGTACCGGGGAACCCGATGACGAAAACAGTCCTCCAGCAGCTCGCGGAGCTGCGGCAGAAGAACAGCAGCAGCCAGCCGAGCCGGTCCCCGCAAAAACAGAGGGGAAAGAGCCCCCTGCCCCCGTCGAGCCAAAGCCCGTTCCCGCCGGAAAGGCCGGTACCAAGTAGTTACCAAGAGGCGCTGAGGGGGATGGCTGATAAGCCATTCCTCGCCTCTAGCCGCTATCAGGAACAGCAGTGGCGAGCCAACCGAACGGGTGCCCATCCGGACATTCTCGAATTCGAGAAACGGTTTATCCGCCGCATGGCAAAGCTTGATGTGCCCATGTTTGCCAGCGAGGTCATACGTAGCTCTCAACGGCAAGAAGACCTCTATGCGCTTGGGCATAGCAAGGCCCGTGCTGGACAAAGCCCGCATGGCTACGGCTGTGCCGTCGATCTCGTGCACTCTGTGCATGGCTGGAACCTCGACCGTAAGGCGTGGGAAGTGATCGGCCATGTCGGGCAGGAAATCGTCACCCAGGCAGGGCTGGCAATTGTCAGCCTCGCGTGGGGCGGCGACTGGAAGTTCTACGACCCAGCCCATTGGGAAATAGCCGACTGGCGAATGGTCAAGGATGACTATCCGTGGCCCGAAAGGGCCTGACCCAGCGCGCGCAAAAGTAATTATCTTTTGCGCGCGCCCTTCACGAACCTTGGTCAAATATGCATTTAGTGACAGGACGCAAAAACAAATGGGGTCACCCAATGAAAGATCAGCCCTCTACTTCTATCAAAATCGCCAATGTGGCGTTTGGACTGGGAATGATCGTCGGGCTCGGCATGCTGCTCGTAATGATCGTAGCCGGAGTTACCGGAGCCTAACATGTGCATAGCCCCGCTGCATTTAGCAGGCGGGGTTATGACGTCCTGTCACGAATGCTGGCAATGTCGCGAGCGAGCCATTAACGATTGGGTCGGTCGCAACATTGCCGAAAGTAAGACAGCAGTCGCAGCGCATGCCATCACCCTGACCTATGGGAATGGCGACCATCCGAGCGCGGCGATCCTGACTTACTCTGATGTACAAAAGTACCTCAAGAAGCTGCGCTTCGCGGGCTATCCCCTCAAATACTTCGCCATCGGGGAATACGGTTCGACCAAAGGTCGCGCCCATTGGCACCTCATGATCTACTGGCAGGACAGAGTCCCGCCCCACGAGTTGCGAAAAAACTTCATGGAGACCCATTGGGAACATGGGTTCTCCTTCTGGGATAAGCCTTCTCATGCGGCTATCCGCTACAACTGCAAGTACATCCAAAAAGACATCGGTAAAGACGAGCGCCAAGGCCTCGTCCGCATGTCTAAAAAGCCGCCCCTTGGGACGGCCTATTTCCAGCAGCTAGCCGAACAGAATGTCGAGGCAGGGCTCAGCCCGAAGTCGCTGGAATACAGTTTCCCCGAGGTCACCAGGCGAAAGCCGGACGGTTCGGAGGAAACCATCGTGTTCATGCTCAAGGACAGGCCCGCGGAGCTGTATCTCGATCACTTCATCGAATCTTGGATCCAAAAGCATGGCGACCAGCCATGGCCTAAGTCTGAACTTATCGATGATTACCTCGATCCGATCGCTAAGGAACGCAAGCGTATCGAAGCATGGTTTGCGGCTTTGCCGCCAAACCTCAATCCAGCGCAGCGGCTCGATGTAGATCGTTACCGCAAGCGCCTCGACGAACTCGGTCAAGACCAAACTGGCTTTGACCTCCCGGACCTTCCTTATGGTCCGACCAATCCATATGGCGTCATCACCGATGAAACGCGCAAGCGCTACGCCTTCAATGCAAAACAGGAGCTAGACGAGGATGTCCAAAGGGTCGAAGCGTTCTTCCGGCGGTACGACGAGCAGGAACGGGAGCGCCACCTCACGGCGCGGTGGCACGAGTACTGCCAAGAGCAAAACGACGACCACAACCCGAAGTCCTTCGAACAGCCGTTCAGCCAGTGGCTACAAGGCTGGGCCGACCGCGACTTCAAAAAGCGCGGCATCTAGGGGCGTTCGCACGGCGAGTAAAGCCCCTTCTACGGGCGGGAGTTCCCGCTCCGTAATAGCGGCCCCCAATCCAATAAAAATGGCTGCGCGAAAGCCCGATATTCGGGACGTCCGTCGCAGCCTAATCAACCGCAACCCAATCAAAACCGACGCCAATCGGCAACGCTCTAATCTGAGCCTCAAAACAGTGAGCCCGGAACGGTCGACCCAAAAGTCGCGCGAACCTCTACATTGCAAAAAGAGGCCTGAGAACAACAAACCAAAAGGCGGCGGGGGTAGCGGCAAACACTTTGTGCCGTGGTGTTGACATCGGGCCAAGAGTGTGAATCTATGGCCCCAATCGGAAAAAGGTCAGGGGTAGGGTTCGATTCCCTACGAAATAAGTGGTCACTGGTGGGTTCGATCCCCTCCCGGTTAATATAGGCTCATTACGAACCTGTCGCAGCAGCCGGTTCCGCAAGGAACCGGCTGCTTGCGTTTCCATTGGTTGTAATTGTGCCAATCAACAAACTCTTCGGCTTCGTGCGCGTGGCAGAATGAGAGCGCAACGGCGTCTTGTTTAAAACCTTTTAGGTGTGCGACCCGTGTGCGGGCGTCTTGCGCGCCTTTGTATATAACGGGCTCTGCTCGTCCTTCTGTGAGAACGACATAACTCTTTAGCGGGCGAACCATCCAACTCCCCATGAAGAAGGCCATCTAATGATGGCAACAGGGAAGGCTTTGCCTTCCCCTGTGCCTTCTTCTGCCCCTCGGCGAGAGCGGGAGGGGCCCCGTCAAGTTCGCGAAGCGGGAACGGACCCACGCGCAGCCGTAGGCGAGCATGGGGAGTACCCACAACTTGATGGGGTGGGCGGAGCCCGACACCTCTTGACGCCCTCCCCCAAATCAGATCATGCGTGGTTAGCCGCATGTCGAGTTCCGCCAAGTCTTAACCAAATATTAGGTTATGAAGCTGGCAATATATATTATGGAACTGACCGGTACGCCTAGACCGTTGATGCCGCTGGTTTAGCCTGCCGCCAGCGCCTCCTTAACCGCAATATCCGCCATGGCCAAGGCCGCTTCCCGGGTCCTGGCTGCCGCAACAAACCGCCCGTTGTGGCAGAAGCTCGCGCCCACCACGCCCGATGCAGCTTCCAGCTCGCCATTGGTCAATCCGGCCCAGGATGCCGGCAGATCGGCGCGGGTCTCGAAACCTTCGTCGCCCTTCCGGATCGTCGTGACGCACCAGTCCTTGTCGCGCGGATGCACCACGAACAGCAGATGGTCGGCGCCGGCCTTGATGATCGAGGGACGGAACGGCATGCCCATCGGCAGCTCGAGCACCGGACTTGCGCCCGCCGCAACGATAGCCTGCTGCACCACGGCCTCGGCCCGCAGCTTGGCGGCGCTGCGACCAATGCTGGCTTCGACGAAGCTGCGTGCAATTGCCAGTGCAATATGGAACTGCCGGTCATCGGCACCCGGCGCGCTGTCGTCGAACACCGGCTTCAGTGTTTCGAGCAGCGACGGCAGCGTCAGCCCGGCCAGCGGTCCGGTCGGGCTCAGCGCGCCATTGTCGGTCAGATCGATCGGCAGCACGAAACTGCTGTCGAACTTGTCATGCACCGTCTCGATATGCTCGGCCGCAATGCCCGAGGCGGCCAGATAGTCGCGACCATAATGCTTCCAGATCAGCCCGAACGAGCTATAGGGCTGGCCATCCTCGCGCAGCGGCGCTCCGCGCTGGTGATGGTCGAAAATCCGGTTTTCCGCGTCGTAGAGCCCGCCGACATCATAGATGATGCGGTCGGGTGCCGGCGTAATCCACTCGGGCGCCCTGCTCCGCTTGATCTCGGCCTGCGGAAACAGCTTGGTCAGGATCACGCTCGACAGCAGTTCATCGGCATGGAAGCCACCGGAATGGGTGACGAGATAATCGGGAATCATGCCGTAATGCCTTGCTGTTCGCGAACCTGTCGCCTGCGGATGGCATCAGATAGCCATAGCCGGGGCTTTGCTCAAGCAATCAACGAATCCAGTGGACATTTTTGACCAATTGGTCAAAGTATCCACCTGTCCGGCGAGCATTGGGGAATGGAATGCGCTTCGGTTACAAGGCTTCTGCGGAACAATTCGCGCCCAATACGCTGCTGCGCTTCGCCATCGAGGCCGAGCAGGCCGGCTTTGAGTCGGTCTTCATCAGCGATCACTTCCAGCCCTGGAAACACACCGACGGCCATGCGCCCTTCGCCCCATCCTGGATGGCGGCGGCCCTGGCTCGGACCGAAAAGCTGGTGGTCGGCACGTCGGTACTGACGCCAACCTTCCGGCTGCATCCCTCCGTCGTCGCCCATGCCTTCGGCACGCTGGGCGCCATGTTTCCCGAACGCGTCATCCTGGGTGTCGGCACCGGCGAGTCGCTCAATGAAGTGCCATCTACCGGCATGGTCTGGCCCGAGCTCAAGGAACGCTCGGCGCGGCTGCGCGAGGCGGTGACGCTGATCCGCCAGCTGTGGAGCGAGGATCGAGTCACCTTCAATGGCGAATATTACCAGACCCAGAACGCTACCATTTACGACAAGCCAGAGCAGATGGTGCCGATCTACCTGGCCGCCGGCGGGCCGCTTAATGCCAAATATGCCGGTCGCGCCGGCGACGGCTTCATCTGCACCTCCGGCAAGGGCGCCGAGCTTTATGTTGATCAGCTGCTGCCCAATGTCGCCATCGGCCGCGACGAATCCGATCGTGCTGACAAGCCTTTCGAGCGAATGATTGAAGTGAAGGTTTCATTCGATACCGACGCTGCGGCGGCGCTGGAAAACACCCGCGGCTGGGCTGCGCTGTCGCTCTCGGCCGAGGAAAAGCATTCGGTGGAAGATCCTGCCGAAATGGAACGTCTCGCCGCGGCTTTGCCCATCGAACGCATCGCCAAGCGCTGGATCGTATCCAGCGACCCCGACGAGCATGTCGCGGCCATCAAGACCTACATCGACTACGGCTTCGACCATCTGGTGTTCCACGCCCCGGGCGAAGACCAGAGCCGCTTTATCGCGCTTTACGCCAAAGAGATTCTTCCGCGCCTGCGGGCGCTGTCTGCCCAATAGGTCCGCCATGCCCATGCCGCGCTATTCCGTCTGGGGCGTTACCGGCATGCCGGAGGTCGATGCCGGCGATGATCTCGTCGCGCTCATCGCCGCGGCCATTGACGCCTCCATCGCCGAAGACCCGGAAGCCGCTCTGCGCGATGGCGACATCCTCGTCATCACCAGCAAGATCGTCTCTAAGGCCGAGGGCATGCAGGTGCCCGCCGCCGATCGCGAGAAGGCCATCGCCCAGGATACCGTCCGCGTCGTTGCCGAGCGCGTCCATCCCGGCGGCGTCACCCAGATCGTCGAAACCCGCCACGGCTTGATCATGGCCGCCGCCGGCATCGACACCTCCAATGTCCCCGACGGCCTCGCCCTCCGCCTGCCGCTCGATCCCGACCGATCCGCCCGCACTCTATGTACCGGCCTGCGCGCCCGCTTCGGCGTATCGCTGGGCATCATTATCACCGACACCTTCGGCCGCCCCTGGCGCGTCGGCCAGACCGACGTGGCCATCGGCGCTGCCGGCATCATGGTCACCGACGACCTGCGCGGCGGTGTCGATGCCAATGGCCGCCCGCTCAATGTCACCATTACCGTGCTGGCGGACGAACTGGCCGGCGCCGCCGATCTGGTCAAGGGCAAGGCCAGCGGCATTCCCGTCGCCGTGGTGCGCGGCCTCGGCCGTCTCGTGACCGCGGTAGACGCCCCCGGCGCCCGCACGCTGACCCGCGTCGGCGATGACGACATGTTCCGCTTCGGCTCGGCCGAGGCCTATCAATTGGGCTATGACGCCGCGCAGGCCGAACTGCGCGCGCAGCCCCAGAGCAAACGCGTCAAACAGGACTGACCCCATGCGCCCCCTGAACTCGCTGCTGAGTCTTGCCGTGCTTGCTCTTTCCGCCAGCGCCGCCTTCGCGCAGACCACCTATCCGCTGACCCTCGACAATTGCGGCGTCGAAGTCACCCTGCCCGCCGCCCCGGCAAAGGTCTTGACCATCAAGTCGACCGCCACCGAAATGCTGCTGGCTCTCGGCCTCGGCAGCCATATCGCCGGCGTCGGTTTCCAGGATGGCCCGGCCCCCGAGCCATGGAAGGCTGAGGCCGCGGCCCTGCCCGTCCTCTCGGACAAGCTGCCCTCCCAGGAGGTCGTGCTCGAGGTCGAACCCGATTTCATTTACGGTGGCTGGGAAAGCAATTTTGCCGCCGATGGCGCCGGTGAACGCCCAACGCTCGCCGCCCTCGGTGTCGCCACCTATGTCTCCCCGGCCGCCTGCCGCTCGATCAAGCCGGCCAAGCTGACCTTCGACGAAGTCTTCGCCGAGATCGCCGAAATGGGCGAAATCTTCGACGCCAAGCCTGCCGCGGGTGCGCTGATCGCCGAACAGCAGGCGGTGCTTGATGCGATTCCCACCGACGAACGCGGCCTCACCGCCGTCTGGTATTCCTCCGGCACTAAGGCCCCATATGTCGGTGCCGGCAGTGGCGCACCGCAGATGATGCTCGAAGCCCTCGGCCTCGACAATATCTTCGCCGCCGAGGACGAAGGCTGGTTTGCCGCCAGCTGGGAAGCCGTAGTCGACGCCGATCCCGACGTCATCGTCCTGGTCGACGCCACCTGGAATTCCGCCGAACAGAAGAAAAAGCTGCTCGCTGAAAACCCGGTGACCAGCAAGCTCGATGCCGTCATCAACCAGCGCTATCTGATCGTCCCCTTCCCTGCCTCGGAAGCCGGTGTGCGCAATGTCGGTGCCACGGCCGACATGGCCACCCAATTGGCCGGGCTCAGCTTTACGCCGTGAGCCCAACGCGGCTGGCGGCACTAGGCGTGAGCCTCTTCGCCCTGTTGCTGGCCAGCCTCGTGCTGGCCGTCACCTTCGGCCCCGCCGATATTGCCCCCGTGGAAGTCTGGCAGACCATCGGCCATCACTTCGGCCTGGTCACGGAAAGCCCGGTCAGCCGGCTGCGCGACGCCATTATCTGGGACCTCCGCCTGCCCCGCGTGCTGGCCGCCGCGGCGGTCGGCGCTGGCCTCGCGCTCTGCGGCGCGGTCATGCAGGCGTTGACCCGCAATCCGCTCGCCGATCCCTATCTGCTCGGCCTCTCCTCCGGCGCCTCGCTCGGCGCCGTGACGTTCCTATTGCTCGGCGCGTCGCTTCTGATGCCGCTCGGCGCCTTCCTCGGCGCCGGCGCCGCCATGGGTCTGACACTCCTCGTCACCCAGCTCCTCGGCGGCGCCACGCCAACCCGCGCCATCCTCGCCGGCATTTCCATCTCGGCGCTGGCCGCCGCCGCCACCTCATTCCTGATCTTCTGGTCAGCCACCGGCGATTCCTACCGCGAAATTCTGAGCTGGCTGATGGGTTCGCTCTCCGGCGTCGTCTGGTCCGAGGCCCTGCTTACCATCGCCGCCCTGACCCTCTGCGGCCTGCCCATCCTGCTCTCCGGCAAGGCCCTCGACGCCTTCGCCTTTGGCGATACCGCCGCCGCCACCCTCGGCGTCGACGTCGCCCGCCTGCGCTGGTTTCTGCTCGGCGGCACCGCCCTCCTCACCGGCATCCTCGTCTCCATCGGCGGCGCCATCGGCTTTGTCGGCCTCATCATCCCGCATGTCGTGCGGCTGCTAACCGGCTCGCGCCATCGCCTGCTGCTGCCCGTCGCCATGCTGCTCGGCGCCAGTTTCATGGTCTGGACCGACACCGCCGCCCGAACCCTCTTCGCCCCGCGAGAACTGCCAGTCGGCATCATCACCGCCTTGCTTGGTGCCCCGATCTTTCTCGCCGTCCTCCTGCGCTACCGACGCATCACATGAGCGGCCTTTCCGTCTCCAACCTCAGCGTCACCTTGGGCGAAAAAGCCATTCTGCGAGACGTGAGCCTCTCCGCGGCCCCCGGCCAACTCACTGGCCTGATCGGCCCCAATGGCGCCGGCAAATCCACCCTGATGCGCGCCCTGCTCGGCCTAACGCCGCTCACTTCTGGCGCGGTCACCTTCGACGACACCGACCTCCTCGCCATGCCGCGGCGCACCCGCGCCCAGCTCGCCGCCTTCGTCGAACAGAGCGGCTCCACCGACGCCCGCCTCGCCGTTCACGAGGTCGTCATGCTCGGCCGCATCCCCTTCCAGTCCGTCTGGCAATCCATGCCCTCCTCCGCCGACACAGCCGAAGCCGACGCCGCCCTCGCCGCCGTCCACATGTCCGCTTTCGCCACTCGCCTGTTCCACACCCTCTCCGGAGGCGAACAGCAGCGCGCCCTCATCGCCCGCGCTTTGGCCCAGCAACCGCGCCTGCTCATCCTCGACGAACCGACCAGCCATCTCGACGTCCATGCCCAGCTCACCATACTCGACTTGCTGCGCCGCCGCGCCCAGGCCGGTGCCACGGTCGTCCTCGCCCTGCACGACCTCAACCTTGCAGCCGCCTTCTGCGACTCGCTGGTCGTGCTGCATGACGGCCATCGGACCGGCCAGGGCAGTCCCGAACAAGTGCTGACCCCCGCGCTGCTCCGCGCGGTCTATGGCGTCGACGCAACCCTGCTCAAACACCCCAAAACCGGCCGCCCCCTCATCGCCTACGACCTGCCCGGCTGAAACCGCCCTGCCCCGCGCAATTGCGATTGACAATTTTCCGGCGCCGACCCAAATTTTGATCGACTGGTCAAATTTTGACCTGAGGGCATTTGGGAGGCATTCATGGAATTCGGCATCACCTTCAAGGGCTTTATCGAAGCGGAACGCGCGCGCTACCTGGTGCGCGCCGCCGAATATGCCGGCTTCTCATACTGCTGGTTCTATGACTCCCACATTCTCTGGCGCGATTGCTACGCCGCCATCGCCATGTGCATGGAACACACCGAACACATGCGCTTTGGCCCACTGGTAACCAATCCCGATGTGCGCGACTGGTCGGTCGCCGCTTCGATATTCGGTTCGCTGTCTAAACAGTCCGGCGGCCGCTTCGACCTCGCCGTCGGCCGTGGCGACAGCTCCATGCGCGTCATGGGCAAAAAGCCCGCCACTCTCGCCCGCGTCGCCGAATTCATTGCCAAAACCAAGGCCATGGTGCGCGGCGAAGAAGTCACCTATGGCGAAATCCCCGCCGCCGTAAAATTCCCCTGGGCCGTCGGCCATGACATGCCGAGCTGGATTGCCGCCTATGGCCCCCTGGCCCTCAAGACCGCTGGTGAACATGCCGACGGCGTCGTGCTACAGCTGGCCGATCCCGGTCTCTGCAAATGGTTCACCGACCAGTGCATCGATGCCGGCAAGGCCGCGGGCAAGGACATGTCCAACTTCCGCTCCCTGGCCGCCGCCCCCGCCTATTTCGGCGACAAGGCCCGCGCCATTGAGGCCACCAAGTGGTTCCCGGCCATGGTTGGTAATCACGTCGCTGATATCGTCGAAAAATACGGCGCCGACAGCGACAAGGTGCCCGCTTCGCTCACCAGCTATATCGAGAAACGCCGCGGCTACGACTATTCCAAGCACGGCCAGGCCGATAACCCGTTCCTCGACTTCATCACGCCCGACGTGGTGGAAAACTTCTGCGTCCTCGGCGAGCCCGACGAGCACATCGCCAAGATCCACACCCTCAAGGATGCCGGCGTCACCCAGTTCAACATCTATCTCGATAGCGGCGACGAAGAAGAAATCATCGCCGGCTACGGCCGCCACGTCATCCCGGCGTTCCGCTAGCGGTTGAGGATCGTCCCGCTCATCACATCGATCTGCATGCCATCAAACGCCGGGCTCACGTTCCCCGGCGTTTCCGCATCGGTGCGCGCATAGTCCAGATCGATATGCATATTGGTGAGCACCGCCTGCTTCGGCGCAAAGCGTTCAATCCACTCCAGCGTTTCCGGCAGGCTCAGATGGCTCGGATGCGGCGTCGGCCGCAGCGCGTCGATAATCCACAGGTCGAGCCCCGAAATCGCCGGGAATGACGCCTCGGGAAAGCCCGACAGGTCGCAGCTATAGGCCAGATTGCCGACGCGATAACCCAGCGAATTGATATTGCCATGCGCCTGCTCGAACACCGTCACGGTGATCGAACCACCCGGCCCATCGACCTCCAGCACATCCCCCGGCACGATCTGATGCGCATTGAGGATCGGCGGATAGTCGCTGCCCGGCGGCGAGACGAAGCAATAGCTAAACGCTTCGTTCAGCCGCGCGCCAGTGTCGGCATCGAAATACACATCAACACGCTTGCGATTATGCAACGCCAAAACCCGCAGGTCATCAATGCCATGCGTATGGTCGGCGTGGGCATGGGTATAGAACACCGCCTCCACCCGATCGACGCGGGCCGCCAGCATCTGCTCGCGCAGGTCGCAGCCGGTGTCGATGACGATGCGGGTCGGCTCTTCGCTACCCTCGCTAAACCCTTCCAGCAGCAGCGAACAGCGCAGCCGGCGGTTACGCGGGTCGTCGGGATCGCAATCGCCCCAGACATTGCCGATACGCGGCACCCCGCCGGATGACCCGCAGCCCAGAACGGTCGCGACGATCCTTTGGGCTGGCGGCATCGGTTACAAAAGTCCGGTTTTGCTGAACAGTCGGGCGAAGTTGGCGGTCGTTTCGGCGCCGAGCTGTTCGAGGCTGATGCCCCGCACTTCGGCGACCTTTTCGGCGGTGTGACGCACGAAACTGGGCTCGTTGCTCTCGCCGCGATGCGGGATCGGGGCGAGATAAGGGGCATCCGTTTCAACGAGATAGCGGTCGGCCGGCACGAATTTGGCGACGGTGCGAATCTCTTCGGCATTGCGGAAGGTGATGATGCCGGAGAAGGAAATATAGCCGCCGAGGTCGAGTGCTGTGCGGGCAAGGTCTTCACCGGCGGTGAAGCAGTGCAACAGGAACGGGAATGCCCCCTGCCCTGACTGTTCCTTGAGGATCGCGGCCATGTCATCGTCGCATTTGCGGCTGTGGATAACCAGTGGAAGACCGGTGATCCGCGCGGCCGCGATGTGGCGAAGCAGCCCAGTCCTCTGCGCCTCTTTGGGTGCATTGTCGTAGAAGTAGTCCAAGCCCGCTTCACCGATGGCAACGCAGCGGGGGTGGGCACTTAGCCGGACAAGATCATCCGTTGTGATATGCAATTCCTGGTCGGCATGGTGCGGATGCGTGCCGACCGAGCACCAGACGTTGCTGTAACGTTCTGCCAGTGCGGCGTAGGTGGAGAACTTTTCCACAGCTGTGGAAATCGTCACCATTCCCGTCACGCCAGCCGCTGCTGCGCGCGCCATTACGCCGTCGATATCATTGGCAAGCGCCTCGAAATCGAGGTGGCAATGGCTGTCGATCAGCATCTCATTCGGCCTTGCGTACGATGCGAGCAAACACGCCCTGCGGCGCAGGCAAAGGGGTGTTTTGCAGCAATCTTGCAGCCACTTTGCTTGCAGAAAGCGTGCGGTCTGCTTCCGAAATGCCTAGTTGATCGAGCAGGCGCGCCGCTGATGCCGGGACGAAGGCCAGCATGGGGATGGCCAGACGCCGAACCGTGTCCGCCGTAACATAGAGTACCGTCGCCATCCTCTCCGGATCGGTCTTCTTCAGCGCCCAGGGCTCCTGCCCGGCGAAGTAGTTGTTGGCCGAGCTCAGCGCCGCGATGATCGCGCCACTGGCTTCATGCACCAGCTGCTCGTCCATCGCCTTTTGCGCTGCCTCGATCGCTGCGGTGACCTCGGCGATGATCGCCTCATCAGCCTCGGTCAGCGGACCGGGCGTCGGCACCTTGGCGTCGCAGTTCTTGTTGATCATCGACAGCGAGCGCTGCGCCAGATTGCCAAGGTTGTTGGCCAGGTCGGCATTGACCCGCAGCGTCAGCTTGTCGTCGCTATAGTCGCCGTCATTGCCGAAGGAGACTTCGCGCAACAGGAAGTAGCGCAGCGCGTCGGCGCCGAACTGCTCCACCAGCGCGAACGGGTCGATCACATTGCCGACCGACTTGCTCATTTTCTGGCCGTCGACGGTGAGGAAGCCATGCGCAAAGACGCGGTGCTGCACCTCGATGCCGGCGCTCATCAGGAAGGCGGGCCAATAGACCGTGTGGAAGCGGATGATGTCCTTGCCGATGACATGCAGGTCCGCCGGCCAGAACTTCTTGAACAGCTCACTAGCTTCATCGGGGAAGCCGACGCCGGTGATGTAATTGGTCAGAGCATCGACCCAGACATACATCACATGGCCTTCGGCGCCGGGCACCGGAATGCCCCAGTCGAAGGTGGTGCGGGAAATGGAGAGATCCTGCAGCCCGCCCTTCACGAAAGAAATGATCTCGTTGCGGCGTTCTTTCGGCGCGATGAAATCGGGATTGCTCTCATAGAGGTCGAGCAGCTTCTGCTGATAGGCCGAAAGGCGGAAGAAATAGGTCGGTTCCTCGACCCAGTTCACCTCGGCGCCGGTCGGGGCAAATTTCTTGCCGTCCTTCTCGGTCAGCTCGTCTTCGTCGAAATAGGCCTCGTCGCGCACCGAATACCAGCCCTTGTAAGTGGACTGGAAAATGTCGCCATTATTGTTGGCGGCCATCTTGTTCCAGATCGCCTGGCTGGCCTCGTGATGGCGCTGCTCGGTGGTGCGGATGAAATCGTCATTGGAGACGTTCAGCGCTTCGGCAAGCCGGCGGAAATCGGCCGAATGGCGGTCGGCCAGCTCGCGTGGCGTGACGCCCTGCGCCGCCGCCGTCTGCACCATCTTGATGCCATGCTCGTCGGTGCCGGTGAGGAAATACACCTCGCGGCCCTCCAGCCGCTTCCAGCGGGCGATGGCGTCGGTCGCGATCATCTCATAGGCATGCCCGATATGGGGCGCGCCATTGGGGTAGGAGATCGCGGTCGTGACGTAGAACGGCTTGGAGGTCATAGGGGCTCGGCTGAAACTGTCGTGGCTACATGCTTCCTGATCGCATCGAAAATGGCGATCAGCGTCTGCTTCATGTCGAGACTGATGCTGTCGGCCTCGGCGAAAAGGGCGTGTGCCTTGTCCCATAGCTCGTTGGCAGAGGCAAGACGCCTGCGAGCGCCCGGCTGCATGGCAGCATTCCGGGCCTCCTCGGCCAACCAGTCATCCAGCATTTCCCGCGCAAAAGTCAGCTCTGTGCTCTGCCGCTCCGACCCCAGCGTTTCTGCCAAGGCAATAGCCACACCCGCCGGCTGTCCCGCTGGATTGCTCAGCCAGGCCTGCAGCGCGCCAAGCGCCGAATCCGCCTCCAGCGCCAAAGTCTCGAAAGCCCGTCGCGGGCGACCACCGGCCAGCGCAATGGCGCGATCCACCTCGTTGCGCCCCAGCGCCGGATCATGGTCCAGCAGCACGCCGCGCACATCCTCATCGCCCACCGGCCGTAGCGCCAGATTGTGGCAGCGCGACTTGATGGTCGGCAGCAATTGCCCCGGCCGATGCGAGATCAGCAAAAAGATCGTCTCCGGCGGCGGCTCTTCCAGCGTCTTGAGCAGCGCATTGGCGGCCGATGGATTGCAGTAATCGATGGCATCGATGATCGCCACGCGATAGCCCGAGCGGCCCCGCGTATGGTGCAGGCTGTCGCGCAGCTCACGCACATCCTCCACCCGGATCACCGTATAAAAGCTCTTGGCGTCCTTGGGCCGGCGCCGGAGGAGAAAGAGGTTCGGATGCGACAAAGCCGCAATCTGCTCCTCGACGCGATGCCCCTCTTCGTCGCCGGTCTGGGTCAGGATGGCCGCGGCCAGCTCAAAGGCAAACGTTGCCTTGCCGATGCCCTGCGGTCCATGCAGCAGGATGGCGCCCGGCAGCCGGCGCTCGGCGAGTTGCTGGAGAATAGGCGCCCGCACCCGCTCATGCCCGCGCGCCAATTGGCGCCGCTCGGGCGGCAGCACGTCTTCAAGGGCATCGGGATCGATCACGCCGCTGTGCCAGCCAGCAGTTCGGGAAACCGCCCGCTGACCGCCTCCCAGATCGCCGCCTCCAGCGCCTCTTCGGCTTGCGCCGCCGAAATCACCACGCAGCGCTCCGGATTGGCTTTGGCAATCGCCAGGAAGCCGTCGCGCAGCTTGTGGTGCCACTCGATCTCCTCCTTCTCGAAGCGATCGCCCGTCACCTGCAGTCCGTCTTCGACGGCCCGCTCCGCTACCCGCTTGAAGGCCGCATCGGGATCCATGTCGAGCACGATGGTCAGGTCCGGCACATGGCCGTCCAGCGCCAGGCTTTCGAGGCCCGCGATCAGCTTCTCATTCACGCCGCCGGTCAGCCCCTGATAGGCCCGCGTCGAATCGTGAAACCGGTCTGACAGCACCCAGGTGCCATTGCGCAGGTTGGGCGCGATCAACTGGTTGACGTGGTCGAGCCGCGCCGCCGCAAACAGCACCGCTTCGGCGCCCGGCCCCCAGCTTTCCGACCGCCCCTGCAGGATGAAGGAGCGGATCGCCTCGGCCTTGGGCGTGCCACCCGGCTCGCGCGTGCGGATCGCCTCGATGGAATGCCGCTGCAGGTTATGCAGCAGGCGCTTCACCTGGGTGGATTTGCCCACGCCTTCGCCACCCTCAAAGGTGATGAAACGGGCGCGGCTGGTTTTGGGCACATCGAGCATGGCTTCGTCTTATACGAGTCAGATTGGCAGGAACAGACGGCTGCGACGCGTGACCCGATGCGTTTTAGCGCAACCCGCGATCAGGGTATCCAGCCCAGGGCCAGCTGCTTCAGTGCATCGGTGGCTTTGCGGGTGATGCCGCCATCTTCAATGGTTTCCGCGGCAAACAGCGGCGCAACCTGCACCAATTGGTCATCGCAGAACACGCGCAATTCGGCGACCTGGTCGCCCTGCAGCACCGGCGGCATCAGCGGCCCGGTATAGCTGACCGAAGCGCTGAGGCATTTGCGCGAGCCTTTCGGCAGGTACAGCGCCACCTCGCCGTCTCCGACGAGGCCCACGCTGCCGCTGGTTCCGCCATAGACATTGGCATAGGCCACCACATCGCCCGCCGCATAGGCCGAGACCCGCTCGAAAGCCCGCGCGCCCCAGGTAATGAGCTTGCGTCCCTCTTCGGTGCGCTGCGCCATGGACGTCAGCCCATGCACCACGGCAATCAACCTTCGCCCGCCATCATCGGTCGAAATCACCGATCCGTAACCGGCCGATTCCGTATGCCCGGTCTTGAGTCCGTCGACGCCAATACCCAGCTCGACCAGCGAATTGCGGTTGGGCTGCTTGATGCCGTTCCACTCCATCTCCGGCTCGGAGAAATAGTGGTAATAATCGGGGAATTCGCGGATCAGGTAGCGCGCCAGATCGGCCAGATCGCGCGCCGTCACATGCATTTCCGGGTCCGGCAGGCCGGTCGGATTGGTGAAATGGGAATCCGTCAGCCCAATCTCTTCGGCCAACTCGTTCATCATCGCGGCAAAACTGCCTTCCGAGCCGGCAATGCCTTCGGCCAGGATAATCGCCGCATCATTGCCCGACTGGATGATCACCGAGCGGATCAGGTTCTCGACGCTGATCTGCGAGTTGAGATCGGCAAACATTGTCGAGCCGCCCGAGGTGGCGCCACCAGTGCGCCAGGCATGTTCGGAAACGAAGAATTCGTCGCTCATCTTGACCCGGCCATCGCGCAATTCGTGGAACACCACGGCGATGGTCATGAGCTTGGCCATGCTGGCCGGCTCCATTGGCAGGTCGGCATCCTTCTGGAAGATCACCGTGCCGCTCTGTTCATCCATCAGGATGGCGAACTTGGCCTGGGTGTCGAATTGCGCCTGCGCCATGGCCGGCGCGGTCAGCGCCAGCGTGATCGCCAGAATGTGCCAGAACCGCGCCACGTCGCCCTCCCGATGCCGACTGCCAGACTAGTTGAGTTTTATGTCATTCAGTCCGAGTTCGCGAGCCAGATCGAGAACATCAATGCGTGATACGCCGGGCTTGAGATAGGTCATCCGCAGCCGCGTTGCGTCACGGCCGGCCATGGTCACCGGCTCTTCGGCGACCGAACCAAGAATGGCGAACTGTTCGGTCAGCGCGATGGCATTGTCTTGGTCGGCAAACACGCCCAGCGTCAGGTCGATCTTGCGCGCATCGGCATCCACCGACTGCACCCAGTCGGCCAGCGCCGGCGACTGCGTCGCCATGGCATTGACCGCCGCATGGGCGCTGCCCACAGCGACGTCGGCCTTTTGACCATCTGCATAAGAGAACAATCCGCCAAAGAAATTGCCGGCAATATCGGCCAGGCTATTGGTGCTGTCATTATAAGCAAACTGGGTTTCGCTGGCATAGGCCGGGCCGGAATAGCTCGCCACCAGCATGCGGGTATCGTCACCTTCGAGCGGCGCCGGACCGACATATTGCGCGCTGATCTGCGCATGCCCCGAATTCACATAGCCGAGCATTTCGGCGGCGCGATGCGACAGGTCCATGATGCGGCCGGGCATGTAGGGACCACGATCATTGACGCGGACGATCACCGAGCGGCCATTGGCCTGGTTGGTGACGCGAACATAAGAGGGCAGCGGCAGCGTCGGATGCGCGCCAGTGATGGCATTGGCCGAAAAGATTTCGCCATTGGCGGTGCGGCGGCCATGGAAATCCGAGCCATACCAGGAGGCTTCGCCGCTGGCGGCATAATCGGGCTGTTCGGCCGGCGTATAGACCTTGCCGCGCACCGTATAGGGCTTGCCGACCTGATAGCGGCCGCCACCCTTGGGCGGATTGGGATTATTGGTGACCCGCGGCGAAACGCCGACGCCATATTCGGAAGACGAAAATGCACTGCGCTTGACCGTTGCACCGAGCCCGCCACCACAGGCGGCGATCATCGGGGCGATCAATGACGCCAGGGCGACAAGGCGGATGGCTTTACGCCAAGGGGTCGTCGTCACGATACGCAAACTCTACGCTGGTCACACTACGAGCGCAGATCATAACGCGATCGAGAAACACTCGCCCCCAAAAGACCCATTTCTGGTTTCAGCGAAGTTAAGGCGAACAGATTGTTAGCGGTGCCGACGGCATTTGATGCCAATGCGGCGCGGATTTGCCCGAGAAAGCCGTATTGGGCCGGTTACCCTATCACCGTCTCGACCATGCGCAGCCAATTGCCCAGCGCGATCTTGCCGACCAGTTCCTGACCATAGCCCTTGTCGAGCAGCGCCTGCAGCAGTTTGGGCACCCCGGTCACATCGCCGATCGGCGCCGGCATCTGCGCGCCATCGAAATCGCTGCCCAGCGCCACGCCATCCTCGCCCAGCGCCTCCACCAGCGCATCGACATGGCGCACCATCAACTCGATCTCGGTATCCACGGTGAACTTGCCATCCGGCCGCAGGAAGCCGGTGGCAAAGTTCAGCCCGACCATGCCGCCCGTGTCGCGGATTGCTGCCAGCTGCCAATCCACCAGATTGCGCGCATGCGGGCAGATGGCATGCACATTGGAATGCGTCGCCACCAGCGGATGCGTGCTGACCGCCGCCACATCGCGGAAGCCGGCGGCATTGAGATGGCTGAGATCGATCATGACGCCCAGCTGGTTGCAGACCCGCACCAATTCCTTGCCGGCCTCGCTCAGGCCCGGCCCGATATCGGGATCCATATTGTGGCGGAACGGCACGCCGGTACCAAAGGCATTGGCCCGGCTCCAGGTGATGCCAATCGACCGCAGCCCGGCGGCATAAAGCACATCCAGCGAGCGGAAGTCGGTGTCGATCGCCTCGGCACCTTCGATATGGAAAATCGCGGCGAGCTGGGCCTCAGCCATGGCCGCGCGGATCTCCGCCGCCGTACGACACACCGCCAGCGCCCCGGCCCGCTCCAGCCGGAACAGCACCGAAGCCATGCCATTCGTGGACGCCAGCGCATCAGCGACCGCCAGCTCCGGCGGCAATTCCGGGCTCAGCCCCGGACTATTGGCAACCGCTGCCAGATTGCTCTTCAGCGGCGGCGGAAACATCGCAAAAAACCCGCCCGCCATGCCGGCCGCCTTGGCCCGCGGCAGGTCGATATGGCCCGTCCCATTGCCCTTGATGAACAGCCCCTCCTGATCCCCCGGCGCCTCGGCCAGGCGCAGCAGGGTGTCATTGTGGCCGTCGAAGAAGGGAATGGTCATGAGGTCGTCCGGGAATCAGCAAATTGTCCAAAGCCTAGCATCAAGTGAGCGGTCATTTGGCAAACGCCCCCCGATCCCCTACATATCGCTCAACATGACCACCAAAAAACCAACAAAACCACGCAACACGTCCGGCCCGCGCCGCGCGACATCGCCGCGCGCCGACACGCTTCCCACCCGCGAACAGCTGCTCGCAGCCCTCGCCGAGCAGTCCGACATCAAGGGCAAGCGCGACCTGGCAAAAGTCTTCGGCATTCGCGGCGACATGCGGCGCCCCTTCAAGGCCATGCTGGCCGAGCTGGAAGGCGATGGCGTCATCACCCGCACCCGTAAAGCTCTGCGCCGCACCGCCGCCCTGCCCCATGTCACCGTGCTCGATATCCCGACCGATGCCGATCCCGACAACATGCATGCCTATCCGGCGCAGTGGAACGAGGAGGAAGGCGACAAGCCCCGCGTCACGGTGATCGCCGGCCGCGACGCTCGCGTCGTTCCGGCCCCGGGTGATCGTATCCTTGCCCGCATCGATGCCGGCGAGGACGAGATCCCGAACTACACCGCCAAGCCAATGAAGATCCTCGACAAGCCGCGCCGCGGCCAGATCGGCATCGTGCGCATGGATGACGATGGCGCCCGCCTGATCCCGGTCGATCGCAAGCAGAAGGAAATGCGCATCCCGCTCGGCGACCTGCTCGACGCCAGCGACGGCGATCTGGTGGAAGTGGAGGTCAAGCTCTCCGGCCGCCTGATGATCCCGCGCGCCAAGGTGACCAAGGTCATCGGCAATCCGCTGTCGGAAGGCGCCGTCAGCCTGATCGCCATCCACAGTCTCGAAATCCCCTATCACTTCCCCGCCTCGGTCATTCGCGAGGCCGAGGAAGCCAGGGAAGCCACGCTGAAGGGCCGCGAGGATTGGCGCGGCCTGCCGCTGATCACCATCGACCCCTTCGACGCCAAGGACCATGACGACGCCGTCTATGCCCAGGCCGATGAAGACCCAGCCAATCCGGGCGGCCATGTCGTCTATGTCGCCATCGCCGATGTTGCCGCCTATGTCCGTCCCGGCACGGCGCTGGACCGCGAAGCATACCTCCGTGGCAATTCGGTCTATTTCCCCGACCGCGTCGTCCCCATGCTGCCCGAGCGCATTTCCAACGAGCTCTGCTCGCTGAAAGAAGGCGAGCCGCGCGCTGCCTTGGCCGTCCGCATGGTCATGGGCTCCGATGGCAAGAAGAAGAGCCACAGCTTCCATCGCGTGCTGATGCGCTCGGCCGCAAAGCTCAGCTACCAGCAGGCGCAGGCCGCCATTGATGGGAAGGCCGACGACAAGACCGGCCCGATCCTCGATCCGATCCTGCGGCCCCTCTACGCCGCCTATGACGCCATGGCCTCAGCCCGCGACGTGCGTGGCCCGCTCGATCTCGACCTGCCCGAGCGCAAGATCGTCCTCGACGACAAGGGCATGGTGAAGGACATCCGCATCCCGGAACGCCTCGACGCCCACCGCCTCATCGAAGAGATGATGATTGCGGCAAACGTCGCCGCGGCTGAAACGCTCGAAGCCAAGCGTTCACCCCTGCTCTATCGCGTCCATGATGAGCCCTCGTCCGAAAAGCTGCAGGCCCTGCGCGACTTCCTCGGCTCGCTCGATATCGCCATCAAGAAGTCCGACTCGGTCCGGGCCAGCGACTTCAATGGCATCCTCCGCCAGGCCCGCAAGGCCGGCAATGTGGAACAGGTGTCCGAAATGGTGCTGCGCAGCCAAGCGCAGGCCGTCTACGACAATGAAAACCTCGGCCATTTCGGTCTCAACCTCGATCGCTATGCCCATTTCACCTCACCGATCCGCCGCTATGCCGATTTGATCGTCCACCGGGCGCTGGTCTCAGCGCTTGGCCTCGGCGATGACGGCATGACCGAAAACGAGGGCCTGCGCCTCGCCGGCATCGCCCAGCACATTTCCTCAACCGAACGCCGCGCCATGAGCGCCGAGCGTGAAACGGCCGATCGTCTGCTGGCGCAATTCCTCGCGGCCCAGATCGGCGCCCGCTTCGAGGGCCGCATTGCCGGCGTCACCCGCTCGGGTCTCTTCGTCCGCCTGCTTGAGACCGGCGCTGATGGCTTTATCCCGGCCTCGACCCTCGGCCAGGATTTCTACCGCTATGTCGAAGAGCAGCAGGCGATGATCGGCGACCGCACGGGCGAGAAATTCGCCCTCGGCGATCGCGTAACCGTCCGGTTGCTTGAAGCCGCGCCCGTCGCCGGTGCGCTGCGGTTTGAACTCCTGTCGGAAGGCTCACGCGGCAATCCGTCATCTGGTCGTCGCAACCAGAAGCGCCCATCTAGGAGTTACGGTCCCAAGGGCCGAACAAAGAGGTGATGCGGATGGGTACCAAGAGTCTCGAAGAACGCAGCGTCGGCCAGGCCATCTGGCGTGGCACCCTGTGCAAGTGCCCGCATTGCGGCAAGGGCAGCATGTTCCGCGCCTATCTCAAGGTGGCGGACGAATGCCATGTCTGCGGCGAGCAGCTCAACTTGCACCGCGCCGACGACTTCCCGCCCTATATCGCCATCACCATTGTCGGCCACATCCTGATCCTCGCCATGATGCACATGGAAATGGTCTGGCACGTCAATCCGCTGACCTATCTCTACACCATGGTCCCGCTGGCCGTGATCATGCCGCTGGCCATGCTGCCCTCCATCAAGGGCGCCATCGTCGGGCTACAATGGGCGAACCACATGTATGGCTTCGGCACCGGCCAGGTGGATTGATCTTCCTTACCTCTCCCTCTGTGGGAGAGGTCGATCCTTTTGGGTGGGGTGAGGGGCCGCCCTCATCCCGCGAGAGACAAGTCTTCAAGCCCGGCTGAACCGCACCGCCGCCCAGCCACCTTCTAGCTCGGCATGCTCACCCGCCAGCCAACCCGCCGAAGCCAGGGCTCCCGCTCCTGCCCCATCAGCCAGAGCCTCCTCGCCCTTGGGCCTTGCCAGCCACAGCGTCCCGTCCGCCGGCAGTTTCTCCACCACCTGCCCGACAAACGCTTCCGCTTCGACCGCAGTCCGGCAGAATGCCACTACGGCCTCGAATGCATCGCTCAGGTGCACCGGCTCCACCTCCGCTCCTGCGGTTATCCCATGCGCTATATCCTGTGGTACATTGATGAGCACCACGCGGGTCCCGGCCTGCAGTTGTAGTGTCTTGAGCAGATTGGCAGCTTCCGTCATCTCACGCCTTTCGGTTTACGCGTTTAGCTTGACAACTGCCGCCAAATCCGTAGGTTGCGCCCAAATTCAAAGCGCTGCGATTTCGCGGCGCCTTATTATTTGTCGAGGATAGACCATGGCTAAAGCCGCTTCCGTCAAGATCAAGCTCGTGTCGACGGCTGATACTGGCTATTACTACGTCACCAAGAAGAACGCCCGCACCCAGACCGAGAAGCTTTCGTACAACAAGTACGACCCGGTAGTGCGCAAGCACGTCGAGTTCAAGGAAGCCAAGATCAAGTAATCTGGCGCCTGCTCGGTATCGAGACACAAAAGCCCCGCATCCATGATGCGGGGCTTTTTGCTGCCCATATCGCCATCTGGTGACGGTTTGGTTCCCCAAGTGTGAAACCACAGGGCTTGAAAATGCGGGGATATTTTTCACTGAGGGAATGAGTGGCTGGTCCGGAGCGGCATGTCGAAGAGGCCACTCTGTCCGCATCCGGACCAACCGCCCCACGGGACTCAGGAGTTGCGGCGGACCTGAGAGAGCCGTAGGGAACCAAAAAGAACTGTCCTGAAATGAAACAGTTCTCGTGTGGTTGCAACCTACGCCTCGGCCCGGAAAACTCAAGGATTTCCGGCGCCTTCAGGCTTGCAATGCTTTGTTAATTATAACGGATAACCCTAACGCTGCCGATTGCGCAGCATAATCAAGCCGCGTCGAACACCACGCGATTGCGGCCTTCGCGCTTGGCCCGATACAGCGCCACGTCAGCCCGCTTGATCAGCGACTCCGGCGTATCAGACGCATTTTCGTTGAGCGTCACCCCGGCCGATACCGTCACCGCCAGCGGCCGTCCGGCATTAACCTCAAAAATCCGTTCCGAAATCGACTGCCGCACCCGCTCCGCCACCAGTTCGGCCTGCGCATAATCGGTATCGGGCATCAGTACGACAAACTCTTCCCCGCCGAATCTGCAAGCAAGATCAACGCCCCGGATGTTGCGCTTGAGCCGTGCCGCGAATTCCTTGAGCACTGCGTCACCGATGTCATGGCCATAGGTGTCATTGACCGACTTGAAGTGGTCGATGTCCAGAATCATCAGCGCCATGTCGCGCTCTTGGCTCTGCGCCTTGCCCAGCATGACCCCGAGATGGCGGTCGAAATAGCGCCGGTTGTAGAGCCCGGTCATGTCGTCGGTCACGGCCAAGGCCATGGTATTGCTGACGCTTTGGCGCAGCTCCATGGCATAGCGCTGCCGGCGGATCTGGGTCCGCACGCGAGCTGCAAGCTCATTGCGCTCCACCGGCCGCGAGATGAAATCATTGACGCCTAGGTCCAGCGCCCGCACCACGCGCGGCTTGTCTGCCTCGTCGGCGACCAGGATGATCGGCAGGTTGCGCGTATGTTCGAGCGTCCTGATCTGCGAGCAAACCCGCAGCGGATCAAAGTCGGTCAGCGACATCGCCACCAGCGCCAATTCATAATGCTTGCCAGTCACCTGGAACACCGCATCGGCTGGCTGCGTCAGGATATCCACGTCATGCTCGGGCGTGAGATACTGCGCGATACGCTCGCCGTGGCGCTGATCGGTATCGACAATCAGAATGGAGCCGCCGGTCGTGTTGATCTTGTCCATCTGCCGAATGGCGTCTTCGATGGCAATCTGTTGCCCGGTCACGGCGCGGGCGCGGAGTTCGTCGGTCAGCGACTTCAAGCGAGCCAGACTTTTGACGCGCGCCATCAGTTGCACGTCGTCCACCGGCTTGGTCAAAAAATCATCCGCACCGGCATCGAGACCATTCACCCGGTCGGATGGCTGGTCGAGCGCGGTGATCATCACCACCGGCACATGCTGGGTGCGGGGATTGGCCTTGATGCGACGGCAGGCCTCGAAGCCATCCATATCCGGCATCATGACATCGAGCAGCACGATGTCGACGTCGGAAGTCTCCATGATTTCAAGGGCTTGCGGGCCGGACGAGGCCGTTACGACGTCATAGTACTCCGCCGATAACCGCGCTTCGAGCAGCCGCACATTGGTAGGAATATCGTCAACGATCAATACGCGTGCGGTCACTCTGCAGCCCCGAAGCTATGCGCTCGCCAATGGCGTCCCTTCCATTGGCATCAAGCCACCGATCAAGCAGCAGAGCTGCGATCAGGCCGGGCCAATATAGCGGGCAATAGTTTCCAGAAAGTGAGGCACCGAGATCGGTTTACTGATGTAACCCTCACAGCCGCCTTGTAAAATTCTCTCTTCATCGCCCTTCATGGCGAAGGCCGTGACGGCGATCACCGGGATATGGGCGAGGTCATCATCGTCCTTGAGCCACTTGGTCACCACCAGGCCCGAAACCTCCGGCAACTGGATATCCATCAGGATCAGGTCGGGGCGATGGGCGCGGGCAAGATCGAGCGCTTCCATCCCGTTGCGGGTCTGGATGACGGCATAACCACGCGATTCCAGCAGATCATTGAAGAGCTTCATGTTGAGCTCATTGTCCTCAACGATCATCACAGTCTTGGGCATTTGTCCTTCTCCGCGTCGCCGGGACGCTGGCGGCGCTTCGCATTACCGCACCATTCAGGTAGCATCGAATCTCTTACAAAACACAAATGAGGCCCGCAGTGCCGCGTTCTGAACGAGCCGAACCATCCGTTTCTCCGCTGGCCGAGTCTTGCCTCGGCTATCTGGCGGAGCACCCGGAGGAGCTGCTCGCGTTCATGCACTATGCCGGTCTCGATCCCGATGCCTTGCGCCGCTCCGTCGGCACCCCAGCCCTTCAGCGTGGGCTTATCGACTATTTTGCCTCAAACGAACCGATTCTGCTCGCTTTCTGCGCCAATGCCGGCCTGTCGCCCGAACAGTTCATGCGCGTCTGGCACAAGCTCAATCCGGCGGGGTAGCTGATGGCGCTCGACTGGCTCTGCCGCGACTGCCTGGCCCATGCCTCGAGCACAATCGTGCCCGCGCGCTGCCCGAGCTGCGGCTCGCCGCGCCTGCGCAGCCACGAAGAGCTGTTTGCCCTCTCCATCGCCCATGTCGATTGCGACGCCTTCTATGCCTCGGTCGAAAAGCGCGACGACCCAAGCCTGCGCGACAAGCCGCTGATCATCGGCGGCGGCACGCGCGGTGTGGTTTCCACCTGCTGCTACATCGCGCGCCAATCCGGCGTCCGCTCGGCCATGCCGATGTTCAAGGCGCTGCAGCTCTGCCCCGACGCCGTGGTGCTGAAACCCAACATGGCCAAATATGTCGCCGTCAGCCGGCAGATCCGCACCTATATGGACGCGCTGACGCCTCTGGTCGAACCACTCTCCATCGACGAAGCCTTCCTCGACCTCTCCGGCACCCAGACCCTGCACAAGGCGCCACCTGCCCTGGTGCTGGCTCGCTTTTCAAAAGCCATCGAGACCGAGGTCGGCGTCTCCATCTCCGTCGGTCTCAGCCACAACAAGTTCCTCGCCAAGACCGCCTCCGACCTCGACAAGCCGCGCGGCTTCGCCGTCATCGGCGCGGCCGAAACCATCGCGTTCCTGGCGCCAAAGCCGATCAGCCTGATTTATGGCGTCGGCAAGGTGTTTGCCGAGACCCTGCGCAAGGATGGGCTCGTGACCATCGGGCAATTGCAGGATGAGCCACCGGAAAACCTGATGCGCCGCTATGGCGAGACCGGTGCGCGACTGGCCCGCTTGGCCCGCGGCGAGGACAGCCGCCGCATTTCCAGCGACAGCGAGATGAAGACCATCTCCTCGGAAACCACCTTCAACACCGACATTTCCAGCATGGAAGAGCTCTCCACCCAGCTGCTGCAGGTCACCGAGCGCCTGTCGGAACGCCTCAAGGCAAAAAATGTCGTCGGCGACACGGTGACGCTGAAACTCAAATCGGCCGGTTTCCGCTTGCGTACGCGCGCCCGGCACCTGATGATCCCCACGCAGCTGGCCAATGTGATCTATGAGACCGGCCTGTCGCTGCTCGAACGCGAAATCGACGGCACCGCTTTCCGGCTGATTGGAATCGGTGTTTCGGGTATCGATACCGCCGATGGCAGCGATCCGGCCGATTTGCTGGAACCGGCCATTGCGCGAAAAGCTGCGGCCGAACGGGCCATGGATCGCGTGCGCAACCGTTTCGGTCGCGAAGCGGTCGTGCGCGGCAAGCTATATAAACAAAAGCCGGCGACCATGCCGGCAGAAGACATCGACCAGAACGAAGGCAAGACCAGATGACCAGTCCGATCGAAAAGCTCCGTGAATATGGCTACGAACTGCCCGCGCCCAAGGCGCCCGTGGCCAGCTATGTGCCGGTCACCCGGACCGGTAACATCATGTATGTCTCCGGCCAGATCTCGGCCGATGCCAATGGCGTGGTCACCGGCCTGCTTGGCGACAATATGAATGTCGTCCAGGGTGGCAATGCCGCCGAACTGGCTGCGCTCAACGTGTTGAGCCAGATCGTCCACATGGGCGGCGTGCCGCTCGAAGAGATCAAGCGTATCCTCAAAGTTACGGTTCTCGTCGCCTCGACCCCCGATTTCACCGAACAGCATCTGGTGGCCAATGGCTGCTCCAACCTTTTGGTCGGCGTGCTGGGCGACAAGGGCAAGCACGCCCGCGCAGCCTTCGGCGTCGCCTCCCTGCCCTTCGGCGCAGCCGTCGAGATCGAGGCCGTCGTCGAAGTTTAGGCCCGGCCTGACTGCAACACGATCGTCACACAACGGTGCCAATGAGGCCCCTTCAACACGATGAGGCCAGCATGACCGACACCCTGTTTCCCGATCCGATTGCCCATCGTGGCCTGCATGACCGCGCCAAGGGCGTGATCGAAAATTCGGCCAGCGCCTTCGAAGCCGCCATTGCCGGCGGCTTCGCCATCGAATGCGACGTGCAGCTCACCGCCGATGGCGTGCCGGTGATTTTCCACGACGACGACATGCAGCGCCTTCTCGGGCTAGACGGCGCCGTGGCCGATGTCGCTGCGAGCACCATCACTTCGACGCCCCTGCTCGACAGCGCTGCCAAGGATTGCCCGCAGAAGTTCACCGACTTTCTCGTCCAGATCGCCGGTCGTGCCCTGCTGCAGATCGAGCTGAAGCACCAGCGCGATGCGCATGGCACCCAGCTCTTGGCTCGCTCGGTCGCCGAACTGCTCAAGACCTATGAGGGCCCGACCACCGTCGAATCTTTCGATCCCAACCTGCTCACCGCCATCCGCCAGTTCGGCTTCACCGGCCCGCGCGGCATCATCACCTATGATTATGAGCAGAAGGATTGGGACACTCATCTCAACGAGCAGCAACGCTACACCCTGCGCCACCTGCTGCATTGGCATGAGACCCAGTTCGACTTCATCTCCTGCCACGACAAGGCCCTGCAGCTGCCCGCCATCATCTTCTGGCGCGCCCTGGGCAAGCCTGTCACGGCCTGGACCATCCGCAGCCAGGCCGAAGCCGACGCGGCCCGGCCTTTCGTCGATCAGATCGTCTTCGAAGGTTTTGCGCCCGCCAAATCTGCGTGATTGCCTGCGCGGGAAACCTTACAATGGCGAGCGAAGCGTCCTATCTTGGGGGACGCTTCCTTTCCGCCCGGACATGCCTTGGCCGACCAGCCCACATCGCGCGCCACCATCCATCCCAGCACCGCCGGCATATCGGCCGAGGTGTGGAACAGCCTTGTCCCGTCCACCGATGGCGTGACGGATAACCCCTTCCTCGACCACGCCTTTTTCCTGGCGCTGGAAGAGTCTGGCTGCGCCACGGCCAAGACCGGCTGGCAGCCGCAGCATATCCTGCTGAGCGACGACGATGACCAGCCGCTGGGCCTGATGCCGCTGTTCCTGAAATCCCATTCCATGGGCGAATATGTCTTCGACCACGGCTGGGCAGATGCGCTGGAGCGGGCCGGCGGCAGCTATTATCCCAAGCTGCAATGCTCTGTTCCTTTCACTCCGGCCACGGCGCCCAAGTTGCTGGTGCCCAGCGGCGACCTGGCGATCGAAGCGGCCCTGCTGTCGACGGCCCAGCAACTGGCCGTCCAACGCAATGCCTCCTCGGTCCACGCCACCTTCGTGCCCGAAGCCGAGGCCGTGCAGACCGAAGCGCTGGGCTGGCTGCGGCGTGTGGACACGCAGTTCCACTGGCACAACCAAGGCTTTGCCAGCTTTGACGATTTTCTCGAAACCCTCTCGTCGCGCAAGCGCAAGACCATCAAGCGCGAGCGGCGCGATGCTTTGGCCGATGGCCTGACCGTCAAATGGCTCAGCGGCAAGGATCTGCGCGAAGAGCATTGGGACGCGTTCTACGATTTCTACGAGGATACCGGCGCCCGCAAATGGGGCCGGCCCTATCTCAATCGCAAGTTCTTCTCGCTGCTGAACGAATCAATGGCCGACCGCATCGTGCTGATGCTGGCCTATGATGGCCCGACACCAATCGCGGGGGCGATCAACTTTGTCGGCAAGGACCGCATCTTCGGCCGCAACTGGGGCTGCACCCGCGACGTGCCCTTCCTGCATTTCGAGCTCTGCTACTACCAGGCGATCGACTATGCCATCGAGCACAAGCTTGCCGTGGTGGAAGCGGGCGCCCAGGGCGAGCACAAGCTGGCGCGCGGCTATGCCCCCGCCACCACCTATTCCGTGCACTGGCTGGCCCACCCCGGCCTGCGCGAGGCCGTTGCCGATTATCTCGAGCACGAGCGGGCTTCGGTAGAGCATAGCCAGGACGTGCTGGAACACTACACGCCCTTCCGCAAGGGCGAGCGGACTGACCGCTGAGGCGTGGCACTATCGCCACTTTCCCCGTCCGGCCAAGCTCGCTAAGGAAAGACCATGATCTGGGACATCGTCATCTTCCTGCTACAGGCCGTTTTCGTCTTCGTCATCTCGACGGCGCTGTTCGATGCCTTCCACTGGCTGCTGCACCGCTGGGAGAGCTCGTCCAGCCCGCTGCTGCGCAAATTCTCGTCCTGGCACTGGGTGCACCACAAATTTTTGGGCTTGGATATGCAGATCAACCCGGCCTATGCCCGGGCCAATATCTGGTTTCACATCCTGCCCGAATACCTGACCTCGATGGTCGGCACGTTGATCTTCCTGGTGATCTTTCCCTGGCCGGTCATTGCGGCCGTCGCAGCGCTGCGCACCGTCATGCTGGTGATGACGCTGCGCGAGGAAGGTCTGGACTATAACCACATGTCGATGGATCGCGTTGGCGGCCAGCAGGGCCTGCTCTGGGTGGGCAACAATTACCACGCGATGCACCACGTCTATCCGCACAATTTCTTCTCGTCCTTTGCCAATATTTTCGACCTGATCTTCGGCACCACCTGCCAGATCGAGGGCCGCAAATTCCTGGTCACCGGCGCCGGTGGCGCCTTTGGTTCAGCCATGGTGGAAAAGCTCACCAAGCTCGGCGGCATAGTGGAAACCGCCAAGTCCGGCGTCGATTTCACCGCCGGCAATTACGCGCCAATGCGCGAAAAACTCGAGCGCGCCGATGTTCTGATCCTGTCGCATGGCGCCAAGAGCGAAGATTGCTGGAATGCCAACAACGTCACCTTCCGTGAGCTGACCGAGCTCTTCACCGAAATGGGCAAGACGCGCCTGGCGCCGCCGGAAGTCTGGGCCCTGGGCTCGGAGGTCGAATTCCACGGCGACATGGGCATGGACGAGCTGAAGGCCTATTCCGCCTCAAAGCGCGCCTTCGCCCTGCGCGCCCGCGACTATTACCGCTCCGATGCGCTGATCTACCGCCACATCGTGCCCTCGAGCTTCACCTCGGCCATGGGCAAGGGCGCCATGAGTGCGGCGACCGCCGTCAGCATCGCGCTGTTCTTCATCCGCCGTGGATTCCGCTACGTGCCGGTTACCCTGACCGGGCTGGCCGTGCTCAACTATTTCCGCTTCCGATTCTTCCAGAAAGCCGAAGCAGACCTGTCCCAGCCGGCGGAGTGAACCATGAGCTACGATCCATCCAATATCTTCGGCAAGATCCTGCGCGGCGAAATCCCGGCCCACAAGGTCTATGAGGACGATGTCGCGCTGGTGATGATGGACATTTTCCCGCAGTCGCGCGGGCATGTGCTGGTCATTCCCAAGGCCGCTTCGCGCAACCTGCTCGATGCCGATCCGGCAGCGCTCTCAGCGGTCATCCCGCTGGTGCAGCAGGTCGCCAAGGCGGTCAAGCATGTGACCGGCGCCGATGGCATCCGCCTCGCCCAGTTCAACGAAGCGCCGGCCGGGCAGACGGTGTTTCACCTGCATTTCCACGTCATACCCGTCTATGAGGGCGTGGCGCTGGGCAGCCATGGTGGCGGCAAGGCCGATGATGCCGAACTGGCAGTCCTGGCCAAGGATATCGCCGCCGCGCTTTAATGCGTTCGGCTGCCCTTCATGGTCAGCAGTGCGACAATAGCCATTGTTCCGATGATCATCAGCAGGGTCATGGTGTCATTCTCCTCGATGCGGAGAATGACTATGCGCCCATTCCGTTCGATCACAAAGTGTGGTCGACGACCAGGCCACCCCTGAGCGTCACGATGCGGTCGGCCCGCCGCGCCAGATCGTGGTTATGCGTGGCGATCAGCGCCGCCGCACCCTCGTTCTTGATCAGATTGGCCAGCGCGCCAAAGACGATGTCGCTGGTCTCGGGATCGAGATTGCCGGTTGGCTCGTCGGCGAGGATCACCTTGGGATGATTGGCCGCAGCGCGGGCAATCGCCACGCGCTGCTGCTCGCCACCCGATAGCTCGGCCGGCCGATGGCTGGCGCGCTGGGCGATGCCCAGCAGGTCCAGCAACTCCATCGAGCGCTTGTCGGCCTCGGCCGGCGACTTCCCGGCAATCAGCTGCGGCATCGAGACATTTTCGAGCGCGGTGAATTCGGGCAGCAGGTGGTGGAACTGGTAGACATAGCCCACGGTCGAGCGGCGCAATTGCGTGCGGCCGCGATCGCCCAGCTTGCTGGTCGGAATGCCGATGATTTCCACCTCGCCGCCCTGCGGGCTTTCCAGCAGGCCGGAGAGATGCAGCAGCGTCGACTTGCCGGCCCCCGATGGCGCCACCAGCGCCACCAGCTCGCCGCTGTTGACGGTCAGGTTGGCCGCTTCGAGCACGCGGACGATCTTGTCGCCCTCCCCGTAATGCCGGTGGACGTCGCTCAGAACCAGATGAGGCTTACTCATAACGCAGGGCCTCTACCGGATCATATTGGGCGGCGCGCCAGGCCGGATAAAGCGTCGCAAGGAAGCTCAGCCCCAGCGCCAGACAGACCACGACGGTCACTTCCATCGGATCGGTCTTGGACGGCAGCGACGACAGGAAAAACACTTCCGGCGGGAAGATCGCCACGCCCAGCGTATTGGACAGGAAAGACCGCATTGCTTCGGCATTGGAGGCGACGATCAGCCCCAGCGCCACACCACTCAGTGTGCCAATAACGCCAATGGTCGTGCCGGTGATCGAAAATATGCGCATGATCGCGCCGCGCGTCGCGCCCATGGTGCGCAACACGGCGATATCCGAACTCTTGTCCTTCACCAGCATGATCAAGCTGGAGATGATGTTGAAGGCTGCGACGAGAATGATCATCGAGAGGATGGTGAACATCACCACGCGCTCGACCTGCAGCGCCGAGAAAAAGGTCTCATTCCGCTGCTGCCAGTCGGTCAGGATCAACGGCCGGCCAGCCGGATCGCTCTGCAGCCGCTGCCGCATCACGGCAATATCGTCGGGATCGTCGATGAAGATTTCGGCGGCAGAGACGCGGCCGATCTGGTCATAATATTCTGCCAGCTGCTCATTGGTCAGCGGCGGATCAAGCGGCCCGAGCACCGGCAACTCCATGCCCGGCTTGAGCACCTCATCGAACATCTTGAAATAGTCCTGCGCCGGCGCGAGCGGCATGTAGATGAACAGGCTATCGAATTCGACCATGCCCAGGTCAAAGATCACGGTGACCGGATAGCTGCGCACTTGCACGGTCGAGCCAAACGGCGTCATCGCCCCATCGGGATTGATCAGCTTGATCTGATCGCCCAGCGACACGCCAAGCGTCTGCGCGAGGCGATAGCCAATGGCCACGCCATTGCCCGCATCCCACTGGTCCCAGCCGCCCTGTTCGGCAGAATTATAAAGCAGCTTGAGCTTCTTGAGGTTTTCCTCATCCATGCCGCGCACCGAAGCGCCGGTGGAACTGCCCTGCCCCGAAGCCAGCACCTGACCTTCGACGAAATAGACGGCAAAATCGACGCCATCGATCTGCTCGATCGAGGCGACGGCGTCCTTGTAGTCGGTGAATTCGCGCTCGATCGGATAGGCGGTGAAATGCCCGTTGAGCCCAAGGATCTTGGTCAGCAATTCGGCGCGAAAGCCATTCATCACCGACATGACGACGATCAGCGTGGCGACGCCGATGGCCACGCCCACCATGGTCAGGCTGGCGATCACCGAAATGAACGCCTCCTTGCGCCGGGCGCGCAGATAGCGCCCTGCAATCATCCATTCAAAGCGCGAGAAGGCGCGCGTGCCCTTGTTCAGCAGAGGCGACGCCGTATCGGTCAAATGTCGGTCTTTCGCTGGGGTTCGATTAGGCTCTTGAGCCGGGCGACGGCATCGGCGATCGGCAGCGTTTCGCGCTCGCCGCTCTTGCGATGCTTGATCTCGGCTTCGCCCGAGGCCAGGCCACGCGGCCCGAGGATGATCTGATAGGGAATGCCGATCAGGTCCGCCGTGGTGAACTTTGCACCGGCACCCTGGTCACGGTCATCATAGAGCATGTCGAGACCAGCGGCGTTGAGCTCGGCGTAGAGCTTTTCGCAAGCCGCATCGACCGCGGCATCGCCGGCCTTGAGGTTGATCAGCACGGCCTCAAAAGGCGCAACGGAAACCGGCCAGACAATGCCTGAATCGTCGTGGAAGGCCTCGATCAAGGCCGGCACCAGACGCGACGGCCCGATGCCGTAAGAGCCCATATGCACGACGGTTTCCTTGCCATCCTGGCCGGTGACACTGGCCTTCATGGGTTCGGAATACTTGGTGCCGAAGTAGAAAATATGGCCAACTTCGATGCCGCGTGCCGAAACCCGGAATTCTTCCGGTACGGCCGCTTCATATTCGCCCATATCGACCATGTCTTCGGTCGCGGCATAGAGCGAGGTCCAGTCATTGAAGATCGGATTGAGGTCGCCGCGGAAGTCGGTGTCCTGGGCCGGAATCGGCTTGTCGAGCAGGCGGCGGTCGCAGAACACGGCGCTTTCGCCGGTATCAGCCAGCACGATCCACTCATGGCTGAGATCGCCACCGATCGGGCCGGTATCGGCGCGCATCGGAATGGCGGTCAGGCCCATGCGGGCATAGGTGCGCAGGTATGCCACGAACATGCGCTCATAGGCGGCGACGGCGGCTTCCTTGGTCAGATCGAAGGAATAAGCATCCTTCATCAGGAATTCGCGGCTGCGCATGGTGCCGAAGCGCGGACGCACCTCGTCGCGGAACTTCCACTGAATATGGTAAAGGTTGAGCGGCAGGTCCTTGTAGGACTTCACATAGGTGCGGAAGATGTCGGTGATCATCTCCTCATTGGTCGGGCCATAGAGGAATTCGCGCTCGTGGCGGTCCTCGATGCGCAGCATTTCCTTGCCATAGGCGTCATAGCGCCCCGACTCGCGCCACAGGTCGGCAGACTGGATCGTCGGCATCAGCAGCTGCACCGCACCAGCGCGATTCTGCTCTTCTTCGATGATCTTCTGCACCTTCATCAGCACTTTGTAGCCGAGCGGCAGCCAGGAATAGAGGCCGGAGGCCTGCTGGCGGATCATGCCGGCGCGCAGCATCAGGCGATGCGAGACGATCTCGGCTTCCTTGGGCACGTCGCGCAGCACAGGCAGGAAATAGCGAGACAGGCGCATGGGAAACTCCGGGAACAGTCCGAGACTCGAGGCTTTTGTTGATGCCCACTCAAATCCTGTTCGTCCATCCGATGCAAGCATGGAAGGCATGCAGAATCTGCGTGACAGGGTGAAATCTTGTTGTTAGGGTCCGTGACAATAAAGCACAGGCGGTTACAAGCCGCCGGACGTCGACAACGTCAAGGGAGGAGCGTTGGCTGCCGCTGCATAGCGTGCCTAAGACCAGCGTATTGTCGATCAAACTCAATAATGCGGGGCCAACGTGCCCCGCTTTTTTGTTTCTGGTTCAGGCTATATTCGACCGGCATGATTGGAAAGGTACGGTAATGGCGGATGCGGCAGACCTCAGACGCATGGCTCTCGCCCTGCCCGGCACCAGCGAAGCCGCCCATTTCGACCGCGCCGCTTTCAAGGTCGACCGCATCTATGTCACGCTGGCCGCCGATGGGCTGACCGCCAATATCAAATTCACCCCGGACGAGCAGGATTTTAAATGCCAGCTGGCGCCGGAGGTGTTTGCGCCAGTCGACAATGCCTGGGGCACGCAGGGCTGGACGGTTCTTACGCTGGCGACGGCAAGCCAGGATGATCTGCGCATGGCGCTTGGTATGGCCCATGTCCACGCCCAGGGCACCAAGAAGCGCAAGCGCGCCTAGCGCGCACAGCCTTCCAGGAAACCGTCGAGCACCGGCACGATATTGTCGGTGGCAAAGCGGTGGCTGCGGCCATCGTATGAAATGTGGATCGGCTGCTCGGCGTCACGCGCCGTGGCGATGAACTCGCGCAGGCGCGCTTCCTCCGACGTGTCGATCACCACGGTGCGCTCGCCATCGACATTGTCGTAATAGCCGGCGAGTTCGGCGAACACATCGTTATCCACCACGGCGGTCACGGCAACATCGGGAAAATCCTCGTCGCCTTTCCGGGCATCCTGATCGGTAAACACCAGCATCTGGATATCGTCGGGATATTCATTGTCGCAATAGAACTGCAATTCGACCGCATCAAGCTTGTCGGCCTGGAAGGCCACATGGCTCCAGGTCTTCTTGGTGTCGGAACTATTGAGGTCCCAGGCGAGTGCCGGCGAGGTCGCCAACAAAGCCGCAGCAAGCCAGATCATCCGCTTCATCGATTTCCCCCACATGGATAACCCAAGCTAGCGATGAAATCGGCTCAACTGTGGCGCTCAGCGATTCCAGTAGTGATGCAGCGTTTCGTTGGAGAGGCCCCAGAATAGCAGCAGGGTCATGACGATCGCCACGCCCGTGGCCAGCAGGAACTTGTAGAGCAAGCGCGGCTTGCCCGGTGCGCCGGGATCGGTACCGGCCACCACCTCGCCCAGCTCGGCCTGGCTGCGATTGCCGATCGGCGCTACGGCGACGAAACTCAGCCACCAGACGACGAAGAACACAGCGATCATCGAGCCGATTTGCATGGGCTTTCCTCTTCAATAACGCCCCTTCAATACGCCGACGGGCATTTCCGCGAAAGCAGAAATGCCCGTCTCGAATTGACGCAGTGGTGATCGCTCAGACGCGGTCGCGATCTGGTTAGACGCGGTGCACGAAGACCGAAACGTTGGGCTTGCGCCCCCAATAGGCGTTGACCTCGTTGCGGATTGCCTTGAACAGCGCCGAGTTCAGCACTTCGGTATCGCTGCGGCGCTTGGGCGGCATCGACTTAATGACGCCGGCGACGGTATCTTCCACCAGCTCACCCAGCGACTCGTCTTCGGTCTCGGGCAGGCCTTCGATCACCAGATCCGGACCCGACACCACCTGGCCGCTGCCATTGACGCAGAGGCTGACCACGACATGACCACCAAACGACAGGCGGCGGCGACCCTTGACGCCGGATTCTTCCGGCGTGCAGAGCACGAGACCATCGAGATAGAGTTCGCCGGTGCGCACTTCGGCCGGGAAGGCGAGTGGCTCGGGGAACAGGCGCACCATGTCGCCATTGCGGGCGTCGATGACATTGGCAATACCGGCTTCGCGGCCCAGCTTGGCATGGGCCTGCAGATGGGTGGCTTCGCCATGCACCGGCACCAGCACTTCCGGGTTGAGCCAGGAATAGAGCTTGCGCAGCTCTTCGCGACGCGGGTGACCGGTGACATGCACCAGGCCGTCATTGGCGGTGATGACTTCCACGCCCTTGTCGATCAGCATGTTCTGGATGTCGATGACTTCGCGCTCATTGCCCGGAATGGCCCAGGACGAGAAGATCATCCGGTCGCCGGCATTGAGGTCGATCACCGGATGCTCGCCACGGGCGATACGGGCGATGGCGGCGCGCGCCTCGCCCTGCGATCCGGTGCAGATCAGCACGATCTTATTGCGGGCGATGGACTTGTAGGCATCCTGGTCGAGCAGCGGCGGCAGGCCTTCGAGCATGCCCAGTTCGCGGGCAATGCCCATGATACGGTGCAGCGAGCGACCCGACATCACCACCTGGCGCCCGGCCTTCTCGGCAGCGCGGACGATGGAGATGACGCGACCGACGTTGGACGCAAAGGTCGTGACGGCAACGCGGTTGGGCGACTCGGCGATCATCGCCGCGAGGTTCGCTGCGACTTCGGCTTCACTGGGGCTTTCGCCATCCTTGAGCGCATTGGTCGAGTCGCAGATCAACGCCAGCGGGGTGGACCGGTCCTGACCGATGGCTTGCAGGCGCGCCACGTCGGTCGGCGCATTGCCGACCGGGGTCGGATCGAGCTTCCAGTCACCGGTATGGAGCACGCGGCCGATCGGGGTGGAAATCAGCAGCGCGTTGGATTCGGGGATCGAGTGGGCGACATTGATCGCTTCGATGGTGAAGGGGCCAAGCTCGAAGGGCTTGCCCGGGCGCATGATGGTGATGTCGACATTTTCGACAATGCCGTCGCCCGCCCGCTTGGCCGCCAGCATGGCGGCGGTGAAGGGCGTGCAGAACACCGGCTTCTCAAAGCCTGGCCAGAGGTCAAGCACGGCGCCGTAGTGGTCTTCGTGGCTATGGGTCAGGATCAGGCCCAGCACGTCATCGGCGCGCTCTTCCAGAAATTCCGGATTGGCCATGATCAGCTCGATGCCCGGCAGGTCCGGTCCGCCGAAGGTCACGCCGCAGTCGACGACGATCCACTTGCGCGACTTTTCCGGGCCGAAGCCATAGGCGCCCATGTTCATGCCGATTTCGCCAACGCCGCCGAGCGGTACGAAGACGAGTTCATCCCTTTGGTTTTTAGCCATGGGTCAATTCAGTCCTTTCGAGCGCAACGCCGGGTCGATCTTTGGTCGCCGGTCGCCTGCGCAGTAGTGATGGTCAGCTTCGGGCGCTGGCCGTTGCCCCAAAATGCACGTCACCCGCGGTAATGGCGATGCGACGGTTGTCGTCGGAACGGACGATCAGGCGTCCGTCGTCGTCGATGGTTTCAAAAATGCCACGCAGCACTTCGCCGTTCTGGTTGACCGCGACAGGTGCGCCGATGCCGGCCGCAGAGGCGCGCCAATGCTTGAGCACATCGCCAATGCCACGACCATCGTCCCAGAGTCCAAAGGTTTCGACCCAAGCGTCGCTCAGCGCCTCGAAAACCGCCGCGGCATCGCGCCTCACGCCGAGCGCGGTCAGGCTGGTCGCCGGATAGGGCAGCCCCTCGGGCGCCGCAACGGCATTGACGCCAAAGCCGATCGCCACGGCATGCCGACCATCGGGCAATTTGCTGGCTTCCAGCAGAATGCCGGCCAGCTTGGCGCCGTCGGCCAAAACGTCATTGGGCCATTTGAGCGCGATGCGGCCGCCATTGAGCGAATCCGCGCCGTCGATGCCAATCTTGACGAGGCCATTCGGCAGGATTTTGGAAAGTGCCCGGTTGAGCGACACACCGGCGACAAAGCCTAATGTTGCTGCAGCGGTCGGATCGCTGTCCGGGACGATCAGCAGGGTCGCGGCGAGATTGCCATGCGGGCTCTCCCACTGGCGACCGCGACGCCCCCTGCCCGCGGTCTGCTGCAGCGCGGCAAACCACAAGCCGCCGGCATCGCCGGCAGCCGCTGCAACCAGCGCTTCGCTATTGGTCGAGCCGATGGAGTCATAGCCGCGCAGCCGGTAGCCGGCCGCGCGTGCTGTTGGTCCTAGGCTAAAGCCCGTCACCTAGAACAGGCTTCCCGCGGCGGTATGCGCGAAATTCGCCAGTGGACCGCCGACCGTGAAGTAGTAGGTCACGACGAGGAAGCCTGCGACGCCCATGATGATATTGAGCTCGGCCGGCACGACCTCAAAGTCGCGCACGGGCTCGTCGAAATACATCACCTTGACCACGCGCAGGTAGTAGAAGGCGCTGACCGCCGAGGCCAGCACGCCGATCACCGCCAGCACATAGAGCTGGGCATCGATGGCGGCGAGGAAGGCATGCCACTTGGCAAAGAAACCAGCCAGCGGCGGCATGCCGATCAGCGAGAACATGATGATCGCCATCACTGCCGCCACGAAGGGCCGCTTCTGCGCGGCACCCGCCAGCTCGTCGATGGTTTCGACGGCGCCATTCTCGGTGCGCAGCGACAACAGGCATGCGAACAAGCCAACCGTCATCGCCACATAGATCGCCATATAGATTGCAACGCCTTCGACGCCGACCTGCGTGCCGGACGACAGGCCGACCAAAGCAAAGCCCACATGGCCAATCGACGAATAGGCTATCAGTCGCTTGATCGACTTCTGGCCGATGGCGGCAAAGGCAGCCAAGACCATGGAGGCAATCGACAGGAAGATCACGACCTGCTGCCAGTCGCTGGTAATGCCCTGGAACGTGTCCATCACCAAGCGCACCATCAGCGCCATGGCGGCGACCTTGGGTGCGGTGGCAAAGAAGGCGGTGACCGGGGTCGGCGCGCCTTCGTAAACGTCCGGCGTCCACATGTGGAACGGCACGGCCGAGATCTTGAATGCAACGCCGGCCAGCAGGAACACCATGCCAAAGATCAGACCGATGGAACGGCCCTCGTCCGCGATGGCAACGACGATGTCCTGCAGATTGGTATGGCCGGTGAAGCCATAGACCATGGAAGCGCCATAGAGCAGCATGCCCGAGGACAGTGCGCCCAGAACGAAATACTTGAGGCCCGCTTCCGTCGCCCGGCTGTCATCGCGCTTGATGGCGGCGAGAACATAAAGCGACAGCGACTGCAGCTCGAGCCCGACATAAAGGCTCATCAGGTCATTGGCCGACACCATGGCCATCATGCCTAGCGTCGCCAGCAGTACGAGGATGGCATATTCGAACTTATGCGTGCCGTTTTCCTCGGCGCGCGGCAGGGCCAGCATCAGCGCAAAGGCCGAACCGCCCAGCACCAGGACCTTCATGAAGCGGGCAAAGCTGTCGGCGATGAACACGCCATTGAACAGCACGCCTTCGGCCGGTGCGAACAGCACCAGCGCACCAACCACGAGCAGCAGCAACACGGCGCCATAGGACACCAGCAGCGACTTTTCCTTGTTGACCACGACACCGATCAGCAAAAGCACGATGGCGCCAATGGCCAGCAGCATTTCCGGATAGGCCGGAGCCAGGCTCGCGAAATCTGTAACGTCTGAGTTCACGGGCATTCTCCTAGTGGGCAGCAGGCTCGACCGCCGGTGCTTCTTCAGCAGCGGCAACCGGTTCGGCGTGAGAAAGCGGCGCCTGGGCATCGGCCAGCGACACGGCCGGGTCGAGGCCAACCGACGTCGCATAGTGGGATACGAGATTATCGACTGCCGCGGCCGTCGTATCGAGGATCGGCGACGGATAGAAGCCGAAGACGATCGTCAAAACGATCAGCGGGTAGAGAATGACCTTCTCGCGCAGGTTGAGATCGAGGATGCCCATGAGGCTATCCTTGGTCAGTGCGCCGAAGATCACCCGGCGATACAGCCACAGCGCATAGCCGGCCGACAGGATCACGCCGAAGGCCGCGCCGAAGCCGACCCAGGTGTTGACCTGGAACACGCCCATCATAGTGAGGAATTCGCCGACGAAGCCCGACGTGCCCGGCAGGCCGACATTGGCCATGGTGAAGACCATGAAAGCGAAGGCATAGCGCGGCATGCGCTCGACCAGACCGCCATAGGCCGAGATCTCACGGGTATGCATGCGATCGTAGATCACGCCGACGCAGAGGAACAGCGCGCCCGAGACGATACCATGGCTCAGCATCTGGAACATGGCGCCCTGGATGCCCAGCGCATTGCCGGCAAAGATACCCATGGTGACAAAGCCCATGTGCGCCACCGACGAATAGGCGATCAGCTTCTTGATATCGGTCTGCACCAACGCGATCAGCGAGGTGATGATGATGGCGGCGACCGAAAGGAAGAAGACGATATTGGCGAACTGTGCCGAAGCATCCGGAAACATTGGCAGCGAGAAGCGCAGGAAGCCGTAACCGCCTAGCTTGAGCAGGATGGCGGCCAGGATCACCGAACCAGCGGTCGGCGCCTGAACGTGCGCTTCCGGCAGCCAGCGATGGAAGGGCCACATCGGCATCTTGACGGCGAGCGAGGCAAAGAACGCCCACCACAGCCAAGGCTGCCAGCTCTCGGGGAAGTCGTGGGTGAGAAGACGCGAAATGTCGGTGGTGCCGGCATTCCAATACATGGCCATGATGGCCAACAGCATCAGCACCGAGCCGACGAAGGTGTAGAAGAAGAATTTGTAGCTGGCGGCGATACGCTTGGCGCCGCCCCAGATGCCAATGATCAGGAACATCGGCAGCAGCGTGCCTTCGAAGAAGACGTAGAACATCGCCAGATCGAGCGTGGTGAACACGCCAATCATCAGCGTCTCGAGGATCAGGAATACGATCATGTATTCCTTGAGACGGTTGTCGACTTCCCAACTGGCCAGCACGGCAAACGGCATCAGCAGTGCCGTCAGCACCACGAAGAGCACCGAAATGCCGTCGACGCCGACGCGATAGCCGATGGTGTCGCCGATCCAGGGAAAGTTGACGACGAACTGGAAGCCCGCATTGGACGGATCGAAGCTCTGCCACATGGCTAGCGACAGCGCAAAGGTCACCAGCGTGATCGCAAAGGCGAGCCAGCGAATGGTGTCGATCGCCTGCTTGGGCGTCAGCAGCAGCGCCACGGCGCCGGCAAACGGCAACCAGGTGAGGACTGTAAGAATGGTATTGTCGAAGGTCATCAGATCAGTCCCCCGGCCGCAATGGCCCAGGTCAGCAGTGCCGCAATGCCGATCAGCATGGCGAAGGCATAATGGTAGAGGTAGCCGGACTGGAGCTTGACGACCCAGGACGTCACATTTTGCACCCGGCGGCCGAGGCCTTCGGACAGCGTCTCGTCGATCAGCCAGTCATCGAAGCCCTTCCACAAGGCGCGTCCAACCCAGAGAGCGGGCTTGACGAAGATCGTGTTGTAGAGCTCGTCGAAATACCATTTGTTGAGCAGGAACTGGTAGAGACCAGGGTTCTGCGCAGCAATCCTGCCCGGCATTTCGGGGCGGCGGATATACATGATGTAGGCCGTACCCGCGCCGATCAGCATGGCAATCGTGGCGCTCCACTTCACCCACAGCGGCACGTGATGGGCAGCTTCGATGATCTCGTGATCAACCACGAGCGCACCGGCGAAGAAGTGTTCGATATGCTCCACGTCGTGGAAGAACATGCCGTAGAACACCGCACCAGCCAGCACTGCGCCGACGGCCAGCACATAGAGCGGGATCTGCATCACCTTGGGCGGCTCATGGGCATGGTCATAGGCCGAGCCATGATCGTGGTGACCATGATCGTCATGGGCACGGGCCGCATGATCGTGCAGCGGCTCGTCGTGGCTGTCGCCATCATGCGCCACCACATCATGACCATGGCCATGCTGCGCATCGCGCGGCGAACCGTGGAAGGTCAGGTGGATCAGGCGCCAGGAGTAGAAGCTGGTGAAGAGAGCGGCGATGACCAGCAGCCAGAAGGCGAACATGCCGGTATTGCCGCCGACCGCATAGGCCGCCTCGATGATCGAGTCCTTGGAGAAGAAGCCGGCAAAGCCGAGGAATTCCGAACCCGGAATGCCCACGCCGGTTAGCGCCAGCGTGCCGATCAGCATCATGGCATAGGTGACCGGGATCTTCTTGCGAAGCCCGCCCATGTTACGCATGTCCTGCTCGTGATGCATGGCGTGGATCACCGCGCCGGCGCCCAGAAACAGCAGGGCCTTGAAAAAGGCATGCGTGAACAGGTGGAACACACCGGCCGAATAGGCCCCTGCCCCCAGCGCCACGAACATGTAGCCGAGCTGCGAACAGGTCGAGTAAGCGATGACGCGCTTGATGTCGTTCTGCACAAGGCCAACCGTCGCCGCGAAGAAGGCGGTGATGGCACCAATGACCAGAACTACGGTCAAAGCGAAGGGCGAGGTCTCGAACAGCGGCGACAGGCGCGCCACCATGAACACGCCGGCCGTCACCATGGTCGCAGCATGGATCAGCGCCGACACGGGGGTCGGGCCTTCCATGGCGTCCGGCAGCCAGGTGTGCAGCAGGAACTGCGCCGACTTGCCCATGGCACCCATGAACAGCAGCAGGCAGATCACTGTCATCGCGTCGAGCTGGAAGCCGAGGAAGTTCATGATCGGCAGGCCGGTGGTCGACAATTCGTTGGCGGCATGGAAGGCGCCATCGAAGTCGATATGGCCCAGCACCATGAAGGCGCCGAAAATGCCCAAGGCAAAGCCGAAGTCGCCGACACGGTTGACGATGAAAGCCTTCATCGCCGCGGCCGTTGCCGATGGCTTGGTGTACCAGAAGCCGATCAGCAGATAAGACGCGAGACCCACGCCTTCCCAGCCGAAGAACATCTGCAGGAAATTATCCGCCGTGATCAGCATCAGCATGGCGAAGGTGAAGAGCGACAGATAGGCGAAGAACCGGTTGCGATGCGGATCGTCGGCCATATAGCCGATCGAATAGACATGCACCAAGGCCGACACCGTATTGACCACGACCAGCATGATGGCGGTCAGCGTATCGACGCGCAGCACCCAGCGCAGGTCCATGTCGCCGACCTGGATCCAGCGCATAACCTCGATCTTGAGCACGGCGGTATGGCCGTCGATCGCAGCGCCCATCAGCCCGCCGCCAAAGGCGACCGGCAGGAAGACGACCCAGCTCAGCACCGCTGCGATCAGCAGCAGGCCCGTGGTGATATATTCGCTCGGACGGTGGCCGATGGTGCGGCCCAGCAGCCCCGCGATCAGCGCGCCGACCAGGGGCAGGAAAACAATCGCTTGAATCATAGCGGTCTTCTAGCCCTTCAACTGGTTGACGTCTTCAACTGCGATCGAGCCGCGGTTGCGATAGTAAATAACGAGGATGGCGAGACCGATGGCGGCCTCGGCAGCCGCCACGGTCAGGATCAGCAGCGCGAAGATCTGCCCCTGCAGATCGTTCAGCACGGCGCTGAAGGCGACCATGTTGAGATTGACCGCAAGCAGGATCAATTCCACCGACATCAGGATGACGATGATATTCTTGCGGTTGATGAAAATGCCGAACACGCCGAGCGTGAACAGAATGGCTGCTACGGTCAGGTAGTGACCGAGCTCGATACCCAAGCCCATGTTTGCCTCCTACAGCCCTTGACCGCTTTTGACTTTGACCACTTCCAGCGTCTCGGATGGCCGGCGGGCCACCTGATCGATTGGGTTCTGGCGTTTGACGTTTGTCTTGTGGCGCAGCGTCAGCACGATGGCGCCGATCATGGCAACCAAAAGCACGGCGGCAGCGCCTTGGAACAGGAAGATATAGCGCGTGTAGAGCACCAGCCCGATGGCGCGCATATTGTCGGTCCCGACCTCGATCGGCAGGCCCGAACCGGATGCCGCTTCAGGCGAAACCACAAAGCTTCCGGCCAAGAGCAGCAACTCGAGCAGCAGGATCACACCCACCACGACACCAACAGGCGCATACTGGAGGAACCCGGAGCGCAGCGAGGTGAAATCGACATCGAGCATCATCACGACGAAGAGGAACAGCACCGCCACGGCGCCGACATAGACGACGATCAGCAGCAGGGCGAGGAATTCAGCGCCGGCCAGCATGAACAGACCCGACGCATTGAAGAAGGCCAGGATCAGGAACAGCACGGCATGCACGGGATTGCGCGCCGAGATGACCATGACCGCCGAGGCAACCAGGATCGCCGCGAACAGGTAGAAGAAGAATAGTGGAAGGGTCATACTCTTCCCTCTCAGCGATACGGCGCGTCAGCGGCGAGGTTGGCGGCGATTTCACGCTCCCAACGATCACCGTTGGCGAGGAGCTTCTCTTTCGAGAAATACAGCTCTTCACGCGTTTCGGTTGCAAATTCGAAGTTCGGGCCTTCGACGATGGCGTCCACCGGGCAGGCTTCCTGGCAGAAGCCGCAATAGATGCACTTCACCATGTCGATGTCATAGCGCACGGTGCGGCGGGTGCCGTCATTTTGGCGCGGGCCAGCTTCGATGGTGATAGCCTGGGCCGGGCAGATGGCTTCGCACAGTTTGCAGGCAATGCAGCGCTCTTCGCCATTGGGATAGCGGCGCAGCGCATGCTCACCGCGGAAGCGCGGCGACACATGACCCTTTTCGAAGGGGTAGTTGATGGTCGGCTTGGGCGAGAAGAAATAGCGCATGGTCAGGAAGAAGGCTTTCACCAGCTCCGTGAGCAGCAGCGTATTGACGAACTGGGCGGCGCGCATCAAGCCATCCCTCCATGCCAGCCCCAGCCCGTGAGCATCAGGACGAATGCAACTATGACGACCATGATCAGCGACAGCGGCAGGAACAGCTTCCAGCCAATGCGCATCAGCTGGTCGTAGCGGTACCGCGGCACGATGGCCTTGGCCATGGCGAACATGAAGAACACCATGCTGACCTTGATGACGAACCACACCACGCCCGGAATCCAGGTGAAGGGCGGCAGGTCGATCGGCGATGCCCAGCCGCCCAGGAACAGGACGGTGGTCATGGCGCACATCAGCAGGATCGAGATGTACTCGCCCAGCATGAACAACATGTAGGGCGTTGCCGAATATTCCGTCATGAAGCCGGCAACGAGTTCGGATTCACCTTCCGCCAGATCGAAGGGCGGGCGGTTGGTCTCGGCCAGGGCCGAGATATAGAAGATCACGAACATCGGGAACAGCGGCAGCCAGAACCAGTTGAGGAACGACAGCCACGGCACGCCCAGCATATGGGCCAGGCCCATTTCCTGCTGCGCCATCACGATATCGGAAAGGTTCAGCGAGCCGACGCAGAGAAGCACGGTGATGATGACGAGGCCGATCGAGACTTCGTAGGACACCATCTGCGCGGCGGAACGGAGCGAGCCGAGGAAGGGGTACTTCGAGTTGGATGCCCAGCCGCCGATGATCACGCCATAGACGCCGAGCGACGAAATGGCGAGGAGGTAGAGGATGCCGAGGTTGATATCGGCAATCACCAGCCCTGCCCCGACCGGCACCACGGCCCAGCCGGTCAGCGCCAGCGTTGCCGTCAGCAGCGGCGCCAACAGGAACAGCACCTTGTCGGAGCCGCCCGGAATGATCGGCTCCTTGAGCGCGAACTTCAGCAGGTCGGCGAAGGACTGCAGCAGGCCGAACGGACCCACCACGTTGGGACCACGGCGCATCTGCACGGCAGCCCAAATCTTGCGGTCGGCCAGCAGGATGAACGCCGTGAAGATCAGCAGCGCGACGAGCAGCAGCAAGGCCTTGTAGACAAACCCCACCTGCACACCCCATCCAAGGATGGGAATGCCCAGCAGGTAGTCGAGAGCGGAGGTAATAAAGTCCATTATACTCCCTACTCCGCAGCTTGCTGCAGGCCAGCGGCCGTGGCGGCGCATTCGCCCATCACGGCGGACGAGCGGGCAATCGGATTGGTCAGATAGAATTCAGACACAGCCGAACCATAAGGCGCCGACTTGGTCTTGATGGCCGCCTTGGCCAGCTTGGCCACATCGGCAACCGAACCGGCTGCGATCTGGTCGATGCGCGCCAGATGCGGGAATTCCGCATAGATGGCCGCGCGCAGCTGGGTCAGCGAGTTGAAGGGCAGAGGCTTGCCGATGGCACCCGACAGGGCGCGAATGATCGCCCAGTCTTCCTTGGCGTCGCCCGGCGGGAACACGGCGCGGTTGGTCACCTGCACGCGGCCCTCGGTATTGACGTAGGTGCCGGACTTTTCGGTATAGGTCGCGGCCGGCAGGATGACGTCGGCGCGGTGTGCACCGGCATCGCCATGGCTGCCGACATAGACCACGAAGGCCTTGCCCATGGCAGAGGTATCGTATTCGTCGGCGCCGAGCAGGAACAGCACGTCGAGCTCGCCCTTGCCGGCCAGAACAATCTGGTCAGCCGAGCAGACGCCACCGTCATGCGGGGTGAAGCCGATGTCGATGCCACCGACGCGGCTGGCCGCATTGTGCAGCAGCGCAAAGCCGTTCCAGCCTTCGGCAACGCCGGCGCCAGTGGCCAGCTTTGCAGCCATGGCGATGGTGTCGCGACCAGCCTGCTTGCCGAGCTTGGCATGCGAGACGGCGCCTTCACCGACGATGATCAGCGGACGCTTGGCCTGGGAGAGAATCTCGCCGAACGAGCCCTTGCCGGCCACCAGATCGGCCAAGGTCTCAAGACCTTCGCCCAGATAGCTATAGCTATAGGTAAGGTCGGCCTGTTCGCCGATCACGGCAATCGGCAGGCCCTTGGCGCGCCAGGTCTTCCGGATGCGCGCATTGATCAATGCGGCTTCCTTGCGCGGGTTGGCGCCGATGATGACGATGGCATCGGCCTCTTCGATCCCGGCAATGGTCGGGTTGAAGATATAGGCCGAGCGCGGCATGGTCGTATCGATACCCGACATGGCCGGACGCACGTCGGTCATACCCGAGCCGACCGAAGCCAGCAGCGCCTTGAGCGCATACATTTCTTCGACGGCAGCCAGGTCGCCGGCAATCGCGCCGACCTTGTTGCCAGCCTTCTTGATCCGGGCGGCGACGGCAGAAAGCGCTTCTTCCCAGCTGGCAGCCTGTAGCTTGCCAGACTTGCGCACATAAGGGCGATCGAGCCGCTGGCTCTTGAGGCCGTCCCAAATGAAGCGGGTCTTGTCGGAAATCCACTCTTCGTTGATCGCCTCGTTGATACGCGGCAGGATGCGCATCACTTCGCGGCCCCGGCTGTCGACGCGGATATTGGAGCCGACGGCATCCATCACGTCGATGCTCTCGGTCTTCACCAGTTCCCAGGGGCGGGCGTTGAACGCATAGGGCTTGGAGGTCAGTGCACCGACCGGGCAGAGGTCGATCACATTGCCCTGCAGCTCGCTGGTCAGCGCCTTCTCCAGGTATGTGGTGATCTCGGCGTCTTCGCCGCGACCCAGCAGGCCCATTTCGGCAATGCCGGCGACTTCGGTGGTGAAGCGGACGCAGCGGGTGCAGTGAATGCAGCGGTTCATCGAGGTCTTGACCAGCGGGCCAATATACTTGTCCTCGACGGCGCGCTTGTTCTCGGCAAAGCGGTTCTTGTCCACGCCATAGGCCATGGCCTGGTCCTGCAGATCGCATTCGCCGCCCTGATCGCAGATCGGGCAATCGAGCGGATGGTTGATCAGCAGGAATTCCATCACGCCTTCGCGGGCCTTCTTGACCATCGGCGTGTTGGTGAACATTTCGGGCGGCTCGCCATTCGGGCCGGGACGCAGGTCCTTGACCGACATGGCGCAGCTAGCCGTCGGCTTGGGCGGACCACCCTTCACCTCGACCAGGCACATGCGGCAATTGCCGGCGACCGACAGGCGCTCATGATAGCAGAAGCGCGGGATTTCCGCGCCAGCGGCCTCAGCCGCCTGCATCAGCGTATAATAGTCCGGAACCTCGACGAGCTGGCCGTCGACCTTGATATTTGCCATCAGCCCTACTCCGCCGCGATCGATGGCACGGCGCCATCGGAGGTGGACGAATATGTATACTGCTCGATGCGTGCCTCGATCGTCGGACGGAAGTTGCGGATCAGGCCCTGAACCGGCCAGGCCGCAGCATCGCCCAGGGCGCAGATGGTGTGCCCTTCGATCTGCTTGGTCACTTCGAACAGCATGTCGATTTCGCGCTTCTGGGCACGGCCTTCGACCATGCGCTCCATTACGCGCATCATCCAGCCGGTGCCTTCGCGGCACGGCGTGCACTGGCCGCAGCTCTCATGCTTGAAGAAAGCCGAAATGCGCCAGATGGCTTTGATGATGTCGGTCGACTTGTCCATGATGATCATGCCGCCGGTGCCGAAGCTCGACTTCTTCTCACGCAGACCATCGAAATCCATGATGGCATCCATCATGTCTTCGCCACGGACCACCGGGCAGGATGCGCCGCCGGGGATCACGGCGAGCAGGTTGTCCCAGCCGCCGCGGATACCGCCGCAATGCTTTTCGATGATGTCCTTGAAGCTTTCGCCCAAGGCTTCCTCGAAGGTTGCCGGCTTGTTGACATGGCCAGAGACCATGAACAGCTTGGTGCCGACATTATTCGGACGTCCAATCGAAGAGAACCAGCCTGCCGAGCGGCGCAGGATTTCCGGCACGACGGCGATGGATTCGACATTATTGACGGTGGTCGGGTTGCCATAGACACCCATGCCGGCCGGGAACGGCGGCTTGAGGCGCGGCTGGCCCTTCTTGCCTTCCAGCGATTCCATCAGCGCGGTTTCTTCGCCGCAGATGTAAGCGCCTGCACCGTGATGAACAATGATGTCCAGGTCCCAGCCGTGGATATTGTCCTTGCCGATCAGCTTGGCCTCATAGGCCTCCTCAACGGCCCGTTCCAGGCGTTCGCGCTCGCGTACGAATTCACCACGCACATAGATAAAGGCCAGATGAGCATCCATGGCGCGGCAGGCAATCAGGCAGCCTTCGATCAGGTGATGCGGATCGTGGCGCAGGATTTCGCGGTCCTTACACGTGCCGGGCTCGGACTCGTCGGCATTGACCAGCAGGTAATGCGGCCGGCCATCGCTGACCTTGGGCATGAACGACCATTTGAGGCCGGTGGGGAAACCGGCGCCACCACGGCCGCGCAGGCCGGAGGCTTTCACCTCATTGGTGATCCAGTCCCGCCCCTGGTCGAGAAATTCCTTGGTACCATTCCAGCCGCCGCGCTTGCGCGCGCCTTCGAGGCCCCAGTCGCCCTGGCCGTAAAGGTTGGTGAAGATGCGATCCTTGTCAGCGAGCAATTCTCACACTCCTAACGCGGCTTCTTGCCGAAGACGCGGACATATTCTTCCTCGCCACCACGGGCGAGCACTTCGGCTTGCTGGAGCCAGTTGTCGCGCGCAACGCGACCCCGGAAATTCAGGGAGCCTTCGACCTGGTCGATCTGCTCCGGCGTCAGAGCGGCAACCTGGCTCCACCGGGTAATGCCCAGTGCATTGAGCCGGCGCTCCAGCACCGGACCAACGCCCGAGACCAGCTTGAGATCGTCGGCCGGGCCTTCGGGTGCCACGAACAGCGGCGCATCGCCGCCCTTTTCCGCCACCGGATTGACTTCCTTGGGGTTGGCCTTGGGAGCAATGATGGTGCGCGTCTTTTTCGGGCTGGCCTCGGTGGCGCCGTCGGCCGTGGCATTGGTGGTCGCCTTGCCCGGAGCCTTGCCGCCATCGATCTTGGACGCATCGGTTTCGGCGCCGGTCGCGGTCTCGCGCATCGCCTTGTTGGGCTCGCCATTGGCCTTGGCCGACGTGTCGGCGGCCTTGCGCTCACCCTCGGCCTTGGCCTCGGACACCTTGGCATCCTTGGATGGCCCCTTGATCGCCGGAGCCGATTCCTCGGTCACATCCTTGGGCTTGGCCGCGGTGGTCGGTGCCTGAGCCGGGGCCGCAGTGGCCGGAGCGGCGGCCGCCGGTGCAGCAGGCGCTGCTTCCGGTGGCGGCGCAGGCGGCACGAACTTTTCGCGATAGGTCGTCGCTTCTTCGAGCAGCACGACGCGACCACCCTCCGGGGCTGCATTGAGACGCCCGATCTGCGGACCCGGCGTGATCGTCTCGCCCTTGCCTGCGGCAAAGGCGTCGATGATCTCGGCCAGACGGTCTTCCGTCAGGTCCTCATAGGTATCCTTGAAGATGGTGACCATCGGCGCGTTGACGCAAGCGCCAGCGCATTCGACCTCTTCCCAGCTCATGGTGCCATCGGCATTGAGATGGTGCGGATCGTGATGGATCTTGCTCTTGCAGACCTCGATCAGCCCCTCGGCGCCGCGCAGCTGGCACGGCGTCGTGCCACAGACCTGCACATGGGCACGGGTGCCCACAGGCTGCAGCTGGAACTGGGTATAGAAGGTCGCCACTTCCAGCACGCGAATATAGGCCATGCCGAGCATTTCGGCGACCTTTTCGATGCTGGCGCGGCTGACCCAGCCGTCCTGTTCCTGGGCGCGCATCAACAGCGGAATGACGGCGGACTGCTGCCGGCCGGCTGGATAGAGGCCGATCTTCCATTCCGCCCATTTGGCGTTGTCATTGTTAAAGGCGAAAGACGCGGGCTGAACCTGGTCATCCGCAAGGCGACGCGCAACCATTAGCGATCAACCTCTCCGAACACGATATCGAGCGAGCCAAGGATGGCCGAGACGTCGGCCAGCATGTGGCCGCGGCACAGGAAATCCATGGCCGACAAATGCGCAAAACCCGGCGCGCGGATCTTGCAGCGGTAAGGCTTGTTGGAGCCGTCGCTGACCAGATAGACGCCGAATTCGCCCTTGGGCGCTTCGACGGCAGCATAGACCTCGCCGGCCGGAACCTTGTAGCCCTCGGTATAAAGCTTGAAGTGATGGATCAGCGCTTCCATCGACTTCTTCATCTCGCCGCGCTTGGGCGGAACCACCTTGCCGTCGAGCGAGGACACCGGGCCCTTGCCATCGGCAGCATTCAGCTTTTCCACGCACTGGCGCATGATCGAGGTCGACTGCTTCATCTCTTCCATGCGGATCAGATAGCGGTCGTAGCAGTCGCCATTCTTGCCGATCGGAATGTCGAATTCCATCTCGTCATAGCATTCATAGGGCTGGCTTTTGCGCAGATCCCAGGCTGCCCCCGAACCACGAACCATCACGCCCGAGAAACCCATGTTCCAGGCGTCTTCGAGCTTGACCAGGCCGATATCGACATTGCGCTGCTTGAAGATGCGGTTTTCGGTCAGCAGCGTGTCGAGGTCGACGATGAATTTCGGGAACTCCTGGCAGAAGGTCTCGATATCGTCGATCAGCGCCTGCGGCAGGTCCTGGTGGACACCGCCCGGACGGAAATAGGCCGCATGCATGCGCGCGCCCGAGGCACGCTCATAAAAGATCATCAGCTTTTCGCGCCACTCAAAGCCCCAGACCGGCGGCGTCAGCGCGCCGACGTCCATGGCCTGCGTGGTAACGTTCATCAGGTGGGCCAAGAGGCGTCCGATTTCCGAATAGAGCACGCGGATCAACTGGCCGCGGCGCGGCACTTCAAGACCCAGCAGCTTTTCTACGGCCAGGGCAAAAGCATGCTCCTGGTTCATCGGCGCCACATAGTCGAGACGATCGAAGTAAGGAACGGCCTGCAGATAGGTCTTGGACTCGATCAGCTTTTCGGTGCCGCGATGCAGCAGCCCGATATGCGGATCGACGCGCTCGACGATTTCGCCGTCGAGTTCGAGGATCAGACGCAACACGCCATGCGCCGAAGGGTGCACGGGGCCAAAGTTGATGGTGAAATTGCGGACTTCGGCTTCAACACTCATGGCTTGGCCTTCTCGTCACCGGGCAGCACGTAATCCGTACCCTCCCAAGGCGACAGATAGTCGAACGAACGGTATTCCTGCATCAGCTTTACCGGCTCATAAACGACGCGCTTGCGCTCTTCGTCATAACGGACTTCCACGAAGCCAGTCGTCGGAAAGTCCTTGCGCAACGGATGACCGTCAAAACCATAGTCGGTCAAAATGCGGCGCAGGTCGCCATGACCTGAGAACAGCATGCCGTAAAGGTCATAGGCTTCGCGCTCGAACCATTCGGCGCCCTTGAACACGCCGGTAATGCTCGGCACCGGCGTCACGTCATCGGCCGTTACCTTCACGCGGATGCGCTGGTTCAGGTATGGGCTCATGAAATGGTAGACGACGTCGAAACGCTCATCGCGAGCCGGATAGTCGGCGCCGCAGACATCGACGAAGCTGACGAAACGGCAGCGCGCATCGTCACGCAGGAAGGTGACAACATCGACGATCGCCTCGCGCGCCACGACAAGCGTCAGCTCGCCATAGGCCACTTCCTGGCTCAGCACGGCATCGCCCAGCGCACCGGAGATATGGGCGCCGAGATCCAGCAGCGGATCGACCTGGGTTACTTCATCCATTGTCCGGGCCCCTAGCGTTCGATCGTGCCGGTGCGGCGGATTTTCTTCTGCAGCAGCAGGATGCCGTAGAGCAGCGCTTCGGCCGTCGGCGGGCAGCCTGGGACATAGACGTCGACCGGCAGCACGCGATCGCAGCCCCGCACCACCGAATAGGAATAGTGGTAATAGCCGCCGCCATTGGCACAAGAGCCCATGGAGATGACATAGCGCGGCTCGGGCATCTGGTCGTAGACCTTGCGCAGCGCCGGAGCCATCTTGTTGGTCAGCGTGCCAGCAACGATCAACACGTCCGACTGGCGCGGAGAGGCACGCGGCGCGGTGCCGAAACGCTCGATATCGTAGCGCGGCATCGACATCTGCATCATCTCGACGGCGCAGCAGGCGAGACCCGTCTGCATCCACATCAGCGAACCGGTACGCGCCCAGTTCACCAGCTGATTGACAGTGGAAACCAGAAAGCCCTTGTCGGCCAGCTCGTCGGTGACATCGGTGAAGAACGGGTCGGTAGCGCCGGCAACCTTATTGGTGCGCGGGTCGACAAGGCCCGTGGGGCGCGGCGCGACCAGCGTACCGCTCTGCTCGCTCAATCCCATTCCAGGGCCCCTTTCCGCCATTCATAGATAAAGCCGACGGTCAAAACGCCGAGGAAGATCATCATCGACCAGAAGCCAAACCAGCCCACGTCGTGGAAGGCCACGGCCCAGGGGAAGAGGAAGGCCACTTCCAGGTCGAAAATGATGAAGAGAATCGAGACCAGATAGAATCGCACATCAAACTTCATGCGCGCATCGTCGAAGGCGTCGAAACCGGCTTCGAAGGCAGAAACCTTCTCCGGATCGGGGTTCTTCACGGCGATGATGAAGGGCGCCACCAGCAGGGCTGCGCCAATAACGGCGGCAATGCCGAGGAAGATGACAATCGGCAGATAGTCGCTGAGCAAATCAGTCATGCGGCAGCCTGTTTTCTAGTCCGGCCGGGCGACCGGGTTACGTGGGTTGCGCAAGCAATTGGGGCGAGCGAACCGACGCGACAGTTGATGGCTTGGGCTTAGACCTTTGGCTACCCGGTTTCAAGGGAAAGAAAATATGAGAAAAATCATCATATATCGTAACGTGCCGGTGGAAGAACTTTCGTCTCCGGGCGCAGGATTTGTCAGCCGCAAATTGGCTTGATTGCAGGCGTTTTCGGAAAACGCCGCATCGTCAGGCAGGCCAAAAATTCACCCACGCATTCCCCAAACCAAAACGGCGACCCAGTTGCCTGGATCGCCGAATTGGGTTTGCAAGACGCTAGGTCGAGAGGGCGGCAAGCCGCCCTGCCCGATTGCAAATCTTAGAAGTGGTAGTAGACGCCGACGGTTGCCTTGGCGGACTCGAAGAACGAGTCAGCAGCGCCGTCAAAGTCGCCCTGGCCAACAACTTCA
>NZ_FOFL01000008.1 GCF_900110945.1 Devosia sp. YR412
ATAACCTCGCATACCGACGGCCCGGGCGTGAACCCACGGCGACTGGCATAGTCCCGTGCCCGGCCCACTCCCGCCACTGTCGCCTGCAGGCCGCCCATGCGGGGTGGATGGCGGCATTATGCGCGCTGGTGGAGGGGCGTGGATAAGGAGGATAGAGCTACGCGCTGAGATTGCCAAATCCTCGATGGTCACCCTCGGGCTTGACCCGAGGGGACTGTACTTCACGATGCTCCCGGCAAGTGTAGAGCCCTCGGGTCAAGCCCGAGGGTGACGGCCGGTGGGTGTGTCCAGCCTCAAGGGCAACCGGTCACGCACCTGTCAGGGAACGCGCCCTGCCCGGCTGCATTGCTCTTACACGGACCCGGGCTAGTTCTTGGGGCCAAGGGGTGAAAGCCCCCGAAGCGAGGGAGGAAGGGCCGAAAAGCTCGCCTCCCCCGCGCTTTATTTGTCCCTGCCCCACATCCAGCTCTAATGGAACCGCACGTCGGTCACCCCGTCCAGCGCTTTGATGCCGCCGGCGACCTCCGCGGTGAGGCGGTAGCTGCCGGGGAGTTCGATTTCATATTCGCGGGCGCCGCCGTCGCGGATGACGACGAAGTTGACACTGCCCTCCCCGCCCCGCTTGAGCTGGGCGGCGATGGAGCCGAGTGCCTTGGCGTCGGCGGCAAAGACGGTGAGACGGCGGTCGATCTTGTCTTCGATGCCATCAAGAGGCTGGGATGACAGCAGGCGCAGGCTGATGCCCTCGGCACGTTCGTCAGCGCCGACCTGCAGGATCACCGACTTGCCAGGCTGCAGCATGGCGCCGAATTCGTTGATCTGCTCCGAAAAGGCGATGACTTCGAAACTGCCGGTCTGATCGGAAAGCGTCAGGATCATCATCGGCGTGCCCTTCTTGGTCCGCCGGTCCTGGCGTCCGCTGATCGTGCCGGCGAGACGCCCTGCTCCGGCTCCATCCTTGACAGCGCGTTCGAAGTCGGCCCAGCGCTGCACGCGGAGCTTTTCGAAGAGGTCGGCATAGGCGTCGAGCGGATGAGCCGAAAGGTGGAAGCCGATGGCCGAGAGTTCGCGGTCGGCGCGCTCGGTGGTGGTCCAGGCGGGCACGCCGGCCGGCAGGCGGAGCGGTTCGGGCTCGCCGGCGTCGAACATGTTCCACTGGCCCTCGTTGCGCTCATGGGTCAGCGACTGGGCCATGCCCATGACGGTTTCGATGGCGGCAAAGGCCACTTCGCGGCGCGGCACGATGGCGTCGAAGGCACCGGCATTGGCGAGGGTTTCGAGCGTCCGCTTGGAGAGAATGCGCGGATCGACGCGGCGGGCAAAGTCGCCCAAGTCCTTGAAGGGGGTATTGCCGCGCGCCTCGACAATATGCTCGGCGACCTGGCGGCCGACGCCCTTGACCGCACAGAGGCCATAGAGAATGCGCTTGTCCTTGACCGAGAAGACCACCTGCGAAGAGTTCACGCAGGGCGGCACCAGTTCGATCTTGTGGCGCTTGGCCTCGCTGCGGAATTCGGCCAGCTTGTCGGTATTGCCCATATCGAGCGTCATCGAGGCGGCGAGGAATTCGTGCGGGTGATGCGCCTTGAGATAGGCGGTCTGGTAGGAGACCAGGGCATAGGTCGCGGCATGGCTCTTGTTGAAGCCGTAGTTGGCGAATTTGGCCAAGAGGTCAAAGATCGTGTCGGCCAGCGACTTCTTGAGCCCGTGCTTGATGGCGCCCTCGCGGAAGCGCTCACGCTGCGCATCCATCTCGGCCTTGATCTTCTTGCCCATGGCGCGGCGCAGCATGTCGGCTTCGCCGAGCGAGTAGCCCGACAGAAGCTGGGCGATCTGCATCACCTGCTCCTGATAGACGATGATGCCATAGGTCTCGTCGAGCACGACCGAAAGGTCGGGATGAGGATATTCCACCTCTTCGCGGCCGTGCTTGCGGTCATTGAACAGGGGGATATTGTCCATCGGACCGGGGCGATAGAGCGCCACGAGCGCGATGATATCCTCGAAGCGGTCGGGCTTCATATCGACCAGGGCGCGGCGCATGCCGGCGCCTTCCACCTGGAAGACGCCAAAGGTGTCGCCCCGGGCGTAGAGGTCATAGGTCGGCTTGTCGTCGATCTCGATGTCCTCGATGCGGAAGCTGCCGCCATCGAGGTTGACCATGTTGACGGCGTACTGGATCGTGGTCAGCGTCTTGAGGCCGAGGAAGTCGAACTTCACGAGGCCCGCCGCCTCGCTCCACTTCATATTATACTGGCAGACCGGCATATCCGAGCGCGGATCGCGATAAAGCGGCGCCAGATCCTGTAGTGGGCGATCGCCAATGATGATGCCAGCGGCGTGGGTCGAGGCGTGGCGGAACAGGCCTTCGAGGTTTTTGGCAATGGCGACGAGGTCACCCACCGTCTCGTCCTCGTCGGCCATGCGCTTGAACTCGGGGATCTCGGCCATGGTGCGCTCGATCGAATAGGGATCGGCAGGATTGGCCGGCACCAGCTTGCAGAGACGATCGACCTGGCCATAGGGCATTTGCAGCACGCGGCCGACGTCGCGCAGCACGGCGCGGGCTTGCAGCGTTCCAAAGGTGATGATCTGGGAGACCTGCTCGGTGCCGTATTTCTTCTGCACATAGCGGATCACCTCTTCGCGGCGGTCCTGGCAGAAATCGATGTCGAAGTCGGGCATGGAAACGCGTTCCGGATTGAGGAAGCGTTCGAACAGGAGATTGTACGCGAGGGGGTCGAGGTCGGTGATGGTGGTGGCAAAGGCCACCAGCGAGCCCGCGCCCGAACCGCGGCCGGGGCCAACCGGAATGCCCTGGGATTTCGACCAGCGGATGAAATCGGCGACGATCAGGAAATAGCCCGGGAATTTCATCGACTGGATGATGTTGAGCTCGAATTCGAGCCGGTCCCAATAAACCTGCTCGGTCTTGCCCGGCGCCGTGCCGACTGTGGCGAGACGTTCGCGCAGACCATCCTCGGCCATCTGTCGCAGCGCCGCGGCTTCGGCGGCGACGGCATCGTCTTCGCTGAGGTCGGGCGCGGCGGCGAATTTGGGCAGGATGGGGCTGCGGGTGCGCGGGCGATAGGAAATGCGCTGGGCGATTTCGACAGTGGAGTCGAGCGCTTCGGGCAGGTCGGAGAAGAGCGCGGCCATTTCGGCGCGGGTCTTGAAATAATACTGGTCGTTGAGCTTGCGGCGCTCGGTCTGGGCCAAAACGGTGCCGCCGGCAATGGCCAGCAGCGCGTCATGCGCCTCGAATTCCTTGACCGACTTGAAGAAGGGCTCGTTGGTGGCGACCAGCGGAATACCCTTGCGATAGGCATAATCGACGAGGCGCGGCTCGACGCTGAGTTCCTGGCTGCGGCCATGGCGCTGCAGCTCAACATAGAAGCGGTCACCGAAGAGATCAGCCAGCCGGTCGAGCCGGCGGATGGCATTGGCATCCTGGCCCTGGGCGAAGGCCATGTCGATGGCGCCTTCGGGGCCGCCGCTGAGGCAGATCAGGCCTTCGAGGCGCTCGCGGCTCAGCCAGTCGAGCTGGGCGCGGGCGGTGCCGCCGTCGCCCTGGATGTAGGATTGGGAAACCAGGCGGGAGAGATTGGCGAATCCCTCCTCGGTCTGGGCGAGCAGGACGACGCTCGACTTGCCGGACCAAGCGACATGGCCGCGTTCGCTGACCCGTTCCTCGGCGGCGGCAAAGTCGATGGCCAGCTCGACACCGGCCAGGGGCTGGATGCCCTTCTTGCTGGCCTTTTCGGAGAATTCCAAAGCGCCGAACAGATTGCCGGTATCGGCAATGCCGAGCGCCGGCTGGTTGTCGGCGGCGGCGAGCTTGAGAATCGTCTCAAGCTGCAGCGCGCCCTCGAGCAGGGAGTAGGCGGAATGGACGTGAAGATGGATAAAGCCGGGACCGTTCATGCGCTTACCTATATCACTGGTGGCGCCGTAACCTGAGGTTGCGCGCGCCGCTATCCACAGGGCAGCGTCACACGAGTCGGGCCAGCACATCCATCCAGGTCAGCGAGCCGATGGTGAAGGCGCCGAGGGTAACGAATGCGGCGAAGTCCTTGATGAAAGTGAGCATCTGCATCTCCCGTGTTGCTATAATGTTCTTATAAGTTCGTCATTTGTTCCCGTCTAGCCAGAAGAGCGGGGATAGCGGGAATTGGACGCGATTGGTTAGCAAAGCGTTAGGAAAGATTGCCGAGGCGTTTAGGATTTGCCGTGCGCCGGCGGCGTCACCGAACTGAAATAAAGCTGCAATCGGTCTGTCATGCGGACTTCCTACGGTGCAGCGCAGCCGCCCTCACGGCCCCGTTACCGACAGACAGGAAGCGCCCATGACCTCTCTCGCCCGTGCCCTTGTGGCTGGCGTGTCCGTGATCGCCCTCACGGCTCCCGCCTTTGCCCAATCGACCCTGCCGCAGGCCAATGACAGCTATTTCCTCGCCGCCCAGGAAGCGCTTGCTGCCAAGGAAGCCATCCAGCCGAATACCGGCAAGGCCAAGAATGTCATCATGTTCATCGTGGATGGCTTCTCCATCCCCACCATTACCGCTGCCCGTATCCACGAAGGCCAGTTGGCCGGCGTCGACGGCGAGAGCCATTCGCTCGCTTTCGAAAAGCTGCTGCCGCATACCGCCCTCGTGAAGACCTACACCCATGACAGCCAGGTCGCCGACTCGGCTCCGACCGCCACCGCCATCACTTCGGGCGTCAAGTCGCTGAACGGCACCATCGGCGTCGACCAGACTGCTGTGCTGGAAGATTGTTCCACTCAGGCCGGCGCCACCACCATGTCGATCTTCGAACAGGCCGAAGAAGCCGGTCTGGCAACGGGCATCATCTCGACCGCCCGCATCACCCATGCGACGCCCGCCGCTGCCTATGCCCATACCGTTGGCCGCGACTGGGAAAATGATGCCGCCCTTCCAGAAGATGCCGTCGGCACCTGCCCCGACATCGCTTCGCAGCTGGTCGACTGGTCCTTCGGTGACGGCTTTGAAGTGGTGTTCGGCGGCGGCCGTTCCAACTTCATGCTCGACAGCCAAAAGGATCCGGAAGACGAGACCAAGTCCGGCGCCCGCAAGACCCGCGACCTGATCGCCGACTGGCAGGCCAAGTATAACGATGGCGAATATGTCTGGAACCAGGAAGGTTTCGACGCCCTGACCGCCGACACCAGCCATGTTCTGGGTCTCTTCAACGGCTCGCACATGCAGTATGAAGCCGACCGCGCCAAGGATGCCGGCGGCGAGCCCTCGATCACCGACATGACCACCAAGGCCATCGAGATCCTCGAAAAGAACGAAACCGGCTATATGCTGATGGTTGAAGGCGGCCGTGTCGATCACGCCCACCACGCCGGCAATGCTGCCCGCGCCCTGACCGACGCCATCGCCGTCTCCGAAGCCGTCCAGGCTGCCTATGACGCCGTGAACCCCGAAGAAACGCTGATCCTGATCACCGCCGATCACAGCCACGTCTTCTCGATCGCCGGCTACCCGACCCGCAACAACCCGATCCTGGGCATTGCCGGTGTTGCCGATGACGGCAAGGCCTACACCACCCTTGGCTACATGAACGGACCGGGCGCTGCTTCCTTCGACCCGGCCAATCCCCCGACCCTGCCGGAAGGTGCCGACGCCGATGCGCCGCTGACCATCCGCGCCGACCTCAAGGACGTCGACACCACCGACATCGACTTCCTGCAGCAGGCGCTGATCCCGATGGGTTCGGAAAGCCATGCCGGCGATGACGTGGCCGTCTTCGCCCAGGGCCCGCAGGCCTATCTGTTCGACGGCGTTGTCGAGCAGAACTACCTCTACCACGTGATGGCCAAGGCTCTCGAGCTCAACGCCGCCAAGTAAGGTCCAGCGATCAAGCGGCCGCCGGCACTCGTGCCGGCGGCCTGCGCTTTTCACGAAGCCGTGAGCGTCATACGCATAGAGCGCTGCGGCGTTATTTTGAGCGGGACGAAAGGATATTGGACATGGATCGACGCCAGTTTCTCGGCGCATTGGCTGCAGCGCCGCTGCTCACCCAGATCACGCCGGCCTTTGCCGATACCCCGTCCTTACGCTTCCGCGACATGTATTCGCGCGGCAAGGATTTGTCAGAAGCCGCCCTCGTTTTGCAGGGCCTGCGTATCGAGCCGGGACGAGTGGCAGAGCCAGCAGCAGAGTGGCGAGGAGTGTGTGGCGGATCATCGAAAGCTCCGTAATGGTGTAACATTACCGGAGTAGCGAAGCTGGATGACATCCGGGTGACGACAAGTGAGCAAACAAAAAGGCCCGGATCGCTCCGGGCCTCTTCACTTAGTTCTTGTCGGCAGTTGCCTTGGGCTTTTTCGGCTTGGGCAGCGCCTTGGGTTTGGCTGGGCGCGGTGGGACCGCAATCAGCTCCAGCTTGGCCTCAGCACCCTCGCCGACCACGGCCACGGTAACCGTGCCGCCATTGACCAGTTCGCCGAACAGCACCTGGTCGGCCAGAGGCTTCTTGATGTGCTCCTGGATGACGCGACCCAAAGGCCGCGCACCCATGCGCTCGTCATAGCCGCGTTCGGCCAGCCAATCGGCGGCTTCCGGCTGCAGCACGATGGTCACGCCACGCTCGGCCAGCTGGCCTTCGAGCTGAAGGACGAACTTTTCGACCACGCGGCGGACGACTTCGCGCGGCAGCGGGGCGAACGAGATGATCGCATCAAGACGGTTGCGGAACTCCGGCGTGAACAGGCGGTTGATCGCCTCTTCGTCATCGCCCTGCTCGCGCTTGCGGCCGAAGCCGATCGGGCTCTTCTGCAGGTCCATGGCGCCAACGTTGGACGTCATGATCAGGATGACATTGCGGAAATCCACCGACTTGCCGTTGTGATCGGTCAGCTTGCCGTGGTCCATCACCTGCAACAGGATGTTGTAGAGATCGGGATGGGCCTTTTCGATTTCGTCGAGCAGCACGACGCAATGTGGATGCTGGTCGACGCCATCGGTGAGCAGACCGCCCTGGTCAAAGCCGACATAGCCCGGAGGGGCGCCGATCAGGCGGGAGACCGTGTGACGCTCCATATACTCGGACATGTCGAAGCGCAGCAGTTCCACCCCGAGCGAGTCAGCGAGCTGCTTGGCGACTTCGGTCTTGCCGACGCCGGTCGGGCCGGTGAAGAGGTAAGAGCCGATCGGCTTTTCCGGTTCGCGCAGGCCGGCACGGGCCAGCTTGATCGCCGAGGACAGGGCTGTGATCGCCACGTCCTGGCCGAAGACCACGGTCTTGAGGCTGGTTTCAAGGCTCGACAGCAGTTCGGCGTCGGACTTGGACACCGATTTTGGCGGGATGCGGGCGATGGTGGCTATGGTCGCCTCGATGTCTTCCACGTCGATGATCGTCTTGCGATCCTCGAGCTTGAGCAGCATCTGGCCGGCGCCGGTCTCGTCGAGCACGTCGATCGCCTTGTCAGGCAGTTTGCGGTCGTTGATGTAACGGGCCGAGAGCTCGACGGCGGCCTTGAGGGCCTCGTCGGTATACTTGATCTTGTGGAACTCTTCGAAATAGGGCCGCAGCCCCTTCACGATCTCGATCGCATCGGGAACGGACGGCTCATTGACGTCAATCTTCTGGAAGCGCCGAACCAGGGCGCGGTCCTTCTCGAAGAACTGGCGGTATTCCTTATAGGTGGTCGAGCCGATGCAGCGTATCGCGCCGGAAGCCAGGGCAGGCTTCAGGAGATTGGATGCGTCGAGCGCACCGCCGGAGGTGGCGCCGGCGCCAATCATGGTGTGGATTTCGTCGATGAACAGCACCGAATTGGGGAGCTTTTCGAGCTCCTTCATCACGGCCTTGAGGCGCTCCTCAAAGTCACCGCGATAGCGCGTGCCAGCCAGCAGCGAACCCATATCGAGCGAATAGATGATCGCTTCCTTGAGCACTTCTGGGACGTCGCCCTCGACGATCTTGCGGGCCAGACCCTCGGCAATGGCGGTCTTGCCGACGCCGGCGTCACCGACATAGATCGGGTTGTTCTTGGACCGGCGGCACAGCACCTGGATGGTGCGGCGCAGCTCGGCGTCGCGGCCGATCAGCGGATCGATCTTGCCGGCCTTAGCCTTGGCATTGAGATCGACGCAGAAATCGGCCAAAGCCGAGCTCTTCTTGGCCTCGGCGCCGCCTTCGGAATTGCCTTCGCCGTCTTCGGCTCCACGCACTTTGCGTTCCTCGCTGGGACCCGACTTGGTAATCCCGTGGCTGATGAAATTGACCGCGTCCAGCCGGCTCATGTCCTGCTGTTCGAGGAAATAGGCGGCATGGCTTTCGCGTTCGGCAAAGATGGCGACGAGCACATTGGCACCCGTAACCTCTTCGCGACCGGATGACTGGACATGGATCACGGCACGCTGGATGACGCGCTGGAAGGCGGCGGTGGGCCGCGCATCCTGACCATTGGCCACGATGAGACTGTCCAGTTCCTCATTGATGAAATCTTCGAGGTCGCTCTTGAGCGCGTCGACATCGACGTCGCAGCCGGTGAGCACGGCGATCGTTTCACGGTCGTCGGTCAGGGCCAGCAGCAGGTGCTCGAGCGTAGCGAACTCATGGTTGCGCTCACGCGCCAGGTTCATCGCCTGATGCAGAGCCTTTTCAAGTCCGCGGGAAAATGAGGGCATATGATGTTCCTATTGCTTTTCCATCACGCATTGCAGCGGATGCTGATTTTTGCGTGCCGTATCCATGACGCGGGTCACCTTGGTTTCGGCGACCTCGTATGGATATACGCCGCACTCACCCACCCCCTTTTGGTGAACGTGCAGCATGATCTGCATGGCCTCTTCACGCGACTTGTTGAAGACGTCCTGCAAGACCAGAACGACGAATTCCATCGGCGTGTAATCGTCGTTGAGTAAGAGCACCCGATAGAGGCTTGGGCGCTTGGTTTTGGGCCGGGTCTTGGTGATGGTCCCGGTCTCGGTGCCGCCCTTGTCGCCCCCACTACCCTTGCCAGGATCATCCTCCTTGGGCCCGGCATGAACGGGCACAGGCACCAGACGCAGAGCGTCCGGGGCCTCATCACGGTTGGCGAGGAGGTCAGGCATGATCATGGAAAGACATCTGCGTAAGGGAAAACGAAGCAGCATGGTGAGGACCATTATGTAGGCAAAAGATGGCCGGTGTTAAGGGGCAAAGCTTCGCGATTTTGTGAAGGTCGATAAACGGCGGCTTTCGGGGATTTTGGCAGCATCCACGCCCTCCCGTGCCGCTCGCTGTCAACGCTTCGTGACCCGCCCGACACATCCCGGACAAATTCGATCGCATTTTACGGAATGGTAACGGCGCTGACGTATTCTCCTGGGAATTAGCAGATCGACGGGCGCGTGGGGCTCCCCGGAAATCTCTCAGTTGTGTTGCGTACGGGCACAGAAGTGCCCGAGTTTAAAGTTGGAGTACCGGGTGGCTTCCCAGGCGAAAACCCCATGGCGCGTTGTGTTTACACGTGCCCTTGCCGCAATCGTCGTCGCCTTGGCGGTGACCGCCCATATGGCGGCTCCGGCTCACGCTATCGAAAACCTGCGCAAATATGCCGGCATCGTGGTCGACGCCAAGTCGGGCCAGGTGCTGTATGAAGAAAATGGCGACAGCAAGCGCTATCCCGCCTCGGTCGCCAAGGTGATGACACTGTATGTCCTGTTCCAGGAACTCAGCGCCGGCAACCTGAAACTCTCCACCAAGATGACGGTTTCCAAGCATGCCGCCGCGGCAGTGCCGACCAAGCTCGGTCTGCGCGCCGGCGCCACCATTACCGTGGAAGACGCCATCAAATCGCTGGTGACGCTGTCGGCCAATGACATGGCCCGCGTCATCGCCGAGCATATTTCCGGCTCGGAAGAAAAATTCGCCGAGCGCATGACCGCGACGGCGCGTGCCATGGGCATGAAGAACACCACCTATCGCAATGCTTCGGGCCTACCCGACGGCGGCCAGACCACCACGGTGCGCGATCAGGCGATCCTGGGCATTGCCATCTACCAGCACTTCCCCAGCTATTACGAATTCTTCCAGACCAAGAGCTTTTCCTACGGCAAGTCGACCTATGGCAACCACAACCGCGTGCTCGGTTACATGGGCGCCGTGGATGGCATCAAGACCGGCTATATCAATGCGGCCGGCTCGAACCTGCTTACCGCCGCCCGCAAGGATGGCCGCCATATCGTCGTCGTGGCCTTCGGCTTCAATTCGGCCGGCGCGCGCGACCAGAAGGTGCGCGAGCTCGTCGCCAACTATCTGCCCAAGGGTCGTAGCGGCTCCTATTTGGCTCAGGTGCCGGTCCCCGGCCGCCAGGGTAGCGGCAATGTGCAGGTTGCCGTGGCGCAGTCGGCCCCGTCCGCTGGTCCAGTCTTCGTGATGCCAATGCCCCTGCCCGGCTTCCGCCTGGCGCAGCTGGTGGCTGCCAATGGCAACCAGCCGGCGCAGCCGATGCCCGCCGTCGTGGTGGCCAGCACGGCGCCGCAGCCGGTGCCGGTTCCAGCCGATCTCAACCAGCAGGCCGCCGTGCAGGCGGCCAATACGCTGGCCGCGCCGTCGCAGGCGCCACAGCCGGCCTATCCGAGCCAGGACATTATCGGTGCCTGGCTGAGCGAAAGCTACAATCTCGGCGCGCCGCCGTCGGCCCTAGGCCAGACCGTGCCATCCGCCCCGCTCGGCTTCGTGCCGCCGTCGGCCAATGTCGGCAGCGAGCAGCCGGTCGACCTGATGACCTCGGGTTCGGTGCAAACGGCCGATGTCGCCGCTGGTGGCTGGGTGGTGCAGATCGGCGCCGGCCCGTCGGAAGATAGTGCCCGGGCCATGCTGTCGGCTGCTGCCGGCAAGGTCGGCAACTTGGGTGACTTCCGCTCCTATGTGGAGCGCTTCGAAAAGAACGGCCAGACCTTCTTCCGCGCCCGCTTCGTCGGCTTCGGCGATCGCGATGACGCTACGGCCATGTGCAACCAGCTCAAGCAGCAGGATCTCAGCTGCCTGGCGATGCAGAGCTAAGCCTGCCGGCTCGCGTATCTGAGCCGTGACGAAAGTACGAGCGACGCGCGTTTTGTGCCGCTCACCCGAACAGCAAATTGGCGCCTGTGTTTGGAGTAGCCCAATGAGCGAACGTACTGCCTTGACAGAGCTGGCCAATTTCGTCGGCCAGTCGAGCCTCCTGTCGGAAGACATGGCGGTTCGCAATCGCGCCCTGCGCGGCATCACCCAGCGCATGCTACCGCGCAAGCGCAGCGTCGGCGAATTGCTGGGCGTGGTGCTGGCGCTATCGTCGCGCACCCGCCGCATGGTGCAGGAGCCGGTGGCCATCGATCTCGACGTGTTTGCCCCCGGTGGCGCCCGCGCCATCAGACTCAGCCTCAAGCGCGGCGCGGACTAAACGTCGGTCTTCATCATGTGAATGAAGGCGGCCTCGTCCGGCTTGGCCGCCGCGGCGATCTCGCTGGTCGGCAGATGAAGCGCCGCCACGAGATTGCGATATTCCTGTCGCGCTGACATATGCGACATGGACGGTACGCCGCCCAAAAGGTCCTGATCCAGCGGATCGAACACCGTCATTCCAGTCGGAAACAGCGAGCGAAAGATCACCCGCTCGGCAATGCCGTCGGCCACCCGGCAGCCCAGCCGCGTTGCCACCCGCTCCAGCATGGCCTGCACCTGCCGCATGTTGCGCGACGACAGCATGGAGATGCGGTTGCGCACCAGCACCCAGTCGATGGTCTTGCCATCGATGCTGAGACGCTCGGAACGGGCTCGCTGCACCAATCTTGAATAGTGGCTCATCTCGCGCGGTTCGCCGGTGACCGGGTCGAACTGGGCGATGACGTTGAGGTCGATCAGGCTGTCATTGACCGGGGTGATCAGCGTATCGGCCAGCGAATGAGCCAGCCGCGTCAGATTGGTGTCGAAGCCGGGCGTGTCGATGACCAGGAAATCCGCATCATGTTCCACCTCGGCCACGGCCTGGCGGAACAGGTCGAACTCCTGCCGGTTGTTTTCCTTGGCCGAGTCGCCGCGCGCCAGGGGCAGATGGAAATGGGTGGCGTGGGGAATCTGGATGCCGTGCTTGCGGGACCAGTCGCGCCGGTTGCGCACATAATGCGTCATGGTCTGCTGGCGGCTGTCGACGTCGAGCGAAGCGACCTTGAAGCCTTCGTAAAGCAGGTAGATGGCCAGATGAAAGGCGGTGGTGGACTTGCCCGACCCGCCTTTTTCGTTACCAACCACAATGACATGAACGCCACGACGCGCCATGATACCCCCGACAACCGACAGGTCCGGAAGTCTCACGCTTGCGGCCCGACTGGCAAGGGCCGTTATGGTGAACTTTCAGTTAACGATTAACGGTGCAGGCTGTTCAAGCCGAAAGGCGGATAGGCTCGACGTGGCGGGGCAGCAGCGGCAGGTTCAGCGAGGCCACGAGGTTGCGGTATTCCTGCCGGGCGCTGACGTGTGAGACCGAGGCGGATTCGACTTCGTCCTCGAGCGGATCAAAGACCGTAGTGCCTGATGGAAACAGCGAACGAAAGATGACGCGCTCGGCAATGCCGTCGGCCAGACGGCAGCCGAAGCGGGTGGCGATGCCATCGAGCGTGCCCTGCACCTGCCGCGCATTGCGTGAGGCCAGCATGGAAATGCGGTTGCGCACCAGCACCCAGTCGATGACCTCGCCGCCGATGGCGAGGCGTTCGGAACGGGCGCGCTGCACGAGGCGGGCATAGTGGCTGGTTTCGATTGGCAGGCCGGTGTCCGGATCGATGCGGGCCAGCACATTGATGTCGATCAGGCTGTCATTGACCGGGGTCACCAGCGTGTCGGCCAGCGAATGGGCGAGACGCGTCAGATTGGTGTCGAAGCCAGGCGTATCGATGATCAGGAAATCGACCTTGTTTTCGACCTCCCCCACCGAGCGGCGGAACATGTCGAATTCGGCCTGTTGGTTTTCCTTGAGCGAGTCGCCCCAGGCCGAAGGCAGGTGGAAATGCAGCGGATTGGGCAGCTTGCGGCCGGTCTCCTGCATATGGGCGCGGCGGTTGCGGACATAATGGGTCAGCGTCTGCTGGCGGCTGTCGACGTCGATGGTGGCGACGCGATGGCCGGCATAGAGCAGGTAGACGGCCAGATGGAAGGCCGTGGTCGACTTGCCCGAGCCGCCCTTTTCATTTCCAACCACAATGACATGCGCACCGTCACGTGCCATCGCCGCCTCCAAATCAGAGCCCTTGCCGTGACTGCTAACAACGGCTTGCGTGGTTAAGGAGCGGTTAACATGAGCAAAGTGTTAATGTACCGGAACGTGTCACCGGTTGAGCAGCAGGTCGCGGGCCTGGTTGATGCGGGCAGCGAGATAGCTGGAGCCGCCGTGGTCGGGATGCACGGCTTTCATCAAATCCCTATGCGCGGCGCGGATTTGCTCCTCGCTGGCACCGGGCTTGAGGCCGAGCACGTCATAGGCTTCCGCCAATGGGTCGGAGGATGTTGATTGCGACGGGCCACCGGCGTCCTGCTCAGCAAAATATTCGCGCCAGCCGCTGCGATTGGCGTCGAGCCAGCTTTCGAGCAGACTCAGGCTGTCAGAATCGGTCGCAACTTCTTCGAGCAGGATTCGGGTTTCCAGCTCGCCGAGGTCCATCAGGTCCATGCCGGCATATTGACCATTGAGCACCCGGCCGGAGACCGTGCCGGTGTCGTGGTCGAGCTCCATGGCGAAGCGGTAGCTTTGCACTTTCGAGATATTGCCGGCGTCCATGGCCGGGCCATCGAAGGAGATCGGGCCGAGCCGGCCGGTGCGCAGGACGGAAAAGGCCGCGGCGCCGGCAAAGAAGGCGAGATCGATGCGCCGGGCAAAGAGCAGGCCAATAGCGATCAGGGCGCCGAATCCGCCGATCAGCCAGCGCAGGCTGCGCATCAGGAAGCGGCGGTCGAGCTTGCGGAGATAGTTATAGCCTGCAAAGCCGGCGAGCAGCAGGAAGCCGCCGAGGAAGAACCAACTCATCGCGGCAACTGCGCCAATAGGGCTTGCGCGTGGCCGCTGGATTGCAGCTTGAGCAGATCCCTGCCCCCAGAAGCATAGGCGGCGACGGCTTTGAGCAAGGCTGCCAGCTCCTGGGGTGCCGAAGCGTCAAAGCGGGCGTAGGCGCCCTTGGTCAGGCGGGCGAAGTCGCGGAAGGCAGCTTCCACCGTGGCGTCGCGGCCCTCCTGGAAAATGAATAGTGGCAGGCCGAGCAGGCCAAGCTGTCCAGCCTTGTCTGCCAGCTCGTCGATATTTTCCTCAATCGCATCGCCGACATAGACCACGGCATTGATGCGCCGCTTGGCATGTTCGGTGCGGGCATGGGCGAAGACCTTGCCGATCTGCGTATGGCCGCCCTGGCAGGCAATGCCGCTCATCAGTTTGGCCAGAGCCTCGCCATCAATGACCCATTTGCTGGCCCGGCATTCGCCGAAACCGCGGAAATAGAGAAGCTGCACTTGCAAGGCGCTGGGCTTGGGGATAGCGCGGAACATTTCGGCCTGCAGCGAACAGGCGAGATCCCAGGTGGGCTGGCGGCTCATGGTGGCGTCGAGGGCAAACAGCAGCCGGCCGTCCTGCGCTGCATTGGGCCGCGCCATGGCGCCGACCTGCTTTACGAAGGCGGAAATATCTCCGCTGACCTTGCCCTGCTGGGGAAGGCCGGAGGTCTTGCGCGCGACGGGGTCTTGTTCTGCCATGATTGCAATATGTGGGGCCGATGGCGGGACGGCAAGGGTCGCGGGGCTTGCGCACAGTTTCGTCAAGTTCACCCTCCGGTAACCGCTTGTGTCCATTTTGGCGAAAACTTTATGGATAGAGCCATGCTGACCAATGCGCTGCGCGCCCTTGCGCTACTGATCGCCGTGACGGTGCTGGCCGGCTGCCAGTTCGTTGGCGACAATCGGGGCAATGTGCCGCTGCCGCAGTCGCTGCTGGAACGCATGGCGGCGATCGGCTCGGCGCCAGGCGAGCCGATGATGATCCGGGTCTATAAGGAAAGCTCGGAACTGGAAGTCTGGAAGCGCACGCGGTCGGGGCAATATGCGCTGCTGAAAACCTATCCGATCTGCAAGTGGTCGGGCACGCTGGGGCCCAAGATCAAGGAAGGCGACTATCAGTCGCCCGAAGGGTTTTATGACGTTACCCCGGCGCTGCTGAACCCGAAATCGTCCTATCACCTGTCGTTCAATGTCGGCTTTCCCAACAAGTTCGACCAGGCGCTGCAGCGCACCGGCTCCTACCTGATGATCCATGGCGATTGCCTGTCGGTCGGCTGCTACGCCATGACCGACGAGGGCATCAAGGAAATCTATGCGCTGGCGCGCGAAGTGTTCAAGGGCGGCAGCCCGGCCTTCCAGCTGCAATTGCTGCCGTTCCGCATGACCGAGGACAATTTCGCCCGCCATGCGTCGAGCCCGCATGTCGCCTTCTGGCGTGACCTCAAGATAGGTGCCGATGCCTTTGACCAGAGCAAGCAGCCACCGGCCTGGGACGTGTGCCAGCAACGCTATGTGTTCAATCTGAACGATCCGCGCATGTCGCCGCTCGATCCGAACGGCGCCTGCCCGGTGGCCTCCTATTCCACCATGGCAGCGCTCTAGCCTAGATCAGGCCGAGCTTGGCCAGGTCGGCGGCAAGAGCCAGCGAGTCGGCATTTTCATTGGCGCCGAGATCGGGCGGGGCATCCTCGGGGCGCAGATAGCGCCAGCCCTGGAAGGGACGTTTCGGATAGGGCACGGTGCGCACCATGTCCGGGGCCATGATGATATCGCAGTAATTGATACCCTCGGCATTGGTGAACTGGGCCAGCCGCAGGATCGGCTGGCGGCAGACCACCTGCCCGGCGATCACCCAATAGATCGAACTTTGGCCTTCCATTTCGGCGCCGCGCTTGGGCATCATGCGGGTTCGATGCACATGCACGTCTTCGCCATAATCGGCGTCCCACCAATGGGCGCGCTCATTGCGATAGCTTTCCAGCTCGGCCAGGCTGGAGACGCCGACGCAGAGCTTGATCATATGGATCATGCCAGCGTCCCCGGCTTGACGCGGCCCTGGATGACGTCGATTTCGTCGTCATCGACGATCCAGGGCTCGTGCAGCGCCTGGGCCAGCCAATCCTGAAAGGCCGGCAGGGCATAGATGGCTTCCACATAGCCTGCTGCCAGGTCCGAGACCGGCAAGGCATAGGTGCGGATGCGGGTGGCTACGGGCGCGAACATGGCGTCGGCGGCGGTGAAGTCGCCAAAGAGGAATGGGCCGCCCGAACGGGTCAGCAGGTCGCCCCAGAGCGTTTCCAGCCGATGCAGGTCTTTGGCCACGGAATCGACGCTGACCTTGCCGGGATGGGAGGCGCGCAGGTTCATCGGGGCGTGGCTGCGCAGGCTGGTGAAGCCGGCATGCATTTCTGCGGCGGCAGCACGAGCCAGAGCGCGCTGGCCGATATCGGTGGGCCAGATGGCTTTGTCGGGAAAGCGATCGGCCAGATATTCAATGATGGCGATGGTTTCGGGCACCACAAGATCGCCGTCGAGCAGCACCGGCACCTTGCCAGTCGGCGAACGCTGCGCCAGCACGTCGCGCCAGCCGTCGCCGGACAGCTGCAGCACTTCATCCTCGAAGGAAATGCCAAAATGCTTGAGCACTAGCCAGGGGCGCAGCGACCAGGTGGAATAATTGCGATTGCCGATCAGCAGCTTCATCAAAGGCTCCCGGGAAAGACGAAGGGCGCCCCAGTGGCCGGGCGCCCTTCTGAATTGCTGAAGTGAATAACCTAGCGCCTAGACGCCAGCAACGACGGAGAAAACCAGTCCCATGGACAACAGGCAAACCAGTGTCCAGCTCGCGGCACGCCACATATTGGCGACGTTCTTCGGTTGACTACGCATGATCGCTCCTTGTCAGCCGTTCACTCCGGGTCATTCGGCGTTGCCCGCCTGCAGCACCCGGTAGCAAATCGTTAACTGCGTCATAAATGCTTTGCAAGCGGCGAAGTTGCCACAGTCCACAGTGACGAATTGGTGACAGTTAAGAGCGTGGCACCCGGTTTGATGGGATTTGATCCAGCTTTGTCTTGCATGTGCATAGCGAGCCATGCGTGACATGGACGCCATTTGCAGATAACTTGAATTTTACGATCAACTTAGAAGCCGCCGATGTTCCACCCCAATATGCAGTCCATTGTCGAAGGGTTTTCCCCCAGCGGCCTGCCCAGCTGGCGCAGCTGGGACGGCATGCTGGCCGACGTCTGGGAGGTGACCGGGGCCTCGGGCGCGCATGGCGAATATGTCTCGCCGCATGCGAGGCTGTTCGTGGTGCTGGACGAGACCATGCCGCAGTCGATCCAGCTGACGCTCGACTCGCAGGACGCTGCGGTGACGACCGGGCGGCTGAGCTATATTCCGCCCGGCGTGCGGACCTGGTCGTCGGTGCACGAGAATGTGCGCATCCGCCATCTCGACCTGCATATCGACCTGCAGCAGTTTTCGACCCGGCTCGGCCTGCCGCTCGACAGCGGCATTCCGGTGACGCCGCGGCTGATGTTCGACAATGATCGGATCCTGGGGCTGGCGCATTTGCTGGCGGGGGAATGCACCGGGCCGGGGCTGCATAATCTTTATGGCGAGAGCCTTGCCACGGCGATATTTGTGGAACTGTTCCAGCTGGCGCGGCCCAAGGGCGATATCCGTGGGCAATTGTCGCCGCGGCGGTTGCGCGTGGTGACGCAATATCTCGACGAGCACTGCCTGACCACGGTGCGGCTGCCCGATCTGGCGGCGCTGGTGGGGCTGTCGCCCTCCTATTTCAATTCGGCCTTCAAGGCCTCCACCGGCGTCACGCCGCATCAGTGGCAGGTGCAAGCACGCGTCGAATGGGTCAAGGCGCGGTTACGCGAGCAGGCCAGCAGCCTCAGCGAGATTGCCAGTGCCGCCGGGTTTGCCGACCAGGCGCATATGACCCGGGTGTTCAAGCAATATGCCGGGCTTACCCCAGCCGCCTGGTTGCGCGGCACGCAGTTGTGAGATCGCCGCAAGAACGTTCAACCGACCGCAAGGACCGACAATCCTTGCCGGTTAACATGAATTAACAGGTCATCTTATTTGGACCACATGCGTGGCAAGACCATGGCCACGCCTCCGCTTAGGAACCGAGATTGATGACGCTATCCCGCGCGCTGATACCGCTGCTTTTATTGACGACCGCCCTCGGCACGCAGGCAATGGCTCAGACCCAGCCGATTGCGCTAGGTGAAATCGTGGTCGAGGCCGATGGCACCGGTTCTGAAGCCGCCACCGTGCGTACCACGGCCGGCTCGAAGCTTGCCGTTGCGGTTACCAAGGTGCCACAGTCGGTGTCTGTGGTCAGCCGCCAGCAGCTCGACCAGTATCCGGGCGCCAAGGCCGATGAAGTGCTGCGCTACACATCCGGCGTGAACCCCTCCACCTACGGCACCGATGCCGATACCGACTGGCTCTATGTGCGTGGCTTCCAGGCCGACCAGACAGGTGTTCTGCTCGACGATCTGCCGCTCTACCAGACCGGCTTCGGCACGTTCCTCGTCGATCCCTTCATGCTCGAGCAGGTTGAAGTGCTCAAGGGGCCGGCGTCGGTGCTTTATGGCGGCGCCAATGTCGGCGGCGTGGTCAATTTCGTCAGCAAGCGTCCGACCGGCGAGCGCCTGCGTTACACCGAAGTGGGCATCAATAATTTCGGCAATGCCTATTTCGGCTTCGATGTCGGTGACGGGCTTGCCGATGGCGCCGCAGCCTACCGCCTGACCGGCAAGATTTCCGGTGGCGGCTACCAGACCACCAATGCCCGCGATCTGCGCGGCGTGGTGCAGGGTAGCGTCAAGCTGTCCCCGACTGCCGACACCGACGTGACGCTTTATGCATCGTATCAGAATATCGATCTGGACCATACCAGCACCGGTTTCCTGCCCTATGTCGGCACCGTGGTCGATGCCCCCGGCGGCGTCCGCATTCCGCGCAATCTGAACTATGGCGACCCCAATGCCGACGTCTACAGCCGTCAGCAGTTCATGATCGGCTATGAGATCGAGCATGACATCAATGACGACTGGTCGGTGCGTCAGAATGCACGCTACGCTGCCGTCGATCTGACCGAAGACTATGTCTACAGCAACGGTTTCTCGAACCTCAATGGCACCCTGCTGTCGCGTGACCGATTTGCGCACCGCACCCAGGCCGGCATCCTGAGCATCGACACCCAGCTCGAAGGCAATGTCGAAACCGGTCCGCTCGAGCACAACCTGCTGTTTGGCGTCGACTACAAGAACTACCGCATCAACCCGAAGACCAACTACGCCTTCGCCGGTGCGACGCCGCTCGACATCTACAACCCGGTCTATGGCCTGGCGTTTCCGACGCTGACTCTGACCGGTACGCCGACCAGCATGAACCAGCTCGGCTTCTATGCGCAGGACCAGATTTCCTTCAACAACTGGATCCTGACCCTTAACGGCCGCTACGACAATGCCAACACGACGGTTGAATCGGCTGTGCCGGTCACGCGCAATGATGGCGTCTTCACCGGCCGCGTTGGCCTAGGCTATGAGTTCGACAATGGCCTCACGCCTTACGCCAGCTATGCGACCTCGTTCACGCCGTCGCTCAATACCGACCTTGCCGGAAACCTGCTCAAGAGCGAGACGGGCGAGCAGTGGGAAGCCGGCGTCAAGTATGAGCCGACCGGCTTTGACGGCCTGATCACCGCCTCCGTGTTCAACATCACGCGCAGCAATGTCGCGGCACCCGATCCGGCAGCTCCCGGCACTTATGTGTTCCTGTCGGCAGGCAAGGTGCAGATGCGCGGCGCTGAACTGGAAGCGGCAGCAAATGTCGGTGACTTCACGCTCAAGGGCGGCCTGACCTATCTCGAAGCCAAGGTTCTCGAAACCGCCGGTTCGCCGTTCGATCCGATCGCCGTCGGCAAGTCGCCGGTGCAGATCCCGACGCTGACCGCATCGCTGGGTGTCGACTACACCATTCCCGGTGGAACGTTCGAAGGCCTGACCATCGGCGGTGGCGTACGCTTCCTCGGCGAATCCTGGGCCGACAATGCCAATACGACCAAGGTTCCGGCGACGACGCTGTTCGACGCCAGCCTGCGCTACGAGCGGGACGACTGGGGCGTTGCCCTCACGGCGTCGAACCTCTTCGACACTTCCTATGTGGCGAGCTGCCAGAACCTGACCTCGTGTGGTTATGGTGCCGGTCGCACGGTAACGCTGAGCGTACACAAGAAGTGGTAATTGCCGCTTCTCGTTGACAACTGTTCTCTCCGGCCGCACGACGCGGCCGGAGATTTTGTTTAAGGCCCTCCTCATGCCCGCTCGTTTCGTCCGCCCGCTGCTTGTCACGCTGATCCTGACCGTCCCGGCCTTCGCGCAGGACGCCCCTGCCGCCCTGCCCGCTGCCCTGCTCCCGCATGACCTGTCACCTTGGGCGATGTTCATGGCGGCAGATTGGGTGGTCAAGGGCGTGATGATCGGGCTGGCGGTGGCGAGCCTCTTCACCTGGTTGATCCTCGTAGCGAAAGTGCTGGAGATCCTGGGCGCCAAGCAGCGCATGCGGCGGACGCTGCGGGCGGTGTCGCAGTCGCGGACGCTGCAGGAGGCGCTGGATGCCACGGCGCAGCAGCGTGGCGCCGGCAGCATCCTGCTCAAGGCGGCCGAAGAAGAGGTGCGCATGTCGTGGACGGCCATTCCGGCGGCCGGTGGCGATGGCCTCAAGGAACGCGTCGCCTCGCGCTTGGCACGATTGCAGGCAGCGGCGAGCCGGCGGTTGTCGCGGGGCACCGGCGTTCTGGCCAGCATCGGTTCGACGGCGCCGTTTGTCGGCCTGTTCGGCACGGTCTGGGGCATCATGAACGCCTTCATCGGCATTTCGCAGGCCCAGACCACCAATCTGGCCGTGGTGGCGCCGGGCATTGCCGAGGCGCTGCTGGCCACGGCCATAGGCCTTGTGGCTGCCATTCCGGCCGTGGTGATCTACAACGTCTTCTCCCGCTCGATCGCCGGCTACCGACAGGTTTTGGGCGATACGGCGGCAGCGATCGAGCGGCTGGTGTCGCGCGATCTCGATTTCAGCCACTCCGAGGCGCAGTAATGGCCGGCGGCATTCGCGAGAGCGGCGACGACGAGCTCGACGAGCAGCATGAAATCAACGTGACGCCGTTCATCGACGTCATGCTGGTGCTGCTGATCATCTTCATGGTTGCGGCACCGCTGGCAACAGTGGATGTCAATGTCGACCTGCCCGGCTCGACCGCAACGCCGCAGCCGCGGCCGGAACAGCCGATCTACGTGACGCTGCGCGATGACCTGAGCATCAATGTGGGCAATGACGTGGTGGCGCCCGAAGCGCTGACGGCAGCGCTGGAGACGGCGACCGATGACGACCGCGAGCAGCGGCTGTTTCTGCGCGCCGACCAGGCGGTGCCCTATGGCGACCTGATGACGCTGCTCAATGATCTGCGCGCCAGCGGCTATCTCAAGATTGCGCTGGTCGGGCTCGAAACCTTGCCGGCGACTGAACCCGCCCCATGAGTGCAGGCGAAGGCTGGGGAAGCGAGCGGTTCGACGGGATCACCTTCGGCGACGGCGCCCGTTGGGGCATTGCGCTGCTGGTGGTGCTGGCGGCTGGCTTTGGCGTGGCCAATACGGTGCGCAGCCTGCCGACGCCGGCCTTGACCGTGGGCGAGCCGGAGCCGGTGATCCTGCTGGATCTGGCGCCCGTGGTGCCGGTGGAACAGGCGACGCCGGAAGTGGCCGAAGTGTTGCCACCCGAGCCCGCCGAGCCGGTGGAAGAATTGCCGCCGGAAACCGCGCAGCCGGTTGAAGAGCTGCCACCGGAGGTGGTTGAACCGGTTGAGACCGTGCAGCCCGAGACCGTGCAGCCGGACGTAGTGAAGCCGGAGTTGCAAACGGCGGAGCTGCCGGAGCAGGTCGAGCCGCTGGCTGAGCAGCCGCCAGAGCCAGTGGAACCGCTCCCGCAGGAGATTGTGGAGCCTGAGCCTGTGGAACAGATGGCCGGGGTCGAGGAAGAGCCCGTGCCGGCGTTACCGCCCGATGAGGTGCTTGCAGCCGAGCCGGATGTCCCCATGCCGGTGGCGATTTCGCCGCGGCTGCAGGCGCAGCGCGAGAACACGGCGGCACTGCCCCCGCCGGTGCGGCGCCAACCGGCGCCACGGGCACCGGCCGCAACGCCGCCGCCCGCTCGGCAGCAAGCCAGTGCTCCGGCTGCGCCCGCAGCCAGCGCGGTATCGCCGCAACAGTGGCAGGCACAGGCGCTGGCGCTGCTCGATCGGCGCAAGGTCTATCCGCAGCAGGCGCAGAATGATGGCATCGAGGGCAGCGTCGATGTGAGCTTTTCGGTCAGCGCCAGCGGACAGCTCGGATCGATCCGGATTTCGCGCTCGTCAGGCTCGGGCGTGCTCGATCAGGCGGCGCTGGATACGGCCCGTCGTGCCTCGCCGCTGCCGCCGCCTCCGGCCGACATTGCCGGGGCGACGCTGACGGCAACCGTGCGGTTTTCGCTTCGCTAGAGCATCGCCGCTTTGAGCGCGGCGACCTTGGCGGCAGAGGTGTTTCTGCGGGCTGCACTCTCGAAGCCCAGACGCGCGGCCGGTGTGCTGGCGGCTGATGCGGGCTCCGAGCAGGAGCCGTGCAGGGCGTCGAGCCTGACTTTCGCCAGCAGTTGGGGCGCGGTGGTGTCATTGACGCCGGCGCCCGCCATGACGGTCAGCCGGCCGGCGGCCACGCTGTTCGCCAAGGCAATGGTATCGGCGCCTTCCAAGGCGTTTAATGCGCCGCCCGACGTGAGGATGGTATCGAAGCCGAGGGCCACGGCCTGTTCCACGGCTTCGGCCATGTCGGGCACTAGGTCGATTGCCCGATGCAGCGTGAGACGGAGGCCTGCAGCGGCGCGGGTCAGTACGCGCAAAGTTTCGATATCGAGCCGGCCGTCCGGCAGGCTGGCGCCCAGCACCACGCCATCGAGACCAGCGGCGCGGATGGCGGCGATGTCGCAGAGCATGGTCTCGATATCGGCGGCGCCGAAGACAAAATCGCCGGGGCGCGGGCGGACCATGGCACGGACTTTTATCGGCGCATGGGCGGCCAAAGCGATCAGGCCCGGCGATGGTGTCAGGCCACCCAGTTCCAGTGCCGAGCAGAGTTCGACCCGATCGGCCCCGCCGACGATGGCCGCAGCGAGACCGGCAGCGTCGTCGACGCAGACTTCGAGCAACATCAGTGCCATCCTTGAGAAAAGCCGAGATTGGCGGCGCCGATCAGGCCGGCATCGGCGGTGAGCTGGGCGGGTACGACCAGCGGGCGATCTGTCTGGCGCAGGATGCGGGACCGCACGGCGCTATCCAGCCGGGCAATCAGCGGCGCGCTATTGCCCAGGCCGCCGCCGACCGGGATGATGTCGGGGCCGACGATATTGGCGACCAGTGCCAGCGGCTGGGCGACGAGCTGAATGTAGAGATCGACGGTTTGTGCAGCTGCGGCGTCGCCGGCTGTCCATTGCTCGATGATGGCCAAGCTGGCGAGCTCAGTGCCGTGCAACAGCTTGTGCAGTTTCTCCACGCCGCGGGCGCCGCCGACGGTGTCGAGGCAGCCTATGCGGCCGCAACCGCACGGGAAATGTGCGATTTTGAACGGCGGCACGCTGACTTCGGTGGCGACAATGGTGCCATGGCCCCATTCGCCGGCCCAACCGCCAGCGCCACGATGCAATTGGCCGTCCACGACCATGCCGCCACCGACGCCGGTGCCCAGAATGGCGCCGAAGACCACCCGATGGCCCCGGCCCGCGCCGGCATGCGCCTCCGCCAGCACGAAGCAATCGGCATCATTGGCCACCAGCACCGGGCGTTGCAGCACAGCGCCGAGATCCTGCGCCAGGGGGCGGCCATCGAGACATGGAATGTTGGCGACCGTAGCGATACCGCTGTCCGGATCGATCACGCCGGTGATGGAAATGGCAATGGGCGATCCGGCGGTGGCGCCGCCGGTCTCGACCAGTTGGGCGATGGCCGCGGTAAAAGCGGCAAAATCCTGTAGGGGCGTTGGGACGCGACCGAGTGGCGTGAGGCTTTCAGAGCCGCTGGCGGTAGCGGCTTTGATGGCGGAGCCGCCGATATCGAAACAGGTGATCATGCCCGGCCTTCTGGGGTGACGCGTTATGGGAGCATGACCGCACGCCCCGCCCCTTGCCCATAGCGCGTCGGCTGGATTCCCGCCAGTCTGCGGTCCCTTGCGCAGTTTATGTGGCAGACGCAATATTCTTGAGGGCGATGTCGATCCGGGTCGGGCTGGTTCGTCGATCGGGCAGGACTGGGAGGGTCTGTCATATGGAACGCAATTACGGCTGGGTCATCGTCGGTGCGGGAGCGCTGATCACCTGTGTGGCAATGGGCGCGATGTTCGCCCTGCCCGTCTATCTGCAACCGATCGCCGACCAGACCGGCTGGACGCGGGCCGGCATATCCGGCGCCATGACCATCGGCTTTCTGGTGATGGGCGTGGCGGGATTTCTGTGGGGCACGCTGACCGACCGGATCGGGGCGCGGCCGGTGGTGCTCATCGCCGCGGTGACGCTGGGGATCGGGCTGTTCATTGCCAGCCAGGCGACGGATATACTGGTGTTCCAGATCGCCTATGGCGGGCTGGTTGGCGCGTCGGGCGGCGCCTTCTTCGCGCCGTTGATGGCGACCGTGCTGGGCTGGTTCGACAAGCATCGCAGCCTGGCCGTCTCGCTGGTCTCGCTGGGTGGTGGCGTGGCGCCGATGGTGATGACGCCGTTGGCCACGGTGCTGATCCAGCAGATGGGCTGGCGCACTGCCATGATGACCACGGCGCTGATGGCGACGCTGATCATCCTGCCGTTGGCGCTGCTGGTGCGACGACCGCCGCCGGCTGTGGAGGAAGCGCCGCAGGCCGGTCTTGTCGCGGCGCCAGCGCAGGGAACGTCGATCCTGTCGGTAATGAAGCGGCCGCAGTTCATCGTTTTGGCAGCGGTGTTTTTCCTGTGCTGCGCGGCGCATTCGGGGCCGATCTTCCACACGGTGAGCTATGCCATGTTGTGCGGCGCTTCGGCGATGGCGGCGGCCAGCATCTATAGTGTCGAAGGGTTGGCGGGCCTGTTCGGGCGGCTGTTGTTCGGCCTGTTGGCAGACCGGGTCGGGGTCAAGCGGGTGATCGTCGGCGGGCTCGTGCTGCAGGCGGTGGGCATTTACAGCTATATCTACATCGACGAGCTGACGCAGTTCTACATGCTGGCGGCGGTGCTGGGCCTCGCTTATGGCGGGGTTATGCCGCTTTATGCCGTGCTGGCCCGCGAGTATTTCAGCCCCAAGGTGATGGGTACGGTGCTGGGCGGGATCACCATGACGTCGTCGATCGGCATGGCCTTTGGGCCAGTGGGCGGCGGCTGGCTGTTCGATACGTTTGGCGATTACCAATGGCTCTATGTCAGCTCGGCCGGCATCGGCATTGCCGCGGCGCTGGTGGCGCTGACCTTTCCGAAGCCGTCTGGGCCGGTCGAGATCGACGGGCGGTTGCAACCGGCCTAGGCCGGCGTTGCAACCGCGGCACCGCCCTCCCCGTCGTCATTGTCCGGCGCATCGGCATAGGCTTTCGACAGCTGGCGATACTGCGGCGAGTTCATCGCGATCAACGTGACGACGACGCCGATCACGCCGACCACGGTGAAGACCAGAGCGATGCCGCGATCCGGGCCGGTGCCGAACCAGGGGCCGATGGCTGCGGCGCCGGCGCCGTCGGTCATGAAGGGGATGACCACGAATTGGGTCAGCGGGCCGATCAGGAAAGCAGTCAGCGGCGAGGCGGCTTGCTCGATCGATTGGGCAAAGCCGAAGACGCGGCCCTGGCGTTCCAGCGGCACGACCTTTTGTAAAGTCGTGTGTTCGGCGGCCTCGGCGAAGGGGCCGAGGAACATCCAGATGGCGCAACCGGCGACCAGCAGCCAGAAGCTGGGCTGGATGGTGAAGAAGCAACAGGCCGTCCAGGTCATGACATTGACCAGCAGAAGCGTGCGGAGCGGGTTCTTTCCCAGACCGACCCTGGAGATGATGATGCCGCTGATGATGAAGGCGATGGAGAGCACGCCGAAGGTCAGCCCCCAGACCTGCACCGAGACCAGCGACAGGCCATAGGCATCGAGCAGCGCCATGAAGACGCCGCCAAGGAAATTGTTGAAGGTGGCAAAAAAGATCAGCGCAAAGAGGCCCGGCACGGCGGCGATGACGGCAATGGTGCCTTTGAGGTCGACGCGCTTGGGTTCGGCCACTTCGCCCTCGGCGAGCGCGACGTGGCCTTCGTCCACCTTGACGAAATGCAGATGCGCGAAGGCCAGCAGCGTCAGGACCAGTGCCAGAACCAGCGTCGCCAGCATGCCGCCCCAGGCGACGAGGAAGCCGGAGATCACCGAAGTGGTGAGAAAGCCGATGCCGCTGACCATGCCGACGAGGCCATTGGCCTTGTCGCGCTCGCCCTCGGGAATGAGGATGGTGACCAGCGTCGGCAGCGCGATGGAGCGGATATTGCCGGCGATGACACCCAGCATGATGAGAAAGACGAAGGCCCAAAGGTACCAGCCATAGGGATTTTCGAAACCGCCCTCGGGCTCGAGGAAAACCATGGCGAGTGCGATCGTGTAGAAAGCGGCCGAGACAACGCTCGAGCCCATCATGGCGAGGCGCTTGGAATTGTGGTCGACGATGCTGCCGAACCAGATACCGAAGGCGGCCGTGAACACCAGATAAATGCCGGCCACCATGCCGGTGGCGAAGACAGACTGGGTCTCAATGAAGATCCAGAACGTCAGCGCGAACCACACCGTGAAATTGGTGATATTGGCGACGAGATTGTTGCCGAGGATTTGGTGAAACGGGGTCATGGTCTGGCTCTGCTTTCGCTATCATGCGGACAATAGTCGGAAAACCTGTCCGACCCAATGCAGCATTGCGGCCTGACATGTCCTGTCAGCATGACGAACGAGCTGGCGCCAATTCGACATGTTCACCCGATGGAAACCATGTTGGCGCAGGCTGGGGCCACCAGTCAGCATGAGGTTACCGATGGAAGACCAGGTCAGACGCCGTGCCTATGAGATGTGGGAACAGGACGGCTGCCCGGCCGGACTGGACCAGCAATATTGGTTCAAGGCGCTGGCCGAGATAGCGGCCGCAGGCGTGGCGGAGATCAGGCCGGCGCGCAAGCGGGTGGCGAAGGTGAAGAAGGCGGCTTGACGGCGAACGTCCCCCTCACCCGGCCTACGCCGACCTCTCCCCCAAAGGGAGAGGTAAGAGGCGCAGACGGTTTGGCTAAAGCATCTGCGGCCAGTATACGTCGCTGTCGAAATCGTCCGGGATCGGCGACAGGCGGGCGATGGCCTGGGCGGCGAATTCGACTTGCAGGGCGAAGTGGCGGATGGCGTCCGGCATGGGCTGGCCGGTGAGGAATTCGCGGGTGCGGTAGTCGCTGATCTTGCAGGATCGCAGGCGCCGGCGGGCTTCGGCTTCGACATCCTCGACGAGAACCCTGGCTTGGGAGGCGCTGTTGGACTGCCAGGACGGCTCACCCCATTTGCTACCTTCAATAACCGCGAAACGCACTTTGATCCCCTGAATACTCAACTCAGTCATCAGTTTGTCACATGCCTCTTACCGAAGCGGTAACGGCGCGGCTGCGCAAGCCAATCTTCCATGCTAGGGATGCAGGCATGACCATCCTCTATGTCATGGCTGCACAGGCCGAATATGGCCCGCATCTGCAGGCGCGGATCACGCCGGTGATGACCGGCGTGGGGCCGGTGGAGGCTGCTATTGCGGTGACGCGGGCATTGGCCGAAGCGGCCCATCAAGGCACCCTGCCCCGGCTTGTGGTGTCGCTCGGCTCGGCCGGATCGCGGGTGCTGGAACATTGCGGCGTTTATCAGGCCAGCAGCGTTTCCTATCGCGACATGGATGCGTCAGCGCTTGGTTTTCCCAAAGGACAAACGCCGTTTCTGGACCTGCCGCCAGTGCTGCCGCTGGCAACTTTGGACGGCCTGCCCACGGCGACGCTATCGACGGGCGGCAATGTGGTGTCCGGCGCGACTTATGATGGGATCGGCGCCGAGATGGTGGATATGGAGACCTATGCCGTGCTGCGGGCCTGCCAGGGGTTTGGCGTGCCGTTGCTGGCGCTGCGCGGGATTTCCGACGGCGCCGACGAACTGGGCCATGTCGATGACTGGACGCAATATCTGCATGTCATCGACGAAAAGCTGGCCGCGGCGATCGATCTGATCGAAAGCGCCTACCGCTGATTGCTGGCGGCGGCCTTCTTGTCGCGACGAGCACGGCTCCAGGTGGAATATTTGCGGGTGCCGCGGACGATGGCGGAATTGACCGGGCCCTGCAGGATGACCAGGTCGATAGCCAGGAGCAGCAGGCCGAGCGGCAGCATCCAGATGCCGAGCACGGGCAGGAAGCTGAAGATACCACCCAGGACTAGCAGGATGCCAAGCGGAATGCGGATCAGCCGCGCTTCAGGCCGGCGGAGCCGCTCGAGCAGGCGTGCCGCCGCTTCCGGAATGCGCTTCTGCAAGCGGTCGAACTGGCGATTGAGGCGGGCGTGGCTCTTGGATGCCATTGGTCATGTCCCCTCTGGTGGCAAATGCCTGTCCAGCATCTGGGATGAGAATAGCGTCTATCCAAGGGCAGCGGCGGGATTTTTTCAATCATTGCTGCGTGAAACTGCCGCGGAAATCGGCCCCGGCGGAACTTCCGGCCGCAGGGTGAGTTGAGCGAGCAGTCAATTCACTCTTGGAGCGTCATCATGGCCATCACGGCAAAACGTACAATCAGGGCTGCCCGCAAGGATGGCGAAGACATCACCGAAGCCCTGCTCGACCAGATCGCAGTGCTGCGCAAGGAGATCGCCGAGATCACCGACGCGGTGAACGATTACAGCGGCAATGCCCTGCATGATGTGCAGCACAATGCCGTGGCGCTGGCCAAGGAAGTGCGCCACCAGGGCTCGATCGCTCTGCGTCAGGCTAACAAGCAGGCCCATGTGGCCAGCAAGGCCGTTCAGGAAAACCCGATCCCGGTGATCGCCGTGCTGGGCACCATCGCCCTGCTCTCGGCTCTCCTCTTCACCCGCGACTAAGTTTACGTTTCGCTAACCCTTTGGGTGAAGCGAGCCTTAAGCCTATTGGGGCATTTTCGGTCAAACTTGCACAATTGCAACAGACCGGAGATGCCCCATGGCGCTTTCAAAAGCCCTCCTGCGGATAGCCGCGCTGAGTATCGTCGCGACGAGCCTCGGCGGCTGCAGTTTTCTCGGCATCAACTTCGGCATGGCGCAGCTTTCCGAGAAGGAATGCCTGATGCGCGCGATGTATTTCGAGTCCAACCGTTCGAGCTCCGATGGCATGCTGGCAGTCGGCACGGTGGTGATGAACCGGGTCTATGACGGGCGCTATCCTCGCTCGGTCTGCGGCGTGGTCGGGCAGAAGAACCAGTTCGCCCAGGGCGTGCTCACCAAGAAGATGACCGACAGCGGCGCGGTGCTCGCCTCGCAGATGGCCGACGCGGTGCTGGCCGGTGCGCGGCATCCGGGCGTGCAGAATGCCCAGCATTTCCACACGGCCGGCCTGCGCTTTCCCTATAACAACATGTATTATGTGCTCGAAGCGGGCGGCAACGAATTCTACGAAAAGCGCACGCCGGGCACGTTCTAGACTACTTGGCCTGCACCAGCTTGCGGCTGAGGAAAAAGCCGTGGCCATCGTCGCGGGCGCAGGTCAGACCCTGGCGCTCGGAGAGGCACTGGAACGGCCCGAGCGTTACGACATGGTCGTAGTCAAAGGTCTGGCTCAGCGAGCAGCAGCTGGCGTCGCCCACATCGCTGAGAATGTAGCCCTCGCCCTGCCCGCCCAGAATGGCGCGGATATAGTTGGGCTCGATGCGATCACACTGGATTTCGGCTAGGCCATCCTGGGTCTCATAGACCGAGGTGCCGCCGGCCGGCGTGTAGATACAGCCAATGTTGCCGGAAGGCATGACGAATTCGACCTGCCCCTCGTCATTGGAAAACAGCTGTTGGGCCTCATAGGCCTTGGCGGGAACGCCGAGCAGCACCGCAATGGCGGTAATGGCGGCCAGGAACAGCGCATTGCGCAGGAAAATCCGGCGGTGACGATTGGTGGTGAGCATGGCCAAACCCTTGTCAGCGTTACAATGAGTATAGCCGTAAACCAGGCAAGTTGAACGCCCGCCGAAGCCGGCGTTCATCTCTGATTTATATTGCGGTTAAAAGTCTCCACCGAAGTCAAAGTCGCCGCCGCCGAGATCGTCACCCCCGGCGTCGAAATCCTGATCGTCGGGCTGCGGCGCTTCATCAATAGGGGTAACTTCCGCGGCATTGACGCCGCCGGCAAACATGCCGGCGATGGCGCTGCCGAGCAGCACGCCGCCGGTGACGCCGAGCGCGGTCTGCGCGGCACCAGCCAGAAAACCACCACCAACGCCGCGGCGGTTGAAATCATCCTGCTGCTGGCGATCCCAGGGGCCGCGTGCCCGCGCCTGTGGCTGGCGCTGGGGTTCCTCGCCGCCGAACAGACCGCCGAGAAAGCCGCCGGCCGGGCGCTGGCTGGCCTCCAATTGCTCGATGCGCTCCTGCGCCTGCCGCAGCGCCTGTTCCTGGATCAGGATGGTTTGCGCCATGTAGTAGGGCGCGGGCGGATAGTCGCGCAGGCGCTGCTGGATCATCACCTCGGCATCGGCGTCACGCGGCGCCGACTTGCGGGCGACTTCCTCAATACGGTCGAACAGGCTGTCGATGGCCTGCTGGTCCTGACTATTCGGCATGGTCTTGCTCCCTGAATGACGCTTTCTGTTTTAACAAGTGGGAAAGCCTATGCGGCGTTGCAATGGTTGTGAGCATGATTGCCTGTCCCTGCCCCATTCTCGCCATGCCAACGCCCAAACTTTGCCGGAGCCCGCGGTGTAACGAGGTCGTGATCGGCCGTTAAGGTGCCGAATCCAGAGGGAAATTTTCATGATCGCCAAATTTTTGCTGCCCGTCGCCGCTCTTGCCATGCTGACCCTGGCCGCTTGCAGCGATCCGCAGACCCCGGCTGAAGCCGCACCGGCTGCGGCGCCTGCGGCGGCCGCCGTTCCGGCTGTCCCGGCCGCTGCAGCGCCGGCTGCCGCTGCAGCGACGCCAGCTGATGCATCGGCAATGACGCCGGAACAGGCCATGCAGGCGATACAGGCGCAGGCCGCTTCGATGACCCCTGAGCAGAAGGCAGAAGCCATTGCTCAGGCCCGTAAGGCCGCCGAGGACATGGCCAAGGCACAGAACATGACGCCCGAACAGGTCAAGCAGGCCGCCGACATGGCCGAGCAGGCCACCAAGCAGATGCTTGGCGTTCAGTAGCGCATCAGTTACATGAATTTAGCCCCGCAAGCCTATGGTTTGCGGGGTTTTTCTTTGCCTAGGTCTTGGCGCTGACCCGCAGCACAAAGCCAATGACCACCGCGACGGCCTCGTAGAGTTCGAGCGGGATGGTGTCGTCGAGCTCGACACCGCTCAGGGCCTGGGCGAGGACGGGATTGGCTTCTATGATGATGTCGTTTTCCTCGGCCAGTTCCACGATGCGCTCGGCGAGGAGGCCACGGCCCTTGGCGACGACTTTGGGGGCTTCGCGGCTGCCCTTTTCATATTGCAGCGCGACGGCCAGGGCCTGGGGCTTGATCTCGTCGCTCATGAGCGGGCGTCCAAGAAATGCCCGGAGGGCGCTACGGCGGGTGCCGGCGGCTCGCCCGAGCGGACGATGACCGCGCCGAGGCGGAGGTCGGCGGCGGAGAGGGCTTCGCGCAGCAGGCCGACTTCTTCGTTGAGCGCAGCGGCGGCATCGGGATCGCTGGCCCAGAGCATGACGCCGGTGGTGCCGGCGCGCAGCGACACCTGGGCGCCGACCTCGCCGAGTTCGGGCAGGTTGATGGCAAAGCGCATCTGCCAGCCGCGCTCGGTGACGGCATCGCTATCGCCCTGCTGGTCGCGGTGGATCTGGAACTGCATCAGCGTCTGGTGCTGGCCGATCAGCACCGGCAGGTCCATGCTCCAGTCGGCAGTCTTTGCGACGGGGTCAGGCAGCGAGGCGTGTTGATGGAGGCGCGTGCGGGCCAGCGCGGATTCGGTGCGTTCGAGCAGGTGCTTGCCGATTTCCTCGGGTGGCGCATCGGGATCGATCGGCGGTGCCTCACCGGGCCGGGCGCGCGGCACCTGCCCTTTTAGCGGCGGGGCGATCTGCGAGACGGCGGCCGTAGGCGCCTGCTGGCCGAGCCAGGTGGTCAGGGTCTGGCGCAGGGTGAGCAGCGCGGTCTTCATGTCGGTCTGTGGCAGCGGCGACTGGCTTTGCGCCAGTGCCGACTCCTGGAAAATGCCCGAGCCGCGGATGGCAGACTGCAGCGCCGCGCCGTCGAATTTGGGGGCGTCGATGGCGACGCGGCCGGCGAGCACCTGCTGGGCGGCCTTCACCACCGGCTCGGGCAACACGACCTTGCCGGCGAGACTGGTCAGCGCCGTGGTGAGAGCGGTGATGGAGCCCTGCTGCGGTACGTCGGTGTGAACCATCTGGGCCAGCGCGGCCTGCGCGGTGGAGAACTGCGGCGTCGGATTGCCGGAGAGCGGATTGCTGGTGGCGCCGCCGACGGGGGCGGCGGCGATGATAGGCGCGACGCCGGCCGAGGGGGCGCTGACGGCTGGGGCCGGTTGCGGCGCGGCGGTGGCGGCATGGGCCACGGCGACGGGATTGGGGTTGGCGGGGGATTGCGGGTAGAGCGGCGGTGGGATCGCTTGCGTCAGCGGTGGGGCCGATTGCGTGGCCAGGGGTGCCTGCGGCGCCGCCGGCTGAGCCGTGGTGACGGGCGGCTGGGCCAGTGGCTGTGCGTATGGCTGGGGCGCGGTTGCGGCCTGCGCGGCTGGCGGCGGTACAGCGGCTTGCGCAGTGGCCAATGGCTGCGGCGCTGGCTGGGCCTGCGGTGGCGCGAGCGGCGTATTGGACTGCGGCGGCGGTGCAGCAGGTGCGGGGCTGGCGGGCGGGGTGACAGGTGCCGTCACCACCTGCAGCGCCAGTTTCATCTGCTGCCCGGCGCCTTGCACCTGCAGCTGGATGGTGTCGCCAGGCTTGACCGGGACCGGCAGCATGAGATTGAGCAATTGGCCGCGGATTTCGACTTGGGTGCCGCCATTGGGCATTGCGCCGATGATTTTCGCATCGAGCATCTGGCCCGACTGCAAAGCCAGCGCCTGCAGCGTGCCGGTGCGGGCCGCCGTCGTCGGTTGTGGTAGTTGCGAGGGGATCGTCGGCACGGTCCAGTCCTCAGCCGCACCATGCGGCACGTCACACTAGCGCAGATACAGCATCCGATGATTCCCGGCTTTTGGGAAACTTAATGGCAGGTAACCGTGCTGTTGCCGATCTGGCTCAGTCGGGGCGGACGTCGGTATAGTCCTTGGTGGCCGGCTTGCCGCGGAAGGTGACCCAGAAAAAGTTGAGCGTATAGGTGCCGGCAGTGCGGAACACGCCTTCCTTCTCGAGGCGGCGGCCCGAGGTCTTCATTTTCAGTTTGAAGGTGAATTTGACGCCGCCAACCTTGGACAGGCGCACGGCCACATCGGTGTCTTCGCCGAAGAACTGGATGGAGCGGTCATAGCCGCCGACATCGGCCCAGGCCTGGCGGCGGAAGATGAAATTGCCGCCCTGCACCACCGAGCCGACGCGCAGGATATAGCGGTTGAGCACATAGATCAGCCAGGTCAGGCCATAGAACATGCCGACGAGGAAACGGCTCCAGGGGCTCATGTCGTAATAAACGTAAGGGCCGCTGAGGCAGACCAGCTTGGGGTCGCGGTTGAATTCGTCGGCGACCGTAGTCAGCCAGCCCTCGGGCACCATGGTGTCGCTGTCGATATTGGCGACGAGGTCAAAGCCTTCGCTGGCGGCAAAGCCTGCGTCGCGGGCATTGACCAGGCCCTTCTTGGGCTCGTCGACGACGCGGACGGTGGGGAAGCTGCGGGCGATCTCGCCCGTGCGGTCAGTGGAGGCATTGTTGACCACGATGATTTCGGCATCAACGCCCGAGCGGGCAATCTCGGCCACCACCGATTCCAGGCATTTGCCGATCAGCGCCTCTTCATTATAGGCCGGTATGACGAATGCCAGTCTCATCTTTGCCTCTTGCTGGGCTGCGGACGACGCCGCGTAATCTGCTGCCATTAACCTTTGCTTGGGGTTACGGCAACAGAGGCGCATGCTTTTCCCAAGCTGCGTATGGCGTTTCGTGAGGCTCTTGTGGCGCCGGTCGTCTCGCGAATAGTGTCGTTCATTGCCGGTTCACCCAAGCATTGCGACAAGCAGGCCATGATGAAACAGTTTTCACGCACAGTTTTATTTGTATTGGGCCTATTGCTGGCTGTTGTTCCAGCTTTTGCCGAGGGCGAAGGCACGGCGGTCGGCGTCAATCCGGATGCCTCGGCACGGCTGGGTAGCACCGATCGCGTGTTGCAGGTGGGCGCCGATGTGTCGGTGGGCGAGGTCATCGTCACCGGCGCCGTCGGCCAGGTGCAGATCATCTTTGACGACGAGACGCGCCTCGTGGTGGGGCCGCGCTCGGCGCTTTTGATAGAAAACTACCTGCTGGCGAGCAACAACCGGGCGCAGAAGCTTACCATCAATGCGCTGGGCGGCTCGTTCCGCTTCATCACCGGCAAGAGTCCGAAGCCGGCCTATACGATCAATACCCCGACGGCTTCGATTGCGGTGCGCGGTACCGAATTCGACCTGGTGGTGGAGCGCAGCAATACCAAGGTGATGCTGTTCGATGGCGCCCTGCGGGTCTGCAATGACGCCAACGATTGTCAGGAGTTGACCAGCCGCTGCGAAGTGGGTCTGGCGAGCAACCAGCGCACCCTGCTGTATCGCCGCAATGACCCCAGCAGGGAGCCGCTGAGCGCAGAATTCCGCTATGCGCGGTTCCAGGGTGCCTTGCTGCAGCCGTTCCGCGTGCGCAACCCGGGCACCTGTGTCGAGAGCCGGACGGACGCCAATCCGGGATCCAGTTCGCCGGCTACGCAGACGACGACCACGGGCACGCAGACCAACGGCGGTTCCACCACGCCGACCGCAACGACAACGCCTGTCGTGCGGCCGGGTGGCAAGAACTAGGTTTTTGCTTAGCCAATATAGTCGCGCTTGCCGACCGGCACGCCGCCGTGGCGCAGGATCGCGTAGGCGGTGGTAACGTGGAAGAAGAAGTTCGGCAGCGCCCGCTCGGTCACGTAGACGAGGCCGTTCATGGTGACATCCTTGCCGCCGAGCTTAAGCGTGACGTCGCGGTCTTCGCTGCCGGCCAGCTCTTCGGGCGTGACGGTGGCGAGGAGATCGAGCGCCTTCTGGATGCGAGCGCGCAGTTCTTCGAAGGTCTTTTCTTCATCGGGCCAGGACGGAACGGGCTTGCCGGCCAGGCGCGAGACGCAGCCCTTGGCATGGTCGGTGGCGATCATGACTTGGCCGCGGAAGGGGATCATGTCGGGCGACAGGCGCATGTCTGAAAACACCGCGGTATCGAACTTGCGCTCGCCGGCATTGGCTTCGGCCTTGTCCATAACGGCAAGCAGATTGGTCAGCATGCGGGTGAATACCGGCACGGTCACGTCATAGACGGAGATGGTCATCGTCGAACTACCTTGAAATGTCTGGCCCCGAACGGGAACGTCTTCTTGCGCTCGCTGTTGCAGGCTGGCAAGGCAGTTGGTGATGCGTAGCAAGAAACCCAAGACGGTCGTCGAGACCACACCCCAAGAATCCGGCTTCGCTCGTCTGCGGAGCAGACTGCGTCTGCTCTATCACAGCTCGGCGCCGGGCGCGCAGCGCTTCCAATTTGCCGTGCTGGTGGTGGACCTGGCGATCATCGTCTTCTTTATCGCCACCCCTTTGCTGCGCGAGAACGAGGCGTTCCTCTGGATCGACTATTCGATCGCGGCGCTCTTGGCACTCGACCTGATCGCCCGGGCGCTGGCCTCTACCGATATCTGGCGTTGGCTGCGGCAGATGCCGGTCATCGTCGATATCTTCATTCTCGCGACCCTGCTGGCGCCCGCCTGGCTCATCAACCTCGGCTTTCTGCGCATCCTGCGGCTCTGGACGCTGACACGGAGCACGGGGTTCTGGCGACCGTTGAAGAAACGCGGGCTGGGGATCTACCAGGAACCGGTGCAGGCGGTGATCAACCTGCTGGTTTTTCTCTTCGTGGTGACCGGCTTCGTCTATACCGCCTTTGCCAATCGCGGCGACGAGCCGAGCATCGCGGGCTATATCGATGCGCTGTATTTTACCGTAGCGACGGTGACGACCACCGGCTTTGGCGACATCACCCTGCCCGGCAGCGGGGGTAAACTAGCGTCGATCATCATCATGATCATCGGCATTTCACTGTTCGTGCGGCTGGCGCAGTCGATCTTCCGGCCGGCCAAGGTGCATTTTCCCTGCCCGCAATGCGGGTTAAGCAAGCATGAGCCGGATGCCGTGCACTGCAAGGCCTGCGGGCATGTGCTGAACATTCCCGATAGCGGTAATCACTAGCGCATGACCGCCAGCCGCACGCGGAAACAGGCGCCCGGCAATGCGCCCTGCACGAGGTCCAGCGAGCCGTTCATGCGCGTGACGATCTGGCGGGAGATGGCGAGACCGAGCCCTGCCCCGCTCTGGTCGGTGGCACGCTGGCCGCGTGAAAATTTCTCAAAGATCAGCTTGCGCTCGCCCTTGGCGATGCCGGGGCCATTGTCGGCGATATCCACGGTATAGCTGCCGGCGCGCACGGTCGATGCGATGCGGAGCAGCGGCTTGGCCGAGTCATTGTATTTGACCGCATTGCTGATGAGATTGATGAACACCTGGCAGAGCCGGTCGGCATCGCCTTCGACCATGGTAGTTTGGGCGCGACCGCCCTGCTCCACCATGACGCCGCGCAGCAGGCCTTCGCAGACGGTCAGCGCCCGGTCGAGTGCGGCTTCGGCATCGACGGGGCGGTTTTCCCAGCTTCGTTCGCCACGCTCCAGCGCCGAGAGATCGAGAATTTCGTCGAGCAGCTTGGTCAGGCGCAGGCTTTCCTGATGGATTGTCGAGACGAAATGCTGGCGCTGGCCGGCGTCGATTTCGCCGCCATCGAGCAGGATTTCCGAAAAGGAGCGGATGGAGGTCATCGGGGTACGCACCTCATGGCTGACCTGGCTCAAAAATTCGTCCTTCTGGCTGTCGAGCTCGCGTAGTTGGGCATTGGCGTCTTCGAGCTGCTGGGCGGTGGAGCGCAGTTCGGCCGAGGTCTTTTCCAGCTCCTGGGAATAGCTGATGACCTGCTGGGTCTCGTCGGCCATCTGCATCATTTCCTCAAGCGAGACATCGCTGCCGGAGACGACTTTCGACAGCATGACGTGGGCCGAGGCGGCGCCGATCGAGCCGGCGAGTTCACGCTCCAGCCGGCCGATGAAACCGGGCGATGGCTCCAGCATGTCGGGATCGACGCCGCTGTCGCGGGCCTCGGCCTCGAAGAGAGCGGCGGCGCGGCGATCGCCGAGCACGCGTTCAGCGACGAAGAACAGGTCGTTGGCGGTGGCCGAGCCCGGCACGAAATTGCCGCGCGGGACATGGCCGCGCTTGAACACATCCACAAAAATGCTGGCCTGGATACGCTCCAGCGCCGAGGGCGAGGTGACGAGCGAAACCAGGGTCAGCAGCAGGATGTTGGCCGAGAGGCTCCAGAAGGCGGCATGGGCCAAAGGATCGAGCCCGTCCAGGCCAAACATGGCTTCGGGGCGCAGCCAGGAGATGCCCCAGGGGCCATTGGCCAAAAGCCAGGCGACATGCGGCGATACCGATTCAAAGCTGGGCAGGAAGCTGCACCAGACCCAGAAGACGAAGCCGGCGGCGATGGCCGTGGTGGCGGCCTTGAGCGAGGCGTCGCGCCAGAACAGGGCGGCGATGACGGCGGGGAAGAACTGGGCGATGGCGGTGAAGGAGATGAGGCCTATCGGCGCCAGCGCGTCGCTGTCGCGGGTAAAGAAGAAATAGAAAAAGCCCAGTGACAGGATCAGCACGATGGAAAAGCGCCGGGCCACCAAAAGCAGCCGGGTGACGCCGCGGCCGTCGCTGCTGACGCCGGAACTGAAGCGCAGGATCAGCGGCATGACGATATGGTTGGAGACCATGATCGAGAGAGCGATGGATTCAAGGATGATCATCGACGTGGCGGAGGAAAAGCCGCCGATGAAGGCAAATAGCGCCAGCCCATCCTGACCGAAGGCCAGAGGCAGGGTGAGCGCGAACATGTCGGGATTGGAACCGGCCGGCATCTTGGTCAGGCCGAAGACGGCGATGGGCAGGATGAACAGGCTCATCAGCAGCATGTAGGCCGGGAAGGCCCAGCTGGCGACGCGCAGGTGGTTCTCGTCGGAATTTTCCACCACCGTCACCTGGAACTGGCGCGGCAGGCAGACGATGGCGGCGACGGACAGGCCAAGCGTCGTCAGCCAGCGGGCGTCGAATGTGTCCTGCGCATCGACGACGATGCCCTTAGCAGCGGCTTCGGCGAAAATGCTCTCGAAGCCGCCGCCGACATAGACGACGAAAATACCGACGGCGAGCAGCGCCGTCAGCTTGACCACGGCCTCGAAAGCGATAGCGGCGACCACTCCGTGATGCTGTTCCTTGGCGTCGACATGGCGGGTGCCGAACAGGATAGTGAACAGCGCCATGCCGGCGGCAATGCCGAAGGCAAGACCGACGTCGTCAATGCCCTGCAGGCTGCCCTGGCCGAATTCGGACGAGCCGGCGACAGCCTGGATCGATGATGTCACGGCCTTGAGCTGCAGCGCGATATAGGGCGCGATGCCGACCACGGCGATGCAGGTGATCAGCACGGCCAGCCGGTTGGACTTGCCGAAGCGCGAGGACAGCAGATCAGCCACCGAGGTAATGCGCTGCAGATGGCTGATGCGGACCAGCCGCCGCAACAGGAACCACCAGCCGACGAAGACGAGCGTCGGGCCCAGATAGATGGTGAGGAATTCAAGGCCCGAGCGGGCGGCATTGCCGACGGCGCCATAGAAGGTCCAGCTGGTGCAATAGACCGAGATGGAGAGCGTATAGACGGCTGGGGAATGGAGGAAGGAGCGCTTGTTGCTGCGGGCGCGGCGATCGCCGAAATAGGCGAGCACGAACAGCAGGCCGACATAGGCGATGGCGGTGGCGATAACGAAATCGGCCGACAGCATCAGCCCTCTCCGTCGCCGGGATCGCGCGGCATGGCATGGGCCAGAAGGCCGGTGCCGATGACCAGCAGCAGCCAGAGCGCGAAGAGGTAGAAGACGATTTGCGGAATGCCGAAATGGCTGATGTTCTGGTCAAACACATAGACCAGCGGCGGCAGCATGAGCAGGCCGCCAAGCATGGTCAGCAGGAACATGCCGCCGCGGATGCGCCTAGGGCGTTCCGACATCTTCGCCCAGCAGGTGCCGCACCGCCCCGACCACATCGGCATTGGCATAGGGCTTGGTGACGAAACCGTCGGCGCCCAGTTCCTCGGCAATGCGCCGGTCCTGCTGCTGACCCTTGGCGGTGAGGATCAGCACCGGCAGACTGGCGGTCTCGAGGCTGGCGCGGATTTGCTTGAGCACATCGAAGCCGCTGCGCTTGGGCAGCATGACGTCGAGCACCAGCATACGCGGCTTGAGGCGGCGCACGGCATCGAGCGCCGCATCGCCATCGCTGACCGCGCTGATGCTCCAGCCGGCGCGCCGCAGGATGAAATCGAGCGATTCAAGAATGCTCGGCTCATCCTCGGCGATGAGAATATCGATTGCCAAAGTCCCCCCTCGACCTATCCGCGGTCTCCCCTCCGCAGATGGCGATACTAAAGCGCAATCACGGAGGATCGCCAAGCGCTAAACTGCGGGGCAGCAATGGACCGCGGGTGCGGGACTGGCCTTGCGTGGACAGCGCCTCCTCCTGCCGGCTCGGGCAATCACGGCGCGGACAGAGGCGGCACGAGGGGCCGACCGGAATATCGGCATCGAGATCGGACAGATCGAGGCCGGCCGCATAGACGGTGCGGTCGGCCTGCAGCACGTCGCAGGCCAGCATGACCGAGGAGGCAACGGCGGATTCGTGGAAGGAGGCGGTGCGCCGCTGCACGGTGCGGGCGAGGAAGAGATAGCGCGAGCCATCGGAGAAGCGGACCACTTGGCGCAACGGCACGTCGGGCGTGCGGAAGGCGCCATAGATGGCCCAGAGCGGACAGGCGTGGCCGCTATTGGGCAAGAGGAGGCCGGGCAGCGGGAAATGCTTGGTCAGGCGCCCGGCGGGGTCGGAGCGCAGGAAGCCGAAGGCAATGCCCTGCTGGCCGGGGCGGCGCAGGCTGACGAGGCGATGCGCCACTTGCTCGAAGCTGGCGTGATAGACCTGGCGCAGGTGGTCGATATCATAGGCGCAGGCCTCGGCATCGGCGAGCACGCGGGCATAGGGGAAGACCATGGCGCCGGCCAGATAAGAGCCGACGGCGCGCGCGGCCAGGCGCCGGGCGGTGGGTGTCGAGAGCGTCGCCTGTTCGAGCGATGCGGCGATGGCGTCGGGCGCGGCGAGCTCGCCATAGAGGCGGGCGAGCTGGAACTGGCGTGTCGCCAGGGTGGTGGCGCCGTGGAACCACATCAGGCGGGTCGTGGGGTCGAAACGGTACTGGCCGGGATATTCGGGCTCACTGGGCAAGCCGCCGATGCGAACCTCGACGCCAAACTTTTCAGCAAGCAGGCTGGAGAGCGTGGCGCTGCCAAACGTCCCTGCCCGCCCGGCCTCCAAGCGTAACGCGTCGGCTACATCTTCGAGCAGTGGAAAATGGTTTTCGCGCTCGATCAGCAGGTCGTCGATTTCACGGGCCGGCGAGACGCTGCGGCGGATCTGGCTTGAGGTGTCGAACTGGCCGATCAGGTTTCTCGCGACTTCGGAAAGGGTCCGGCTGTCACGACCAATGGCGGCGAGGAACTGCCGGCGTTCGGCTTCGTCGAGATCGGCGACGTCTTCAAGGATTTCGGCGCTGGAGCGGATGGCGGTGATGCCGGAGAGGATCTGGTGCAGCAATTGGCTGAGCAACGGGTCCGAGCGCAACCGGTCGGCATAGGCATCGGCGCTGGTGACGGCCGCGCCATAGGCGCGATGCAGGCGTGACAGCGCGCCGGCGCTGGCTGGATATTGTGCCACCAGCTCGCGCCTCTCGTCGGGCTGGAAAGGCAGCGACTCAAGCAGCGGATCGGCGAAGGCTTCTTCGAGATCCTGCAGCAGCTTCTGCTCGCTGCGTCCGGCCAGCTCGTCTATATCGATCGAGAGTTGGGCGGCGACGCGGTTGAGCAGTGCCCCGCCGATGTCGCGCTTGTTGTTTTCGATCAGGTTCAGATAGCTGGCCGAAATGCCGACCAGACGTGCCAGTGCCGCCTGGGAAATCTTGAGCGATTTCCTGCGGTTGCTGATGCGAAAGCCAATAGGCGCGCGCATGAAACAAGTCCTCCCGCGCAGCATGTATGTCAATCAATTGACTATTATCACGCTGCAGCAGCACAATTATTTACAGAATATCGCTGCATTTACAACGGACTATTGCTGCCGTTTTCGGATGCGGCTCATAATCCTCCCTGCGGTGAGCTGCCGGCCATGTATCGGAAGCCCCGCGCCAAAAGGAGGAAACAATGACACTTCTCAAGCGTGGTCTCAGCCGCCGCCGCGTGCTGCAGACCGGCATGGCCGGCATTATCGGCACCGGCGTTTCGCCGCTGATCTTCAGCAAGGGCGCCTGGGCGCAGGAATTCTGCAACAACCCGACCGGCGACACCGTGACCTTCGGCCTTAACCTGCCCCTGACCGGCGCCTATGCCGAAGAAGGCGCCGACGAGCAGAAGGCCTACGAACTGGCGGTCCAGCATCTGAACGGCGAAGGCGATGGCGGGCTGATCAACGTGCTCACCCCGACCGCGCTCAAGGGCAATGGCGTGCTGGGCAAGAAAGTCGCCTTCGTGACCTCGGACAGTCAGACCAAGGCCGACGTGGCCCGGGCCGGCGCCACCCGGATGATCGAGCGCGATGGCGCCATCATGGTCACCGGCGGCTCGTCATCGGCCGAAGCCATTGCCGTGCAGGGCCTGTGCCAGGAAATGGGCGTCATCTTCATGGCGGGCCTGACCCATTCCAACGACACTACCGGCAAAGACAAGCGCCGCTACGGCTTCCGCCACTTCTTCAACGCCTATCAGTCGGGCATTGGCCTGGCGCCAGCCATTGTCGATGCCTATGGCGCCGACCGCCGCGCCTATCATCTCACTGCCGACTACACCTGGGGCTGGACCCAGGAAGAATCGATGAAGGCCGCCACCGAAGGCCTCGGCTGGCAGACCGTCGAAGCCGTGCGCACGCCGCTGGGCGCGGCCGACTTCAGCCAGTATCTGACGCCGGTGCTCAATTCTGGCGCCGACGTTTTGATCCTCAACCACTATGGCAATGACATGGTCAACTCGCTGACCCAGGCGGTGCAGTTTGGCATGCGAGACCGCCAGGCCAATGGCAAGGATTTCCAGATCGTCGTGCCGCTGTTCTCCGAACTGATGGCCAAGGGCGCCGGTGCCAATATCAAGGGCATTTTCGGCACCTCCAACTGGCACTGGAACCTGCAGGATCCGGGGACGGTGGCCTTCACCAAGAGCTTTGGTGCCGCCTATGGCGCGCCGCCCTCGCAGGCTGCCCACACCGCCTATGTGCAGGCCCTGCTCTATGCCGATGCAGTGGAACGCGCCGGCACCTTCTATCCGCCCGAAGTCATCAAGGCGCTGGAAGGCTTCGAGTTCGACGGCATGGGCAATGGCCCGACGCTGTATCGCGCCGAGGATCACCAGTGCATCAAGAATGTGCTCGTGGTGCAGGGCAATGACGCGCCGACCAGCGAATATGACGTGCTCAATATCGTCAAGGAAATCCCGCGCGACGCCGTGGCCTATGACCCGACCATCTTTGGCGGGGATCTGGGGCCGGCCGAGCCTGTGCCGATGTGCTGATGGCGGCTTGACGCCCTAGGCACACCGAAACGCCACCTCTCCCCCAAAGGGAGAGGTGAACCGGAGCATTTCCATGTTCGAAGTCATCTTCCTGCAATTTCTCAACGGCCTCGACAAGGGCGCGGCCTATGCGCTGATCGCACTGGGGCTCACCCTGGTTTTCGGCACGCTGGGCGTGGTCAATTTTGCGCATGGCGCGCTGTTCATGCTGGGCGCCTTTTGCGCCGTGCTGTTCCGCCAGCTGCTGACGCTGGAAACCGTCACCGTCGATCCGACCAAACTGTCGCCCTGGGGCGCGCCGCTCGAAGTGCGCGAGCCGCTGGTGCAGGCCTGGTTCGGCGATTTCGGCGCGGTGCTGGTAAACTACTCGGTGCCGGCCTCGATCATCATCACCATTCCGATCATGCTGCTGGTAGGCATCGGGCTCGAGCGCGGCATCATCAAGCATTTCTACAAGCGCCCGCATGCCGAGCAGATTCTCGTCACTTTCGGCCTCGCCATCGTGGCGCAGGAACTAATCAAGAGCTTCTTCGGGCCGAATCCCATTCCCCAACCCATGCCCAGCGACCTGCGCGGCGCGGCCGATATCGGCGCGTTCCTCGGCATGCAGGCCAATGTCATCACCTATCCGATCTGGCGGCTGGTCTACTTCCTGTTCTCCTTTGCCATCATCGCCGGGGTTTTTGCCTTCCTGCAGTTTACCACGTTCGGCATGGTGGTGCGGGCCGGAATGGCGGATCGCGAGACGGTGGGGCTCCTCGGCATCAATATCGACCGGCGCTTCACCATCATGTTCGGCCTTGCCGCCGTGGTCGCCGGCATGGCGGGCGTCATGTACACGCCGATCCTACCGCCCAATTATCATATCGGCATGGACTTCCTGGTGCTGAGCTTCGTCGTGGTCGTGGTGGGCGGCATGGGCTCGCTGCCCGGCGCTGTGGCTGCCGGCTTCCTGCTCGGCATTCTCCAGAGCTTCGCCTCGATGACGCAGGTGAAGTCCCTCATTCCCGGCATCGATCAGATCATCATCTATCTCGTCGCCGTAGTCATTCTACTCGTATTGCCGCGAGGCCTGTTCGGCCGGCGTGGCGTGATGGAGAGCTGATATGCGCGCCATGTCACGCAACGACCTGCTGCTGTTCCTGGGCTTCACCCTGGTGGTGCTGGCCATGCCGCTCTGGCTGCAGCCCTTCGGCGCCGCCTATCCGGACCTCTTGCAGCGCTTCATGATCTTCGGAATCTTCGCCGTCGGCTTCAATATCCTGTTTGGCCTCACCGGTTACCTGAGCTTTGGCCACGCTGCCTTTTTCGGCGTCGGCTCCTATGCCGCCGTCTGGTCGTTCAAGCTGCTCAGCCTCGACGCTATTCCGGCCATGCTCTTCGCCATCGTGGTTTCGGGGCTGTTTGCGCTACTGATCGGCTATGTCAGCCTGCGGCGTTCCGGCATCTACTTTTCGATCCTGACGCTGGCCTTTGCGCAAATGAGCTACAATCTCGCCTATTCCGTGCTGACGCCCATCACCAACGGCGAGACCGGGCTCCAACTCACGCTCAACGATCCGCGTTATCTCGATGCCGCCATGGGTTCGGCCCAGGCCGGGCAGCCGGTGCCGACACTGTTGGGTCAGTCGCTCGGCGGCTTTGCCGGCTTCTATTTCTGCGCCGGCTTTTTGATCCTCGCCTTCTTCATCGCCCAGCGCATCACCAATTCGCCCTTCGGCATGATGCTCAAGGGCATCAAATCCAACCAGACGCGGATGAACTATACCGGCTTCAACACCAAGCCTTATACACTGGCCGCCTTCGTCATCTCCGGCATGTATGCCGGGCTCGCCGGTGCGCTGCTGGCCGTCACCGATCCTCTCGCTGGCGCCGAACGCATGCAGTGGACCGCCTCGGGCGAGGTGGTGCTGATGACCATTCTCGGCGGCGCCGGCACGCTAGTAGGACCGGTGATCGGCGCCTGGCTGATCAAATATTTTGAGAACATCTTCTCGGCCATCAACGACACCATGCTGCATCGCTTCTGGGGCTTCCTGCCCGAAGGCGCCGACAATGTGATGGTCGCCATCACCTCAAAATTCGTCGGCGAGGGCTGGTTCCTGACGCTGGGCCTGGTGTTCGTGCTGATCGTGGTTTTCCTGCCCGGCGGTATCATGGAGGGCGTGCGCCGCATCGCCCACCTGTTCAACCGACAGCGCAAGTCGCCCGACCGGCCGGCATCGCAAGTTCAACCGGCCGAGTGAGGACGAAGTCATGACCAATCCCAATGTCGTCCTGCATGTTGCTGACGTGCACAAACGCTTCGGGGGGCTGCATGCCCTGGCTGATATCGACCTGCAGGTCGAGGAGGGCCAGACCCATGCCATCATCGGCCCCAATGGCGCCGGCAAGTCGACGCTGCTCAATGTGATCATCGGCAAGCTGGCGCCGACCTCGGGCACGGTGGTGTTCGACGGCGCGATCCTGACCGGTCGCAAGCCCTATCAGATCAACCAGCTGGGCATCGCCCGGGTGTTCCAGACGCCGGAAATCTTCGCCGATCTCTCGGTGCTGCACAATGTGATGATCCCGGCTCTGGCCAAGCGCGACGGCGCCTTCAAGCTCAACATGCTGCGTGGGCTCGACAGCGAGACCGGCATTTTGCGCGAGGCGCAGGACATGCTCGAAGACGTCGGCATGTATGGCCGCCGCGACATGGCGGCCGGCAGCCTCAGCCGCGGCGACAAGCGGCGGATGGAGCTGGCCATGTGCCTGATCCAGCATCCGCGCTTGCTGCTACTCGACGAGCCGACGGCGGGCATGTCGCGCCACGACACCAATACCACCATCGAACTGCTCAAGAAGATCAAGAGCCGCGGCATGACCAAGGTGATCATCGAGCATGACATGCATGTGGTGTTTTCGCTGGCTGACAAGATTTCCGTGCTGGCGCAGGGCCGCATCATCGCCGATGGCACGCCCGACCAGGTGCGGGGCAATCCCAAGGTGCAGGAAGCCTATCTCGGAGGAGCGCATTGATGAGCGCGATCGCCATGGAAGCTCGAACGCTCGCCGGCAGCACGGCTGCCACGCTGGAGACCACGCGGCCGTTCTTTTCGATCCGCGACATGCATGCCTATTACGGCGAAAGCTATATTGTGCAGGGGGTGTCGCTCGATGTGCGGCAGGGCGAAATCCTCGCCTTGCTCGGCCGCAATGGCGCCGGCAAGACCTCAACCCTGCGCAGCATTGCCCGCACCGACGATCCGCAATTGCGCCAGGGCGAAATCTGGCTCGACGGCCAGCCAATCCACAAGATGAAGAGTTTCGAGGCCGCGCGCGCCGGCATCCAGCTGGTGCCGGAAGATCGCCGCATTATCTCCGGCCTGACGGTGGAGGAAAACATCACCCTGGCCAAGGTGGCGCCGGGCAATGGCTGGAGCCTCGAACAGATTTACCAGAGCTTTCCGCGGCTAGCAGAGCGGCGCAAGCAGGAGGGCGTGACGCTCTCGGGCGGCGAGCAGCAGATGCTGGCGATTGCCCGGGCGCTGGCGCGGGATTTGAAGCTCCTGCTGCTCGACGAGCCCTATGAGGGGCTGGCGCCGGTCATCGTGCAGGAGATCGAGCGCATCCTGCATTCGATCAAGCCGCTGGGCATTACCACGATCATCGTTGAGCAAAATGCCGTGGCGGCGCTGAAACTGGCCGATCGAGCGGTGATCCTCGATACCGGCGAGGTGGCCTTTGCCGGCACTGCGAGAGAGGTCCTCGAAAACACCGAACTTCGCCACGAGTACTTGGCGATCTAAGCTACCCTGGGCCTTTCAACCAAAGGCATTGTGCCGAACTCACCCTCTCCCCAGAGAGGCCCAGGGTAATCTTTTCGACTACATATCCGGCATTTCCGGCGGCTCGGCGGCGATGGTGATCCCCTCGCCTTCCAGCGCGTCCCTGACGTCGCCGGCCAGATCGACGGCGCCGGGCGTATCGCCATGCAGGCAGATCGAGCGGGCGGAGGATTTGAGCACGGTGCCGTCGATCGCGACGATCTCGCCAGCCTTGGCCAGGCGCAGGCAGCGGGCGATCACCGCCTCGCTGTCGTGGATCACAGCACCCTCCTGGCTGCGCGGCACCAGCAGTCCGTCCGCGGTATAGGCGCGGTCGGCATAGGCCTCGCGGATGAGTGGCATGCCGACGGCCTTGGCGGCGCGGACCTGTTCGCTATTGTCGAGCGCCAGCACCGCCATTTTCGGGTCCATGGCCTGGATGGTGGCGAAAATGCCGACGGCAAAGGCCAGCTCTTCGGCGGTCTGGTTGGCTAGGGCGCCATGCAGCTTCACATATTTCAGCGGGGTGCCCACCTCGTCGGCGATGAAGCGCACGAGGAACAGCTGGCTGCGAATCTGGCCGAGCAATTGATCGAGCGGCATGACCAGCCGGAAGCGGCCGAAGCGCTTGGGATCGGCATAGCCGGGATGGGCGCCGGCGCGCACGCCGCGCGCCTTGCAGAATTTCAGGATATGCCGGATCGTCGCGGAATCGCCGGCGTGACCGCCACAGGCGATCGAGGCGCTGGAGACGATTTCCAGCAGGTCCTCGTCCGTGCCCATGCCTTCGCCCAGGTCGGCATTGAGGTCGATGGTGGTCATGGTCTGCCCCGCAACAGTGCCTGGGCATGTTCCAAGGTCACCGGCTGAAAGGCAACCGCGCTGCCGGGCCGCAATTGCGCGAAACGATCCAGATCAGCCGTGATCACCGTGGCAATGCGCGGATAGCCGCCGGTCGGCTGGTGGTCGCGCATCAGGACGATCGGCGTGCCATCGCCAAGGATCTGGATATCGCCGGGTACGATGGCATTGGAGACCAGCGAGAGGTTGGAGGAATGGGCAAAGACCTCCGCCCTGTCCTCCAGCCGCACGCCCATTCGGTCGAGGCGGGAGGATATGCTGAAGCTGACGTCGAGAAAGCGCTGGCGGATGTTTGGTGCAAACAGGTCGGCGTGGATGCCCCAGATGACGCGGATGGGGCCGGTCTGCCGTTCGGCGATCAGGGGTAGGCTCGGCGCGCCGCCCGAGCCGGACAATTCGATCACATCGCCGACGCGCAAAGCACGGCCATCGAGACCGCCGAGGCCGGCGCGGCTGCTGGTGGCGATGCTGCCCATCATCGGCGGGACGGCTATGTCGCCGTCGAAACGCAGATAGCCGTAATTGCCCCAGGCGCCCGGTGTGATGGCGAGTGTGTCGCCGGGGTTGAGCTCTGCCGTTCCGTCCCAAGCGAGAGCCTGTCCATTGCGACGGATAACGAAATTGCCGCCGGAAAAGCCCACGCGGCATCGTCCGCTAGCGAGGGTTAGTTCCAGCCCAGCCATGGTGAATTCGAGACCGCCCTGCCCGCCACCGGCCAATTGCCCGGCGGCCAGATAAGCCATGCGATCCATCGGGCCGGAAGCGGAAATGCCGTGGCGCAGCATGCCGAAGCGGCCGAGATCCTGGATGCTGGTCAGCGGCCCGGCGCGGGTGATCTTGAGGACGGCGCTCATGGCGCGACCGTAAAGGTGATGCGATCGCCGGCGCTGAGCTGGGTTGGCGGATGCGCTGTTGGATCGAAATTGTTGAAGCTGGTGCGGCCGATGACATGCCATCCGGTGGGCATGGCGGTGGCGGTGATGGCGGTTTGGCCGGCGGCGAACAGCACGCTGCCGGCAGGCACTGAGGCGCGGAGCTCCTGGCGGCGCGGCAGCACCAGGCCGTCGTGCAGACCGCAATAGACGAAGCCGGGGGCAAAGCCGGTGGCGAGGACACGGAGCGGGTTGGCATTGTGCGCTGTGACGAAAGCGGCAGTGCTGATGCCAAGCGCAGCGGCGACCTCGTCGAGGTCGGGACCGTCGAAGCTAACGGGAATGCTCCAGCGCTGCGACGCCTCTGCGGCCTCGTCTAGACCAAACAGGCGCAGGCGCAATTCGCCCTCGATGCTGGCCGGCGCGGTCAGTAACGGATCATAGCGCAGCAGCAGCGACACCAGATTGGGCATGATTTCCACCACGCCGGCAATCGGCGCAGCGTCGAGCAGCGCCGCAAGGGCGATGGTGGCGCGATTGGCAGCGTCGCTGAGCGACGTGCCAAAGCGCACGAGCACGGCGCTATCGCCGAGCGGCATGATGGTCGGCTTGGGGAAAGTAGCGGAGACGGGCATAGACAAGTCCTGATGGACCCGCCCGGATCAGTCAACCCGGTCCATAAGCGGCGGAACTCTGCCGCGCTCGGAAGACCGTTCGATAATGCCACTGCTTCGCAAAGCAACGGCCGGGTATGACCTGCCGGGACGGTGGTTTTGTCCAGTCAGTTCGGGTCTTTGCCGTCCTGCTCGATCACGGCATCGAACAGCTCGCGGGCCTGCCCGACGCCGATCGCCTCGATGGCGACTGCGGCGATGGCAGCGAAGAGCTCTGCGATTTCCTGGGGATCGGTGATTTCGGCGTCGTCGTCTTCTGCGTCGGCGTTGATCAGAGTGAACACAAGAACGCACCTCCGTGTAGCCAATGGACAGAGTGTGCGGCGATTCCTGTTACAGAATAAATAATGAAAATTTGACCGGGCCCTGCAGGAGGGTCATGGACAGATAGGGCAGCGGCCCTTACGCTTCACCCGCCGTGTTCGCCTCGAGCCAAGCCTCGATATCGTCAAGCGATGCCGAAAACGGCTTGGGCACATTCCCGTACAAAATCTTGTATTCTTCGTCGCGGATCTGATGACCGCCGGCGGTTCCCAGCACCTTCATCTTATCGTCGGTGAGAATGGTGAGACCATAACGCGTCGCATAGCGCTTGAGCCGGCGCATGCGCGACACATCAAATTCCTTGCGGCTCATGGGGCTTCCCTTTCCACTGGGTCCAGACAGGCCGCAGGCCATAGCAGGGCAAGCCTGTCTGGTCGAGCCTGATCTGGCCTGCACGATTGCTTGGCTGTGGCCGCCAGCCGGCCGAATGGCTATAGCGGGCTGCCGATCTCCGCGATGTCACACGAGTCGGCGCGAGCAGGAGCCTGACTTGAATAGCCCTTTGAGCCGGTTGCAGGACCGGCGCGTTGTCGTGGCGATCGCCCTGTTGTGTTGCCTGCTGTGGGGCAGCGCGGTTCCCGCCGTCAAATATGGCTATGAGCTGTTCGCACTGGCGCCATCGGATACACCATCCATTATGGTGTTTGCTGGCGTGCGCTTCGTGCTGGCCGGTGCCATGCTGCTGCTGTTTGGCCTCATCCGTGCGCAACGGGTGGTCCAGCCACCGGCACAGATGTCGCGCCTGCTGCTGCTTGGCCTCGTCTCAACCGGTGCGCAATATCTGTTCTTCTATGTCGGCCTGGCACATTCCACCGGCGTCAAGGTATCCATCATCTCGGCCACCAGCACGTTCTTTTCGGTGCTGCTGGCGCATTTTCTGTTGGCCAATGACCGTCTCAGCTGGCAACGGGTGATTGGCTGCCTGCTCGGCTTTTCCAGCGTGCTCATCGTCAATCTGGCTTCGCCGATCGACAACAGCATTTCCTTTCTCGGCGAGGGTTTTGTGCTGGCCGCAGCGCTGCTGTTCTCGATCGGCACGCTTTATGGGCGCGGTATCAGCCAGCAGGTGGACACCGGGTTGATGACGGGCTGGCAATTGCTGCTGGGTGGCCTGGCTCTGCTATCGGTTGGCCTGCTGGCCGGTGGGCACTTCAGCGTGCCAAGCGTCGGTGCAGCCGTGCTGCTGGCCTATCTGGCGGCAATCTCCGCGCTGGCCTTTTCGCTCTGGGGCCTGCTGCTCAAGCACAATCCGGTCGGCGTGGTCGCAATCTTCAACTGCGCCATCCCGATCTTCGGCATTTCGCTGTCGGGCGTGATCCTCGGCGAGAACATCGTGCAGTGGAACAATCTCGCCGCACTGGCCTTGGTCACGTCGGGCATCTGGCTGGTGACCGCCCGGAAATACTCAGTGCCGCCGGTGAGCTGATTGGCGGAAGGGGTGGGATTCGAACCCACGGATGCTTGCACATCGGCGGTTTTCAAGACCGCTGCAATCGACCACTCTGCCACCCTTCCGCGGCAGGCCTGGAGCAAAGCGCCAAACCTGCGAAATCAGCGTTTAGCGGGAGAGCGCCGGGCTGTCCAGTCCGGCGCGGTCTCGTTTACGGCAGCAGAACCACCGATCCCGTGGTCTCGCGGGCTTCGAGTGCGCGATGGGCATTGGCGGCTTCGGCCAGCGGGAAGGTGCGGGCCACGTCGACCTTGATGGCGCCACTCGTGACAGCGGCAAACAGCTTGCCGGCGCCTTCGAGCAGTTCGTCGCGGGTCTGGAAGTAATGCGCCGTGGTCGGGCGCGTCACATAGAGCGAGCCCTTGCGCGACAGCACGGTGACATCGGGGATGGATACCACGCCCGAGGCATTGCCGAAGCTGACCATCAGCCCGCGTGGGCGCAGGCAATCGAGCGATTTTTCAAAGGTCGACTTGCCGACGCCGTCATAGACCACGTCGACGCCCCTGCCCCCGGTCAGCTCGCGCACGCGGGCGGCAAAGTCTTGCGTGGAATAGTTGATAACGTGGTCGCAGCCCTGCGCCTTGGCCAAATCGCATTTCTCATCGCTGCCGGCGGTGCCGATCACGGTGGCGCCAAGCGACTTGGCCCATTGCGTGGCGATCTGGCCGACGCCGCCGGCGGCCGCGTGCCAGAGAATGGTTTCGTCCTTGGCGAGCGGCCAGGTCTTGAACAGTAGGTAAAAGGCCGTCAGGCCTTTCAACATGATGGCAGCAGCGGTTTGGTCGGAGACGCCATCGGGAATTGGCACAACGCGATCGGCGACGACGAGGCGTTCATCGGCATAGGCGCCGATCTGGCCCTGATAGGCCACGCGATCGCCGAGTTTGAGGCTGGTGACACCCTCGCCTAAAGCGGTAACCACACCGGCACCTTCGCTGCCGGCAACGAAGGGCGTCTGCATCGGATAGAGGCCGGAGCGCTGGTACGTGTCGATAAAGTTGAGGCCTACAGCGGTTTGGCGGATGGCCACCTGCCCCGGCCCGGGACTGGCCAGCGGCCAGTCCTCGACGCTCAGGGCCTCTGGACCACCGGTCTGGTGGACAACGACAGCCCGGGTCACTTCGGAGCCTTGGGCTTGCGCGGTGCCGACTTCGGGCGGGCCTGGGCCTTGGCCTGCGGCGTGGCGCGCGTCTTGGCTGCGGCTGCCACTGGTGTGGCCGCCTTGGTGGTCGCGGCAGCCGGCTTGCGGGTTACGGCAGCGACGCCAGCAGCGGACGAGACCGAGCCGGTGTCACCAGTAAACGGCGTAAAGTCATGCTTGCCGGCCGGCTTGCCGCCGAGACGAACCTTGCGCTGCTTGGCAAAAATGTTGACCGCCTCGACCAGCACGGAAAAGCCCATGGCGGCGTAGATATAGCCCTTTTCGATGTGGAAGCCGGTGCCATCGGCAACCAGCGACACGCCGATCAGCAACAGGAAGGACAGGGCCAGCATCTTGGTGGTGGGGTGATCGGCAACGAATTTGGCGATCGGGCCGGAGGCGACGAACATCACGCCCACGGCGACCAGCACGGCCGCAACCATGACGAAGACCTGGTCGGCGGGGACCATGCCAACGGCGGTGATGATCGAATCGATCGAGAACACCATGTCGATGACGACGATCTGCACGAGGATCGCCTGCAGCGAGGCTTTCACCACATCGCCGACGCCCACTTCGTGGTTGTCCTCGATGGCGGCATGCATTTCATGCGTCGCCTTGTAGATCAGGAAGCCGCCACCGGCGATCAGGATGATGTCTTTCCAGGAGAAGTCCTGGCCGAAGGCGGAAAAGACCGGGTCCTGCAGCTGGACGATCCAGCTGATCAGGAACAGCAGGATGATGCGGAAGACCAGCGCCAGGCCAATGCCGAGCTTGCGGGCGAATTCGGCCTGCTCGCGCGGCAGGCGCGACACCAGCACCGAAATGAAGACGATATTGTCGATGCCCAGAACGATCTCCATGATCGTCAGAGTACCGAAGGCGACCCAGACGGCGGGATCGGCCAGTAGTTCGAACATTGTCGGCTCCATTTCGAGTTTTGTTGGTGTCTATCTAAGCAGAGCCTGTCGTGGGGGAAAGGCTTTACAGCAGGGTTTTCCGCCAAGTGCGGCATTGGGCAGCATAAAGCAGGTGCCGCAAGGCTGGCTTCGGCCTTGCAGCGGGTGGTAATCTACGGACCACAGTCCTTATGAGTGACCGCATGGAATCGTTCAGCCCGCTTTCTGCTGCCCTGGGCGGCAGCCTCATTGGCCTCGCCGCCGCCGTGCTTTGGCTCGGCAATGGCCGCATCGCCGGCATCTCCGGAATTTTTGGCCAGGTGCTGCCGCCGGCCGGCAGCACGCTCTGGCGTGTGGTGTTTCTGGTGGCGCTGGTGGCCGGGACATTCGTCACTGCACAGCTGTTTCCGGGGCTCGCCGCAAATGGTGTGCGCTTGGTTGAAGCGCCAGCCGCATGGGGCGTGCCGACGCCGATCTGGCTGGCCATCGCTGGATTGCTCACGGGCATCGGCACTCGGATCGGCAATGGCTGCACTTCGGGCCATGGCGTCTGCGGGCTGGCGCGATTGTCGCGGCGTTCGCTGGTCGCCGTGGTGGTGTTCTTCGGCGTCGCCATCGTCACCGTTGCCGTGACGGGGGTGGTGTGATGGCCAGGCTGTCCTATCTTGCCACGGCCGGCGTCAGCGGCGCGCTGTTTGGTGCCGGTCTCTATGTCTCGCAGATGGTCGACCCGCTGAAGGTGCTGCGCTTCATCGATTTCGGCGCCATTCCGAGCGGCGGCTGGGACCCGAGCCTGGCCTTTGTCATCGGCCCGGCGATCCTCGTCATGTTCATTGCCGTGCAGATCGGCAAACGGCGGCAGGCACCGGTGTTCGACACAAGCTTCCATGAGCCGCAGGCCAAGACGATTGACGCGCGGCTGATCGGTGGCGCAGCGCTGTTCGGCATCGGCTGGGGTATGGCCGGCATCTGCCCGGGCCCGGCGCTATCGCTGATCGCCTTCCTGCCTGACAATCTCTGGATCTTCCTCGTCGCCATGTTTGCCGGCTCCTTTGCCGGCAGCCTGTTGGGCACGAGCGGGTCCAAAACAACGGTGACCGTCCAATGAGTGCCTATGACGCGGATGCCATCGTGGTCGGTGGCGGGCTGGCTGGTGTGGCTGCGGCGATTGCCGTAGCGCAGACGGGGCTCAAGACCATTCATCTTGCGCCCGTCGGGCCGCCGGACCGGCGCACGTCCGCATTGATGATGCCGAGCGTGGATTTCCTCAAGCAGGCCGGCCTGGTGGATGACCCGGCCCAGCTCGGGCATGCCCTGACGCAGATCCGCATCATCGATGCCACCGGGCGGCTGATCCGTGCGCCGGAGACGCTGTTCGATGCGGGCGAAGCCGGGCTTGAGGCGTTTGGCTGGAATTTTGCCAATACCACGCTGCTGGAGCGTTTTCATGCCGTGGCGGCGACGCTGGGCAATCTCGAAACCCGTGACCTCGGCGTTACCGCTCTGCAGGGCACTACGGTCACGCTGACGGATGGCACAACCCTTACGGCGCCTTTGATCATCGGAGCCGATGGCAAGAAGTCGCTGGTGCGCGGCGCGGCGGGTCTTCGGGCGCGGGAAACTGCGTTCAGCCAGTCGGCGCTGGTCTGCGATCTCGACCTCGGCCGTTCGGTGGGCGGCACGTCGGTGGAATTCCACTATCCGCAGGGTCCGTTTACGCTGGTGCCGGCCGGCGGCAAGCGCGCCAATCTGGTGTGGATCGACAATCATGCGACGCTGCTGGCGGCCAGGGAGAGTGGGCCGGAGCGGTTGACGGCAATGCTGCTGGAAAAATCGCAGCGGCTGTTCGGCAGCATCACTTTGGCCAGTTCCGCTTTCGTCTTCCCGCTCAGCACGCTCAGCGTCGACCAAGCCGGGGCCGATGGCGTGGTGCTGGTCGGCGAAGCGGCGCATGCCTTCCCGCCAATCGGCGCGCAGGGGCTGAATCTAGGCCTGCGCGACGTGTCCGACCTGGCCGATGCGCTGGCAGCGCAAGATCGCGCCGCGCCAGAATGGGCTGTCAAAGTCAGTGCCGACTATGCCCGCCGTCGGGCCAGCGATCTCGCGCGCACCGGCAGCATGGTGGATACGCTGTTCCGCTCGCTGCTGGCCGAGATGATCCCGGCGCAGGCGCTGCGGGCCGGCGGCCTCTGGGCCCTCAAGCTCGCCCCGGCCCTGCGCAAACAGGCTTTTGCCGTCGGCATGGGGCAGCGCTAGCTCCACAAAAAAAGGGCGCGGTTTGCACCGCGCCCTTTTCTCAAACTCTATTTGCCTGACGCTTATGGCGTCGCAGGTGCAGCAGCCGGGGCTTCGGTTCCCGCAGCCGGTGCGGTACCGCCATTGAGCTGCTGGCGCAGCGTCTCGGCGCGATCCTGCAGCACCTGCTCCAGCGCGTTCTCGCCCGAGGTTTCCTGACGGAATTCGTCGAAGGTCAGCGCAGCATCGCCATCATAGGCCGAAGTGAAGCCGGCCAGGGTGATGTCGATGGTCAGGTCCTGGTTCTGGCGGTTCTTGGCGGTCAGCTTGAGCACGCCGCCCTTCTTGAGCGAGTTCACATACTGCTCGTTGATCACCAGCTGGGTGGCGCAAGAGGTCGGGTCGCACAGCATATAGGGCACGCGGATCGGCTTGGCGCCGTCGATCTGCCAGGTCAGGCCGAAGGGCAGCAGCACGCCGAGCGGAACGGCAGCAACGGCCAACAGGCGCGATTCCTGGCCCGGATCGTCACGCAGCAGGAAGGAGCCGAGGAACTGGCCGTTGGCCAGGACGACCTGGCGCATGATGCAGGCCTTCTGGCCATCGGGCAGCGGATCGCAGACCTTCAGCCAGTTCTGGTTGCCGGCAGAATTATCGGCGGGTGCAGCCGGGGTGCCGGCAGCAGGGGCCTCAGCGGCTGGCGCTTCCACTGCGGGCGCAGCAGGAGCAGCCTCCTGGGCGAAAGCCGACAGCGGGGACAGCATGAGCGCGGCCACCGCAAAACCAGCGACGAGAGGTTTCCTGATGTTCATAGAATTTCCTTGGCTTCTTTGGCGGTCCCGGATGGCTTGGCGCCACCTTGAGAATTGAACTGCCCTTCAAGTGCTGAATTCGGGCAATAACATGACCATGACACCTTGCAAAAGGATTATGGCGAGAGAGGGTTGATACGGATGGTTTATGCGGCGATTTCTGCCAGTTTTGCGAGGCGTGACAGGATTGCCGCCGCCCCCTTGAGGCGGTCATTCGGCGTTGGCCAGTTGCGGGCGAACACGAGCTTCTGATCGGGCTTGATGCGCACCTGGTTGGCCGGATCGCTGACCAGCTTCACCAGCGCCGCCGGATTGGGATATTCGTTGTTGCGCAGCGAGATGACCGCGCCCTTGGGGCCGGCATCGACCTTTTCGACATTGGCCTGGCGGCACAGCGCCTTGACGAGGATCACCTTGAGCAGGGCTTCCACCTCTTCGGGCAGCGGGCCGAAACGGTCGATCAATTCTGCGCCAGCAGCGTCGATATCGCGGATATCGGTCAGATCGCCGAGGCGGCGATAGAGCTGCATGCGGACCTGGAGGTCCGGAATGTAGTTTTCGGGAATCATCACTGGCATGCCCAGCGAGATCTGCGGGCTCCAGTCGTTCTTGTCTTCGTAGTCGGCTTCGCCATTGCGCAGCGCCGCCACGGCCTCTTCCAGCATGGACTGGTAGAGCTCATAGCCGACCTCGCGGATATTGCCCGACTGCTCGTCGCCGAGCATGTTCCCTGCCCCGCGGATATCGAGATCGTGGCTGGCCAGCTGGAAGCCTGCGCCGAGGCTCTCGAGCGATTGCAGAACGCCGAGACGACGCTCGGCGGTGTCGGTCAACTTCTTGTCAGACGGCACGGTGAACAGCGCATAGGCGCGGGCCTTGGCCCGGCCGATACGGCCACGGATCTGGTAGAGCTGGGCCAGGCCGAAATGATCGGCGCGGTGCACGACCAGCGTATTGGCATTGGGAATGTCGAGGCCCGATTCGACGATGGTGGTGGCGACCAGCACGTCGAACTTGTTGTCGTAGAAGGCATTCATGATGTCGTCGAGCTCGCCCGGCGCCATCTGGCCATTGGCCACCACGAAGCTGACCTCGGGCACCTGGGCCTTGAGGAATTCGGCGATCTCGTGCTGGTCCTTGATGCGCGGCACGACATAGAAGCTCTGCCCGCCACGATACTTTTCGCGCAGCAGCGCCTCCCGGATCGACAGCGCGTCGAAGGGCGCGATGAAGGTGCGGATGGCGAGGCGGTCCACCGGCGGCGTTGCCAGCAGCGAGAGATCGCGGACGCCCGTGAGCGCCATCTGCAGCGTACGCGGAATCGGCGTCGCCGTCAGCGTCAGCACATGCACATTGGCCTTGAGGTCCTTCAGACGTTCCTTGTGACCGACGCCGAAGTGCTGCTCTTCGTCGATGATCAGCAGGCCGAGATCCTTGAACTGGATGGTCTTGCTGAGCAGCGCGTGGGTGCCGACCACGATATCGACCTGCCCATCGGCCAGGCCTTCCTTGGTCGCCTTGAGCTCGGCGGCACTGACCATGCGCGAGGCATGGCGCACATTGACCGGCAGGCCCTTGAAGCGTTCCGAAAAGGTCTTGAAATGCTGGCGCGACAGCAGCGTCGTCGGCACCACCACGGCAACCTGCTTGCCGCTGAGCGCCACGGCAAAAGCAGCGCGCAACGCCACTTCGGTCTTGCCGAAGCCGACGTCGCCGCAGACCAGGCGGTCCATGACGCGGCCCGAGGTCACGTCATCGAACACAGCCTCGATGGCGGCCATCTGGTCCTCGGTCTCCTCATAGGGGAAGCGGGCGGCGAATTCGTCATAGGCGCCGGGGTTGATTTCCACCACGTCCGCCTTGCTGAGCAGGCGAGCGGCGGCGATCTTGATGAGCTGTTCCGCCATTTCGCGGATGCGCTTCTTGAGCTTGCCCTTCTTGGCCTGCCAGGCGACGCCGCCCAGCTTGTCGAGGGTGACATTGCCGTCGTCTGAGCCATAGCGGGTCAGCAGTTCGATATTCTCGACCGGCAGGTAGAGCTTGGTCTCGCCGCCATATTCGAGTTCGACGCATTCATGCGGAGCGCCGCCGGCCTCGATCACCTTGAGGCCAAGGAAGCGGCCGATACCGTGATCGACATGCACCACCAGATCGCCGGCCGCGAGGCTCGCCGCTTCGGTCAGCGCATCGGACGCCTTCTTCTTACGCTGCGGGCGCAGAATGCGTTCGCCGAGAATGTCCTGTTCGGAGAGGACCAGCAGGTCCTTGGTCTCGAAGCCAGTTTCCAGCGGCAGCACCACCAATGACGTTGTCGCGGCGCTGGTGGTTTCGGCATCGCGCCAGTTTTCCGCGAGGCGCGGATTGGTCAGTCCATGGTCCTTGAGCACCTGCACCATGCGGTCGCGGGTACCCGTGCTCCAACAGGCGACAATGGCGCGGCGGCCGTTGCGGCGCTCGGACAGCAGGCGTTCAACGACCGACTGGAACAGGTTGGTGTCCTGCGCCTGCCGCTCGGCGGCAAAGCTGGGCGCAATATGACCGCCGGCATCGTTTGAGGCCTTGGTATCCGGCGCCATGAACTGGCTGAGCTGCACCGTCGAGGCGCCAGCCAGGGCATAGGGATGCTGGTCGACGGTATAGAGCAGCTCGGGCTTGACCGGCTTGTAGGGCGCGCCGGAACCGGCGACCACCGGCAGCAGCCGCGCCGCTTCGCGGGCGTCATAATAGTCGCGGACCTGCGTCACGCGGTCGGCATAGGCTTCGGCGGCCTGCTCGTCGAAGACGAAGGGGGCGTCGCCGACATAGTCGGAGAGCGTATCGAGATGCTCGTAAAAGAACGGCAGCCAGTGCTCGGTGCCGGAATAGCGCGAACCGCCGCTGACCGAGGCATAGAGCGTGTCGTCGACGGTATTCCCGCCGAAAGTGGCCGTGTAGTTTTGCCGGAAGCGCTTGATAGTCTCGTCGGTGAGCACGACTTCGCTCATCGGTGTCAGGTCGACGCGTTTCAGCGTACCAGTGGTGCGCTGGCTGTCGGGATCGAAGCTGCGGATGGATTCGAGCTGGCTGCCGAAAAAGTCGAAGCGCAGCGGCGCCTCGGCGCTGGCCGGGAACAGGTCCACCAGCCCGCCGCGCACGGCATATTCGCCACTTTCACGCACCGTCGGCACGCGCAGATAGCCATTATTGGCCGCCCAGGCGATCAGCTTGTTGCTATCGACGATGCGTCCCGTGGCGGCCGAAAAGGACATGGTTTCCACCACATCGCGCGGCGGCAGGCGCTGGATCAAGCCGTTGACGGCGGTAAGGACCACGGCGCCCTTGGCGCCCGAGGTCAGCGCCGCCAGCGTGTTCATCCGCGCGGCAATGGTCACATTGTTGGGAGAGACACGGTCATAGGGCAGGCAATCCCAGGCCGGCAGCGTCAGGATCGTATGGCCCGGCAGCATGGCGGTGAGGATATCGGCCATGCGTTGCAGCCGGCGGCCATCGCGCGCCACAAAGACCAGGCTGGCCGCATCGTCCGGCGCCGCCTCGATGCGCTGCTGCACGAGCTTGGCCAGCACCATGGGCTGCATGCCGTCGGGAACATTGGCGATGGTGCGCGTCGGGCGCTGCGGGGCGAGCTCGTTCATTTGGCCAAACGTGCCTGATGGTCGGCGATCACTTCGGCGAGGAAGGCGCGGTCGACATAGTCGGGCGGCTCTTCCGACCCCATCACCCATTTGAGCAGCGGCGGGTCTTCCTCGTTCATCAGGGCTTCCAGCCGATCAAGACCTTTTTCGTCCAGCGCTTCGGTATGCGCGTCGGCATAGGGGCCGAGGATCAGGTCCATCTCCTTGGTGCCGCGATGCCAGGCACGGTAACGGAGCTTCTTGCGTCGCATGGAAATATCTTCACCGGCAGTCATTTGACGCACCATGATCCTGAAAGTGTTCTCGATTTGGTCGCATTGTTTACGCGGATTGCTTAGGCTTGTCAGCCACCAATTCCCGAGGGGTGACGGGGTTCCCGCCAGAAGCTAGCTTGCCCATCCAGGAGCCCCGTCGAATCGTGAGCCGTCCCGAAAGCCTATCGCCGCTGTTTGCCTCGCTGCACTCCATCAAGGGTGTCGGCGACAAATTGGCTGTCCTGCTGACCAAGTTCTTCGGCGCCCCGGACGGCCAGGAAGCCATTGCGCTCGATATATTGATGCATATGCCGTCGGGCGTGGTGGATCGGCGCCGGCAGGTCGGCATTGCCGAGGCCTATCTCAACCAGATCGTCACGCTAAAGCTGCACATCGACCGGCACCAGCCACCACCACAAGGCAAGCCGCATGTGCCGCATCGGGTGTTTGCCCATGACGACACCGGCGACATGCAGCTGGTATTCTTCCGCGCCCAGGGAGGCTGGGTCGAAAAGGCGCTGCCGGTGGGCGAAGAGCGCTATGTCTCGGGCACCATCGGCTTCTTCAACGGCGAGAAGCAGATCACCCATCCCGACTATATTGTCGAGGAAGACAAGTTCGCCACGCTCCCACTGGTTGAGCCGGTCTATCCGCTGACCCAGGGGCTCAGTTCCAAGGCGCTGGCCAAGCTGGTGCGCCAGGTGGTCGACAGCGTCCCCGAGCTGCCCGAATGGATCAACGCCGAGACCATGGCGCAGCGCAAATGGCCGAGCTTTGTCGACGCGATGCGCATGGTGCATCTGCCGACCAACCCGGACGAGGCGCAGCTGTGGTCCCCTGCCCGTATGCGACTGGCTTATGACGAATATCTGGCCGGGCAGATCACGCTGCAGTTGATCCGCTCGAGCATGACCCGGGAAAGCGGCATCGCGCGGCGATTCACCGGCTCCATCACCTATCGCGTCACCAAGGCGCTCCCCTTTTCGCTGACCGAAGGCCAGCAGCAGGCCGTGGATGAAATTCGCGCCGACCTCGCCTCGCCCGACCGCATGTCGCGGCTGCTGCAGGGCGATGTGGGCGCCGGCAAGACCGTGGTGGCGCTGATGGCCATGGCGGCGGTTGCCGAAGGTGGTGCCCAATCGGCGCTGATGGCGCCGACAGAGCTACTAGCCTCACAGCACTTCAAGACCTTAAAGCCACTGTGCGACGCCGTCGGGCTGGGCTGCGAACTGCTGACAGGCAAGATGCCGGCGGCCGAACGCCGGGCCAAGCTGGCCGGCATTGCCAATGGTGATACGACCGTCGTCGTCGGCACCCATGCGCTGTTCCAGTCGGGCGTCGAGTTCCACAATCTGGGCCTGACTGTGGTCGACGAGCAGCATCGCTTCGGCGTGCATCAGCGGCTGGCACTCTCCGACAAGGGCAAGCATACCGACCTCTTGGTGATGACCGCCACACCTATCCCCAGAACGCTCGTCCTGACCCACTTTGGTGACATGTCGGTTAGCATATTGCGGGAAAAGCCAAAGGGCCGCCAACCTATTGATACGGCAGTATTATCCATCGGCGACTACCCCCGTGTCATCGCCCGCCTGCAGGCGCGCCTGGGTGAAGGCGCGCAGGCCTTCTGGGTCTGCCCGCTGGTCGAGGAAAGCGAGCATCTGCAGGTGGTTGCTGCCGAAGACCGTTTCGCCGAGCTGCAGAAAGTCTTCGGCGACGAGGTCGCTTTGGTGCATGGCCGGATGAGCGCCGCCGCCAAGCAGGAAGTGATGCAGCGCTTTTCGGCCAATGAACTCAAGCTGTTAGTCGCCACCACGGTGATTGAAGTCGGCGTCGATGTGCCCAATGCGTCGATCATGATCATCGAACACGCCGAACGCTTCGGCCTCGCCCAATTGCACCAGCTGCGCGGCCGTGTTGGTCGCGGCTCGCAGCGCTCGGCCTGCCTGCTGCTCTACAAGGACCCGCTGAGCCAGACCGCGCAGGCACGGCTCGAAACCATCAAATCCAGCGAAGATGGTTTCGAAATCGCCGAACGCGACCTCGAATTGCGCGGCCAGGGCGACGTGCTCGGCACAAGACAATCCGGCATGCCCGGCTATCGGTTGGCCGTTCCGGACGTGCACCGCCACCTACTGGATTTCGCCCATGACGACGCCAAGGCGCTGCTGACCGCCAATCCGGCGCTCAAGGGGCCGGATGGCGAAGCCGCCCAGACCCTGCTGTATTTGTTCAGGAAAGACTTGGCGATCCCGCTGATCCGGGCGGGATAGCGCCTTATTCCACCGTCACCGACTTGGCCAGATTGCGCGGCTGATCCACGTCCGTGCCCATGAAAACGGCCGTGTGATAGGCCAGCAGCTGCACCGGAATGGTGGCCAGGATCGGCGCGACGAAGCTCGAGACATGCGGGATGACAATGATATCCGCCACGCCATGGCCGACGGTTTCAGCGCCTTCGGCGTCGGTGATCAGGATGATCTTGCCACCGCGGGCGGCTACTTCCTGCATATTGGAGAGGGTCTTGTCGACCAGTTCATCCGATGGCGCGACGACGATCACCGGCATATCTTCGTCGACCAGGGCGATGGGGCCGTGCTTGAGTTCACCTGCCGCATAACCTTCGGCGTGGATATAGCTGATTTCCTTGAGCTTCAGCGCGCCTTCCATGGCGATGGGGAACATCGGGCCACGGCCGAGATAGAGCACGTCCTTGGCCTTGGACAGGCGCTTGGCGATGTCCATGATCTGGCCTTCTGTGGCCAGGGCTTCGGAAACAGCGGTCGGCAGGCCGACCAGCGACCGAACGAAGTCGGTTTCCTGCTCGACGCTGAGCACGCCGCGGGCCCGTCCGGCCGCGATGGCTAGGCTGGCGAGGGCAGTCAGTTGCGCCGTCAGCGCCTTTGTCGAGGCGACGCCAATCTCGGGACCGCAGAGGATCGGGAACACCACGTTGGATTCGCGGGCAATGGTCGATTCCAGCGTATTGACCAGCGAAGCCACATGCTGGCCCTGACCGGCGCAATAGCGCAGCGCAGCAAGCGTGTCGGCAGTTTCGCCCGACTGGGAGATGAACAGCGACAATCCGCCCTTTTCCAGCGGCGGCTCGCGATAACGGAATTCCGACGCCACATCGATATCGACCGGCAGGCGGGCATAGCGCTCGAACCAGTATTTCGCCACAGCACCGGCCAGATAGGCGGTGCCGCAGGCGCTGATGGTGAGGCGGCTCAGGTCGGCGAAATCGAAGGGCAAAGTCTCGCGTATGGCGACCTTTTCGGCCCCCATGTCCACATAGTGGCTCAGCGTATGCGAAATGGTTTCGGGCTGCTCGTAGATTTCCTTGGCCATGAAATGGCGATGGTTGCCCTTGTCGACCATCAGCGCCGAGGCCTGGGAGATCTGCTGCTCGCGCTGCACCACTGCATCCTTGCCGTCGCGAATGGTGACGCCCTTGGGGGTAATCACCGCCCAGTCGCCGTCTTCGAGATAAGTCAGGCGCGAGGTGAAGGGGGCCAAGGCCATGGCGTCGGAGCCGAGATACATTTCGGTCGTGCCATAGCCGATGGCCAGCGGCGCGCCGTGGCGGGCGGCGATGAGCAGGCTTTCCTCGCCGTTGAACAGGAAGGCCAGCGCGAAGGCGCCCTTGAGCGTTTTCAGCGTACGGGCAACGGCCAGTTCGGGATCGGCGCCATTGGCCAGTTCGCGGCTGACCCAGAGGGCGACGGATTCGGTATCGGTCTGCGTCTTGGGCAAATAGCCGTCCTTGGCGAGGTCGGCCAGCATGTCGCGATAATTTTCGATAATGCCATTGTGCACCACGGCGACGCGGTCGGTGGCATGGGGATGGGCATTGTTCTCGGTCGGCGCGCCATGCGTCGCCCAGCGGGTGTGGCCGATGCCGATATTGCCGCCCAGCGGCTCAAAACCCAGCTTCTGCGCCAGATTGCCGAGCTTGCCTTCGGCGCGCCGACGCGAAATGGCGCCGCCATCGAGCGTCGCGACACCGGCGCTGTCATAGCCGCGATATTCCAGGCGCTTCAGCGCATCGACCAGACGGGAGGCAACCGGTTCGCTGCCGACGATACCAACAATACCGCACATGCTCTTACTTCCCCTTGGCCGCCTGGGCCGCTGCTTTTTTGGCGAGAGCCTTCTCGCGAAGTTTTGGCGCATAGCCCGGCTTGGTTTCTTGCCTCGCCCGGCCGAAGGCCACGGCATCGGCCGGCACGTCTTCGGTGATCACGCTGCCCGAGGCCGTATAGGCGCCATTGCCGATGGTTACCGGAGCCACCAAGGATGCATTGGAACCGATGAAGACATTGTCGCCAATGACGGTCCTGTCCTTGTTCACGCCATCATAATTGCAGGTGATGGTGCCGGCCCCGATATTGGTCTTGGAGCCGATTTCGGCGTCGCCGAGATAGCTGAGGTGACCAGCCTTGGTGCCGGCGCCGATCTTGCTCTTCTTGACCTCGACGAAATTGCCCAGATGCACGTCCGGGCCGAGTTCGGCACCACCGCGAATGCGGGCGAAGGGACCGATGGAGGCCCCCTCCCCGATCACCGCATCCTCGATGTCGCAAAAGGCGCGGATTTCCACATTGTCGGCGATCTTGACGCCGGCGCCAAAGACCACGTTGGGGAAAATGGTGACATCGCGGCCGATCTCGGTGTCATAGGAAAACCAGACGCTAGCCGGGTCTTTCAGCGTCACGCCGGCCTTCATGAAGTCCGAACGCCGCAACTCCTGGAACAGGCCTTCGGCGTGGGCCAGCTGGCTGCGGTCATTGACGCCCATCACGTCGTTTTCCGGGGCAATGCCATAGCCGACCTTCTTGCCGGCAGCATTGGCGAGGCCAACGAGGTCGGTCAGATAATATTCACCCTGGGCGTTATTGGTTTCCACCTTGTCGATCAGGTCGCGGAAAACGTCGGCGCGGAAGGCGAGGATGCAGGCGTTGCATAGGCCAATCTGGCGCTCGGCTTCAGAAGCGTCCTTGTGCTCGCGGATCGCCAGCAGCGTATCGCCATCGGTGATGAAGCGGCCATAGCCGGTCGGATCCTTGGGCTCAAAGCCCAGAATGGCTACGTCCAGCCCGTCATCGAGGCGGTCCAGCACGGCACGAAAATTGTCGCCGCGCAGCAGCGGATGATCGCCATAGACCACGGCCACATAGCCGGTGGCCTTGTCGAACAACTCGCGCGCCATCGAGGCCGCATGGGCCGTGCCGCGGGCCACGCTCTGCTCGAAATGCTGCACGTCCGGATGCAAGGCGGTGATCGCATCGCGGATCTTCTGATGCTTGGGTCCGGTGACCAAAGCGATCTGCGACGAACCCGCTTCGCGTGCTGCGCGAGCGACGTGCCCGATGATCGCCATGCCGCCCACCGGATGCAGCACCTTGGGTGTTGCCGATCGCATGCGCGTGCCCTCGCCCGCAGCAAGAATGATCGACAGCAGCTCAGTCATTGGGAAATCTCCGGATATTCACGTCTAAACAGCTCATTTTCACAGCATTGTGGCACGGAACTGTTGGCGAAGCGGTAACGGCGGCGTCATGGTCAATAAAGATGTAACGCCTGATTCTTGGCACCATCGGGGTTTCGCCTTGGCTAAAGCATCCGAACAATTCCGGCAATCGGACGTGACCACTTGGGGCATTGTTGCCCTGGTGCTGGCTGCCATTGCCGTGATGGGTGCCAATGTCTCGGCCATGGTGCCGCAAAGCGTGCTGGCCGGCCTGCACAAGACCCGCATCGAAGGCGCTTCCCTCACGCAATTGCGCAGCCAGGTCGCCGATCTTCGCCTGCAGATGCAGGAACTGCATCGCGAAAACGGCGTGCTCACGGCGCGCTTCAATCTCGGTGAAGAGCAGAGCGGCGAAGTGGTGCGGCGCGTCGGCGCGTTGGAAGTCAGCGTGCCAAATCTTTTGGAACTATCGCCGCGCAGCAGCGGGGTGGATCGCTCCAGCCTGACCTCGGCGATCGGCACCGATGCCGGGACAGAATTCGAGGCCGAGGGAGGCTCCGTGCTGGTGCGGCAGCAGCCGATGGCCGAATTGGCGCCACCGGTGCCGAGCCAGCCAATTCCCGCGCCTGTGCAGCAGGCCGCTACGCCTGCCAGCGCCACCACCTTTGGCCTGGCGCTCGGCCCGGCCATTGGCGCGGAACAGGCCTCCGAGACCTGGCGCGACCTCAATGTAAAGCTCGGGCCGCTGCTGTTCGGGCTGGCGCCGGTGCTGGCCGACGAATCGAATGGCACCAAGAAGCGTCTCGTGGTCGGCCCGATTGCGCAACTGGCGGAGGCCAGCGCGCTATGCGGCCGGCTGGAGCGCGTCTCGGTGGCCTGCATGCCCGTACCGTTTACCGGAACACCACTCGACTATTGAGGTTCGCGCAATTGCGGTTGACAGCAGAGGGAACGTGGCTATGTTCCGCCGCGACGCCAGCAAGTTCTGGTTTGGTGCGTGCCGGTAGCTCAGTGGTAGAGCATTCGACTTTTAATCGAATGGTCGAGGGTTCGACCCCCTCCCGGCATACCATCCTTTCCCCGATCACCAGGCCCTGACGTGTCACAGGATTTCACCGATCTGCTAAAGGTGCTGGCGACAACCGCTCTGGTGTTTGCCGCCGGTACGCTGGTGATGCTCTATATCATCCTGCTGCTGGCGACCTATGGCGCCAACCTGCCGATGGTCGGCTCGCTGCCGCTGAGCGCACCGCCCGAAATGGTGCCGCTGCTGGCCAATAGCCAGATTTTTTCGACGCTGGCCGCCGTGCATGTCACCGCCGCAGGCATCGCGCTGCTGATGACCAGCCGCACGGTCGATATGGCGCTGCTGATCGCCTCGAAAGCCGTTGCCGTGGTGATCACCGCCCTGCTCGGCTTTATCGGCGGGCATATGATCTATCTGCAACTGACCGAAAACACGGCCTTCACGCTCAACCCGTTGACCTCGACCTTCATCACCCTGGTGGCCTTCATGGTGCTGTCGAGCATTTTGAGCGTGCAGAACCTGCGCACGTTGGGCAACCTGCGCTTCGTGGTCGGCATCGCCATGGTGGTGATGGGCCCGATGCTGCTGGTCTGGCTTTAGGCCGCCAGCGTCACCACGACCGCACCGCGCGGCGTTGCCACCACGGTATGCTCATATTGCACGCAGGGCGCTGACGGGCGTGAGATCAGCGTCCATTCGTCGTCCTCGGACTTATGGTCCGACATTTTCCCACCCAGCGACAAGAATGGCTCGATGGTGAAGACCAGGCCATTGGTCATGCGACGGCGCTCGGAGCGGTCGGGCCAAGTGGAAATCTCGCCCGGCTCGTCATGCAGGCTGTCGCCGACGCCATGGCTGGCGAGATTGCGGATCAACGTATAGCCACCCTTTTTGGCGAACTTGCCGATGGCCTCGCCGATATCAGCCAAAGGCGCGCCGGCCTTGACCGCATTGATCCCGGCCCACATGGCCTTCTTGCCGTCACGGCAGAGATTGACCAGACGCTGATCGCCGGTGCCCAGGATATGCGACGAGCCGCAATCGGCGAAGACGCCATCCCTGACGGCGGAAACGTCGATATTGACTAGGTCGCCATCCTTGAGCACCCGGTCGCCCGGGATGCCATGGGCGATTTCCTCGTTGACTGAAATGCAGGTCGCGCCGGGGAAATCATAGGTGACGATCGGCGCCGACAGTGCGCCATGCTCGGCCAGCAGCTTGGCGCCGATCTCGTCGAGCTCAAGCGTGGTCATGCCGGGCCGCATGGCCGAGGCCATGGCCTCGCGGGTGATGGCGCAGATGCGCCCGATGGCTTTCAGCCGCTCGAGCTGTTCTTCGGTCGTGATGGTCAAGACATCAGCCCTTGTTGGCGAGGTAATAGGCGAGCAAGCCCTGTGTCGAGCTGTCGTGCCCCTCCCCGCTCTGCTTGCCTTCGACCTTGGGCAGCAAGGCCTTGGCCAGTTGCTTGCCCAGTTCGACGCCCCACTGGTCATAGGAATTGACGTTCCAGATCACGCCCTGGGTGAACACCTTGTGCTCATAGAGCGCGACCAGCGAACCCAGCGTTTCGGGGGTCAGCTGCTCGTAGAACAGCGTGTTGGACGGACGGTTGCCGGGGAACACCTTGTGCGGAGTCAGTTCCTTGATCTTCGCCTTGTCGAGGCCCTGAGCCTTGAGCTCGCCGATGACTTCTTCCTCGGTCTTGCCCAGCATCAGGGCTTCGGACTGCGCCAGGACATTGGCGACCAGCTTGTCGTGATGCGGCGGCAGCGATTCATGCGGGCGGGCAGCGATCAGGAAATCGGCCGGGATGACGTCGGTGCCCTGGTGGATAAGCTGGTAGAAGGCGTGCTGGCCGTTGGTGCCCGGCTCGCCCCAGACGATCGGACCGGTGGACCAGCCGACCGGCTTGCCCGCCAGCGTCACCGACTTGCCGTTGCTCTCCATATCCTGCTGCTGCAGATAGGCGGCAAAGCGGCTCAGGCGCTGGTCATAGGGCAGCACGGCATGGGTCGAGAAACCCCAGACGTTGCGATACCAGACGCCGAGCATGGCCATGATGACCGGCAGGTTCTTTTCCAGCGGGGCCGACAGGAAATGCCGGTCCATAGCATCGGCACCCTTGAGAAATTTTGCGAAATTGTCATAGCCGACGGCCAGAGCGATCGGCAGGCCGATGGCTGACCAGACCGAATAGCGCCCGCCAACCCAGTCCCAGAAGCCGAAGATGCGGTCTTCGCGAATGCCAAACTTGGCGCAGGCCGGGATGTTGGTCGAGACGGCGGCAAAGTGGTTGGGCACGGCCTCTTCGCCCAGCGTATCGGCGATCCATTCGCGCGCCGAATTGGCATTGGTCATGGTCTCGTCGGTGGTGAAGGTCTTCGACGCGACGATGAACAGGGTGCGCTTGGGGTCGAGGCGCTTGAGGATGTCGTGGATATGGGCGCCATCGACGTTGGAGACGTAGTGGGCGCGCAGGTCGGCGCGGGTATAGGGTTCCAACGCCAGCGTCACCATGGCCGGGCCGAGGTCGGAGCCGCCGATGCCGATATTGACGACGTCGGTAAACTGCTCGCCGCCATGGCCGCGAATTTCCCCGGAGCGCACGGCATTGGTATAGGCCTCGAGCGCTGCCAGCACGGCGCGGATATCGGGCATGACATCCTTGCCGTCGACCGGCACCGGATGATCGCCCTGGTAGCGCAGCGCCATATGCATGACGGCGCGATCTTCGGTGATGTTGATATGCTCGCCTTCGCACATCAGGTCGCGGCGTTCCTCGACGCCGGCGGCGCGGGCCAGGTCGAACAGCGCGGACATAGTGTCTTCGTCGATGCGGTTCTTGGAGTAATCCAGCAGGATGCCGGCGCCTTCGGCCGAATAGCGCTTGAAGCGGTTCGGATCGACGGCGAACTGTACGCGCATCGGCTGCTCTTCAAGGCGCTTGCGATGCTTGTCGAGGCTCGAAAAACTTGCCTTGCGTCCGGACTTTGCCATTGCGGAAAACCTTGTGTTGATCAGAGAACCGGCAGGTCGCCAGCGGCCCAGGCCGCGCGCGTCTCTGCCGCAAAATCAGTAAATCGGCTGTCTTCTATCGCCCCGCGACAGCCCTGCACCAGCTCTTGATAATAGGCCAGGTTGATCTGGGAAAGGATCATCGCGCCCAAAATCTCTTCTGTCTTAACAAGGTGATGCAGATAGGCGCGGCTCCAGCGACGGCAGTTGGGATTGGGCGAGGCCTCGTCGATCGGGCGATGATCATCCCTATGCCGGGCATTTTTCAGGTTGATGACGCCGAAGCGCGTATAGACGTGGCCGTGGCGGCCGGCGCGGGTCGGATGCACGCAGTCGAACATGTCGATGCCGCGGCCAATGGCGCCCAGAATGTCGTCGGGCTTGCCGACGCCCATCAGGTAGCGTGGGCGGTCGGTCGGGAGTTCTGGGGTAATCTCCTCGATCACCTTGAACATCACCTCCTGCGGCTCGCCCACAGCGAGGCCACCGACGGCATAGCCGTCAAAACCGATGCTCTTCAGCCCCTGCGCCGACTTGGCGCGCAGCTCGGGATCGTCGCCGCCCTGCACGATGCCGAACAGGGCGCGGTTCTGCTGGTTGTTGAAGGCAGTCTTGGAGCGGTCGGCCCAGCGCAGCGACAGCTGCATGGCGCGCTCGATTTCCTTGGTCTCGGCGGGGAGCTTCAGGCATTCATCGAGCTGCATGATGATGTCGCTATCGAGCAGCGTCTGGATCTCGATCGAGCGCTCAGGCGTCAGCTCGTGGCTCGAGCCATCGATATGGCTGCGGAAGGTGACGCCCTTCTCCGTCAGCTTACGCAATTGGGCCAGCGACATGACCTGGAAGCCGCCGCTATCGGTGAGGATCGGGCGCTGCCAGTCCATGAAGTCGTGCAGGCCGCCCTGGCTGGCGACGCGCTCGGCGCCGGGCCGCAGCATCAGGTGATAGGTATTGCCGAGCAGGATATCGGCGCCGGTCTCGCGCACCTGCTCGGGATACATGGCCTTGACCGTGCCGGCCGTGCCCACCGGCATGAAGGCCGGTGTCTGGATATCGCCGCGCGGCGTGTCGATGCGGCCGCGCCGCGCCATGCCGTCGGTGGCGGAAAGGGTGAAGGTGACTTGTTTGGTCGTTTCGCTCATGCGCGCGGTCATAGCGGGTTGGCCGCGAGGTGGGAAGAGCTACAGCTCTTCCTCATCCTCTTCGGGTCGTGCGCGCAGCAGCAGCGACGAATCGCCATACGAGTAGAACCGGTATCCATCCTCGATCGCATGGGCATAGGCGCGCTTCATCATGTCCATGCCGGCAAAGGCTGAGACCAGCATGAACAGCGTCGACTTCGGCAGGTGGAAATTGGTCATCAGCGCATCGACCGTGGCAAAGCGGAAGCCGGGGGTGATGAAGATATCGGTATCGCCCATGAAGGGCTGCAGCGTGCCAGTCTTGCGCGAGGCGGTTTCGAGCAGGCGGAGGCTGGTGGTACCGACGGCGATAACGCGGCCACCCAGCGCCTGCTTGACGCGGATACGTTCCACCGTCGCCTGGTCGATCTCGCCCCATTCGGCATGCATGACGTGGTCGTCGGTATCGTCGACCTTCATCGGCAGAAAGGTCCCTGCACCGACATGCAGCGTTACCCGCTCGATTGTGACGCCCTTGTCGGTCAACTGCTGCAGCAGCTTCTCGGTGAAATGCAGGCCCGCCGTCGGCGCCGCCACGGCACCATCCTCGGCGGCATAGACGGTCTGGTAATCGACGAGATCGCGTTCCTCGACATCGCGCTTGGCGCCGATATAGGGCGGCAGCGGCATGGCGCCATGTGACTTGATCGCCTCGTCGAGCTGAGCACCGCCAAGGTCGAATTCCAGCGTCACTTCACCGGTATCGCCACGGCCGGCGACCGTCGCCACCAGCGCATCGGCCTGGCCGTTGCCCAATTCCAGGCGGTCGAGCAGCGCCAGTTTCTTGGCCGGGCGGGCAAAGGCGCGCCAGGTGTGGGCATCGACGCGCTTGTGCAGGTTGAACGAGACATTGGCGCGGTTTTCGCCACGCACGCGGGTGCCGCGCAACTCGGCTGGTAGCACGCGCGTGTCATTGACCACTAGCACGTCGCCGGGCTTCAGCAGCCAGAGCAGGTCGGGAATATGCCGGTCGGCAAGGCCGACCTTGGGATCGACCACCAGCAGGCGCGCGGAATCGCGCGGTTCCACGGGATGGAGGGCAATGAGCTTTTCGGGCAGGTCGAAGTCGAAATCGGATACGCGCATGCGATGTCCCTAGCATGGGGCAGAGCGGCCCGGAACCACCTGCACGGCAGAAGGCTTGCCGCGCAGCTTTCCTACAACACCCGGATCATCAGCGCGCCGGTGACCAGCAGCACGGCGCCGGCGATGCGGCCCATGGAAATCTCGCGCACCGCCATGCCCATGAAGCCGATCTTGTCGAGAAACATGCCGCCAACCAATTGCCCGGCCACCGACAGCGCCATCACTGCCGCGGCGCCGATCATCGGCGTCAGCATGATGTTGGAAAACACGTAGAAAGCGCCAAGCACGCCGCCGGCCACGAAGGTCCAGGGCGCCGGAGCACCGAAGTTGATCGGGATGCTGGCGACATTGCTGTAAATGAAGGCGATGGTCCACAGCAGGATCGCGCCGGCGACGAAGGAGACGCCAGCCGCAGCGATCGGCACGCCGAGATTGCGGCCGAGCTGGGCATTGATCGGCGCCTGGGTGGCGATGCAGGCACCGGCGACGATCCCCATCAGGGCCCAGAGAATGGTGTCCATGCGCACGCTATGCTCCCATCAACAAAAAGACCCCCGAGCGGCGCCCGGGGGTCCAAAATCAATGCCACGAGTCGGGCTTAGGCGGCGATATCTGCCGCGACCTTGACCGAGACCATCTTGTCCGGGTTGATCACGGGCTCGCCGCGCTTGATCTGGTCGACAAATTCCATGCCTTCAATGACCTGGCCCCAAACGGTATACTGCTTGTTGAGGAAGCCGGCGTCGCCGAAGCAGATGAAGAACTGCGAATTGGCGGAGTTCGGGGACTGCGAGCGGGCCATCGAAGCGGTGCCGCGGACGTGGGGCTCAGCGTTGAACTCGGCCTTGATGTCGGGATACTTCGAGCCACCGGTGCCGGTGCGCGACGGGTTGAATTCGGGCAGGTTGGTATTGCCGAACTGAACGTCGCCGGTCTGGGCCATGAAGCCGTCGATCACGCGGTGAAACACCACGCCATCATAAGCGCCTTCGCGGGCCAGCTTCTTGATGTGCTCGACGTGGCCGGGTGCCAGGTCGGGACGCATCGCGATGACGACGGTACCCTTGGTGGTTTCGATGACGAGGGTGTTTTCCGGATCGGCGTATTCAGCCATTTTTTCAACTTTCGGTTGGAAATTATGGCCCGCATGTAAGGCCATTGGGGGATGGGTGCAAGGCGGGACGCGCTGGTCCCTGCCTCACATCGCCCCGATTGCTTTACTTGTACTCGATCGTCGCCTTGACGATCTTGTCCGGATTGGCCACGGCGCCATTCTGCTCCTGCGGACCTTTCTCAAGGCCATCAACCAGGTCCATGCCGGAAATCACCTTGCCGAAGACGGTATACTGGCCGTCGAGGAAGCTGGCGTCGGCGGTGGTGATGAAGAACTGCGAATTGAACGAGTTCGGATCCTGCGAGCGAGCCGCGCCGAGCACGCCGCGCGCGAAAGTCTCGCTGTTGAATTCGGCCTCGACGTCGGGCAGGTCGGAACCGCCCATGCCAGCGCGGTTGAGGTCAAAGCCCTCGGCGCCGCTCTTGCCATATTGCACGTCGCCGGTCTGGGCCATGAAGCCGTCGATGACACGGTGGAACACCACGCCATCATAGTTGCCGGCTTCGGTCAGCGCGATGACGCGCTCGACATGCTTGGGCGCCAGCGCCGGCAGCAGTTCGATATCGACCGGGCCGCTTTCGAGCGTCAGGATCAGGTGCGGCGTGCCGCTCTGGGCAAAGCTTGGGGCGGATGACAGCGCCACGGCGCCGATGACGAGGGCGCCGAACAGGCGACGGGTTACAGCGGTCATTTGTTTTTCAGAGCCTTGAGGACGATTTGCGGGACGAAAGCGGCAATGTCGCCGCCCATCTCAGCGATCTGGCGCACCAATGTGGCCGAGATATGCCGAACCGGCGGGCTGGAGGGCAGGAATACGGTCTGCAGGTCGGGCGCCATCTGCGCATTCATGCCCACCATCTGCATTTCGTAATTGTAATCAGTGGTATCGCGCAGGCCGCGAATGATCAGCTTGGCGCCATGTTCGCGCGCCGCATTGACCATCAGGCCGGAGAAATCGACAATTCTGAACTCGGTATCGGTGCGCTTGCCGACCGGGCCCAGCACTTGTTCGAGAATGGCGATGCGGTCTTCATGGGCAAACAGCGGGCTCTTCTTGGTAGCGCTGATGCCGACGGCGACCACCAGCGTATCCACCAGCTTGCAGGCGCGCTCGATGACATCGAGATGCCCATTGGTCAGCGGATCGAACGAGCCCGGATAAAACCCCACCAGCTTGCTCATCACGCCCTCCCCTTTGTTGTTGCTAGGGTTTTGTCATGGGCGTGGATTCATGGCAAGGCGCGGAACGACAAGGGGCGCCGAAGCGCCCCTTTTGCTTATTCTGCTTCCGGAGCCTCTGGGGCTTCCGGTGGTGCCTCGGGGGCATCCGGCGCGTCGGGCACATCCTCGGCCTCGGGCTCGCTGATATGCTCCACCGACATGACCTTTTCGCCATCGGCGGTATCGAAGACGATGACGCCCTGCGATCCACGGCTGACGATGCGGATTGGCTTGTCGCCGCCGACCGGCAGGCGAATGGTCTGGCCGCCGTCGCTGATCAGCATGATCTGGTCGCTGTCTTCCACAGGGAAGCTGGCGACGAGATTGCCGTTGCGCTTGTTGACCGCCATGGCGACGATGCCCTTACCGCCACGGCCGGTGATCCGGTATTCGTGGCTTGAGGTGCGCTTGCCATAGCCGTTTTCGGAAATGGTCAGGATGAACTGCTCGGTGGCGCTCATCTGCGCATAGAGCTCCTGCGGCAGGTCGCCGGCGACGACATCGCCTTCGTCCGAACTGGTGGCTTCTTCCTCGGCACCCTCGCCGCGCACCGCACGGCTGGCCTTGAGATAGGCGGCACGCTGCTCGGCCGTGGCGTCGGAGTGGTTGATCACCGCCATGGAGATGACCACGTCGTCCTTGGCCAGCTGGATACCGCGCACGCCCATGGAATCGCGGCCCTTGAACAGGCGCACGTCGTCGGTGCGGAAGCGGATGGCCTGGCCGAGGGCGGTGGTCATCAGCACGTCGTCATTGGGACCGGCCGTCTCGACGCCGACGATCTGGTCGCCGTCATCGAGCTTCATGGCGATCTTGCCGTTCTGGCGCACTTCGACGAAATCGGCCAGCGAGTTGCGGCGCACCGTGCCGCGCGTCGTGGCGAACATGATGTCGAGGTTGGCCCAGCTGCTCTCGTCCTCGGGCAGCGGCATGATGGTGGTCAGCCTTTCGCCCTGCTCCAGCGGCAGGATGTTGATCAGGGCCTTGCCACGCGCATTGGCCTGCGCCAGCGGCAGGCGCCAGACTTTCAACTTATAGGCGATGCCGCGGTCGGTGAAGAACAGCACCGGCGTATGGGTGTTGGCGACAAACAGCCGCGAGACGAAATCCTCGTCGCGCGTGGCCATGCCGGAACGGCCCTTGCCGCCGCGGTTCTGCGCGCGATAGGTCGAGAGCGGCACGCGCTTGATATAGCCCTCGTGCGACACGGTCACGACCATGTCTTCGCGGGCGATCAGGTCCTCGTCGTCGAAATCCCCGACCACGTCGGAAATTTCGGTGCGACGCTTGGAGCCGAACTGTTCCTTGATCTCGGTCAGCTCGGTGCGGATGATGTCGATGACGCGTTTGCGCGAGCGGAGGATTTCGAGATAGTCCTCGATCTCGGCACCCAGGCCATTGAGTTCGTCGCCGATTTCATCGCGACCCAGCGCCGTCAAACGGGCCAGACGCAGTTCGAGGATGGCGCGGGCCTGTTCCTCGGAGAGGTTGAAGGTGCCGTCCTCGTTGATGCGGTGGCGCGGGTCGTCGATCAAAGCAATCAGCGGCGCCACGTCCTGGGCCGGCCAACGGCGGGTCATCAACTGCTCGCGCGCCGTCGCCGGATCGGGCGCGGTACGGATCAGGGCGATGACCTCGTCGATATTGGCCACAGCCACGGCCAGACCGACCAGGATATGGGCGCGATCGCGGGCCTTGTTGAGCAGGAAGCGGGCGCGACGCGTTACCACTTCGTGACGGAAGTCGATGAAGGCCTTCAGAATCTCGGTGAGATTCATCAGCTGCGGCTTGCCGCCGTTCAGTGCCACGAAGTTGCAGCCGAAGGACGACTGCAGCGCAGTGAAGCGATAGAGCTGGTTGAGCACCACATCGGCCAGCGCATCGCGCTTGATCTCGATATAGACGCGCATGCCTTCGCGCGAACTCTCGTCGCGCATGTCGGAAATGCCTTCGATGCGCTTGTCGCGCACCAGTTCGGCAATCTTTTCGACCAGCGTCGCCTTGTTCACCTGATAGGGCAGCTCGGTGATGATGATGGCTTCGCGATCTTTCTTGGTTTCTTCGATCGCCACGCGGCCACGCACCAGGATCGAGCCGCGGCCCGTTTCATAGGCGGCCCGGATGCCGGCACGGCCCAGGATAATGCCGCCGGTTGGGAAATCTGGCCCCGGCATGACCTGCATCAATTCCTCGGTGGTGACCTGCTCGTTGTCGAGCATCAACAGCGCGGCGTCGATCGTCTCGCTGAGATTATGGGTCGGGATGTTGGTCGCCATGCCGACGGCGATACCGCTGCCGCCGTTGACCAGCATATTGGGGAAGCGCGCCGGCAGGACGGTCGGCTCATGCTCGGAACCGTCATAGTTGTCGCGGAAGTTGACCGTATCCTTGTCGAGGTCATCGAGCATGGCATTGGTGATCTTCTGCATGCGCACTTCGGTGTAACGCATGGCGGCCGGCATATCGCCGTCGACCGAACCGAAATTGCCCTGGCCTTCGACCAAGAGCTCGCCCATGGAAAAGTCCTGCGCCATGCGGACCAAGGCCATATAGACCGCGCTGTCGCCATGCGGGTGGTACTTACCGATAACGTCGCCGACCACGCGGGCCGACTTGCGATAGGGCTTGTTGTACTCGTAGCCATTCTCGCTCATCGAGAACAGGATGCGACGGTGCACCGGCTTGAGGCCGTCGCGCACGTCGGGGAGTGCGCGGCTCACGATCACGCTCATGGCGTAATCGAGATAGGATTTGCGCATCTCGTCGGTGATGGCGATCATCGAAATGTCGGATGGCGGCAGCGCGCCAGTTCCGTTTTCAGGCGTATCGGTCACTGGGGTGATTCTTGGTTGTTTGAGTTACCCCTTATCTAGGCGATTCCGGGGAAAATTGCTAATTTTGCCCCAAGCGCGGCTGTGGAGATCATGCCGGCAGCGGACGAGGACGCTCCATCTGGCGAAAGCTCGGTAGCAGCAGTGGCATCAGGGCCGCGCAAAGGTAGAGCAGACCTGTCGCTCCCATGGCCACGGCGATGCCCGCACTGTCCACCTGCAGGCCCGCATAAAGCCCGCCAAATGGCATCAGGCACCAGGTCAGCGCCAACCAGGGCAATGACGCGGCCCACCATCGGCCCCGGAATGCGCTCGAACAGGATGGCGCCTATGATCGGGTTGAGAAAGCCTGCCGCGAAGCCGCTGATCGGTAGAATGGTCAGGATCACCGGCAGTGGAAAATTGAGCGCCAGAGTCGCCATGGGCAGCGGGCCGGCAAAGAAGAAGCCGGCGATGTAGATGGCGAGGCGCGGCAAACGGTGGCCGATGACGGCGGCAATGGTCGCGCCGACAATCGCGCCGGCCGAAAAGGCGGCGAGGAAAATGCCGACCCAGGCCACATCCAGCCCGGCAGTTTTGATCCAGACCGGCAGCAGCACGATGGCATAGGCTTGGTCGAACAGATTGGTGATGGCGATCATGATCACCATCCATTTCAGCACCGGCTCGCTGCTCAACACAGCCCAGCCAGCGGCGAAATCGGCGCGGTAGCTGCTGGCGCCCTCGCCCTTGGCGACCTGAGCTGCGCTAGCCCGGATGCCAAAGGCGATCACCAGACCCGACAGGCAAAACGCCAGCGCGTTCACCAGCAAGGCGGGGGCCGGGCCGAGCAATGCGATCAAAACCCCGGCACTGGCGGCCCCGATGGTGCCGGCAATGCGATCGCTGGCGCCCATGACGCCAGTGACCCGCTCCAGCGGCATCTCTCCCGCCGCGGCAATGCTGGGCACCAGCGCCTGCTTGGCGGCATCGGACGGCGCCCGCAGTACGCCGATCAGCGCCACCGCCGGCAGCAGGGCCCAGATAGACAGCCAACCCAGCCAGAACAGCAGCGGTACCAGCGCCACCGCCAGCGTGGACAGAACATCGCTGACGATAGAAATCCGCCGCGCGCCGACGCGGTCGATCATAGGCCCGGCCAGCGCCTTGGCCAGCACATAGGGCAGCATCTCGGCAAAACCGGCGAGACCGGTCAGCAGCGGGCTACCAGTCGTCGTGAGCACCAGCCAGGGAATGGCGATGGTCGAGAGCCGCGTGCCGCCGATGGAAATGACGCTCGCGACAGCCAAAGCGACCAGCGGTGCTTGCCGGGTCATGGCGTGGCCTCGTCCTCGGTGGTACGCGGCGCGGCGTGGAGGATGATCGAGAAGGGCCGCGTGTCCGGTGGCGAGGAGGTTCCCAGGGGCGGCGCCGCTGCCATGGCGTCGCGCAACAGGTCCTGCAGCTTTTCGACGAGGTCCGTCGCCGCTTTGGCAGTCAGGGGAATGGTGTAGTCGCTGGCCGTGGAGGCCTTGCGCCAGTCCGGCGTCAGCTCGGCATAGGAATTGAGCGCACCCTGCATCTGCTGCATCTGCCAGTTCAACGCGGCCTGCAGGAAGGCCAGCCCGCTATCGAGCGCCGCGCCCTCGGCATCCTCGGCGAGATAGGTGGTGGTTTCGTGCCGGGCCCGCCACCAGCGGTCGCGCTGGCTGCCCCTGCCCGCGTCGTCCTCGATAAAGCCATGCAGGGCAAGCTGGCGCAGATGATAGCTGGTGGCGCCGGAATTGAGCCCCAGCCGCACCGCAAGCCCGGACGCGGTCGCCGGTCCATCGATGCGCAGCAGGCCCAGCATGCGCAGCCGGACCGGATGGGCCAGTGCCTTGAGGGCCGTCGGATCGGGGGCGATCGTCTTGACGTCGCGCTGGACAGGATTGGACATGGCAACCTCCGCGTTCAGCGAAGGCTACCATCGCAAAGATATCTTTGCAAATATCTCTTTGCAATTCTTTGGCGCGTTACTCAGCCGATTTCCTGCGCGACTTCCCAGACATGTCCGGCCGGGTCGGCGAAGGCTGCGGTGCGGCGACCCCAGGGGCGGTCGATGGGGCCATTGAGCAGCGACACGCCCAGGCTCTTGAGCTGCTCGCAGGTCGCATCCACATCCGTGACCTTGATGGTCAGCATCATGCGCACGCCGGCAGCCGCGGGTGCGACAGGCACCGGCACGACCAGTTCCGGCCCCTGGGTGGCCTTGAGCAGATTGACGATGATGCCGCCAAATTTGAGGACTTCCGAAGCCTCGTCGGCAAACAGCGATTCCGCTTCAAACACTTTTCGGTAGAAGGCCTGGGTCGCCTCAATGTCGTCGGCGAATAGGGTGATGACTTCGATCTCATTGAGGGCCATGGGCCGTTCCTTTCGGGTCTGTCGACGATCATAGACGAGTTGCGCCGGCACCGATCGACAAAGACGGAAAAGAATTATCGGTCACCGCTAGGCCGCGCTGTCGAATTCAACCCGCGCCGCGCCGATCGTATTGTGATTGGCGCTGGCCCATTGGATCAGATGGCCGAAGGGGACAATGATCGACTCGCCCAATGGGGTCAGGCGATATTCCACCGAAGGCGGCTTGGTATCAAAGACGCGGCGACCGACCATGCCGTCGCGCTGCAAATCGCGCAAAGTCTGGGTCAGCATCTTCTGGGAAATGTCCGGCACTTCGCGGCGCAGCTGGTTGAAGCGTTTCGGCCCCGAGGCCAGCGTCATGACCAGTAGCATGCTCCACTTGTCGGAAATCTTGTCGAGCACGCCGCGCACCGGGCAATCGCCGGCATTGCCGTCCGGCGCATTGTTCCAGCGCTCCACATAGAGAGCGGCTTCTTCGCTGAGGTTGCGCATGGGTGGTTACTCCTGGGTGCCCTTGAGCGGTGAAAGTGCCCTCTTTCGCTCTTGGCCGAAGCTCTCTAGATTGCACTCTCCATTCGATACTTACTCTCCATCGGCATTCGCCACAAGGGGAGGCAAAGGAGAGCAAAATGACGAAGTTCAAGGATTCGACGCTTCTGGTCACAGGTGCCGGTGGCAATCTCGGTCGCCTCGCCGTGGAAGAACTGCTGGCGCGCGGCGCCACCAAAATCATCGCCGGCACCCGCGACGTGGCCAAGCTGGCCGATCTTGCCGCCAAGGGCGTTGACGTCCGTCGTCTCGATTTCGACGATGCCGCCAGCGTTGCCGCAGCCTTTGCCGGCGTCGATCGCGCGCTGATCGTCAGCACGGTCGCTGCCAACCGCACCGAGCAGCAGACCCAGGCCGTCGCGGTCGCCAAAGCGGCCGGCGTCAAGCACCTCGTCTATACCTCGGCGCCCAATGCCCGCCCCAATAGCGATGCCGGCGGCATTGCCGACCACTATTGGACCGAGCAGGCCATTGCCGCTTCGGGTCTCGATTTCACCCTGCTGCGCAATCACATCTATGCCGACATGGCGATCGTCGCCGCCGCTCCGGCGCTGGCCAGCGGCCAGTTGTTCGATGCCACCAATGGTGGCGGCCGCAACTATGTCACCCGTCTCGACACCGCCCGCACCGCCGCCGGCGCGCTGCTCTCGGCCGAGGGCAAGGAAATTCTTGACGTCACCGGCCCTGCCCCGGTTACCCAGGAAGCACTCGCCGCGCTGTTCACCAAGCTCACCGGCAAGCCGGTGACCCGGGTAGGCGTCACTGGTGAGCATCTGGGCGGCGGTCTCGAAGCTGCCGGCGTGCCGAGCTTCATGGCAACGCTGCTGGTGGCCTTCGACCTCGACGCCGCCGCCGGCCACCATGCGATCGTCACCGATGTCGTCGAGCGCTTCTCGACCCGCAAGCCGGAGACGCTGGAAAGCTTCCTCACCGCCAACAAGGCCGCGCTCGGCGCCTGATTCTCGGCCGCGACACGCCTTCCACAGCCTAATCGACAGCAGCGCAGGACAGCTTCCTGCGCTGCTGGACGCTTCCCAAACAAACCCCTACCACTGACCCATCTCAGCCTCTCGCGGAGTCGGGTGCCGTGTCCGTTGCCTCTATCTTCAGCCGTCTCCGGGCGCGCCTCGTGCATGACCGTTCCATCGGCTTTGGCCTCGAACATATCGGGCTGACCACGCTGCGCTTTCCGCGCGCCGTCGCTGCTGCAGTTCTGGTGTTTTCGGTGTTCTGCTTCACGCAGATCCCCAAGGCCAATGTCGATGGCGACCTGATGCGCATCTATGCCAATTCCGGCGTGCATTATGATGCCTATGACCAGCTGTCACGCACCTTCGGCACCTTTGAAAACGACATCTACGTCCTGGTCTCCTCGCCGCGCTTGACCGAGCCGGAAACGCTGGAGCGGATCCGCGAGCTGGCCTTCGACCTCGAACTCAACGAGTTCGCCGTCGGCACCATGTCGCCCTTCACCCTGCGCCGGCCGAGCGCGCAAGGCGGTTCGGTGCCCGCCGTGCCCGAGGGCATGGATAATTTCGCCGATGTGGCGCGGGCGCTGGCTGACCTTCAGCAGAACGATCCGATGATGCGCAACCTGATCACGCCCGAACTCGACGGCGTGGTGCTGATCATGTTCCCCAACCAGGAGATGACGCGCGGCGACGGCACCAAGGCGATGATCGCCAGCGTGCGCGAAACCATCGCCGGTTATGCCGACGACAATATTTCCATCGAACTGACCGGGCCGCCGCTGTGGACCTCGGAAATGCTGAGCGCCGCACTGAACGATCAGGTGCAGTTCACCCTCTGGGGCTTCGGTCTCGGCGCCCTGATCGCGCTCTTCGCCCTGCGCTCGCTGCCCGGCGCGCTGCTGGTCGCCGCAACGCCCTTCCTCGCCGTGATGTGGAGCATGGCCATGGTGCTGCTATGCTTTGGCTCTTTCTCCTTCCTCACCATCATCGTGACGACGCTGGTGCTGGTGATCAGCTTTGCCGAGTCGATGTTCTTCATCTTCAACTGGCTGGCCTATTGGCGCGACGGCATGGAGCCCAACAAGGCGGTGGATGCGACGGTCAAGCTGGTCGGCCCGGCCGCGGCGCTGACCATGCTCACCACTTTCGTCAGCTTTGCCTCCCTGGCGCTGACGCCCGGCCGCGGCGTGCAGGAATTCGCCATCTCCGGCGCCATTGGCACTTTCCTGCTGTTCGTCTGCCTGATGACCTTCCTGCCGCTGATGCTGAAGGCGGCGATCCGGCTCGGCTTCAACGCCCCTAAGCGGTCCAGCCTCGTGCTCACCGCGCCGCTGCCCTTCGCCTGGCTGATGGCCAGCCGCTTTGGCAGGCAACTCTCGATCATCGCCATCATGATCACCGTACTGCTGCTGGTGCCCTATGGGCTGATCAGGCCGCAGTTTTCCTTCGAGGATTTCGTCGCCAAGGATTCCGACGCGCTCAGCACCGCCGTCGAGATCGATGATGGCGTCGGTGGCGTTGCGCCGCTCTATATCCGCGTCCCGCTGGCCGGCCACGATCCCAATCTCGACGACGCCGACTTTGCTACCGTGCAGACCGTGCACCGCATTCTCGAAAGCCATATCGGGCAGAACAAGGTGATCTCGGCCGCGAGCATCACCAATTACACCGACAATGGTTTTTCGCGCGAAGAGGTGTTTGAATCGGTCGGCCCCTTCCTGCGCAAACGCTTCGTTACCGATGACGGCACCCAGGCGCTGGTGACCGGCTTCATGCCGACCATCATCGACTCCGACGATCTCAAGCAATTGGTCGACGACGTCACCATGGAACTGCAGGCGGCCGGCATCGCGGGCGCCGAGATCGGTGGGCTGCGCGTGCTCACCACGTTCGGCACCGACCAGATCGTCTCGGGCCTGCATCTCGACCTGACGCTATCGGTGCTGGTCAACATCGCGCTGATCGGCTTTGCCTTCCAGTCCTACCGGGTGGCGCTGGCGTCGGCGGTGCCCAATCTCTTCCCGGTGCTGGGGACCATGGCGTGGCTCTATTTCACTGGCCAGGGCCTGCAACTGACCACGGTCATTGCCCTGACCATCGCCTTTGGCATTGCCGTCGACGATACGGTGCATTTCCTGTCGCATTATCTGCATTCGCGCCGCGAAGAGGGCCGCTCGCATCTGGAGGCGATCCAGCACACGCTGGATCGCATCGGCGGCGCCATCGTCGGCACCACGCTGATCCTTTGCGCGGGCGTCATCATCGTCACCTTCTCCGACCTGCCTCAGGTGGCTTTGTTCGGCACGCTGTTCATTTCGACGCTCGGCTTTGCGCTGATTGGCGACCTGTTCATTCTCCCCGCTTTGCTGGTGGCCGGTGGCAAGTTCTTCCACCCGCTGGGCCGCATCAAGGTGGCGACGGCCGACCATGATGCGACGCCGGATGACCCCACCGGTGACACCATTACCGGCGAAGGTGGCACCGAGGGACATACGAGCCCAGCCTGACCTGCGCTTGCGGGAAAAAGCCACGGCGGATTAGATGTTGGCGGGCCGATTCGACGTCTGGCCGAAGAGTTTGGCTGGAGGCCGATGCGATGAGCTTTTCGACGATTGTGGCACGCGGTCTGGTTGCCCTTGGCGTTGTTGCAGCTGGCGCTGTCACGGCCCTGCCCGCCTTCGCCGCACCGGCCGATGTGGCGCTGATCCAGTCCTATATTGGCGAGTGGCGCGGCCGTGGCGTGCTGATCGGCGCCAATACCGAAACCGTAGTCTGCCGCATGAGCGTCACCCAGGGCAACGGCGACAAGGTCAATTACAGCGGCCGTTGCTCGCTGGCCGGTACGCAGCTCTCAGTTGCCGGCACCATGGCCTATGTCGAGGAAAATCGCCGCTTCGAGGCAGCCATGAGCTCCAATGCCACCTTCACCGGCCTTGCCGTCGGCCAGAAGCGCGGCAATGGCCTGGTGTTCAACCTGCGCGAGCGCGACGAGGATGAAGAGGGCAAGGACCTCAACATCACCGCCCAGATCAATCTGCGCCCCGAAACCATCGATGTGACCTTTTCGGTGGTTTATGTCGAAAACGGCGACAGCCTGCGCGCCGAAGTGCCCTTTACCCGGCAATAATTGGCGAGCTTTTTCTTTTTAATGCCAGCAGCTTGCGGCTGACAAAGTGTTAACCACCGGGCGCTAGGTTCCTTCCACTATCGGGAACGCGTCATTGTCCAGTCTTATCGATAACCCTGCATGGGGGCCGTCGGCACGTAGCGATCTACGGCCGAGGCTGCAGCGCTTTTGCGACCTGCTCGGCATCGCCGGCGCGCGGCTTGCGCAACTTGATGGCGCGCGCCTCGACCTTTTGGCCAGCGCCGGCAGCACGGCCAGCAATCTCGCCCAACTCGATGCAGCAACCATCATTGCCGGCCAGACCACGATTATCGCGGATACGCATGCCCTGGGGCTCTCGCCGGCGTGCTTTTATGTCGGCCTGCTCATTCCAGGGACCGATGCACACAGGCCTTACCTGCTGACCCTTTTTGATCACCGGCCGCGCAGCGCCAATATGGCCGCGCATCTGGCTAGCCTGGCGCAAGAAGCCGTGGCGCAGACCATGATCGAACGGCAGCGTCGCGAGATCGAGCAGCAAAAGCAAACCATTGCCGACTATGCCGCGGTCGAAGAACACCGGCGCGACCTGTTCGATCGGGCGTCGGCGACAGCGCGAATCGGCATCTGGCAGTGCAATCTGGCCGACGAAAGCCTGCTCTGGACCAATGGCGTCTATGATCTGTTCGAAATCGAACGCAACTCCGTGGTCACCCGCCAAAGCACCATGGCGCTCTATACTGACACATCGCGCCGGCAGATGGAGGCGGCGCGCGCCGCCGCCATCGCCGACTGCACGGATTTCTCGGTGGATTGCGAAATCATCACCGTGACGGGCAAACGGCGCTGGATGCGGTTGACTGGGGCGGTGGAGAGCCGTGACGGCGTCGCCTATCGCATCTTCGGCATGAAGCAGGACATTACCGAAGAAAAGCTGATGACCGACCGGACGCGCTATCTGGCGGAGTATGACGTCATGACGGGCCTGGCCAACCGCAGCCAGTTCCAGACCCGGCTATCCCTCCTCGACGAGGGTCGCGAAGTGTTCGGCGCCATGCTGCTGATCGATCTCGATGGCTTCAAGCAGGTCAACGACACCTATGGCCACGCGCTGGGCGACGAATGCCTCAAGGAGGCCGCCCAGCGGCTGGTCGAAAACTGTGGCGATGCCCAGCTTGTGGCGCGCATCGGCGGCGATGAATTTGCTGTTTTGCTGCCCGCCGAGATGGTTGCGGCAGATGTCCAGGCTCTGGCGCAACGGATCGTCGAGCGCATTGGCCGGCCGTTCATGCGCAAGGGTCAGCGCCTGACCATGGGCGCCTCGGTTGGCGTCGCGCAGTATCGTGGCGGATCGTCGGAGAACCTGTTCCGTCAGGCCGATATCGCGCTTTATGCCGCCAAGGCCGCCGGCCGGAATACCAGCCGCAGCTATCTCGCCGACGCCGCCTGACCGGGTCATTTTTCACCGTTTAGACACCATATCCGTAAAACTGGCTACGTGATTTAGGTGGTATCTGGCCGCCGGTGAGGTAGATTTTGTGCGGGACAGTACCGTGTGATTCCTCGCGTTGGACGGCGCGCTTTCATGAGGAGTGAGAGTGCTTCAGCTTGTCGAGACTTTTGTTCATCTGACCAAGCAGACCAAGAATCGTCGTGACGCATTAGGAGTTTTGGACAAGGCCCGGGAGGCCTTTGGCTTTCGCTCCGCCGTTATTCTCGAGTTTTCCGCAGACCTTCGGTCTGTGGTGGATTTTCTGGACACCGACGAAAAGCGCAGCCTGTATTGGCCGAGGGCTCTCAACAATGAGCACGGCCGGCAGAGCATGGAAGCGACGCGCCTGCTGATCGAGCGCGGCGAGGTCTTTCGTCTTGAGCCGTCCACGCTCGAGCCGGATAATCCGCTACGCAAGACGCTCGAAATGCTCGATCTGCTGCATGGCTTAGCCGTACCGATCACCTACCCCTCGGGCGTCGCCGGTGCGCTGCAATTTTCGGGTGATGTACCGCTCAACCCTGAGCAGGCACAGACGCTGCACCTGATTTCCTACCTACTGTTCGCCAATTTCCGCGTTGTCGGCGACGCCCAGGAGCCTTTGCCACCGGCCAACCTGACGCCGCGCGAAAAGGAAGTCATGGTGCATTCCTCGCTCGGTTATACCAGCCCCGAGATCGCCAGCATGCTGGGCGTGGCCGAGCGGACGGTCAACCAGCATATCGAGAATGTCGCCTACAAGTTCGGCACCAAGAACCGGCTTCATACTGTGGCAAATCTATTGCGACTGCATTTGCTGGACTAGCTAACCTCTTCCGCATGTTCGACAAACCACAGGCGCGACTATCTTGACGCTTGAATTCAGGTTTTCTCTGCGTTAGCAGACCTTGTCCTGGGGAGGATGCGACGGGAGGTCGGCAGTCTGGCGGCACCAGGCAGTGGAACGCAATGTGCCCAACGCTGCGCGTATCGAATTTGACCGAGTGGCCTTTGGCTTTGGCCGCCTGCCTATTCTCGAGGGTCTGTCCTTCACCGCAGAGCCGGGCGAATTCCTGGCCATCGTCGGTCCCAATGGCTGCGGCAAGAGCACGACGCTCAAGCTGATGGCCGGGCTGTTGCAGCCGATGTCGGGCGCGATCCGGGTCGGCGAACAGGACATTGCCAGCCTTAGCCGCAAGGCGCTGGCACGGCAGATTGCTCTGCTGACCCAGCAAAGCTTCGCGCCGCCCAATATGAGCGTCTATGACCTTGTGGCCATGGGGCGCTTTGCCCATCAGAACCTGCTGGCCCGCCGCTCGCGCGAGGATGAGGCCCAGATTGCCGGGGCCCTGCTCGCCATGCAGGTGCAGAGCCTGCAGCAGCGCCGCGTCGGCGAATTGTCCGGCGGCCAATTGCAGCGCGCCCGCATGGCCATGACGCTTGCGCAGGACAGCGCCGTGCTGCTGCTGGACGAGCCGACCACTTTCCTCGACCTGCGTTATCAATACAGCATTCTGGAACGCGCCCAGGAGCAGGCTCGGGCCGGCCGCACCGTCGTCGCCGTATTGCATGATTTCACCCAGGCCTCGCTGTTTGCCGACCGCGTGGCGGTGATGCACGAAGGCCGCATGGTGCAGATCGGCAAGCCAGCCGACGTGCTGACAGAAGATGTCATTGCCGAAGTGTTCGGCGTTCGCACCCGCGCCGTGCTGGCTCATGGCGCGGTATTCCATGTGCCGGAGAGCCAGGCGCGATGAAGGCCTGGTTGATCCCTGCCCCGCTCGTCGTGCTGCTGGTGCTTTCGGCCCTGCACCTGACGCTGGGCGCTGCATCGATCGACCTCGGCGTGATCCTTGCGGCCTTCACCGCCTATGACCCGACCAATTACGCCCATGTGGTGGTCATCTTCCAGCGCCTGACCCGGCTTGCAGTGGCGCTTTATGCCGGGGCGGCGCTGGGCGTTTCGGGCCTGTTGCTGCAAAAGATCATGCAGAATGGCTTGGTCTCGCCCGGCACCCTGGGCATCAACGCTGGCGCCACGACCTTTGTGGTGCTGGGCGTGTTTCTGCTCGGCCTATCCGGTCCCGGCTTGTTCCTGCCGGCGCTCCTGGGTGGCATTATCTCGGTCATGCTGACTCTCCTGGTCAGCCGTCTGCTCACCGGCCAGGGCGATCCCAAGCTCAATCTTGTGCTGGCCGGGTCGATGATCGGCGCGCTGTTTTCGGCGCTCACCACCTTCGTGCTGTCGATGGACCCGGACAGTTTCGGCAATATCATTGGCTGGATTGTCGGCGACATCGGCAATTTCGACTATCAGGCCCTGGCGCCCATGGCGCCGATCGGGCTTTTGGCGCTGATCGCCGCCGCCGTCATGTCGCGCGCCGTGGATATCCTGGTGCTGGGTGACGAACAGGCGGCCGTGATGGGCGTCAATGTGCGGCTGGTCTATGGCGGCACATTGCTGGTGGCTATCGTGCTCGCCGTCAGCGCCGTCACCGTGGTCGGCCCGATCGGCTTCGTCGGCCTCGTCATGCCGCATATCGCCCGCATCCTCGTCGGAGAAATCGGCCGTTTGCCGCTCTGGCTTTGCCTCGTCGGCGGCGCGGCGCTGCTCACCGGCGCCGATATCCTCGCGCGTCTGCTGATGGCGCCGCGCGTGCTCAATGTCGGCACGGTAATGGGCTTTGCCGGCGGTCTGGTCTTCCTTGCCCTAGTCATCTTCGGCACCCGGCGGTCCGAGCGATGAGCAGGGTCCTCATCCTCCGCCTCGGTACTCTGGTCAGCCTGCCGATCAGCCTGCGCTTCCTGCTGGTGGCGCCTGCGCTGCTGATCTTCTTGGCCATCAGCGCCTATGCCGCGCTCAATATCGGCGCCACGGCCACCTCGCTGCAGGATGCGCTGTCGGCGCTGTTCCTTCCGCTCGACAGCCTCGAGCGCCCGGCCCGCGCCATCGCCCAGTTCCGCATGCCACGACTGGGCGTGGCGATCCTCGCCGGTGCGATGATGGCGGCATCGGGCTATTTGCTGCAGGTCGTCTCCCGCAATGGCCTCGCCGATCCCGGCATTCTGGGCCTGTCGGATGGGGCTGCGCTTACCGTGATGGCCGCAGGTTTTTTCTTCGGCCTGATGCCCGGCGGCGCGCTGAGCCTCCTCGCGCTCGGCGGCGCCTTGCTGACCGCTTTGGTCGTGCTCGGCCTCGGCCGGCACCTGCTCGCCGGTGGCGGTATCATCCTGATCGGCCTCAGCATCAATATCGTGCTCGGCTCGCTGATCGAAATGATCCTGGTCTCAGGCTCGGCGATGAATTTTGCCCAGCTGATGAACTGGTCGCGCGGCACGCTGGCAGCTGTCGATGCAACGGACCTCGGCCTGCTGGGCCTGTGGTTCGCCCTGCTGTTCCCGCTGGCCCTGCTGACCAGCCGCCTGCTGCAGCCCATGCTGCTCGGCGATGAACCGGCCCAGGCACTCGGCGTCCGCGCCCGCCTGGTCTATGTCTTCTATGTCCTTTTGGCCGCCGCCTTCGCCGCGCCGGTCGTCGCCGTTTGCGGGCCAGTGGCCTTTGTCGGGCTGATGTCCTGCTACATCGCCCGCCGCCTGATCGGCGACCGCCCGACCGAAGTGCTGATCACCGGCATGCTGGCCGGCGGGTTGATCCTGCTCTGGGCAGATACCATCGGCCGCTCGCTGTTTCAGCCGGTCATCATTTCCGCCGGCGTCATGGTTTCCGTGGTCGGCGTGCTCAGCTTCATCCTCGCTGCCTCGCTGGGGCGGCTACAATCCCCGAATTGGAGAGACTAATGCGTCTGCTTGCTCTGGCTGCCATCCTGGCCGGCCTCACCCTGTCCGCCCGGGCCCAGGACACCCATACCATTACCGATCACGCCGGCTTTGCCGTGGAAATCCCGGTCGAGCCGCTGCGCGTCGTCTCGCTGCATGACTGGACGGCCACCGTCATGACCTATGAGCTGGGCGGCAATCTCGTCGGCTCCACCGGCCGCCTCAACAAGACCACTGGCGAGTATTTCATCCGCAGCGGCCGCGAGCTCTATCAGCTCGGCTTCGGCCATGGCGTCGAGATGGCTTCGGTGCATGGCCAGCTCGACATGGAAATGATCGCGGCGCTTGAGCCCGATCTGATCATCGGCAATACCGGCGACACGCTGGAATTCCGCGACCAGCTCAACCTGATTGCCCCCACCATGATGTTCGATCCGCAGAACGGCCATGCCCCGCTCGACAACTATCGCGATCTTGCCGGCTGGGTGAACCGCACCGAAAAGTTCGATGAACTGCTGGCCCAGTACGAAGCGCGCATCGCCGCTGCCAAGCCAATCATCATGGCCGAAAACGCGGCTCCCACCTATGTCGCCATGACGCCCAATCCCGAAGATGGTGATATCCGCATCTTCAGCACCTACGGCGCCCAGACGCAGGTGCTCGAAGACCTAGGCTTCTTGCATGGCGCCATCGCCGACCGCGTGCCGGACGGCGAGCAGGAAGCCTATTTCAGCGCCGAAATCATCGGTGAGCTGAACACTGACTATATCTTTTCGAGCCACATCGTCGACGACGGCGAGGACGAGACCACCATGCTGAAGCAGTTGGAGGAAGTCGCCCCCGGTGCCAGCCAGACGCTACCCTCGGTGCAGAACAACAAGTTCATCTCGATGCAGCGCTTCTTCGTCTATCCAACGACCTTTGCCGCCATGAACTACGTGCTCGACGAACTGGAAGCGCTGGCCAAGTAAGCGCCGGCTACCGTCAAAAATGCCAAAGGGTGGGAGCAATGCTTCCGCCCTTTTCCATGCCGCCCAAAACAAAAACGGGCCGCCGTGAGGCGACCCGTTTAACATTCTGCCGATCCAGCCCAGGCCTAGAACGGAATATCGTCGTCCATGCCGCCGGGCTCGAAGGCTGGCGCGCTGGGGCGGGGGCGCTGGCCGCCGCCACCACTGTTACCGCCATTGTCGCGCACGCCGCGAAAGCCGCCGTCATTGTTGCCATAGCCGCCGCCGGCACCCTCGCCGCCGCCTTCGCCACGGCCATCCAGCAGAGTCATGTTGGAATTGAAGCCCTGCAGCACGATCTCGGTGGAATACTTGTCGGCGCCGGACTGGTCCTGCCACTTGCGGGTCTGCAGCTGGCCTTCGAGATAGACCTTGCTGCCCTTCTTGAGATAGCTCTCGGCGACGCGCGCCAGGCCCTCCGAGAAGATCACCACGCGGTGCCATTCAGTCTTTTCGCGGCGCTCGCCGGTGTTCTTGTCTTTCCAGTTCTCGGAGGTTGCGATCGACAGGTTGACCACCTTGCCGCCGCTGGGAAGATTGCGGACTTCAGGATCCGCGCCGAGATTGCCGACCAGGATCACCTTGTTGACACTGCCTGCCATCGCTCATTCCTTTCGATTCAGTCCCCGGGCCACAGCCCGCCGGGACGCTCACTTACACTCGGGCTCCACCTTACTGCGCCACGCAGGTCCTCGCCCGCGCTTTGCTGAGTTGTGAACAACTCTTATCTGTTCCTGTTATGTTCTATATGCTCAACGAGGTCAAGACCCTGCTGACACGCCCTGTCAGCAGTCTTATCCCAAGCCACACCGGCTTGGAGATTCTTGCATGGACTATGCTCAGTCGCTGTGGCTGTTTTCCGTCCTGCTGTTCGGCATCATCGTAGTGCCGGGCATGGACATGTTTTTCGTCATCGCCAATGCGCTGACCGGCGGCCGCAAGGCGGGCCTCGCTGCCGTCGCCGGCATCATGCTGGGCGGCGCCGTGCATACGCTGTTCGGCGCCCTGGCTGTCGGCGTGCTGGCGCAGCTACCTGTAGCAATCTTCCAAACGATGATCCTGATCGGCGCCGCATACATGGCCTGGATCGGCTTTACCCTGTTGCGCAGCGCCATCACAGTGGATGCCATCGGCACGGCCAGCACCCGCTCCAATTGGGTCGCCTTTCGCCAGGGGACCGTCACCTGCCTGCTCAATCCGAAAGCCTATCTCTTCGTGCTGGCCGTCTATCCACAATTCCTGCGGCCCGAATTCGGACCGATCTGGAGCCAGGCAATCGTCATGGGCCTGCTCTCCGTCAGCATGCAATTCCTGGTCTATGGCGCGCTGGCCCTCGCTGCCGGGCGCGGCCGCGATGCGCTGGTCGGCAATCCCTCGGCGACCATCTGGATCGGTCGCGGCGCGGGCGCATTATTCCTCGTCGCCGCCCTAGTAACCGCCTGGCATGGAGTGACCCAGCATGCCGCCCCTTGACCGAATCCGAATTGTTCCGCTTATGTTCCTGCCGGATAATGGTGCTTTGGCACAGCCTCCGGGACACGCTAAGGTGACCGCGGTGCCGGGCGGCCATGCGCGCAAGCCGCTTGCGAGCGCGGGCTCCTGCGCCTATCTCAGGGGCTCCCCGATCCTTGCCCTTTCGACTTTGCTGCCGTGCCGCCTTGCTGGCGCACCGAGTTATGGACGTGACCGATGACGCCAAAGCCAAGCCAGAACCGTGAACTGATCGTGCGCGGCGCCCGCGAGCACAATCTCAAGGGCATCGACATCACCCTGCCGCGCGACAGCCTGATCGTGATGACGGGCCTTTCTGGTTCCGGCAAGTCGTCGCTGGCCTTCGACACCATCTATGCCGAGGGGCAGCGCCGCTATGTGGAGTCGCTCTCGGCCTATGCCCGCCAGTTCCTCGAAATGATGCAGAAGCCCGATGTGGATCACATCGAGGGCCTGTCGCCGGCCATTTCCATCGAGCAGAAGACCACCTCGCGCAATCCGCGCTCGACCGTCGGCACGGTCACCGAAATCTATGACTATCTGCGCCTGCTCTATGCCCGCGTCGGCGTGCCCTATTCGCCAGCCACCGGGCTGCCCATCGAGAGCCAGACCGTGTCGCAAATGGTCGACAAGGTGCTGGAGCTGCCCGAGGGCACCCGCGCCTATCTGCTGGCCCCAATCGCGCGCGGCCGCAAGGGCGAGTACAAGAAAGAACTGGCCGAGCTGATGCGCAAGGGGTTCCAGCGCGTCAAGATCGACGGTGAGTATCACGAGATCGAGGATGCCCCGGCGCTCGACAAGAAGTTCAAGCATGACATCGAAGTCGTGGTCGATCGCGTCGTCGTCGGCCCCGAGATTTCCGGCCGCCTCGCCGAAAGTTTCGAGACCGCGTTGAAGCTGGCCGAGGGCATTGCCCTGGTCGAGCTGGCCGATGAGAAGAACGAAGACGGCACCGCCCGCCAGATCACCTTCTCGGAAAAATTCGCCTGCCCGGTCTCCGGCTTTACCATTGCCGAGATCGAGCCGCGGCTGTTCTCTTTCAACAACCCCTTCGGCGCCTGCCCGGTCTGCGATGGCCTGGGCACCGAGCAGAAGATCGATCCCGACCAGATCGTTCCCGACCAGACCCTGTCGCTCAAGGATGGCGCTATCCTGCCCTGGGCCAAGACCTCGGCGCCCTATTACCTGCAGACCCTGCAGGCCGTGGTGAAGCATTTCGGCGCCTCGACCGGCACCGCCTGGAACGAGCTGCCCTTCGACGTGCAGCATGCCGTGCTCTATGGCACCGACAAGACCAAGATCGAATTCGTCTATGACGATGGCCTGCGCCAGTACAAGACCACCAAGGTCTTTGAAGGCGTTATCGGCAACCTTGAGCGTCGCTACAAGGAAACCGAAAGCGCCGGCATGCGCGAAGAGATCGAGAAATACATGTCGGCCAAGCCGTGCCTGGCCTGTGGCGGCTATCGCCTCAAGCCGGAATCCCTGGCGGTCAAGATCGACGGGCTGCATGTCGGCCAGGTCACCGAAAAGTCGATCCGCGATTCCGTGGCGTGGTTCAATGAGCTGCCGTCCAAGCTGACACCGACGCAGATGACCATTGGCGAGCGCATCCTCAAGGAAATCCGCGAACGCCTGAACTTCCTCATCGACGTCGGCCTCGACTATCTCTCCATGTCGCGCAATTCCGGCACTTTGTCGGGCGGCGAAAGCCAGCGTATTCGCTTGGCATCGCAGATCGGCTCGGGCCTGACCGGCGTGCTCTATGTGCTGGACGAACCGAGCATCGGCCTGCACCAGCGCGACAATGCCAAGCTGCTGGAAACCCTGCGGCGCCTGCGCGATATCGGCAATACCGTCATCGTCGTCGAACATGACGAAGACGCCATCATGACCGCCGACTATGTCGTCGATATCGGCCCCGGCGCCGGCGTGCATGGCGGCCATATCGTCGCCGAAGGCACGCCGCAGGACATCCTGAACCATCCCGATTCCCTGACCGGCCAGTACCTCTCCGGCCGCATGGGCATTGCCATGCCCGCCGAACGCCGCGAGGCCAAGAAGGGCAAGACGCTCTCGGTCAAGGGCGCCACTGGCAATAATCTGAAGAATGTCTCGGTGGATATTCCGCTCGGCCTCTTCGTCGCCATCACCGGCGTCTCCGGTGGCGGCAAGTCGACGCTGATGATCGACACCATGTACCAGGCGATCGCCCGCCGCCTCAACGGCGCCCGCGTGGTCCCGGCGCCGCACGAGTCGCTGACCGGCCTCGAATTCCTCGACAAGGTCATCGATATCGACCAGAGCCCGATCGGCCGCACGCCGCGCTCCAATCCGGCCACCTATACCGGCGCCTTCACGCCGCTGCGCGAATGGTTTGCCGGCCTGCCGGAAGCGAAAACCCGCGGTTACGGCCCGGGCCGTTTTTCCTTCAACGTCAAGGGCGGCCGCTGCGAGAAATGCGAGGGCGACGGCGTCCTTAAGATCGAGATGCATTTCCTCCCCGACGTTTACGTCACCTGCGACGTCTGCAAGGGCAAGCGGTACAATCGCGAAACGCTGGAAGTGCAGTTCAAGGGCAAGTCGATTTCCGACATTTTGGACATGACCATCGACGAAGGCGTCGATTTCTTCTCGGCTGTGCCAGTGATCCGCGACAAGTTCGCCACGCTGCAGCGCGTCGGCCTCGGCTATGTCAAGGTTGGCCAGCCGGCCAATACGCTGTCGGGGGGCGAGGCACAGCGCGTCAAGCTGTCCAAGGAACTCTCCAAGCGCGCCACCGGCCGCACGCTCTATATGCTGGACGAGCCAACCACAGGTCTGCACTTCCACGACGTGGCAAAGCTGCTCGACGTGCTGCATGAGCTGGTGGACGGCGGCAATACGGTGGTGGTCATCGAGCACAATCTCGAAGTCATCAAGACCGCCGACTGGATCGTCGACATGGGGCCCGAAGGCGGCGACGGCGGCGGCGAAGTGGTGGCCGTCGGCACGCCCGAAGACGTCGCCCAGGTCAAACGCTCCTACACCGGCCAGTTCCTTAAGGACGTCATGGCCAGACGCCCGCAGTTTGCGACCAAGGCGGCTGAATAACTTCGAACTGTCCCGCAGGGCAAATCGCGCCAGTGGCGCGATTTGAGGCGACTTCGCAGGTGTTCTGCGCAGCAGATGAAAGGCTCCAGTGGAGCCTTTCAAGCCAAGAAGGCCATGAGCGCTATGCGCGAATGGCCCAGCCGCCCCGCATACTCGATCTTCACCCTCCCCCTTGAGGGGAGCAGGAAGGGGGTATGGTTCAGCAAGCTCAGCGCTTGTGGCCTACCCCCTCCCTTGATCCCTCCCTCAAAGGGGGAGGGTGTTGACTGCCGCTGCAGTGGTTCGATCAAACAGAATCGAACCCACGCATCCCTCTGCCCACCAACAAAAATCCGAAATCTATCCACGCCCGCTCGGCCTGGGCGCATACTCCTGCCATCCACCCCGCATCGGCGGCCTGCAGGCGACAGTGGCGGGAGTGGGCCGGGCACGGGACTATGCCAGTCGCCGTGGGTTCACGCCCGGGCCG
>NZ_FOFL01000007.1 GCF_900110945.1 Devosia sp. YR412
TCCAACCCCACTGGAGAAGCGCCCCTCTCCCACGGTCGCCCCGCCCGGCCCTGCGTCGGGGCCGCGTGTGTGGCGGGTATGGGAACAGTATGCGGGAGGTTGGAGGGGGCGTGGATAGATTTCGGGTTTTTGCTGGTGGGGCAGGGGGATGGCGGGGTGGCTTCCTCTCCCGTTTACGGGAGAGGGGGACCACGCGTAGCGTGGTGGAGAGGAGAGCGACAGGCCCAAATTTCTATGCGGGGCATTGGCGCATCTGCGAAAGCGGCTCCCCCCCTCCACCGCCCGCAGTCGGGCGGCTTCCTCCGCGCCTAACCGTTATCCAGCCAGGCCACCTGATCCGGCGTCAGCTGAATCTCGAACGCCTTCAGGCTATCGTCCAGCTCGCCCAGGGTCCGGGGACCGATCAGCGGGATGGATGGGAACTCCTGTGTAAGAACCCAGGCCAAAGCGATGTGGATCGGGTTGTGGCCGAGCTGCTTGGCCAGTTCGATGGCGCGGTCGCGGCGCGCGAAGTTCTTGTCATTGTACCAGCAGCGCACCAGTTCTTCATTGTCGAGCTTGTCGCGGCCGGCGCGGTCGGTGAAGAAGCCGCGGCCCTGGCTGGACCAGGAGAAGTTGGTGACCTGCTTTTCCTTGAGCCAGCTTTTCCACTCGTCGGTCGAGGCAGTAACGCAGCCATCCCAGATCGGCACCAGCATTTCGCTGAGGGCGAAATTGTTGGACAGCGCCTGCGGCTTGGTCTTGCCGGTCTTTTCGGCATAGGCGACTGCCTCGTCGAAACGCTCCTTGGTCCAGTTTGAACCACCGAACGGCCCACGGATACGGCCATTCTTGACTTCGGCGTCCATGGCATCGACGAATTCGCCGACCGGCACCTCGGGATTATCGCGGTGCATGAAATAGACGTCGACATAGTCGGTCTGCAGGCGATCGAGCGACTGGGTCAGCTGCTTGGCGATGACGTCGGGATAGACGAGGGGGCTATGCGCGCCCTTGCCGATCAGCACCGCGCCTTCGCGCGTGCCGCGGTTGCGGTGCCATTCGCCAAACAGCTTTTCGGTATAACCCGAGCCATAGACAAAGGCGGTATCGAAAATATTGCCGCCCTTTTCCCAGAAGGCGTCGAGCAGGATGGCGCCCGAGGCGAAGCTCTTGAAGTCCTCAAATCCCAGTGCCACGGCCGAAGCCTGCTTGCCAAGGCCCGGGATCGAGCGCTTGGGAATGACGCCGGTGTTGGGACCGAGCTTGCGATTGTCGAGCGTGGTAACGCGGGTGCTGGCCTTTTCGATCGAAAATTCGATCCCTGCATCCTTGCGCCAGGCGTCGAGGACGCGCGCATTGCCGAGACTGTCGGCCCAGGTCATGCCGGGCGCAGCCAGTTCCTGCCGCTTGGCAAAGATGGCTTCGGCAGCGGCATCGGCCTCGAAGGAATAGACATGGCCGGTCTCGTTGACGCTGATGGTCTCGGTCTGGCCATTCTTGATGACGTCGATGCGGCCCTTGCCGGTGGTGCGATCGCCGCCGGCAAACCAGAAGTCCGGCACTTCGATGCGGCCTTCCGAGCCGTGGATGCGCAGCACATTGTCGAGATTGGCCATAACCGCGCAGGAGACCTGGGCGACAATGCCATTCTCGAAGGTGAGGACGGCGGCAGCCCAGTCGTCGGTGCCCTCGGCATTGAGCTTGGCGGTGCCGGCGACCTTGACCGGATCGGCAAACGGCTTGCCCAGCGCGGCACCGGCGATGAAGCGCGACATCGACACCGGATAGCCGCCGACATCGAGAATGCCGCCGCCTGCAAGTTTAGAGGCAAACAGGCGGTGTTCCGGCTGGAACTTGCCCATGTTGAAGCCAAAGCTCGACTGGATCATCCGCACTTCGCCAATGGCGCCGGAGCGGATCAGTCCGGCCAGCTTGGCCGCCTGCGGATGCAGGCGATACATGAAGGCTTCGCCCGCGAAAGTGCCGGCCTTGCGATGGGCGTGGAACACCGCGTCGATCTCGAAGGCGGAGAGCGCCAGCGGCTTTTCGACCAGCACATGCTTGCCGGCCTCGGCGGCCTTGATCGCCCATTCGGCATGGCCGGTATGGGGAACGGCGATATAGACGGCATCGATCTCGGGATCGGCCAGCAGGGCGTCATAGCCATGCACGACCCTGGCGCCGGGGAAGTCCGCCGCGAGGCCCGGCTTATTGGGATCGCGCGTGGCAACGGCGGCCAGCACGCCATGCTTGGAGCCGGCGACGCCGCCCTGGAAAGCCTTGGCAATGCTGCCCGGCCCGATAATGCCCCAGCGGATTTTTTCAGACATGGAAATAGTCCCTATAGAAAGTGTCATGGCCACCTGCAGAGAGCCGGCGGCGGGAGAATGTCAGCGCAGGCGCTGGCCCTTGCTGTCGAAGAGGTAGGCCTTGTCGGCACTGATCGAGATGGTGATGCGGTCTTCGCCGAACTGGTGGCGCGATTCCTCGCGCTCGATGACCAGCGGCTCGCTGCCGGAATTGGCATAGACATAACTTGTCGAACCGAGATGTTCGGCGACGTCGATATCCAGCGTGAGATCGGCATTGCCGGCGCCGGCCTCGCCGAAATGCTCGGCACGAACGCCAAGGGTCACCTTGTCGCCGACAGCGCCACCGGTGGCGGGGATGTTGAGGCGAACGCCCTTGTGAGCGCTGAGCTCGATACGCAGGCTGTCAGGCGATTTATCGACCACGGTGGCGGCCAAAAAGTTCATCTTCGGCGAGCCGATGAAGCCGGCGACGAACTGGTTGGCGGGGTTGTCATAGAGTTCCAGCGGCCGGCCGACCTGTTCCACCACTCCTTCGCGCAGCACGACGATCTTGTCGGCTAGCGTCATGGCTTCGACCTGGTCGTGCGTCACATAGATGATGGTGGTCTGGAGTTCCTTGTGCAGCCGGGCGATCTCGATGCGCATATGCACGCGCAGCTCGGCATCGAGATTGGACAGCGGTTCGTCGAACAGGAAGACTTCGGGGTGGCGCACGATGGCGCGGCCGATGGCGACGCGCTGGCGCTGACCGCCCGATAGCTGCTTGGGCAGGCGATCGAGCAGGGGGCCGAGCTCGAGAATGCGCGCGGCTTCGGCCACCTGCTTTTCGATATCGGCTTTCGAGACACCGGCGAATTTGAGCGCAAAGCCCATGTTTTCGCGCACCGTCATATGCGGATAGAGCGCATAGGTCTGGAACACCATGGCGATGCCGCGCTTGGACGGATCGACATCGTTCATCCGCTCGTCGCCGATCAACAGGTCACCATCGGTGATGTTCTCAAGGCCGGCGATCATGCGCAGCAGCGTGGACTTGCCGCAGCCAGAGGGGCCGACGAAGACGACGAATTCCTTGTCGGCGATATCGAGGTTGACCCCCTTGATCACTTCGAGTGATCCGAAGGCCTTGCGGACGTCGCGCAGTTTCAAACTAGACATGATTCAACTCTCCAACTGGCGCGACTATTTGACGGCTCCCAGCATGCCTTCGACGAAGCGGCGCTGGAGCAGGAAGAAGATGACGAGGGTGGGCAGGGTGGCCAGCACGGTGCCGAACAGGATCATGCCGTAATCGGGCGTATAGGCCGAGGTCAGCGCCGACAGGATCAGCGTGATGGTCTTGTTCTCGGCGGTCTGCAGCACGATCAGCGGCCACAGGTAATTGTTCCAATTGCCCATGAAGACGATGATCGTCGCAGCCGCATAGGTGGAGCGCATCACCGGCAGATAGACGAAGAGGAAAATCTGCCATTCCTTGAGCCCGTCGATCTTGGCGGCGTCGCGCAATTCGCTGGGGAAGGCCTTCGTCGCCTGGCGGAAGTAGAAGATGATGAAGATCGAGGCGACCGTCGGCAGGATGACGGCAGCAAAGGTGTTGACCAGCTTGGCCTGCGAAAACATCACGAACAGCGGCACCATCATTGCCGCAAAGGGGATGGAGAGCAGCAGCAGCAGGAAAGCGAAGATGCGTTCGCGGACCTTGGAGCGGAACATCTCGAAGCCGTAACCGGCCAGTGACGAGATGATCAGCGTCAGCGCGGTGGCGACTACGGCAATGAAGCCGGAATTGAAGAAGATGCGCGGCGCGTCGACCTGGGTGAAGAAGGTCGTGGCATTGGCGACCAGTGCCCCGCCGAACCAGGCCTTGCCCTTGATAATATCGGCCGACGCATTGGTGGCGCCGATCATCATCCAGAAGAAGGGGAAGACCGACAGGAAGGCCGCGATCGACAGCAGCACGTAGACCAGTGCCCGGCGGGCCAGGGCCCAGGGATTGCCGGGGACATAGCTGCGGACCACGACGGGGCGCGTGCCGACGGCGTCAGCGGTGGAGACGGTCATGACTTGATCCTCCGGTCGCGGGCGATGAGGAATTGCAGGAAGGTCAGGATGCCGACCAGCACCACGATCACCCAGGAGACGGTGGCCGAATAGCCAAAGCTGGGCATGAACTTGAAGGTCAGGTTGTAGATATAGAGCGACAGCGTGACGGTGGAATCGGAGGGGCCACCGGTGCCGGCGGTGAAGTTGGCGACCTCGTCGAACAGTTGCAGCGTGCCGATGGTGGAAATGACGGTGGTAAAGAGGATCACCGGCTTCAACATCGGAATGGTCAGGTAGCGGAAGCGCGCCCAGGCCGGGACACCATCGATGCGGGCGGCTTCATAGATCGAGCGGTCGATATTCTGCAGCGCCGCCAGGTAGAAGATCATGTTGTAGCCGGTCCAGCGCCAGGTGATGGCGATGATGATGGCCACCTTGGCCCAGAAGGGGTCGCCGAACCAGGAGATCGGCGAGGCGATGACATGCAGCGCCATCAGCGCCTGGTTGATGATGCCATCGGTGGCGAACATCGACTTGAAGACGGTGGAATAGGCGATCAGCGAGGTGACGCAGGGCAGAAAGATCGCCGTGCGGAACAGGCCGCGGAAGCGCAAAGTGGAATCGTTGAGCGCGACGGCAAACAGCAGCGCCAGGCCGATCATGATCGGCACCTGGAAGATGAAGAAGGTGAAGGTATTGCCCAGGGCGCGGATGAACACCGGATCCTTGGTCAGCCGCACGATATTGGCAAAGCCGCCAAAGCTGAGATTCATCCCCTTGCCGACCTGGAAGCTCATCCAGAGCGACCAGACGATGGGATAGATCATGAACAATCCGAGCAGGATCAGGGCAGGGGCGATGAAAGCCCAGCCAGTGATCTGCTCCCTGCGATCAAGTCGCGCCTGTGCCAAGTGTCACCCTCCCCGGTGCGTCAACGATGGCCGAATGGGACGGAGAGCGGGCAAGGCCCGCCCTCCGCGCAGATTACTGCATCTGCTGGGTGGCCTGGTCGTTGATGGCCTGGAGGGCCGCATCGAGATCGCCGCCCTGGATGATGCCGGGGAGCTGGGCCTGCACGGCCGCATCGACTTCGGCGGTGAAGGTGCCGTAATCGACGCTCGGGATCTGGCCGAGCCAGGTGGAGAAGTTCTGCCACACCGGCGCGCCGCCGAAGAACTCATCCGAAGCCTTGAAGGCTTCGCCTTCACGGGCGGCGAGCAGCGAGCCGACAGCGCCGCGCTTGATCAGGATGTCCTGGTAGAAGTCGACATTTTCCGCCCAGACCGTCTTGAGGAAGTCGATGGTTTCTTCCTTGTTGTCCGAGGAGGAGAGCACGAACCAGCTCGAGCCGCCCTGGTTGGAAGCGTTGACCGAGCCCTCCATGTCGAGGCGCGGGATCGGGGCGATGGCCCAGAGACCGGACTGATCGGCATTGGCCTTGATCGTCGCGGTGATCCAGACGCCGACCGGCACGGCGGCAACTTCGCCGGAGGTGAAGGCGCCGGTATATTCGGCCCAGCCGGAAACGGGCTTGACGAGGTCAGCCTGGTAGAACTTGGCGTAGGTCTCGATGGCCTTCTTCAACGCGGCATTGTCGGTGATGTGGAGGCTGCCGTCCTCGTTGAAATACCATTCGCCGGCCGACTGCATCATCATGCGGATCAGGCCGGTGTCATTGAGGTCAAGGTCGAGCAGCAGGTGGCCGGTCTTTTCCTTGACCGTGGTGCCGATTTCGACGAGCCGGTCCCAGGTGATGTTTTCGAGGTCAGCGGCAGTGAAGCCGGCCTCTTCGAGGTAGTCCGAGCGGTAGAACAGGCCGGTCACGCCGGAATCGAAAGGCACGGAATAGGATTTGCCGTCATAAGTGGCGGCGGCAACCTTGTAGGGCGCAAAGGCCGCCATATCGATCGAGTCGGACAGCGGCTCGAAGGCGCCGGGGAAGGACTGCAAATATTTCTGGGCGATATCGTCCTGGATCAGCACGATGTCGGGCAGGCCATCGGTGCTGCCGGCCAGAAGCTGGGTCTGCAGCTTGGCGCGGATATCGTCCTGGCTGGCGCTGTCATCGACGGTGACGGTGACGTCAGGATGGGCGGCGGTGTAGATGGCGCCGGCTTCACGCATGGTGTCGCCGTTAAAGGCCTTGTCCCAAACCCAGACGGAAATATCGCCAGCCGAGGCGGCTGTGACGGTCAGCAGGCTGATACCGGCAAGCGCCATGGCAAGAATGCTGCGCGACCGCGAAGTGTTGCGGATCATTGTAGTCCTCCCTTTTAAGTTGCTCTTCCTCCGAGCCCTTCCTAAGCTATGCTTCTGGCGCAGGGCGTCCATCCCAAAAGGCATAGAGAGTTGGCGGAAAGTAAGATCGCGGAAAAGGCCTACTACGAGCCCATGGCGAACGGGGTCGAACGCCTGCCGACCGAGCTGCACATGTTCCACGCTTCGCCCTTGGTGATGCGGGCGGCGCATTGGCATGCCCAGGTCGAGGTCAATTACATCGTGCGCGGCTGGGCCCACTATAAGATGAGCGGCCATGACGTGCGCTTCAATGCCGGCGACATGGCGCTGTTCTGGGGCGGCCTGCCGCATTGGCTCGATGATGCTTCGGACGATCTGGTCTATGGCGGCGGTCACCTGCCGCTGGTGCATTTCTTCCGCCTCCGGCTGCCGCAGAATGTGCAGTCGCGGCTGATGCAGGGGGCGACGCTGGTCACCAAGGCCACTGATGCCTCCGACCCGCTGAACTTTGCCCGCTGGAACGACTATGCCCGCTCGGGCGATCCGATGAAGGCCAGCATGGCGGTTGAAGAACTGCTGCTGCGGATCGAGCGCGTGCGCTTCGACCCTTACGACTTGCTGCCGGGACCGGCCGCGGTGGTCAATGCGGTGGATGGACTGGACCACCATTCCTCGCCCATCGTGGTGCGGATCTGCGATTTCATCGCCGACAATTTCCGCGAAGAGATCGATTCCTCCGACATTGCCCAGGCAGCGGACATCCATCCGAAATACGCGATGAACGTGTTCAAGAAGTCGACCGGCATGACGCTCAACGACTATGTCAACCTGATGCGGCTCAGCTATGCCCAGGCCCTGCTGATGCAGGACGACGCCAATGTGCTGCAGGTGGCGATGGACAGTGGGTTCGGCTCGCTCAGCGCCTTCAACAAGTCGTTCCGCAAGATCGCCGGCATGTCACCCAGCGATTTCCGCCGCGACGTGCGCTGCCGGCCCGGTTCGGCACCTGTAATGAAGGCCTATTCCACTTCGCCGATGAACTAGTCGATGTGGAAACGGCGCGCCGCGGCACTGTTGTTTGGCGCGGCGCTGGTGATTGCGCTGGTGCTGCTGCGCACCGCCGATCCCTATGCCGTGCAGGTGGCGCGCGAGACGACGTTTGACGTGTTCCAGCAGATCAAGCCACGGCAGGCGCCGGCCGACCTGCCGGTGCGGATCATTGATATCGACGAGTCCTCGCTGGCGGCGATCGGGCAATGGCCCTGGTCACGGGAGGTCATGGCCCGTATCGCCGATCGGCTGAACGAGCTTGGCGCCGCGACTATGGCTTTTGACGTTTTGTTTTCCGAGCCGGATCGGTTTGGCATGGATGCAGTTTTTGCGAAGGCATTGAGCGACCGGCCGAGTGTGTTGGTTACCAGCCGCAGCGGGCAGGGCGGTGTTGCGCCGGCGCCGAAGTCCGGTTTTGCCATGACCGGCATGGACGTTTTGCCCAATCTGCCACCTCTGCAAGGTGTAGCGGCGCCGTTACCAATTCTGCTCGATGTCGCTGCGGGCGTCGGCGTTGCCAGCCTCGATGTGGCAGGGGCGGGTGTAGCGCGCCGGCTGCCACTGCTGTGGTCGAACGGCACGGTGCCGCTGCCGACGCTGGCGGTGGAGACGCTGGGGGTCGCGCAGGGTGCATCCACCCTGGTCGTGCTGGGGAATGATGCCGGCACCGTGGACGGCTTGCGCATCGGCGCCTTCGACGTGCCGACCGGACCGACGGGCGAGATGTGGCTCTACTATCGCCCGCTGGGGCCGGAGACGTTCATTTCGGCAAAAGATCTTTTGGCCGATGACTATGCTCGGCTGGCGCCGCAACTGGCCGGGCAGATCGTCCTGGTGGGGGCCTCTGCCGCCGGCTTGCTCGATATTCGTGCTTCGGCACTGGGCGAGGCGGTGCCCGGCGTGTCGATCCACCTGCAGGCGCTGGAGCAGATGCTGACCGGCACGTTCCTTATGCGCGCCGATTGGGTTGGTGGGCTGGAACTGTTGCTACTGGCTGTGAGCGTGGTGGCGGTGGTGCTGGCGGTCTTTTTGCTCGGACCGCTGCTGGGCCTGCTGGTCTCGGCGGCAATCGGCGCCCTGATGCTCTCGGTCAGTTGGCTGGCCTTTACTCAATACGGGCTGTTGCTCGACCCGAGCTTTGCGCTGTTTGCCGTGCTCGTCGCCTATGCCGCGATGAGCTTCTTCCAATTTGCCGTGACCGATGCCGACAGGCGCCGCATCCGCCGCGCCTTTGCCCATTATGTCGAACCGTCGCTGCTGACCCAGATCGAGGCCAATGCCGGCCTGCTCAAGCTGGGCGGCGACCTGCGCGAGCTGACCGTGATGTTTTCCGATGTGCGCAATTTTACCGCACTCAGCGAACGCAAGGCACCGGCCGAACTGGTCGGCATTCTCAACCGGCTGTTCGCCGCACTGGGCGCCGCCATCGTCGCGCATCAGGGGACCATCGACAAATTCATGGGCGATGCGGTGATGGCCTTCTGGAATGCCCCGGTGGACGTGCCGCAACACGCCAGCCGCGCCTGCGAGGCGGCGCTTGCCATGCGTCTGGCTCTGGAAAGGCTCAATGCTGGCCAGGACGAAAAAATCAGCATCGGCATCGGGATTTCGACCGGCCCGGCGCTGGTGGGAAACATGGGCTTTGAAACGCGCTTCGATTATTCCTGCATCGGCGACACGGTCAATGTCGCCAGCCGGCTCGAAAGCGCCTGCAAGGAATTGGGTTACGACATCTTGGTCACCGACCAGACAAGATTGGCGGCGCCGGACCTGGCCTTCCTGCCGGCTGGACACATCCCGCTCAAAGGCATCAGCCAGCCCGAACCGGTCCATCTGCTCATCGGTTCAGCCGAACTCGCAGCCTCCGCCGGTTTTGCCGCACTGCGCGCCGATCATGATGCCGTGCTGGCGGCTTGGGCACAGGGTCAACCCGGCACGGACCTGCTGCAGCGCTGCCTTGCCAGTGCGTCAAGCATCGATGCGCGCCTTGCCGGCTTTTACCAACGTGCAAAACAGCGACAGCAGGATTTTGCGGTGGTGCTTGACGCCCGGAGGTCTTAGCCCTGCTGCACCCGATGCAGCAGCGCGGTCAAACCCTCGCCGACATGCTGTCGCAGCCCCGCCTGTTCCAGGCTTTTGCGCAACTGTTCATTCAAACCGCCACGCGTGGAAAACTCGTCCATCAGCGTTTCGAAACTCTGGTTGGGCCGGATCTGCGCTGACAGCGCCAGACCAGAGACAAGCTCCCCGGCATAAAGGCGCGCCAGCGTGGGATCGAGACCCTGCGCCGCCATCCAGTCCACGATGGCGGCCTGCAGCAGGAAGAAGCTGCCCATGGTGCCGCTGGCAGCGAGCAGCACATCCATCTGAGCTTCCTGCTCCACCACTATAGCGCGGCCGAGCTTTTCAAACAGCGGCACGCAAGCGGCCCCCGGCGGATAGATTGGCGTCGGTCCGGTCAATTGCTCGACAAAGGGGAGCGGCACCGCGCGCGACAGGGCGGGCCCCGGTCCGGTCACCTCGCGCAGGCGGTCGAGGGAAATCGTCGGCACGAGACTGGCGACCGCCGCGGCATTGCCAAACGACAGCGGCGCCATCGCCTCATCGAAAACCTGCGGCCGCACGGCGATGAAAACCAGCGTCGAGCGGTCCACGACCTCCTGATTGTCGCGGGCCACCTCGACGAAGCCATGCTCCGCCGCCAGTGCTGCAGACAACTCTGCATTCCTCGGCGAGACCACGATCGGATCGGTCCAGCCGGCAGCCGCCAAGCCACGGATAATGGCTGCCGTGATGGTGCCGGTGCCGATAAAACCAGTCGTCATGTCGCCGATATCTCCTTGATGGTTCAGAAAGGGGATGACGCCCTGTCGACTGTTTGTATATAGTTTTGCATGCGCAATCAGGCGTCTTCCTTGCCGCAATGACCCCACCAAGTTCGAGCCAATGATGACGAGCAAACTGCCGGACGAGGATATTGAATCAGCGGCCGCCGATGTGTCTACGCTGAAAAAGCGCGGGCAGGGCGTACAGATCGTCTACGACAGCTTGCGCCAGGCTATTCTTGAGCTGACGCTGGAGCCGGGCAGCCCACTCGACGAGACGCGGCTGGCCGACCAGTTCAACCTCTCCCGCACACCCATTCGCGAAGCCATGGTGCGCCTCAGTGCCGAGGGGCTGCTGCTGACGCTGCCCAACCGCAATACCATTGTGGCGCCGATCGATTTCGTCAACCTGCCGTTCTATTTCGAAGCGCTGACCCTGATGTATCGCGTTACCACGCGATCAGCCGCCGTACACCGCCGGCCAGAACACCTGATCAAGATCAAAAGCCTTGAGGCCAGCTATGCCGCGTCTGTGGCGCGACGGGACGCCATTGCCATGATTGCCACCAACCGCGATTTTCACGTCGCCATCGCCGAAGCCGGCGGCAATCACTATTTCACCCAGCTGTTTGCTCGTCTGCTCGACGAGGGGCGGAGGGTGTTGCGGCTCTATTATCAGTCCTTTGACGATGCCCTGCCGCGGCAATATGTCGACGAGCATAGCGACATGGTCGCAGCCATCGAGGCCGGCGACGCCGACACGGCCGATGCGCTGGGTGCCGCTCATGCCGCACAGATCGTGCGGCAGATCCAGACCTATATCGCACGCGATACCGCCAGCGGCATTGCCCTGGGCGAGGTGCTCCGTTGAGCCGGGTTCACGTCATTGGTGCCGGGATTGTCGGCAGTGCCGCCGCGACCTGGCTGGTTGATGCCGGCCATGAAGTTACTGTCTTCGACACCGAGCCGGACGGACTGCCAACCTCGTCGGGCAATGCGGCGCTGATCGCGCTGCCCGAAATCGCGCCGCTGGCCAGCCCCGGCATCCTGACCGCCGTACCCGGCTGGCTGCTTGATCCGCTCGGGCCGCTGACCGTCCGCTGGCAGGACCTGCCCAGCATGCTGCCATGGCTGTTGGCCTTTCTGCGATCCGCCGCGCCATCGCATGATGTGCACGTGCGCCAGGCGCTCGGCGGATTGATGCAGACGGCCTTGAGCGATCACCACAGCATGGCGCGGATTGCCGGGATGGAGGGCCATCTGCGCCAGTCCGGCTATATCTCTGTGCACAGCACGCCGCAAAGCGTCTCCGCTGCGCTGCAGGAGGCCGAGCGGGTCAAGGCGGTGCTGGGCTATGCCTATGAAGCGCTCGATCCGGCCGCGGCGCGGCGTCTGGTGCCGCAACTGGAAGGCGAATTTGCCGGCGCCGTGCACCAGCCGGGCTACTGGATGGTGTCCAATCCGCTGACCGTCCTGCGCCACTACCAGGCCTTCCTGCGCAGCAAGGCCACGGTTGTGGCCGGGCGCGTCGCGGGGATGGAACAGGGCGCCGAGGGCGTCACCCTTGTGTTGACCGATGGCAGCCGCAGCGCCAGCGCCGATTTCGTCGTGGTGGCCGCGGGGGTCTGGTCGCGCGAACTGGTGCGCCAGGGCGGGTTGAAAGTGCTGCTGGAAACCGAGCGCGGCTACAATACCACTTTCACCGACCTCGGCTGGAATCTCGCCATGCCGGTCGGCTTTGGCGATCATGGCTTCATCGCCTCGCCGCTGGTCGATGGCCTGCGGGTCGGTGGCGCGGTGGAACTGGCCAAGCCGGAGACGTCGCCCAACTACGGCCGGGCCAAGGCGATGCGCGCCAAGATGCGCCGCTATGTGCCGTCGCTGCCGGAAGGTGGCACGGAGTGGATGGGCCGCCGGCCGTCGACACCCGATTCCCTGCCCGTCATCAGCCGCAACCCGCGTGACAAGCGCATTCTTTACGCCTTCGGACATGGCCATCTCGGCCTGACGCTCAGCGCCGTGACAGGGCGGATGATCGCCGAGCTGGTGGCGGGTGGCCCGGATGTTCCGGCATTTTCAATTCAGAGGTTTCAATAAATGACCCGGCGGACATTTTTCTGCGTCGATGCGCATACCTGCGGCAATCCGGTGCGCGTCGTCACTGGCGGCGGGCCCCAGCTGCAGGGCGAGACGATGAATGCGCGGCGCGAGCATTTCCTGGCCGAATATGACTGGATCCGCACCGGCCTGATGTTCGAGCCGCGCGGCCATGACGTGATGTCCGGCTCGATCCTCTATCCGGCGCTGCGCGACGACGTCGATGGCTCGATCCTGTTCATCGAAACCTCCGGCTGCCTGCCGATGTGCGGGCATGGCACGATCGGCACGGTGACGGTGATGATCGAGGAGGGGCTGGTGACGCCCAAGGTGCCCGGCCATCTGCGCCTCGAAGTGCCGGCCGGCATTATCGAATGCGACTATGAGCAAGATGCGGCGGGTCATGTGACCAGCGTCAAGATCACCAATGTGCCGTCCTTCCTCTACCAGACCGACCTCGAGATCGATCTGCCGGGTGTCGGGCCGCTGAAATTCGACGTGGCCTATGGCGGCAATTTCTACGCCATTTTCGAGCCGCAGCCGGGCTTTGCCGACATGGCGCAGTTCACCGCCTTCGAGATCCAGCAGCTGTCACCGATTGCCCGGCGGCTGATCAACGAGAAATACAGCTTTCAGCACCCGCTGTTCCCGACCATCAACGGGCTGCGCCATGTGATGTGGACCGGCAAGCCGAACCATCCCGAGGCCGATGGGCGCAATGCGGTGTTCTATGGCGAGAAGGCCATCGACCGCTCGCCCTGCGGCACCGGCACTTCGGCGCGGCTGGCGCAGAAATTCGGCAAGGGCGAGCTGCAGGTCGGCGACAGCTTCGTGCATGAAAGCATCATCGGCAGCCTGTTTCACGGCAAGGTCGAGGCCGCCGTCCAGGTCGGCGCGTTTGCCGGCATGATCCCGTCTATCGCCGGACAGGCCTGGATGACTGGCTACAACACGATCTTCCTCGACGACCGCGACCCCTTCGTGAAAGGCTTCACCGTCAACTGAGACGCGATGATGGGCTGCCTAGGCAGCCCATTTTTCGTACCAGCTGCGGAAGCGCTGCAGCGAGGCTTCGGCATGATGGCGCTGCGACGCGCTCAGGGCGTCATCGGTATTGAAATGCAGCGCATATTCCTGCTCGCCATTCAGCTCCAGCAGGTATTTGAAATACAGCACCAGGTCCGGGCCGGCATCCCAGGTCGAAAGCGTCATCAGCGCCTCTTCGAGCTCCCTGGCACGGCGGCGGGCAACCGGATCGCCCTTCTGGGCGTCAACGCAGAGCGACACCAGCTGAAGCACCTCGCGCGGCAGGCAATTGCCGATGCCGGTGATGGCGCCATTGGCGCCGCAATTGACGAAGCCGTGGTAGACGGCGGTATCGACGCCCACCATCAGTGACAGGGCCGGATCACTGGACGTGATATGCTCGGCGGCATAGGTCAAGTCAGTCTCGCCGCCAAATTCCTTGAAGCCAACGAGATTGGCGTGGTCTTCGCGCAGCGCGAAGAACAGGTCGGCCCGCGTGGCGAAGCCGTAGTAGGGGCTGTTGTAGATGACGGCGGGCAGGTCGGGGGCGGCGGACAGCAGCGCCTTAAAATGGGACTTTTGCGCCGAAGGCGAGGAGCCGCGCGACAAGACGCGGGGGATCAGCATCAGGCCGGCCGCGCCAACCTTTTGGGCGTGAGCGGCATGCTCCACTGCAATCTGCGTATTGACCGCGCCGGTGCCGACGATCACCGGAATGCCGGCCTTGACGAGGCGCTCGACGCCTTCCTGGCGCTGCGCATCGGTCAGCAGCGGCCAGTCGCCCATCGAGCCGCAATAGACCACGGCCGACATGCCCAGACCAATCAGCTCCTGTGCCTTGCGAACCAGGGCATCGAAATCTGGGCTGCGGTCAGGCCTACACGGGGTCATCAGGGCGGGTATGCACCCGGCAAAAGGGTTCTGCTGCATGCGATGCTCCAAAGGCAGTTCGAAAAGGCGAGAGGCGCGCGCCTCGTTGGACAGACAATAGCATCGGAACTTCTTTGTCGACAATTTGTATTTCAAGATTATGAGGGCAAACGTTCTGCGCTTTACGACGCTGCTTTAGGCTCACAACCGAGTGAAAAAGCGCCGGAAATACGCCGGACTTCCGGTCCCATCCCGTCACCGCCCCTCGAAAAACCTTGGCTTGTGCACATCAGGCCAAAATTCAGGGTTGCACCCAATCCCCGGTTTCTCTATGTCTCCGCGCAGTCGGGGCGTAGCGCAGCTTGGTAGCGCATTTGTCTGGGGGACAAAGGGTCGCAGGTTCAAATCCTGTCGCTCCGACCATTATTTCTCCTTTATGCCTTGGTGACTGGCCTGCTTCAGGCCATTGTTGCTGCCTGGAGATATGCCGATGCCGCTGACGGCGCTTGAAGTCGAGCCCGCCCTGTCATCCTGGATCGAAGTGGCCGGTGCCAGCGCCCGGCTGATCAACCATTCCGAAAACCAGACCTTTCAGATCGATACGCCGGCCAACGGCAGCTTCACGCTGCGCGTGCACCGCATCGGTTACCAGACGCGGCCCTCGGTCGAGAGCGAACTGTCCTGGCTGATGGCGCTGCGCCGCGATACGGCGCTGCCGATCCCCGAGCCGGTGGCTGGCCGTGACGGCGCCTTGCTGCAGCATTTCTCGACGGCACAGGGCGACCGCTTCGCCGTGCTGTTCCGCCACCTGCCGGGCGGTGAACCCACTCCAGACAGCAATCTCGGCGATCTCTTCGTCACCATCGGGCGCTACGCGGCGACGCTGCACAATCACGCCACGCAGTGGCAGCGTCCCGCCGAATTCCAGCGCCAGGTCTGGCAGGCCTCGACCATTCTCGATGCGGACGGGCTGTGGGGCGACTGGCGCGCCGCGCCGGGTGTGACCGCAGCCAATCGCGCGGTGCTCGATCGCTTGGATGCCACCCTGTGGCGCCGGCTTGCCGAATATGGCACCGCGCCCGATCGCTTCGGCCTGATCCACGCTGACATGCGGCTGGGCAACCTGCTGGTCGATGGCGACACGACCCATCTGATCGATTTTGACGACTGCGGCTTTTGCTGGTTCGCCTATGATTTTGCCGCTGCCATCTCGTTTCACGAGACCAATCCGGCCATCCCGGCGCTGAAGGCGTCCTGGCTGGAGGGCTATCAGGCGGTGCGCCCGCTCGCCGAGGAAGACATTGCGGCCATCGATTCCATGGTCATGCTGCGCCGTATGGCACTGTTGGCCTGGGTCGGTTCGCATGGCGATACCAAGCTGGCGCAGCAACATGTGACCGGCTTTGCCGACGGCACGGCGCAACTGGCCGAGCGCTACCTGCGCGGCCCGATCTGGCCGTAACTCACAGCGGTTTTGGCTGGCGCCTGACAGGCGCCGGGGCTGGGGGCCTCTTCACCTGATCAGCAGCGACTCGACGCGGCGCACCGGGTTTGATGGCCTTTGGCTTGGTTGTGCCCATCAGGGCGGGGTTGAAGCCCCAGACCAGGCCGTAGAACAGCCAGGACTGCCGCCAGTGCTCGCCCTCATGCAGCGAGGAGCAGAAGATCACGCCTGCCAGCCCGATCAGCAAAGCGATGGCGACTTCATTGCCGGTGCGGCGATAGTTGCGGATCGAGACAATCACGCTGCCCACGGCCAGCGTCACATAGCTGATGCCACCGCCCCAGCCATAGTTGACGAAGGAGCTGAGCCAGATGTTGTGGATCGGCTCTGGGAAAATCTTTTCCAGCTGCAGCACGCCGATGCCGATCGGATTGGTGGCGATCATCGGCAGCACCAGCGCGTAGCGGTGATAACGGCCTTCTTCACCCAGGTCATAGGACTTGGCGAAGGTCAGGCGATCCATCAGCTTGGCGGTGAATTCGGCCGAGGTCAGGCTGGCGAAGACGAACAGCACGATGCCGGTGACCACCAGCCCGCCGATGATCAGCATCAGCCGGCGCGGCCGGCTGCGATTGTGGAAGAAAATATAAGCAAAGCAGCAGAAAATTCCGGCCACCACGGCAATGCGCGAGAAGGACAGCAGAATGCCCAGGAGAACGAGCCCCAGCGCGCCGCTGAGCAGAATCTTGCTGCCCTGGCCACGCGACAGGAAATAGGCGCAGAACACGCCGGCCGGGATCAGGAACGAGCCATACATATTTGGATCGTCGATCAAGCCCTTGGCGCGCCCGTCCCAGGTCAGCAGCGGCATCTGGGTTAGAAAACCGAACGTACCGAGCAGCGAGGCGATGCAGCAGGAGACGATATAGACCCGCATGAAGGTCTCGAAATCCTTGCGCCGCCAGCTCATCGCGCTGAAGGCGGCAAAGACGCCGATGGAAATGGCGAAAGTCTTGGCCAAGAGCTCGAACTGCGTCGGCGTCTCGCCGATATGCGGCAGCGAGGCGAGGAAATAGGACACGGCCCAACCGCCCAGCAGCAGCGTGACCAGCATGGCGCGCCGCGTTACCTCGAACCTCGGGAACAGGGTCAGGTAGACCATGGTGATCAGAAAGGTGAGAATATACAGCAGATCGACCGGCGACGGCCGCATCAGCGTGAAATTCATCGCCAACACCGCAACCCAGAAGATCATGTTGCGGGTCGAAAATACTGCGAACCGCAGGCCTTCGAGGCTTATGCCAACCTTGTGGTGCTCGACATCTGTGCTCATGGCGTCAGTCCGTGACCAAGCAGGAATTCCATGCGCCCGAGGCCTTCGCAGTCCTGCGCACTGGAGGCAAAATGGCTTTGTGCCGCGTCATTGACGCAGCGATAGACCGGGACGGTGCCGGGCCGGGCCTCGGCATAAAGCCAGCCGGCCGTTCTCTCGCGGGCAAAGTCGGCGTCGCAGTGTCCGTCATCGGCCAGCAACTGATCGCCGGTTGCTGAGTTCGAGCATTCGGCCAGCTTGAGGCTGGCAACGCCGTCCGGTGCGCGGGTCAGCATATGGGCGACGACGGTGTCGAGACCATAGGGCTGGCGCTCGCCGGTGAGAGGGCCGGTGGAGGTGACGTAGCGCGTACCCTCGGGATCGACCCAGCGGGCGAGGGCCATGCCGACCTGCACCGGCTGCGGCGTATCCGCGAGTGTCAGCGTCACGTCCTGCTGCACCAGATAGCGGCTTTCAAAGCCTTTGCCCGGCGGCACATAGGTATAGCTCAGGATGAAATCGTCGCCGACGACATTGCTGCCGCTGGCCGGGTCGAGAATGGTTTCATAGGCGATGAGATCGCTGTCGGCCGGCCGGTTCCAGTCCGAGCCGTCGATGGTCAGCAGCGGCTCCTTGAGATCGACGAAGGACACCTTGTCCGCCGAGAGCGACAGGCGCAGGCCGCCAAACCATGGATCGGTGGCGACGGCCGCGACCCAGCTATGGTCGCGCAGATAGCCGGTGCCGATGCCGACAAAGCCGATATCGGTGGATTGGCCGCCAAGGCCCGGCTCGGTCCAGCCGCCCTCGAAATATTTGTGCCAGACGGTCGGCGCGCCGGGCTCGGCGCGGGCGATGATGGTCTGCCAGTCCGAGGCGCGCAGGCAATAGGCATAGAGATAGCCGTCAAAGCCATCGACCATGGTGCAGTCACCCTCGCCGGTGGTGACATTGCCGCGGCCCAGGTCGGTGCCGGTGACGACGGTGCCGAGATCCGTCCAGGTCAGGCCATCGTCGGACGAGGTGGCCATGGCCATGGATTTTTCGGTGCGTCCGGCATTGTAGTCGCAATCATGTTCCTGATGCACGAGGCCAAGCAGCTCGTCGCCGGTGCGGGTCAGCGAGGTCAGCCAGCGTCCGCAATCATCGGGCGCGCCTTCGGGGCCGGGCTGCATCACCTCGCGACGCTCACCGCCCATGTCGGCCAGCGAGGCGCCGTCGATGGCATAGGTTGACCCATTGGCGCTGAAGCCACGAAACGTACCGTCCGGCAGCTTGATCGCCGTAAAGGCGGCATCCAACTCGTCAGGGAAGGGGCCGCGCAGCACCGAAGGCGGGCCTACGCGGATCTGGATGCAATCCACGCAGATATCGCTTTGCGCATTTGCCGGCCCGGCCGCCATCAGGACGGCCAGGGCGGCAAGCCCGGCGTGAAGCGATACGCGGTCCAGCATGCTCAATACGCGTTTTCGGAATCGAACAGCCGGATCGGCGTCATCACCAGAATGTAGACGTCGAACCAGATCGACCAGTGCTCGATATAATAGAGGTCGTGGTTCACGCGGTTCATGATCTTGTCGATCGTGTCGGTCTCGCCGCGCCAGCCATTGATCTGGGCCCAGCCGGTCATGCCGGGCTTGACGCGATGGCGGGCGAAATAGCCTTCCACGGCGTCGTAATACAGCTTGTTGTCGGCCTTGGCCTGCAGTGCATGCGGGCGGGGGCCGACGATCGACAGCTGGCCCTTGAGCACGTTGAACAGCTGCGGCAGCTCGTCGATGGAGGTCTTGCGGATGAACTTGCCGACTTTGGTGACGCGCGAGTCGCCCTTGGTCACCAGCTTTGCCGCGCCCTCGTCGAGCATATCGGTCCGCATCGAGCGGAATTTGTAGATCTTGATCAGCTCATTGTTGAAGCCATGCCGGTTCTGCATGAAGAAAACCGGGCCCTTGCTCTCGAGCTTGATGGCAATGGCCGTGGCCACCATGATCGGCGAGAGCAGGATCAGCGCGGTCAGCGCCACCACCTTGTCGAACACCCATTTGAACACCAGGTTCCAGTCCGAAATCGGCCGGTCGGCCATGTCGAACACGGCGATGTCGCCGACAAAGGAATAGGCCTTGTTGGTGAATTTGAGCTTGCTCATATGCGCCGACAGGCGAATGTCCACCGGCAGCACCCAGAGCTGGGTCAGCATGTCGAGCACGCGTTTTTCCGCCGACAGCGGCATCGAGACGATCACCAGATCGACCTTGGTGCGGCGGGCAAATTCGATCAGGTCGACCACCTTGCCGAGCTTTGGATAGCCGGCGACCATTTCAGGCGAGCGGTCGTCGATGCGATCATCGAACAGGCCGAGCAGGTTGATGTCATTGCTGGCGCTGGCGCGGATCTGTTCGATCAGGTTTTCCGCATCCTTGCCGCCACCGACCACGACGGTGCGGCGGCGCAGGCGACCTTGCACGGTCCAGCGCTGCACCAGGGCGCGCAGGGCGAGGCGATAGGCAACCAGCAGCACGGCGCCGCCGATGAACCAGCTGATCAACCAGACGCGGGAGAACTGGTCGCCCGCCTTGAGGAAGAATATGCCGACGGTCAGCACCGTCATCACCAGCGTCCAGCCGACCAGCACGCGACCGACCTGAGTGAACAGGCGCCGATAGGCGGCGACGCGATGGGTGCGGGCGGCGTTGAACAGCACATTGGCCAGCAAAGTCGCGGCGAGGATCACCGGGATGTAGAAGGCCGGATGCCCCAGCTCGACATAATATTCGTAGATGCTATAGCCGAGCGCGGCGAGCAGCACGGCTTCCACCACCTGGGCGACGCCGGCCACCACGGCCCCGGGCACATTTCGCTCGACCGGCGCGGCGATGATGGCTTCGGCTTGCGGGGACAGCTGCCGTCCGGACTCGCCGGCAGCAGTCTGCTTGGACACGTGGTCCAGCACGGCCTGCTTGGGGTCAACTCGATACATGGGACGCTTTCGCCAGGAAATTCTGGCGCCCATTGTCGCCACAAGGCGTTTAAAACCGGTGAAGTTGGCCGCTTAAGCTCTAGTCATTACCGCGTGATAGAGCGCCTCGATACTGTCCGTCATCGTGGCCAGCGAGAAGTGGCTTTCGATATGGGCCAGACGCGCCAGCATCTCGGCATGGGTGGTCTCGGGATTGTCCAGCGCCGCCATCATCGCCATGCGCAGGGCATCGGCATCACCGGCTGGGACGAGGCTCTTGGCGGTGGGCCCGAAGATCTCTGGAATCCCGCCGACATTAGTGGCGATCACCGGCAATTGGGCCGCGGCCGCTTCGAGCACCACATAGGGCAGCGATTCTGCACGCGACGGCACCACGGCAATGCGGCCCTTGGCAAAGGTCGGCCGCGCCGGCTGCGCCCCCAAGAGGGTGACGCGGGACGTCAGACCAAGCCGGGCAATCTGGGCTTCCAGCTCGCCGCGGCTGGCGCCATCGCCGGCCATCACCAGCATGGCCGGCCTGCCATCCGGCCGCGTCACGCCGGCCAGCGAGTCGATCAAAACGTGAATGCCCTTGAGATCGCGCAATTCGCCGACAAACACGAAATCTGCCGCATCGGGCGCATGTTGGACCGGCACGAATTCATCCGGCGCCAGACCGTTGTGGATCACCTGCACCGGGCAGGTGGGCGCGCCAATCAGCGCCGAATAGGTGGTCTGCGCATAGGCGCTTTCGAAGATGATCGCACCGGTCTGCGCCATCAGGGCGCGTTCGAGCATGTGAAAGATGCGGCCCGATGTGGAGCTTTTGGAAAAATGCAGCACCCCGCCATGCGGCGTATAGAGCGCCGAAGCCGTGCTGCCGCTCAGCCTTGCCAGTCGGGCATAGAAGCCGCCCTTGGCGCCGTGGCCATGCAGGATGTCGATGCTGAGCGATTTGGCCAGCTTGCGCACGCCGAACGGCGTCTCGAGATCGCCGCTCCCCAGCACGCGCGGCATGGCAAAGCGGTGAATACCGAGGCTGGCATGCGGCAAGAGCGCCGTCAGCTTTTCTTCGGTCTGGGCGTCATTAGCGAGGCTATCGACCACGAGGCCGACGCTATGCCCGCGGGCGGAAAGCTCGCGGGTCAGGTCGGCAACATGGCGGAACAGTCCGCCAACCGGCGCCCGCATCACCTGCAGGATACGCAGCCGCGGCCCTGCCGGCATATTAGAACCAGCGCTCGAGAATGACGACGGTGTCGCCCGGATAGATCGGGAAATCGAGATCCACAGTGCCCTTGACCATCTGGTCGCCCTGGCGGCGATAGACCACGGCGCGATTGCGGTCGGCGGTCTCGGAGAAGCCGCCCGAGGTGCTGATCGCGGCGCGAACGGTCATGCCATAGACATATTGGAACTGGCCGGCATTCTTGATTTCGCCCTGGATGAAGAAGGGCCGGTATTCGGCCACTTCCACCGCGACATTGGGATTGCGCATATAGCCATTGGACAGCGCGGCAGCGACGCGGCCGGCCGCCACATTGGTCGTCGTGCCGCGCACCTGCACGGGCCCGACCAGTGGAAAGGCGATCGCGCCAGCATCATCGACCCGGTAGGTATTGGTAAGTTCGGTATCGCCATAGACGCTGACCCGCAGCGCGTCGCCGGTATCGAGTTGGTAGGGCCCCTTGGTCTCGACGAGGTAGGCGGCGGGCCGTGTCGTGCTGCATGCCGCAAGCGGGACGACCAAAGCCAGGGCAAGAAGGGGGAGCCAGCGCATGTTACTCTCGGGGCACTTTTACAATGGCTCCAGTGTCTCCGGTCTTGGTTAATAAAGCCCTTCTCAGTCCTTTGCCGCCCGGCGCGCCGTTTACGAAATGCTTACTACGACGTGACAATAAATCAGGTGGCAATTGAGGAATGACAATGACCTATGAGTCGCCAGAAGCGCAGGAAGCGCGGATCGACGTCGCCGCCATGTTGCGGGGCGTTGTGCAGCGCTTGCCACGGATATTGCTGGTCACACTGGCACTACTCGCGGCGACCTTTGTGCTGCTGATGTTCGTGCCGCGGACCTATGACTCATCGGCGACCATCCTGGTCGAGCCGCGTGGCAACGTCTATTCCCGCGCCATCAACGAGCAGGCGCCGTCGCTCTCGGGTGGTGAGGCCGGCGTGGTCTCCAGTCAGATGGGTCTGATCCGCTCGCGCGACACCCTGCTCAAGGTCATCGACCAGCTCGACCTGCGCTCCGTTCCCGAATTCAACGGCGCCAGCGGCGGCTTTTCGCCGATGAGCCTGGTGAGCCGCATGCTCGGCCGTGGCGCCTCGACGCCGGTCAGCATAGACGAAACCGTGCTCAATGCCCTCTACGAGCGCCTCAATGTCGCTCAGGACAAAGATTCCCGCCTGATCGTGGTGACGGTCAGCTCCACCGATCCGGACCTCGCTGCCGAAATCGCCAATGCCGTAGCCAATGCGCACGTCGCCCGCCGTGCCGAACTGTCACTGTCCGATACGGCCGAAGCCTCGTCCTGGCTGGCCGACGAAATCGCCAAGCTGCGCGTCACGGTGACCGAAGCCGAGACCGCCGTCGCCAATTTCAAGGTCGACAATGACCTGTTCATCGGCTCCAACAATACCAGCCTTGCCGACCAGCAGCTCTCCACCATCGCCAGCCAGATCAGTGCAGCACAGGAGCGCAAGAGCACGGCCGAGTCCAAGGCCGCTCTGATCCGCGGCATGATTGATCGCGGCCAGTCCATCGAAGGCGTCGCCGACGTCCGCGACTCCGCCGTCATCCTGCAGCTGACCCAGGAAAAAGCCCGCCTGCAGGGCGAAAAGGCCCAGCGTTCGGCTACGCTTCTGGCCAATCACCCGACCGTGCAGGCGCTGACCGCCCAGATCGCCGAGCTCGACAACCAGATCACCATCGAGGGCCGTGGCGTCGCCAACGCCCTCGATGCGCAGGCCCAGATCGAAGCCGGTATCGAGGCGTCGCTGCAGGCCGACCTGACCCGTGCCAAGTCGTCATCCTCCACGGTGACCCAGGATACCGTCACCCTCGATGCGCTGGAGCGCGAAGCCACCGCACAGCGCAATCTGCTCGAAGGCTATCTGCAGCGCTATAGCGAAGCCGTGTCGCGCACAGACTCCAATTCGGCGCTGCCCGACGTGCGCGTCGTCAGCGTTGCCGCGCCCTCCGTGACGCCGGCATCGCCCAAGGTCACGCTGATGCTGATCGCAGTCGGCTTCGTCTCGGTGGCTGTCCAGATCGGCATCGTCATCTTCGGCGAACTGATGTCCGGCCGCGCCATGGTGCGTGTCGAACGTCCGCAGGACGAGCTCGAAGAAGAGCTTTATGCCGATGACGAACTCGTCGCCGAAGACACTGCGGACTATCAGGATGCCGAGCCTGTCGTCGTCGCCGTGGTGTCCGATATCGAGCCGGTCCATGTCGCGCCAGAGCCGGTTGAAGAACCCGTCGCCGCCGCCCCCGCAGCCGAACGCCAGCCGGCGCTGCAGCGCTTCCGCCAGGCCTTTGCCCGCTCGGCCAAGACTGAAGCTGTCGAAAGCACCGAGAGCGCTGCTCCGACGACCACGGTGTTCGAGCACATGGCGCCGCCACCGGCACCCGCACGTCCCTCCATCGGCCTCGTGCGGCTGGCTGACCTTGCCTCCGATCTCGTGCTGGGCCGCACCCATCTCGTGGTCCTGGCCGCGCACAATGCCAATGCCGATTGTGAAATCCTGGCCGAACAGCTGATCGACGACGCCCTGGCGCGCGGCCTCAGCGTTGCCCTGATCGATGCCGGCAGTGCCCGCCCGGGTGATGCAGCCGGCCTCACCGACCTCAGCACCGATGCCGCCAGCTTTGGGGACGTGGTGCACAAGTCGGCCGACAACAGCTTTGCCGAAGTACCATGGGGCAGGGCGCGTGCCATTTCGCGCAGCTCGGTCAAGCCGCTGACCCTGGTCGAAGCTTTGGGCGACATCTACGAAGTCGTGGTGCTGATGACCGGTCGGGTCGGCATGACCTCCAGCCTGCCGTTCTTTGATGGCCTCGATGGACGCCTCGTGCTGGTCGCCGGGCCGGAGGACGACCTCAACGCCGTCGCCCAGACTCGCCAGCTGCTGCTCGATGCCGGTTTCGAGCGCTGCGAAGTGGCCGCTGCTCCCGCCCGCGTCGCCGCCTGACGGATCCTGCCATGTCGCTGAAATATACCGCCATACGGGCCATGTTCGAGGCCCTGTGGCTATCGCGACTGCCGCAGTTGATCCGTACGCTTTCCGCCTCGCGCGGGGTGATCTTCACCCTGCACCGGGTCCTGCCCGACGAGCCCGAAGACTTTTCGCCCAATGCGATCCTGCAGGTAACGCCGGACTTTCTCGACTATGTCATCGAGCGGGTGCGCGAGCTGGGCCTCGATATCGTGACGCTGGACGAAGCGCTGGAGCGCCTTGCCGCCGCCGAACCCACGCGGCAGTTCATCGTCCTGACCTTCGACGACGCCTATAAGGACAACCTGCAATATGCGCTGCCGATCCTGCGCCGCCATGAAGCGCCCTTTACCCTCTATGTGCCGACGGCACTGGTCGATGGCGTCGGCGAACTGTGGTGGCAGGCCATCGAGGACATTATCGCCCGCCAGGACGCCATAGCCCTGAGTTCAGACGGCCAGACCGACTATGTCGACACCCGCACCACGGCGCAAAAAAATGCCGCCTATGACACGCTCTACTGGCAGATGCGCAAAATGCCAGAACCCGAGCGCGTCACCCTGGTGCGCAGCTTTGCCGCCTCTTACGGCTATGACCTCGACAAGCAATGCCGCGACCTGATCATGGACTGGCAGGAGCTGCGCCTGTTCGCCGGCGAACCGCTCTGCACCATCGGCGCCCATACCGTGCATCATTACGAATTGGCCAAGCTGCCGCTGGAGCAGGCGCGGAACGAAATCGCCCAATCGGCCGATATTCTCACTGCCCAGTTCGGCCAGCGCCCGGCACATTTCTCATACCCGCTGGGCGGACCGCTGTCGGCCGGACACCGCGAATATGCACTGGCAAAGGAATTGGGCTTCAGGTCAGCCGTTACCACAAAGCCGGGCGGACTTTACGCCCATCATGCGTCAACGCCGCATGCCCTGCCGCGCGTCTCGCTCAACGGTTACTTCCAGTCCCGCCGCTATGTCGATGTTTTCACGACAGGCGCGATCTTTTCGGTGATGGGAAAGCTCACTGGGTAATCAGGCGTCTGGCTTGGCCATCCAGCGAATGATGGCCATGGCCGGATAAAGCCAGCCCATGCCCGCGACGATGAAATAGGGCATCAGGATCCAGATCGGCAGGTCGGGCGGAAACGCCAGATAGACCGAGGTGAACACCGACAGCCAGGCAATGATCGAGCCGAGGATCAACAAGATTCCGAGAGCTTTGCGGTTACGCTGGGTCATGTGGCATCGCGGCTATTGCAGGGGCGGTTGCGGGGGAATACCACTCCCGGCCACTGACCGACACCGGGAAATCACCGTGACCACCGCCCAAAACGCCGCACTGAGCGAAACCCGCATCGCCAATGACCGCCTCCGGCCCGTGCGCATCTGGCTCTATGGCATGGCCGCTTTCGTGCTGTTGATGGTGGTGGTCGGCGGCATTACCCGCCTCACCGAATCCGGCCTCTCGATCACCAGCTGGAAGCCGATCTCCGGCACCATCCCGCCGCTCAATGACGCCCAGTGGCAGGCCGAGTTCGAGGCCTATCAGCAGATCCCGCAGTATACGGTCAACAATAGCTGGATGTCGCTGGACGACTTCAAATACATCTTCTTCTGGGAATATCTGCACCGCCTGCTGGGCCGCATCCTCGGCGTGCTGTTCGCCATTCCCTTCGTGGTCTTCCTCGTCCAGAAGCGCTTTACCGCGCAGTTGGCCTGGCCCTTGTTCGGCCTCTTCATTCTCGGCGGCTTCCAGGGTGTGCTCGGCTGGTGGATGGTCTCATCCGGCCTGACCGAATTGACCTCGGTCTCGCAATACCGCCTCGCCGCCCACCTGACCGCCGCCTCGCTGCTGTTCATCGCCCTGATCTATGTGCCGCGCTCGCTCGATCCCGGCCGGGTCACCGGCTTCGTCACCGGGCAGAACCTCGCCTCGGCCAGCATCCTGCTGGTGCTGATTATCCTCCAGATCGGGGCAGGGGGCTTCGTTGCCGGCCTCGATGCCGGCATGGGCTACAACACCTGGCCGCTGATGGATGGTGCCATGGTGCCCGATGGCATGGGCGTCATGCAGCCCTTCTGGCGGAATCTTTTCGAAAACAACCTCACCGTGCAGTTCGTCCATCGCACCATTGCCTATCTGATTACCGCCTATGTGGCCGTCCTGCTCTGGCAGCAGCGCGCCATGGGTGGCTTCAAGCATGTGCATGGCTGGCTGCCGCGCATCGGCATCCTGGTTCTGCTGCAGGTCGTCCTCGGCATCATGACGCTGTTGCACGCCGTGCCGATCTCGCTGGCCGTCGGCCACCAAGCGCTGGCCTTCATGCTGGCCGGCACCGTCATGGCCTATATCGCCGACTTGCGCCGGGCACGGGAATAGAATTTGCTGCTTCGGGCGCAGGGAGGCAGCGATCACGACCATGGATTGGATCTGGAAGAGTGCACTGGCGCTGGTGGGCTGCATTGCCGGCACCTATCTGGGCCAGGAACTGGTCGGTGGCGGCGCGCTGGGCTGGATGGTCACGGGCGGTATCGTCGCGGGATGCTGCTATCCGCTGTTTCAGGCACTGCAACGCTATCGCGGCATGCGGTAACATAATACCACGTCCGTAACCCATTGATTTTGCTACAACAAATCAAGCCTATTGACGGCTGTCAGAATCCCCCCTAAACGGACCGCCGAACGTGCCGCTTTCGTCCCTGGATGGAGGCTGCAAGCCCCCAATTTCTAGGGAAATTCAATATGAGCACTTACTCGGCAAAACCGAGCGAGATCGAAAAGAAGTGGATCCTGATCGACGCCAATGGCCTCGTCGTGGGTCGCGTTGCTTCGATCATTGCTTCCCGCCTGCGCGGCAAGCACAAGCCCACTTTCACCCCGCACATGGACATGGGCGACAACATTGTTGTCATCAATGCCGACAAGGTGAAGCTGACCGGCCGCAAGCTGGACCAGCACAAGTTCTACTGGCACACCGGCTTCCCCGGCGGCATCAAGGACCGGACTGCCCGTCAGCTCCTCGAAGGCCGTTTCCCCGAGCGCGTGCTCGAGAACGCCGTGCGTCGCATGATGCCGGGCGGCCCGCTGACCCGCGCGCAGCTCAAGAACCTCCGCGTCTATTCGGGCGCCGAGCATCCCCATGAAGCGCAGAACCCGGCCACGCTGGACGTTGCTGCGATGAATCCCAAGAATGCGCGGGTGAAGTAATATGGCCGAAACCATCAACTCCCTCGAAGACCTCGGCACCTCGACCGTCGCTCCTGTCAACACCGCACCGGTGCACACCCAGAAGCTCGACGCCCAGGGCCGTGCCTATGCAACCGGCAAGCGCAAGAACGCCGTTGCTCGCGTCTGGATCAAGCCAGGCAAGGGCAAGGTCGTTGTCAACGGCCGCGAATTCGCCGCTTACTTCGCCCGTCCCGTTCTGCAGCTGATCGTCAAGCAGCCGATCGTCGCGACCGAACGCACCGACCAGTATGACGTCACCGTCACGGTCGCCGGCGGCGGTCTCTCCGGCCAGGCCGGTGCCGTTCGTCACGGCATCTCCAAGGCCCTGAACTTCTTCGAGCCGGCCCTGCGCCCGACGCTCAAGAAGGGTGGCTTCCTGACCCGCGACAGCCGCGTCGTCGAACGCAAGAAGTACGGCAAGGCCAAGGCCCGCAAGTCCTTCCAGTTCTCCAAGCGCTAAGCTTCGGATATTCGAATATGCAAGGGGGCCGGGAAACCGGCCCCTTTGCATTTGTCCGGCAGTGCCCATATCCCCAGCGCCATGCAAAGACTCCTCGTCACCCGCTTCCACCTCCTGCTGCTGACCGTGACGCTGGCCCTGACCGGCGTCGGCTTCTTTCGCATTCCGGAAAACTTTGCCTTCCCGGCCCATTGGTCCGGCAGCGCCGCCGACTGGCTCTGGCCGCGCCATGCACTGCTGGTGGCCCCGCTCGTCCAACTGGCACTGATGACCGCCTTCTTCCTGCTCGGCCGGCTACTGACCAAAAACCACTATGCCAAGACGCAGCACATCTTCGATCCGGCACTGACCCTCATCATGACCGTGGTCGCCGCAAGCCAGCTCGGCCTGCTGCTCACCGGCATAGGCTCCGACCTCGATTTCATCCGCGTCACCGGCTTTGGCCTCGGCGCTGCGCTGTTCCTGCTCGGAGTGGTGCTGTTCGAAGCCGAGCGTCACACTTATGCCGGCCTGCGCATGCCCTGGCCCATCCGCACCGATGGCGCCTGGCGCCTGGTGCACCGCGTGGCGGGATTGAGTTTCGGCCTCGCCGCCATCGGCCTCGTGGCCCTGGCCTGGCTCGACGCCGGGGCAGGGGCTTTGGTCATGGGGTTTGCCGCAGCGCTGCTGCTGCCGCCAACGCTGGCCGGCCTGGCGACGCTTGCCCTGCGGTCGCGCTGAGCCAGTTTCCGCAACAGCGTACTGACACGACTTGTCATCAGCCGGCACTAGCAGGAGAGTGGCGGCCAGCGTCGCCATCCCTTTTCAGCCTGGAGCTATACGATGATCGACCATATTGGCCTGCGCACCAAACAGCCCGACACCATGATCGCCTTCTACCAGGCGGCCTTGGCCCCCCTGGGCTACACAAGACTGATGGAATTCGAAGGCACCGCCGGCTTCGGCCGCGAGCGTGCCGACATCTGGGTCGGCCCCTCCGACACCAGCCCGACCTCGCAGATCCACCTGGCCCTCGTGGCCGACAACCACGCCGCCGTCGACGCCTTCTATGCCGCCGCCATGGCCAAGGGCGCCAAGGACAACGGCGGTCCCGGCCTGCGCCCGGAATATACCCCGACCTATTACGCGGCTTTCGTAATCGACCCGGATGGCAATAATCTGGAAGTGATGTGTACGACGGAGGGGTGAGACCACCGCGCAGCAGCGGGTGAGGGGCGTCTGACCCTCACCCCACCAGCTTGAGCGGCGCCTTGATCTTCTTGGCCTTCTTGATCTTGGGCACGCGCGGCACGTAATTGGTCATCACGCGTTCGATGACCTTGATGGCCTTTTCGATACCGTCTTCGTTCTGCAGCTGCTCGCCGATCTCGCCCGCCTTGCGGCGGTAATCCTTATTGGTGGTGAGGTCGGCCAAGGCGCCGGCCAGAATCTCCGAAGTCAGCTTGCGCAGGCGCACCGGCTTGGGCCCGCAGCCCAGCTCATAGACCCGGCGGCCCCAATAGGGCTGGTCGACGGCCTGCGGCACCACGAAGGTCGGACGCCCGAGATGTAGGCCGGCCGAGGTCGTGCCGGCGCCGCCGTGGTGCACCACCGCCGAGACATATTTGAACAGCTTGTCGTGCGGTGCCTTTTCGATGGCAAAGATCGTGTCCGGCAGGTCCTGCGGATTGATGCCGCCCCAGCCACGCGCCACCACGGCGCGGCCGCCCCACATGGCGACGGCCTCCTTGAGGATTTTGGTATTGCGTTCGGCGCCGAACGGCATCGAGCCAAAGCCGATATAGACCGGCGCCTCGCCTTCGGAGAGGAACTTCTGGAATTCCGCCGACGGCTGCCAGTCGCTGCGATCCCTAAGCTGCCAATAGCCGGTAACCAGCGCACTCTTCGGCCAATCGCGCGGGCGAGGGGATACGACGGGCGAATAGGGATACAGCGTCGTCATCGCAGTGCCGTCGGTATTGCGGAAGAAGCCGCCCTTCTTGCGCGCCTCGAGCCCCATCAACTCGCGGCGCAGCTTGTTGCGCGGCAGGTTGTAATAGATCTGCTGCACCGACATGGTCGCATAGGTCAGCTTGTTGAAGGCCGGGCCGAAATCGGCGCCGTAATAGATGCAGAGCGGGAATTCGCTGGTCGAGTTCAGCGGCTGCAGCGCCACCATGATGGCGGGGATATGCAGCGCCTCGGCAATGTCGATGCCAAAGCTGGTATTCATGTTGAGGATCAGCATGTCGGCGCCCTGGCACATATGCCAGGCGTGGCGCGCTGCCGTATCGACGATCTGCTGGCCCTGGCGGAGCAGGCTCGGGCCGTTGATGAGCATGGACTGGCTCATCGCATTCTCGAATCGCTGTTGCGTCAGGAAGGACTGAATCGACGGCCCAAGCGTATGGAATTCAACGCCATAGCCTTCAACCATGTCCTGGAATTCTTCGGAGGCGCCAAGCACGACGGAATAGCCGCGTTCCTTGAGGGCGATCGCAAGGGCCAGATAGGGTTGAACGTCGCCTTGCGTGCCGATCGTGACCAGGGCAATGCGCTTCAAAGTCTTACCTCACCATATGCCGTCCTGAGCCGAAGGTTGGCACCCTCCGGACCATTTACAATACCCACGCGAGGAATTATGAACGGCCTTGTCGATAGCTGATTTCCTTACAAAAATCGCATCTGAAGGGCAAGGGACATGCCGTCTCTATACACTGTTGCTAAGGTTGGAGCCTCGCTCGCCATCGGTGCAGTGCCCTGCGTTGCCTTGGCAATCGCTGCGTTCGCCCCTGCGGCGGCGGCAAACGCCCGCTAGCTCTTCCCAAATGGCCCGAACCGGGCTGGGAAGAGCCGAACATGATAATCCGGCCCAAAGCTGGCCGTTTAACCCGTTCACAACCATAATTCCGCGATAATCCGAGCCTCAAACAGAGGCGCAGCGCTGATCAGCGCGTCGCGGCCAGTCCAGGCTTCCATGGGAAGCCGCCGAGGAAATCATGAGCGCAGACTTCCACAAGATCCGTCGTCTTCCCCCTTACGTCTTTGCCCATATCGACCCGCTCAAGGCCAAGGCCCGCGCCGAAGGCGTCGACGTGATCGATCTTGGCATGGGCAATCCGGACATGCCAACGCCCCAGCATATCGTCGAAAAGCTGCAGGAAACCGTCAAGGACGGTCGTACCCACCGCTATTCCACCTCGCGCGGCATTCCCGGCCTGCGCAAGGCCCAAGCCAGCTATTATGGCCGCCGCTTCGGCGTGAAGCTCAATCCCGATACCCAGGTCGTCGCGACCCTGGGCTCCAAGGAAGGCTTTGCCAACATGGCCTCGGCCATCACCGCCCCCGGCGATGTGGTGCTGGTGCCCAACCCGACCTATCCGATCCACTCCTTCGGCTTCATCATGAGTGGCGGCGTCGTCCGCTCCATGCCGGCCGATCCGAACGAAGATTTCATGCGCTCGCTCGATCGTGCGGTACGGCATTCGATCCCAAAGCCGATCGCCCTGGTGCTGAACTACCCGGCCAACCCGACCGCCTATACGGCCGACCTCGATTTCTACACCGAAGTCGTCAAATACTGCCGCGCCAACGACATCTTCATCCTCTCCGATCTGGCCTATTCCGAGATCTATTTCGACGCAGACGCGCCGCCGCCATCGGTGCTGCAGGTGCCCGGCGCCATCGATATCACGGTGGAATTCACCTCGATGTCGAAAACCTATTCCATGCCCGGTTGGCGCGTCGGCTTCGCCGTCGGCAACGAACGCCTGATTGCCGCCCTGGCGCGGGTGAAGTCCTACCTCGACTACGGCGCCTTCACCCCGATCCAGGTCGCTGCAACCGCAGCCCTCAACGGCTCGGATGACGTCATCGAAGAGGTCCGAAAGGTCTACAAGCACCGCCGCGACGTCATGGTGGAAAGCTTCGCCCGCTCCGGCTGGGACATTCCAGTGCCAAAGGCCACCATGTTCGCCTGGGCCCCGATCCCGGCCCAGTTCGCCCATATGGGCTCGCTCGAATTCGCCAAGCTGCTGATCCAGGAAACCGGCGTCGGCGTCGCCCCGGGCGTGGGCTTCGGCGAATATGGCGATCAGTATATCCGCCTCGCCTTCGTCGAAAACGAACAGCGCATCCGCCAGGCGGCGCGGAATATCAAAAAGCTCCTCGGGTCCAAGACCGGGGCAGGGAATGTGGTTCCGCTGGTCGGATAAACTGCGAACGCCCTAAGCCCTGCGAAGGGCAGGGCGTCGCCCCAACCACCAGACGTCACCCTCGGGCTTGACCCAAGGGCCCTACACTTGCTGCCACTTAAGCCCGCCCCACCCTCGATGTCATCCCGGCCTCGAGCCGGGATCCATCTTGAGATCTCGCCACAGCCGCAAGGTCGCTGCGATCTGGCGGTATGTGGCACAATCTCGGGATGGGCCCCGGCTCAAGGCCGGGGTGACCCTGTGGGTGTGGGCGTTTCGTCGACCAAACAAATTCCATGACACAGCTACTCACCTTTTGTATGCAGAACCACCGCCACCCATAGGTGCCCCATGCTGCGTACGCTCCTCCTCGCCGTGACCCTTGCCTTCACCACCGCAGCGCATGCGCAGGATTTTCCCGTCACCATCAGCCATGCCCATGGCGAAACCACCATTCCCGCCGAGCCACAGCGCATCGTCACGTGGGGCTGGAGCAATGAGGACGTGGTGATTGCGCTGGGAAAAATTCCGGTCGGCATGCCGTTCCAGTCCTATGGCGGCGGCGAGAATGGCGTTCATGAATGGGTCGAAGAGGCGCTCGCGGCGGCCGGCGCGAACATGCCGACTATCCTGCAGGCCTCCAACGAACCGCCCGTGGAGCAGATCGCATCACTGACGCCCGACCTGATCATTGCCGCCTATTCCGGCCTGACCCAGGATCAATATGAACTGCTGTCGGGCATCGCGCCCACCATCGCCTATTCCGGCGCGCCGTGGTCGACCTCGTGGCAGGATCTGACGCTGATCATCGGCAAGGCGCTGGGCAAGGAGGCCGAAGCGCAGGCGCTGGTCGCCGACACCACGGCCTGGGTAGAGGCGGAATTCGCCAAATATCCCGCGCTCAAGCAGGTCACTTTCGCCAGTGCGAACGACTATGATGGCGCCATGGCCGTTTACGCGCCGCTCGACGCCCGCATGAAATTTCTCACCGATTTCGGCATGCAGCTCAATCCCAGCGTGGCCGCTCTCGCCCTGGGCGACGACGCCTTCTATTATCCGCTGAGCTACGAGCTGTTCGACAACCTCGAGGCCGATATTTTCATTACCTATTACGAAGAGCAGGCGGCCCTCGACGCTTGGCTGACCACCCCGCAGGCCGAAACCTATCCGCCCGTGGTTAACGGCGGTCTTGCGGCCCTGGTAGGAACGGAGAATGTCGCCGCTGTATCTCCACCCAGCATTCTGTCGCTGCGCTGGGGCCTGCCGCGCTATCTCGAAGTGCTTGGTGCCGCTGCGAAAACCGTCACAGCCAAGTAGAGCATTTGCCGTCCTGCCGTGCTTTTTTAGCGTCGGCAGGATGGCATGCCCAAACTCCTATTGACGGCTAGGCGAATTCCTATGCACATGGCGCCACCATGAGTGACATTGCTTCTTTCCGCCACGCCGTCGAAACCTTCATCTCTGCCCGGGGCTGGACACCGACCCGCTTCGGCCGCACCGTTGCGGGTGATCCGCTGTTCGTGTTCGACCTTCGCGAGGGCCGCGAGCCGCGCTCCGATACGCGCACGCGCATCCTCAAGGCGATGCAGGATTTCGGCGACGGCGAGGCCCAGGCGCCGCTGCGCGTCGGCGTCGCCGGCCTCGGCAATGTCGGCGCCACGCTGGTCCGGATTCTTCAGAAAGACGGCGCCGAGCTCACCAAAAAGCTCGGCCGCCAGCTGGTGGTCACGGCTGTCGCCGCGCGCTCGCGGTCCCGCGACCGCGGCATTGATATTTCCGGCCTCGAGTGGTTCGATGATCCGGTCGCCCTGGCCAAATCCGACGGCATCGACCTTTTCGTCGAACTGATCGGCGGCGAAGACGGCCCGGCCTTTGCCGCGGTGAAAGCCGCCCTCGAAATCGGCCGTCCGGTGGTCACCGCCAACAAGGCGCTGCTGGCCAAACATGGTGTGACGCTTGCCCGCATGGCCGAAGAATCCGGCGCCCAGCTGGGCTTTGAAGCCGCTGTCGCCGGCGGCATACCCGTCATCAAGACTCTCCGCGAAGGCCTCGGCTCGGCCCGCATCGCCAAGGTCTTCGGCATCATGAACGGCACCTGCAACTATATTCTCACCCGCATGGGTAATGAGGATATTTCCTTTGCCGATTGCCTCAAGGACGCCCAGGCCCTTGGCTATGCCGAAGCCGACCCGACCTTCGACGTCGAAGGTTTTGATACCGCCCACAAGCTGTCCATCCTCGCGACGCTCTGCTTCGGCTACGAGATCGCGCCTGACCAGATCCGCGTGGAAGGCATTTCCCGCATCACCCAGCATGACATCAAGGTCGCCGCCGAGCTCGGCTACAAGATCAAGCTGCTCGGCATTGCCCAGCGCACCGACGAGGGCATCGAGCAGCGCGTTCATCCGACCTTCGTGCCCAAAGGCTCGGCGATTGCCGGCGTCGATGGCGTGATGAATGCCGTGGCGCTCGAAACTGACCATGTGCATGAACTGCTGCTGGCCGGTCCCGGTGCCGGTGGCCCGCCGACCGCATCATCAGTCCTCTCCGACATCCTCGACATCGCCCGCGGCACTCGCGTGCCGCCGCTCGGCGTGCCCTCCGAGGAACTGCTGCCCTATAAGCAGGCGCCGATGCGCGCCCATGACGGCGGCTATTACATCCGCCTCAATGCCAAGGACGTGCCCGGCGCTTTGGCCGCCATCACCACCCGCATGGGCGAGCGGGGGATAAGCATCGATTCTGTCATCCAGCGGTCGGATTTGAACGCTAAAGCCGTCTCGCTCGACGGCGCGCCGACCCGCACCGTGGTGATGATCACGCAGCAGACTTTGGAATCAGCCGTGCGTGAATCGCTTGCGCAGATCGCCGCCGACGGGTTTATCGTCGGTGAACCGCAGTTGATCCGGATCGAAACGCTCTGAGTCCCGCCCGGGGACAAACAGGGCCCGGGGGGAAATAGAATGAAGCTGACCAAGGCCGAGGGCGACAAGAGCCCCGCCAATCTGCACCGTAACCTGACGCTGGAGCTGGTGCGCGTCACCGAGCGCGCCGCCATCGCCGCCGCCGAATGGCGCGGCAAGGGCGATGAACAGGCCGCCGACCTCGCCGCCGTCCGGGCGATGAAGGACGAGCTCGACAGCGTCGCCATTTCCGGCCGCATCGTCATCGGCGAAGGCGAACTGGGCGAGGTGGACGACCTGTTCATCGGCCAGGCCGTCGGCGCGGGCGAAGGCCCCGAAGTCGATATCGCCGTCGACCCGCTCGAAGGCGTCACCCTCTGCGCCAAGAACCAGCCCGATTCCCTCGTCGTCCTCGCCATGGCCGAACGCGGCGGTCTGCTCAACGTCGCCCGCAATGTCTATATGCACAAGATCGCCGTCGGCGCCGACTATGCGCCGGGCACCGTCAATATCGACTGGACGGCCAGCGAAAACGTCCGGGCCTTGGCCAAGGCCAAGGGCGTGCCCTTGAGCGAAATCACCGCCATCGTGCTCGATAGGCCCCGTCACGCCGGCCTGATCGAGGAATTGCGCACCACCGGCGTCGCCGTGAAGCTGCTCAGCGACGGCGACATTGCCGGCGTCATCCATGCCGTCAACACGGTCGATACCGGCGTGGACATTTATCTCGGCTCCGGCGGCGCCCCTGAAGGCGTGCTGGCCGCCGCGGCCCTGCGCTGCATCGGCGGCCACATGCAGGGCAAGCTCATCCTCGACACGCCCGACAAGCGCCTGCGCGCCCGCGAAATGGGCATCGAGGACCCCAACCGCAACTACGACGTGACCGAACTCGCCGCCGGCGACGTGCTGTTCTCCGCCACCGGTATCACCGACGGCTCACTGGTCGAAGGCGTCCGCCTGCGCCGCGGCTTCATCGAGACCAGCACGGTCGTGATGCGCAGCTGGAGCCAGACGACGCGGTGGATCAAGGCGCGGCACGCGAGGTAGGCTAACCACCTCTTGTCCTCCCCCGCCTGCGGGGGAGGGGGACCGCGTGTAGCGTGGTGGAGGGGGGAGCCACGTGCACCGACCATCCCATTGTCCACCTTCTATTCGCGCAAGCCGCTCCCCTCTCCACCGCCTTTGGCGGTCCTCCTCTCCCGTAAACGGGAGAGGAGACACGGCGCCCCTCGACCTCCCCCCTCAAATCGCTTAACCCTCCCTCCATGCTTGACGCCCCGCGCCCTTTTCTCGACGTCACCCGGTCCCTCACCGGACGCATGTGGACCGATCGTCTTGATATGGCGACGACGCGCATGGCGACGGCGATTTCCCAGCGCAGCGGCATTTCCGAAATTCTCGCCCGCATCATCGCGGCGCGCGGCGTCACCCTCGACGAGGCCGATGCCTATCTCGATCCCACTATCCGTGGGTTGATGCCCGATCCCTCGACGCTCACCGCCATGGACGCGCTGGCCGACCGCATCGCCCAGGCCATCACCGACAATGAATCCGTGGCACTGTTCGGTGATTACGACGTCGACGGCGCCTGTTCCTGCGCCCTGATGGCGCGCTATCTGCGCCACTTCGGCGTCGAGCCGCAGGTGCATATTCCCGACCGCATTTTCGAAGGCTATGGCCCCAATATCGGCGCCATGGACAAGCTGATCGATGCCGGCGCCACGCTCATCATCACCCTCGACTGCGGCACCACCAGCATGGCGCCGATCGCCCATGCCCGCTCCCGCGGCGCCGATGTGCTGGTGATTGACCACCATCTGGCGGATCACGCGCTGCCCGAGGCCAATGCCCTGGTCAATCCCAACCGGCCGGACGACATTTCCGGCCTCGGCTATCTCTGTGCCGCCGGCGTCACCTTCATGGTGCTGGTCGCCGTCAACCGCGCTTTGCGCCTGCGCGGCGATACCGGCCTGCCGGACCTGTTGAAACTGCTCGATCTCGTGGCCCTCGCCACGGTCTGCGACGTCGTCCCGCTCACGGGCCTCAACCGCGCCTTCGTCGTGCGTGGCCTTGAAGTCGCCCGCCGCGGCGATAACAAGGGCATGGCGGCGCTGGCGCTGGCTGCTCGTCTCAGCGGCCCGATCAACCCCTATCATCTCGGCTTCCTGCTCGGTCCGCGCATCAATGCCGGCGGCCGTATCGGCAATGCCGCGCTGGGGGTCGAACTGCTGACCACCGATGACGAGCACCATTCCCTCGCCATCGCCGCCCGGCTCGACGAGCTCAATACCGAGCGTCAGCGCATCGAAGTGGAAGCAGTCGAAGAAGCCGCCGCCGTGGCCGAACTCGAGATCGGCAGCGGGGAGGGGCCGCCGGTGCTCGTCCTCGCCTCGGCCAATTGGCATCCCGGCGTTGCCGGCCTCATCGCCTCGCGCCTGAAAGACCGCTTCGAACGCCCGACCTTTGCCATCGCGCTCGGCCCCGACGGCGCCGGCACTGGCTCCGGCCGCTCAATGCCCGGCGTCGATCTCGGCCGCGCCGTCATCGAGGCCGTCGAGCTCGGCCTTCTCGCCAAAGGCGGCGGCCATGCCATGGCGGCCGGTATCACCATCAAGCAGGACCAGCTCGGCGCTTTCCGCTCCTTCCTCGCGCAAAAGCTCTCGGTCGATGTGACCGCTGCCCGCGCCGCCACGGCACTACCAATCGACGCGGCGCTGACCGCCCGCGGCGCCACGCTCGACCTCGTGCAAGCGCTGGAGCGGGCAGGGCCCTATGGCGCCGGCAATCCCGGCCCGCTGTTCGCCTTTCCGGCCCACCGTGCCCGCTATGCCCAGATCGTCGGCAAGGGCGGCCATGTCAGCTTCACCCTGACCTCCGAAGATGGCGCGCGCCTCAAGGCCATCGCCTTCCGCGCCGCCAATACTGCGCTGGGCGATGCGCTGCTGCGCGATGCCGACCCGGCCTGGCATTTTGCCGGCGCGCTTTCGGTCGATCACTACCAGGGTCGCGAGCAGGTGCAGTTCCGCCTGACCGACATGGCTAAACCCAAGTGACCGGAGCGCTTTCAGCAAAAGTGGACACCACTTTTGCGGTTCGAAAGCGCGACAGATGAAAAATCAGGGCATTTCAGCGTCTTAGTAGCCCGCTCAAATGCCATATAAGAAACTTTGCACTGATCCACGCCGTTGCTCTCCCCGTACAAGCTCCATAGGGCCAAGCGGAGATCTCCCGGACATGACTGCTTCGACCATTGCCGTGATCGGCTCGGGAATTTCCGGCCTGTCAGCCGCCTGGCTGCTTTCAAAATCCCATAGCGTCACGCTGTTCGAAAAGAACGCCGTGCTGGGCGGCCACAGCAATACGGTGATGGCGCCAACGCCCCAGGGTCCGGTGCCGGTCGATACCGGCTTCATCGTCTATAACGAGAAGAACTACCCTAACCTGACCGCGTTTTTCGACCATTTCGAGGTCGAGACCGCGCGCTCCTATATGAGCTTTGCCGTGTCGATCGGCGAAGGGCAGATGGAATATTCCGGCGAATATCTCTGGGGCCTGTTCGGCCAGCGCCGCAATATCGTGCGCCCGCGCCACTGGAAGCTCGTCAGCGACATCATGCGCTTCTTCCGCGATGCTGAAGGGCAGATGCAGACCTGCGCCGACGATCTCTCGATCGGCGACTTCCTCAAGCGCTTCGACTATTCGCAGGCCTTCATCGACGATCACATCCTGCCGATTTCGGCCGCCATCTGGTCGACCCCGTCGCGCGGCATGCTGGAATTTCCGGCCCGCACCTTCATCGAATTCTTCGCCAATCACTCGCTGCTGCAGGTTACCGGTCGCCCGCTCTGGCGTACGGTGAAGGGCGGCTCGCGCGAATATATCAACAAGCTCGTCGCTGCGACGCAGATGGAAACCGTGCTCAATGCCGGCATCACCGCCGTGCGCCGCCATGCCCAGGGCGCCGAAATCTATTTCGAGGACGGCAGCCATCGTCACTTCGACCAGGTGGTCTTCGCCACCCATGCCGATCAGGCCCTGGCGCTGATCGCCGATCCGAGCGAAGCCGAACAGCGCATCCTGTCCGCCTTTCGCTACACCAATAATCGCGCCGTGCTGCATACCGACAAGAGCTTCATGCCCAAGCGCCGCCATCTCTGGTCGGCCTGGAATTATCTGCGCGGCACCGCAGGCGAAGAGGGCCTCAGCCTGACCTATTGGATGAACAAGCTTCAGCCGCTGCCCACCACGCAAAACCTCTTCGTCACGCTCAATCCGCATCGCGAGGTCGCGCCGGAAACCGTGGCCTATGAGGTGGATTACAAGCATCCGCTGTTCGATGCCGCGGCCATTGCGGCTCAGCCGCAGCTGCACCAGATTCAGGGCGTCAATAACTCCTGGTTTGCCGGCGCCTGGATGGGCTACGGTTTTCACGAGGATGGCCTGCAGTCGGGCCTCGAAGTGGCCGAACGCATCGGCCCGGTCCAGCGCCCCTGGCAGGTTGCCGAGCAGCGCGGCCGCATTGCGCATAACTGGGTCGAGGGAGACCAGAAGCTATGGGCGGCGGAATAAGCGACGGCGCTATCTATGTCGGCGACGTCGTGCACAAGCGTGCCCGGCCCAAACGCCATGCGCTGCGCTACCGGGTTTTCTCTATGCTGGTCGATCTCGACCAGCTTGATTCTCTGGATGAGAAACTCCGCTTCTTCTCCTTGAATAGATTCAACCTTGTCTCACTGGTGAGTAAGGATTTCGGACCGCGCGACGGCAGCAGCGTTGCCGCCTTCATCCGCCGCAAGGCGGCTGCGGCCGGCGTTCCCGACATCGCCAAGATCCGCATGCTGGCCTATCCGCGCCTGCTCGGCTTCGCCTTCAATCCGATCACCGTCTACTATTGCGAAGACTCAGCAGGCACCGTGCGCTTCATGGCCTATGAGGTCAGCAATACCTTTGGCGAGCACCATTTTTATCAGGCCAATGTGACCCCGGTGGATGGCGAAATCCGCCACGAGGCCAGCAAGGCGCTCTACGTTTCGCCCTTCAACACCATGGAGGGCGACTACCGTTTTTCTGTGCGCCCTCCGTCGGAAACCGTCTTCCTCGGCATCACCTTGTCCGACGCCGAAGGCGGGCTGTTGACGGCCTATTTCGAAGGTGAACGCCGCCCCCTGAGTGACGCTACGCTCCTGAAACTGCTGCTTGCATATCCCTTTATGACCGCTAAAGTGGTGGCGGGCATACACTGGGAAGCACTGCTTTTGTGGCTCAAGGGTGTGCCGCCGACGCTTAAATTGAGGCGGCCGCCAAAGCGCCGCCACCAGCTCTAGCCAGTTTTTGGATCAAGCGGCACGATGAACAAGACCGTTGTAGAAGCCAGCAATACCGGCGTTACGCCGTGGACGAAGTTTGCCTCCTGGGCCGTCGAAAAGATCGGCTACAAGCTGCTCGGCAAGCCCAAATACGGCGCTGTGACCGTCATCCTGCCCAATGGGCGGACGCGCACGGTCGGCGATCCGGCGACCGGCGAGCATTCGGTTTTGCGGCTCAACAATTTCAAGGTCATCACCGAGGCCATGAAGCGTGGCACGGTGGGCTTTGCCTCGGCCTATATGAATGGCGATATCGAGGTCGACGACCTGACGGCGCTGCTGCGCTTCTTCCTGCAGAATCGCGACATGTTCGAAGAGGCCAATCCGGGCCTGTTCCGCCGCGCCGCCGGCGATCTGCATTATCACCTGTCGCGCCGCAATACGCTGGAAGGCTCCAAGAAGAACATCGCCGAGCACTATGACCTCGGCAATGATTTCTACGGCCAATGGCTCGACCCTTCGATGACCTATTCCTCGGCGGTCTTCACCTCGGGCGACCAGAGCCTCGAAGAAGCGCAGCGCGAAAAATATCGCCGCGTCGCCGACATGGCCGGCGTCAAGCCGGGCTCCTCAGTTTTGGAAATCGGCTGCGGCTGGGGCGGCTTCGCCGAAACCGTCGCCCGCGACTACCAGGCCAATCTGCGCGGCATCACCCTCTCCGCCGAACAGCTTAAATACGGCCAGGAACGCTTGGCCAAACAGGGCCTCGACAAGTTCGCCACGCTGGTTTTCGAAGACTATCGCCACACCGAGGGTCAGTTCGACCATATCGGCTCGATCGAAATGATCGAGGCGGTCGGCGAAGACAATTGGCCGAGCTACTTCCAGACCGTGCATGATCGCCTCAAGCCCGGTGGCACGGCGGCGATCCAGGCCATCACCATTAACGAGGCCGATTTCGACGGCTATCGCTCCGGCCCCGATTTCATCCAGCGCTACATCTTCCCCGGCGGCATGCTGCTGACCAAGACGGTGATGCAGGAATTCGGCGACAAATACGGCCTGGTGCTGGAAAATGTCGACACCTTCCGCCTGAGCTACGCCAAGACGCTCAAGCTATGGCGCGAGCGCTTCCTAGAACGCTGGCCGATGATCGCGCCCCTTGGCTACGACGAAGAATTCAAGCGCAAGTGGGTGTATTATCTGAGCTATTGCGAGGCAGGGTTCACCGAAGGATCCATCGACGTCGGGATTTACCAGTACCGCCGGCCTGTTTAGGGCGGTTTTAAGTATGGCGCTTCCTGTCGGTTAGCCACCGGCTTCACCCTCCCCCTTGAGGGGAGGGAAGCGAGATAGGACTTAGCCCTTTGCTAAGTCCGTCATCGAGCAGGAAGGGGGTATGTTCCGCTGGCTCAGCGCCTGTTGCCTACCCCCTCCCTTGATCCCTCCCCTCAAGGGGGAGGGTGTCGACTGCACCATCTCGGCTACTTCGGAACCATCTTCCCCGTCAGCCAGAAAAACACCGGATACGGCAACCACCGCACCGTCTTCATCAGCCAGACCATGCGCTTCGGAAACGCGATCTCGAATCGATCCGACTGCGTCAGTCCATCGACGATCCGCTTGGCCGCCTCATCGGTTTCCATCAGAAACGGCATCGGGAAATCGTTCTTGTCGGTCAGTTCGGATTTGACGAACCCCGGCGCAATCATCCGCACCTTGATATTCTTCGGCGCGAGCTCGCTCCGCATTGTCTCCAGCAGGTTGATGATCCCCGCCTTGGTCGAGGAATAGGCCGCCGAACGGGGCAGGCCAAAATATCCCGCCACCGAAGCGATCGCCGCAAAGTGCCCGCCGCCCTGGGCTTCCATCTGCTTGAGCAGCGGACCCGCAATGCGGATCAGCCCGAGATAATTGGTATTCACCACCGTCTCGAATTTCTCGAATTCATAGTCGCCCACATCCATCGGCTGCCACGCCGCAGCCCCGAAGATGAACAGGTCGATCCGCCCCAGATCAGCAACGATGGTCTGGATAATCGCGGCAATGGCATCACTATCCGTTACATCCAGCGCATATGGCCTGATCGCCGCGTTCCCCTTGGCCACGGCCTCCAGCTTCTCCACCCGCCGGCCGGAAATCGCCACCGTCCAGCCTTGCGCGGCCAAGAGCTTTGCCACCGCAGCGCCAATTCCCGAACCACCGCCGATAATCCACGCCACGCCAGCTTTCATCACCTAAATCCCGAACAGAGGTTGCAGCGCCCGCATCAGCCGGCCGCGGAAGGTCAGTTTGGCATCCACCGCCACGAGGCAGATGCAGTCCTCGCCGGGTTCGGCAATCGGCTGGTGCTCGACATCTTCGTCATGATCGGCAATGTCGCCTCTGGCGAACACACCGAAGCGGTCGCGATAGGCGCCCTGCAGGATCAGCGTCAGCTCGTGCCCGCCATGGCCATGCTCCGGCACCCGCCGCCCGCCGGCCACTCGCAGCAACATCAGCCGCGACTTGCCATCATCGCCCCAGGCGAGATCGGCCGTCGCCACACCCGGCCCGGTCCATTTCCAGCGCACCGCCTCGAGACCGCCGGGCAGATAGTCCTGCACCGGCAGCGGCAGCGATCCGCCGCCGCGCTGGTCATGGGGGATCACTTCGATCTTCTCGCCGCCCAGCGCATCCATCAGCCGATTCAGCGCGCCCGACGACATTGCCGTCGCGGGCTCCTCTGCCAGCAGCGCCCCACCGATGCTCTCGATCTGCCGCAGCGTCTCGCGCCCGCCCTCGCTCATGGCGAGATGGGTGGCGATCACCGTGGCATAGGGGTGGTCCAGCGTGCCGGCGCTGAAGCTCATCAGGGTGGCGATATCGGGGTGGTGTTGGATACTCATTGCAGATCCTCCAGCATGGGCCGGAGCCGTTCATAGGCGAGGCGAAGTCGCGATTTCACAGTTCCCAGGGGAATGCCGAGGTGCTCGGCAATCTGGGCATGGGCCATGTCCTGGATGAAGCTGAGGCGCACGACCTCTCGCTGATCCTCGGACAGGGTAGTCAGGGCACGGGTCACCCGGTCGACGACCTGATGCTGTTCCACCAGCATGCTGCCGGTCGGGCTGTCGCTGGCCAGCGTGACCTTTTCCAGGTCTTCATAGGGCTTGTTGCTCTGCCGGCGCAGCTGGTCGATGCGCAGGTTGCGGGCAATGGTGAAAATCCAGGTGCTGGGCGCGCCGCGCTGGTTGGAATAAAGCGCCGCCTTGCGCCAGACGGTGAGGAAGGTCTCCTGCACCAGGTCTTCGGCCAGGGCATCGCTCGCGCCCAGCTTGATCATCATGGATTTGACGCGCGGCCCGAACAGGCCGAACAGCGCGGCCAGCGCCGAGCGATCCTGCTGTTGCGCAATACGCAGCATCAGCGCGGCCGGGTCTTCCATGTCTGGCGGGATAGGGGGCAGGCCCATCTCTGAATTCGTCATAACTACCGCATACATCGGCTGCTCCGCCCGTGTAAGCCTTCTACGCGACGCGGCAGCAATTGGATCAGCATAGCCTGTCAAACATGACTTGACCGTTCATCTTACGGCCACTTAGGTAGCGGCGCGTTTTGTCCAACCTTGTGAGCCCCCAATGCTGCTCAAGACCCTGCTGTCCGTTTCCGTCGTTGCTCTGGCCCTTCTGCCCGCGCTGGCCCAAGCCGAGCCCTGGACCTATACCGATGCCTCCGGCCAGACGGTGACGCTCGACGCGGTGCCGACCCGCATCGTCGCGCATCAGGACGCGGCTGCCGGCCTCATTCCCTTGGGTATCCGCCCGATCGGCATCTTTGCTGACGGCCCGATTGCCGATGCCAAGGCGCTGCAGGGGCTCGACCTCACCGGCATCGAGATTGTCGGCCAGGCCTGGGGCGAAGTGGATATCGAAAAGGTCGCAGCGCTCGAGCCCGAGCTGATCATCGGCGAATGGTGGGATCGCAACGCCTCCTGGAGCGGCGGCACCGACGTCTCCGCCGCGCTGTTCGAGCTGGCGCCCATCACCGGCCCGGCCGCCAGCGATTCCATTGTCGGCATGATCAAGGATTATGAGGCGCTGGCCGCCAGCCTCGGCGCCGACCTTTCCGCGCCCGAAATTGCCGAAGCCAAGGCCAGCTTTGCCACGGCGCAGGAAGCCTTCAAATCCGCTGTCGACGCCAAGCCAAACCTCACCGCACTCGCCGTCTATGCCGGTACCGACGCCCTCTATGTCGCTGACCCGGCCGGCGCCGCCGAACTGCTCGACCTGGAAAGCTGGGGCCTCAACATCGTCACGCCCGCTGGCGTCGATGCCGCCGGAAACAATTACTTCGAGACCGTCAGCTGGGAAAATGCCGACAAATACCCGGCCGACCTGATCATGGTCGATAACCGCGCCCCGGCGACGCTGGAGAACGCCTTGGCCCAGCCGACCTGGACCACGCTGCCCGCCGCCGCTTCCGGCGCCGTCACCGAATGGCCGGCCTTCTGGCTGCGCAATTACACCGCCTATGCCGGTGCGCTCGACAAGCTGACCGCTGCCATCACCGCCGCCGACGAAAACCTGACCGACTAGCCGTGACCGAAACCGCCATTCCCACCCGCAAGTCCCAGGGGGCCGTGCTCGCGCTCGGCCTGATTGGCCTTGCCGTGGCCGTGGTGGCGGTATCCTTCTTTTCGGTCACCGTCGGCGCCCGCCCGGTTTCGCTTGACACGATCTGGCAGGCACTGACCGCCTTCGATGCCAATTCCACCGACCACCGCATCATCTGGGACCTGCGCCTGCCGCGCACTCTGGTCGGCCTGATGGTCGGCGCGTCGCTTGGCCTCGCTGGCGCTGTACTTCAGGGCGCCACCCGCAATCCGCTGGCCGATCCGTCCATCCTCGGTATCCACTCCGGCGCAGCGGTCTTCGTCGTACTCGGCGTCGCCGTCTTCGGCATCACCCAACTCAGCGCCTACGTGTGGCTGGCCTTTGCCGGGGCAGGGGCCGCCATGCTGGTGGTCTATGCCATCGCCTCGCTCGGCCGCGAAGGTGCGACCCCGATCAAGCTGGCCCTGGCCGGCGCCGCCATGACCGCCGCCATGCAGTCCATCACCAGCGCCATCCTGCTCACCAGCCCGCGTACCCTCGATGAAATCCGTTTCTGGCAGGTCGGCTCGCTGGTCGGTCGCGGCATGGATGTGGTCACCCAGGTCGCCCCCTTCTTGGCCGTCGGCATTGTGCTGGCCCTGTTCACTGCCCGCATGCTTGACGGTCTCTCCATGGGCGAAGACGTCGCCCGCTCGCTCGGCCAGAACGTCAACCGCTCCCGCGCCGTTGCCGGCCTTGCCGCGGTCGTCCTCGCCGGTGGCGCCACCGCCGCTGCCGGTCCCATCGCCTTTGTCGGCCTCACCGTGCCGCATGTCGCCCGCGCCATCACCGGCCCCAACTATCGCTGGATCCTGCCCTATTCCATGCTGCTCGCGCCCATTCTGCTGCTCGGCGCCGACATCATCGGCCGCATCATCGCTCCGCCCGGCGAAGTGCAGGTCGGCATCGTCACCGCCGTCATCGGCGCGCCCTTCTTCATCGCGCTGGTCCGCCGCCGCAAGCTGGCGAGCCTCTGATGAGTGACGCCGTCCTCACCGTCCGCCACATCCGCCAAAACCTCGCCAGCCGCCGTCGCGTGGTGAGCCTCGGCCTGACCCTCGCTCTGCTCGTGACCTTCGCCCTGGCACTGTACCTCGGCGACTATGCCGTGCCGCCGTCCGGAGTCATCCAGTCGCTGCTCTCGCCGCTGACCGGCATGGCCAACAAGGGCGTCGATTTCATCGTCCTCAACGTCCGCCTGCCGCGCGCCACCCTGGCCGTGCTCACCGGCGCCAGCTTCGCCCTCAGCGGAATCATTTTCCAAACGCTTCTGCGTAACCCTCTGGCCAGTCCAGATATTATCGGAATCTCGCATGGCGCCAGCGCCGCCGCGGTGGTCTGCATCGTACTCTTCGGCATGACCGGCTTTGGCGTCTCTCTCGGCGCACTCGCCGGCGCCGTTCTGACAGCGCTGATCATCTATGTCCTGTCCTGGCGCAATGGCGTCACCGCCTATCGCGTCGTGCTGATCGGCATCGGCATGGCGGCCATAATGATGGCTGTGGTGTCCTATCTCTTCACCCGCGCGCGCCTCGTGGAGGTCCAGCAGGCGCTGGCCTGGCTGGTCGGCAGCCTCAATGCTGCCAACCGCGCCGATATCATCCCGCTGGCCATTGCCATGCTCGTGCTCCTGCCCATCACCATGGCCCTGTCGCGAGTGCTGGATGCGCTGCAACTGGGCGATGACACCGCCAGCGCCCTCGGCGCCCGCGTCGAAACGGCCCGCTTGGGCCTAATGCTGGCCGGCGTCGCCTATGCCGCCTTTGCCACGGCTGCCGTCGGGCCGGTGGCCTTCGTGGCCTTTGTCTCCGGTCCCATCGCGCGTAACCTGCTCAATGGCGCCGGCAAGGGTTTTGTGCAGGCCGCCCTGGTCGGCGCGCTAGTCATGCTGGGCTCGGACCTTGTGGCGCAACACGTCATCCCCGCCGTGCAACTGCCGGTCGGCGTCGTCACCGGCCTGCTCGGCGCGGCCTTCCTCATCTGGCTGCTGATCGTGTCCAACCGGGCAGGGCGGGTCAATTGACGCTATCGTGGAGTTTTCGATGACCATCAACCACCAGCTTCTCGCCGCCGGCATGGATCTTGGCTATGGCGAGCGCAAGGTCGTCGATGACCTCAACCTGACCATTCCGCCAGGCAAGCTGACCGTCATCGTCGGCGCCAATGCCTGCGGCAAGTCCACCGTGCTGCGCGGCCTGGCGCGGCTTCTGGCGCCGACCCGCGGTGCCGTCTATCTCGACGGCAAGCCGATCCACCAAATGTCGACCAAAGAGGTCGCCACCATCCTCGGTGTGCTGCCGCAATCGCCCATCGCGCCGGACGCCATCGTCGTGTCTGATCTGGTCGGTCGCGGCCGCTATCCGCACCAGGGCTGGTTCCGCCGCTGGACGCCCGAGGATGACGCCGCCGTCGCCGAGGCCCTGCGCGCCACCGATACCCTCGAGCTGGCCGACCGGCCCGTGGATGAACTCTCCGGCGGCCAGCGCCAGCGCGTCTGGATCGCCATGGCGCTCGCCCAGCAGACCGATCTGCTGCTGCTCGACGAGCCCACGACCTTTCTTGACATCAACCACCAGGTCGAAGTGCTCGATCTCCTCACCGATCTGGTCAAGCACAGTGGCCGCACGGTGGTGGTCGTCCTGCACGACCTCAACCTCGCCTGCCGCTATGCCGACCACATCGTCGCCATGAAGGCCGGCAAGCTCGTCGCCCAAGGCCGCCCCGCAGACGTCGTCACCGAAGCCGTCGTCGCCGACGTCTTCGGCATGGCCTCTCGCATCGTCATCGACCCGATTTCCGACACGCCGATGGTGGTGCCCATCGGCCGGCATCACGTAGGGGCAGGGGCAAAGCTCAGCGCCTGATTGGACGGCTTTTTCGTTTTGGACTATAAAGACAGTCCAGCGCGGAGAATGCCGATGAGCACGCCTGACCTCTCAGACCCTATCCCATTGAGACTGCCCGTAGATGTACCGCAGGACGTCTAAGCGATCGCCAAAGCCTGCGAGCGCAGCTCGTCCTGGGTGATCCTGCGCGCCCTGCGATACTACCTGCTGGCAGAGGGTGCGGAGATTAAAAAGGCCGCGGAAGGCCTAGAACAGATTCGCAACGGCGACTCCCATGACGCCGAAGACGTCCTCCGTGAACTTGAAGAGATCGTGCACGGCAAGGTGGCTTGATGCGCGTTCGCCTCTCCGGGCTGGCGCGACAGTATATCGGCATGAGGCAGCCTATCTGCGAGAGCGCAACCCGCGCGCCGCGGCAGAATTCCTGAAGCGCATGGCTACGGCCTTCAATGATCTCGGTACATTTTCGGCGGCGGGATTTGACGGCAAAGGCTTGCCGTCCCCGGATTGCGCCGCCTGCTGCGTGGCGGCTATTTCATCGACCACACAGTTGAGAATGGCGTGCTTGTGATCGTCGGCATTTCGAATTCAGTCAACAGGCCGCTGTCTCAGCCCAGCGACGTTCCGGACTACCAGGGCTAGCTCTTCGCCGGCTCCGGCCGCGTCCACACAAATGCCGCGCAAGCCGCTAGCCCCGCTGCCACCAGCAATCCCAGCCACAGCGCCGGATGCGCCCCGGCCCAGAACAGCACCAGCCCCAGTGCCATGCCGCCCACGGCCATCAGCTTGTGCTTGCGCGCAATGGCGCCATTCTGCCGCCAGGCAAGGATCGCCGGGCCGAACTGCCTGTTGGACAGCAACCACGCCTCGGCCCGCTTTGACGAGCGTGCAAAGCACCAGGCGGCCAGGATCAGCGGGCCGGTGGTCGGCAGCAGCGGCACGAAGATGCCGATGATGCCAATGGCCACCAGCAGCACGCCGGCGATGAAATAGAGAGGGCGGAGGATTTTGCTCACCGGGCTGACGCGATTCCGCGACTAATGAGCCGTCGCCGGCCAGCCGTCAAGTTGACTGCGATGTTCAGGTTGAGCTGAGGTTCCTGGTACGGCCACGGGGAATCGAACCCCGCTCTGCACCGTGAGAGGGTGCCGTCCTGACCGATAGACGATGGCCGCGAACCTGGAACTTGCCATGTTAGATATACCATTCTTCACAAAGAAGGAATGGTACGCCCTAGGGGAGTCGAACCCCTCTCTGCACCGTGAAAGGGTGCCGTCCTAACCGATAGACGAAGGGCGCCTAAGCGCTGGTGAGGGTCGTATAATGGGGTGTTTTGATCCGCGCAACCCATTTGCGACAGATAGTTCAATTTTTTCAACAGCCCGAAAACGTCACCGGCCGATTGTAGCCGCGTGGCCGGTCGCGCACGTCGACATGGATGAACTGGCGGCCCGGATAGCAGCCCAGGCCACCGGCGCTGCTGCGCATGGCAAAGTTGATCAGCGTCTGCTTGTCGACGCCCGGGATGTAGAAATCCGCCGCCATGCATTTGGTGTGGTAGGAATTGTCCGCCCCGCCCGCCGCCGCATTATGCTGGCCATCGCGGAAGCCCGAATTCATGATTACCTTGCGACCGAACTGGCCCTCGAACTCCCAGATCAGGAATCGGAGCTTGGGCGCGAGGCACAGCGCGTTGACGTCCTTGCTCGACACATAGGTACCCCAGTCGCTGCGCTTGCCTGCATAGGCCGAGCCGGTGCCGCTGGCGAACATTGCCATGGGCATGCAGGCGGCCAGCGACAGGGTGCAGACGACAACGGCGAGAATCGAGCGGAGAGGGGTGTGCATCGCGGCTTCCGAAGGATCGCTGTTGCGCTTTGGCAACAGACAATGTCCCGTTCTGTGAAGTCGCTAAAATACGATTGGTTTCGCTAACCGCGCGCTAAGCGCTACGGTTAGTGAACTGCTACCATCTGGTGAACAGATGGCTAACCAATAGCTACCATTTGCCGGTGTTGGGCATCGAGGCCCACGGCTCCTGCGGGGGCAGGGTGCCGTCCTGGATCAGTTCCACCGAAATCCCGTCCGGCGAGCGCACAAACGCCATATGCCCGTCGCGCGGCGGCCGGTTGATCACAACGCCCATGTCGCTCAGATGCTGGCAGAGGCCATAGATATCCTGCACGCGATAGGCCAGGTGGCCGAAATTACGTCCGCCGGTATATTCTTCCTGATCCCAGTTGTAGGTCAGTTCCACTTCACCGCCATCATCGCCCGGCGCCTTGAGGAAAATCAGCGTGAACCGGCCCTGTTCGCTCTCCCGGCGGCGCACTTCCTCGAGCCCGAGACCCTCGCAATAGAACCGCAGGCTCTCCTCGACATTGGTCACCCGGACCATGGTGTGCAGGTATTTCATCGCGCTTCTCCTCGGTAAATCTGCTGTCCGAGGCCTAGCAAGCACAGCCCCTTGCGGCAACCGGTGCATTTCCAAACAAAGTCTTAACAATTACCCTTGAATCGGACAGAGTGTGCTTGTCTAGTTTAGTACCTCGCGGCGGCGGGGCGAGTACGAAGGGCTGCGGGAAAAAGCATGGGGGCCAAGTTTACTGGCGAGCACGAGGACGGCGCAGGCGTGTCAAACGACGCCCATGCAGCTGCGTCCTCTGGCGATGCAAACCTCGACACCATTGAGGTTTCCGGCGCCATCAAGTGGTTCGACGCCGGCAAGGGCTTTGGCTTCATCGTGCCCGACAATGGCATGGCTGACGTTTTGCTGCATGTCACCTGCCTGCGCCGCGACGGCTACCAGACCGCCTATGAAGGTGCCCGAATCGTCGTCGAGGCGCTTAACCGCCCCGGCGGCCTGCAGGCCTTCCGCGTCGTCTCGATGGACGAATCCACCGCCCGCCATCCGGCCCAGATGCCAGCGCCGCGCACCCATGTCGTGGTCGAGCCGACCTCGGGCATGGTTCGCCTTGAGGTAAAGTGGTTCAACCGCATCCGCGGCTTCGGTTTCCTCTCCGAAGGTGAGGGCGCGCCTGACATTTTCGTGCATATGGAAACCCTTCGCCGTTTTGGCATCACCGAACTGCGCCCCGGCCAGTTTGTGCTGGTGCGCTACGGCAATGGTCCCAAGGGCCTTATGGTCGCCGAAATCCGGCCCGATGGTTGGGGCGACGCGCCGTCCTCCCACTAGGAATTCCCAAAATGATGCTGTTTGCCCAAGGCTTTGCTCCGGCGCTTCGACGCTCTGGAGCCATCATTGCTGCCGCCCTGCTGCTGTCGCCGCTAGTGGCGCTGGCTGATGAGAGCAAACTGACCCTGCACACCGACACCGGCGATTACGCTTTCAACGTTTCGGTGGTCGACACGCCGGAATCGCGCGCCAAGGGCCTGATGTATGTCACTGAGCTGGCCGACGACGCCGGCATGTTGTTCGACTTCAAGGAACAGCGCCCGGTGTCGTTCTGGATGCGCAATACTTTCATCCCGCTCGACATGATCTTCGTCGATGCGGCCGGCGTGGTGAAAAACGTCCACGTCAACGCCATCCCGCACGACCCCACCGGCATTCCATCCGACGGTCCGGTGCAATATGTGCTGGAAATCCCGGGCGGCCGCTCGGTTGAGATCGGCCTCAAGGCCGGTGACAAAATGGATCACGACCGGATTGCTGCCGGTCAATAGCGCCGTCTAGAGGCGGTGGACGACCATAAAGTCGATCACCGCCCACAGATGCAGGCTTGCTCCGGCGACCACGAAGACATGCCACAAGGCATTCTGGAACTTCAGCTTTTCCCAGAGATGGAAGATGATCCCGAGCGAATAGGTGACGCCGCCGGCCAGCAGCAGCCAGAGCGTGCTGTTAGGCAGGCTCTCGGCCAACGACTGGAACACCAACGTCCCGCTCCAGCCAATCGCTAGGTAAAGCGCAATGGCCAGACGCCCAAAGCGCTGCGGCACGATCAGTTTCAGCGCGATACCAACCAGTGAGGCGCCCCAGACGAAGGTGGTCATTAATATGCCGGACGTCGTGCCGCCCAGCACCGCCAGAAAAGGGGTATAGGTCCCGGCGATGAACAGGAAGATCGCCGCCTGGTCGAACCGTGCCAACCACATCTTGATCGGCGATACTGGCCACATATTGTAGGCCAGCGACACGCCGAGCACCGCCACCAGTGAACCAATATAGACCGCCAGCGCGGGAACGGCCTCGGGCGCCGTCCCGAAAATAGCAAACGCCAAAAGCACTGAGCCTGCGGCAATGGCGCCCATCAGCCCAAGAATATGGACGACACCGTCGACCACCTTCTCGGCGATGGTGAAGGGCCGCTGTTCGCGGCTCCACCATGAATAGCTCGGCTTGCTCTCGTGCACTGTCGTGGTCTCCCTACATACCAGTACCGAACTGGGACGTGGCCACATGGTTGCAAGCAGGCGCCGATCCTATGGGATCGTCAAGTGAGACCTGCAGTTCTGGTGAATAACCACCCGCATGCTTCCTGCCGCGCTTGACCTGTAACGCAGGCGTTACTACTGGGGCTGGATAATTCGGGAATTCAGCATGCCGCCCATCGCCGTCCTTGTCGCCCTGGCCGACCCAACCCGTTGCCGGATTATCGAAATCCTGCATGACGGTCCGCAGCCGGTGCATGTGCTGGCCAGCTCGTTCAAGATCAGCCGCCCCGCCATTTCCCGACATCTACGGGTGCTGAAGCAGGCCAGGCTGATCAGCGAGAAAAAGCTCGGCCGCGAAAACCGCTATGCCCTGCATGCCGAAAAGCTGAAGCCGGTGGGCGAATGGGTCGCCGCGATGCGCGAACCCGTGCTGACCGACAAGCCGGTCAAGCTGCTGGCAAGGGCGTCAACCGCCAAGAAGGTCGCGGCCAAGCCTGCCGAAGCCGCGCCGCCGCCGATCGTTCGTCTCGACGCTCTCCCAACGCTCGATGTTGCGGACAAAGCTGTCGCCCCCAAGCCAAAACGGGAAGTCCCGATTTCGCAGATGGGTTTCGACTTTTAGTCCACGTCGAGATAGGCGACGCCCATTTCCCGGATCGCCCGCCACGCCACGCGGCAGGCCTGCGGCTGGTGGCCCGGTGCATGCAACTGGAAAAGGTTGGGAATGCCCGCGACTTTCGCCACTTCCAGCTTGGCACCACCCTCTGAAACGTCGCGGATGATGCAGGGCAGGCGGGTCTTCTCGAAGCTGATCTCTGCCTCGATATAGGTATTGCGCCGTGGCGCCATACGACGTTCGAGCGGCTGGGTTGAGGCCGAGGGATTGGTAAATTTTGATATATTAAACATAGGCTTAGCCTGCAATACGGGCCTTGCCGAAGTGTTAATTCCGGCCGGCCCAAAGCGCGCCAGCGTTACCGGCCGCTGCAACCGCTGGTTCGAATTTTACACAACTCGTGACTAAGTCCGCTTGGCCAAACAAATCTTCCAGTTTGCCTGCTACGCTCTGCACTACACGGCTGAACCGAAAAATCTGGCGATCCCGGAGGGACTCGAACCCCCGACCAACAGCTTAGAAGGCTGCTGCTCTATCCAGCTGAGCTACGGGACCAGCGCAGATGGACCCATTTAACCCATTTCGACGCAAAGGGAATGGTGTTTTGGCGCCTATTACACCGGCAGCACCGAGGCAGCGGCGCTCGACTGATGAGCCGGGGGACAGGCAGTGCTGCCGCGCACGATGAGCTCGGAGCTGAGCACCATATGCATCGGCAGCCGGCTGCGGCTCTGGCCCTCGATGACATCGATCAGCGCGCCGGCGGCGATGCGACCCAGAGCCTCACGCGGCTGGCGCATGGTGGTCAGCGGCGGCAGGACATGGGCGGCGATGTCGAGATCATCAAAACCGACCAGGGAAACGTCGCGCGGGCAGGCGATGCCGTGCTGGTTGAGCGCCGAGAGAAAGCCTATGGCGCTCTCGTCATTGGCGGAAAACATTGCCGTCGGACGCTCCCTCAAGGCCGCAAAGCGCTGCCCGGCCGCATGGCCCTGGTCCATGCCAAAGGCCCCTTCGAACAGCCAGTCTTCTCGCACCATGAGCCCTGCATCACCCATGGCCTTGCGGAAGCCTGCCGCGCGCTCGGCGGTCAGCACATTGCCACAAGGGCCGGCGATATGGCCTATGCTCGTATGGCCGAGCCCGATCAGATGGCGCGTCGCCTGTTCGGCGGCATAGCAATTGTCGGTCCGCACCGTGTGAAATGGTGCGCTCGGGATCTCCTCGCAGGCCACCACCAGCGGCACCGGAGCCGGATCGCCCGTAAGCAGCATCAACTGTTCCAGATCGACCGAACCATCAAACAGCAGCAGGCCGTCGACGCGGTTGGAGAGGAAATAGTCGCGCATCCGGCGACCCGAATCCCCGCCGGAGAATCGGTTCGCCACCAGCACGCCATAGCCGCGCGCGGCCGCCTCGCGCTCGATCGAATCAAGGATGGCCGAGAAGAACGGATTGCGGATGTCGGGCAGGGCGACAAGGATGGTCCGGGCGGTTTTCTGGCGCAGCGAGCGGGCCGACTGGTTCGGCGTATAGCCGGTGAGCTGAACTGCCTCCGAAATGCGCGCACGGGTGCTCTCGCTCACCCTTTCGGGGCTGGAAAGCGCCCGGCTGACGGTCGCCGTCGAGACCCCAGAAAACCGCGCAACATCTTGAATTGTCGGTGTTTTCTTCACTAGAACCATGTCTGCCAGCGCCCCCTCTCGCTGTCAGCTATGCATTCTGTGTAAATCTGTATTGACAGTCACGCAAGACGTAGGTGAAAGTAATGCAATCGATTGCAGAGGTTTCGGGAACGAAGGATGCAATCGATTACATGCGGCCAGTTCGGGATGTCTCACAAGAAGGCAACCTTGCGGCTGGCGGCGTCGTGGGAGCGCGATCGCTCCATGTGATGTTTGGGAGGACAACTATGAAGAAATTTGCAGTGGTTGCCGCAATGGCAACTGCTTTGCTCGGTTCAACGGCCGTCATGGCGGCAGAGCTTGAAGTGACGCATTGGTGGACGTCGGCCGGCGAAGCCGCTGCCGTCGCCGAATTTGCCCGCGTCTTCGAAGAAACCACTGGCAACACCTGGGTGGATAGTGCGCTGGCCGGTTCCGGCACCGGCGCCAACCCGGTCATCATCAGCCGTATCATCGGCGGCGACCCGATGGGTGCCACGCAGATGAACACCGGCCGCGACGCCGAGGAACTGATCCAGGCCGGCCTGATCCGCGACCTGACCCCGATCGTCGACGAAATGGGCGGCCTCGGCTTCTATGTCGATCCGACCCTGCTCGAGCCCTGCACCTATGACGGCAAGATCTACTGCCTGCCCGTCAACATCCACTCGTGGGATTGGCTGTGGCTGTCGACCGCTGCTTACGAAAAGATCGGTCAGCCGGTTCCCAAGGACTGGAACGAATATGTCGCGTCCTGGCCGGCTCTCGAAGCGGCGGACATCCTGCCCTTCGGTCTTGCCACCGGCTGGCCTTTCTCGGGCATTCCGGGCGTGCTGATGTCGGGTATCGGCGGTTCCGATCTCGTTCTCGCCATCAACCGCGACAAGAGTGCCGATGCCGTTCGTGGCCCGGAATTCCGCAAGGTCGCCGAAGCTCTCGACTCGCTCCGCAAGGTGATCTCGCCTGAAACCATGGTGCCGTCCTTCGGCGACGTCGGTACCCAGCTGCTGGAAGGCACTGCGGCCGGCAACATCCACGGCGACTGGCTGCAGGGTGACCTGCAGGTGGCCGGCGGCGTCCCCGGCGAAAACTACGAATGTCTGCCCGCTCTCGGCCTCGGCGACAAGCTGACCGGCGGCGGCGACAGCTTCTACTTCCCGGTCCTGCCTGCCGGCACCGACCAGGCCGTGATCGACGCCCAGGCAGCTCTTGCCAAGACGCTGATCTCGCCGGAAGCCCAGCTCGCCTTCAACCTGAAGAAGGGCTCCATGCCGATCCGCACCGATATCGACCTGACCGGTGCCAATGCCTGCATGCAGAAGGCTCTCGTGCTGCTCAAGAACGGTCTGCTCCCATCGGGTGACTTCGCGCTCTCCAGCGACACCCAGCAGCAGATGCAGGATCTCAACACCGAGTTCCTCGACGACGACAGCATCACGGTCGACGACTATATCGAGCGCTACGCCTCGATCATCGAATCCGCCGAATAAGTCTCCGGCTTGTCGATTGGGAGCTTGCTCCCAGCACTGAATGCGTGGCCGGCCTTGAATGCCAAGGCCGGCCATCTTCTCTAGGAGATGTTTGATGGCGGACACTGCCCTTCCCTTGGAAGCGGGCACCACGGTCAACCGGCCCGGCCTGCTGAATAGAATTTTTCTTCACAACCTGCCCGCCAAGATCGCTGCACTGCCGATGATGGCCACCGTGCTGGTCGTTTTCGTCGGCTGCACGGTCTGGACGATCTATTACTCGTTCACCAATTCCAAGCTCCTGCCCACCGGCAAGTTCATTGGCTTTGAACAATATGAGCGCCTGTTTTCGACCTCGCGCTGGAATGTGTCGGTCAGCAATCTGATCGCCTACGGCCTGATGTCCCTGGTATTCACCCTGGTCATCGGCTTTGTCCTGGCCGTGCTGATCGATCAGAAGATCCGCTTCGAAAGCGCCTTCCGCACCATCATGCTCTATCCCTTTGCCCTCAGCTTCATCGTGACGGGCCTGGTCTGGCAATGGATCATGAACCCGACGCTTGGCCTGCAGGGTACCTTGCGTAACCTGGGCTGGACCGGTTTCACCTTCGACTGGATTGCCAATCCGCGCATGGTGCTGTTTGCCCTGCTGATCGCCGGCCTCTGGCACGGCACGGGCTTCTGCATGGTGCTGATGCTGGCGGGCCTGCGCAGCGTCGACGACGAAATCTGGAAGGCTGCCCGCATCGACGGCATTCCCACCTGGCGCACATATGTCTCGATCGTCATTCCGATGATGCGCGGCGTACTGGTCACCGCCGTGGTGATCATCGGCTCGGGCATTGTCCGCCTCTATGATCTCGTGGTGGCGCTGACCAATGGCGGCCCCGGCATCTCTTCGGAAGTGCCCGCGAAGTACGTCTACAATTACATGTTCTCGGGCGGCAATATTGGCCAGGGCCTGGCTGCAGCGACCATGATGCTGCTGACGGTTCTGATCATCATGATCCCCTGGGCCTATCTCGAATTTGGCGGAAAGGGTCGTCGCACATGAGCCAGACCTCAGTTCTCACCGGCGTAACACCGCCCCAGACGGCGGCCCAGGTCGAAGCGCGCGGCGCACGGCCGAAGCCCTTCTTCACCCCGCGCAAGATCATCATCTATTCGATCCTGGTGATGTTCTCGCTCTACTACCTGTTCCCGCTCTATGTGATGTTCACCACATCGCTGAAGTCCATGCCGGAAATCCGCTTCGGCAATATCTTCGCGCTGCCCCAGGCACCGAACTTCGATGCATGGGTACGGGCTTGGACCAGTGCCTGCACCGGCCTGACCTGCCAGGGCCTGGCGCCCGGTTTCTGGAACTCGGTCAAGATCACCATTCCCTCGACCATCGTCTCGATCTTCATCGCGGCCGTGAATGGCTATGCACTGATCAACTGGCGTTTCAAGGGTTCGGAAATCTTCTTTGCCGTGCTGATCTTTGGCTCGTTCATTCCCTACCAGGTGTTCCTCTACCCGATGGTGATGATCACCCGCGAGCTGGGGATTTTCGGTACCCTGCAGGCCGTCATCATCGTCCATACCGTCTTCGGCATGCCGATCCTGACGCTGCTGTTCCGCAACTACTTTGCGTCGCTGCCGCAGGAATTGTTCAAGGCGGCTCGCGTTGACGGGGCAGGGTTCTGGCGCATCTTCTTTGAGATCATGCTGCCCATGTCGCTGCCGATCTTTGTGGTCGCTTTGATCCTGCAGATTACCGGCATCTGGAATGACTTCCTGTTCGGTGTCGTCTTTGCCGGCACGCAGAACTATCCGATGACCGTCCAGCTCAACAATATCGTCAACTCGGCCCAGGGCACGCCCGAATACAACGTGAACATGGCCGCCACCGTTCTGACCGGCCTCGTACCACTGGCGGTCTATTTCATCTCCGGCAAGTGGTTCGTCCGCGGCGTCGCCGCCGGTGCGGTGAAGGGATAATTCCAATGCAAAATAGCGTTTCCATCCGCGACCTGTCGCTCAACTTCGGCAGCGTCAAGGTTCTCGAACACCTCGACCTCGAGATCGCCCAGGGCGAGTTCATCGTCCTGCTTGGCCCCTCGGGTTGCGGCAAGTCGACCCTGCTCAACTGCATCGCCGGCCTGCTCGACATCTCGGACGGCCAGATCTTCATCGGCGGCCGCAATGTCACCTGGCTCGAGCCCAAGGCTCGCGGCATCGGCATGGTGTTCCAGTCCTATGCGCTCTATCCGCAGATGACCGTGGAACGGAACCTCAGCTTCGGCCTGCGCGTCGCCGGCATGAAGAAAGATGAGATCGAGCGCCGCGTGCAGCGCGCCGCCGAAATCCTCCAGATCGGTCCCTTGTTGCAGCGCAAGCCGGCCAATCTCTCTGGTGGCCAGCGCCAGCGCGTTGCCATCGGTCGCGCCCTGGTCCGCGACGTTGATGTCTTCCTCTTCGACGAGCCGCTGTCCAACCTCGACGCCAAGCTCCGCTCCGACCTGCGCGTCGAAATCAAGCGGCTGCATCAGCGGCTCAAGAACACCATGATCTACGTCACCCACGACCAGATCGAGGCGCTGACCCTGGCCGACCGCATTGCCGTGATGAAGAATGGCGTCATCCAGCAGCTGGCTGACCCGCACACCATCTACAACCGGCCGGTCAATCTCTACGTCGCCGGCTTCATCGGCTCGCCGCAGATGAACATGTTCCAGGGCACGCTGTCGGGCTCGACCTTCACCACTGACGACGGCATTGCCATCCCGGTCGGCACTTATGCCTTCGACACGCCAGCCACCGGCGCCATCAAGGCCGTGCTCGGTGTGCGTCCGGAGCATATCGTTTTGGGTGACGAAGCGGCCAACATGCCGTTCCAGATCGATGCCGAGATCGAGATTGTCGAGCCCATGGGCTCCGACACCTTGGCCTGGACCAAGATCGGCGGTCAGGCGGTGACCTTCCGTTGCGACAGCGACGTCGTGATTGAAACCGGCCAGAAGGTCCGTCTGGGTTTCGATACCGCCCGCGGTTCGATCTTCAACGCTGAAACCACCAACCGTCTCTGACCAATCTCCAGCGTCGGCGCCTGCGGGCGCCGCGCTTCTGCCTCGCCGTCGCTGTTTGAGCCAATCTTACCTTTGCGTTGATCGGCCTGTCCGCGTGGTGCGACAGATCCCCAAAACCTCGATAGTCCTGCACCGCTCCTGCGATGCCCTTGCCCATTCTAACGTTACAAAGAGGCCATGATGACTACTCTGTCATTCCAGCTCTACAGCGCCCGCAACTACCCCAATCAGGACGAGTTCCTCGCCAAGCTCGGCACCCTCGGCTACACGCAAGTGGAGGGCTATGGCGGCCTCTATGGCGACCCAGCGGCGCTTGCCGCGACGCTGAAGAAGAACGGCCTCTCCATGCCGACCGGCCATTTCGGCCCGGCCCAGGCCGCCGATGTCTCGACCACGCTCAAGACCGCCGAAGCCCTTGGTATCAAGAAGATCATTGTGCCGCACATCGGCCCCGAAGGCCGCAGCGCCGACGAGAGCAAGTGGCTCGAGCTGGCCGAGACGCTGGCCAAGCACGGCGAAACATACAAAAAAGAAGGCTATGCCTTCGGCTGGCACAATCACGACTTCGAATTCGTGCCCACCACCTCCGGCCGCACCCCTATGGAAATCATCCTCGAAACCGCGCCTGATATCGAATGGGAAGCCGACGTCGCCTGGATCGTGCGCGGCAAGTCCGACCCGGTCGCCTGGTTCGATAAATATGGCAGCCGCATCACCGCCGTCCACGTCAAGGACATCGCTCCCGCCGGCCAGAATGCCGACGAAGATGGCTGGGCCGACGTCGGCCACGGCGTGCTCGATTGGGACAATCTGATCAAGACGGTCGAAGCCAAGACCAAGGCCGAATATTTCGTGGCCGAACACGACAAGCCATCCGACGAAGTGCGTTTTGCCACGCGCTCGATCGCAACCGCCAGCAAGTGGAAATAATCCAATGGTCAAGACCTTTGGCGTCGGCATCATGGGTGCCGGCAATATCTCTGCCGCCTATCTCAAGCTCGCGCCCCTGTTCAAGGGGCTCGAGGTCCGCGCCGTGGCCGACATTCTGCCGGCCGCCGCGCAGAAACGCGCCGACGAATATGGTGTCACGGCGCAGACGCCCGACGAACTGCTCAAGAACAGCGAGCTCGACGTTATCGTCAACCTGACCATTCCCTCGACCCACTATGCGGTGTCGATGGATATCATCTCGGCCGGCAAGCACGCCTATTCCGAAAAGCCCTTCGTGCTGTCGCTCGAAGAGGGCATGGCGCTGAAGAAAGCCGCCGACGATCGCGGCCTCCAGGTCGGCTCGGCCCCCGACACTTTCCTCGGTGGCGCCCACCAGCAGGCCCGAGAGATCATCGATAGTGGCAAGCTCGGCAAGATCATGAGCGGCACCATGCATGTCATGAGCCGTGGCATGGAGCACTGGCATCCCAATCCGGACTTCTTCTTCCAGCCCGGCGCCGGCCCCATCCTCGATCTCGGCCCCTATTACGTCACCGACCTGATCCATCTGCTCGGCCCGGTCAAGCGCCTCTCCGCCTTTACCAACATGGCCCGCACCGAACGCGAAGTGACCGCCGAAGGCCCCTACAAGGGCACTTTCGTCAAGGTCGGCACCCCCACCACCATCCATGGCGTGCTCGAATTCGTTTCCGGCGCCATCATCACCATCGGCGCCAGCTGGGACGTGGCGGCGCATGGCCACCACAATATCGAGCTCTATGGCACCGACGGTTCGATCTTCGTGCCCGATCCCAACTTCTTCGGCGGCGACTTGGTTACGGCCAACATTGCCGGCGAAAAGTCTAATGTCACCCCATGGGATCACCCCTTCGGCAGGCCAAACCAGGATCTCGACAAGGAGCATCCGCGCGCCAATTACCGCACCGCCGGCCTCGCCGACATGATGGCGTCCATCGAAGGCGGCTACCGCGCACGTTGCGGCCTCGATGTGGCGCTACACGCCGTCGACGTCATGACCAGCCTGCTCAAGGCTGGCGAGAGCGGCCAGGTTCTCACGCTTTCGACCACCTGCGAACGTCCGCTGGCGCTGAGCCCGGCCGATGCTGCAGCACTGCTGAAGTAATCGGGACGCGTCGCGTTGACAGGCATCATCTGCCAGTCAACATTGAGTTTTATGTAAGTTTGCAGGCGGCGGCCAACCCGCCGCCTGTTCCATATCAAGCGGCAAAGACCAAGGCGCAAAGCGCCTGACAGAGGAGCAAATACATGCGCACCATCAAGGGGCCGGGAATTTTTCTGGCGCAATTTGCGGGCGACAAGGCCCCGTTCAATTCCCTCGACGCCATCTGCGGCTGGGCCGCCAATTATGGCTATAAGGGTGTGCAGATCCCGACCTGGGTCGGCAGCCTGATCGACCTGGAAAAGGCCGCAACATCGCAGGCCTATGCCGACGAACTCAAGGGCACGGTCGCCAAACACGGCCTCGAAATCACCGAACTGTCGACCCATCTGCAGGGCCAGCTTGTCGCCGCCCATCCGGTCTATGACACCATGCTCGACGGCTTTGCGCCAGCGTCGGTGCATGGCAATCCCAAGGCCCGCCAGGAATGGGCGGTGCAGCAATTGCTCTGGGCGGCCAAGGCGTCGAAGAACCTCGGCCTCACCGAACACGCGACCTTCTCAGGCGCGCTGGCCTGGCCCTTCCTTTATCCCTTCCCGCAGCGTCCGGCTGGTCTGGTAGAAGAAGCTTTCGACGAACTGGCCCGTCGCTGGACGCCGATTCTCAATGCCTTCGATGAAGCCGGCGTCGACGTCTGCTACGAAATCCATCCCGGCGAAGACCTGCATGACGGCGTCACCTACGAGATGTTCCTCGAGCGCGTGAACAACCATCCGCGCGCCAATCTGCTCTATGATCCCAGCCACTTCGTGCTGCAGCAGCTCGATTATCTCGAATACATCGACATCTACCACGAGCGGATCAAGATGTTCCACGTCAAGGATGCCGAGTTCAATCCGACCGGCCGTCAGGGCGTTTACGGCGGCTACCAGAGCTGGATCAATCGGGCAGGGCGCTTCCGCTCGCTCGGCGATGGCCAGGTCGATTTCGCCTCGGTCTTCTCCAAGATGGCACAATATGATTTCGCCGGCTGGGCTGTGCTCGAATGGGAATGCGCCATCAAGCATCCCGAGGACGGGGCCCGCGAAGGTGCCGAATTCATCAAGAACCACATCATCCGCGTCACCGAACATGCCTTCGACGATTTCGCATCGTCTGGTACTGACCTTGCGGCAAACCGCAAGATTCTTGGACTGAGCTAGGAGCGATCGAAAATGGCTGAAAACGGCGCAAGGCGCATTCGCCTGGGCATGGTGGGCGGCGGCACGGGAGCCTTCATCGGCTATGTGCACCGCGTGGCGTCCCGTCTCGATGGCGACTATGAACTGGTGGCCGGCGCCCTGTCGTCACGCCCCGAAGTGGCGAAAGAATCCGGCCGCAATCTCGGTCTGGCCGAAGATCGCATCTACACCTCCTACGAAGACATGGCCCGCGCCGAGGCTGCGCGGCCCGATGGCATCGAGGCCGTCTCGATCGTCACGCCCAATCACATGCACTACGGCCCGGCGAAAGCCTTCCTCGAGGCCGGCATCCACGTCATCTGCGACAAGCCGATCACCTCGACGATCGAAGACGCCCGCAAGCTGGCCGAGATCAAGCCGAAGAACGGCGCCAAATTCCTGCTGACCCACAATTACACCGGCTATCCGCTGATCCGGCAGGCCCGCGAACTGGTGGAATCCGGCGCCCTGGGCAAAATCCGCGTCGTGCAGGCCGAATATCCGCAGGACTGGCTGGCCGAGCCAGTCGAACAGGCCGGTAATGCCCCCGGTGCCGAATGGCGTACAGATCCGGCCCGTTCAGGCGCCGGCGGCGCCATCGGCGATATCGGCACCCATGCCTATAACCTGCTGCGCTTCGTCACCGGTCTCAAGACCGATTCCGTCTCGGCCGACCTCACCAGCTTTGTGCCGGGCCGCCGGCTCGATGACAATGTCCACATCATGCTGCGCTTTGACGGTGGCGCCAAGGGCATGCTGTGGGCCAGTCAGGTTGCGGTCGGCAGCGAAAATGGTCTGCAGCTACGAATCTACGGCGAAAAGGCCGGTCTTGAGTGGCGTCAGGACAACCCGAACTACATGTGGTTCACCGAATTCGGCAAGCCAAAGCAATTGCTGACCCGCGGCGGCTCCATCACCGGCTCGCCGGCCTCAACCATGAATGTCCGCATTCCCTCGGGCCATCCTGAAGGGTACCTCGAAGCCTTCGCTACCCTCTACAGCCAGTTCGCCGCCGTCATCCGCGGCGAAGGCAAGGCCTATGAAGGCCTGCTGCCATCGCTGGCCGATGGCGTCGAAGGCATGCAGTTCATCCTGGCCTCGGTAAAGTCCAGCCAGGACGACGGCAAGTGGACCAAGCTCAGCGCTGTCTAAGCCAACAGGGCGCCGTTCGCGGCGCCCTGCTTTTTTATTGGATGCGCTCGACGTCGTAGCCAGCCTCTTCCAGCAGATCCAGCACGCTGCCATAGCCGATCAGATGCGCTGCGCCCACCACCACCAGATTCTCCTGATTTTCCTCCAGCATGGCTTCCAGCGGCGCCATCCAGTTACGGTTGCGCGCATAGAGCAGGCGATCGAGGAAGGCCTCCTCGTGGCCACCCATTTCCATCAGGAACAGCTGCGCCAGCTTTTCCGGCGTGCCCTCGGCCCAGCTGCCGAGCATCTTGTCCATCTGCTTGGGCAAAGCCGGCAGTTCCTCCAGCGTCGATTTCAGCAAAGCGATCTGCTCCTCTTCCGGCGCGCCCGCCAAAACCTCGAGCTGCTCGTCGCCAGTCTCCAGAAACGCCAGTCGTTCGGGTGCAAGCTCCGGCTGCAGCACGAATTCAACACCCTGTTCGCTAAATCCTTCGGCAGCCAGCGCCGCGACGGTTATGGCATTGGCGGCCATCCACGGCTTCATCGCCAGCACCGGCCCCAGCTGCAGGCCCAGCAGGTCAGCCTGTTCGCGAAGGCTGGCTTCAATCTCCTCGCCGATCACATCGGTAAGCAGCGTGCCATCGACATAAATACCGCGCGCAAAGGCCTTGCCGCCGACCTGGGCCATCGCCACCGGCCCGATATCGGTCTCGAACACCACCTTGTCGGCATCGCTCAGGATGTTGTCGAACAAGTCCGTCCGCCATTCGGTGCCCTCGGGCAGGATGTGGAACGAGCCAAACAGCCAGATGGCGCTATCGTCGTCGCGCACCTCCCAGATGCCCGGCGCCGCCATGGCGGGCGCCGACAGGCCGAGCGCTGTGATAACGGGGAGCAGGCAGCGCGTGGACAGCTTCATCGGCAGTTTCCTCGTTGGCTTGATCTACCCTGTCAGATAGGTCGATCCGCGCCAATCGCCAGAGACGATGCGCGGCGCAGGCCGGGCAGGGTTAATCTCGCCCCAAGACACACCACCACAATCAGGCGATCGCGTGTCGGCGCCGCGCTAGTCGCGAAAGGCCCAAAAAAAATGCGCCGCAATCACTTGCAGCGCATCATGGATTCTGGATTTGGCCGGCCCTAGTGGGTCCAGGGCGTCTTGCGGTCGGCGCGGAAATTATCCGGATAGCTCTGGCGCTTCGGCGTGGCATCATGCGCGGGCTGCACTGAATAGGCGATGCCATTCTTCTGCGCGTATGATTCAGCTTCTTCCTGGCTATCGAAGCTGAGGCGAACCTGCTGGCGTGTATCGCCGGATGTCGTATAGCCCATCAGCGGATCGATGCTCTTGGATTCGGCCAGCTCGTGTACGAGGACCCAGCTCTTCGATTTACCTTGCCCCGACTGCATGGCGTTACGGGCAGGGCGGTAGATGCGGGCGGTCATGCAAAGTCCTCAACACGATGCGCTAACGGCTAGATGTGATGGTCGGAGTACAAAGATTCGAACTTTGGACCCCCGGTTCCCAAAACCGGTGCTCTACCAGGCTGAGCTACACTCCGAGATCACCGCGCTTCGTTAGCCTGTTCGAATTGAAAGGGCAAGCGTAACCACGCCTATTCACAGGCATTGACGGAAATCTCTGCCGCGTCCAGAAAACACCCCATGCCCAACCTTACCCAGCGCTGGCCCTTGGGCCTTAATCGCAAGAATTGGCCGGACTTTACTGCAGCGATGATCGCGCTGCTGTTCGTGCTGGTATTTTTCGATGTCTATGTCTCGCAGACGCTGATGGCCTGGCCCGATGTCTGGAAGGCGCCCTTCGCCTTCATCACCGATTTCGGCCTGTCCGACTGGGTGCTGATTCCATCGCTGATCATCTTCGTCGTGGCCGCGATCGCCGTGCGTCTGGTCCGCCCTGGGCTCTATCGTCGCGCCACATATGAGCTGGCGCTGGTCGCCAGCTTCATTTTCATTGGTGTCGGCCTGCCTGGCCTCGGCGTCAACCTGCTCAAGCGCCTGTTCGGCCGCGCCCGGCCGGAGCTGTTTATCGACAGTGGCCACTTCCAGTTCCAGCATTTCCTCAATGACTGGAGCTTTCAGAGCTTTCCCTCCGGCCATGCCACCACGGCGATTGGCACTGCTTTCATCATCGGCTTTATGGCGCCGCGTTATTTCCGGCTGATTCTGCTGATTGCGGTGATGACCGGCATTTCCCGCGTCGTGATCGGCATGCACTACCCCACCGACGTTGTCGCCGGCTTCGTCGTCGGCATGTTAGGCGCTTATGCCATCCGCAATCTCTATGCGACGCGCCGCTGGCTGTTTGCCGAACTGCCCGATCGCACGGTGCGTTTCCGCGGGGCGCCAAACCTGAAGAAGGTCTGGCGCCGCATGTTTCAGCGCGCTGCGGCGTAGCGGGCAATCGCGGCCGACAGATCGGCCTTGAGGTCGTCTATCCCCTCTAGCCCGATATGCAGGCGGAACAGGTTTCCGTCAGCTGTCCAAGGCTTTGCCGTGCGGTTCGCGCCAAGCTTGACGGGCAGGCACAGGCTTTCATAGCCGCCCCACGAATAGCCCATGCTGAACAGTTGGAGGTGATCGACAAAGGCCGCCACCGAATCGCGCGGGGCAGGGCGCAGCAGCACGGCGAACAGGCTGCCTGAGCCGGTAAAGTCGCGCTGCCACAGCGCATGATCGGGATGGCTCGGCAGTGCCGGATGCAAGACCTGCAGCACTTCGTCCTGCGATTCGAGCCAGGTGGCGATTTCCAGCGCTCGCTGCTGATGCTCCTTCATGCGGATGGCCAGAGTGCGCAAGCCGCGTGCCACGAGGAAGGCGTCATCACCCGAAGTAAAGAAGCCGAGCTCTTTTCGGACCCGTTCCACTTCCTTCCAGTTCGCCTCTGTGGTGGAAATCGTGCCGGCAAAGGCATCCGAATGGCCGACGAACATTTTCGTGCCGGCATGGATGACGATATCGGCGCCCAGTTCCAGCGGCCGCAGATAGAGCGGGCTGGCCCAGCTATTGTCCACCACGAGCTTCGCGCCGCCGTTATGGGCGACCTTGGCCAGCGCCGGCAGATCCTGCACCTCGAAAGTCAGCGAGCCCGGGCTTTCGGCCAGCACGGCCTTGGTGTTCGGCTGCATCAGATCGGCCAGCCCCGCGCCAATGCGCGGATCGTAATAGCGCGCGGTGACGCCCATGCGCTTGAGGAAATTGTCGCCAAAGGCCCGCGTCGGCTCATAGGCGCTGTCGGTGATCAGCACGTCGTCGCCGGATTTGACGCAGCTCATCAGCGCAATGGTGATGGCGGCCAGCCCCGACGGCACCAGCTTGGTGCGATAGGCGCCTTCGAGTTCGGTGATAACCGCCTCGACGCCTTCTGTAGTCGGATTGCCGGCGCGGCCATACAAAAAGTGCTGCTTCTGCGCCTCGATATCGGCCAGCGTTTTGAACAGCACCGTCGAGCCGCGATAGACCGGCGTATTGACGAAACCGAACTGGTCATCGGGCTGCCGGCCATGGTGGGTGAGAACGGTTTCCACCGACAGACCACGGCCATTGCCGCTTTTATTATCATTCATAATAGGCTCGATGCTCAAATTCAGGTCAATTGTCGAAAGTTGTCTAAATAAGAGACAGGTTTGCTGTCCCAAGCCGCCATGAGCCCTTGACGCAACGGTCAATAGACGCTTGCATGCTTATCAGCATCACACCGTCCTTAAAAGGCGGCGGTGCCACCGGGGACGCTGGCGCAAGTCTGATGAGCCCTGGGGTCATAAGGTCAGGAAACAAAAGGCAATCTCAATGCAAAAAACGCTCGTAACCTTCGCAGTCGCGGCCTCGCTCGGCCTTGGCGCGACGGCTGCTCATGCAGCCACTCTCGACGACGTAAAGGCCAAGGACTACGTGCAGTGCGGCGTGACCGGCGGTGTGGCCGGCTTCTCGGCGCCTGATGCCAACAACGTCTGGACCGGCCTCGAAGTCGATTTCTGCCGTGCCGTCGCTTCGGCCATCTTCAACGATGCCGAAAAGGTCCGCTACACCCCGCTCACCAGCCAGGAGCGTTTCGCTGCTCTCTCCGCCGGTGAAATCGACATCCTGTCGCGCACCACCACCTGGACGATGAGCCGCGATACCGATCTGGGCATCAGCTTCGTCGGTACCATGTACTACGACGGCCAGGGCTTCATGGTTCGCGCTGCTGACGGCATTGCCTCGGCTCTCGACCTGTCCGGCGCCGCCATCTGCATCGAATCCGGCACCACCACCGAGCTGAACGCTGCTGATTATTTCGCGGCCAACAACCTCGAGTTTAACACCGTCGTGTTCGTCGACCAGGACGAAGTCGTGAAGGCCTATGAAGACGGCCGTTGCGACGTCTACACCACCGACGCTTCGGCACTGGCTGCTGAACGCTCCAAGTTCGCCGTTCCGGCTGACCACATCATCCTGCCCGAAATCATCTCCAAGGAACCCCTTGGCCCGGTGGTTCGCCAGGGCGACGACCAGTGGTTCAAGATCAACCGTTGGGTCTATTTTGCACTGCTGGAAGCTGAAGAACTCGGCGTGACCTCGGCCAATGTCGACGAAATGCTCGGCTCGGACAACCCTGCCATCAAGCGCCTGCTCGGCGTTGAAGGCGACTTCGGCACCCCGATCGGCCTGACCAAGGACTGGGCTTACCAGGTCATCAAGCTGATCGGTAACTACGGCGAATCCTTCGAGCGCAACGTCGGCACCAACACCGACATCGGCCTCGAGCGCGGCCTGAACGCTCTCTGGAAAGACGGCGGCCTGCAGTACTCGGCACCGATCCGCTAAGCGCGATCACAAGCCCGGCGCTCCTGTCACAGGAGCGCCGGATTTGGTTTTGAACGAGCGACCTCGAACTCTGTGATTGTACCGGCTTGGCCGGTGATGAATGCGTGGCGCAAGCCGCGTAGGTTTGTCGTTTCCGCAATCCAGCGTCGCAGCGGCGCTCGGCTCACAGCAAAGGAATGCATGCCCCATGGCGGTGCAAGACAATATTGGTGGAGCGCCTCCGCGCACTTCACTGCTCAATGACCCGGTGTTCCGCGGCATTATCTATCAGGTGCTGGTCGCTGCTGCGGTGATCGGCTTCGCCGCCTGGATTGTGCTCAACACCGCACAGAACCTGGCGATGCAGAACAAGACGACAGGCTTTGATTTCCTGTTCCGCACGGCTGGCTTTGACATCAGCTTCACGCTGTTCCCCTGGAGCCGCACCTCGCTTTATTGGCAGGCCTTTGTGGCCGGGCTGCTCAACACCCTGCTGGTGGCGGTGATCGGCATCTTTTTTGCCACTATCATCGGTTTCACCCTCGGTATTGCGCGCCTCTCATCCAACTGGCTGATCTCGCGCGTTGCCACGGTCTATATCGAGACCATCCGCAACATCCCGCTGCTGCTGCAATTGTTCTTCTGGTACTTCGCCGTGCTGAAGGCCATGCCGGCAGTGCGCGACAGTTTCCTTCTGCCGCTGGGTATCTACATCAACCAGCGCGGCATCATGGTGCCCAAGCCGCTGCCCGACCATGAGTTCATCTGGGTCGCCGTGGCCTTCGTGCTCTGCCTCGTGGCGGCAATTGCCATCGGCGTCTGGGCCACCCGCCAGCGCACCCTGACCGGCCACTATCCAAGCTCGATCGTGCTCGCCGCCCGCGTCGCCAATGCCGTGGTCATGTTTGCCCTCGGCTATCTGGCCTTTGCGCTTCTGGGCCAGATCATCCCGGGCCTCGCCACGCCGATGGTTGCCGCTATTGCTGCCCTCGTTCTCGTCGCGATTTCTTTCACACCCTACCGGCCCTATGCCGGCGCCTTTGTCGCCTCGGCCATCACCTTCGTCGTGGCGGCCTTCCTGCTCGGCGGCATGTTCAATGCCGTGCCGACCATCGCCGTGCAACTGGTGGCCCTGCTGATCGGCCTCGCCGTCGGCTGGATGATGCTCGAACGCATCGGTACCGCCCCGGTCGACGCCAGCAAGTTCCCCACGGCGCTGCCGATCCTCGTGGTCGTCGGCATTCCGTTGGTGCTCTATTGGCTGATCGGCGCCGAACTGGCCTTCGAGCCACCGGTGCTGCAGCGCTTCAACTTCCAGGGCGGCGTCCAGCTGCCGCCGGAACTGGTCGCCCTGGTGTTTGGTCTCTCGATCTATACCGCCGCCTTCATCGCCGAAAACGTTCGTGGCGGCATTCGTGCCGTCAGCCACGGCCAGACCGAGGCGGCCCAGTCGCTCGGCCTCAAGGAAGGGGACCGGCTGCGCCTGGTCATCGTCCCGCAGGCCATGCGCGTCATCGTGCCGCCGCTGACCAGTCAGTATCTCAACCTCACCAAAAACTCCTCGCTCGGCGCCGCCATCGGCTATCCCGAACTGGTCAACGTGTTCACGGGCACGACCCTCAACCAGACCGGCAAGGCGATCGAGGTGATTGCCCTGACCATGGCGGTCTATCTGACCTTCTCGCTGGTGACCTCGGCATTCATGAACTGGTACAACGGCCGCGTGGCCCTGGTGGAGCGGTAGAACCATGACCATGGACCTTGGCTTCGTTCGCAAGGAATTCGTGCCCTCCAAGCCGGCCCCCGGCCGCACCGGTGGCCCGATCCTCTGGGCGCAGAAGAACCTCTTCTCGACACCCACCGACACGCTGTTCACCGTGATCGGCATTCTGTTCCTGCTCTGGGCAGTGCCGCCGCTCTATAACTTCATCATCGGTCACGCGGTCATGCCGGGTGGTACGGTGGAAGATTGCCGTGTCGAAGGGGCAGGGGCCTGCTGGGCCTATATCTACGCCCGCTTCAACTTCTTCATCTACGGCTTCTACCCGATCCAGGAATACTGGCGCCCCAATATCGTCTTCGTGATGCTGGCCGCGCTGATCATTCCGCTGCTGATGCCAACCGCGCCGTTCAAGCGCATCAATGCCCTGCTGTTCTTCGTCGTCTTCCCCGTGGTCAGTTTCTACCTGCTGCACGGTGGCGTCTTCGGCATGCGCTATGTGCCGACCGAACAGTGGGGCGGGTTGATGGTCACCCTGATCATCTCGCTGGTCGGCATCATCTGCTCGATCCCGCTCGGCATCCTGCTGGCCCTTGGCCGGCAGTCCAAGCTCCCGATCATCAAGACGCTCTGCGTATTGTTCATCGAACTGTGGCGTGCCGTGCCGCTGATCACCGTGCTGTTCATGGCCTCGATCATGCTGCCGCTGTTCATGCCGGCCGGTACCACGGTCGACAAGCTGCTCCGGGCCCTCGTCGGCGTCACCCTGTTCTCCTCGGCTTATCTGGCGGAAACGGTGCGTGGCGGCTTGCAGGCCCTGCCGCGCGGACAGTTCGAGGCCGGTGCATCACTGGGCCTGGGCTACTGGAAAAGGACCTATTTCATCATCCTGCCCCAGGCGCTCAAGCATGTGATCCCGGGCATCGTCAACAACTTCATCGCCCTGTTCAAGGATACGTCCCTGGTCTCCATCGTCGGCATTTTCGATCTGCTCAATACCGTGCAGTCGGCCAGTTCCGACATCGAATGGGCATCACCGACCCAGGCAGTCACCGGCTATGTCTTTGCCGCGTTCGTCTTCTGGATTTTCTGTTTCGCCATGTCCCGCTATTCGCTCTGGATGGAGCGGCGGCTGGATACCGGGCACAAGAGGTAAGTCATGAGCCAAGTTTCCGAAACCACCGTCGAACGCAATATCAAGACGTCCGGCATGCAGGTCTCCAAGACCGACGTGGCCATCGATGTGATCGGCATGCACAAATGGTATTCCGATTTCCATGTGCTGCGTGACATCAACCTCAAGGTTATGCGCGGCGAGCGCATCGTCATCGCCGGTCCCTCGGGCTCGGGCAAGTCGACGCTGATCCGCTGCATCAACCGCCTGGAAGAACACCAGGAAGGCCAGATCATCGTCAACGGCACCGAGCTGACGGCCGATCTCAAGCGCATCGACGACGTGCGTCGCGAAGTGGGCATGGTGTTCCAGCACTTCAACCTGTTCCCGCATCTGACCATCCTGCAGAACCTGACGCTTGCCCCAATCTGGGTGCGCGGCATTCCCAAGGCCGAGGCCGAGGCGACGGCCATGCACTATCTCGAACGCGTCAAGATCCCCGAGCAGGCCAACAAGTTCCCCGGCCAGCTCTCCGGTGGCCAGCAGCAGCGTGTGGCCATTGCCCGCTCGCTCTGCATGAAGCCCTCGATCATGCTGTTCGACGAACCCACCTCGGCGCTTGACCCGGAAATGGTCAAGGAAGTGCTCGAAGTGATGATCAGCCTGGCCGAAGACGGCATGACCATGATCTGCGTCACCCACGAAATGGGCTTCGCCCGCCAAGTGGCCAACCGCGTCATCTTCATGGACCAGGGCCAGATCATCGAGCAGAACGATCCGGAGAATTTCTTCTCCAATCCGCAGCACGAACGCACCAAGCTGTTCCTCAGTCAGATCCTTCACTGACGCTCCGTGCAGCGGATGAAAGGCTCCAGTGGAGCCTTTCAAGTCAGGGAAGGCCATGAGGCCTATGGCCGAGAATGGCCCACGCGTTCCACAAATGCGGTCCCTTTCTCCCCTGTGGGAGCACGAGGCTCTCTCTCACGAGAGAGGGCCTTTGCATTGTCCGGTGGAATTGACAGCTGCACGCCCCAAGCCGCCTTGACCCGGCGCCTTGCCCTGCCAATATGCAGGTCCCGAAGGGAAGCCGTGGATTGACCAGAGTTTTCAAGCGATTGCTGTCACTGACAGCAGGCCTTGCCTGCGCGCTGACGCTTGCCGCCACTCCGGCCTCCGCCCAGACCCTGCAGACCGTGCGCGAGCGTGGCTTCCTGATCTGCGGCGCGACCAATCCATTGCCGGGTTTTGCCCAGCAGGATAGCGAGGGCCGCTGGTCCGGCTTTGACGTCGATCTCTGCCGCGCCATCGCCGCTGCCGTGTTCGGCGATCCCAACAAGATCGAATTCCGCTCGCTGCGCGGCGACTCCCGCTTTGCGCCGCTGCAAACCGGCATGGTCGACGTCCTGACCCGCAACGGTCCCTGGACCGGGCAGCGCGACAGCCTCTATGGCGCCAGCTTTGTTGGCACGTCCTTTTTCGATGGTCAGGCGTTCCTTGTGCCGCAGAGCATGGGCGCCGTTTCGGCCTTCGAGCTCGACAATATCAGCATCTGCGTCGCCAATACCGGCGAGGAGCTCGAGCGCATCAGCGAGTTCTTCTTCGCCAATCAGGCCAGCTATACCGAAGTGCCCTATGAGGATGTCGCCGATCTTTCTGTGGCCTATCAGGCCGGCCGCTGCCAGGTGGTTTCGGCCTCCGGTCGCCAGCTGCAGGCCATCCGCCGCGCGCTGCCCGATCCTTCGGCCCATCGCATCCTGCCCGAACGCATCTCCAAGGAAGTGCTGGGCCCCGTCGTGCGCGACGGCGACCAGCAATGGTTCAACATTGTCCGCTGGACGCTGTTCACCCTGATCAATGCCGAGGAACTGGGCGTCACCGCTCCCAATGTCGACTCGCTGCTGGCGGCACGGACCCCTGCCGTCCGCCGACTGCTCGGCGTTGAAGGCGATTTCGGCACGCCGCTCGGCCTGCGGCCAAGCTTTATGGCCGACGTGATCCGCGCAGTCGGCAATTACGGCGAGCTCTATGATCGTCACTTCGGTCCACTGACGGGCGCAGCCCTGTTGCGCGGCCAGAACGGGTTGTGGTCCAATGGTGGCCTGCTCTACGCAGCGCCAGTCCGTTAGCGGATTCTATTCGACAAAAACCAGGCTTACGCGCCTGTTCTGCTTGCCCTTTTTCTCGATCTTGCCCAGCGCCAACCTACCGATTTCGCTGGTATTGCGCACATGCGTGCCGCCGCAGGGCTGCAGATCGACATCGCCGATCCGGATCAGTCGCACGCGACCCTGGCCCATCGGCGGCTTGACGTTCATGGTCTTGATCATGCCGGGATTGGCTTCCATCTCGGCATCGGTGATCCACTCATGCGTCACCGCCAGATTGCGCCCGGCCAGCTCGTTGAGCGCCTGTTCGAGTTCAGCGAGATTGTCCGGCGCTTCCGGCATGTCGAAATCCAGCCGTCCCTTGTCCTCGCCGATCGACCCACCGGTGACCGGATAGGCAAATACCACCGAAAGCAGATGCAGCGCCGTATGCATCCGCATCAGCTTGTAGCGTCGGTCCCAATCGATCTCGGCCACCACGGCCTCGCCAACCGCCGGCAGCGCCTGGCCCTCGGCCGGCACATGCACGATCTGTGTCTTGTCGCCATCGGGGTGGATCGCCGTGGCAATGGCGACCACCGAGCCATCGGCTCGCGTGATCCGGCCATTGTCGCCCGGCTGCCCACCCGATGCCGCATAAAACACCGTGCGGTCCAGCACCACGCCGCCCTCTGGCGTGACGGCGATCACCGTCGCCGGTGTCGATTGCAGGTAGCTGTCGTCGCGGAACAGGAATTCGGTCATGGAAAAACTCAAAGCACGGGAGAGAGCAATTTCGCGGCCTGGGTGGCGAAGCGCAACGGCAGCGAGCGGCCTTTGACCTCGGCCATGTCGACCTGCCGGCACAGTTTGAAATCCTCGATCAACATGGCTTCCACATTGTTGATCGTCGTCTGGTCGGCAAACCACATGGTGATCTCGAAGTTGATCGCGAAGCTGCGATTGTCGAAATTGACGCTGCCGATGGAGGCGATCTGGTCGTCCATCAGCACCACTTTCTGGTGCAGGAAGCCGTCGGTGAAGCGATAGATATCGACGCCATGCTCCACCATGGCGTCGGCATGGGCAATGCTGGCCAGCCAGACCATCTTGTGGTCCGGCTCATTGGGCAGCATGATCCGCACATCGACGCCGCGTAGCTTGGCGGCAAACAGCGCCGTGCGGATATCGGTATCCGGCACGAAATACGGGCTGACGATCCAGACGCGCTCGCGCGCCCGGCCGATGATATCGGTAAAGGCAATGGCGCATTCCTCCAGCTTGTCGGCCGGGCCACTGCCCATCACCAGCACCGATTGATCGCCCGGCGTCGCCACTTCTTCGGGCGGCGCGGAGGGCAGGGTATCACCCGTCGCCCATTCCCAGTCTTCGCGGAACAGCAGCGCGCAGCCCAGTGCTGCCGGCCCCGAAACCCGCACATGCGTATCGCGCCAGCGCCCGAATTTCGGGTCTTCGCCCAGATATTCGACGCCCACATTATGCCCGCCGACCCAGGCGTGCTCGCCATCCACCACCACGATCTTGCGATGATTGCGATAGTTGATGCGGCTCGGACCATAGACCCGCAAGAACTTGTGCCGCTGGTTGAAGCCCGCCACCTTGACGCCGGCCTCGCGCAATTGCGTGCGATAGCGCTTGGGCATGCCCGAGCTGCCGATGTCGTCATACAGCAGGAAAACCTCCACCCCGGCCCTGGCCCGCTCGATCAGCCTTTTGGCCAGTTCCTCGCCCAGCGCGTCATCGCGGACAATATAGAACTGCACCAGCAGATATTTTTTGGCCGTCGCAATCCCCTCGAAGATGGAATCGAACGTCGCCTTGCCGTCGATCAGGATTTCCACTTCGTTGCCGTTGAGAAACGGCACTTCGGACACCTTGGTCTGCACCGGCCATTTGTGGCTGGTCTCGCGGTCTATCAGAGCCAGATCCTTGGCCCGCAGCGGCCGCGCGGCGCGGCCATTGCGGATGCGGTCGGTGGCATAATCGTCGAACGCCTTCCAGCCCAGGATCAGATAAAGAAAGGCCGTCGGAAACGGCAGCAGCGCCAGCGCCAGGATCCAGGCGATGGAACCCTGCGAAGTCCGAGAATTCATTACCTCGCGCACCGCGCAGATGAAGGCCAGCAGGTAAATCGCCAGCGTAATCGCCGCCACGATGTGGAAGTCGGCGATGATCGCCCGCAGAATGTCGTCAATGCCTATCAAGATGTGCCGCCTGACTCATGGAGCCGCACTCTATCAACAAGTACCTGCCGAACAATGGCGCTTGGTTCAGGCGCCGGGCTCGATCACGCTGGAAATATCGATCGGCGTGCGGCCTTCCATCCAGCTTGGCACCGGCAGGCCCTTGGCATGCAGGAATTCCGGGTTGAAGATCTTGCTGGCATAACGATTGCCATAGTCGCAGAGGATGGTGACGATGGTCTTGCCCGGTCCCAGGTCGCGCGCCATGCGCACCGCGCCGGCGATGTTGATGGCGCTTGAGCCGCCCAAGCACAGGCCTTCATGTTCAAGCAGGTCGAAAATATAGGGCAGGGCCTCGGCATCCGGAATCTGGTATGGATTGTCGATCTTGAGGCCCTCAAGATTGGCCGTGATACGGCCCTGGCCTATGCCTTCGGTGATCGAGTCGCCCGAAGATTTCAGCTCCCCATTGGCGAAATAATTGTAGAGCGCAGCGCCTTCCGGATCGGCCAGGCCGATCTTGACGTCAGGATTGCGCGACCGCAGCGCCTCGGCCACGCCGGCCAGCGTACCGCCCGAACCCACGGCGCAGATGAAGCCGTCGATCCGGCCATTGGTCTGCTGCCAGATTTCGGGGCCCGTGGTTTCCACATGCGCGCGCTTGTTCGACACATTGTCGAACTGATTGGCCCAGACGGCGCCCTCCGGCAGCTCGCGATTGAGCTTTTCCGCCAAGCGGCCGGAAATCTTGATGTAATTATTGGGGTTCTTGTACGGCTTGGCCGGCACCTCGATCAGCTCGGCGCCATATAGGCGCAGCGCGTCCTTCTTTTCCTGGCTCTGGGTTTCGGGAATGACGATCACCGTCTTGAAGCCCAGCGAATTGGCCACCAGTGTCAGCCCGATCCCCGTATTGCCGGCGGTCCCCTCGACGATCGTGCCGCCGGGTTTCAGAGCTCCCGACTTCACCATGTCATGAATGATGAACAGGGCAGCACGATCCTTGACCGACTGGCCCGGGTTGAGAAACTCCGCCTTGCCCCAGATATCGCAGCCGGTCAGCGTCGAGACGCGATTGAGACGGATCAGCGGTGTGTTGCCGATCGCAGCGATGAGGTCTTTATGGTTGGCCATGGCTCGATCTATGAGTTTTTTGAAGGGCTTATGTTAGGTGTCCGGCCCATGGCGAACAAGGTCGAACCGATTGATCTGGAACGCTTTTGCTCCAGCGATGATGCCAGAGCAAATTCATGCTCAAAGGCGCTGGATGTTAGCCGCTATAGCCGCCCCGCCGCCTCCAGCGCACGCACCCGGCTGGTCTTGAGATCGACGATCGGCGCCGGATAGTTTCTTCCGATCACCACCCCGGCCTTGTCCAGCACATCCTTGGGCGCTGCACTCGGCTCATGGATCCACTTTTCCGGCAGTTTCGCCAGTTCCGGCACCCAGCGCCGCACATAGTCGCCACCGCCATCGAAGCGCTCGCCCTGCACCACGGGATTGAAAATGCGGAAATAGGGCGAGGCATCCAGCCCGCTCCCGGCCACCCATTGCCAATTGCCCGGATTGCTGGCGACATCGCCATCCACCAGGCAATCCCAGAACCACTGCTCGCCCAGGCGCCAGTCCACCAGCAGGTTCTTGGCCAACAGCGATGCGACCAGCATGCGCACCCGGTTCTGCATATAGCCGGTTTCCCAAAGCTCCCGCATGCCGGCATCGACGATCGGCAGGCCGGTCTGCCCAGTCTGCCAGGCCTTCAGATCCTTCTCCGACGACAGCCACTCCATCCCGGCATATTTGCCCTGCATCGGCACCGTGGTGATGTCGTCGCGATGATAGAGCTGGTGATAGTTGAAATCGCGCCAGGCCAGTTCGGAGAGGAATTTTTCCACCGCCGCCTGCTTGCCGAGATCGGCATGCGCCACCGCCTGCGCCGCGTGCCACACTTGTCGCGGGCTGACTTCGCCAAAGCGCAGATGCGGCGACAGCAGCGACGTCACATCCTTGCGCGGAAAATCCCGCCCCTCGGCATAGTCGTCCAGCCGCCCATCAAGGAAGTCCGAAACCTGCTTTGCCGCGGCCTCTTCCCCGATGCTCCAATGCTGTCCGAGTTTCCCAGCCCATTTTGGCGCCCGGTAGTCCTCATCAAACCTGCCCGCCCGCAACGGCTCGTCAGCATCGGGCCGCCGCTGTGGCCGGGCGATCGGCGTGTCCTTCAGAGTCTTCCAGAACGGCGTGAACACCGAATAGGGCTTGCCCTGACCGGTCGCGATATCCCAGGGCTCGACCAGCACATTGCCGGGGCAGGACTGCGCGCCAAAGCCGCGCTGCCGCAAATCATGCTTGATGGCGGTATCGGCATCGCGCTCAGCCGGCGCATAGCGCCTGTTCCAGAACACCTCTCCCGCTGCCAACTCCTTGGCCAGCTCCGGCACAACCTTCTGTGCGTCACCGCTCCGCACAACCAGCGTCACGCCGCGCTTGGCAAGGTCTTTCCCCAGCGCATTGAGACTATGATGCAGCCACCAGCGCGCCGCAGCGCCGGGCGGACGCACACCCTTGGTCGTCTCATGGATATAGACTGCTGTGACGGGAGCGCCGCCCAGATGAGCGGCGCGCAGGGCAGGGTTGTCGGCTATCCGCAGGTCGTTGCGCAGCCAGACGATACTGGTTTGAGCCATATGCACTTGTCTCCGGAATGCGATACGTCCGGAGAGGGAAAATGGTTCAAATCATTCCAAAACTTCTGCGAGATGCTCGAGCGCCGCGCTCCATGCCTCGATCGAGAAGATCCGCGATTCCGGATCGGCATGCGCCAGGCCGCGCTCGGTGATCGTCACCTTGGTCTGGTCGTCGCCAACTGCCTTGAAGTCGATATCGAGCACGAAGATCAGCTCTTCGGCGTCTTCGCCGTCGCCATCCTTATGAACCCAGCTCATCACCAATTTCTGGTCTTCGACGAACTGCAGGATTTCCCCGCTGACCGTATGGTCCTCCGGATCCTCGTCATCGCCAAAGGTGGTGAACTTATATTCGCCGCCCTCGAAGGCATCGAGTTCGGCCTCGTCGGCCTGCCACTGCTCGATCAGCGCCGGGTCGGTCCAGGCCGAGAACACATCGCTGATATTGGCGTCGATGGTGCGGGTGAGGGTGATCTGGCTTTCGCCGTCGATATCCATGCCGTTGCTCATGCCGGCTCCTTGGGCTGCAGACTGTGCCGAACCCCTAGCGCGCAAGGTGCAGGCTGGCAATGGCGCGGCACAAACGCCAAAAGTCTCACCGAAAGTGCGGCAAGACCGGGAAATTGGCAATGTTAGGGAAAGTTGGCTCCGCGAGCTGGACTCGAACCAGCGACCATTCGATTAACAGTCGAATGCTCTACCAACTGAGCTATCGCGGAACACTGTTACCTCGTCTCCAAGGCATGGTCCGTTTAGCGAAGTTGATTTGCTTTGCCAAGCCCCCTTTGCGCCGATTGTGCATAACTTTCACAGGGCCGTCATTTCCCGGCGAGTTTTTGCAGCGCAATCAGGTCGGCTACCGTGTTGATGTTGAGAAAGGGATTAGAATCAACATGATGCCGCCAATCCAGCTGCACGGCGTTGAGGTTTTGCAGCAGCCGTTTGAGGCTTGTGGGCGCGGTTCCGGCCCGAACCTGCGTTGGCAAATCCTGCAGCGCGTCCAGTCGCCACACCGCATTGGGCGGATAAAATTGCTCCCCCCAGGCGGCATAGGCCACCGGCGCATCGCCTAGGGCCTCCACGAGCCGCTCCACAACGTCCTCCGGCAGGAACGGCGTGTCGACCGCCGCAGACGCCAGCAGCCCGCTTGTGATTCCTCGCAAGCGCAGCGATTCGACCGCCGCCGCTAGTCCCGCCAGCGGCCCACCAACCGGCGCATCTATGTCCACGACCGCCATGGAATCATCGCGCCGCCCACGACCATCGCCCTGCGTCCCGACAGCAATCATCAGCGATTCCACCGGCCCCAGCGCCCCTGCGACCCGATCGACCAGCCTCCGCCCGCCCAGCAACAGATCCGCCTTGCGCACGCCCCCCAGCCGCTCGCCCTTGCCGCCGGCAATGATGACTGCGTGCACAGGCATCACTTGCCGACCACCTCGGGCGCCGCCTTGATTCCGGCCCGCATCAGCCCCAGCATGCCGATGCCGGCCACCAGCCCCCAGAACGGCGCCCCAACGCCGATAATGGTGATTCCCGACGCCGTGGTGACAAAGGTCAGCACAGCCGGCAGCCGCGTTTCTTCCGCTGCCAAAGCGCTGGACAGGGCCGCCGCCAGACTGGAGAGCAGAGCCAAGCCAGCGACAGCCTGAATCAGCAGGGGCGGGGAGGCGGCAATGAACGCCGCCGCCAGGCTCGCGCCCGGTGCGATGAGAAGGTAGACCACGCCCGCCGAAACCGGCGCCGGCCAGCGCTTGTCCTGGTCTGGATGCGCCTCCGGCCCGGCGCAGATCGCCGCCGTGATCGCCGCCAGATTGCTGGTATGCCCGCCAAAGAAAGCCGTCACGGCGCTGGCAATGCCGGTCATGATAAACAGCGGCGCCGGTTGCAGTCCGAACCCATTGGCCCGCATCACCGCCAGCCCCGGCAGGTTCTGGCTGGCCATGGTGACGATATAGAGCGGCAGCCCGATACGGATGATCGCATCCAGCGTAAACACCGGCATCACCGGCACGAACACCGGCCAGCTGCCATCCAGCGCGCCGGGCTCCAGATGCGTCGAACTCGCCAGCATAATGCCCGTCACCACCACAGCAATCGGCACCGCATAGCGCCGCGCAAACCGCATGCCGATGACCCAGGCCAGCAGAATCGGCAGCGCCAGCGCCGGCATTTCCGCCACGGCGGTGATCGGGGCCAGGCATAGGGTGAGCAGCATGCCCGCCAGCATGGCATTGGCGATCGAGGCCGGGATGGCCGCAATCAGCCGCGCCAGCGGCTTGATCAGCCCGGTCAGCACGATCAATCCGGCCGCCACGATGAAGGCCCCGGCCACCGCCGGAAATCCACCAACAGGTTCACCAACGGTGAGCAGAAACGCCACCCCCGGCGTCGACCAGGCAAAGCTCACCGGCACTTTCAGCCGCGCACTGACCACGATGTTGAGAATGCCGATGGCAATGCACACCGTCATCAGGCCCGAGCCGGCCTGCTGCGGCGAAGCGCCCGCCGCAGTCAGTGCTGCGAGGACGAGGGTAAAAGTGCTGGCATAGCCAACCACCGCTGCGAGGGCCCCGGCCATGATCGGCTGCAGGTATTCGCGCCGGCTCCCGCCAGCCAATGACATCTCGCTCAAACGACTTCCCCATGATTGCCCGAGCAACCTATGCAAAGGTCCCGCGCCGGTGAAGCCGTAAACGTGCCGACCTGGGAGAGGGCAACTGAACCAATCCTCGCCTGCATGGTTGTTCAGCAGAACACATGAGGAGGACCATCATGACCACGCCAAATGACCCGGCCAACCGCTTCCCCAAGGGCGACCACAACCGACGGCTCGCACTGGGAATGGAGCCGCAAGCCTTCGCGCTTGAAGCCGGCGTCACGCCCGAAGCCCTGCATGAATATGAGACGACGAGCCCCGACCACGACTTCGATGTCTATGTCGCCGACCTGGTCGGCGCCGCGCTCGAACGCCTCGAAGCCAATCCGCCCACCAGCCAGAAGGTGCTCAACCAATGAGCGACAAGCCCTCCAAGCCCGCGCCGCTCGAAACCGAACCCGGCGAACAGCAGGACGACAATATCGACGATCTCGGCCGCAAGTCCGGCGGTGGCAAGCAGGAACAGCCGGTCGAAAAACAGCCGCGCAAATAACGATAGCCGAAAAGAAAACGACCCGGTGGTGATCCACCGGGTCGCTTGGTTCTTACTGCGCGGCAGCCTGTGCCGGAGCATCGAGACCGGCCAGCTCGCGGGCGCGCCGCAGGCTTTCGGGCTGTTCGCTGCGATGGCGCGGACCGATTTCCATCATCATCACCGTATTGGGCAGGAAATCCAGTTCGGTAAATATCCAGTCCCAGTCGATGTCGCCCCAGCCGAGCGGCATGTGCAGATCGCCAATACCCATGGCTGTGTTTTCCTGCGGGTGGAACGCCTTGTAGAAGGCCTGCGGACGACCAAAGCTGTCATGCACATGCAGGTGGCCGGTGACAGGCGCCATGGCGGCGATCTGCTCGCGGAAGTTGAGACCCTTGTAGGTGCTCTCGATATAGGCGTGGCTGAAGTCGATCAGCGCCACGACATTGGAGTGGTTCACCGCCTTGACCGTCTCAGCCACTTCGGCCGGGGTCTGGCGATACTGGCCAGGCTCGGTGGTGAAGATGTTTTCAAACGCAATCCGCACGCCATAGGGACGGGCGAAATCGCCAAGCTCGGTCAGCGCCTCGCGCTCGCGCACATCGGCTTCGGCACGCTGGTGCAACTGATCGGCGCGCAGGGCACCGCCATGCTGCACGAGGATGCGCGCATCGATCCGATCGCACACTTCCACCAGCGCCTTGGCGGCCTGCATCTGGAACACGGCGGTATCGGGGTCCATGAAGTTGGACGACACCAGGCCATGCACCGTGTAGCGGAAATCGAACTGGCTGGTGATGGCGACGAGGCGCTCCAGCCGTTCCGGCAGAATACGGCCGCCCGAGATCAGGTCCACGCTGGTGAGGCCCAGTTCGACCGTATCGACGCCAATATCGGCCAGGCGGCGCAGGTCGGCTTCGAGGCTGAACAGCTCGCCGTCGTCGGAGCCGGAATTGAAACCGGTCGCAATGATGTTACCCATGATGTCTCCCTGGGGTCAGGCGTTGATGCGGGAATTGGTGGCGGCGCGCTGGGCAGCGCCCAGCTCGATGCGGCGGCCGGTGTCCTGGCTGAACACATGCAGGTCGGCCTCGTCGATCGCGAGATGGATCGGCATGCCGGTGCCCAGCGCGTCAGTGCCATGGTCAACAGCAATCAGACGGCTGCCATCAGCATCGGCATAGATCAGCCGGGCTGCGCCGAGCTCTTCGGTATAGTCGACCACGGCCGCAATGGCGTCCTTGGTATTGGCCGGCACGCGACGCACCAGCTCGGGGCGGATGCCGATCGAAACTTCCTGGCTGACAAGGCTCGGCGCCACGGTTGGCAGGTGGATCATGCCACCCTTGCCGTGACGGAAATGGCCGTCCTCGCCGAAGAAGCCGCGCACCAGGTTCATGGCGGGCGAACCGATGAAATCGGCAACGAACAGGCTTGCCGGGCGGTGGTAGACTTCGCTCGGCTTGCCGACCTGTTCCACCACGCCCTGGTTCATGATGATCAGGCGGTCGGCCAGCGTCATGGCTTCGGTCTGGTCATGCGTCACGAACACCGAGGTCACGCCCAGCCCACGATGCAGGCCGCGCACTTCGGCACGCATGGCGACGCGCAGCTTGGCATCCAGGTTGGAGAAGGGCTCGTCGAACAAAAACACCTTGGGCTCGCGCACCATGGCGCGGGCCATGGCGACGCGCTGGCGCTGGCCGCCCGACAGTTCGCCCGGCTTGCGGGTGAGGTAGGGGTCGAGGCCCACCGACTTGGCAACCTTGAGCACTTTGGCCTCGCGCTCGGCGCGCGGCATGCCGGACACCTTGAGCGCATAGCCGATGTTCTGCGCCACCGACATATGCGGATAAAGCGCATAATTCTGGAACACCATGGCGCAGCCACGTTCGCGCGGCTCCAGCTTGTTGACCACGGTATCACCGATGGCGATGGTGCCTTCGGTGATGTCTTCAAGGCCGGCGATCATGCGCAGCAGCGTGGACTTGCCGCAGCCCGACGGCCCGAGGATCACGACGAATTCGCCGCTCTCGATGGTCACGTCGACGCCGTGCACGACGGGGTTCTTGAGGTAGCGCTTCTTGACGCCGGACAGGGTGATGGCGGTCATGATAGTCTCACTTGTCGCGGGAGATGAGGCCACGCACGAACCAGCGTTGCATGAGGGCAACGACCAGGAGCGGCGGCAGCATGATGATGAGGGCACCCGCCATGGTGACGTTCCAGTCGGGCGTGCCGTTCTGGGCGGGAATGAGGGCCTTGAGCTGCATCACCACGGTGCCGAAATTGGCGCGGTCGGTGGTGATCAGCAGTGGCCAGAGATACTGGTTCCAGCTCGAGACGAACATGATGGTGGCCAACGCCAGCATATTGGTGCGGCTCAGCGGCAGCAGCACTTCAAAGAAGAACCGGATCGGGCCCGAGCCGTCCATCTTGGAGGCTTCCACCAGCTCGTCCGGAATGGTCATGAAGAACTGGCGATAGAGGAAGGTGCCGGTGGCGGTGGCAACCAGCGGCAGGATCAGCCCGGTGTAGGAGTTGAGCAGGTTCCATTCGAGCGTCACGCGGACGCCTGACATCATTTCCAAAAGGCTGGTGATGCCGAACGTGTCGAGCAGGGTCTGGAACGGAAGCAGCGCATTGGCGGCGATGGAATAGGTCGGCACGATACGCACTTCAAGCGGCAGCATCAGGGTGATGAAGATCAGCCAGAAGCACAGCATGCGGGCCTTGAAGTTGAAGAACACGATGGCAAAGGCCGAGAGCGCCGCCAGCACGATCTTGCCGGTGGTGACGCCAACCGCCACGATCAGCGAGTTGATCATCTTGGGGCCGAGATCAGCCCGGGCCCAGGCGGTCTGGATGTTTTCCAGCAGGTGCCCCGAGGGCCAGAGGTTGAGGGGCACCTGGCTGACTTCCTGCAGGCTCTGGCTGCCGGCGACGATGGTGACCCAGAAGGGCACCAGCACCAGCACCAGCCCGAGGATCATCGTGGCATAGGTGATGAAGTCGAATATCGGCGAACGTTCGATCATGGCCGGTCTCAGTTGTAGTGGACGCGCTTTTCGACCCAGCGGAACTGGATGAAAGTCAGCGCGATAACGAGGATCATCAGGACGATGGACTGTGCGGCAGCGCCGGAATAATCGAGCCCTTTGAAACCATCGACATAGAGTTTGTAGACCATCACCTCGGTGGCATTGATCGGCCCGCCCTCGGTCATCACGTCGATCAGGCCAAAGCTGTCGGTGAAGCTCGAGATCAGGTTCATGATCAAAAGGAAAAACACCGTCGGCGCGATCAGCGGCAGTTGCAGGTCGAGCATGCGGCGATAGGGGCGGGCCCCATCCATCGCGCCGGCTTCCGACAGCGATTTCGGCAGCATCTGCAAGGCGGCCAGGAAGAAGATGAAATTATAGCCGATGCCCAACCAGGCATGGCAGACGATGACCATGCCCAGTGCGTGAAAACCATTGGTCGCCGGATTCCAGATGCCCGGCCAAATTTCGTTGACCGCGCCGATCAGCCCGGCTTCCGGGGCAAAGATGAAGCGGAAGGCAACGCCGGCCGCGGGAGCGGCAATGGCATAGGGCCAGACAAACACCGACTGGAACAGGCGGGTGCCCTTGAGCGCCCGGTCGACGAACATCGCCAGCGTCAGCGCAATCCCCATCGAGATCACTGTGGCTGCAATGGCATAAAACGCGCTGCGGCCGACGGTGGCCCAATAGCGGGTGTCGCCGAACAGCGAGAGGAAATTGTTGAAGCCGGCCCAGGTATTGCCGCCGCCCCAAGGCTGTTCCAGCGTGAAGGCCCAGAACAGGGCCTGCGAGGTTGGCCAGTAGAAAAATACCAGCACCAGGATCAATTGCGGCGCCAGCAGCAGCCACGGCAGGATCGGGTTACGGTAGAAAGCGCGACGTTCCATGAGCCGTGGCCTTTATGCAGCAAGAAAGAAGACGCGGACGGTCCGGGGACCGTCCGCGCTGGCTTATTGGAAGGATCAGGGGAGAGCCTGGCCCGGATAGGTGGCTTCGAACTTGCGCAGGACTTCGTTGCTGCGGGTGGCAGCGTCATCGAGAGCCTGCTGGACCGGCACGTTATTGAACAGCACGGCGGCGATGGCGTCCTGGATTTCCTTGCGGACGGCACCGAAATTGCCGAGGCGAACGCCACGGGTATATTCGGTCGGCGGGGTGAAGCTCAGGCTGGCCAGAGCCAGTTCGCGACCCTTGTAGGGTGCGGCGTCATAGAAGCCCGAAGCCTTCATGGCTTCAAAGCCCGAATTGGTCACCGGGATGTAACCGGTCACGGTCGACCACCATTCAGCCTGCTTCGGCGTGGCGAGGAAGGCGTAAAAGGCTGCGGCGCCCTTGTACTGCTCGGCATCCGAACCCTTGAGGGTCCACAGAGCCGCACCACCAACGAGCGAGTTCTTGCGCTCGGTGCCTTCCCAGACGGGAAGCATGGTGACGTCCCAATGCATGCCTTCGATGGCCTGCTTGCCGATCGTGCCGTGGTCGGCGATCGAGGACGACGACATCTGGCACTTGGCATTGATGAAGGCGTCGTTGGCGGTTTCGCCGGTTGCCTTGCTCTTCACCACCAGCAGGCCTTCGTCATACATCTTCTTGAACCAGCTCAGCTGGTCGACGAACTTGCCCTTGTTGAATTCGACGGTCGCATCGAGACCACCATAGCCATTGCCGTTCGAGGCGATTGGCTGGTTGTGGATCGCCGAGAACTGCTCCCACCACTGCCACTGACCGGTCGGGTCGAAAGCGATCGGGCAATCATAGCCGGCAGCCTTGAGGTCGCGGGCAATGGTCTCGACCTGTTCCCAGGTCTGCGGCGCGCCTTCAAAGCCGACAGCGGCCAGCGCGTCGGTGTTGTAGTAGAACATGGCCGTGGAATTGTTGAACGGCATGGCCAGCAGTTCGCCCGAGGAGGTGGCGAAGTAGGAGCTGACGCCTGAGTTATAATCGGACCAGTCGATGTCGTAGCCGTTTTCTTCCATCAGCTGACGCACGGGGACATAGGCGCCCGACAGCATCAGGTCGACGGTGCCGCCGTCGCTGATCTGGGTGATGGTCGGCTGCTTGTTGGCGCGGAACGCTGCAATCGTGTTCTGCAGGTTGTTTTCGTAGGTTTCCTGGCTGACGCAGACGATTTCGTAATCGGCCTGGGATTCGTTGAACGTCTTGCACATGTCCAGGATGCGCTCGGACAGGTCGCCCGACAGGCCATACCAGAATTCGAATTTGGTCTGGGCCATTGCCGGGGCCGTTGCGAGCGCAAGCGCTGCGATCGTGGTTGCTGCACTGAGCAGCCGGGTGCGTGTCATTTGAGCCAGTCTCCGAATTTAACGCCTGTTGGGCGGCGGGACATCTAGGCGTTCTGCTTGACAGTTCCTTCTCAGCCAGACGTCGGTTGTCGGACAGTTCCACGACAGATTGATGAATTTGCATCGGCCCACGACGGGGCCATCGCCCCGAAAACCACGATCTCAGCCGTGGTTTTTCAGGCGTCTTGCGGCTTAGTGATTGCCAGAGCCGGATTTTGACGCGCGTGTGACGCAATGGTCATGCTCGCGCAAAGGGCTGCCGCCAGATTTTGGCAATGTCCGGCGCCTCGGCATAACGATTTGAAAAATTCACCGTCCGTTAGCCGTGGGTCTTGCATAAGCCCATATCGTCCAATAGGTACTGCGGACGTGAGGCCTCGTGGCGGAGTGGTGACGCAGCGGATTGCAAATCCGCGTACTCCGGTTCAATTCCGGACGAGGCCTCCAACAAATTCCATGACATTGCTGACGCTTAAGCCCCTTAAAGCGGGCCGACCGGTCTTGCACTTGGCGCAAAGAAAAACCCCGGAGACGCGCCCCGGGGTTTCATCGTGATCGCTATCGATCAGAACTTGAAGCTGACACCGGTCCGCACCGTGCCATAGGTCACGCGGGCATCGACGCCCGGAGGCACCACGCCGCCGAGATATGTCCGTGTGCCGAGGTCGGTATAGAGACCTTCCACGCGCAGCACGATATTGTCGGTGGCCGCAATTGGGTGGTGAGTCCAATCGTATGTCTTTGGCTATTCAAGCGCTCAATTGCTGCTTCGCCTGCCCAGGACCGCGGTGGCTTTGTTCCTTTACCCGCGCCGCCAGCCTCCCGTACGCAGCGATCAGCTGCGCCGCCGCCGGGGCATTGTCCGGATGCTCGATTGCCAAACTGGCCAACGCCCGCGTCTCGCCCTGCAGCAGGCGCACCACCTCGTCTGGGCGGGTGGAAATCGTCGACATCCAGTCCCAGGCCGCAAGCACGCGGCGCGACTGGCTGATCTGGTCTTCCGGGCTGGCGAGGTCGCTCATCTTGGCACTCCGATCGATATGCAAAAGCAACGGAAGGTGCTGGCATCTGTTTCGCTGCGCCCTGGTTCACGGTAAAGACTGGGTTAGCGGGACCACACCAATTGTCTTGCGGCATGGGTGCCATGCAGTGCTAAGCTGTGGCTTGCGGCCATGGCAGCTTGCCAGCCACGCCCTCGGTCGATATTCACGTCCGGCATAGGGTGGCGTTCAGGGCGTTTGTTGAATGGTCGATTTCGATCGCGCACGGCAGGTGATGCTGGATAGCCAGATCCGCGCCGGCGGCGTTACCAATGAGCGCATCATTGCCGCCATGCGCGCGGTGCCGCGCGAGCTTTTCGTGCCGGATGCCCGCCGCGACCTGGCCTATGTCGATGATCTGCACTGGTTCGGCCAGCCGCGCACCTCCCGTTTCATGCCGTCGCCCGCCAGTCTCGCCAGGCTGCTGCAACTGCTTGAAATCCACGAGAATGACGCCGTGCTCGATATCGGCGCCAGCACCGGCTATGCCACGGCCCTCGTCGCCAGCCTTGCCGCTTCCGTCACCGGTCTGGAACAGGATGCAGCGCTGGCCGCAACGGCGCAGCACAATCTGGCCCGCCTCGGCATTGCCAATGCCAGCATCGTCGCAGGGGATATTGCCGCGATCGGCCCCAACCAGTTCGACGCAATCTTCGCGCAAGGTATGCTCAATAGTGTCCCGCCCGGCGCCATCGCCGCCCTGCGGGACGGCGGTCGGCTTGTCACGCTGATCCGCAATGGGGCCATCGGCGTCGCTCATGTGTTCGTCAAGACGGGCGGGGCCGTCACCACGCGACAGGAATTCAACGGGGTGCTGCCGACTTTGTTGGCCACGCCGCAAGAGGCGGAATTCATTTTCTGATAGTGATTGCATTGGTGTTGCGCGTCGGGCACGACGCGACATCAATCGTACGTCAAACCACTTTAGTATTGCTGCAGCAGGTTGTGTGCCCCATGTGCTGCGCATATCGTTTCGGGGTTCTGGGAGTCGGCCAATGGGTTTTCGGGTTAAATTGATCGTCAGCGCGTTGGCGTTGGGCATGGCCGCGGCGTCGGTCGGAGGTGCCCAGGCACAATCGATCACCCAGGCCCTGACCATCGCCTATGATCATGCGCCCGATCTGCAGGCTGCATTGCTCGAGGCCAAGGCTGCCGCGGAAAATGTGGCGCTGGCCAATTCCGGTAATCGCCCGACCATCGGCGCCTCGGTTGGTGGCACCTATGCGTGGTCGGCCGGCCAGGCCAGCCAAGCCAATCCCAATGGTAATTATGTCGGCGCCTCCAGCTATACCGCGGGCCTGTCCTACAACCAGACCATTTTTGACAATCACAAGACCGAAGCGCAGGTCGAAGCTGCCCGCGCCGGCGCCGAAGCTGCCGAACACGGCATTCGCAACACCGAGCAGAATGTGCTGCTCTCGGTCGTACAGGCCTATATGTCGGTCCTGAGCGGTCGCCAGCTGGTTGCTTTGCGCCAGGAAAACACCAGCTTCTTCCAGGCCCAGCTACAGTCGGCCCAGGATCGTCTCGATGTTGGTGAAGGCACCCGCATCGATGTTGCCCAGGCTCAGGCCCGTCTCGCCCAGGGCGATGCCAGCTATCGCGCGGCGCTCAGCAGTCTCGAGATCAGCCAGGCGACCTTCCAGCGCTATGTCGGCGCACAGCCGCAGGGCCTCAATGCCTCGCACAATTACGGCCGCCTGATTCCAGGCAATCTGCAGGCTGCCATTGCCGAGGCCGAGGCCGGTCACCCGGCCATCCTCGCCGCCAAGGCTGCCATTCGCGCCGCCCAGGCCGGCAGTGATGCGGCCGACGCCGCCTTTGGTCCAAATGCTTCGGTGTCCGGCCAGGTCGGCACCGGTTTCAGCAGCGCCGGCGCCGGGCAGGGCATCAGCGGCCAGTTTGGCTTCCAGATTACCGTGCCGATCTATGCCGGCGGCGCCATTGGCGCCGGCGTGCGCAAGGCCAATATCGAGCTGATCAAGTCGGAAGTGACGGCTATGTCGTCCTACGACCAGATTCGCGAGGCGGTGATTTCCGCTTGGGCCGGCATGCAGAGCGCCGATGCACAGATCTCTGCCGCCAATGCCGCGGTTTCCGCCGGCACCACCGTGCTGGACGGCGTCATCCAGGAGCGTGACCTCGGCACCCGCACCACGCTCGACGTGCTCAATTCCCAGGCCGAACTGACCACGGCGCGTGAAGCGCTGATCAATGCCTCGACCAACAAGGTTGTCGCGACCTTCTCGCTGCTGGCGGCAATGGGCCACCTCACTGCGCGTGATCTGGGCCTTGCCGTCGAGGTCAAGTCCGCCGTTCGCTACAACCAGGCCGTTGAAGACGTCTGGCAGGAACTGCGCACCGTCGCCGAGTAAACCCCTGACACACTTGTTCCATCTGTGGTGGCCGGGTCATTCCCGGCCACAAGTTTTAGTGGAAGAAGTCTTTGCGGGGCTTATGTGCGATTCCTTATCCGGCTTGCTGCAGTTAAGGTGGTAGTAACGAATCAGGGCAGTCGCGTTGGCGGATGATTGCAAGCTGGTTTGGGCGCGCATGAGTAAGAGGCACTGATGAACAAGCCGGCACCCAAAGAACCATCGATGGATGAAATTCTGTCGTCCATCCGGCAGATCATCGCCGATGACGACGCGGCTGGCGCACCACGGCGCCCCAGCATCCAGGCGGCCCCGCCGCCGATGCAGGCCACGCCGGCCCGTCAGTCCGACTCGCTCGACCGCGACCTCAGCGACATGCTCGACGATATCGAGCCGCTGGCGCTGTCGACCGCACAGATCGTCGACAAGGGTGACGATGATGTCGGCGGCTTCAGCTTCGATTCCATCCTGGCCGACACCAAGGACGATGACGAGCCCATGCTGGCGCCCGCGCCGCAGCTGGTCGAGCCTGAAGATATTGCCTTCGACCTGAGCGACCTGGCCGACGAGGAAGAGGAAGAAGAACTTCCCTCTTTCGATCCGCCGCCGCTCGCCAAGGCTCCGGAACCCGAACCCGAGCCGGTGTTTGCGCCGCGCGCCGTGCCGGCGCCCGAGCCGATGTTCCAGGCCGCGCCTTTGCCAGATCCCAAGCTGACCAGCGACATGGCTGACCAGCTGCTCGAGCCGGCCACCCAGGCCGCCGTGCGCAGCTCAATCACCAAGCTCAACAATCTGGGCCTCGGCAACGCCGGCGCCACCATTGAATCGCTGATGCGCGACATGCTGCGCCCCATGCTCAAGGAATGGCTGGACGAAAACCTGCCCTCTGTCGTCGAGCGTATGGTCGAAAAAGAAATCGCCCGCGTTTCCCGCGGCGACTAAAGCGGCAAGCACCGCTCCAAAATTCAAAACCCTCGGGCAAGTCCCGAGGTTTTTTGTTTTCCTGGAGCCCCCGATGTTCTGCAGTTGGCCAGACGAGTTTGCGCTGGATGCTTCGGCTCTTGCGTAGCCTCTCCCCTGAGGGGAGAGGGGAGGGTGAGGGGTTCAGAGGTCCGTTGTGGCAGGGTTGGTCAAAAGTACTTCTGAACCCCTCACCCGGCGCTTGCGCGCCGACCTCTCCCCTCAGGGGAGAGGTGGTGACCGCCCATCCATCACGCCAGACCTAAAGCACCGGCTGAACCACTGGCGGCACATAAATCACCGGCGGTACAAATTTCGGGATCGCCTGCAGCCGCTGCTGCAATTGCAGATCCTGCAACTGCCGCTGATTGCTCTGCACGTCGAATTCCAGCTGCTTCAGCCGCGTCTCCGCCGCCAGTTCATTTTGCAGGCAAACCACCCGCGCCTGATTGGCCTGAATTTCCGCCGCCGTCGTGCCACCAGTCTCGGGCGGGCAGGCCGCCATGGCGCCGGAGGTGAGGAGCAGCAGTGCGGCAAACGTGTAAGAGATGCGGTTCATCCCAGCATTCCACGCCTCTTAGGCCTGCAAAGCAAATCAAAATCCCGGCAGGCATCACCGATGCGCGCTTGCCATTGACCCAGAGGGCGCCATTTGCTTGAAGTCTGCCAACCATTTTGTTCGGCCTGCCAAGTGCTCTTGCCTGGCGGGTCTCTGCTGTTGCGAGTGATCCATGCTTGAAAAGTCCTATGAGCCAGCCGCGGTCGAAACGCGGGTCTATGCCGACTGGCTCAAGGCCAATGCCTTTGCCGCCGGGGCCGGGGCTGCGCCCGGCGCCGAGACCTTCACCATCGTCATCCCGCCGCCCAATGTCACCGGCTCGCTCCACATCGGCCATGCGCTCAACAATACGATCCAGGACATCCTGGTCCGGTTCAACCGCATGCTGAAAAAGGACGTTCTCTGGCAGCCCGGCACCGACCATGCCGGCATCGCCACCCAGATGATCGTCGAGCGCCAGCTGGCCGAAAAGCAGCTCAACCGCCGCGACATGGGCCGTGAAAAATTCATTGAGCGCGTCTGGGAGTGGAAGGCCGAGTCTGGCGGTACGATCATGAACCAGCTCAAGCGCCTGGGCGCTTCTGCTGACTTTTCACGCGAACGCTTTACCATGGGCGATAATGGCGGCGCCGAAGACCAGATGGTGCGCGCCGTCACCAAGGTTTTCGTTGAGCTGCACAACCGTGGCCTGATCTATCGCGCCAAGCGTCTGGTCAACTGGCACCCGGGTCTTGAAACCGCCATTTCCGATCTCGAAGTCGAAAACATCGAGATCAAGGGCCACATGTGGCACCTGCGTTATCCGCTGGCCGATGGCGTTACCTATCAGTTCCCGATTCTGGACGAAGAGGGCGAAGTCACCGGTCATGAGACCCGCGACTATATCATGGTCGCCACCACGCGCCCCGAAACCATGCTCGGCGATAGCGGCATTGCCGTGCATCCCCAAGACGAGCGCTATGCGTCCCTCGTCGGCAAATTCGTCGACCTGCCGCTGGTCGGCCGCCGCATCCCGATTGTTGCCGACGAATATGCCGACCCGACCCTGGGCACCGGTGCCGTCAAGATCACGCCCGCCCACGACTTCAACGACTTCGAAGTCGGCGTCCGCAACAATCTCGAGCAGATCAACGTCTTCACCACCAATGGCTCGATCATTTCCGACGAGTTCATCCCCGGCGCCTATCGCGGCCTCGACCGCTTTGCCGCGCGCAAGGCCATCGTCGCCGATCTGACCGCGCTGGCCGAGGAAGACCCGACCCGTGGCCTCGATCATATCGAGGACAAGAAGATCATGGTCCCCCATGACGAGAAGTCCAAGCTTGTCGTCATCGAGCCTTTCCTGACCGACCAGTGGTGGGTCAAGGCCGACGTCCTCGCTCAGCCGGCGCTCGCCGCCGTGCGCGAAGGCCGCACCAAATTCGTGCCGCAGCAATATGAAAACACCTATTTCGCCTGGCTGGAAAACATCAAGCCCTGGTGCATTTCGCGCCAGCTCTGGTGGGGTCACCAGATCCCGGCCTGGTATGGCCCGGACAACCATGCCTTCGTTGCATCGAGCGAAGCCGAAGCCCAGGCCCAGGCCGATGCGCATTACGGCGTCCCGACCGCGCTCAAGCGCGACGAAGACGTGCTCGACACCTGGTTCTCGTCTGCCCTCTGGCCCTTCTCGACGCTGGGCTGGCCGGATGAGACCGCCGAACTGCGCCGCTATTATCCGACCGACGTCCTCGTCACCGGCTTTGACATCATCTTCTTCTGGGTCGCCCGTATGATGATGATGGGCCTCGAATTCCTCGACGAGGAGCCCTTCCACACGGTCTACATGCATGCCCTGGTCCGCGACGAAAAGGGCCAGAAGATGAGCAAGACCAAGGGCAATGTCATCGATCCGCTCAAGCTGATCGACGAATATGGCGCCGATGCCACCCGCTTCACCCTGGCCGCCATGGCCGCGCAGGGCCGTGACCTGAAACTCTCCATCCAGCGCGTGGAGGGCTATCGCAACTTCGTCACCAAGATCTGGAACGCCGCCCGCTTCCTCGAAATGAACGAGTGCCGCCGCGTCGAGGGGTACGATCCCAAGGCGAATAAGCTCCCGCTCAACCGCTGGATCGTCGGCGCCGTGGCGCGCGCTGCCGCCGCCACCACGCAGGGCATCGTCGACTACAAGTTTAACGAATCCGCCAATGCCATCTACGACTTCACCTGGGGCACCTTCTGCGACTGGTATGTCGAATTCGCCAAGCCGGTCTTCATGGGCACGGACGAAGCGGCCAAGGCCGAGACCCGCGCCACCGCCGCCTGGGCGCTCGACCAGATCCTGACCGTGCTGCATCCCTTCATGCCCTTCGTCACCGAAGAGCTCTGGGCGGAGACCGGCAAGTTCGGCGCCCCGCGCCAGAACATGCTGATCCTCACCGAGTGGCCAGACCTCTCCGGCCTTGAGGATGCGGAAGCCGATGCCGAACTGACCTGGCTGATCGACGTCATCACCAATGTGCGCTCAGTGCGCAGCGAAATGAACGTCCCGGCCGGCGCCAAGCTGCCGATCGTCGTCGTCGGGGCAGGGGAGGTGACCCTCCGCCGCCTCGTTGCCGGCACGTCGCTGATCACGCGCCTGGCCCGCCTCGAAGAAATCACCCCGACCAATGTGGTCCCCGGTGAATCGGCACAATTTGTCGTCGGCGAAGCCACCTGGGCCCTGCCTTTGGCCGGCGTGATCGACATCGCCGTCGAAAAGGCCCGTCTCGAGAAGGAAGTGGTCAAGCTCGACGCCGAGATCGCCGGAATCGACAAGAAGCTCGGCAACGAGCAGTTTGTCGCCAAGGCACCACCGGAAGTCATCGAAGAGCAGAAGGCCCGTCGTGAAGCCGCCGTGGAACGGCGTCATCACATCCTCGAAGCGCTGAAACGCCTGAGCTAGGAGCCGCCATGGACGATATCCCACGCGAACCGCCAGCCCGTGCCGTCCGCAATGGCATGGTGGGCGTGGGGGCGATCCTGATCTTTGACGGCAAGGGCGGCGTCACGCGCCATGAAAATGGCGCGGAGCATCCGGTGATTCCGGCCAAGGGCTTCAAGCTCGTGGCCGGCAATTCCAAGTCGCCGGAGTTCAAGGTCTGGCTGCGCGAGGAACTGGGCGCCTTCAATGCGGATCTCCTCACCGCGCCCAGCACCCGCGCCCGCTGCACGGTGATGGAAGACAAGGCCCTGGTCATGCTGCGCGTCGTCCGCCCCGGCGCCGCGCCCGATGATGTCGGCCGGCAATTGCTGACGCTCTGGCTCGAAAAGGGCCGCGTCATCATCGCCTCCGAGCTCAACATTCTCGACTTTCTCGGCATCACCCGCTGGGAACAGTCGCACTACGCGCCGGTCTCGCCAGCCGATCTCGTCGCCCGTCTCGGCCTCCGTGCCGCCGACCGGCTCGAACCCTTGCTGGAAAATCTCGGCGACCGGCTCGACGAGATCGAGGAAACCCTCATCGTCCGCCACACCGCCAAGGCGCAGGACAATCTCGAACACCTCCGTCGCACGCTGATCAACGTCCGCCGCCTGGTCTGGCCGCAGCGCGACGTGCTCAACACGCTCGAAATCGAGGACCTGTCGTTCTTTTCCGAAAAAGACCGCCTGCGCCTGCGCGAAGCCTCGATGCGCTCCGCCCGCATCGGCGATGAACTGCAGGCCCTCTCGGAACGCGCCGTGCTGGTGCGCGAGCAGATCATCGACGAACGCGCCGAGCAGATGAACCGCACCATGCTGATCCTCGCCGCCGTCACCGTGGTCTTCATGCCGCTGACCCTGATCACCGGGGCATTGGGGATGAATGTCGAGGGGATACCATTCTCCGATGCCCCGCATGCCTTTGCGGGGGTTTGTGTGGGACTGTTCGTGCTGTCGATCGGCATTGTCTGGTGGATGCGCGGGCGACAGTGGCTTTGAACCGGCCGAAGGCAAAATCGCTCCAGTGGAGCGATTTTAGGTGAAAAGGCCGTGAGGCCTATGGCCGAATGGCGGGCTCTTCCCCACCCACCGGCCGTCACCCCGGCCTTGAGCCGGTGCCCATCCTGAGATCACGCCACAGCCGCAAGGTCGATCGAACCACATTGCAGCAGGACGACCATCTCAGGATGGATCCCGGCTCAAGGCCGGGATGACACCGAGTATGTGGCGAGGTTGGAGCTTAGGCTAAATCCGCCCCGAAACCCGATGCAGCCGCGCATACAGCCCATCCCGGGCCATCAACCCCTCATGCGTCCCTTCCTCGCCAACCCCCTCCGGCGTGAGCACAATAATCCGGTCCGCATGCCGCACCGTCGACAGCCGATGCGCAATCACCAGCGTCGTCCGTCCCCTGGCCAATGACAGCAGCGCCTGCTGCACCGCCCGTTCGCTCTCATTGTCCAGCGCACTGGTCGCCTCGTCAAAGATCAGCACCGCCGGGTCCTTGAGAAACGCCCGCGCAATGGTCAGCCGCTGCTTCTGCCCGCCGGACAGCTTCACCCCGCGCTGGCCGATGTCCGACTGATAGCCCTTCGGCAGGCCCAGGATGAACTCATGCGCATTGGCCGCCTTGGCTGCTGCCACGATCTCGGCCTCGCTGGCATCGACCCGCCCATAGCGCAGATTGTCCGCCACCGTGCCACTGAACAGATAAACATCCTGCTGCACCACGCCCACCGAGCGCCGCAGCGAGGCCAGTGTCACGTCGCGCACATCCCGGCCGTCAATGCCCACCGACCCGCCGGTGACATCATAAAAGCGCGGGATCAACGCACAGAGCGTACTCTTGCCCACACCTGACGGCCCCACCAGCGCGACGAACTCACCCGGCTTGATATCGAGCGACAGGTCCTGAAATACAGGCGTCTCGCCATAGCCAAAACTCACATCGCGAAAACTAATCGCGCCCTGAACCCGGCCAATCGGGCGAGCACCTTTCCGGTCGGCAATTTCCGGCGCCACCTCGAGCAATTCCATCGCCCGCACGAAGCCGGTATAACCCTCCTGCCAGACCCGCGCGACATTGGCGAGCCTTTGCACCGGATCGACCAACACGCCGACGCAGAGCAGGAAGGTGAGCAATTCCGGCACAGACAGCCCTGCCGTCAGGATGCGCATGGCACCCAGGATGATCACCGTGACCAGCACAAGCTGGGCAAACACGTCCATGCCGATGGAAAACCAGGCCTCGCTCCGGTAGCCGTCGCTCCGGCTGTTGAGGAAATCGCCATTCTCGCCGTCGAACCGCTCCAGCTCCAGCGCCTCATTGGCAAAGCTCTGCACGACGCGAATGCCGGACAGCGCGTCCTCCACCCGCTCATTGACGGCGGCAATCTGTTCGCGGCTTTTGGTCAACGCCCGGTTCATGCGGCGGTTGAAATGCAGTGCATAGACCACGGCAAAGGGCAGCATGATCCCGATCGTGCCGGCCAGAACGGGATCGATAAAGAACAGCACCAGTAGCGCTCCGGCGCATTTGAGAAAGCCGATCGCCAGGTCTTCCGGCCCGTGGTGGAACAGCTCGCCGAGGGCAAAGGTATCATTGGTGATCCGGCTCATCAGCTGGCCGGTGCGCTGGCGGTCGTAAAAGCCGAAGGACAGGCGCTGGCAATGCGCGAACAGCTCGCTGCGCAGATCGGTCTCGATCCGCGCCCCCATCATATGGCCCTGATAGTCCACCACCAGCGTTGCCAGCGCCTGGATGGCAATGACGCCCAGCATGATGGCGCCCATGAAGGAAATCTGCAGCAGCCCGTCATCTGCGGCTGCCAGTTCCGGCAGGCGCGTGGTGATATAGCTGGCGCAGAGCGGCAGGGCTATGGCCGTCGCCGCGACCAGCACTGCACAGGCCAGGTCAGCCAACAGCAGCGGCACATAGGGCCGGTAATAGCCCAGGAATTTTCGGGCACGCGACACAGCTCGCGTGGACTCGCCGCGACGTCCGGTCAGTGTGGATAAGCGTTTGAAAAGCCCGGAATTACGGCCTGCGTTCTGGCGCGGCTCCGGCTTCGAAGGAAGAGACTGCATGAGAAATCATGTCCTGTTGAACAAAAGCGTGTTTCGTCTCGGACAGGGTTTTCATCATGCGCTCCTCGGTTCGCGTCATGCGTCGTACTATGCGGCCGACACGGCCGGAGCACAACGGCATCAGCCGCGAACTGCCAGTATCAGCCATGTCTCTGTGCTGATTCAGCAACAGCGATTGTGAATCGATTTCACAGTGTCGTCTGGCAACAATTTGGCGATGTTTGTCGCCACATTCTCACCCTAAACGAGACGGCATAGGCATCTGGGGGCGGATGGCTGTGAGCAGTGTGGACAAGTCCGCGCGCTTGCATGTTTTCCCCCCAAGCCCGAGCTGATTGCGCAACCGCAAGGTTACACGATCTCGTGCGGTGAGTTCCGATCTGACAATACCTCCGTGGCGCCATCTGCGCGGCGGAATCCGGTCACAAACGGAGTTTACCCAAAGATGGACAAAAGCTTTCCTGAGCATTGCGGCTCTGGGAAAGCTGCACAGACGATCATGGGGCCCGAACGGGCTCCGGAAACCAGGTTCGCCCGCAGCATGCGGGCACAAAGGAGCAAGATGCGGAGTTTTAGGGACCATTCCCTGATTTCCGTGACAACGGCAGTCATCCTGGCGCTCACCGCGTCGGCCCTGCCTGTGCACGCCCAGACGGCCGCCGATGCGGCCCTCAACATGGCCAATATGCTCGACGGGGCAGGCGGCGGTGTGTCTGGGGACGACTTGCTCTCCGCCCTCGAAGATGCGGCCGAAGCCGGCCAGCCCATGGCCATGTGGCAGCTCGGCACCATGTATGAAAACGGCGAAGGTGTGGACCGCGACCCTGCCAAGGCCTTCGGCTATTTCGCCCAGATCGCCAACCAGCATGCCGATGCCGCGCCCAAGGGCGTCGAAGCCGACATCGTTGCGCAGTCCTTCGTCAAGGTCGGCGAATATTACCGCGAAGGCCTGCCGGACGCCGGCATTCCGATCGATGCCGAACGCTCGCACGCCATGCTGCTGCATGCAGCAACCTATTTCGGCGATGCCGATGCGCAATATCGCGTTGGCCTGCTTTACATGAGCGACGACGGCCTCGGCCTGAACCCCTTGCAGAGCGCCCGCTGGTTCTCGCTGGCTGCCCGCAAGGGCCATTGCCCGGCCCAGGCCCAGCTCGGCACCATGCTGTTCAACGGCGTGGCCGGCATCGAAGCCCAGCCCGTGGAAGGCCTGATGTGGCTGGTGATCGCCCAGCAGCGCTGCGCCGCCACCGCCGACGCCGCCTGGATCACCGACGAGCTCAACACCGCCATCGCTGCGTCTGCGCCCGAGCAGCAGACCGAGGCTTATGCTTTGGCCGAGACCATAGCGCCGCAGTTCGCGGGCTTCTGAGCGTCCCGCAGGGCAAAACAGCCCAGTGGGCTGTTTTGAGCGAAGAAGGCCATGAGGCCTATGGCCGAATGGCGGGGCTCTTTCTACCGAAGCCCTAAAAACTAAACCGCCCCTCGACCGGCACATGGTCGCTCGGCTTGTCCCAGCCGCGCACATCCTTATGCACGGTGACATCCTCCAGCCGGTCCGCCGCCTGTGGCGACAGCAGCAGGTGATCGATGCGGATCCCCGCATTGCGCCGCCACGCTCCGGCCTGGAAATCCCAGAACGTATAGGCCGCTTCCGAGGTCGTCGCCCGCAGCGCATCGGTCAGCCCGAGATTGAGCAGCGTACGCCACCGCTCCTGGCTTTCGGGACGGAACAGCGCATCGCCCCACCAGGCGCTCGGGTCATGCGCATCGATCGGCGCCGGGATGATGTTGAAATCGCCCAGTAGAACAAACGGCTCCTCGAGCGCCAGCCGGCCCTCGACATAACTTTCCAGCCGCCGCATCCAGTTGAGCTTGTACGGGAATTTTTCCGTATCGACCGGATTACCGTTCGGCAGATAAATGCCGCACACCCGCACCGCGCCGCTTTCGGTGGAAAACACGCCCTCGATCAGCCGCGCCTGCTCGTCCGCATCATCGCCCGGCAGCCCGCGCGAGATTTCGTCAAACGGCAGCAGCGACAGGATGGCCACACCATTCCAGCTCTTTTGCCCATGCGTCTCGATATTGTAACCCAGCGCCTCGATCTCGGCCCGCGGAAAACCCTCGTCGACCGTCTTGATCTCCTGTAGCACGACAATGTCCGGCTTTTCCTGCGCCAGCCAGGCCACCAGCAGCTCGATGCGGGCCTTGATGCCATTGATGTTCCAGGTTGCGATACGCATGCTCAGACTCTCCGTTGCCGGCAAGCTAACGCCCGGCCGGGCAGGGGGCAACTAAAGCGCGGCATAAATCGCGTCGCGCACCTGGGCCACATAGGCGCCGTCCGAACCCTCGAGCCCTGTATTGCTCATCGAGACCACGGTGAGCTGGTTCACCGGATCGACAAACCAGTTGTGCCCATAAATCCCGCCCCAGCGATTGGTCCCGCGCGGTGCCGGTGTGCCAGCCAGCGCCGGATCGTCGATCCAAGCGCCGAAATAGCTGAACTGCCAGCCCGGCCCCTGCGCATGCGGCAACTGGCTCGTCTGGTTGTCCATGCCCCGCGCTAGCGTCTCGGGCTTCAGCAATCCACCCGTCCGCAGCGCCTCCAGCAGCGCCATGAAATCCCCGCCGGTCCCGGCCATGCCGCCACCACCCGCCTGGAACGCCTTGGCATCGAAAATCCGGCCGGGGTCGTAAGTTGTCACCCCGCCAAAGTCATTGGGCACGCTATGCGGATCGCCCATCAGCACTGCGCCCTCCGCCCCGTCGGCATATGCCGCCGCCAGCCGCGACAAATCCGTCACCCCGAACCGGCTATCCACCATACCCAACGGACCGGTCACATATTTCCGGATCGCATCCTCGGGCTGACCACCCACCAGCTTTCCGGCAATCACCGCCAGCACATCCAGCCCCGGCCCATAGGCCCAGCCCGTACCCGGTGTAAACAGCAGCGGCAGACCCGCCAGCCGTGTCATGATCTCGTCAGCTCCCAGATGCCAGCGATTGACCCCCGCCGCCTGCTCGGCCGCCGTGAGCGTCGAAGCACTGCTCAACCCCGAGGTATGCGTCAGCAACTGATGCACCGTGATCTCCGGCACCGTCCCATCCGCCAGCCTCGGCCTGAACTCCGGCAGATAATCCGTGACCGGCGCATCCAGCGCCATCTTGCCCGCATCGACCAGCGCCAGCACCGTCGCCGCGACGATCGGCTTGGTCAGCGACGACAGCCGGAAAATCGCATCCAGCGCCATCGGACGGCCCGCCTCGCGATCCGCCAACCCATGCGCCTTCTCATAAAGCGCTCGCCCATTCCGCCGCACCAGCAGCACCGCGCCGACAATCCGCCGTTCCGCGACCGCCTTGCCCACCACCGCGTCGAGCCGATGCTGCAAGTCCATATGATTCCTCCCAGAATAGGCGTCGACTATCCCCCGCCGTGTCGCCCGCCACAAACAAAAATCCCCGCTTGCGCGGGGATCATTCATTCAGTGCTATCGGATAGACTCAGACCGCAAAGCTCGTCCCGCAGCCACACGACGCCACGGCATTCGGATTCTTGATCTGGAACGCCTGGCCGATCAGGTCGTCGACGAAGTCGATCTCCGCCCCGCCCATGAATTCGAGCGACATCGAGTCGATGAGAACCGTTGCCTCGCCCTTGCTCAGAACGATATCGTCGCTGGCCGGCTTTTCCTGTACGAGATTGTATTCATACTGGAATCCCGAACAGCCGCCGCCGGCCACCGAAATGCGCAACACCGTGCCTTCCGGTTCTTTCGACAGGATGCGCGCCACGCGTTTGGCGGCGCGGTCAGTGAGCACGACTTCGGGGGAGGCAAGGGCGGTAGCGGTCATAATAGGTCCACGCCGTAATGTCATAACGGTCAGGCTAAAATAGTAACTCTCGACCCAAATGAAAAGGGCTTAAGTATCACCGATGAGCGAGACCGCTCCCTATGCCAGCAAGCCCGAGCTTTCCCTCGGTCGCCTGCATTCAACCGGCCCCAGCCCGACTCGATCCGAATTCCAGCGCGACCGCGACCGCATCATCCATTCCACCGCATTTCGCCGCCTGCAGCACAAGACCCAGGTGTTCCCTCAGCACAGCGGCCATTTCCGCAACCGGCTGACCCATACGCTGGAAGTCAGCCAGATGGCCCGCTCCATGGCCCGCGCCCTGCGGCTCGACGAAGATCTCGCTGAAGCGGTCGCCCTGAGCCACGATCTCGGCCACACCCCCTTCGGCCACGCCGGCGAGCGCGCGCTGCACACCGCCATGCAGCCCTATGGCGGCTTCGACCACAACATCCAGGCCATGCGTGTCGTGACGCGGCTGGAAAACCGCTATGCCGAGCATGACGGGCTCAACCTCACCTGGGAAACGCTGGAAGGCATTCTCAAGCACAATGGCCCGCTGCTGAACCCGGACGGCACCCCCTACGGCAAATATGCCCACGAAGGCCTGCCTGCCGGCCTCGACGACATTCCCGCCGCAGCCGACCTGCGACTCTCAAGCTTTGCCTCGCTCGAAGCCCAGACCGCCGCCATTGCCGATGACGTCGCCTACAATGCCCATGACATCGACGATGCCCTGCGCGCCGGCCTGATCGTGCTCGACGACATGGTCGACGTGCCGCTGGCCGGTCCCATCGTCCGCGAAGTGCTCGAGCGCTATCCCAACATCGCCCCCAAGCGGCAGGCTCATGAAGTGCAGCGGCGCCTCATTACCTCCAGCATCGAGGATGTGATCCGCACCACGGCAGCAAACATCCTGCAAAGTGCAATAAAAACACCTGCAAACGTGCGCGATGCCGGTAGAATGCTTGTGACTTTCTCGCCGGAAACGGCCGAGGCCGAAAAGGGCCTCAAGGCCTTCCTGTTCCAGCGCGTGTACCGCCATGAGACCGTCATGGTCCCCGTGCGCCAGAGCGAAACCATCGTCACCGATCTCTTCGCCCGCTACATGACAACCCGCGATCTGCCGGGCCGTTGGCACGGCTATGCTGCTGATGCCGCCGATGAAAATGCATTGGCCCGCGTCGTTGCCGATTTCATCGCCGGCATGACCGATCCTTATGCCCTCGACGAGTATGCCCGGCTGTTTGACGCTCGACCGGATTTCCGTTAACCCCGGCGCACTTCAATAGTCAGGTCTATCATGGACGTTTTTGCCCTCTTCTCCGCGCGCATTGCCAATGCGATGCAGGTTCTCTTCCCCGAAGCCGGTGCCGATCTCATCGCCCGCATCGTGGTCGAGCCGCCGCGCGACGCGTCCCATGGCGACCTCTCGACCAATGCCGCGATGATCGTCGCCAAGCCGCTGGGAAAAAATCCGCGCGACGTGGCCAATGCCCTGGTGGAACATTTCAAGCATGACGAGGACGTCGTCTCGGTGGAGGTAGCCGGTCCCGGCTTCATCAACTTCCGTCTCACCGCGCCGGTCTGGCATCAGGTGCTGAAGTCGATCACCGAGCAGGGCAAGGATTTCGGCCGCTCGACGCTGGGTGGCGGCGAAGCGGTCAATATCGAATATGTCTCGGCCAATCCGACCGGTCCGATGCATGTCGGCCATACCCGCGGCGCCGTCTTCGGCGATACGCTGGCGGCGCTGATGGCCTATTCCGGCTATGAAGTGACGCGCGAATATTACATCAATGACGCTGGCAGCCAGATCGATACCCTGGCCAATTCCAGCTTCCTGCGCTACCGCGAAGCCCTCGGCGAAACCATCGAAATCCCCTCGGGCTTCTATCCCGGCGATTACCTGATCCCGGTCGGCCAGGCGCTCAAGGCCGAGTTCGGCGACAGCCTTCTCGCCATGCCCGAAGCCGAGCGCACGCCCCTTGTGAAGGATCGTGTGCTCGCCGCCATGCTGGAACTGATCAAGGCCGATCTTGCCCTGCTCGGCATCCATCACGACGTGTTCTTCTCCGAGCGCACGCTGCACGGGCAGGGGGGCGATATCCAGCTCACTCTCGACTGGCTGCGCGAAAAGGGCATGGTCTACGAGGGCCGCCTCGAAGCCCCCAAGGGCAAGACGCCCGAGGATTGGGAAGACCGCGAGCAGACCCTGTTCCGCGCCAGCGACTGGGGCGACGATACCGATCGCGCCCTGATCAAGTCCGACGGCTCCTACACCTATTTTGCCGCCGACATCGCCTATCACCGCAACAAGTTCCTGCGTGGCTTCAAGCATATGATCAACGTGCTCGGCGCCGATCACTCGGGCTACGTGAAGCGCCTGCAGGCGGCCACCAAGGCCGTCTCGCTCAATGCCGCCGACATGGACGTCCGCATCTGCCAGCTGGTCCGCCTGCTTAAGAATGGCGAGCCGTTCAAGATGTCCAAGCGCTCCGGCGATCTGGTCACCCTGGCCGATGTCGTCGAAGAAGTCGGCGCCGATGCCACCCGCTTCATGCTGATGTATCGGCGCAATGATGCGGCGATGGATTTCGATTTTGCCGTGGTCAAGGAGCAGACCAAGGACAATCCGGTCTTTTACGTCCAGTACGCCCATGCCCGCACGCATTCGATCTTCAAGACCGCAGCGCGTGACCTGCCGGGCCTCGATATTTCCCCGGCCGCGCTGGCCGGAGCCGAGATCGAACGCATCATGACGCCGGCCGAACTCGACCTCGTTCGCGTGCTCGCCGCCTTCCCCCGCACCGTCACGGCAGCAGCGATTGCGCATGAACCGCACCGCATTGCCTTCTATGCCCATGAGCTCGCTGCGGCCTTCCACGGCTTCTGGGCCAAGGGCAAGGATGACCCGCAGTTACGATTTGTTAACCTTGACGACCCAAAGCTCACTTTGGCTCGACTCGCGCTCGTCGATTCCGTGCGTCAGGTTATCGCCAACGCTCTAGCAATTCTGGGCGTCTCCGCCCCCGAGGAGCTTTCATAATTCGGGCGCAATACTGTGATGACTCCCGGCACAATGCCCCCGCATGGGCGCCGAAGTCGTAACCGAAAGGGCGCTGCTCTATGACAGCGAAGCAACCGATGGCCGGACAATCTGATGCCTCGGATGACCTGATTGCCGAACTGGCCAAGCTCATGGCGCAAGATGCCCGGGGCGACAAGCCGGCCGAGCCGTCCAGCCCGCTTTCGCCTATCCGCATTCCCGGCGGCGACATCAGTGCGCCGCCCCCACCGCGTTTCGACTTCGGGCGTTCCTCGCCTGTGCCGGCTGCCGTGGTTCAGGACAAGCCGGCGCCAGTGCCCGCCGCACCGGCCAGCGTGGCCGCTGCGCCCGACGAAGTGGAACCCTTCCGTTTCGATTTTGGCCTGGTCTCGCCCAAAGCGCCGGAACCCACGCCGAGGCGCGAAGAGCCAGTGCACACGCCGGTTGCCGGGCCATCCTCGCCGGTCAATCGCGCACCCGATCCCGGCTTTACTCCTGTCGATCACGACAGCATTGCCGATCTGATCGCCGCCGAACTGGCCGGTGGCCAGAGCGACGCCGATGAGCATCAGGCCGAGGCAGTGCCGGTCGCCCCCGCGCCGCAGCCCGAACCTGCGCCCGTCATTGCCGAGCAGCGTCCCGCGCCGCAGCCGTCCAGCAATTGGGCGCCGACCGCCGTAGCGGCAAGCCTTGGCGCTGCCCAGCGCCCGGCCCAGCCCGCAATGCGCCCGCTCAACCTGCAGCCGGCCCAGCGCCCTGAGCAGGACCGTTTCAAGGTCGCGCCGGTGTTTGGTCTCGGCTCCGGCCAGGCCGAGCCTTCCGTGGCCCCGGTCGTCAGCGCGCCCGTCGTGGCTGCGCCGGTCCAGGCTGCACCGACACGTTCCGAACCCACCTTGGACTGGCGCCAGCCAGCCGCGCAGTCCGACCCTTCCGTCCGCGATGATGATATCGGCCGCGATCCGATCGACGAAATCGAAAGCCTGATCGGCCGCGCCGTGCGGGTCGATCTTGATCGCCAGGTTCAGCCTGCCTTCGAAAACCAAAAGCCTGTGAGCCCGGCGCCGTCCCTGCGCAGCCTGGCAACGCCGGTCCTGCCCACGCCATCCGCGGCACCCCCGCCGTCGCCGCGCAGCCTTTCCGGTGCCGACGAAGCCATTTTGGCGGCCGCTGAAGCCGCAGGCGTCAATATCGGCTGGGTCGATAATCCCGAAGTGGTCGAGCAAGAGCCTGTCGCGCCTCGCCATCGCCGCGCCCCGCGCGTTGCCGGCATGACTCGCGCTCTGGCTGGCCCGCTTGTGGCCGTCACCCTGCTGCTGGCCGCCGGTTTTGGTCTCTATTGGGTGCTCGGCCTTGGCCGCGAGCCCGGTCCGGCGCCGCTGCTCACTGCCGATGCCAGCCCGACCAAGGAAACTCCGGTGGTCGATCCCGAAGCCGCGCCGGCCCAGTCCGTCGTCTTCAACGAGATCGATGGCGTCGTGCCCGGCGCCGAGGAACAGCTTGTGTCTCGCGATCAGGCGGATGTCAGCGAAGTCACCCAGGTGCCTGCCGCCGTCGAGACCAGTGAAGAAGGCCTCGCCAACCGCCGGGTCCGCACTGTGACGGTCCGCCCCGATGGGACCATCGTTAGCGGCGAAGACAGCGTTGCCGGCAGCAATATCCTGCCGGTCGCCCGCCCCAATGTGCCCGCCGTGCCCGGCGCTGAAACCGCCAGCGAGGAACTGCTCGCCAGCGCCCAGCCGGCTGCGCCCACATCCACGGCAACGACGCCCCTTGCTGCGGCGACACCGACGCCGGCCACCGCTGCTGTCCCCGAGCCGACGACTCCAGCCGTGACGCCGGTCAGCGCCGGCGAAACTGTGCCGGCCGTCGATCTCTCCGGGAATCCGCTGGCCGGCAAGACTACCGTCATTCCGCGCACCCGTCCGGCCGGTCTGTCCGGTCCCGGCATTGCCTCGGTCAGCGCTGCGGCATCGCCGGTCAATGCCGTCGTCTCTTCGGGCAGCGCCTCCGGCAACATGCTGCCGCCGCCGCCAACCAATAGCGCCTTCGGCAACACCACGTCGGCCGCTGCCGCGCCGGCCCAGACTGCCGCCGCTCCGGCTGCACAGCCATCCGCACCGCTGGCCCAGCCGGTCGAAGTGGAAGCGCTCGGCAATACTGCCCCAGCCTATGTCCAGCTCGCCTCGCAGCGCAGCGAGGCCGAGGCCCGCAGCACGGCCCAATCCATGGTCACCCGCTTCGGTCCGCTGTTCAACGGCGCAAACCTGGAAGTCCAGCGCGTCGATCTGGGCGAGCGCGGCATCTACTATCGCGTCCGCGTCCCGGCCAATTCCATGCAGGATGCCAATGGCATCTGCACCAATGTCAAAGCCGCCGGCGGCGACTGCTTCACCATGTAAGGCGCGCCGGTCCTTATGGACCGGTGCACATCGTCACGCCGCGCTCTGCCATGCTTGACGCTGGCCGACCCAGCCGCCAAGGATGGCGCGATATCTTCAGCTGCGCGGCACTTCCATCATGACCACAGCCCAGACCGACTGGTTTGACACGCCGGCACCCGCGCCGGCCGAAGAGGTCATGCATGTCGACGTGGAAGGCTATGAAGGCCCGCTCGACCTGCTGCTGGATCTGGCCCGCCGGCAAAAGGTCGATCTGGCCGCCATTTCTGTCCTGGCTTTGGCCGAGCAATATCTTGCCTTCATCGAAACCGTGCGCGAGAAGCGCATCGAAGTGGCTGCCGACTATCTGGTGATGGCCGCCTGGCTGGCCTATCTCAAGAGCCGTCTGATGGTGCCCCAGGCGCCATCCGATGACGAGCCTTCGGGCGAAATGCTCGCCGCCATGCTGCAATTCCGCCTCAAGCGGCTCGAAGCCATGCGCAAGGCCGCCAATCAGCTGATGCACCGGCCACGGCTCGGCCATCAGGTGTTTGCCCGCGGCATGCCCGAGCCGATCGAGGTCAATCGCCACAATCTCTGGGAAGCCTCGCTCTACGATCTGCTGAAGGCCTATGCCGGCCAGCGCGAGCGCGGCGTCAGCGAGGACTATTCGCCGATCCAGCGCACCGTCTGGTCGCTGCAGGAGGCGCGCGATATCCTCCAGCGCCTGATCGGTGATAGTTTTGAATGGGTGCCGATGGATGCCTACCTGTCCGACTATCTGGCCAACCCGGCCGAACGGGCCACGGTGCGCGCCTCGAGCTTCGCCTCGAGCCTCGAACTGGTGCGCCTCGGCCAGATCGATTTGCGCCAGACCGAGACCTTCGGTCCGCTGTTGATGCGTCGTCACAAGGCGAAAACGCCGTGACCGAGGAAATTTCTGAAGCCAGTGAGATAGTTGAGCGCAACTTGCGGGTGCTCGAAGCCCTGCTTTTTGCCTCAAGTGAGCCCCTCGATGCTAACAGTCTGTTAGCGTATGTGGACCAGGGAGCGAAGATTGGTGACCTGCTGCTAACGCTCCAGGCGCGCTATGCGGGCAGGGGCGTCAACCTCGTCCGCCGTGGCGACAAATGGGCCTTCCGCACCGCCGAAGACCTTGAGTTCCTGCTGCGCCGCGAGGAACACGACACCCGCCCGCTCTCCCGCGCCGCGCTCGAAACCCTTTCGATCATCGCCTATCACCAGCCAGCCACCCGCGCCGAAATCGAAGAGGTCCGCGGCGTCGCCACCGGCAAGGGCACGCTGGATCTCCTCATGGAAGCCGGCTGGATCCGCATGCGCGGCCGCCGCAGAACCCCAGGCCGGCCAGTCACTTACGGCACCACCGACGCCTTCCTCGACCACTTCGGCCTCGAGTCACTCGGTGACTTGCCGGGCCTCGACGAGCTCAAGGGCTCCGGCTTGCTCTCCGGCCGCCTGCCGGCCAATTTGCAGATCCCGTTGCCCTTCGACGGCACAGCCCCGCGCGACGATGAAGACCCGCTCGACCCCGATGACCTCGGCGGTGAAGAGGAAAATACCGATGACTGACTGGGGTTTGCGCGGCACCACCGGCGTCAGCTTCGCCGCCACCCTCGACTTCGACGCCGTTGAGGTCCGGCTCGGGGGCAGGGTGGTGCTCAACAATTTGACCCTGAGCCTTAAACCCGGCGAGATCGTCTGCCTGCTCGGCGAGTCGGGCTCCGGCAAGTCCACCGCCCTCCGCGTCGCTGCTGGCGTCCAGCCAGTCCATGCCGGCGCCGTCCGCATCAATGGCGAAACCGTCTCCGCGCCCGGCCTCACCACGCCACCCGACCGGCGCGGTATCGGCCTGATGTTCCAGGATTTTGCGCTCTTCCCGCACCTTACCGTGCTCAGGAATGTCCTGTTCGGCCTGCGGGGCCTGGGCCGCGCCGATGCCCTAGCACAAGCCCGCGCCGCCCTCAAACGTGTCGGCCTGGCCGACCGCGAAGCCGACTATCCGCATATGCTGTCCGGTGGCCAGCAGCAGCGCCTGGCCCTAGCCCGCAGCGTCGCCCCGCGCCCCGGCGTGCTGCTGCTCGACGAACCCTTCTCCAGCCTCGATGCCCGCATGCGCGAAAGCGTCCGCGAGGAAACCCTTGCCGTGCTTAGAGAAACCCATGTCACCAGCCTGATGGTGACGCATGACCCCGAAGAGGCCATGCTGCTCAGCGATCGCGTCGCTCTGCTGCGCCAGGGCCGCATCGCCCAGATCGGCACGCCGGCCGAAATTTACCGCAACCCGATCGATCTCAATGCGGCCCGCTTCTTCTCGCCGCTCAGCGAAGTGGAAACCGTGGTCTCATCGGCTTTTGCATCGACGCCGCTGGGCCCGATCGCCACGCCCGGTCTTGCCGATGGCGCGGCCGTCACCGTGGCCATCCGCCCCGCCGGCGGCGCCCGCATGGCGCTGTCCGGTCCAGGCACGCCGGGCCGCATTGTCGGCAAGCGCGGTGCCATCGGCGTGGACATCTGCGAGGTGTCGGTCGATGGTCTCGATGCGCCGCTCGGCCTGCGCCAGCCCTCGAATTCCGCGCTCAGCGTGGGACAAGATGTCTTCGTGACGCTGGACCCCGAGCACGTTCTTGTGTTTGCGCGCGATTGACCCTATTTCTGACCCATCTTTCGCGTGTAACGCGTTCTGAAGACTACCATGGAGTTCAAAAATGCACGCGCCAGGAATTTGGGGCATTCTCGTCGTCGCAGTCGTCGTCATCCTGCTGTTTGGTCGCGGCAAGATTTCCGGTGTGATGGGCGAAGTTGCCACGGGCATCAAGGCCTTCCAGAAGGGCATGAAGGACGACGACAAGCCGGTGGAACGCGTTGCGACCACGGCTGATGGCGACGTCGTGCGCGAGACCGAGAAGAAAGACGTCTAAGGACGTTTTCTCCAGCGGCTGTGCTTTGAAGGAATAGACTATGCTCGGCTTGGGCTGGACAGAAATGCTGGTGATCGGCGTTGTTGCGCTGATCGTCATCGGGCCGAAAGACCTGCCCGTGGTGATGAACCGCGTCGGCAAGATCATCGGCCAGATCCGGCGCATGGGCAGCGAGTTCCAGCGCGAGATCAACAAGACCACCGGTCTTGATGAAGTGCGCAACCTGCGCAATTCGATCACCGCGCCGCTCAAGAAAACCAGCGACGAAATCCGTCGCGAATTCAATGCCATGACCCCAACCGGCCCCAAGCCGAGCGGGATCATCAAGCCGACCGACCCGGCCAAGGAAAGCGTCGTCGACGCGATCAAGTCGCAGGCTGGCATGACCCCGGCCAAGTCGGCCGATGAAGTCGCTGCCGAAGCCGGCTTCAAGCCGCCCGCTCCGGCGCCCGTGGCGTCCAAGGCCACGACACCGGTGAAGGGCGCGACCAAGCCGAAGGCTCCGGCTCGCGCCAAGGCTGCGCCGACATCGCCTGTGATCAAGACCGACCTCGCGCCGCTCGACGCCGTACCGGCACCGGCTGAAGCCCAGCCGATCGCCAAGCCTGCTGCCAAGCCGCGCTCCGAAAAGGTCGTTGCGCCCAAGCCTGTGCGGGCGCTGCCGACCGAACCCGCGGATTCGCCGGCCACGAAGACACCCAAGGCGCGTGCGCCGCGCAAGACTGCTGCCGCCAAGGCCGGGGATATTTGACCATGGCCGAGGCCAAGCAGATCGAAGACAAAACTAAGCCCGTCGACGACGAACTCGCCGGCAGCGAAGCTCCGCTGCTCGAGCACTTGGTCGAACTGCGCAAGCGGCTGATCTATTCGGCAGTGACCATCGTCGCGCTGATGGCCTTCTGCTTCATTTTCGCCAGCACCATCTATGACTGGCTGCTGATGCCCTATCGCAGTGCTGCGCCGGGCACCAACCTGATCTTCACGGCTCCGCAGGAGCTGTTCTTCACCTATCTCAACGTGGCTTTCTTCGGTGCCATCTTCCTCGGCTTCCCGATGATCGCCGCCCAGATCTACATGTTCGTGGCACCTGGCCTCTATAAGCACGAGCGCAAGGCCTTTTTGCCCTATCTCGTGGCCACGCCAATCTTCTTTGCGGCGGGCGCAGCGCTGGTCTATTTCATCGTCCTGCCCATGGCGCTGCACTTCTTTGCCGGCATGCAGACCGACGACATCGAAATGCTGGTCAGCGTCAGCGAATATCTCGGCTTTGCCATGGTGCTGATCCTGGCCTTCGGCATCTGCTTCCAGCTGCCGGTCATCTTGACGCTTTTAGCCCAGATCGACCTCGTGCATGTCGATACGCTGAAGAAAGGCCGCCGCTATGCCATCGTCGGTATCCTGATCTTTGCCGCCTTCATCACGCCGCCCGATCCGATCTCCCAGATCGGTCTTGCTGTGCCCATGTACCTGCTCTACGAACTTTCGATCATGTCCGTGCGGATGATCGAAAAGCGCCGGGCCGCGGCCCTGGCGGCGCAGGAAGCCGAGCTCACCGGCTCTTCATCATCCGAGTAAGCCTCTCCCGTTTTCGGGCGAGGTGACGGCGGCGGCTTGCTCCGCCCGCTCTTGGTTCGACAGGCTGACCATGAGTGCTGACCAGCCTGTGCCAATGAGAGAGGCGGGCAGCGTCCCGTAGCAAGTGATGTTCGATATCAAGTGGATCAGAGCCAATGCCGAAGCCTTCGATGCGGCCGTGTCGCGGCGCAAGGGGATTTCGCTGCGCTCCTCCGATCTACTGGCCATCGACGATCGCCGCCGCGAGATCATTGCCAAGCTGAACGACGCCCAGGAGAAGCGCAATGCGCTCTCCAAGCAGATCGGCCAGGCCAAGGCGCAGAAGGACGAGGCCAAGGCCGCCGAGCTGATGGCCGAAGTTGCGAGCCTCAAGGAATTCATCCCGCAGGGCGAAGCCGACGAGCGCGCGATTGAGCTCGAGCTGCGCAGTGCGCTGTCGGTCATCCCGAACTTGGTGTTCGAGGACGTGCCCGATGGCAGTGACGAGAGCGGCAATGTCGAATATTTCGGCCGCAACGGCACCGCGGAAACCGCCGCCCAGGCGCGTGCCCCCAAGCCCAGCCTGTCGTTTGCGCCCAAGGAGCATTACGAAATCGGCGAGTCCATGGGGCAGATGGATTTCGAAACGGCCGCCAAACTCTCCGGCAGTCGCTTCGTCGTGCTGAAGGGCCAGGTGGCTCGTCTCGAGCGCGCGCTCGGCCAGTTCATGCTGGACGTGCACACCGCCGAGCATGGCTATCTCGAAGTGCAGCCGCCGCTGCTGGTGCGCGACGAGGCGCTGTTCGGCACCAACCAATTGCCGAAGTTCGAGGACGACCTGTTCTTCACGCCACATGGCGACAGCCGTCTGGCGCTGATCCCCACGGCCGAAGTGCCGCTGACCAATATGGTGCGCGAGTCGCTGCTGTCCGAGGAAGAGCTGCCGCTGCGCCTCACCGCGCTGACGCCGTGCTTCCGCTCGGAAGCCGGTTCTGCCGGTCGCGACACCCGTGGCATGCTGCGCCAGCATCAGTTCAACAAGGTGGAAATGGTGTCGATCACCACGCCCGAAACCTCGGTGGACGAGCATGAGCGCATGCTCGCCTGCGCCGAGGCCGTGCTGCAGAAGCTCGACCTGCACTATCGCGTGATGAATCTCTGCACCGGCGACATCGGCTTTGGGGCGAAGAAGACCTATGACCTCGAAGTCTGGCTTCCCGGCCAGGACACCTATCGCGAAATCTCCTCGGTCTCGGTCTGCGGTGACTTCCAGGCCCGCCGCATGGATGCCCGCTATCGTCCCGCTGGCGAAAAGCAGGCGCCGCGCTTCGTTCATACGCTGAACGGCTCCGGCACGGCCGTCGGCCGTTGCCTGATCGCGGTGATGGAAAACTACCAGCAGGAAGATGGCTCCATCGCCATTCCCACCGTGCTGCAGCCCTATATGGGCGGGTTGACGTCGATCGGCGCCCGTTGATGGGCCTGCGCATCCTCATCACCAATGACGATGGTGTGGATGCGCCCGGCATCGCCATCATGGCCGATATCGCGCGCGCCATGAGCGATGACGTCTGGATCGTCGCGCCCGACGGCAACCAGTCGGGGGCAGGGCACCGCTTTACCCTCGGCCGCGAACTGCATTTCGACCGGCGCGATGACCGCACCTTTGCCGTGGTCGGCGGCTCGCCCGCCGATTGCGTCGTCGCCGGCATGACCCATCTGCTCGGCGACAAGCCGGCCGATGTGGTGCTGTCGGGCGTCAATGCCGGGCAAAACCTAGGTGATATCATCAATGCCTCTGGCACGGCAGCCGGTGCCCGCGAAGGCGCGCTGCAGGGCGCTATCGGCATCGCTATGAGCCAGGGCATCAATTATGAGCATGGCCGTGAGGTGAATTGGGACAATTCCATTCGCCATGGTGCTGCGGTTGCCCGCGCCATCATCGCTGGCGCCGAGGGTCGCGAGCACTATTACAATGTCAATTTCCCCTTCTGCGACCCAGACCTGACCAAGGGCATCGCCGTGGTGCCGCACCAGCGCTTCTCGCGCTCGCCGTTCCGCTATTATCCGAGCGACAATGCCGGCAAGTTCTTCATCGCCATTCCGGAAACCCCGATGCCACTCGATAGCGAGGCTGATTTCGAGGTGATGCGGCGGGATGGGTTCGTTACGGTGACCCCGATGCGGCTGCAGCAGACGGACGAGGCCGTGGTGGAGCGACTGAAGGGCACGCTGTCGCTCTAGAACGCTGCGCCTCTTAACCTTACCCAATGCAGAATCCTGCCGTCACGATTTTGCTCAAATCGCATCGGCCTTAAACTCGTCTTTACCTTACCCGCCCATATTCAAACTCGTGTTGAGTACCTGCGTACGAGTAAGCTGATGAGTATCCGCGTATCCCGCCGGGCGCCCAAAGGTGCCGTTGCAATGACCGGTCTGGTGATTGCCGCTGTTGCCCTGTCTGGGTGTTCCAGCCTCGGCAGTCGTACCTTCGATTCAACGACCACCAGCGCCGTTCCGACCCGTTCTCCAAATAGCTATAGCCAGCCGATGCCGTCCAATCTGGGCGGCCCGCAGACCATGGTTGCCGAGAGCCAGTTCGTGCCACCCGCCAATGTCGGCGGCGGCTGGAACAGCCAGCCCCAACAAGTGTGGAACCAGCCGACCCAGGCGCAGCCTGCCTGGAACCAGCCGGCGCAGACCGGCTATATCGCGCCCATGGCGTCCGTTTCGACGGCGGCCCTGCCGCCCGTCCAGTCCCAAGACCTTCCTGTACTGAGTAACCAGTCTTCCCAGGGAACCCTGACCGCCATGCAAGCACAGCCCGCATTCGCTTCGGCCGCTCCGATGCCATCCCCCGCCGTTCTCGGCAGCCTGCCCACCAATAGTGCGGTACCCTCGCTCGCTTCGGCGGCGCCTGCTGCCACCGGTGGCCAGTTCACCCACACCATTGCCAGCGGCGAGTCGCTCTATACCATTGCCCGTCGCTATGAAGTGACGACCCAGGCGCTGGTCCAGGCCAATGGCCTTTCCTCGCCGGACAAGATCGTCGTCGGCCAGAAGGTCATCATTCCGGGCCGCGCCGATCTGCTCGCCACCAAGGCACCTGTCCAGGTCGCCAGCACCGCGCCAATGGCCGCTCCGGCCCCCGCCCAGCAGACCCTCCCGCAGGCTGCCCCCAATGCTCTACAGGCCGCAACGCCCGTGCTCGGCGCGCCGGCCAAGCCGCTGGTCGCGCCAACCCAGGCCGCTCCGGTGCAGGCTGCGCCGGCACAGGTCGCCAGTGTGCCGGCTGCCGAGCCCGCCATGTCGGGCAGTGACAAGTTCCGTTGGCCCGCCAGCGGTCGCGTACTCGTCGATTTCGCCTCGTCCAAGGGCACTGGCATCAATATCGAAGTGCCGGAAGGCTCGTCCGTCAAGGCCGCTGAAAACGGTACCGTGATCTATGTCGGCTCGGGCGTCGAAGGCTATGGCAATCTCGTGCTGATCCGTCACCCCAACGGCTATGTCTCGGCCTATGCGCATCTGCAGTCGATGAGCGTCGCCAAGGGTGCCGTGGTGACCCGCGGCGACTCGATCGGCGCCGCCGGCATGACCGGCTCGGTGACCAAGCCGCAGCTGCACTTCGAACTGCGCAAGGGCGCGACCCCAGTCGATCCGGTGCCGCTGCTGGCGAGCTAATCGAAGTCAGAATTTGAAAAGGGCCCCCACCACGGTGGGGGCCCTTTTTGTTTGTCTAGACCGGCTTGCCCATTTCGCCAGCCAGGGTGCGGACCAGCTGGATGGCAACGCGGCCAGAGCGGGCGCCGCGGGTGGCCGACCATTCGATCGCCCGGGCCTTGAGGGTCTCGTCGTCAATATCGAGCCCATAGTGATCGGCGTAGGTTCTCACCATGGTGAGGAAGGTCGGCTGGTCGCAATTATGGAAACCCAGCCACAGCCCGAAGCGGTCAGACAGCGAGACCTTTTCCTCGACCGCTTCGCCCGGATTGATCGCCGTCGAGCGCTCGTTCTCGATCATGTCGCGCGGCATCAGGTGGCGGCGGTTGGAGGTCGCATAGAACAGCACATTCTCCGGCCGGCCTTCGAGGCCGCCGTCCAGGATGGTCTTGAGCGACTTGTAGCTGGTCTCGCCATTGTCAAAGCTTAGGTCGTCGCAGAAGATGATGAAGCGCGCACTCTCATGGCCGATGCGGCGCATCAGGGCAGGGAGGGTGTCGAGATCTTCCCGGGCGATCTCGATCAGCACCAGCCGCTTGAAGCCTTCATCGCCACGCGCGGCGATGTCGCCATGAATGGCTTTCACCAGCGATGACTTGCCCATGCCGCGGGCGCCCCACAGCAGTGCATTGTTGGCGCCATGGCCGCGGGCGAACTGTTCGGTGTTGCGCAGCAGGATATCCTGCAGGGAGTCGATGCCCTTGAGCATGGCCAGCGGCACGCGGCTCACCTGCGGTACCGCGATCAAAACCCCGGCATCGCCATCCCAGTGATAGGCATCGGCCGAACCGAGCACATTCGCCGCCTCCGAATCCCCCGGCGCCAAGCTGTTGAGCGAGCGCACGATTTCGCCCAGTGCTGCAGCAATTTCGGCGAGGTATTGTTTGCTCTTCAAGGCTGGATTTCCTGTGCTCTGCGCGGCAATTTGCGGCCCCTTGAATGCCTTTGCAATCGCAGGGGTGCAACTGTATAGTCCGGCCGATTTTGTGCGGGGTGCAAGTGCAACAAGCCCCATATGCGTCCAGTCGCGTCGCAGGTCGATGCCGGGTCCGGACGCCGTCCCTCCAAAAGCCAGAAGAAAAAACGATTAGGAGCCTCGCTATATGTTCGTAACGCCCGCTTTTGCCCAGGCAGCCGGTGCTGCTGCCCCCGCCGGTGGCATGCAGGATATCTTCATCCAGCTCATGCCGATCCTGCTGCTGGTAGTGATCTTCTGGTTCCTCATCTTCCGCCCGCAGCAGAAGCGCCTGAAGGCCCAGCAGGCCATGCTCGGCGCGATCAAGCGCGGTGACACCGTGGTGACCACCGGCGGCATCGTCGGCAAGGTGACCAAGGCCGTTGATGGCGAAGATCTCGAAGTCGAAATCGCCACCGGCGTCAAGGTCAAGCTGGTGCGCGGCATGGTGGCGGATGTTCGCTCCAAGGGCGAACCGGTCAACGACAACAAGCCTGCCTAAGCGCAGCTCTTCGCCTGCCGCCGGCGCCCCAGGGCGCCGGTTTTCTGCTTTCAGGACATGACTTCCATGCAGTCTTCGCCGATCCGTACCGCCATCATTGCCATTGTCGCCATTCTGGGCGTGCTGTTTGCCGTTCCGAGCTTCCTGCCGGACAATGTGCGCGACGCCTGGCCCAGTTTCCTGCCCAAGCAGACTGTGGTGCTCGGTCTCGATCTGCAGGGCGGCTCGCACCTGCTGCTGCAGGTCAATGAGAGCGGTATCGTTACGGAACGCCTGCAGACGCTGCGCCGCGATGTGCGCAATACGCTGGCCAACCAGAACGGCATCGGCAACCTGATTTCGACCGACGAGGCGACCCGCACGCTCACCATCGAGTTGACGGATCCGACCCAGCTGGACGCAGCTCGCACCGCCATCCAGGCGCTGCAGAACACCATCAGCAATTCCATGCTGGCGGTTGGTGGCGTCAACGAGCTGGCCTTTGGCGATACCACGGACGGCAAGCTGACCGTGACGCTGACCGAAGAGGGTGTTACCGAACGCACCTCGGCGCTGGTGGCGCAGTCCATCGAAGTCATCCGCAAGCGCGTCGACGAACTGGGCACCACCGAACCTTCCATTCAGCGCCAGGGCACCAATCGCGTGCTGGTGCAGGTTCCCGGCTTTGGCGATAGCCAGCGCCTCAAGGACATCATTTCCCGCACCGCCCGCCTGACCTTCCACATGGTCTATCCCGGCATGACGGCTACCCAGGCTGAGGCCCAGGGCCTGCCGGCTGGCACCATGATCCTGCCGAGCAATGATGGCGGCAGCGAACTGCTTTATGAAGATATCGCGCTCGGCGGCGAGTCCCTGGTCGATGCCCAGCCCAGCTATGACCAGCAGCGCGCCATGCCGGTGGTCAGCTTCAAGTTCGACACCCGCGGTGCCATCACCTTCGCCGATATCACCGGCAAGAATGTCGGCAAGCGCTTTGCCATCGTGCTTGACAACCAGGTCATCACGGCTCCGGTCATCCAGCAGCCGATCACCGGCGGCTCGGGCCAGATCAGCGGTAGCTTCACCACGGCCACGGCCAATGACCTTGCCGTGCTGCTGCGCGCCGGCGCCCTGCCGGCTTCGCTCGATGTGGTCGAAGAACGCACCGTCGATGCCAGCCTTGGCGCCGACTCGATCCAGCACGGCCTGACCGCCGGCGTGATCGCCGCCGTTCTGGTGGTCGCCTTCATGGTTGCCGCCTATGGGCTGTGGGGCGTTTTCGCCAACGTCTCGCTTATCCTCAACATCGTCCTGATCTTTGCTGCGCTCTCCATGCTCGGTGCGACGCTGACCCTGCCGGGTATCGCCGGTATCGTCCTGACCATCGGCATGGCCGTGGACGCCAACGTTCTGATCTACGAACGCATGCGCGAAGAGCAGCGGGCGGGCAAATCGCCGATCCAGGCCATCAATGCCGGTTTCGAGCGCGCCTGGGGCACCATCGTTGACTCGCACCTGACCCAGCTAATCGCGGCCATCGTGCTGTATTTCATGGGCTCCGGTCCGGTGCAGGGCTTTGCCGTGACGCTGGCGCTCGGCATTCTGACCTCGCTGTTCACCTCCTACACGGTCACCTCCTATCAGGTGCAGACCTGGTATCGCCGTGTCCGTCCGAAGACGCTGAAGATCCAGCATTTCCGCTTTGTGCCCGACGGGACCAATATCCCGTTCATGAAAATCTCGCGCTATGTGATCGCCTTCTCGATTATCGCCAGCGTAGCCTCCATCGGTTCGGCCTATTTCAAGGGCTTCAACCTCGGCATCGACTTCGTCGGTGGTACCGCCATTGTCATCCAGCATGACGGCGGCCCGGCCGATGTCGGCCAGGTCCGCGAAGTGCTCGACGGGCTCAACCTGGGCGAAGTCCAGGTGCAGGGCTTTGGTACGCCGGAAGACGTGCTGGTCCGCGTGCAGGCGCAGGAGGGCGGCCAGGACGCCGACCAGGTTGCCGTGCGCTCGATCACCGAGGCGCTGGCGGGCGATAACTATACCGTCCGCAGCACCGAGGCGGTGAGCGGTACCGTCTCGAGCGAACTGGCCTGGAAGGGCACGATCGCCGTCATCATCGCGTTGGCGGCCATCCTGATCTACATCTGGTTCCGCTTCGAATGGCAGTTCGCTTTGGCGGCAGTCACGACGACGACGCACGATATCATCATGACCATCGGCCTGTTCTCGATAACCGGGCTGGAGTTCAACCTGACCTCCATCGCGGCCGTTTTGACGCTGGTGGGTCTCAGTTTGAACGAGACCGTGGTGGTGTCCGATCGTATCCGTGAAAATTTGCGCAAGCATCGCAAGATGCCGCTGCCGGAACTGATCGATCTGTCGATCAACCAGACCATCGTCCGCACTACGATCACCCAGTTCACCGTCTTCCTGGCGCTGATTCCGCTGGTCATCTGGGGCGGCGAAGTGATCCGCAGCTTCACCATCGCCATGACCTTCGGCTGCCTGGTCGGCATGTATTCCTCGATCATCGTCAACGGCCCGATCCTGATCAACTTTGGACTCAAGCAGAAGGTCGAAGACGACAAGCCGGTTGCCAAGGCGGCAGACGGTGCCTCCGTCTAGGACGGAGGCCCATCGGTGAGCGAGTTCAAGCACCTGCCGACGCAGGTTGGCATCGACGCCTATGGCAATGGCGGTTTCCGCTTTGCCGGCATGTCGCATCGCGGCGGGCTGCTTTGCCTGCCGAGCGGCATGAGCGCCTGGCCGGTGGCCACCACGGCCGAGATCACGCTGGAGTCCCTGACTTCGGTTTTGGCCGAAGCCGAGGATATCGACGTACTGCTGATCGGCGTTGGGCCTGACATTGCCGCGATCCCCCGCGAGCTCCGCGAGGCCCTGCGCGAGCGCAAGGTGATTGTCGAAGCGGTCAATACCGGCAGCGCCATCCGCACCTATAATGTGCTGCTGGCTGAGGAACGGGCGGTTGCCGCCGCCCTGATCGCCGTCGACAAGGTGCGCTGAATGGCGACGGAGAGTTTCGTCCATGCCGCCGACGCCTTGCGCAAGCAGGATCGCGACAGGTACCTCACGACGCTGGTGCTGACCGGCGCCGAGCGTGACGCGGTGACGGCGCTTTATGCCTTCAACGCCGATGTGGCCTCGATTCGCGAGAGGGTGTCCGATCCGGCACCGGGCGAAATCCGGCTACAATGGTGGAGCGACGCGCTCGACGGCGAGGGCCATGGCGTGGTGCGGCAGAACCCGGTGGCCGATGCGCTGCTCGACACCATTGCCCGCTACAATATTCCAGCCGGAACGCTGCTGCGGCTGATCGGGGCGCGGCGCTTCGATCTCTATGACGACCCGATGACGGACCTCGACACCTTCGAAGGCTATGCCGGCGAGACGGTATCGACGCTGTATCAGCTGGCGGCCATGGTGCTCAATGGTGGCGAGACCATCGAGACCGGCGATGCAGCCGGCCATCTCGGCGTGGCCCATGCGCTGATCGGGCATTTGCGGGCGTTTGGCTATGTGTCATCACAGGGCCGCATCATGCTGCCGTGGTCGATCTTCGAGGCCAATGGCGTGCGCGAGGGCGAGATCTTTGCCCGGACCGAGAGCGAAGGCCTGCATGAGGCGCTGGGGCAGTTGAGCGAGATTGCAGCGGACCATCTGCAAAAGGCGGAGACGGCCATTGCGCTGCTGCCATCAAAACTGAAACCCGCCTTTGCCGCCATTGCCATTCTGAAGCCCCAGCTTGCCGCCCTCAACCGCCGCGCCAATGCGTTTGCGCCAGCCAGCGATGAGGCTGACTGGCGCAAGATAACACGGCTGATGTGGTGGGGGATAAGCCGGGGGCGCTAGCCCCATGTTTCCAGATCCACCAGCGCCCGCGAGGTGATCGCCCGGCGCTTGGCCTGGGTCTTTTCCGTGCCGCGCCAGCGACCGGCGCCTTCGGGTTTGACGATTTCCACCTCGGGGAACAGGCCGAAATTCACATTCATCGGCTGGAAGCTGCGCGCGCCGCTATAGCCTTCGGCCTCCATATGGCCGCCGGTGATATGCGCCACCAAAGCGCCGAGCGCCGTGGTGATCGGCGGCATGGCCATGCTCTCGCCGCGCGCATCGGCAGCAGCCAGACGGCCGGTGATCAGGCCACAGGCGGCGCTTTCGACATAGCCTTCCACCCCGGTGACCTGACCGGCAAAGCGAATGCGCGGATCGGCCTTGAGCCTCAGGTCGGGCCCCAGCACCTTTGGCGAATTGAGGAAAGTGTTGCGGTGCAAGCCGCCGAGGCGGGCGAATTGTGCATTTTCCAGCCCCGGGATCATGCGGAAAATATCAGCCTGGATGCCGTAACGCATCTTGGTCTGGAAGCCGACCATGTTCCACAGCGTGCCCAGCGCATTGTCCTGCCGCAGCTGGACGATGGCATAGCATTTTACGGTCGGGTTGCGCGGATTGGTCAGGCCAACCGGCTTCATCGGCCCGTGGCGCAAGGTTTCGACGCCACGTTCGGCCATCACTTCGATCGGCAGGCAGCCGTCGAAATAGGGCACATGTTCCCAGTCCTTGAATTCGTGCAGCGGCGCGGTCTTCAGCGCCTCGACGAAGGCAAAATACTGGTCCTTGTCCATCGGGCAGTTGAGATAGTCGGCGCCGGTGCCGCCGGGACCGGCCTTGTCATAGCGCGACTGCGCCCAGACAATGTCCATGTCGATACTGTCCTTGTGGACGATCGGGGCAATGGCATCGAAAAAGGCCAGCGAATCTTCGCCGGTCTTGGCGAGGATTGCTTCTGCCAGGGCCGGGGAGGTCAGCGGCCCAGAGGCGATGATGACATTCTTCCAGTCCTCGGGCGGCCAGCCGGCGATCTCTTCGCGTAGCACGGTGATATTGGCATGGTTGTGGATGGCGCGGGTGACTTCGTCGGAAAAGCCATGCCGATCGACGGCCAAGGCGCCACCGGCGGGCAGCTTGTGCAGGTCGGCGGCGCGCATGATGATCGAGCCGCGGCGGCGCATTTCCTCATGCAGCAGGCCAACGGCGTTCTGCTCGTGGTCGTCGGAGCGGAAGCTGTTGGAGCAGACCAGCTCGGCGAAGCTGTCGGTGCTATGCGCATCGGTGGCGCGCACGCCGCGCATTTCGTGGACGATGACAGTCGCGCCAGCTTCAGCGGCCTGCCATGCGGCTTCGGAGCCGGCGAGACCGCCGCCAATGATATGAATGGGTTCGTTTTGCATGGCGAGGCTTTAGCAAGCGCCACGAGAGGGCGCAACTGAACTGGTGGCTCAGGCTAGCATGCCGGGAGGTTGCGGGGACAAGTGCCGAAGTTGTCGGCAGGATCAGCGCCTGTGCAACGCTTGGGCAGAATAACAAAACAGCCGCATCTCAGAGAGAAGCGGCTGTTCGGTTTGGGTCGTCGGTAAGTTCAGTCGAGCAGAACTTAGAGACCAGCAGCATGATCGCGGGCAATGCGATTGATGTCGGTGCGCGAAATGCCCAGGTCGTTGAGCTGGCGATTGTCGAGAGCGGCGAGCTCACGAACGGTCTGCTGGTAGGCGGCCCACTTCTTGAAAGTCTTGCGGATGTCCATTTGAATTCTCCTTTTCGTTTACAAGGATGTATTTAGAGCAGTGCCTGCCGAATGAGCACTGGGTCATTGGTCAAATGGGTCATGCGTTTTTTGCAGGGCTTGACCGGGTGATGGTTCATGAGCGGTTAAGCATTGCGGCGCCGCCGTGGCCAGGCAGTGACCACGCCGGGGCAGGGTGCGACAGCTGGGCGCAGGCGCTCAGCGATCGAACAGCGATTTGGTCATTTTGGAGAAGTCAGGGCCGCTAAGCCCCAGCAGGTCTGCGTCACGGGAGGATGGGACCTCCATTTCGCGCAGGGTTTGCTTCACATCGACGAGGCGCTTGATACGCCAGACGGCACGTACAAACATTGTCGTACTCCATGCAGGCTATGAGCTAAGACTGGAAGATGAGCTGATTTGGCCCGTCTCGCCATGGCCGAAATCTCAGGCGCTTTATGCGCATGGCGCATGGCAAATTCATGATCCAGTCGCATTTGGACGTGCGAAAGCGCCGCCTGTGGTGCGGTTATCGACTAGAAAGGCGGATCCCGAGACGGCTTTCGCCTCTGAGGGATTTAGTATGTGAGACGATTACCGCCTCGGGACGTCCGGTTTTATGAACCGCGTCAGGCGGCC
>NZ_FOFL01000004.1 GCF_900110945.1 Devosia sp. YR412
CGCGAACGCCTGCATAGAGACCTTCCCAGTTGAAGCCAGCAGCTTCATAGATCGGCTCTGGCGTGGTCGGGATGATGAGGTCGGCTGCCTGAGCACCACCGACGAGCAGCGCGGCAGCAGCCACACCGAGAGAAAGCGAACGTGCGAACATATCTTGCACTCCCATAGAGTTAACCGTAGTCGATCGACTAGATGCATCAGCCCAACGCGCGACGCAACCCTTGGCTCCCCTAAATTGGGCAGTTTGGCTAAGCTGGAGTGACCAATTAGGGGTAGGTGTTGCAGCATTGCCGCGCATTTGACCCAGTTTGATACAAATTGCACGAATTGGACTCATCTTTGCGGCGCTGCGGTGGTGCAAACCGGGCCCCACTGAGTCGCTCAAAAGGCCATCCAAAATGCAAACGGCCCCGCAAATACAGGGCCGCGATTCGTCATATAAAAAGTCGGTTCGGACTAGAAGTGGAAGTTCGCGCCGACCGTGAACTGGTCCTTGGCATTGCCGCCGCCATTGAGCGGAAAGCCGTGCAGATATTGCGCTTCAACCGAGATGCTATCGGTCACGGCGAGTTCCACGCCCCCACCCAGCAACAGGTCCTGCTCATCGGGCGGACCGAGGTCGATGCCATAGCCGCCGGCCGCATAAACCAGCACGTCATCGCTGACCACCAGACCCGCACGGCCGAGAATTTGGCCGTAGCTGGTCTCGGCCGTCGTGCCGCCTGTCAGGCCATGGACGGCGACTTCGGCACCCAGCAGATAGAAGTCGAACTGCGCATTGACGCCGGCCTGGACACCCAGACCATATTGCGTGCCGCTGGTCGTGCCATTCTGCGCGCCGCCATAGACACCAGCGTAAAAACCGCTCCAGTCAAAACCCGCATCGTCATAGATCGGCATTTCGACAGGGGACGTGCTGGTGGGGACGGTGATCAGGTCTGCCGCAAAGGCGCCGGCCATGGAAGCCGTGCTGCCCAACGCTGTCAGCGTGATGATTTTGAACAAGCGCATCGCCGTCTCCCTGCAAGTCGACCCGTGGTCTGAACAACGCGAGCTGATCGCGTCCGTTCCGCCAAGGTTCTGCGCGGCTCAACCGGCGAAAACCTGACCCTCCAGCGGCCAAAATGCGGCAGGTGACAAGCGTTGCCGAAGTATCACAACCCCGGCAACGCCAAGTTCATCCTAGAGCGTGCCGACCAACACCGGCTCGTTGCGATAGGCGTCGGGGAACAGGCTCTTCAGCGCCGCGATCTTAGGAAGGTCGTTGTAGACGATATAGGGCCAGGTCGGGTTCAGCGTCAGGAAATCCTGATGATACTGCTCGGCCGGATAGAAGGCCTTGAGCGGCTCGATCGTCGTGACGATGGGCGCGCCAAACAGGCCCGTCGCATCGAGCTGGGCAATATAGGCCTTGGCAAATTCGGCCTGCGCGTCATCCACCGGGAAGATTGTGGAGCGATACTGCGTGCCGTGATCGGGGCCCTGATAATTCAGCTGGGTCGGATTATGCGCCACCGAAAAATAGATCTGCAGCAGCTCGCCATAGCTAACCACCGAAGGATCATAAGTCACTTCCACCGTCTCGGCATGGCCGGTCGTCCCGGTGCTGCTCAGATCATAAGTGGCGGTTTCGGCGCTGCCGCCGGCATAGCCGGACACTGCGTTTTTGACGCCGGTGACATGCTGGAACACGCCCTGCACACCCCAGAAACATCCGCCGGCAAACACGGCGGTCGCCGTTGTGCCCGTCTCGGCCAGTGCGATGGCCGGCGCCGGAATTTCGACAGGCTTTTCCTCGGCGTGCGCAGGCCGGTTCCACAGGCCGAAGGCGAGTGCGGGAAGCAGCAGCATGGCCGCAAGCACGCTGCGGCGGGGCTGAATGCGGGCGACGGCGGCAGAAGCAGAGCGGGCCATGGGCAATCCTCAGGGGGCGATATGCTCACCTATTCGTCCTATATGCGCCCGCGGTTACCGCGGATCACCCGCATCACGCGGACTTGAAGCCGCCTATAGCGTCGCCAACTCGCGATTGCCGATACTACTTGCATAGGCCGCCTTGATCGCCACCTTTTCCTCCAGCGCCGCGATCACCGTCTGGGTGAAATCCACGTCATACATCAGCGACAGATTGTTGAGCCCGCCCGGCGTAAACACGTTGATTTCCAATAGCTTGTCGCCAACGATATCCAGCCCCACCAGGAACATGCCGTCCTGGATCAGCTTGGGCCGCACCGTTTCGGCAATCCGCAGCATGGTGTCGGTGACCTCGATGGTCTCGGCACTGCCGCCGGCATGAATGTTGGAGCGAATCTCGTCCTTGGCTGGCGCCCGGCGGAAGGCGGCATATTTGCCATCACGCTGCAGCGGCCGGCCATTCATCAGGAAAAACCGCACATCGCCCGCCGATGCCTCGGGCATAAACCCTTGCGCAATCAGATAGCCCTCCCCGCTCACCGCCTCGAAAATCTGGTTGAGGTTGGAATCCTTGGGCGAGGCGATCTTGAAGACATTCTTGCCCCCCGAACCCTGTAGGGGCTTCAAAATCACGCCCTTCTTCTGGTTCTCGATGAAGGCCTTGATCTCGTCGATGCTCTTGGAGATCAGCGTCTCCGGGCGCACGCTGGTTGGAAACTCCTGGAAGTAGAGCTTGTTCTGCGCCCGGATCAGCCCATCGGGATCATTGAGTACGATGACGCCCCGCGCCGCCGCCAGCCGCCCGAAGATCGCCCCGACCTGTGCTGCCCAAGGCCGGTCCGCCGCATCTTCCGACGGGTCATTGCGCAGCAACAGGACATCGATCTCGCTGATGTCGATCGGCTCGACCCTGGTCTCGCCGCCCTGCAGGTCCTTGAACAGGGTTTCGGCCTTCTTGTATTTATTCGACGGCAGCGTCAGCGCCCGCACCGCAAGGCTGTCATCCGGCCGCAGCACGAAATCGCCCGGCGTCAGATAACAGATCTCATGCCCGCGATTGAGCGCGGCCAGAGCCAGGTGAGTGGTCGAATAATTGACCGTTTCGCCCTCGATCGAATTGACGAAGAATGCAATGCGCATGTGACGCTCCTAGCTGCCGATCATTTCGACCGGATTCATGCCTGCCCTTGCCTTCTTCAGCCGTTCATTGGCCTGCGGATGCGAAAGGAAGGCAGGGGTAAGCTGAGGTGGTTTGAGCAAGCCCCGGGTGCCGAGCTCCTGCATGATGCGGAAATGGCTGGCGGCAATCTTGCCCATCCAGAACGGATCGAGCGCACCGCCCGACCGCAAATGCGCCAGCACTTCCAGCAGCCCGCGCAGATAGACCGCATCCTTGGCCAACCCGCCGCCGCGGTAGACGCGCAAGGTCAGGTTGAACGCCGAACTCTCGGCCAGCCCAAGCTCCCGGATGCGCCGATAGCACTCCGGAAAACTGGCGCCCTCAAGCATCATGGCGCAACCGACCACCCGAGCCGCAATCAGCCGCAACCGGCCCAGCGTCATTCCGCCGACCAGATATTCCGCCAACACGGCAAGGCCTTCCTGCACGCCTTCATAACCGGCTAGACCCGAGCGAAACAGCCGCAAGCCCTGGGCCGAACCGTTGAAATAGGTCAGCAGATGCACGCCAACTTCGTGGCTTAGCAACGCTTCCACGCGGGTCTTGGCCATCACCGTACTGCGCGCAATCAGCAGCTTGCCGCCCGACACCATCATGCCGCCCGGCAGGTCGTCGCGCAGTTCCACCGTCGCGTCGAACTGCGCTGATTCCCCGGCATAGCTCTTGATCATCGCCTTGGCGCGCCGCTCGAGGAAGGCCACGTCCGCATCCTCGCCCGGCCCCTTGCCACGCTCGGACTTGGTGCCATCCAGAATCGCCTGCGCTGCCGTTAGCAGAGCAGGCTCCACCCGCCCATAAAGCGCCCGCCCCAGCTCGACAAAGCGCGGCGTTTCCCGCGCCGCCAGTAGCGTCAGCTGCAGATCCAGCTCCTGCTGCTTTTCGCGGTAGAGCGTCGTGAGCACCGGGTCCTCGAAATGATCGAGGCCGATGGAAAACAGCCGCTTCTTCTGCTGGTCCACAGCCACCGTTAGCGGTCGATATAGCAGCGTCGGCGCCCGCTCGAAGCCGGAGTTCGAAAACTCGTCCCAAGCCGCCTTGGCATTGATCGGGGTCACGGCCAGCAAGAAGTCAAAGCTCTGCGCCACCTCGTCCACGGCCTTGTCGGCGCGGCTCACCGCATCGATGAAGGCCCGGCGCCCCAGCGCTCGGTGCGTGGAAATGGCAAGGCTCTTGGTGCTTTCCGCAAACGCCGCAGCGGCCTGCAGACCCGCATCGACGATATTGGCCACCAGTTGCTCGCGCAGCTGCGGATAGACCGCATCTGATTCCGGCACACGATAGATCGGCGCAAAGCGCAGCGTCATTACCGATAGCTTCGGCATAACCCGCGCCAGCTTCGCCGCCATATCATCGGCAAGGCTCGGCCGCGCAATCTGCGGCGTGCGGAATTTGGCCCGCACCTTCTCCGTCGCCGCACTGAAGGCCGCCGCCGCCGCCCGCGCCCCGGCATCGCCCGAGGCAGACAGCGTCATTTCGAACGGCGGCAGATAGTCAGCGTCGCCAGCCAGCCGGTCGCGCTCCAGTTCGCCGACATCGAGCACGAAAAACGCCCCGAACTGCTGCCGCATTTCCGCTTCCACCAAAGCGATGATCGCCTTGGCCAGCTTGAGATTGCCGACAAGCAGATAGGCCGAGCTGGCGGTGACAATGTCCCGCGCCGCCGGCTGCCGCGCCCGGCCCACCTGCACCACAAGAAACGGCATCGGCCGATCGATATGCAGCCGCTCGCCGCGGCCAAAATCCTTGCGGATGGGTTGCCCGGCCGCAAGCGCCGCCGCAAGCTCGCTCAGCAAACTCTCGTCCGATGACCCGCTCATCCGCGCGCCCTGAGCGCTGCCAGCAACACCGGCAATGATGCGGTGATCATCCGGCGCAACTCGACAAGCGCTTCGCGATCCGGTTCTCCGGACCACTCGTCCATGAACACCTTCTTGAACTCGACCGCGATGGCGCAGCCGGTTGTGGGAAACTGCTCATGCACAAACCGCGTCTGCTCGCCCTTGCCCTGGAAGGCGACATTCTCGCGCACATCCATCCCCTGCCCGCGAAACTGGAAACTGCGCAGGCTGTCGATGAACGGGTCCAGCACATCGGCCCAGCGCGCCCGGTCCATCGACGACGTGCCGATATTGATCACGGGCGCCTCGGCGGGATCGCTCGGCGCGCCATCCGGCCCATTGCGGCGATGGTTATAGCTATGCATGTCGAGCAGCACGAACCCGCCGAACTCTGCCTCGATCTGGCTAAGCATGTGCTTGAGTGACGCATAATAGGCATCGTGAATCCGTAACGACGCCGCTACCAGTTCGGCACCCGGCAGCTCCGCCCAAACCTCAAGCCCCCAGGCCTGCTCCGGCGTCAAGTAAACCGCGCCATCCCGCGCCCGATTGAGATCAATCTCGAACCGCGAGCGATGAAAAACCACCCGGTTCGGCATATCGCGAATGGTATATTCGGTAAACGGATCTTCCTCCCGCAACCGCCCCGCCGCATCCAGCGCCATCAGCCCGACGAGATCGCTACGAACCGTATGGCCATTGTGGACAGCGGTGCCGATCAACGGCGACGCAGCACGATGCATGGACCAGAGGTCAGCCTCCTCCGGCGCAAGCTGCAATTCGTCCTCCGGCGGACGTGTTGGGTCTGGAATGATCATGGTGACGCTTGGTGATCGCGAAGGTCAACGGAACCCGGCCGCTGCGGTTCCATCCATGACCTGGTCCCACAGACGAAAAAGCCAGCAGCCCGAAGGCTGCTGGCCGGATTTGGTCTGAGAAGTTTGAGGTCTTAGTAGTCGAACTGCTTGGCTAGGGTGACCTTGAACGTGCGACCCTTGGAGCGGTCCATCGAGAGGTTCTCGCGGTAGTCGGCGTCGAAGATGTTCTCAACCGAGAACTGTGCCTCGAGGCCCTTGAACTGGCCGCCTTCCGGTTTCCAGCTGGCGAACACGTCGACCGATGCCCAACCGGTCGGCTTGGCAGACGCCGGCACAGTGTCAACCGCTACGATCGGATTGGCGGCCAGGGTAACCTTGGTGCCGAACTCGATATCGTATTCCGGCAGACGGCCGCCGATCGTGGCGACAATCTTGTCCTGCGGCAGAGTATCAACCGGATCGCCAACATTGCGCGTGTTGGACGCATTGGTTGCAGCAGTGCCACCGGCACCGACGAATGGCTGGGTGTAGTCGCCACGCGTGAACGTGTAGGCCAACCGGGCAAACATCTGCTCGGACTCATAGGCGCCTTCAAGTTCGACGCCCCAGATGCGCATTCCGGCAATATTGACGAAATACGGCGCATTGGCTGTACGCGGGTTGGAGCGGATACCGTCGGTGATGTTGTTATAGAAGCCGGTCGCCTTGAAGCCGAGCGAGTCGCCGTCTTCCACAAGGTCATAGGCAGTGGTGCCGAAACCCAGTTCGAAATTGTCGGACGATTCCTTGCGCAGGTTCAGGTTAGCCGTACGCGTACCAGAATACTGGAACATTTCGTCCAGCGTCGGCATGCGTTCGGTATGGGCCACCGAGCCAAAGACATTGAAGTTGTCGCTAAAGGCATAGAGAGCCGCCAGCTTGGGCGAGAACGCCCACTGGCTATTCGGCGTCGTGGTGGTCAGCGCCGAGCTCGGCACCAGATTAGAATAGTCGAGGCGTGCACCACCGATCAGGGTCAGCGCATCGTTGATTGTATGTTCTGACTGGGCAAAGACGCCCACATTGGTCGACGTGCCTTCAGGATGCGTGGTGATTACGCCGCCGCCGACAGGCGCTGCCGTACGAACCTGATGGCTTGCCTGCACGCCATAGGTCAGGAAATTCTCCCAGCCTTCGCCGGCAAATTTCGAGGTGTTCTGGGCGTTGAGCTGGGTCGTACCATAGCCGTAATCGGCAGCGCCGATCGTGCCGATATTGACGGTGGGATTGCGCTGGGCAACGGTCGTGTCGGAATAGGACAGCTGCACCTTGAGATCCAGCATGTCGTTGTCGGACGCCGGGTTTTCGTAGCTCAGCACAGCCGTCTTATCGGCCACGTTGCGATCAATCTGGCCAAAATTCTGCGGATTGGTCAGCGGAATGGTGCCGGTCTGGGCGTAGTCCTGCTTGAGCGCATTGGTGGCCCACTGCTGGTAGGACAGACGTACGACCTGCTCGTCATCGAGATGCATCGTGCCTTTGACCAGGCCCGACCACGCCGAAAATTCCGAGCCCGGCAGCGTGCCGCCATTGGCCAGGGTCTGCACCGCCGACTGACGCAAATTGCCAGTGGCCAGAATTTCGAAGGTCTCGTTGATCTGGTGGGCGATCAGGCCCGAAACCAGCGTGCCATTGCCATTGGAATTGTAGCTGCCCTTGACGCGGATAGCGCCGGTCTGGCCATCACGGATGAAGTCCGAGGCATCCTTGGTCGTGAAGTTGATCACGCCAGCCATGGCGCCAGCGCCATAAAGCGTCGAGGACGCCGGCCCGCGCAGCACTTCGACCTGCTTGTAGAGCTCGGGATCGGAGAAGAACGAACCCATGCGGTACTGTTCGTAAAACTTCTTGGCGCCGTCGACAGTGATCGCGATACGCGCTTCGTCGCCCGAAGTTTCGGCAGCGCCGATACCGCGGATGTTGAACGACTCGCCGAGCACGCGCTCGGAGCCGACCATAGTCACGCCCGGGATTTCGTCAAAGATTTCGCCAGTCGAGCTGGCCTGCTTCTGATCGATGTCGGCCTGGCTGACGACCGTCACGGCCTGCGGCGTGTTGATCGCCACCTTGGGCGCGCCGGCACCAATCACCAGACGCTCGAGCAACGTCACATTGGTCGTATTCACATTCGATTGTGCCGCAGCCCCCTGCAGCGCAACCGCCCCCAACGCCACGCCGCACATCAGTGCGACGGCACGCGATTGTACCAGCCCCATTTCAAACTCCAGTTTTCTTGAATTCTTTGTGCTGGCTGGCGGTTGGCTGGCTCGCTGCGACCGCGTCAGAATATGACTTTCGTGATCACCTATTGCGCTGAGTAAATAAGGTGTCTATGGAAGTCAAGTTTTATGCGTCTTGCACGGAACCTTCTCACCGTCTTCGTATGAGTATGATCTCAAAGGACTATTTATGCCCGTCGACGATGAGCCCGCGCTCCCTTCACGCCAAGCTGGTGCCCGCAAGGTGATTGCGAGCGACGCGCTCTTTCATGGCGAAACGGAAGTGGTCATCGAGCACCACGGCGAACAGTACCGCCTGCGGGTCACCCGCCAAGACAAGCTGATCCTGACCAAATAGGGGCCCGAATTGACTGAAACCGCTGCCAAGACTGCCGACGACATCCGCCGCCTGCGCGCCCAGCATCCGGAAATGCGCGAACGCGACTTCGCCCGCATCCATTCCATTTCCGAAGCCCAGCTGGTTGCCGCCGAAGTCGGCCGCTCGGCCATCCGCCTCAACCCCGATGTCGGCGTGCTGCTCAATGGCCTCACCGCAGTAGGCGAGGTCATGGCGCTGACCCGCAATGAAAGCGCCGTGCACGAAAAGATCGGTCCTTACGAGAAGGTCGTCATCGGCCCCATGGCTTCCATGGTGCTGGGCGAGCAGATCGACCTGCGCATCTTCCCCTCGCGCTGGGCCTTTGGCTTTGCCGTGGAAAAGGCTGGCGAAGACGGTGCCGTGCGCCATTCGCTGCAGTTCTTCGATGCCCAGGGTCATGCCGTGCATAAGGTGCATGCCCGCCCGGCTACCAATCTCGAGGCCTGGTCGCTGCTGGTCGCCAACCTGCGCCACGCCGAGCAGACCGATACCATCACCACCACGCCGGCAGCCCCCGTCGCCGCCCTCGGCGAAGCCGCCGATGTCGCCGCCCTGCGCGAGCAGTGGCAGGCGCTGACCGATACGCATCAGTTCTTCGGCATGCTGAAAAAGCTCAACCTGCACCGCCTCAACGCGCTGGAGCTGGTCGGCGAAGATCTCGCCTGGCAGCTCGACGCAACGGCCGTGGAGCAGATGTTCTCGGCCGTCGCCGGCAGCGACCTGCCCATCATGGTCTTCGTCAACAACCAGGGTTGCGTGCAGATTCACGCCGGGCCGATCACCACGGTCAAGCCGATGGGTCCCTGGCTCAACGTGATGGACGACACCTTCCATCTCCACCTGCGTCTCGACCACATCGCTTCGGTCTGGGCCGTGCGCAAGCCGACCAGCGACGGTCACATCACCTCGGTGGAAGTCTATGACGCCAACCGCGAGCTGATCATCCAGTTCTTCGGCAAGCGCGAAGAAGGCAATCACGAGCGCGCCGCCTGGCGCTCTGCCGTCGAACAGCTGCCCCTCCACAACCAGTCCAACGCTGCCTGAGGTCACCATGTCGCTTTTCACTACACGCCTTGCCGGCGCGGCTCTCCTGACGCTCTCCCTCGGCCTCTCCGGCGCCTCGGCGCAGGAGCTCAAGCCCTTCGCCGATACCTCGCGCCTCGTCTCCATCGGTGGCTCGCTCACCGAAATCATCTATGCGCTGGGCGAAGAGGGCAAGCTGGTCGCCCGTGACCAGACCGCGCTCTTCCCCGAAGCCGCGCTGACCCTGCCAGACGTCGGCTACATGCGCCAGCTGGCGCCCGAAGGCGTGCTGTCGGTTAGCCCCTCTGCCCTCCTCGTCATCGAAGGCAGCGGCCCGCCCGAAGCCCTCGAAGTGCTCAGCCATGCCGGCGTCGAGTACCAGACGGTGCCCGAAAGCTATTCGGCTGATGGCGTGCTGGTAAAGATCCGCGCCGTGGGCCAGGCCTTGGGCGTCGCCGACAAGGCGGAAGCTTTTGCCGCTGAAATCGAACAGCAGTTTGCCGAGCTGGCCGCCCGCACCGATGTGGTGACCGAGCCCAAGCGCGTGCTGTTCATCCTCTCGGCCGAAGGCGGCAAGATCCAGGCCTCCGGCACCGGCACCGCTGCCGACGGCATCATCGCCCTCTCCGGCGCCGTCAACGCCATCGACGAATACTCCGGCTACAAGGCCCTCACCGAAGAAGCCATCATCGACGCCGCGCCCGACGTCATCCTGATGATGGATCGCGGTGGCGACCACGGCGCAAGCGACGCCGACCTCGCGGCCAACCCCGCCATCGCCCTGACCCCCGCCGGCCAGAACCACGCCTTCCATCGCATCGAAGGCGCCTATCTGCTGGGCTTTGGTCCCCGCACGGCGGCGGCCGCCGGCGAAGTCTTCGACCTGCTCTACGGCGCGAACTAGGAACCGGACGATGGCGAGTGCAGCAACCATGTTCGAGCACGATGGCGCGTCGCCCGAAAGGGCGGCGGGTGATCGCAGCAATCTCGGGCGCCTTGCCATCGTCGTCCTGGCCGTCCTGCTGCTGGTCATGATGGTGGTCTCGATGACCACCGGCGCCTCCGGCGCGTCCGCCTGGAGCATTATCGGCTCCTGGTTCGGCGTCGTGCCGGAGCATGCAGAACAGGCTTTGCGCGACCATGCGGTGATCTACAATATCCGCCTGCCCCGCATGCTGCTCGGCACCCTTGTGGGCGCCGCCCTCGCCGTCTCGGGCCTGCTGATGCAGGGCCTGTTCCGCAATCCTCTCGCTGATCCCGGCCTCGTCGGTGTCTCGGCCGGCGCCGGGCTTGGCGCCGTCGGCATCATCGTGCTGGGCACCACCATGCTGGCGCCGCTGACCAGTCTGCTCGGCATCTACAGCCTGCAGATCGCCGCCTTTGTCGGCGGGCTGATCACCACCTTCATTCTCTACCGCGTCGCCACCCGCAGCGGCCAGACCGCCATTGCCACCATGCTGCTGGCCGGCATTGCCATCGCGGCCTTGGCCGGCGCCATCACCGGCGTGCTGGTCTATGTCGCCACCGACAGCCAGCTGCGCGACCTGACCTTCTGGGGCCTCGGTTCGCTATCGGGCGCCAACTGGACCAAGATGGCCGCCTCCGGCCCGATCATTATCGCCTCGCTGATCGCCGCCGGTTTCCTCGCCAAGGGTCTCAATGCCCTGACCCTGGGCGAAGCCACGGCCGCCCATCTCGGCGTGCCAGTGCAGCGCTTCAAGCTGATGACCATTGTCGCCGTGGCCGGCGCCACTGGCGCCTCGGTGGCCGTCAGCGGCGGCATCGGTTTTGTCGGCATCGTCGTGCCGCATTTGCTGCGCCTGATCATCGGCCCAAACCATCGCTACCTGCTGCCGGCCACGGCCCTGCTCGGCGCCTCGTTCCTGCTGATGGCCGATGCCATCAGCCGGCTGATCGTGGCGCCGGCCGAACTGCCGATCGGCATCATCACCGCAGCCTTTGGCGGCCCCTTCTTCCTCTGGATCCTGCTGCGCAAGCGCGCGGCCTTTGCCTGGTGATGCCATGATTGAAGTCAGCGCCCTGTCGGTCCATCTCGCCCATCGCCAGATCCTGCACGACATTTCCTTCTCTGCCGCACCCGGCGCCATCACCGCCGTCATCGGCCCCAACGGCTCCGGCAAATCCACGCTGATGAAGGCGCTGTGCCGCGACAACGCCTATACCGGCACGGTCCGCATCAACGGCCATGATCTGATGGACATGTCGCCGGTGCAGGCCGCCGCGCTGCGGGCCGTGCTGCCGCAGTCGAGCAGCCTGCCCTTCCCCTTCACCGTCTATGAAGTGGTCTCCATGGGCCTGACCGCCGGCCGCTCCGGCGTGCCGCTGTCGATGAACAAGCGCCTGCCCGAAATGGCACTGGCCTCGGTGGATCTCGCCGGTTTCGGCGGGCGATATTACGGGGAGATTTCCGGTGGCGAGCAGCAGCGCGTGCAATTGGCCCGGGTGCTTTGCCAGGTCTGGACGCCCGTACTCGACGGCGCCCCGCGCTATCTCTTCCTCGATGAGCCGGTCTCCAGCCTCGACGTCAAGCATCAGCTGATGATCATGGATGTCGCCCGTCGCTATGCCGATGCCGGCGGCGGCGTCATCGCCATCCTGCACGATCTCAACCTGGCTGCCATGTATGCCGATTCCATCGTCGCCCTGCGCGAGGGCCGCGTCGCCGGCCACGGCACGCCGGCCGAGGTGCTGACTGACGATCTGATCGAAACGGTATTCGATTGCCGGCTCAGCGTCGGCGCCACCCCGCCCGCCGGCATGCCCTTCGTTCTCCCCCAGTCCGCCGGTCGCCACGCGGCGCCCGCTTCCATCCCCAAGGTTGCCTGATGACCCATCGCCCCTTCGCCGCCCTGCTGACCCTTACGCTTCTGACCGCGCCCGTCCTCGCCCAGGAAACCGCAGCCCCCGCGCCCGCCTTCACGCTGGAGCTCAATGCCCTGCAACCGACCGAGGCCGGTTGCCGCGTCAGCTTCCTCGCCACCAATGAGCTGGGCGGCCAGCTCGACCGCGCCGCCGTGGAACTGGCGCTGTTCGACCCCAATGGCGCCATCGACCGCATCGTCACCCTGGATTTCAAGGACCTCAGCAATGGCAAGACCAAGGTGCTGCAGTTCCAGCTCGCCGGCCTTGCCTGCGAGAACCTCGGCCGCGTGCTCGTCAACGACATCAGCGCCTGCGAGGGCGAGATCACCCCGCCCAGCATCTGCCTCGACGCGCTCAAGACCAATACCCGCCTCGACGTCACCTTCGGTATCTGATCATGGAAACCGCCGCGCATAGCTTTTCCATCTGGGCCCTGTTCCTGCAGGCCGACTGGATCGTCAAATCCATCATGATCGGCCTGCTGCTGGCCTCGGTCTGGTGCTGGGCCATCATCGCCAATCGCGTCGCTACCTATGGCAAGGCGCGCCGCGACATGGCTGCCTTCGACCGCGCTTTCGCCTCCGGCAAACCGCTGGCGGAGCTGCGCACCGACTATGCCGGCACCGAAGCGTCCGGTCTCTCCGCCGTCTTCCTCGCCGCCATGGAAGAATGGGACAAGAGCCACGCCCAGCAGGCCGCCACGGCCGGCGGTCTGCAGAGCCGGCTCGAAATCGCGCTCGACCTAGCCGTCAATGAAGAGAGCGCCGAGCTCGAAAAGCGCCTCGGCATTCTCGCCACCATCGGCTCTGCCGGCCCGTTCATCGGCCTCTTCGGCACCGTCTGGGGCATCATGAATGCCTTTACCGCCATTGCCTCGGCCGAAAACACCAGCCTCGCCGTCGTCGCACCCGGCATTGCCGAGGCCCTGCTCGCCACGGCGCTGGGCCTGCTCGCCGCCATCCCGGCCGTCATTGCCTTCAACAAGCTCAACGCCGACGCCGGCAAGCTGATCGGCCGGCTGGAAGCCTTTGCCGACCGGCTGGTCGCGCTCCTGTCGCGCCAGCTCGACGCGGGTAAAGCCTGATGGGCATGTCCGTTGGCGGCTCCAAGGGCGGTCGCAAGCGCGGCCGCGCTCGCACCCAGGCCATCAGCGATATCAACATCACGCCGATGGTCGACGTCATGCTGGTGCTGCTGATCGTCTTCATGGTCGCGGCCCCCCTGATGACCATGGGTGTGCCGATCGACCTGCCGCAGACCCAGGCGCAGGCCATGCCGCTGGAACGCAAGCCGATTACCGTCACCGTCACCCCCGACGGCGCCATCACCATCGATAGCGAACCGGTCACATTGGATACGCTGGTCTCTTCCGTGGAAGCCCTGGTGGTGGAAGGTACCGACGAACGCATCTATGTCCGCGGCGACGCGACCGCCGCCTATGGCGCCATCATGGAAGTCATGGGCGCGCTGTCGGCGGCCGGCTATGGCCAGATCGGTCTCATCACCGAGCGGCAGTCGAGCCCCTGATGCAGCGCGCGCTTTCCGGTTCCGCCCTGGTCCATGCGGCAGTGCTTGGCGCTGCGCTGATCGGCTTTGCCTGGCCCGCGCCCGAGGATGCGCCCGCCGCAGAATCGGTCAGCGTCAGCATTGTCACCATGTCCTCGGTTTCAGCCAATGCCACCGAGGTCATCCAGAGCGATGCCACGGCCGACATGGTCTCCTCCGGCGCCGCCAGCACGACGCCGCCGGTGCTTGATCCGGTCGAAGCCGAAACCGTCGAGCCGATCACCGAGACCGTCGAAGCCGTCGAGCCCGAAACCCAAGAGCCGGTCACCGAGACTTCCGTCGAGCCCTTGCCGCCCGAAACGGCAGAGCCGGTGATCGAGGCCACCGCCGAACCCCTGGCCGCCGAATCCGCCGAGCCGCTCGAAGCCGCGGCCCTCGAAATCACCGAACCACAGCCCGAGCCTGTCCAGCCCGTGCAATCCACGATGGAAATGGCCATGCTGAGCTCCACGGCCGTCAGCAGCCTGACCAGCCAACCCGTCGCCCCGGCGCCCTCCGAAACCATCGAGCCGATCTCCAGCGAAGACGTCAAACTCGCGCCCGTCCCCCAGACGCTGAGCCGCCCACGCCCCAGCGCCCCGGTCGTGCACAAGCCGCAACCGCCAAAACCCCAGCCCACCCAGCAGGCCACGCCGCGCCCGGCGACAACCCCGCCGCCCAGCACTGCCGGCAATGGCGGCCGCAACAATGCCGATTCCGTCGCCTCAGCCGGCAGCGCCGCGCCGCAGGTCGGTTCGGGCAATGGCGGCGATGCCGAAGTGGCGAAATATCCCAGCGAAGTGCTGCGCAAACTGCGCCGGGCCCTCCGCAGCAACAGCGGCCCGAGCGGTGAGGTGGTCGTTCGCTTCACCGTGTTGGCAAATGGCCAGGTCACCGACATCAGCATCGGCCGTTCTTCGGGCAATAGCGCCGTCGACCAGGCCGGCCTCGCCACCGTCAGCCGCGCCGCGCCCTTCCCCGGCATTCCCCCGGCCGCCAACCGCGCCTCATGGGTGTTCGACTTGCCGCTGGCCTTCGGCGGCTAGCCTAGATCGCCACCTGCGCCTTGCCATGGAAACCGACGGCAAATTCATTGCTGACACTTTCGACCAGCGTCTCGAGCTTGCCGCCCAGCCCCAGCGCCGGGAACAGCAGCTCCGCAACGCGATAGGCCTCTTCGAGATGCGGATAGCCAGAGCCGATAACCAGATCCACGCCGACCGCCTGATATTCCCGTAGCCGCTCCGCCACCTGTTCAGGCGTCCCGACCAGCGCCGTACCGGCCCCATTGCGCACCAGCCCGACCCCGGCCCAGAGATTTGGTCCGACCAGCAGCTTGTTTCGATCGCCGCCATGCAGCTCCGACATGCGGCGCTGGCCGACACTATCCATCTGCTGGGTAAACCGCGCCTGCGCCGCCGCGATCTGGCTGTCCGACACCTTGCTGATCAGCCGATCCGCCTCTCGCCAGGCTTCTTCCTCGGTCTCGCGCACGATGAAATGCAGCCGCATGCCAAAGCGCAGCTTGCGCCCCTTGGCCTCCGCCTTGCGCTGCGCCGCCGCGACCTTTTCGGCCACCTGCACCACCGGCTCGCCCCAGGTCAGGTAAGTGTCGACCTGTTCGGCCGCCAGATCCTGCCCGGCATCGGATGAGCCCCCCAAAAAGATCGGAGGATGCGGCTGTTGCACCGTGCGCTGATCCAGCCGCCCGCCCTCGACGCGATAATGCTTGCCGCTGAAATCCACCGTCTCGCCGGCCAGCAGCCGGCGGAAAATGCTGAGAAATTCCCCGGCCTGCTCATAGCGCTCGCCATGCGGCAGGAACACGCCGTCGCCGGCCAGCTCCACCGGGTTGCCGCCCACCACCACATTGAGCAACAGTCGTCCATTGCTCAGCCGGTCCAGCGCCGCCGCCTGCCGCGCCGCAAAGGTCGGCAGCGTCACGCCGGGCCGCAGCGCCACAAGATATTTCAGCCGATCCGTCACCGTCGCCAGACCGGTCGCCGTGATCCACGACTCCTCGCAATTCTGCCCGGTCGGCAGTAGCACGCCTTGATAGCCAAGCCGGTCCGCCGCCTGGGCGATCTGCTTGAAATACTGGAAATCCGGCTGCCTTTCGCCATCGCCCGAGCCGAGATAGCGGCCGTCGCCATGCGTCGGAATGAACCAGAAGAAATCGAGGTTTTTGCTCATGACACTCACGGGTTACGCGACCAGGGCACATAGCGCCGCTCGACGAAGCGCAGCAGCGCTTCGAAGGCAAAGGCTATGGCCGAAATGACGAGGATGCCGGCGATGACGACATCGGTGACAAGAAATTGCGCGGCCGACTGGATCATATAGCCCAGCCCCCGGCCGGCCGCGACCAGCTCGGCCGCCACCAATGTGGTCCAGCCGGCGCCCAGCGCGATGCGAATGCCGGTCAGGATTGACGGAATGGCGGCGGGCAGCAGCACATGCCGCAACAGCTGCAGCGGCGTCGCACCAAAGGCCCGCGCCGCATTGACCTGGTTCTTCGACGCCGACCGCACACCCGCGGCCGTCGAAATGATGATGGCCGGCGCCATGGCGAGGCTGATGACCAGAACCTTGGAGGTCTCGCCAATACCGAACCAGATGATGACCAGCGGCAGATAAGCCAGAGGAGGCAGCGGCCGCAGGAATTCCACTACGGGATCAAGCACGCCGCGCCCGATCGGGCTGGTGGCAATCACCAGTCCCGCCGGCACGCCGATCAGCACCGAAAAGAACAGCGCCGAAAACACCCGACCGAGGCTCGCGCCAACATGCTGCAAAAGCGTCGAATCCACATAGCCCACCTGGATCAACCGGCCCAGCGCCGCGACAATTGCCGCAGGCGGCGGCAGAAACACCGGCGATACCCATCCAGAGGTGCTGGCCACATGCCAGATCACCAGTATCGCCGCGGTTACGGTTAGGCCGGCAAACAACGGCAGCAGCTTTCGCAGACGCCGCGCCCGCTTGCGCTCACCCTCGGGCCGTTGCACCGCTCCGCTCTCAGCAATCACGCTCATGCCGCCACCGCATAGGCTGGATCATGAATGGCCGCGATCAGCGCCTCGCGCGCTGCGACAAATTCAGGCTCGGACTTCAGCGCCCGTGCCTTCTCGCCGGCCAAAAACCGCCGGCCGAAATCGAAATTCTGCTCCAGCGCAATTCGCCCCGGATGCGCCGCCAGCACCACCACGCGGGTGGCGAGAAACAGCGCCTCTTCTACCGAATGGGTAATCAGCAAGGCACCGGTATTGGACCGGCTCCAAATCGTGAGCAGCAATTCCTGCATCTGGTCGCGCGTCATCGCGTCCAGCGCCCCGAGCGGTTCGTCCATCAGCAAAAACTCCGGCTCTGCTGCCAGCGCCCGGGCAATACCGACCCGCTGCCGCATGCCGCCCGACAATTCCCAGATCGCCTTGCCGCCCTGACCGGCCAGCCCGACATCGGCCAGCAGCGCATCGGCCCGGCGCTTGCGCTCGTCGCGAGAAGCACCACGCAGCCGCAGCGGAAATGCCACATTGTCCCGCGCATTGGACCATGCGAACAGCGCATCATCTTGAAACACCACAGCGCGATCCGCCGATGGCCCGGACACCGCCTTACCGTCCAGCGTCACCCGGCCCTCGGTCGGCTCCAGAAACCCGGCCGCCAGGTTGAGCAGACTAGTCTTGCCCGAACCCGACTGGCCCAGCACCACGACGAATTCGCCCTTGGCCACGCCCAGCGTTACGCGATCCAGCACCCTTGCGGCGCCGGGTGCGTGCTCATAGGCGAAACTGACGGCATTGAGGCGCAGCTCGGACATAGAAGCTCCAGAAAACAGGGACGCTGCCGCCCCAGGGAAAGGCGGCAGCGCAAGTGATCGGGCGACAGGAGGGCACCCGATCGGTGTGACTTACTGGCCGAGCGCGGCCTCGACATATTTTGTGGTCACCGCGCCGGTGTAGTCGGGTAGCGCAGCAGGGATACGGCCCTGCTCGACGAGGAATGTGGCGGTTGCCGCAATGGCCTCAGCCGTGCCGCCGCCGAGGAAGTCGGCACTGGCCTGCTGTTCAAGCGAGGGGAAGACATAGCCCTTGAGCAGCAGCGGTACATCCGCCGCCTTGGCGCCCGAGAGATCGGCGATCTTCTTGGCCTCTTCGGAGTCGGCACCCCATGCAGAGGGATCAGCCAGATAGGCGGCATAGGCATCGCCCGTCACCTTGACGAAGGCGCTGACCACATCCGGATTGGCTTCGGCGAAATCCTTACGCACGATCCAGGCGTCAAAGGTCGGCCCGCCCCATTCGGCAACATCAGCGCTATCGGCAAGCACGGTGCCACCGGTCGACTTGATCTGGGTAAGCACTGGATCCCACACATAGGCGCCATCGATATCGCCGCGCTCCCAGGCCGCTGCAATTTCCGGCGGCCGCAGGTTAAGGATTTCCAGCGATGCCGGATCGACGCCCCAATGCTTGAGCGCCGTAAGGAGGCTGTAATGCGCGGTCGAAACGAAGGGCGTGGCAATCTTCTTGCCGGCCAGTTCCTCAGGCTTGGTCACGCCCTTGACCGCCAGCGCCTCGGCCTCGGCAATATTGCCGACCACAAAGATCGTCTCGATCGGCAATTGCTGGCTGGCCGCTACGGTCAGCGGGCTGGAGCCGACATAACCGATGTCGATCGAGCCCGAGGCAATCGCGGCGATCACATCGGCACCGCCCTCGAAGCGGTTCCAGGTCACGGTGGCGCCGGTGGCCGTTTCATAGGTCCCATCGGCCTGCGGCACGCGGCTCGGCTCGACGATCGGCTGCCAGCCGATGCGCAGATCGACGGCATGGGCCGCCGAGGCGCCAAAACCCGAGAAGGCAATGCCGGCCAGCGCCAGCGACAATAGACTGCGTCTTGCGATCGTCATTCGGTATCTCCCGCGGCGCTATTCAAGGATAGGCCGCCGCCCCCAGATGAATGTGTCGCCGCTGCTCAGCACCGGCGTGACATCACAGTGCATTACCCTACTGACTTGATCGAGTTAGTAGCGTGCTAACCTTCTGGCACTCCGGGAAAGGCTCTTGCCGCGCATCGGCCTTCGCGGGCATTTTGTTTCAAGGCGCAAAATTTTCGCTTTTGGAGACTGACATAGGCCCATCGGGAGAAAGCTGTCCCGGATTTGCTCGCTTTCAGCGCGACATCGCCTACCGCGTGTCCGCCCCGAAAATGCGGGATTTCCCAGAGCGTGGAATGGCTTTTCAACGCCTGCGCCTGACCGAGAAAGCCATTTCAACAAGGCGTCTGAAGACAAATTTATAGACTACCAAAGTGATGGGGTTTTCGGCCGGGACCGGATATTTCTCTTCCCAAGAGGCCGTGTATGCAATTTGCATGGCCCGCCCACCTGACAGGACTGTCTCATGTCTCTCGTTTCCCGTCGCAACCTGCTGGTTGCCGCTCTCCTGGCCAGCGTCGCCGTATCCCCCGCCGCCTTCGCGCAGGGCTTCGATGCCGACGCCACCATCCGCATCGGCTCGCTCTACGAGCCGCAAAATCTCGACAACACCGCCGGAGCCGGCCAAGGCATCAACGAAGCCTTCAACGGCAATGTCTATGAAGCCCTGTTCCAGCTGACCGATGCCGGCTCTGTCGAGCCCAAGCTCTCGGCTGACTACACGGTCAGCGAAGATGGCCTGACCTATACCTTTACCCTCGTGGATGGCGTCACCTTCCATTCCGGCGAGCCGCTGACCTCTGCCGATGTGAAGTATTCCATTGAACGCGTCACCGCCGAGACCTCCAAGAGCTCGCGCAAGAAGAGCCTCTCGACCATCACCTCCATCGAGACGCCTGACGACAAGACCGTGGTCATCACTCTGTCGGCCCGCTCGATCTCGCTGCCCTACAACCTCTCCTACGTCTGGATCGTCAACGACGCTGCCGCTGACATCACGGCGACCGAAGACGGCACCGGCCCCTACGCGCTGGAAGAATGGCGCCGCGGTTCGGCTCTTGCTCTGTCGCGTTTCGACGGCTATTGGGGCGATGCCCCCAGCAATGGCGAAGTGATCTACACCTACTTCACTGACGCCACCGCACTCAACAATGCGCTGCTGACCAATGCGGTGGATGTCATCACCTCCGTACAGAGCCCGGATTCGCTGGCCCAGTTCAGCGGCAATTCCGCCTATACCGTCACCGAAGGCGCTTCCACCACCAAGGAACTGCTGGCCTATAACGACCGCGTCGCCCCCTTCGACAACGTCAAGGTCCGCAAGGCTCTGGCCCGCGCCACCGACAAGGCCAAGCTGCTCAACTCCATCTGGGGCGACTATGGTACGCTGATCGGCTCCTTCGTGCCGCCGACCGATCCCTGGTATGTCGATCTGACCGGCGTCGACGCCTATGACGTCGAAGGCGCCAAGGCGCTGCTGGCCGAGGCCGGCTATCCCGATGGCTTCGAGTTCACCCTCGACACCCCCGACTACGATCCGCACCCGATCGTCGCGCAGTTCCTCCAGGCCGAATATGCCAAGATCGGCGTCACGGTGAACATCAACGTCATCACCGCCAACGAATGGTACACCAAGATCTACCAGGAGAAGAATTTCGAGGCGACGCTGCAGGAGCACGTCAACCACCGCGATATCGTCTTCTACGGCAACCCTGACTTCTACTGGGGCTACAACAACCCCGAGGTGGTCAAGCTGGTTGCCGATGCAGAAGCTGCCGGCTCGGTCGACGAGCAGACGGCCAAGCTCAAGGAAGCCAACGAGATCATCGCCGAGGACGCAGCCAGCAACTGGCTCTACCTCTATCCGCAGATCGTCGTCTCGGCCGCCAATGTTTCCGGATACCCGGTCAATGGCCTGAACTCGCAGTTCTTCGCTTATGACATCGAGAAGGCCGAATGACGCGTATGGGCGCTCAACGCTAACAGTCTGCTAACGCATTCGGGGGTCGGGTGAATGGCGCAAACGCCATTTGTCCGGCCCTCGCCATTGGGCTAGAGATCGCTCACGCGCCCCATGGCTTTTCGAAAGACCGTCCCATTCTCGCCTATACAATACGCCGGCTGGCCATCCTCTTCCTGTCCCTGCTGATCGCGGCCGTGGTGCTGTTCCTGTTGCTGCGCCTGCTGCCCGGTGACCCCGCCAATGCGCTCCTCGGTGTCGGGGCGACGGAACAACAGATCGCCGCCGCCCGCGCCCAGGTCGGTTCCGACCAGCCTATCTGGCTGCAGTTCCTCGGTTTTATCGGCAACCTCGCGCGCTTCGACCTCGGCACCTCCTTTGTCAGCCGCGCCTCGGTGCTCGATGAAATCGGCAATCGTCTCTCGGTCACCCTGCCGCTGACCCTGCTCGGTTTCGCCCTGGCCCTCGTCATCGCCATCCCCCTCGGCGTCATCGCCGCCGTCCACTCGGCCCGCTGGTATGGCGCCGCCATTTCCGTCATCTCCCAGCTCGGCATCGCCATTCCCGTTTTCTGGGTCGGTATCCTGCTGGTGACGCTTTTCGCCATCAACCTCCGCCTCCTCCCCTCTGGCGGTTTCCCCCTCAAGGGTTGGGCCAATCGGGGCGAAGCCGTCACGGCTATGATCCTGCCAGTCATCACGATTTCCCTGGTCATGGCCGCCTCGCTGCTGCGCTATGTCCGCGCCGCCACGCTCGACGTTCTGGGCAGCGATTACATTCGCACCGCCCGCGCGCTCGGCGCCTCCTTCCCCGAAGCCCTGATCCGCCACGGCCTACGCAATGGTGCCGTTCCGGTGGTTTCCATCCTCGGCATCGAACTCGCCAGCACCTTCCTCGGCGCCGTCGTCATCGAACGCGTCTTCTCCCTGCCCGGCCTCGGCTCCATGCTGCTGCTCGCCATCCAGCAGCGCGACTATCCCAATGTGCAAGGCGTGCTCTTCGTCTCGACCCTGCTGGTCCTGCTCATCGGCTTCGCCGCCGACCTGCTGCAGCGCCTCATCGATCCCCGCCTGCGTGAGCGGGTGGCCACATCATGACAACCGTGGACCAGATCGCCCCGCCCAAACGCCGTCGCTTCGTCTCCCTGACCCTCTGGGTTGGCCTGGCCTTGGTGACGCTCCACATCATCACCGGCCTGCTGACGCTGGTCTGGACGCCCTATGATCCCGCCGGCATGACCGGTGGCCGACTGGAGGCACCATCCCTCCTTCACTGGGCTGGCACCGACCGCCTCGGCCGCGATTTCCTCACCCAGATCATGATCGGCTCGCGCATCGCTCTGATCGTCGGCACCGGCGCCGTCGCCATTGGCGCCGTGATCGGCGTCACGCTCGGCCTGCTCGCCGCCTTTGCCAGCAAGCTGCTCGACGATGCCCTTGCCGCAACCCTCGACATCCTGATCGCCTTCCCGACGCTTCTTATTGCCATGCTGGTGGTCGCGGCCGCCGATACTGCCAACCTCGGCTCGGCCATCTTTGCCCTCGGCATTGCTCTATCGGCCATCGTCGCGCGGCTGACCCGCATCCTGACCAAGCGCGTGCTGCTGATGGACTATATCACCGCCGCCCGCACCTCCGGCACCTCATGGCTCGGCGTGGTCTTCCGCCACATCCTGCCCAATATCTGGCCGACGCTGTCGGTCAGCTTCGCCTTGCAGTTCGGCCTTGCCGTCATTGCCGAAGCCTCGCTCTCCTATCTCGGCCTCGGCGCGCCGCCGCCCAACGCCTCCTGGGGCCGCCTGCTGCAGGAAGCCCAGGGCACGGTCTATACCGCCCCCATCGGCGCCATCGCCCCCGGCCTTGCCCTGGTCTCGCTGGTCATCGGCATCAACCTCCTCGCCGACGGCCTCCGCGATACGATCGATCCCACTAGGCGCGCCCGATGAGTGCTGTTCTCGATATCCGCCAGCTCTCGCTGCATACCGAAGCCACCCGCCTGCTCTCCGGCGTCGACCTCACCATCACCCTAGGCGAACGTGTCGGCCTGATCGGCGAATCCGGCTCTGGCAAGTCCCTTACCGCCATGGCCGCCACCGGCCTGCTCCCGGCAAATATCCGCGCCTCGGGCAACATCACCCTGGCTGGCCAGCCGGTGATTGGCGCCTCCGAACACCAGCTCAATCAGCTGCGCGGCACCGCTGTCGCCGTGGTGTTCCAGGAACCGCTGACCGCCCTCGACCCGCTGATGCGCATCGGCAAGCAGATCGCCGAACCCCTGCGCCGCCGCGCCGCCCGCGACGGCCAGCGCCTCACCGGCACGGCGCTCGATGCCGCCATCTTCGCCCTGATGGCCGATGTCGCCCTGCCCGATCCCCAGCGCATCTCCCGCGCCTATCCGCATGAGATCTCCGGCGGCCAGCGCCAGCGCGTCGCCATCGCCATGGCGCTCGCCTGCCGTCCGGCCCTGCTGATCGCCGACGAGCCAACCACGGCTCTCGACGTCACCACGCAGGCCGAAATCCTCCGCCTGCTCGACCGCTTGGTCCGCGAGCGCAACATGGCTTTGCTATTCATCAGCCACGACCTGCCCGTCGTTGCCGGCATTGTCGATCGCGTCGTGGTGCTGCGCCAGGGCGAAGTGGTCGAAACCGGCCCGGTCCGTGACGTCTTCGCCCAGCCGCAGCATGCCTATACCCAATCGCTGGTCGCTGCCGCGCACGCCTTCGATGCAGCTCTGGGAGACGCCCCATGAGCCTCCTCAAACTCGACAACGTCAGCTTCGGCTATTCCAGCACCAAGACGGTTCTGGACGGGGTATCGCTCGATATCCAGCCCGGCGACAGCATTGGACTCGTCGGCGAGTCCGGCTCCGGCAAGTCCACCCTGCTCCGCCTGCTGCTCGGCCTGACCCGCCCCAACAGCGGCAGCATAAGTTTCAAGGGCGCCGCGCTTGATCCGCGCAATGCCGCCTTCATGCGCGCCTATCGCCGTCAGGTGCAGGTGGTCTTCCAGGACCCCTATTCCTCGCTCGATCCGCGCCAGACCGTGCTCTCCATCGTCGCCGAACCGCTGCGTTCGCTGAAGATCGCCGGTGATCACCGCCAGATGGTCATCGATGCACTGGTCTCAGTCGGTCTCGAACCCGATATCCTCACGCGCTATCCGCATGAATTCTCCGGCGGCCAGCGCCAGCGCATCGCCATTGCCCGCGCCATCGTGGCCGGGCCCGAACTCCTCCTCGCCGACGAAGCGGTCAGCGCGCTAGACCTCTCGACCCGCATCCGCATCGTTGAATTACTGAAGCAGCTCAGCGCCAAAATGACCCTGGTCTTCGTCTCGCATGACATCGGCGTTGTCGCCGCGCTGTGCGAAAAGATCGTCATCCTCGAACAGGGCCGCATAGTCGAAGCCGGCGCCACCAGGCCCATCCTGACCAATCCGCAACATCCCTATACGCAGCGGCTGCTGTCCAGCGTGCCGCGCATGCCAGCCTGAAGGAGCCCATCATGGCCGCACCCACCGATTATCTCGCCCAGCTCGACGCCTGGAACGTCAAGCGCCTCGCCGACCTCAAGGGTCCCAATGGCTGGCTCAACATCATCGGCCGCTTCTGGCTCGAAACCGGCACAGTCACCTTTGGCAGCGCCGCCGACAATGACCTCGTCCTCTCGTCCGGCCCGGCCCATGCCGGCTCCATCACCCAGGACGACAATGGCACCGTCACCTTCACGCCCGTCAACGGCGTGCCGCAGGTGCTGGCCCTCGCCAAATACAATCCGCCGCGTTTCACCGTCGAAAACCTGCTCTGCGAAGTCACCACGCTCAACGGCGAAAACGCCCTGCGCATCCGCGACACCGCCTCTGCAGCACCCGCCGCGCTGACCGGTATCGACGCCTTCCCGGCCGATCCGAAATGGCGCATCGAGGCCGAATGGGTGTCGCTGGAAACGCCCAAGGGTATGACAGTGGACACCAGCAAGTCCATTCCCACCGACGTTGAAGCCACCCACAAGGCGGTGTTCGCCATCGACGGGCAGCGCTACGAACTCTTCGCCACGCATGGCACGGCGACATCGCCGCAATTCGTCATCCGCGACCTGACCTCGCGCGACTCGACCTATCCGGCCTCGCGTTTCGTCTTCGGCGAAGACGTCACCGACACCACCATCACGCTCGATTTCAACAAGGCGATCAACCCGCCCTGCGCCTTCACTGAACACGCCGTCTGCCCGTTGCCCCCGGCCGAAAACGTGCTGCCGATCCGCATCGAAGCCGGCGAAAAGCGCCTGCCCGACAGCCACTGAGACCAAATAGGCCTTCGGCGCCGGAATCCACCGCCCAAGGTCATGCTTCTGCAGGCGTCACCGGCGCAATGCAGCGCTACGAAAGTCTATGATTGCAGCATCCGCATATCGGCCGCCAGCGCCCCAGGAAAACATCCATCCAACCCGTTGAAACCTTGCTCGCGGACGTGCAATTTGCCCGCCAATAAGGCCGGATTGCGAGTGAAACCGGCCACCAAGGAGACAAGCATGAAATTTTCCAAATGGCTTCTGGCAGCCGGCATTCTGGCCGTCGCAACGCCAGCCTTCGCCCAGTCTGCGCTTGAGACCATCAAGTCGGCCGGCGCCTTGCGCATCGGCACCGAAGGCACCTACGCCCCCTTCACCTTCCATGACGCCAGCGGCGAACTGGTCGGCTTCGACGTTGAAATCGGCCGCGCTGTCGCCAAGCAACTCGGCGTCGAGGCAGAATTCGTCGAAGGCCCTTGGGATGGTCTGATCGCCGGTATCGACGCCAATCGCTATGATGTCGTCATCAACCAGGTCGGCATCAATGCCGATCGCCAGGCCAAATACGACTTCTCCGAACCCTATATCGCCTCCAAGGCCGCCCTCGTGGTGCGTGGCGACAATACCGAAATTACCAGCTTCGAAAGCCTCTCCGGCAAGAAGTCGGCCCAGACCCTGACCAGCAATTTCGGCAAGCTGGCCCAGGAATATGGCGCAGAACTCGTCGCCACCGAAGGCTTTGACCAGTCGGTCGCTTTGGTGCTGCAGGGCCGCGCCGATGCCACCATCAATGACAGCCTGAGCTTTTTCGACTTCAAGACCCAGCAGCCCGACGCCGACGTCAAGGTCGTCGCCACGGCCGCTGACGCCGATTTCTCCGGCGTCCTGCTGGCCAAGGGCAAGCCGGAACTGCTCGCTGCCATCAACGAAGCGCTGGCCGCTATCAAAGCCGACGGCACCTATGCCGAGATTTCCCAGAAGTATTTTGGCGAAGACGTCTCCCAGTAGCGCCTGAGCCACCAAGCCTTTAGAAGGATCGGGCGACCAGGTCGTCCGGTCCTTCTTCTTTTGAACTGATGGAAACGCAATGCCGCCCTGGCTTTCCCTGATGATCGAGTCGCTGCCCTCCCTGCTCTGGGCCTGCCTGCTCTTCACGGTTCCGCTGACCCTGCTCTCCTTTGCCCTGGGCCTCGCCGTCGGTTTCGTCGCCGCCATCACCCGGCTGTTCGCGCCAAAGCCCCTGGCGATGGTGGTCCGCTTCTACGTCTGGATCATTCGTGGCACGCCGCTCCTGGTGCAGCTCTTCCTGATCTTTTACGGCCTGCCCAGCGTCGGCATCGTGCTCGATGCCTTCCCGGCCGCGCTGATCGGCTTCACCCTCAATGTCGGCGCCTATACTTCGGAAATCATCCGCGCCGTGCTACTCTCGGTCCCCAAGGGCCAGTGGGAAGCCGCCTATTCCATCGGCATGACCTGGAGCCAGGCGCTGCGCCGCACCATCCTGCCGCAGGCCACCCGCATCGCCGTGCCGCCGCTGTCCAATACCTTCATCTCTTTGGTCAAGGACACGTCCCTGGCAGCCGCCATCACCGTCCCCGAATTGTTCCGCGCCGGCCAGCGCATCGTCGCTACCAGTTACGAACCTCTGATCCTTTATGTCGAGGTCGCGCTGATCTATCTGGTGGTCAGCTCGGTGCTGTCCAGCCTGCAGGCCCGCGTCGAAAAGCGCTTCTCACGCTATGGTGGTTACATGGAGGCTGCATCGTGATCGCCGTCGACAACATCCACAAAAGCTTCAACGGCACCGAAGTGCTCAAGGGCGTCAGCCTGACCGTCCCCGAAGGCAGCGTCACCGCCCTGATCGGCCCCTCCGGCAGCGGCAAGAGCACGCTACTGCGCTGCGTCAACCTGCTGGAAACCCCACAATCCGGCCAGGTCCGCATCGACGATGCTGTCGTCACCTTCGAGCCGGGCCGCAAGGTCGATCGCGCCCATGTGCTGGCACTGCGTCGCAAGACCGGCATGGTGTTCCAGAATTTCCAGCTCTTCCCGCATCTGACGGCGCTGGAAAATGTCATGGAAGGCCTGCTCACCGTGCTCAAATGGTCGCGCGAGGATGCCCGCCAGCGTGCCATGGCGCTGCTCGACAAGGTCGGCATGATCGCCAAGGCCGATGCCTGGCCGGCCAATCTCTCCGGCGGCCAGCAGCAGCGCGTCGCCATCGCCCGGGCACTGGCGCCGTCGCCAAAAGTCCTGCTCTGCGACGAACCCACCTCGGCTCTCGACCCACAGCTTGCCGCCGAAGTCGTCGAAGTGCTGGCCCAGCTGGCGCGCGAAGGCACCACCATGCTGATGGCGACGCATGACCTGCGCCTGGCCTCCACCATTGCCGGCAATGTGCTGTTTCTTGACGGCGGCGACATCGTCGAAACCGGCCCCTCTGCACAGGTCTTCGGCAAGCCCGTCGATCCGCGCACGCAGCGCTTCGTCTCGTCACTGACCGGCTGACCAGCCGCGGTAGCCACTCTCACAATTGAGGAAATCGTCCCGTGCCGGGTGTGCCGCCCGGCCCGGGGCGACTATGGTCGCGTCAGCCGAACCGAAAAGTAGATTCATGTCCGCACTCGACGCCCGCATTGCCGCCCAGATCGCCACCGAAGTCGCTGCCCGCCCGGACCAGGTGGGCGCCGCGGTGGAATTGCTCGACGGCGGCGCCACGGTGCCTTTCATCGCCCGCTACCGCAAGGAAGTGACCGGCGGTCTCGACGATACCCAGCTGCGCCTGCTCGCCGAGCGCCTGACCTATCTGCGCGAGCTGGAATCCCGCCGCGCGGCAATTCTCAAATCCGTCGACGAACAAGGCAAGCTGACGCCGGCATTGACCGCCTCGATTATGGGCGCCGCCACCAAGGCCGAGCTGGAAGACCTCTACCTGCCCTTCAAGCCCAAGCGCCGCACCAAGGCCGAAATCGCTCGCGAGCGCGGCCTCGGCCCGCTGGCCGAAGCCATCCTCGCCAACCGCAGCGCCGAACCATTGCGTCTGGCCGAAGCCTACATCACCGACGAAGTGCCCGGCACCAAGGAAGCGCTGGAAGGCGCCCGCGACATTGTCATCGAGGGTCTGTCGGAAAATGCCGCCCTGCTCGGCCAGCTGCGCAGCTATATGCGCGACAAGGCCATGCTCAGCGCCAAGGTTGCCAAGGGCAAGGAAGAGGCCGGCGCCAAATTCTCCGACTATTTCGCGCATTCCGAACGCTGGAACAAAGTCGCCGGCCATCGTGCCCTCGCCATGATGCGCGGCCGCGACGAGGACTTCCTCAGCCTCGATATCGAGGTCGATGCCGATGTCACCGATCCGATCAGACCTGCCGAGCGCCTGGTCGCCGGCGCGCTCGATGCGCAGGGCACCGGACCGGGCAATCAATGGCTGCGCGACGTCGCCGGTTGGGCCTGGCGCACGCGCCTGCGCGTCACGCTTTCCATCGACCTGATGGTCGAACTGCGCGAGCGCGCCGAGGTGGAAGCCATTCAGGTCTTTGCCCGCAATCTCAAGGACCTGCTGCTGGCCGCCCCCGCCGGCGCCCGCGCCACCATGGGCATTGACCCCGGCATTCGCACCGGCTGCAAGATCGCTGTGATCGACGCCACCGGCAAGGTGCTGGATACCGAAACGATCTACCCCCTGCAGCCGCGCAACGACGTCATCGGCGCGCAGGCCGCCATCCAGGCGCTGATCAAGAAGCATGGCGTCCAGCTCATCGCCATCGGCAATGGCACCGGCAGCCGCGAGACCGAAAAGCTGGTCACCGACCTGATCGAGCGCCTGCCGGCGCCCAAGCCGACCAAGGTCATCGTTTCCGAGGCCGGCGCCTCGGTCTATTCCGCTTCAGCCTTGGCCGCCGCCGAATTCCCAGACCTCGACGTCTCGCTGCGCGGCGCCGTCTCCATCGCCCGCCGCCTGCAGGATCCCTTGGCCGAACTGGTCAAGATCGAGCCCAAGGCGATCGGCGTCGGCCAATATCAGCACGACGTCGACCAAGCCCGCCTCAACCGCTCGCTCGATGCGGTGGTGGAAGATGCGGTGAACGCCGTCGGCGTCGATCTCAACACCGCCTCGGCACCTCTGCTCGCCCGCATCTCCGGCCTCGGCCCATCAGTCGCCGAAGCCATCGTCACCCATCGCGATGCCAATGGCCCGTTCCGCTCCCGCAAGGCACTTCTGGAAGTCCCCCGCCTCGGCCAGCGCACCTTCGAGCAGAGCGCCGGCTTCCTGCGCATTACCGGCGGCGCAGAGCCGCTGGATGCCTCTTCTGTACACCCCGAAGCCTATGGCGTTGCCCGCAAGATCGTCGCCGCCTGCGGCCGTGACCTGCGCACCATCATGGGCGACAAGTCCGCCCTGTCCGGCCTTGATCCAAAGAGCTTTGTCGACGACCGCTTCGGCCTGCCCACCGTGCGCGATATCCTTGCCGAGCTGGAAAAGCCCGGCCGCGACCCGCGTCCCGCCTTCAAGACCGCGACCTTTGCCGACGGTGTCGATGACATCAAGCATCTTGTGCCCGGCATGCAGCTGGAAGGCACCGTCACCAATGTCGCGGCCTTCGGCGCCTTCGTCGATATCGGCGTGCACCAGGACGGGCTGGTGCATGTCTCCCAGCTGGCCGACAAATTCGTCAAGGACCCGCACGAGGTCGTCAAGGCCGGCGATGTGGTGAAAGTCCGCGTCATGGAAGTCGACGTGCCCCGCAAGCGCATCGGCCTCACCATGCGCAAAGAAATCGCCACCACTGCTACACGCGAACGTCCCCGCGACCAGCCGCTCCGTGCCAATCAGCGCCCACCGCAGGAAGCCCCACGCAGCACCGGCTCGCTCGGCGACATGCTCAACGACGCCATGCGCCGCAAGAAATAGCGTGACTCCCCGCAGTCACCACTGTTAGCGCTTCGCTACTTTGGTGTGGAGATTGCGCGGAGCTGTGAAAAAGCTTTAGCAATCCCTGCGTGGCACCCTTAAGCGGACAGATTAAGGGACCCGGAACCGATGATTCGCATCAAAGCACTTGCCGCCAGCGTCGCGCTTGCTGTTGTGAGCCTGTCGATCGGGCCGGTCGCCGCGGCGCCGGCGCCGGTCGGCTTCCAGATCATGTGCCTGCAGTTTCCCGCCGAATGCCAGGGCGGCGGCAGCCATAAGGTTTTGCTGACGGAAGCCATGCTGGTGCAGATCACCCACGTCAATTCGCAGATCAATCGTGCCATCCAGCCGCGCAATGACGCCGGCGCCGATATCTGGAGCGTCGGCGTTTCCTCCGGGGACTGCGAGGATTATGCGCTGAGCAAGCGTCGCGCATTGATCGAAGGGGGCCTGCCCCCCAGTGCCCTGCGCTTGGCCTATGTCAAGACGCGCACCAATCAGGATCATGCCATCTTGATCATCAAGACCGACACCGGCGATCTCGTACTCGACAATCTGGCCGGTCAGGTCCTGCCCTTGGGCAAGACCGCCTATCGCATCATCGCCGCCTCCGGCCCCGACCCTATGGTCTGGAGCCGTTAAGGCGCACCCATACGGAATTCCAGATCGTCGGCCGTAAATTGCCAATAACGCGCCGTGGCAAAATCCAGCCGTGTCACATCCCTCATTTCGGCCGCGAGATAAACCGGGCCCAAGGCCGACAATGTGACCTTCTGCTGATAGACCTGTTCCTCACCCCGCCAGCCGGTGATGGTCAACGTTTCGCCTTCCGCCTGGAAGGTGGAAATGCCAAAGGCGCCGCCGACGAAGTCGAAGGGCACTTTTCTGCTGATCGCGGCAGGATGGCCCGAGCCGTTATAGGCAAGGAATTCACCGGACATGGCCCCGTTTCGATAGCCCGCCGGCTCGTAGAATTTCTGCTGCGTCATGACGAAATTATCCCAGTTCAGGCCCGAATAGCCCGAGGGCACCTTCAGCACGCCCTCAGACTGCAGATCGTCGAAAGTCACCAGCGTGTCCGCTGCTGCCTCGATGACCGGCTCTTCCCACCAGGTGTCGCCGAGAAGAACGGGGATGGCCTTTACCTCGACCGCCGTGCCCGCGTCACCGCTGGTAAAGCGCCAGCTACCCGGTTCGACCGGCGCAGAAAAATGGCCGTCATCACCCGCTATTTCTATTGTCTGGCCGCCCTGCATCGTCAGCTCCAATGCTTCCCCATCGCCCAGCGCGGGCAGCGGACCGGAAATGCTAAGGTCCGGCGCGAGGCCGACTGGTGACAGCGGCGGCTTGGCGACGATGTCGGCGGGCGAGCCCGGCATCATCTCGAACTCGGTAAACTGCTCGACATTGCCGGTGGTCAACTGCCAATGCGGTGGGACCAGCGTGCTGAACTGGTAACGTCCGGCGAACAGGATGTCGGCATTTACATTGCTCCCCGACATCTTGAAATTGGCAAAGCCGGCGGAGTTGGACTCCGTCGAACTGGCTGGTCCGAGGCCCGTGGCATCGACGATAATGCCCGACATTGGCCGGTCACCGAGATCATAGATGCCATCTCGATTGGCGTCGCGGAACACGAAGACCGAAATATTGAGCTGGCCGCCGGAGGGTTCATCCCATCGGGTCAAGGGCGCATAGGGCTCTTCCGCCCAGGTGAAGGCGGTTAGCGACTGGAGCACGAATAACACCGCGCTCCAGCCCAGCCTGTCGAGGCGCAGCGGGAACGCCAGGTTCCCGCTACCTTTGCTGCCGGATTGGCGCATCCATCAGCTCCCGCAACCGCAGCCGCCGTGACCGCCACCATGATGGCCACCGCCGTTGTGGCCACCGTTACCGCCGTTGTGGCCACCGTTACCGCCGTTGTGTCCGCCGTTACCGCCGTTGTGGCCACCGTTACCGCCGTTATGGCCACCGTTACCGCCGTTGTGGCCGCCGTTACCGCCGTTGTGGCCGCCGTTGTGGCCGCCGTTGTGGCCGCCGTTACCGCCGTTGTGGCCGCCATTGCCACCGTTATGGCCACCATTACCACCGTTATGGCCACCATTACCACCGTTATGGCCACCATTACCGCCGTTGTGGCCGCCATTACCGCCGTTGTGGCCACCATTACCGCCGTTGTGGCCGCCATTACCGCCGTTGTGGCCACCATTACCGCCGTTGTGGCCACCATTGCCGCCGTTGTGGCCACCATTGCCGCCGTTAGATCCGCCGTTCCCACCGTTGGATCCGCCATTAGAGCCGCCGTTGCCGGAGCCACCGTTGCCAGATCCGCCATTGCCGGGATCGACAGGTCCACTGCTGGGCGGGGGGACAACCGCAGCAGAGTTCCCGCTGCTTGAACTGCTGTCATTGGAATCGTCGGAATCGCTGGTGGTCGCGACGGGAATGGCCGCTGTCCGGATGCCAAGGCAAAGCGAATTCGCAATGTCGAGGATTTGCTGCGCCGTGCTTTGGCGGTTGGCACCCTCGGCCAGCACGCGCAGGCCATCGGCAGCATTGAGGCAAACCGGCCGGGGTACCCGCGGCAGGTCTGCTGCCTGGGCGATGCTGACAACCAGCGTGATAATCTGCTGATCGTCCGGATTGTTCGGGGGAGAGATGAAGGCCCGGGCAACCGGCAGGCAGTTGTTTGCCCGTGGAATGTCGGGACATTCGCGCAACACCGACGCGACGGTGGAGAACTGTTGGGCCTGAACCGGCCCAGAGATGACGGACAAGGCTAGCGCCAAGGCCGCCCCAGCAAAGATCTTAATCTGCATTTTTCGCTCCTGTTTAAAGAGCGTGACCCGTCATCTCAAATGCCTCAGATCCGAAGTCTGTCCAATCGGTCATAGAATGCACTTACTGATAACAAGATCGCGCAGATCATAAGATACTTTGGATGATCTTGCTTTAAATCGTACACAATATGACTAGGAACCAAATGGATAGTATTGGTTTAGTACGTACAACTAGGTAAATCGATCTAGTATTCCCGGAAGGCGCGCGCCATGCTGTCGGCGATCGGCTTGACCAGATATTCAAAAAACGTCCGCTCATGCGTCTGGATCAACACCTCGGCTGGCATGCCGGGCGTCGGGCTGAAGCCATGCACCCGGTCGAGCTGGGCCTGCGACAGGCTGATGCGGGCCAGATAGACCTCGCGGTCGCGCGATGCCCCGGTCGTATCGGTTATCGAGTCGGCCGAGACATAGTAGACCTCGCCCTCCAGCATCGGCGTGGTGCGCTGGTTGAGCGCCGTGAGGCGCACCGTGGCCGGCTGGTCGCGATGGACTTCGTCGATCTGCATGCGCGGGATTTGCGCTTCGATGATCAATGGTACATCGGCCGGTAGGATTTCAATGATCGGCTTGCCGGTTTCGATGACGCCGCCGGCAGTATGATAGAACAGCCGCACGATCGTGCCGGCCACCGGCGCCCGCACCGTCGTGCGATCCAGCACATTGTCGGCCTGGCGGATCTGCTCGCGCACCGCGTCGAGTTCGGCCTCCACCGACTGCAGCTCGTCCAGCGAGGCCTGCTGTGAGGCGTCGCGCAGCTGGATCATCTCTTTGACAAAGCGGGCGATCTGCGCATCGGCGGCCTGGATATCGGCTTCGAGCTTGGCAATGTCACCCTGGGCATCGGCCACGGCGCGTTCCAGCTGGTTGATCGAGCTGCGCGTCACCAGGCCCTTTTCCAGCAGCGATGAGCGGTTGGTCAGGTCGGCAAGCAGCAACGTCTCCTGCGACCGCATCGACTCCAGTTGCGCCTGCTGGCCGTCGCGCTGATAGCCGAGAGCCAGCATATTGTCCTCGAGCACCTCGGTCTCATTGCTCAGCTTGGCCCGGCCGGCGTTGAAATTCTCCTGCTGGCTCTGCACGATCGCCACCACCTCGGGATCCGACATCTGCTCGGCCAACACGGCCGGCACGCCATATTCGGTGGCGCCGCGCGATTCCGCCTGCAGGCGCTCGAGGATTGCCTCGAGCCGCAGCCAGCGGATGAACAGCTGGCGCGCATTGGACTTGGCTTCGGTCTCATTGAGCTTGATCAGGATATCGCCCTCGCCCACCTGGTCGCCCTCGCGCACCAGGATGGACTCAATGATGCCGCCCTCAAGGTGCTGCACGATCTTGTTCTCGCCAATGGCCACGAAGGAGCCCGAGGCGATCACGGCGGCAGCCAGTGGAGCGGTAAAGCCCCAGGCCGAAAAGCCGCCCACCAGCACCACGACCAGCAGCATGCCCAGCGCGGTCTGCCGGCGGATGGAGCGTGGCACATCTTCGTACCAATCAAGGCTGGCGATCTGGGTTGCCATTATGGGGTCTCTCCAAGGGCCGGCTTGCCGGGATTGAGATTTTGCATGCTGCTGCCCGAGAGGGCCTTGAGCACCTCGGTGCGCGTGCCGAACATGCCGACCGAGCCATTGTTGAGCACCAGGATCTTGTCGACATGCTGCAACAGGGCCGGCCGCTGGGTGATGGTGACAACCGTAATCTTCTGGTTACGGGCATGCACCAGCGCCTTGGCCAGCGCCGCCTCACCCTGCGAGTCGAGGTTTGAGTTGGGTTCGTCGAGCACCACGAGCTTCGGATTGCCGAAGAAGGCGCGGGCCAAGGCGATGCGCTGCTTCTGCCCGCCCGACAAAGGCGCGCCATCGGCGGCGACAAAGGTTTCATAGCCCTGCGAGAAGGAAGCGATCAGGCTATGCACATCGGCCAGCACGGCCGCATCATAGACCGCCTGATCCGGCACATCATCGCGCATGCGGGCGATATTGGCCTTGATCGAACCAGGGAACAGCTGCACGTCCTGCGGCAGATAGCCGATGCTTTCGCCAAACTGGCGCTGGTCCCAGTTGCGCAGGTCCATCATGTCGAGGCGGACGCAGCCAGAGGTCGGCAGGATGGACCCCACCAGCAGCTTGCCCAAGGTGGTCTTGCCCGAGCCGGAATTGCCGATCACCGCGAGGGACTCGCCCGGCTGCAGCGAAAAGGAAATGCCGTTCAGTACCACCGCCTTGTTCGGGGGCGGAACAAAGAGGATGCGCTCCACATCCAGGCGGCCCTTGGGCTCAGGCAAGAGGAGGCGCTCGAAATTGAGCGGTGAGGATTGCAGCAGCGCACGAATGCGTCGCAGCGAATTGCGGAACTGGGTAAAGGCATTCCAGCCTTCGATGGCGCCCTCGATCGGGGTCAAAGCGCGGGCTGCGATGATCGAGGCGGCAATCACCATGCCGCCGGTCATCTGCCCTTCGATGGCGAGGAAGGCGCCCCAACCCAGGATGATCACCTGTGTCAGCAGGCGGCAAGCCTTGGAAAAGCTGGAGATCACCACATTGCGGTCCTGCGCCTTGACCTGTGCGCGTAGCGACAGTGCGGTATCGCGGCCCCAGATGCGCACTGCCTCGGGGATCATCGCCAGAGCATTGATGATCTGGGAATTGCGCGACATGGAGTCGAGATGCGAGGTCGCCCGGCTGAGGAACGTATTTGCCTCCGCGAAGGGCTTTGCCGTGGTGCGCTGGTTGATGGTCGCCAATATCAAAAGGGTCAGCGCGGCGCCGATGACGATATAGCCGAGATGGGGATGGATCAGGAACACCGCCACCACGAACATCGGCGCAATCGGCGCATCCAGCATGGAGAGCAGCGTGCCCGAGGTGATGAAACCGCGCAATTGCTGCAGGTCGCCCAGCACCTGATATTCGCGGCCATTGCCATGCAGCGAGGCGCGTGCTGCGGCGCTGAGGATCGGCGCACCGAGTTGCACCTCGACCTCCACCGCCGTGCGCATCAGGATCGAGCGGCGGACAGCATCCAGCACGGTTTGAAGGATAACCGCGCCGACGACCAGAATGGTCAGCATGACCAGCGTATCGATGGAGCGGCTTGTCAGAATGCGGTCCGAGATCTGGAACAGATAGAGCGGTATGGCCAGCACCAGCACGTTGAGCACGACGGTGAAGGCCATGACGATGACGAGATTGCCTTTGACCGCATTGAGGCCGTTCTGGAAGCTCTCGGCAATATTGGGCGCTTGCGAACGACGATGGAAGTTTCCGCCACCACCACCTGACCCGGTCGGTGGCTTGCCATTGGTGCCACCGCTGACCGTCTGCCTGGGCTTGCCCAGCGGGCCCGGCTCTGCGTCGATCATCGGCGGAATGGCAGCCTTGGGCGCCGTTACCCGATCGGCAAATTCGCTGCGCGGTGCTTCGGCGCGCGGTGCAGTGGCCTGTGCTGCGGCAGCGGCGTGAACAGCAGCCGGTGAGAGTGGTGCTACCGGTTCCAGATCGCGTTGAACCTCTGCGACCGGCTCTTCGTCATCCGGCTGATAGACGTCGGCGTCAACCAACTCTTCGGTCAACTCCTGCTCGGCCTCGGCATACTCTTCGGCTTCGATCTCCCGGCGGGCCTCGTCGTCGGCCAGCGCCTCCAGCTCGGCGGCGGCCCAATGGATATCCTGCATGGCCCGATCGAGCGGCGTTGCGGCCGCCTCTTCCGGATCGTGATGCAGGCGCTGGTCGAGATCGTCGTCGGGATAAAGACTACGGTCGTTGGACATAGGAAAAACCTTGAAACGGCCGTGTCAGGCCAGAACCGACTGCATGACGTCTACGGGTGGGGCATCGCTGGCGATGGCGGCAATGGACGTGCCTTCGGGCAGCGCCGGCAGGTCCTCGGCATCGACAAGGAAAGCCACGGCTTCAGAGACCAGGCTATCGAGCGGATGCTGACCGTCAGAGTGAGCGGGCATGACCAGTTCGGCCTGGATCAGGATGGCGTCCGAATAGACCTCGCCGCCGACATAGCCCTTGGCGCCAATGCTATCGAAATCGTGGATGGTCGCGACATTGACCAGGGCATTGCTGCCGGTGCTGACATCCCAATCCATGGTAATGCCATTGGCGGCGAGGTCGGCCGCGATGGCCACCGTATCGGCGTCGCAGATCACATTGGTCTGCTTGACATATTGCAGGTCATAAACATTGCCGGAGATATAGAGGACGCGAAGGCCGGCAAAGCCCTCCATCGTCGCCTCATGCCTGACCGAATCCGGCATGTCGCGGCCACCGCTCGACAGCGTATCCGCCGCGTCGCGATAGCTGTCCGGCACGCCATGCTCCCATGCCGCCGGCCCGACATTGGTGATCGATGCCTGGTTCCATAGCAGATTGCCGCCGGTGGAGACGCTGGCCGTATCATTGCCGCCCATCAGGATGGATACGGCATCATCGTCATAGAGCACATTAGTCTGGCAGATGATGTTGGCGTCGTAGAGACTACCGCCGATGATCACCAGATCGTAGTATAGCCCCAGGTCGCCGAAGGTCGTGGCATTTAGGCTGAGGTTTTCGCCCGACGTGATGGTGGTGGTACTGCCCGAGGCGGTGAGCACCAGAATGTCATTGTCGGACTTGAAGCTGAACTGGTCGATCCAGCTTAGGAAAGTAACATCGCCCTGGATGACGCTGACCATCCAGTTACCGGGGAACACATCGGGCTTTGCGTCGGCCCGGTCGCCGGCGGCGTCGCGAGTTTCGTGCATCACATTGGCGATGTTGAAGCCAAGCGTACCACTCGCGGTCGCGGCGTTATGGCCGTCGGTGATACGGGTGACGTCCCAGTCGCTCCAGATATTGGTCTGAATGATGGCGTTGAAATCGTGATAGTCGCCCATCACCGCAAGGAACGTCGGCGCCATGCCGGCATTGACGATGCCCACGGCGTTAATGGCCGAATTGCCCCCCGCATCGACATCCATCGTGCCGCTCTTACCCGTCTGGGAAATGACCAGCTCGTTCGCCCCCTCGCCTTCTACGACAACAGCCGTCGAGCCGTCATAGTCTTCGGTCAGATGCTCTGGCAGATGGTCGTCAAGCTCGGGAAGCTCGTCGACCACTTCGCCATCGACATGCATACCACCGACAGCCTCGCCCTTGATTACCACGACGTCGTCGGACGGGCTGTCATAAGCCTCGGCGATTTCAGCGGCCGCGGTGATGAACTCGGCAATGCCGGCGCCGCCATCAGGCAGCGTCAGGCCCTTGAGCGCGGCAGCGACATTGGCGGCGTCTGCCACCATCATGTCGTAACGGCCGAAATCCACGGCATCCAATGACAGGTTATGCACCCCACCCGGCATGACCATGATGTCATCGTCATAGAGAATGGCCTTCTGTTCGGCGACCATGGCGACCGAACCCTGGATCGGCCCTTCCAGCGGACCAGGCTCGCCGCCAATGCGCACCGGCCGAAAGCCAGGCAGATCGAGATCATCCGGCAGGCCGGCAAAGCCGGCGTCTGGACCGGGTCGCAGCGCGTCGCCCGCGTCCTGGCCATTGGGGCGATCAAACCCGCGCAGGGCTTCGACCGGCGGCCGGTAGCTGACGCCAGACATATAGGGATCGAGGTCGAGCCTCTGGTTGAAATCGGTCGGCCGGTAGGGCAGTTCGCCCTCGCCGACTCCCCGCGCCTCATGCTGAAATTTCTGGTGTTCGATACGAAGCCGGGCCTGTTCGGTGGCCAGCTCGAAATGCCCGATGAAGTGGGCGATGACTTCCGACACGCTGTCATTCTGCACGAACATGGTTGCCTCCCCACCATTGAGCCCGCGAGCGAAGGAAGAAGGTCCGCGCGTGCGCGGACCAGTTGTTTGGAGATCAGGTTTTTAGAAGCTGTCGCCGCTCGTGGTGGTGGTGTCGTTGTCCATGTTGCCGCCGACGACGACGCTGTCGATGGCGTTCTGCTGCAGGTTCGCACCCAGCACGACTTCGAAGTTGAAGGCCGAACCGGTCTGGACGAAACTAGTGTCAGCAGAGGTATTGCCACCGAACGGATCGTCGACGCAGTCCCAGCTGTCCTTGCCAGCATATTCCACGTCGCCCGAACCACCGTTCAGCGAGAAGGTGCCATGGCCTTGGTACTGCACGTTCTGCAGCTGGTCAGCATCGAGGATGTTGGCGATCTGGCTGACGGCAAAGCCGGCATCATTGCCACCACCGCTGAAGGCACCGTTGAACAGGCCTTCGAAGTCGACGTCGATATTGCCATACGACACGCTGTGGTCGTTGAAGGCATTGTCATAGTCATTGAAGGCGTCTTCGATCTTGCTGTCGATGTCGATCTTGGTGGAGTTGTACGAGTCGTCGATGTCGGTCTCGTTTTTGGTATTGTGCGAGTTCTCGACCTTGGTGTTGTACGAGTCATCCACCTTGTGGGTGTTCAGCGCGTTTTCCAGAGCCACGTTGAGGTTGGTGTTCGACGTGGTCGTGTTGTAGGAGTCGTCGATATCCGTCTCGTTCTTGGTGTTGTGCGAATCCTCGACCTTGTTTTCGGTCTTGGTGTTGAACGATTCGTCGATGTCGGTGTCGATATCGGTCTTGTTGAACGATTCAGTGGCCGACTTGTTCTCGGTGCTGTTCTTGGTGATCGACACATCATCATCAGACGACTTGTCAACGTTGAACGTCTGGTTGTTGTTCAGATTGCGGCTGTTGTTGTCATGCGAGTCGAAGCTCTTGTTGTAAGAGTCATCGATTTTGACTTCGGAATCGTATTCGTTGAACGACTTGCTGATGTCGATATCGGTGTCGTTCGAGGCCGGAGCATTGTTGTTGCCGTAAGACATGATCGTTTCCTCCATGCAGGAGACCGAGCCTCAACTCATTTCAAATGAGGCTATGGGCGGCCCTGGTGTTACCTGCCGGGATCGACAGGCATCCACAGCATGGGGCGGCGCCAGTCCAAGCATAAGATAATAGAAATATTTAGTCCGGCGGATAGATCGATAGGTCTACTTCATTTTTGCCAGTCATACGCCGTATTGTGAGATTTGCTGCAACGGCGTTAGCAACAAAATTAACCTTACTTACATCCATGGATTTTGGTCAGCGCTACTTACCTAGAACTCGACGTGATCGAGGCGTCAACGTCTTCTACGAATCACGCCTGAGTCACGGCAATACAGTAAACACTTCGTATACAAGGAATTTTTAAGCCGATATAACTAGAGGGGAGCGTAATGGGATATCGTGAGGAGTTTAGACCGGCGGACCGAAACCCGGATGGCAATGTAAAAGCGCAATCAGCGCGGCGTTGCATCCTGGTGATCGGCCCGACAACTGCACTGTTTCAGGGGCTTGTTTATGCCCTTCGATCACGGTTCAGGGCCTATGACGTACTGCTGGCCGAAGGTTGCGGCCCTCTAAGCAATCGCACCAATGTCAGCCTGGTCCTCACCTACATAGCCGACTCCGCAGAAACCGACACGGCCACGCGTAGTCAACGGCATTTTCCCGACGCCGCGGCGGGACTCATCACCGGACCAAGTGTCGATACTCTGGCCGACGGCCATCGATTTGACTGGGCGAACGGGATTCTGCCGTTGACCCTCGAGCTCGATGTCTGGCTCGCAGCGGTGACCGTACTGCTCAGCGGCGGCAGCTATCATCCGAGCGCAAGGCGCTCAGCCCCGCCACCATCCGTTATATCAGCGCCCGGCCTCGAGATTCCCGAGAAGTTGCGAGGCGGCCTGACCCGACGCGAGCAACAGGTGCTTGGACTGCTGTCACAGGGCCTGCAGAACAAGTTGATCGCCGATCGCCTCAAGCTTTCGGAACATACGGTCAAGGTTCACGTGCATAACTTGATCCGCAAGCTGCACGTCCACAACCGGACTCAGGCAGCCGCCCTTTTTCGTGCGCCTGCCCCCATCTTCTCAGATGAGGGATTTAAGCAATGACCAGGATGGAAAACATTCTTCTTCTGGTTGGCCGGCTGAATTACAGCTGGACCAATACCGAGAGCATGCTGATCTATTTGATCGCCCACCTTATGAAGACGTCGAAAGAGAGCGCCATCGTGGTGTTCCTGACTCTTAACACCACGCGCGCCAGGCTGGACCTGATCGACCGGCTGGCGAAGATGAGGTCAACCCACGCCGAGACCAGAGCCGAAACACTGAAAATTACCGGCAGGCTAAAGGCCGAATCGCGCCTGCGGAACAAATACAACCATTGCATCTATTCGTTCGACCCGAGCGGCACGCATGGCTACACGCAGCTAATGCGAATTGGAGATACGGAAGACCAGTTGAAATATGGCAAGGTCGACGCCATCGATGATAATGAAATCGATAACATAAGGCATGCAATCGACAATATCGGCAGCGTCAATCGTCAGATATGGGAGTTTTTACGGCTCCATCAAATTAGTGCATAAATTTGATTTGAAACATTCAAGCATAGGTGCGCTTCCTAGCAATATAATTCCCGACGCAAATTAAGTTCGGAACGGGAAATTAATTTGGGGAGTGAGAAATATTGCCATGCATACGGTCGATAGATCTTTGCAATCGAGAGTAAATGTAACGCTTCTGAACTCTTGCTCTCTGACAGTTGACGGAGAACAGATGGAACGCGTGCCCTCGGCATTCTACCGCATCACTGCCGTACTGGCCCTGAGCAGTGGGGTCGTGTCGCGCACCCGTCTCGGCGATTTGTTCTGGGCCGATGCACCGGATGGTGCGGCCTCTGCCAATCTGCGACAGAGCCTCGCCCGCATTCGACAGCTACAGCAGAGTCTGCAGTTTGATCTGATCAGCATGGACACAAGCCGGGTGTTGCTGAAATCGACCGCCGAGGTGGACTGCGACCTGCTTGCGCTGCGCAACATTCTCCGGACCTCCTATGGCGGACGGGCAGTTGACCTCTGCCGGCTCTACAATGGCGACCTGCTGTCAGACTTGCCGCCCGCCAGCAGCGAGTTCGAGGACTGGCTGGAAACCAACCGTAATGACCTGCGCAATCGCGTACTCGAAGAGCTTGGCGCAGCCTTGACTGAGGACCACACTCTGTCCCCGGCGCAGCGTTCATCTTGCGCCATGCAGATTCTGGCGATTGATCCTTACAATGAAGAAGCGCACCGGCAGTTGATGATCGAGGCGGCACGCCGCGGCGAAGCGTCATTGGTTCACAGTTACTACAACCGCTGTAGAGACCAACTGCAGCGCGAGTTGGGCGTGAGTCCGTCGCTAGAGACGCAAGAGCTTTACCAACGCCTGCAACGGCAATTGGTGACCTAGCGATGCGTATCGATGCCGGCATCGAGAGCGGCATAAGCTACGCCAAACTAGCTAGGGTCCGGTCAATTGTCTTCGCCCCCCTGCCTATTCTAGCGTCGCTGTTGTTGGCGGCATGCTCAGACAGTCGACGGGGGATGTGATGGCGAGAATTTCGACAATCCAAAGTTCGACAATGGCGAGGAAGCATGGCTCTGTGCCACGACTGGCCGCTATTGCCATTTTCGCGTTGGGTGCATGGCTCTTGTTCATATGCATCGTCTGGTTGCTATGGCGCCTGCTGACCTGATTTAGAGCGATCGCGGCAAGACTTTTCGCCCTACGAAACACCGCACCTTGGCGCCCTGTCATTTCCTTAGAGACGAGCAGCCAGGCGCTGACACAAGTCCGATGACGACCAGCGCCGTTAGGTGGCAATGCCGTTGCGCGGCAAGAACGGCGCAGGCAAATCAACCTCTCCCATCGCCGAGCGCAGTTCGATTTCGATTTCGCGGCAAATTTGCGAAATCGGCACGTCATTGGCCCCGCCCTCGAACGGGTTGGACGTGCTCTCGCCCACCTGGTCGAGCGACATATACATCCAGCCCAGCAGCGAGCTGAACGGCACGGTCAGCCAGATCGAGATCACGCTCCACACGCCACCAGTCGGCTCATCTCGGCGAACACCGGCACACCGCGCCAAAGGGCAGCAGCGTGCAGAAGATCGCCACGAACATCGAGCTGACAATAGCATATTGGCGTGGATAGGGACTGTTCTTGATGCGATCGCAGCGCGCCTGCTAGGCTCACCACCACCATGAAAATGATACTGCCGCGCGACCAGAGCGCGAATTCGACCGACCTGTAGGATCTTCCGACGTGCATTTGATGCCCCGAACTCAAGGTTGATGCATCCAAGACGAGACCCGGGCTGAGTGTGTGACATGGGCCAGGCAAATTCTTTTTAGCGGCCCATGTCACACCCCCCCATGACAGCTCGTCTTGCTGCTGAAGACGTCGCCAATCGCGGCCCAGCGTCAGTCAGCAAAGGCAAAAACCATAAAAATCCTCGTCGTCGGCGGAACCGGCCTCATCAGCTCCAAGACCGTGCGCATCCTCCTCGATCGCGGCCATGAGGTCATCGCCGCCTCGCCCAGTTCGGGCGTCAATACCATCACCGGCGAAGGCCTCGCGGCCGCCATGGCTGGCACCGATGTCGTGCTCGATCTGGCCAATTCGCCCTCGTTCGAAGACGCCGTGCTCGAATTCTTCCAGACCGCCGGGCGCAACCTGTTGGCCGCAGAAGCCACCGCCGGCGTTCGCCATCACGTGGCGCTCTCGGTCGTCGGCACGCAGGATCTCGGCGACAGCGGCTACTTCCGCGGCAAGCAGAGGCCCAGGAAGCCCTGATCAAGGCCTCGCCCATTCCCTACACCATCGTGCATTCCACCCAGTTCTACGAATTCCTCAGCGGCATCGCCAAGTCGGCCGGCGCCGAAGGCGCGATCACGCTGTCGACTGCCTGCATCCAGCCCATCGCCTCGCCCGACGTGGCCGCCGTCATGGCCGATATCGCGCTTGCCGCCCAGCTCAATGGCACCCTTGAAATCGCCAGCCCCGAAAAGGTCCGCATGTCCGATCTCCTCACCCAATACCTGTGCGATGTCGGCGACGCCCGCGCCGTCATCGGCACCCCGGAAGCCCCCTATTTCGGCGCTCGCCTCAATGACGACACGCTGCTGCCGCGCGGCACGGCTCGCCTCGGCACCATCGGCTATGCCGACTGGCTCGCCAGCCAGACCCCGCGGTGAGAGGCGCCCCGATGAAAGCCAGACTGGACGATCACCTCGCCAAGGCCCCGGCCGCCATCAAGGCGATGATGGCGCTTGAAGCGGACCTCAGGGCGAGTACTCTGGAAACCACCCCTGCTGGAGCTGGTCAAGCTGCGCGCTTCCCAGATCAATGGCCGCGCCTATTGCATCCACCTTCACGTAACATCCCTGCGCAAGTCCGGTGAAAGCGAAATGCGACTATACCTGCTGGACGCATGGCGCGAGGCGCCGCACTACACGGCGCGAGCGGGCGGCCCTCGCCTGGACGGAAACGCCGACGCGCCTGTCGGAAACCGACATCGACGAGGCCGAATACGAGATCCTTGAAGCCGCCTTCACCCCGGAGGAACAGGTCAACCTGACCCTCGCCATCGGCGCCATCAACCTTTGGAACCGCCTCCAGGTCGGCTTTGCCGTGCCCCCTCCATTCCCCGAGTGTGCCTATGACGCCTAACCAGGCTTCAGACCTCTTCGAGATGCATCGGCCCCGGCTGGTGCGTCTCGGCTATCGCATGCTCGGCGGCCGCGCTGCCGCCGAGGACATTGTGCAGGATGCCTGGCTGCGCTGGTCCAACATCGACCAGTTCGCGGTCAGTAATGTCGGCGCCTTCCTCGCCCGCATCGTCACCCGGCTCTGCCTCGATGAAATGAAATCGGCCCGCGCCCGGCGCGAGCTCTATGTCGGCAGCTGGCTGCCCGAGCCGATCATCGAGCCAGAAGAGCCCGGCATCGACACCGACGAGCTGACCATGACGCTGATGATCACGCTGGAACGCCTGTCCCCGCTCGAACGCGCCGCCTTGCTGCGCGACGTCTTCGGCCAGCCGCTCGACGAAATCGCCACCACGCTCGGCCGCGACGCCCCCGCCGTGCGCCAGCTTGCCTCGCGCGCCCGCAAGCATGTGCAGGAAGCCCGTCCCCGCTTCCCCGTCGCCCGCGCCGATGGCGACCGCATCGCAGAAGCCTTCTTTTCCGCCGCCCATACCGGCGACGTCACCGCGCTGCGCTCGCTCCTGGCCGATGACGTGGTTCTGCATTCCGATGGCGGCGGCAAGGTCTTCGCCTTCCTGCGCCCCATTGTCGGCCTTGGATCATGTGTTGCGCATGTATAGCGGGCTCTATCGCAAGCTGGGCCCCGGCTGGACCCAGTTCATCCGCCCCGCCTGGATCGATGGCCTGCCCGGCTATGTGAGCCGCGAACGCGGCGCCATCCTGCAAACCACCGCTTTCGCCATCGAAAACGGCAAGATCACCGCCATCTACATGATGTGCAATCCCGACAAACTCACCCATGTCGATGGCTGAGCGCAGGGCATTCAGTGATCTGCGGAAGCAGCTTCGACTGCCGCGGAGTTTATCCGCTGCTCCGTGCGATAGCGTGCCGGCGACGTGCCATAAACTCGTCGGAAGCTGGCGCCGAAGGCGCTGTCGGAGCGATAGCCCAAAGCTGCGCCGATGCTGGACACCGGCTCTGCACCCCGTCGCAGCTTCCCGGCGGCCAAGCGCATACGCCAGCGGGTCAGATAATCCAGTGGCGCGACACCGACACGCAGCTTGAACCGAGCGGCAAAGCTCGACCGCGACTGCCCGGCCAGCCGCGATAGCTCGCTGAGCGTCCAATTGCGTTCGGGTTCCGCATGCACCGCCTGTAGCACCGGCGCAATGTGGCGATCGGTGAGCCCGCTTAGCCAGCCGGCATCATCGGCGGCACGCTGCGTGAGATGGGCACGCAGCACGTGGATGAAGGCCAGACGCAGCAAATCATTACACATCAACTGTGCTCCAGGCGCGCCGGAATCCCACTCGCGATCGAGCTGGTCGAGCAGCCAGCCAATCGCCGCCGCCGCGCCGCCCTTGATCACCAGGATGCGAGGCAAGGCGTCGGACAGCAGCACGCCATCCACCGTATCGAGCCGCACACTGCCCCCCAGAATGGCGAAGTCGCTGCCATCGCCGAATTGCGCCGCCACGCCGGCGTTGGCGAACACATCCCGAGCTGCGGTCAGTCTGGCGTCCGGCGCGCTGGCCAGATCGAAGGCGCCATTGGTGACGACAAAGCAATCGCCGGCCTCCAGCTGAACTGGGGCCTGATCCGCAGTAAGCAGCCAGCAGCCACCGCGGCGCACCACGTTGAACTTGATATTGGCCGGTGTGGCAACCGAATGCCCCAATCGCCCCCCGCCGCCAGGCTGATCGAGCAGAGCGCCACCGCGTTGATGGTATTGAGCACCGAGGACAGGGCATCGCCGGGCATGGTTTGGACGATCACGATAGTATTCCGGATTTCGCTGGCTGGATTGTCTAGGGAGATAGGCCATATGCAGTGTCATTACCAGTGGAGACCACTTCATGACCCAGCATCAACATCCCATCGGCTCGCCGTTTTCAGCCGCCAGCACAGCCGCGGAGGTCGTCAGCGGCATCGACCTGTCCGGCAAGACGGCAATCGTTACTGGGGGCCATTCCGGCATCGGCCTTGAAACCGTACGAGCCCTTGCCAGCGCAGGCGCGCAAGTGATTGTTCCGGCGCGTGATCCCGATCGGGCCGCAGCCGCCCTGGCTGACATTGTCAATGTCGAGATCGAGCGGCTGGACCTGTCCGATGCCGCCTCAATTATCGCTTTCGGCCAGCGGATCGTCGATAGCACTCGCCCCATCGACATGCTGATCAGCGGCGCGGGCATCATGGCCGCGCTATTGTCGCGTGATGCGGATGGCCACGAAAGCCAGTTCGCGACCAATCATCTCGGACACTTCCGCCTCACCGTCGCACTCTGGCCTGCCCTGGTCCGCAGCGGCGATGCCCGCGTCATCGCGGTGTCCTCCCGCGGGCACCAGATCGCCGGCGTGGACTTCGACGACATCGACTTCCTGACGCGCCCCTATGACAAATGGGTGGCCTATGGCCAGTCCAAGACCGCCAATGCGCTGTTTGCCCTCGCTCTCGACAAGCGTGGCAGGGCCGCAGGCATACGCGCCCTCTCTTTGCACCCGGGCCAGGTTCTCACCGGGCTGGCGCGGCAGCTCTCCGAGCAAGAGATTGCCGGCTTCGACGCACGCGACGAGAATGGCAATCTGCGCGTCGATCCCGCTCGCGGCATGAAGACCGTGCAGCAGGCGGCTGCAACGGCGGTCTGGGCCGCCACGAGCCCACAACTTAACGGGTTGGGTAGCGTCTATTTCGAAGACTGCGACATTGCCGCCGTCAACACGGCCGGATCCGGCCGCAAAGGCGTAGCCCCGTGGGCTGCCGATCCAGCCCTCGCCGAGCGGCTATGGCTTGTTTCGGAAGCCATGACGGGACTATCGATCAGCTGACCCGACATATCTCCCGTCGCAATTCTTGACTCCTCAGTCCAGAATAACTAATTGAGGTCTATGGCAAGAACCAAGGAATTCGATCGCGACGCAGCCCTGGCCGGAGCACTGGATGTGTTCTGGACCAAGGGCTATGAGGGCGCATTGACGGAAGACCTGCTCAAGGGCATGAAGATCGGTCGCCAGTCAATGTATGACACTTTCGGCGACAAGCAGTCGCTGTTCCTCGAAAGCCTGCGGACCTACCACAAGCTCGACAACAGGAATTTCTTCGATCACCTGGGTGACAATCCCTCCCCGCTGGAGGTTTTGCATGGCTTCCTCGCGATTTTCACCCGGCGCAGCGCCGAGGAAAATGCACGCGGCTGCATGGGCATCAATGCCACCACTGCCTTCGGCCACGCCCAGCCGGAAGTGACCGCCCTGGCCCGCGGCACGGCGACCAGCGTCGAGACTTTGCTGGCCGGCCTGATCGAGGCTGCGAAGGCACGGGGCGACCTGTCAAAGACACTGAACGCCACCGTTGCCGCGAGCTTTCTCTATGCAACCCTGCAGGGGCTGACTGTCCGCGCACAGGCCGGCGCAGACCGTGACGAACTGGCCGGCGTCGCCGACTTTGCCATGAAGGCGCTCTCGGCCATGTAGCCGCCGGCCAGCTCCACCTCATCAACAAGCCTACCCAATTTTGGACTAATCAGTCCAGAAAATATCTCTCCATGCCTGACGAAAGAAACCTCATGTCGGCATTTCTTCCTCTTCTCAACAAACGAGCCATTGTCACCGGCGGCTCACGCGGCATTGGTGCCGCCATCGTTCGCAAGGTGGCCGAACAGGGCGCCAAGGTGGCCTTCACCTATTCGGCAAGCCCGGATGCCGCCCAAAGCCTTGTCGACGAACTCACCGCCAGCGGCAGCACAGTCGTCACGCTCCAGGCCGACAGCGCTGATCCGGCGGCCTTACAGGCCGCCATTCGCCAGGCGGTCGATCGGCTCGGCGGTCTCGACATCCTGGCCAACAATGCCGGCACTCTCGCGCATGCCCTGCTCGACAATTTTACCCAGGCCGACTTCGACCGAACCATTGCAATCAATGTGCGCGCACCCTTCTTTGCCATGCAGGAGGCGGGACGCCATATGCAATCGGGTGGCCGCATCATCAATGTCTCGAGCAATGTCGCGGTGAGTGCGGCCGTGCCCGGCGCCAGCGTCTATGGCCTGTCCAAGTCGGCGCTCACCGCGATGACGCGGTCGCTTGCCCATGAATTTGCGCCACGGGGCATCACCGTCAACGCCATTCAGCCGGGCCCAACCGCCACTGACATGACGGCGGGCATGGAAGACTACATCATCGGCCGGGTGCCGGCCGGTCGCATGGCGCATGCTTCGGAACCTGCAGCGCTGGTGGCCTACCTCGCGGGTCCGGATGCCGGCTTCATCAATGGGGCCGCGCTAACCATCGACGGCGCCATGACGGCTTAGTCTAAGACGCTGCCTCGCCATTGACGCAACGCGGCGAGGCAGCAATGTCTCATAAAATCCATGACTCAAGCGATGGTCGCCACCCACCTGAGCTTGTCTTTCGGCTCGGCATCCATGTCCCGGCAATTGCCGTAGACAGGAAAACTTTGGCGATCTGCCCGGACGATCAGCCGTTCGGCGTTCAGTTCCACTTCGACCGTTGCCTTGACGTCGGAATGCATCGTGACCTGCGCCACCTTGATCTCCGCGAGATCGACCCGGCCCTGTGCCCAGTGTCGGACGGCAGCCTCTGCGGATTGTTCGATTTCGTCCAGCGCCGGGTTGCCTTTGTAGGAAGGCAGATAGAGCTCTTTGCGAGCGAGCGTGGCCAGGAATTCCGGCACGTTTGCCGGCGTCAGGCGGCCGTAGCGCTGCCGATCCGGCATGACGATGACGGAAGGCGCAAAATGGCAGCCGCCAATATGGGTGCACTGCAGCACATCAATGCCAAAATCCGGTGCAGCGGCAGCGAGCGCCTTGAACACCGGAAAGCCGTAGCGCGCACAGCAGGCATCGGTCTTCGCATCGGTGCAGCAGAGCACAGTCCGGCGCAGCGGCGTGCCATCAAGGCCAGTGCCATCGCGCCATTGCTCGATCAGCGCTGCGGCATGCTCCTGGTCGCGCGGGACAATGCTGGATGCGTCTGGGAATGACAGCAGTTCGAGATGCTCACCATCCACCAGCCCGACATAGCGTCCATTGCCGGAGGCCGCCTTCATCTGGCTGCGCAATTCCTCGCTCAGACCAACGCTCTCAAACCGCGGCCGCCGCCATTGTCCCTTGGGCCAGCGCACAAACAGGTGGCGCTCGGCAAGGGCCGCGGTGCCCGTAAGGGGTTCGCCGCAGGCAATGGCATGATCCGTGCAAAACTGGCGCATTGAAACAATCGGTCGGAGCAAAGGCGTGGCGCCATGAATGCTCCAGCACGGGACCGCAAGTCAACCTGAGCCGCACAATCATCTTTCGGCGCGGTTGCATTCGGGACTTTCCACATCCGCATGACAGACGTCAGAGCTTAAAAAGATGACTGGGAAACTAGACTTTGAATTCGCCCTATGCTCTGAAGCCTTCGCTTGGGTCGCTGTCACGCATCTGCGTCGCGATCGGCTCTGCCAGCGCCCTGCCCTCAGATCTGAATTCACGTCACGGAAGGTTTCCTCAATGTCCCAATCGAATGCGCTGTCGCTGCCGTCGGGCTTTCGCACGTTTCTGGCCCTGGCAGGCGCCGTCGCCCTGCTTGGCACGGTGACCACAGCGACTTTGGCTGCCGGCGAAACGCATGTCGTAACGCATGCCCGCGGTGCAACTGAAGTTCCGTCGCAGCCGCAGCGCGTCGTGGTGCTCGAGCCGGTTCAGCTCGATACCGCCATTGCGCTGGGCATTGTTCCGGTCGGTTCGCCAACGCTGAATGCGTCGACCGGCATCCCGAAATATCTCGGCGAAGAGGCCGCCGGCATTACCGTGGTCGGCACCTTCATGGAGCTCAAGCTCGAGGCCATCGCCGCCCTGCTCCCCGACCTGATCATCGGTACCGAGACGCGTCATTCCGCCTATTACGATCAGCTGAGCGCCATTGCGCCGACCGTTTTCATGGCGACCCAGACCGATCCATGGCGCGATAACCTGCAGTTCACTGCCAACGCCCTTGGGTCGACCGCCGGCGCTGACCAGCTGCTGGCCGCATACGACCAGCGTTGCGAAGACATCAAGCAGCGCTACAATGTCGAAGGCAAGACCGCACAGTTCATCCGTCCGCGTGACACCGTGCTGAGCATTTATGCGCCAAGCTCGTTCGCTGGCAGCACGCTGGAATGCGTCGGCTTCAAGATCCCCGACCGCGATTGGGATGATGCCATTTCATCCGATATCTCGCCTGAACTGGTGCTCGACGCCACGGCCGATTACGTCTTCGTAGCGGCCGCCGATCCAAGTGCTGCCGATGCCATCCCGGCATCGATCCGCGCCAATGAAGCGTCCTTCCCGAAACTGTTTGCCGCTGACTCGGCCTATTGGATTTCCGGCGTGGGCTCGGTGGGCGGCATGGCCGTCCTCGACGACATCGAGAAGGCGCTGTCTGCCGAGTAACATGCCTCTGACCACGCTTCCGGCAAGGGATGCGCGCATGCGCACCCTTGCCTTTCCGCTTTGCATCCTTGCTACGATCGTGCTGCTAGCCGCGGTGATAGTGTTGTCGATCCTCGTCGGCGCCAATCCGGTCCCGGTGCACGCCGTGCTGGATGCCGTGCGAGGCAATGGCAGCAATGAGGCCAATTATGTCATCTGGACGCAGCGCGTGCCGCGCACTGTGGCAGGGCTGATGGTCGGCGCCGCCCTCAGCGTGGCCGGCGCGCTGGTGCAGTCCTATACGCGCAACCCTCTGGCCGACACGGGCCTGCTCGGCGTCAATGCGGGCGCGGCCTTCTTCGTGGCGGTCGGCATCGCTTTTTTCGGAATCTCGTCCCCGGCCGGTTATGTCTGGCTCGCCTGCCTCGGCGCGTTGGTGCTGACCGCCGTGGTCTATACGATTGGCTCCGCTGGTGGCGAAACCGCCGGGCCGGTCAGGCTGACCATGGCCGGCGTGGCGCTGGGTGCCGTTCTCTCGGGTCTGACCACCGGGCTGACCCTGACCAATCCCGACGCTTTCGAGCGCATGCGCGGCTGGAGCGCTGGCAGTCTGCTGGAGCGCGATTTCAGCGTGCTGCTACCGGTCCTGCCATTTCTGATCTGCGGCGTCGTCATTGCCGCCTTGGTCGCACCGGGGCTGAACTCCATCAGCCTTGGCTCCGATGTCGCCCGTTCACAGGGCGTGGATATACGCCGGACACAGGCCTTCGTTCTGGTCGCGGTCACCCTGCTGGCGGGCGGCGCTACGGCGATTGCGGGGCCTCTGGTCTTCGTCGGGCTGGTCGTGCCGCATATCGTGCGTTGGGCCGTCGGTGTCGATCAGCGCAAGATCGTCATGGGCTCACTGCTGTTTGGACCTTGCCTGGTGTTGCTGTCCGACATCGTCGGACGCATCGCCGTTCCGCCCAGTGAAATGCCTGTTGGGGTCGTCACCGCCTTCGTTGGCGCCCCACTTCTCATCGGCCTCGTCCGCCGCGCCAAGGCGACCGGCCTGTGATGAAACTGGAAAACAGGCTCCGCACGGGCCCAACACCGTCCCTGCTGGTCATCGGTCACGACCGGACAAATATTCTCCTCGACAGGCGTGCTGCTGTGGTCGCGGCCAGCGCTGGCATCTTGGTCATCATCCTGATGATCCTGGCTGTTTTGCTGGGCGATTTTCCCCTGACCATCTCGGAAGTCATGGATGTCTTCCTCGGGCGGGGCGAGGCCCTGGTCCGGACGGTGGTACTCGAATGGCGCCTGCCCCGCGCCATGGCCGCCGTGCTGTTCGGCGCGGCGCTGGCGGTGTCTGGCGCCCTGTTTCAGACCATCACCCGCAATCCATTGGCCAGTCCGGATATCATGGGCCTCGCCAATGGCTCCTATAGCGGCATGATCCTCGCCCTCGTCTTCCTGGGTGGCAGCTGGCCCATGTTGGTGACGGGATCGCTAGCGGGTGGATTGGCCGCGGCCGCAATCATCTATCTGCTGGCCCTGCGCGATGGGTTGCAGGGCTTCCGCTTCATCATGGTGGGTATCGGCGTCTCTGCCATGCTGGCCTCGCTCAACACCTGGCTGCTGCTGCGGGTGGACCTCGACGTTGCCCTCTTAGCCTCCGCCTGGGGCGCCGGCACGCTCAACAGCATCACGCCCGCCACGCTCATCCCCACCGGTTTCAGCATCATGATGCTGCTCTGTCTGGTACCGGCCGTCAGTGCACCCTTGCGGCAGCTTTCGCTCGGCGACGATGCCGCCGCCTCGACGGGCGCGGCGATAGGACCGGCGCGATTGGCGGCCATCGTCATCGCCATCGGGCTGGTCAGCGCCGTGACCGCGGTATCCGGCCCTATTGCTTTTATCGCCCTATCGGCACCGCAAATTACCCGGCGACTGGCAGGCACCGCAGAGATCCCGCTAGGCGCCACCGGCGTCGTCGGCGGATTAATGTTGCTGGTGTCCGACCTGGTCGCACAGCATGTCATTCCGCTCACCCTGCCGGTCGGCGTGGTGACGGTGGTGTCTGGCGGCCTCTATCTCGTCTGGCTGCTGGTCAGAGAAGCCCGGAGAACGACATGACTGCTCCACCCCTGCGCAGCCAGGCGGCGACCCTCTCCTACGACAAGCGCGTCATCGTCGAGGACCTCACCTTCGATATTCCCGCTGGCTCGTTCACCGCGATCATTGGCCCCAATGCCTGCGGCAAGTCCACGCTTCTGCGCGCCATGGCGGGGCTGCTCGCGCCGGCGGCAGGGCAAATGATTCTGGATGGCAAGGGGATCGCCAGCCTTGCCCCGCGCGAGATCGCCCAGCGGCTTGGCCTGCTGCCGCAGACGGCCATCGCGCCGGAAGGCATCACGGTCGCGGAACTGGTAGCGCGCGGCCGCTATGTGCATCAGCGCTTGTTGCGGCAATGGTCGGCTGAGGACCGCCAGGCGGTCGATGACGCCCTGCGCCTCACCAATGTCACCGAGCTTGCTGACAGGCGCGTCGAGCATCTGTCCGGCGGGCAACGGCAGCGGGTCTGGATCGCCATGGTGCTGGCGCAGCAGACGCCGCTCATTTTGCTGGACGAGCCAACCACTTACCTCGACATCGCGCATCAGATGGATGTGCTCAATCTGCTGCACGAGCTCAACGCCGCTGGGCGCACTATTGTGGCGGTCCTGCATGACCTCAATCACGCGGCGCGATATGCATCGCACATCATCGCCATGAAGGCCGGCAAGGTCCTCGCGGCCGGCTCGCCCGCCCAAGTGATTACGGCTGCAACCGTTTCGGCGGTGTTTGGGCTGGAGACCGAGGTGATACCCGATCCAGTGACCGGCAATCCCATGGTGGTCCCGCACGACACGCGGGCTTAGGCAAATACCCAGCAGCAACAGGCCGTTGGCTGCACGAATTATACAAAGACAGAGTGGGAAAGTGTAGGAGAGCGTAGGGCATCTCGCCCGGCGCCACCATTCCGAAATCTTCAATGCTATGAAGGGGGAAGGTGGCGCGAGAGACGGGGCTCGAACCCGCGACCTCCGGCGTGACAGGCCGGCGCTTCTCTATGTCGATCAACGCCAGTTTCAACTTCTTTCAGGCAGGAACCGGCCCCAATCGGCTCGTTAGTTGAAACTCCCCTTGCCCGCGACTTCTATTCATTTGCCTACCCAGAATACCCAGCACCGCATGACGCGGTCGCCAACCCATGCGCCCCAAACGGGCGGTAACGGAGTCTCATGAAGCTCATACAATCGCACCCCCTTGCCGACGAAGGCGATCGTTCCGGCCATGTTTGTATCGGCCTGATCGACGTCGAGGTAACGCCAGATATCAGGCTATATAAACTGCGTGTCTTGCGCATGCGGGACGGCCGCCATCGGATATCTGCCCCCTATGCTGGCAAGAACCTTGCAGCGTCATTTTCGCCAGAGCTGGCCGAGCGTTTGACGGTCATGGCGGTCGACGCTCTGGTGGCGGCATGAAGCGGCCGCAGAAGAAGGCGGTCGTAACAAACACCCCATCCGGGAAGCCCCCAGAGCTGTCGTCACCCGACGGAATCGTGGCGCGCTGGTACATTCTAGGCGCCATTATCCAGGACAGCCGATCAAGGATGATCCACTCCCAGGTGGCGTGGCCTATTCTAGAGGCTTACTTCGACAAGAGGGGGAAAGGAGAGTCGAGTTATCGCTATCTGGCCACGGCCACCCGGCTAACTCATGGCAGTATCAAGACTGCCACAACCGATTTGGTTGAATGGGGCTATTTCACTCGGGAAGTGGGTTCTGGCAAGGCCCCCACCACCTATGTCCCGAACTGGGCATATGCGGCATCAGCTTATGCCTCAGGCAGACTTGGCGTTCTACAGCCACCGAGCGCTCTATCATCACCGAGCGCTCTACAACCACAGAGCGCTCTACAGCCACAGAACGAGGGTGCTCTACGGCCAGAGAACACTACGGACGATAGCGTTCAGCAGCCACAGAACGAATCCCTCTTAAGTAGCCCGCTTAAAGGGCTTACTAAAGAGGGAGATGAGAAAGACGACCCGGGCGTAGGCCTTGCGGCCACGCCGGTCGCTTTCCCACTCCCTAAGAGATGGACGATTGTTGCTGCAGATCTAATCACCGCCGATGACGACGAGCCGGACTTCGTTGCGATCGACCTGGAGTCTGATGAAGGCGACACCGTCACGGACTATTTCGATTTCGATCCGCTCACTGGCTTTGAGCCGGACAGCCGTTGGGTCGAATTGGTCAAGTACGCCGAGCTCTTGTGCGAAATTGGAGCAACCGAAGACCTGGTTGGAGTTCGTGTCTGGGCCTTCGGCAGTGAGAATGACATGACCTATATCAGCGCGCTCGAGGCGTTCACGATGCTGCCCAAGAACGATAACGGGACGCCTGCAAAGGGACCGACCCTTCCACCCGGCGAACGTCCATGGGCAAAAAATCTTGTCGCTGGAGCTGCGGCAAGCCGGACACCATCAAAAGTCGCCTGCCCTGGGTGACCTACACCGGCCCCATAACCTCGCACACATGCAATTACAGGAAATGCTCTCGCGCAGCGCGCGCACGCGCGTACGGCGCGCGAGGGTCAACCGTGAAGAGTTGCCTAGCAAGCAACCGAACTCCACCAACAATGCGCACAGAGCGCCGCTTCGCGCTCTGAATCGGCCATTAAGAGCCGACCAAAACCCGAGGAACATTCCATGACACTTGCGCTCACCGCGCCGGACGGCTTTGTGCCGGCTAATGACAATCAACCACGTCCTGCAGCTAGCTTCGCTGATCTATCGGAGCGCCGCGCATGGCTGGCCAGTCTTCCCATGCCAGAAAACGATTCCGACATCCCGCAGGTGTTGGGCTGCCCAACGCTTGCTCGATTGAGTAAGGCCGGCGACCAGCGTCGCCTTGTAGCCATGGCGTGGTGGATCAACTCAACGCGGGCCCTGCAAATACCGAACAGCATACAGGCAGCGAACGATAACCAGGCGAAAGAGGACGAGGCGAATGCTGCGCAGCCGCCAGATGCAGCCGAAAAGCTAGCGGTAGACCTGCTGTTGGACATTCGCCCTACGGTCAATGAGCTCATGTCTGCTTCAGGGCGTGTATCTGTTCGATGCAAACGATCTTCGTATGGCGCTTGGAGCAAGCTGGAGCGCCACCAAAACCAGTTGGTCGTTGGCAAGCACCGCAGCAAAAGCAAACTGCCCGTCGGCAAAGATGAGATTGTCGGGTGGTTCGACCGAAACGGCATAGAACGTCGTGCGGAAATGAAACTTGCCGGGCCTAAGGGTGGGGCAAAAAAGGTGCGGTCCGCGGCGGACATCACGCGATACCTAGACCGCCCAGGATCGCCCTTCCCCTCGCAATGGCTTGCTTTTGACGGAGGCCGCCGGTGGGACCGAACAGATCAAGCACTGGCGGCCGAGCGCGTGCTTAATGAGGCAATCGCGAACACCAGGGTGATGCCGTCGGTCAAGCGAGATGCAAAGGCTGTCGTGGCACATGGCGCTTACTTCATCGGCGGGACTGTGGCGAGCACCGGTGGATCCGGCGGCATGTTGGACGCCGCCGCCATTGAGGCGGAGCTTGCCCGTACCGGCACGGCACGTCGTGTTCGGGCGAAACTAGGTGAAGACACGGCAGTGGTTCTGGACCTTGCCACTACCAGAATGACGGCTGAACAGATCGGCACCGAGTTTGGCTACACCGGCCAGTACGCTAGGCGCTGGGCGGTCAAAGCCATTGATGCAGCGTTGGATCAAATAGCAGCCTAACCGAGTACCCTAGAAGGGTGGCTGGCAGCGTACATTATTAAGAGGGTTCCTCAGCCTCAACTTACAGGCCCGCTTCGGCGGGCTTTTCTTTTCGCATTCCAATCCAGAATTTGAAGAAATAGGAGAAGCCCATGCGTAAAAGCGCTGCGGCAGAAATCGTCGCGCGCCGGCTCGCAGTGGCACGCGGTCGAACCGATAGCCTCGTCCAACGGGCCTCTGAAGCGGACTTGCTCCCCACCTCAGAGGGTTCGCGCAGATACCCACCCGACCTGGGCGCCATCGAGCTCACAAACCTATTCCTTGCCGTGGTTACCGATCGTGGGCTCGCGAATGCTAGCCAGTCGGTGCGCGAGTTCGCTGCCCTTGAGAACGAGCATGGCAAACGCTTCGGCGATGCGCTCACCGACATGTTTTCGCATGGGCCGGCGCTAGCCAGTGCGGTTACCGGCAACTTGGTACTCCGGCTTGAGCCCCCTTCTGTGTCGATGACACTTGGTGGCACGCATGTGAGGTATGGCCCCGAACCACCGACCGACAGTGCCGGCAAGCACGTGATCGTGCCCGGTCGCACATTGGCAGCGATCGGTCTCGAGTTTTCCGGCCATTCTCCACACAACGCCAACACCATAGTCGCGCTTGCCTCGGCAAGCCGTTCTTTGGACCTGTCGGCGGCATTCTCCAGTCCAGGATCAGCATGACCAATTTCAAGCCACTAAGCGAGGTACCAGGCCATCCTGGTTTCTACGCCTTGCCGACAGATCCAGAGCAACTGGCGCTCTTGGCCAAGGTCTCAGCAGGCATGCGAGGCGTGGATCCGCTTCACGTTTCAATGCCCGCCACGAAGCGAGAACGAGAAGTCGTTTGGCGCACGATGAACGAAAACTTCGCGCAGCTCAGCGCGGAAGACACAATGGTGCAAGGCGAAAAGATGACCGCAGCGCGGTCGGCACTCTTCAATGCGCTTGGTCGCACTCCCCCAGCCACTACGCCAGAAACCGTAACGCCAGCAGCGCTCGCAAGCGCCCGCATCAAAGCCCTCTCGGATAGTCGAGCGGCTTGTGGGGCGATTATCGCTGCCGGCTATGAACCCTAAGGATTACTGATGAACGATACTGATCTTGCCGCCCTTATCACCGATCTTGGTAAGCAGCATGCTGCCGACAATGACAATTTGAAGACTCGTGTCCGAGAGCTCGAGCAGCGTGCTGCCAACGAGCGCGACCCTGGTGGATCTTCCTTCGTCGAGTCCATCGCACAGAAGCTCGTCGATCACCCCGACTTCAAGCAGTTCAACGGCGGCCGAGCACGTGCAAAGGTTGCAGTTGAGTCCGCTGCTATCACCACGGCAAACTCCACTGTGGGCGCGGGTCGTTCTGCTGGCACGTCGTTAATTCAGGCTGACCGCCAGGCCGGCATCATCACGGCGCCAGAGCGCGTGATGACCATTCGGGATCTGCTCGCCCCCGGCCGCACGAGCTCGAACAACATCGAATATGTTAAGGAAACCGGCTTCGCGAATAACGCGGCGCCAGTCGCCGAGACGACGCAGAAGCCGTATTCGGACCTAACTTTCGATATGGCCAACGCGCCAGTTCGGACGATCGCTCACCTTTTCAAGATCTCCAAGCAGATGTTGGATGACGGCCCCGCCGTCGTCAGCATGATCGATACCCGCGGCAAGTACGGACTGAAGTTGAAAGAGGAGCAGCAGCTACTACGCGGTGACGGCACAGGTGCAAATATCCTTGGCCTCATCCCTCAGGCAACGCAGTTTGCTCCGGCCTTCGTCCCCCAGGATGCAACGCGGATTGATCGTCTTCGACTGGCCATCCTTCAGGTGCGCAAGGCTGAATATCGCGCCTCCGGTATCGTGCTCAACCCCGATGATCTAGCGCAACTTGAACTCACGAAAGACGCCGATGGCCGGTACATTTACGTCAATGTGGTGGAGGGCGGGGAGAACCGTCTGTGGAAACTTCCCGTCATCGACAGCACCGTAATGAACTCGGGCGAATTCCTCGTCGGAGCTTTCAACATTGCGGGCCAGGTGTTCATGCGACAGGAAGAAACGCTCGAAATCTCGACCGAGAACGTCGATGACTTCGAGAGGAATCTAGCGACGGCCCGCATTGAATCGCGCCTAGCGCTTGCGGTTTATCGCCCTGAAAGCTTCGTGCACGGCAGCTTCGCAGACTAAGGAACACGGCGGGGATTTGAGGGGGCTAGCTCAGTCCTGAAGATGACGGGAGGCCCGCCGGCCCAACGGTTCCAACCGCCCGTCATCACGGCACTGGCCCGGCGAGTCCCCTGCTTAGGCAGCGCCGGGCCATACTCAATCACAGTTACTTCTTTTTCCCTTTGTCAGGTGTTTGGGATAGCGCTGAAGCGGCAGCTGTTTTGCTATCCTTCTTTGACCCTGTCCCTGACATTGTCTTGCTAGCTGCAGTTGCAGCCTTGGGTGAAGTCTTCTCGTTCTTCGCCATCAAATCCTCCTCAGGTCCGACGGCTTGACGCTCTGCCGAGTCGAGCGCCTGATCAAGCCTTCACTCCTGCTCTTTTATTGTGGGCAGCATGGCTTAAGCCATCACCGGCGCGCGCGTTACGCGTGACGAATCTAGCCACGCACACCATTCATTCGTGTTGGGTAGAAACCTCTTCTGCCTCGCATTTAGCAAAATTTAGGTAGTCGTTGGCGTGATCCGCTGTGGCGTTTGCATAGTCTACTAAGCTTGCGTGATGATTATTCAACTCATCGATGTATTCTTCGACGTCGTCAAAGTACGCTTCAATTTCATAAGGTTCACACGAATGCTTTTGCGTGTATGAATACTCACCTAAACAGTACGGTACACTCGGCTTAGAGGGTAGGTAAATATTTGGAGGTGTTTCGTAGAAGCTTGGCGAAATGCATATAGCAGAGGCGGGAAAAACTGCCGCCCCCGATATGAAAACAACAGACAACAGTAGTTTGGTGAATCGATGCATCTTGCCCCCTCAGTGCGCTAGCAATGCCACGCGCTGTAGGAGCTGCATAGGTGTTAGGCAAAGTCGCAACTTCAGGATTTCGCCCACACCGCTTGCCATCTCACGTGGACTTTTTCTCAGTCAGTTTGATTGTTTATCAAAAGAAAGGGCCCCGGCTGCTGTTAAGCGCCAGGGCCTTTCATATTCCAGTGCCGCGTGGGGCATCGCGCACTGGTTGAGTGTTAGATGGTGAGTTCGGCGGCGGATTCAATGCGGGTCGCGATGGTGTGACTAATACGTTCTCTAGCTGAACGTTGGGAGTATCCCTCGTTGCGCGGTTGCGGCGAGCAAAATGGCCAACCAAGGAAAGAGCCCCGCAGCAATTCCTGCCGAGGCAAACTTCAGGTGTCCATATTTTTCCGAGACAATTTGGGCATTGCGCCAAGTCTGGGCAAGAACGTCCCTTTTGATATCTTCCGCTGACGCGCCGCCAAAATCGGCAATGAAGTTGGTCTCCGTCCTTTTTGCGATCTCACCAAAATACACTAGGGACCCAGCGCCCCCCTTCAATGTTGGATGGGTGCACCAATACAAATGCCACAAGGTCCATGCCAACGTGAAGAAATACAGTGCAGCCGGCAATCCTATCCACCAAATGGTCAAGTCAAAGACTTGCAGATTGAGGGCGGCAACAGCCGCCTGGGCACTTGAAATGGCGAAGAGTGCAGAGACCCTCGTGTCCACTCGTGGTACGAAAGATTGCACCCGGTCCAAATGACGTTCGCACTCTTCTAGGTCACGCTTGATAATCATAGCGACCAACGCCAAGTGGAGCCATAGATTCGATGGTTAGCCATGGCGGTCCAGCTGCGCTGATCCCACATGTTGACGCCATTGGCTGTCCTCGCTTCCTCGGACATCTGGTCATACACCTCACCGGTAATACGCGTCGGCGTACCGTGATCGAGGGTGGTTAGCTTCGCAGCCCAATTCGCGGCGCGCCCGATCCAAACGAGATCATTCGAGTTTCGCACACCCGCCTTTGCGACTAGCAGCTTTGAAGTATCAACACCAACGGTATGGTGAACCGTGTATCGTCCAGCACCGTACTGATCATCCAGTGCTGGTTGGATAATTTGTAGCCTTGCCCAATTGATACTCAGAGCCGCCTTGACGGCATTCGAATTCTTGGACCCGCCGACAAATACGGCCATGACGCGATCACCATCGTACGCCGTAATAGTCCCGTCCCGATACTTGATGATGCGGGCCGCGCAATTGAGGAAGGTTTTGTATATTTCACCGGCGAATTCAGCTGTCTCGCTGTCGACAAGCTTGGTGCTATCCGCCATGTCCGCGTAAAGAACTGTCGCATCAATATAAACACCCGTGTTGGACAGCGTGACCTTGGTTTCGTCAGGAACTACGGAGCCCCCTGAGGTCGACCATTGCAGTCTGAAAGTGTTTTTGACGTGTTCCTTCAAGTCTTCAGCGATTGCCACTGCACATTCTCCTACGAAAGATACATAGCAGCAACGCTCAGAAATCTTTCGAAGTTCTTTTAGGTATTCACCGTCAATCGACCTGCGCGGGCCGTATAAGGGGTGGGTGTCTCAAACTCCAGCGCCCACGCCTTTTGGCTACCGCTCGCCCCCCAACGCGCACATCCCGCCAATTCAGGAATCTGACCCAGGAGGTCCTATGCCTCGGCCAAGAACGCCGATCGCGAAAGCGCGCGCCACTGGCGCTATATTGAACCACCCAGCGCGCTACAAAGGCGGCTCGAATACGGCAGGCACGGCCGAGCCACTAGGTCCACCGCCCAACTGGTTAACTCCCGACCAGGGCGCCGCCTGGGATGACCTTGCTAGCACGCTGCCCTGGCTGAACCGCTCTCACTCTGGAATCGTTGGCATCACTGCTAACTTGATGGCCCAGCTTCAATCCGGCGCGGCTTCGGTCACCGCCATGAACCTGCTACGGTTATGCCTTGGCCAGCTTGGCGCAACGCCAGCCGATGCTCAGCGAGTGGAGATGCCGTCTGTTGAAGAAGAAGGAGACAGTTTAGCCGACAAGTATTTCAGCTAATGGGCTGATACTTTGGTCCGCATAACGTCTATTTTCAATCTGCGGTCTCGTTCAAGTAGGTCAAGCGCCCAGGTAATATACGACGCGAATTCCACCGAGTGCGCAAAGAATGCCTGCAGCGCAGGCCCGTGTGCCAACAGCATCGAAGCGCCATTAGCTAAAAACTCTCTGGTGGCCAAGCCTTGCATGTCTGCGGTGGCTGAGGCTAGGCCGTAGAAGCTCAGCATGCTCACGTCGGATCCCACGGAAGCACGGATGATAGACCCAACCGCGTTGCGAACAGTAATGTAGGCGTCGAAACCACTTCGGCCATAAGACCATCCAGTCTCGCTCGCTGCATCTCGGATAGACCGGTGAACGAGGAGCGTCTTTGGCGCGATGAGCTCCTTGTTATCAGCCAGCTCGTCCAACAAGCCGGAACCGGTCTTCTGTAAGTGTTTCAGCAGGTCCGTGTTCATCGCAAACTGGTCTGCCCGCTCAATCAGGTCGCGAGCCACGTCAAAACCCATAATGAACGCGCCGTGTTCACGCACCACGCTCTCAAGCATTGCGGCGCAGTCTGGCTCTAAAGGCGTGGCGAGCGTTTTGGATGCATCTTGGCTCTTGTAGGCTCCATGTAAGTTAGCCAATGCCGTACCTACGGACCAAAGGGATGTGACGTCCAGCTTGGAGGTATCCGCTCCCAACAGATCGTTGTACTCGCCCGCGATTCTCGAGAGTACCGGATACTGGTTTGCTGACTTTTCGAGTAAATTTGCGAGCAACGAGGAGCTTGCGGCAAGCCTCATGTGAACTATTCGCTGCTTGTTAACTTCGGCAAGGGGGGCAGTTTGTGGAAGCCGAGCGAGCTTGCCATCAATTACATCGTAGGTAGGGCCTGCGTTCATCTGGGCAGTGTCACCACGCAGAATGAATTCCAGTTCGCCGCGCATTAAGGCAACGGACTCCTTGTCAGCAGTCGAAAATGATGCGGGCGCCACCATTGCATCCGATCGGAGTATCACAATTCGATACTCTACCTCTCGGATCTCCTGCTCCAACATGAAGCGCGTTCTCACTCTTTCCTTGTGTGAAAGATGAGGCAGTTTCGAAAGTTCGACGGTCAAAATTGAACGTAAACGCTCGTATGCGCGGCGGCGTCCGAAGTCTGACTGATCCGATAATTCGGACACGATGCGGTGGATCTTTGAGGCATAGTCAACCAACTCAACCACCGCTTGATTCTTGACCAATTATGAGTGGCATGCCCTGCTAGATGTGTCCATTTCCCCCCAAAGCACACATCTGTTCTTGAGCTCAAGTGTGCGGCTCTGAGGTCACGATACATTGGCCGACCCCGCCATGGTGAATGGCAAGAGGGCCGGGATATGGAGTAGTCGATATACGATAAAGAGTGGCTGGCACTAGTCTCGTGCACCGCTCTGCGTCGTGGCGTCGGCGATATCTCGGAGGTGGCTCTCGATTAGCACCAAGAATGCGATGAGACCGCACAGACCGCCCGCAATGAAGAAACCGGCCACCGAGCCAATGGCCAGACCAACGATGCGGTTGCCAGCTCCCAACGTGCTGCCCATCCCCACTACTGCGCCCCCCAAGATAATCACGATGGCTAGAACGCCGTTCAAAACCCCAAGTGTGTCGGCAAGTAACCTGTTCATCTGATACCTCGCGTCAAAAATCTATGCTGGAGCACCAGGCAACGACCGGCAGTTCTTCGTAATGATCGACTTGTCGACTGCAACCATCTGCCCTTTGAGGCTTGCTACCTCCGCAGCAACGTTGCCCCCAGACAGGCTCGAGGTAGGCATCCCGATGAGGAAGACACCCCAGGCGTCACCGGTGCGTGCATCGTTCTGTGCCTTGGCGGTCACAGTATAGGCTTGCTCAAGACGAGCCTTTTCCTGGCCGAGCTGGGCGCATGAGTAAGACTGATAGGGAATCTCGGAGACGTAGGAAGGCGCAATAGACTCCGGAGCCTTTGCGCAGGCAACAAGCATCGTTATCGCGCCAAGCGCGATTGCAACTTTACAGTACATGAAATTCCCCCAGTAATGGGCTGAGTAAGCATGACAAATCAACCTCGCACAAGCGGAATTGTTTGCGCCTCATTAATCATTGGGATTTCTCGACGACGAAAACGGCCCCAAATTTCTAGCCGGGACAGAAATCGACACAGGTGTCGTCCCCTGCAGTGTCGGGCGACCTGCTCACCAAAGCCATTTCTGGTAACGCTGAGAGAAGGATGCGGCCTGCCTCTGCCGGTCTAACGGGTCTCTAAGTCACAGCCCATGTCTGCGTGGATCTGAGTAGGTTCGAACGGAGGCAGCAGCTCTGCGACCTCCGGCCAGTCTTGAACACGCGACAGCGATTCCTGCGTGCTTTCTGCAATGCCGCAACCGGCATTAGCGGTAATTTCGGCGCTCGCACCAACAGCCTTCTTAAGAGGGCCTGCCACCGTCGATGATGCTGCATCGAAAAACGCGAAGAACGGCGAGACATCCAAGTCGCGCATCAAGTCCAGTAGCCAATCCATCGCACAGCCCTCCGTCTGATGCGTATGTGGCGACTCCAAAGACCTTTTTCAATCAACCACCCACCGCCCGTCTCGCGCGGGCTTTCATCAACCACAACCCGGCCATCGCGCCGGGTTTTTTTGCCATGGAGGCACCATGACGACCAAGACTGAGATTGACAAACCCAAGGCGCCGAGCTCGCTCGGCCTACCTATTTACGAGGACTACGAGCAGGTCGGCGAAATTTTGCTCGAGGGCGACTTAGCAGACCACAGGCTTGTTCTCGAGGGCGATGAAGCAGAGGTGACGAATAATGGCAAATAAGACAATTGATGATCTCGCCTCCGCAACCCTACCGCTTACCGGCGCAGAGAGATTCCATCTCGTCCAAGGCTTGAACAGCCGAAAGGCAACAGCAGACCGTGTTCGCGGTTTTGCAGAGGGCGGAACTGCCGCCCTTGCTGAGGGCGATTTGCTTTACGTTAGCGCCGGCCAAATCATTACTCGATTGCCCAAGGGGACGGCCGGCCAAGTGCTCCGCCAGAACGCTGGTCTAACCGCGCCCGAGTGGGCCAGTGCTCCGTTCACGAAAGAGTACAACAGCGGCGCTCAAGTGATTGTCAGTGGTGGCGCGCTTACTCTGGCTCATGGTCTGGGCGTAGCGCCCAAACTGACGTCGGCATACCTGATCTGCCACACAGCCACCGCCGGTTACGCTGCCGCAGACATTATCGAGGCGCCCCATAATAACTGGGACGGAGCCAGCAGCGTTTATGGCTTTGCCGTCGAATACAGCGGCTCAACGAACCTGCTCGTGCGGTTTGGGAGCAATGGGTTTGTGTTCAACCACAAAACCACAGGCGCCACTGCGATCGGAACCGGGGCCAATTGGTACTTTGGGGCACGAGCATGGGCGTGACGACAAAATATTTTCGCACCGCTGCTGGCGGCTATGTGGGCGGCTTTAGCGGTGCCGAGCCTCCAGCCGGATCCATCGAGGTGCCCTTCCCACCAGAAGACGCGCGCCAGGTGTGGAACGGCGACGATTGGGATCCGCTGCCAAGCCAGCCAGATGCATCCTAGTTAAGCATCAGCGCTGACCCATCTCATGCAAAAATGGCGGCCAGTCCGATCAGGATGAAGCCTCCAATTGCACCTGCGGCACAGAGCAGCCAAGAACTGCAGCAGCACATCGGAAGGCGGATAAACGCGGCACTGAGCGGGCTCCACCCTGCACCAGTTTTAGATGGCAAGAAACGAGTAGCCATCGCATTCAATATCGGCTTCGATCCTCGTCTGACCGGGCCACAGCAATCGATCGTCCGTGGTAGCTGTGGCCAGTTCTCGCCAGCGCATTGCTCTCAAGTGCTCCGGAATTGATCCCCTCGGACCGAAAGGCAATACGAGTAAAGGTGTCGCTTCTGCGTCAGCACCATCTCGGACTAGGACGTTGACCTGCATTTTTATTCTCCTCGCCGGGTAGAGGAGGCGTCAATCAAGTCGCTGCAATGGCCTTCGTCTTCGTCTCGCTTAGTTGTGAATGTCGTCAGCTAAAAATCGACCCTGGCGAGGGGGCGTCGCCGGGGTCAGGATTTTGGAGATCGCGCAGCTGGGCTGCTGTTGTTGACGCGGTAACGGTGCCGCCAATTGTTAGTTGCGGACAGCCCAAACGGCATGCTTACCGCCTGGTGTCTAGGCCAGTTTTCCTGATGTCACGCATCAACCCGCGAACGGTATCTGTACGCTCGTCGGCCAGCTCATCTATTCTGCGTTGTGCCGGTATTGCGTCCAGCTCAGCAAGCATCTGCTCGAGGCGCTTTTGTTCGCGTACCTGGTGTTGGTCGATGGTCGGTGGTCTGTCCATTTGCTGCAGGTTATCCCTGTAATCTTGCGCGCTCGAACCCGAGTCAACAACCTCAACGGGCCAGTTGTGGCTGGCGCCAGCATTGCAACGTCAGCCGTGGCCGCTGGCAAGCAGTATTGCTGTTCTGGTGCCTAGGTTGTCCGTTAGCGTCGCGCTGCATTGGGCGGCGCTGTCAGCGGTATCACGGCCTTATTGAAGACTGAAACAAAGTCACTCTTTTGAAGTTGTCGTCATAAGCCTGAAACGCTCAGCGATCTCATCCAGCTGAGTTTGAATTCTTTCAATTTTCAACAGAGCGGCGCCCAGCACGCGGTCTGTGACGCTAGGCTCGGACGTTGACGGCGCTTGCTCTAGCATTTTAACCAGATCTTCTGTTTGTTCTCCCGAGATAGCCGATGTCTCATCGCTGTTTTCCGAAACTATACGTGCCAATTGAACTGCATTCCGCACGTCTAGCTTCAGGAATATCCTTTGTCGATGAACCTCTATCGTCCTACTGGAGATATTGAGAGCTCTGCCCATCTCTTTGTTACTTAACCCTCGAAGCAACAGACGAGCAACATCACGCTCTCGGCTTGTTAGCTCGAGAAATACATCTTTCACTGTTCACAATCTCCCCCAGAGTTAAGTGAAACACTAACGAGGGTATTACCTATTGGTTAAGGAGCGTTGTCAATAAGTACGAGATACGAAATAATACGCACCAGTACCAGGCTATTCCAGCGTAGCCTATCTAAAATCTACTTGTGCAGCTTCTGACAAGCATAGAATCTTCAGGCGGCGGACCCGTAGGGAACATACTCTTCCCAGTCATGGGAGCTTCGTTCTGGTGGCTCAATTTCGCCAGCAAACTTCTGAAGCAATTCAGTAAAATCTTTTCCGGACAACTCTGGCGCCTCGACTTCTGTCCATTCCCGCAAGTTTGCAATCTCGATCGCTATCTTGAGCGCACGGTCAGGTGATGTAGTCAGCGTTGCCAACGTTTCCATGCTGCTGTGGTGGACCATATACCAGAGGTCTTCTGCTGCGCAGTCGTTCTCAATGTCATAGGCCGGCATTAGAAATACGCCGTTGCAAGCCATGGTCATCCCGTAGCCGGTGGATCCGCTCGAGGCAATTTGCTGAAAATGCATGTTCGTTCTCCTCATTGGCTTGCTAAGATCGTTGAGAACAAAATAGGAACATGCGGGCTAGGTGTCAAGGAAATTGGGTTTGAACTGGTTACCGACGGCACATCGCTGCGTCTCGCCGGCGTGGCGACCTCAGTGCGATCAGCGCTTATGCCAGTTCAGCCAAGTGTCCGTGCGCCCTATCTCCGTGATGCCTTCCACCGTTGGCTCCCAGCCTTGTGTCACCCGTTGAGCAAGGCCTTTGCTGCAAAGAGCATCGAAGGTTGCAAGTCCAGCGCCTGCGATGTCCCGGCCATTGGAAACTTGAAGTTTCACGAGCGACCTTAGCGTTCTTTCCTCCCGCTGGTTCAGACCGTGAAGCGGGCGGTGCTTGTCTCGCTCGTCATTGTCCGCACTCCATGCCTCATATTCGGCTTGGCCGCGGTCTTGCAGGTTCACGTTGGCTTCAGGCGGCACCCACGGCAGCCCGGCTAGTGCTCGTTCCAGTTGAACGCGGCTCCATCGTTTCGTGCCCATTATAGGTGGCGGGACGATGCCGCGGCGAACCCAGACATCAAAGCCCGACGGCGACAGTCCGCAGAGTTCGGCGGCTTGGAGGCGGGTTAGTGTGAGGGCGTTCATTTCGGCTTTTTGCGCTTGGCGGCACGCAGACTCTTCTCGAACTCTCGGCTCTGCTCTTCTCGCATCTCGGCAAAGGCTTGGTTCGTTTCGACGTCCAGTTGCCAAACGTCACGCCAGTAGCCAGAGGACGCCGGACGGACGATAATCCACCACCGTGGCTCCTGAGGATCTGGAATGATCAGCTGCCGGCCGACGACGACCACTGCCTCTGGCGCTCCGTCCAGAAGAGACGCCTCAACGATGACGTCACCGGGGCAGGGTAGCGACTCGTAATACCCGAACGCCTCCTGGCCAGTGGTGTCGATGGTGCCGTCGGGGTTTATGTAGGCGACTCGAACTTCAGGTCGTAGGTCGGGCCCGTTCATGACACCGCCCACTCATCATCCTGGTCGCTGTCATCGCCAGGCAAGGCCGCAAATGCCTTCTCTAGGGCAGTTCGCGACCACAGCCGGCGCGCATCGATCGTCAGTCTCCCCCGCGACGCCTCAAGACGCAGGCCGGATACCGTCATTCCGCCGAACGGGTAGGCGTGCTCGAGTGCGACCGACAGGCGGAGAGGTGTTGTGGGGGCAATGATCATAGTAGATAGCGAAGCGTGGCCGACGCTCGCTGGGAAGCCACTTTTTGCGATAAGCGCAGATACGCTCAACGATATTGTGGACAACACTTTGATAAGCGTGTTCGCTTGCTTGAACTACCATCGGCCCATCACTCCGATGGAGGTACCCCCTCAAACGCCCCCGTTACCTCCTCAAGTTGAGCCGGAGATATGGAGTTCTGCAACACTTATCCGGAAGTCATCGGATCAATGGTCCGATGGTCATCTGAAGCATATCGAAGCTAGGTCTGAGCCGATCGGTCCCTAGATAGAAGTTGTCCTATCGACGCAATTGTTCTGAGTGAAAACGTCGCTGCGGTTCGCAAATCCGAATCCATTTCATCTGGCCGGGGAACATCCATCCGCGCCAGGTTCCCGGTCTTGGTACCCACTGGCCTGCTGCCATAGAAATGCCGTTCAAAATGGTCTCGGTAGCGATAACGGCCGCCTTCGGTTTCTGTGACGAGTTCTTCAATCAGAATAGCGCCACGTGGGGTGGGGCCATAGATGGTGACCTCGATGTTTAGTAATGGTGAGAGATCGTGGATCAAATCGACAGAGCCCTGTTCTAGCGCCTGCGCCGCGGCCTGAAGCGTGCCACTAACGGCAGAGTCGATGAGCGCTTCAAGCGCCTGGGCGAACGTGTGGTCGCTCGCAAGCCTTTTGAGTTCGGCAATTTCAACGAAACCGGGCGACCACTTCCCGTCACCAGATACCAAGCGGCCCGGCCGATCGAGCAGCGCCACGCTTTTCGCAACGGATCTGGTTCCCGCAGCGGCAATGAGGAGATGGGCAGCGTCACGGGAAGTAAGGGACCCCAGCCCGCGGCCAGCCTTCTCCTTCGACATCAGTCCGGCATCACGAAGCACGCGGGCTTGTTGCCGAACGGTCGGCTCCTCAGCCCCAAAAATGTCCGCGATCAACATAGCCAATTCGCCGGGTTTCGCCATTCTCTATTCCTTGCAATCAACTGCACGACACTCCTACCGATTAATCGACACTTTTTCTATCGATAGTTTGACTCTTGATTAATCGAGTGTAATGGTGTCGATAGAAGTCGAGGCATATGGCGCTCGACCGGAGGCCACCGAATGACAACTGCAGAGGATTTCCTCGTTGACGCCGAACCGCGTATTGCGTTCGTTCGGGACTATTTGATCGCCATCACCGGAGCGCTTTCGTCTGGCAATGCTTTTGACGAGCGCGCTGCGTCAGCGCTTTTCCGTCTAGCTGATGCCGCCCTGGATGAGATCGGCACGCTCGAGCGCGAATTTCAGAAGGCCTTTTCCGAACCCTTCCCGAGCAAACAGCCACGCTGAGCTCGTGCGTAATCAGGCGGTTGGCCGCCCACAAGGTGCACCCCATCCCTCCCCCGCCGACCGCCTGTTCCCTTTCCTGGAGCCGAGACCATGGCAACAACGAACGCAGCAAACGACAATCCAGAATCGAGTTCTGTCAGGTTCCGCGTGGATCCTCGGATGGTGCCTGCCTCAAAGGCGGCGCGCCGTTTGGGTCTGACGCCATCCGAGTTTTGCGAAAAACTTTCCGCATTGGAAGGCGCCGGCTTGCCACGCGCGAACCGCATTACGGGATTCTACGACCTGAAGGCAATGGACCTGTGGATGGACCGCGCTTCGGGTCTGCTGCCTTCCTCCAACAGTGAGTCAGACCCACATGAAGGGTTTGAAGAGAGGCTTGCCCGCCTTGGCTGACGAGCGACCTCCCCACTATGTTCTGCGCAAAGGCAAGTATGCGTATTGGATGCCCACGCCTTCGATGAAGGCGATGGGCTTTCAGACTGTCGCTCTGGGCCTGCATGGTCCGGAGGCGAAAGCGCTGGCCTACCAGTGGGAGGCGCGCTACCAGAAGGCACGTAAGGGTAACGAGCCGATTACCGGACAATTCTATCCATCCAATAGTGTCGGTGATGGGTTTGCTCGCTTTAAGCGCAGCAATGAGTGGAAGCGCAAACCGCCCCGCACTCAAGAAGATTGGGAGCGCGGGTGGAAATTTATCGAGCCGGTATTCGGCCGCGACAATCCCAGCAAGATTACGTTCGAGCTGCTGGACCGCTGGTATGCCCACCTGTGCGCCATAAAAGGTGACGGCGAGGCTGGCCGGGCCATGAAGACATGGCGGGCACTGTATAAGGTTCTGGCCGCCCTCAAATTCTGCGTGGCTGGCCAAGACCCTTCTCTCTCCATCCGCAAGAAGTCGATCGCGGGTCGCACACAGACGTGGCGCCAGTTCGAAGTGGTGCGGCTGGTGAAGGATGCCTGGCGCAATGGCTATGGTGGACTTGCATGCATAATAGCGGTTGCGTGGGACACCGGCTTCTCACCAGTCGATGTTCGCACCCTCACGCCCTCGCAGGCGGCCACCAGCGGCAGCGACTTGGTGTTCTTGATAGAGCGTGCCAAAACCAGCGAGAACGCCATAGGCACTCTGTCCAGGCGCACGCAGCGTCTGGTTGAGGCTTACATCCGCTCCCTGCCCTATGACCTGCATGAGGAGGCGCCGATATTCCGCACCAAGGGATACGCACCGACGTCGAAGGGTGGCCGTCCCCGCAACAGCGTTCCTTACACAAAGGACTCGTTGGTTTCGGATTTTGGCGATGTCCGTCTACGGGTTTTCGGCCCGGACGACAAGAGGCGGCTGATGGATGCACGTCGCTCTGGCGCGGTCGAGGCCAACGCGGGTGGTGCATCTGTCGAGTCGCTGTCGGCCAAAATGGGCAACAGCATCGACGAGAACAAAAAGCTCCAGGCGACCTACATGCCAGTCAATATCGCGGCCGTCCGCGCTGCGGATGACGCTAGGAGAATAGGACGTAAAAAGCTAGGGGAGGAACGAAACGAGTTCAAAAAGTTGAAACTGACCAACGGGGAGAGTTGAAACTCGATCCCGCCATTCCTTCTAAGTCATTGAAAGGAATGGCGCGAGAGACGGGGCTCGAACCCGCGACCTCCGGCGTGACAGGCCGGCGCTCTAACCAACTGAGCTACTCCCGCAGCGCTTGCGAACAAGTCATCCGCGCAACGTGGGTGTCGTTTACCCAGCCCCTATCGGCAAGTCAAGCGACCAAAAGACGTTCCACGTGACATTTTCAAGAATGTCGCTTCAGCCTGTGGAAAAGTCGTTTCATGCCAGCCATTAGCCAGCGTTTGCTGATGCGGTGCATGAAGATAGCGCGCCCTGCCCGAAAGCCAGCGCGGTTTCACACTTGGCTAACACACTGTTAGCATCGACGGCATGGAATGGTGAATGGTGGGCGATGACGGACTCGAACCGCCGACATCCTCGGTGTAAACGAGGCGCTCTACCAACTGAGCTAATCGCCCGCCGGACCCGATGGGCCTTGGCAAGGTGGCCCTGATTAGGGCCATGGCCGGCTGTCGTCAACCGGCAAATTCCCGGCAGCGCCTAACCGGCAAACGAAAGGCCCCGGCGCAAGCGCACGGGGCCCATCTGAAGCGTAATAGAGGCGATCTTAGTTGATCGCGTCCTTCAGGCCCTTGCCGGGCTTGAACTTGGCCTGGTTGGAGGCCGGGATCTGGATCTCAGCGCCCGTGGCCGGGTTGCGACCGGTCGATGCCTTGCGTGCGGACACGGCGAACGTGCCGAAACCGACGAGGCGAACTTCTTCGCCAGCCTTCAGGGAACCGGTGATTGCCTCGAACACTGCGTCAACCGCTTCAGCGGCCTGTGCCTTGGTGATCGTAGCCTTGTCGGCAACGACGCCAACCAGATCGTTCTTGTTCATAGCGTTTCCTCACAGTGGATTTGTCCGCCCTCGCTGGCGAATCCTTAAAACGCGGCAACCCTTGGTCGATTCTGAACGAAAGGCAAGGATTTCCGGGCTTTTCACGAGGCCGGACGGTGCAGCAACGTTAATGGACCGGAAAAAAAGGCTCGGCAAGACCGGATTGGAGTTTTTCGCCGGTTTTCCGGGCTTTGCACATGCTGCCGCGGCTATTTGGCGCCCTCCGGCAAGGGTTTTGGCAGCCGCCTGATTCCCAGCATTAGCGGCAGCGCAAGCAGGTAAACACCCGCGGCAACCAGCCAGATCGCGCCCGGCCAGCTGCTGCGCAGGCTATAGTAGATGAAGCTGAAAAACAGCGGTCCGAACACCGCCGCAAGGCTGACGAGACTGGCCAGCACGCCCTGCAATTGCCCCTGCCGGTCGGCATCGACCTGCCGCGTCGCCAGCGACTGCAGCGCCGGCATGCCGATGCCACCCAGGGCAAAGATCGGCGCCATGGCGAACAGCACCCAGCCATGGGCAACAAAGGCCAGCGACAGCATGGCGCCGGTCTCGAACGCCATGCCGACGACAAGTGCCCAGCGCTCGCCGAGCCGGGCAACGGCCGGGCCGGTGAGGAAAGCCTGGGCCAGGGCGTGGCAGATGCCGAAAGCGCCCAGCGACAGGCCGATCATCAGCCCGCTCCACTGAAAGCTGTCCTCGCTGAACACCGCCCAGGCTGTGCCATAGACGGTGCCGACGAAGTTGAGGATGACAAAGATCGCCATCAGCGGAATCAACGCCTTGAAGGTCAGCGCCCAGCGCAGCGGCTTGAAGGGGTTGAGCGTATCCAGCGTAAAGCCCGCGCCGCGCTGGCCCTTGCGCGATTCGGGCAGCACGAAGAGCGCCAGGGCGAAATTGACGCCATTGAGCAGCGCCGCCAGCAGGAACGGCGCCCGCACCCAGATATCGCCCAGAATGCCGCCCAGCACCGGGCCGATGATGAAGCCGATGCCGAACATGGCGTGGAAATAGCCAAAGCGCCGGGCCCGCTCGTCTTCGCTGGAAATGTCGGTGATATAGGCGGTGGCCACGGCCATGTTGGCGCTGGTGATGCCGGCAATGGCGCGGCCGAGGACCAGCAGCCACAGCTCCGGCGCAAAGGCCATCACCAGATAGTCGATTGCCGCGCCGGCCAATGAGAGCAGCAGCACCGGCCGGCGGCCGAAACGATCGCTAAGCACGCCCAGAATCGGCGAGAACAGAAACTGGCAGGCCGAATAGAGCGCCAGCATCAGCCCAAGCAGCGTCGCGACCTCGGTCGTGTGCCCGACATCGCGCAGCAGGGAGGGCAGGATCGGAAAGATCAGGCCGATGCCGATGGAATCGAGCACCACGGCCGAGAGAATGACGACGAGAGCCTTGTTCACGGGAAAGTCCTGCAGGTGGGCGCCGAAGGGACAGCCTATCACAGCGGCGTGACAGGCGGTGTCCGGTTATGGCGGCAGGTGCTGACAGGTTTAGGCAGGAGGATCAAACCAACGCCGTCTTCTCCTGCCGCACCGTGGCAAACAGCGGCGAGGCCAGTAGATACAGCCCTGCCCCGACGATCCAGATGGTGCCAATCCAGATATCCCGCGTGGCAAAGAACACCATGGTGGTCAGCACCGGCCCGACAATGCCAGCGAGACTCATCAAGCTGGCCAGCACGCCCTGCAGCTGGCCCTGGTGTTCGTCGCTGACCCGGCTGGTCAGCAGCGACTGCAGCGCCGGCATGGCGACGCCACCGAGAGCAAACAGCGGCGCCACGGCATAGCCCATCCAGCTCTGGTCGGCGAAGGCCATTAATATATAGGCCAGCTCGTCGAAGGCGAGGCCGATCATCAGCATGCCCAGATCGCCGAAGCGCCGCGACAGCGGCCCGACCAGAAAAGCCTGCGCCAGGGCGCCGCTGACGCCGAAGACCGAGAGCGACAGGCCCAAATGCACCGAATCCCAGCCAAAGCGCTCGGCGCCATACAGCACCCAGATGGTGCCGGGCACGGCAGCGACGAGGCCAAACACCACGGCAACGGTGACCAGCGGGAGCAGCGGCTTGAAATCCCAAAGCCAGAGTAGCGGCCGCAGCGGATTGAGCTCCTTGAGATCGAATTTTCCGGCTTTACCGGCGTGGCTTTCCGGCAGCACGAAGAGCGCGACGAGCAGGTTCAGGCCATTGAACATCGCCGCCACGAGAAAGGGCGAGCGCAGCCACCAGGCGCCCATCACGCCGCCGATCACCGGCCCGACGATAAAGCCCATGCTCATCACCGCGCCGACGAGGCCAAAGCGCTGCGCCCGCTGCTCGGCCGGAGTGATGTCGGTGATATAGGCTGATGCCACGGCCATATTGGCGCTGGTAATGCCGGCCATGGCGCGGCCCACCACCAGTACCCAGCCGAGCGGCGACAGCGCCATCACCAGATAGTCGAGCAGCGTACCCGCCAGCGACAGCAGCAGCACCGGGCGGCGGCCGAAACGGTCGCTGAGCGCGCCGAGCACCGGCGAGAAGACGAATTGCATGACCGCATAGACGGCGAGCATGGTGCCATAGAGCAGGCCGAAATCGCCCCCCGAGGTCACCTCGGCCAAAAGGTCCGGCAGGATAGGAAAGATCAGCCCGGCGCCGATGGCGTCCAGCGCGACGGTGGCGAGAATGACGAAGAGGGCCTTGTTCATGATGGCGTGTCCGGATAGAATTTTATCGGTGATAAATTACTTATCGGCGATAAGACCCTTATCGGTGATAAGTCAAGAGGACTGTTTGATGGCAATGGATCGTGACCGGATCGTCGACGAGGCGCTGGCGCTGCTCAACGAGGTGGGCATCGACAAGCTATCGACGCGAAAGCTGGCCGAGCGGCTGGGTGTGCAGCAGCCGGCGCTCTATTGGCACTTCGCCAACAAGTCGGCGCTGCTCGATGCGGTCAACAGCGCCATGCTGACGCGCTACCACACCCGCCGCCTGCCGGTGGCCGGCGAGGACTGGGTCAATTTCACCTTCGCCAATGCCCGCAGCATGCGGGCGACGCTGCTTGCGGTGCGCGACGGCGCCCGCCTCACCGCCGGCACCCGGCCGTCGGTGGCGGAATTTGCCGATACCGAGCGCGTGCTGAAGCTCTATGTCGATGCGGGGTTCAGCCCGTCGGAGGCCTTTGGCGTCGCCATTGCGGTGACGCGCTATGTGGTCGGCTATGTGCTGGAGGAACAGGGCGAGCGCGAACGCGACCTGTTGGAAGATCAGGCCAATGTGCTGACCGACCTGACGGCCGAAGTGGCGCCGTTTCCGGTGCTGGCCGAGGCGCTGAAGTCGCTGGTGCAGGTCGGAACGATCAATACCGAAGCGGTGTTCGAACGCGGGCTGCGCTACATGGTCGACGGCATGCAGGCGAGTTTGCGGGCGAAGGGGTGAGGACAGACCTCGTCCGAGTCTTCCTTGGATACCCCCACCTAGCCTCCCCCTGATAGGGGAGGAATCTGGCCGGTGTTTGAGCCGGGGCCCATCTCGAGATCATTCCACTGCCGCAAGGTCGATCGAACGAACCAGCTTGCGGCAGTCCCGCAATCTCGGGATGGATCCCGGCTCAAGGCCGGGATGACATCGTGGGTGGTGAGAGAGGCACAAAAACAAAAAGCCCGGCATTGCTGCCGGGCTTTTCGCATTCAATCCAACCCGCTTAGTGCGGCAGGCCCGTGGTGTTGTCTTCGGGCGTTTCCACCGTGGTGGAGACGGCAGCCGCAGCAGCGGCTTCCTCAAAGTTCCACTCGATGGCTTCGGGCTTGCGCACCAGCGCATGCTCGATGACCTGGTCCATGCGGCTGACAGGAATGATGGTCATGCCTTCCTTGACGATGTCCGGGATCTCGGCGAGATCGCGCACATTTTCCTCGGGGATCAGCACGGTCTTGATGCCGCCGCGGAGGGCTGCAAGCAGCTTCTCCTTGAGGCCACCGATCGGCAGCACCCTGCCCCGCAGCGTGATCTCGCCGGTCATGGCGACATCGTTGCGCACGGCAATGCCGGTCATCACCGAAACGATGGCCGTGGCGAGGCCGATACCAGCCGACGGGCCATCCTTGGGGGTGGCGCCTTCGGGCAGGTGGACGTGGATGTCACGCGTGTCGAACATCGGCGGCTTGATGCCGAAATCGATCGAACGGGAACGGACATAGGCCGTTGCCGCGGTCAGCGATTCCTTCATCACTTCCTTGATGTTGCCGGTCACGGTCATCCGACCCTTGCCCGGCGTCATCACGCCTTCGATGGTCAGCAGCTCGCCGCCAACCGAGGTCCAGGCGAGGCCGGTCACCAGGCCAACCTGGCTCTCGGCTTCGATCTCGCCATGCTTGTAGATATCGGCGCCGAGGAAGCTGGTGAGCTTCTCTTCGTCGATCACCACGGTCTTGACCTTGGTCTTGACGATCTCGGTCACGGCCTTGCGCATCAGCTTGCTGAGTTCGCGCTTGAGGTTACGCACGCCCGCTTCACGGGTGTAGCGCTGGATCAGGGCGGTCAGCATCGCGTCGGAAAGCTCGAACTCGCCATGGGCAAGGCCGTTTTCCTTCAGCGTTTCCGGGATCAGGTGCTGCTTGGCGATCGCATGCTTCTCCTGCTCGGTGTAACCCGAGAGGCGAATGATCTCCATGCGGTCCATCAGCGGGCCGGGGATGTTGAGCGTGTTCGAGGTCGTCACGAACATCACGTCGCTGAGATCATAATCCACTTCGAGATAGTGATCGGCAAAGGTGTTGTTCTGTTCCGGGTCGAGCACTTCGAGCAGGGCCGACGACGGATCGCCGCGGAAGTCCTGGCCCATCTTGTCGATCTCGTCGAGCAGGAACAGCGGGTTGGATTTACCCACCTTCTTGAGCGACTGGATCACCTTGCCGGGCATGGAGCCGATATAGGTGCGGCGGTGGCCGCGGATTTCGGCTTCGTCACGCACGCCACCGAGCGCCATGCGCACGAATTCGCGGCCGGTCGCCTTGGCGATCGACTTGCCCAGCGAGGTCTTGCCGACGCCCGGAGGGCCAACGAGGCAGAGGATCGGACCACGCAACGTGCCGGTACGGCCCTGCACAGCCAGATACTCGAGGATGCGTTCCTTGACCTTCTCGAGGCCATAGTGGTCCTCGTCCAGCACCTTTTCGGCCAGGACCAGGTCGCGCTTGACCTTGCTCTTCTTGCCCCAGGGCAGGCCGAGCAGCGTGTCGAGATAATTGCGCACCACGGTGGCTTCGGCCGACATCGGGCTCATCGACTTGAGCTTCTTGAGCTCGCCTTCGGCCTTGAGCTTGGCTTCCTTGCTCAGCTTGGTTTTGGCGATGCGCTCCTCGATCTCGGCGATCTCGTTGGAGCCCTCTTCGCCATCGCCCAGCTCCTTCTGGATCGCCTTCATCTGCTCGTTGAGATAGTATTCGCGCTGGGTCTTTTCCATCTGCCGCTTGACGCGGCTGCGGATGCGCTTTTCCACCTGCAGGACGCCGATCTCGCCTTCCATCAGGCCGAGAATCTTCTGGAAGCGCTCGGCGACCGACAGAGTCGACAGCAGCTCTTCCTTCTCGTTGATCTTGATGACGAGGTGGCTGGCGATGGTATCGGCGAGCTTCGAATGGTTCTCGATCTGCCCGACGGCAGCGACGACCTCGGCCGAGATCTTCTTGTTGAGCTTCACATAGCTCTCGAACTCGGTGGTGGCTGAACGCGACAGCGCCTCAAGCTCGGTGGCATCTTCCACAGGCTCAGGCAGGACCGAGGCTTCGGCTTCGAAGTAATCGACGGTCTGCAGGTAGCGATCGATCGTGGCGCGGCTCAGCCCTTCCACGAGCACCTTGACGGTGCCGTCGGGGAGTTTCAGCAGCTGCAGAACGGTGGCGATGGTGCCGGTGTCGTAAATCTGGTCCGGGGCCGGATCGTCGTCCTGCGCGTTCTTCTGGGTCACCACGAGAATATGCTTGTCGTCGCGCATGACTTCTTCAAGCGCCTTGACCGACTTCTCGCGACCGACGAACAGCGGCACGATCATGCCGGGGAAAACGACGATATCACGCAGGGGAAGAACTGGGTAAACCCGGTCCCGGCTTGCATCGCCAGTGGCGGGGGTGACGTCCGTCATCTCGTATCCTTTCCGGGGCGCGCGGGGGGAAGGATCGGGTAGCGCGCCCGTATAGACAGCTACAGTCGTAAAGGCTGCGCTGATTCCGGTTAATAAATAGGTCCGCCTATGGGGTTCACAAGTCAACCTTTGCACAATTGTGAAGGTTAACTGACAAACGCACAGGAGATATGCGAAACGCCCGGAAACACCTGTGTGCCTTGGCTGCAGAGTGGATGTTGCAGGCGAATTTGCAGGCTGATCACAATCGCTGGGATCGCGCCTTGCCCTCGCCACGCATATCGTCATCATGGTCCCCAACAGCAAGGGACCCAGCATGATCAAACCACGCCGCATCGACCTCATCGGCATCGCCACGGCCGCCGGCGCCTCGGTGCGCGGCTGCGGCATGGGGCCGGAAGCACTGCGGGTGGCTGGCCTCGCCGAGGCGCTGATCGAGCTCGAGCATGACGTGGTCGATCACGGCGACCTGCGCCGCCCGCATCCGCCGCTCGGCGCCAGCCCGGCCAGCCAGCGCCTGCCGGAGGAGCGGCGCAACGACGTGCTCGACCTGGCGGCGCGGATCAGCGACCAGGGGCTGGCGATTCTGAGCGAGGGGCATTTCCCGGTGTTTCTCGGCGGCGATCATTCCATCGCCATGGGCACGGTTTCGGCCGTGGCGCGGCATTGTGCGGGCAGCGGCAAGCCGGTCTTTGTGCTGTGGATCGACGCCCATGCCGATTTCAACACACCGGAGACATCGCCGAGCGGCAACCTGCATGGCATGCCACTGGCGCTGCTCTGCGGTGAGCCGGGGTTCGATGACAGCTACAAGGGGTCTTGGCTGGGCCAAGTCGATCCGCGCCATGTCTCGATCATCGGCGCGCGGTCGGTCGATCGCGACGAGCGCAAGCTGCTCAATGCGCGGGGCGTCGAAGTGCTCGACATGCGCAAGATCGACGAGCTGGGCGTGGTCGCGCTGATGCGCACGCTCTTGGCCCGGGTCAAGGCCGCCGGCGGGCATCTGCATGTCAGCCTGGATGTCGACGCCATGGACCCGGCCATTGCGCCCGGTGGCGGCACGCTCGTGCCGGGTGGGCTCAGTTATCGCGAGGCGCATCTGATCATGGAAATGTTGCATGACAGCGGGCTCGTCGGTTCGCTCGACGTGGTGGAACTCAACCCCTTCCTCGACCACGGCGGCGCCAGCGCGACGCTGCTGGTGGACCTCGTGGCCAGCCTTTTCGGCCGCTCGGTCATGGGCGAAGCGGCCGGGCCGATGGAATTCGTCACCGACGAAGACTAGAGCCCGACATACCGGGCCCGCGGCCGTATCTGTTCGCCCGAGGTGACCTGTTCCATCATATGCGCCAGCCAGCCCACGGCACGGCCCAAGGCGAAGAGCGTGATACCGGCGTCACTCGGCAGGTCGAAGCGCGCGCCCATGGCGGCCAGGGCGAAGTCCACATTGGGCTCTTCGCCGGACAGCGATCGCGCAGCGGCGAGATAGGCGGCAAACTCCGACGGCAGTTCGAAGCTTTCCAGCAAAGCGCGGCAGCGGATATCGCCATCAGGATAGAGCTGATGCCCCATGCCGGGCAGATAGCGCCCTTCCCCGAGCCAGTCGCGCAGGGCTTCCTCGGGAAAATCCTGGTGCCCGATATCCTCGGCCAGCGCCGCAACCTCCGGCGAGGCCAGGCCATGTCGCGGCCCGCGCAAAGTCGCTAGACCCGCCAGCGTGCCCGACCACAGCGAGGCGCCGGTCGACACCGTGACGCGGGCGGCGAAGGTGGAGGTGTTGAGCTCATGGTCAGCCAGCAGCGCTAGCGCGCGACGAATAGCGTCGGCGGCACCCGGCCGGTTCCAGCGTTTCACCAGCCGGACATGTAACCAATCACTGACGCTTGCCCCCGCAAGCGCCTGTGCCAGTTCGGCTAAAATCGCATTGGCATCCTGCGCCAATGCGATGGGGGAGCGCGGTGCGGCGGGCGCAACGGCGGCGTGGCGCGCCAACGCCGCAAAGGCTGCAGTAAGGCCCTGCCCGACCGTCTCGACCGCCGGCAGGTTGACTGGCGCCTGCCACAGCAGTGCGGCCACCTGCTCCAGCGTCGCCGTCTCGGCCAGCGCGCCGGCATCTTGGCCGCGATACAGCAGGCGTCCATCGCGCACCGTCGATATCGCCGTCGGCAGCACCGGTTCGCCCCAGCGCATGGCCTCGCTGGCCACCGTCTCCTGCTTGCGTCGCCCCGACCCCCGCTGTGCCAGCCTGCGGACATCTTCTCCGCGATAGAGGCTGCGCCGGCTGTCGGCCGGATCGGGTCGCGCCTTGATGCGGCCGCGGCTGACATTGGCGTAGAGCGTCTGCGGCTGGGTGCCGAGGAGCGCCAATGCCTCCGATGCCGTCATCCAGTCCATGACATTGATCCAATGAGTCAAGATTGACGTCAATGTTAGCACGCCTACCTTGGGCGGCAACAAGCAGAGGAGAACCAGATGAATTCAGGTCTCGAAGACGTCATCGCCGCCGAAACCGTGTTGTCCGACGTGGACGGAGCCAACGGTCGGCTGGTGATCCGCGGCATATCGCTGGACGAACTGGTCACAACCAGCAGCTACGAGGAGATGGTTGGCCTGCTGTTCGACGGCTTTCTAACCGTCTCTCACGATCTTCCCCGCGCCCTCGGCGACGCGCGGGTGGAGGTGTTCGGCCATGCCGCGACTGCGGACGCTGAGCTTGTCGCCCTGTCACCCGTGGATGGCCTGCGCGCCCTGATGGCGCGGCTGGGCGACGGCGAAGATATCGGCACCGCCCTGCGCCTTGTCGCTGCTCCCGCGGTGTTCACGCCCGCCCTGCTGCGCCTGCGGCTAGGTCTGGAGCCCATTGCCCCGGACTTTAGCCTCGGTCATGCCCAGGACACACTGCGCATGCTCACCGGCACGATCCCCACCAAGGAGCAGGCGTCCGCCCTCAACCGCTACCTCGTCACCGTCGTCGACCACGGCCTCAACGCGTCGACCTTTGCCGCCCGCGTCGTGGCCTCCACCCAGGCCGGGCTGACCTCTTCGGTGCTGGCCGGCCTCAGCGCCCTCAAGGGGCCGCTGCATGGCGGCGCTCCCGGCCCGGTGCTCGACATGCTGGACGGCGTCGGCACGCTGCAGGACGCCCCGGCCTGGCTTGATGATGCGCTGGCGCGTGGTGAGCGCCTGATGGGCTTTGGCCACCGGGTCTATCGCGTGCGCGACCCGCGCGCCGATGCGCTCAAGGGTGCCGTGCGGATGCTGTCGGCCTCGGGCGCCATCGAACCGGGTCGGCTGGCCCTGGCCGAGGCGGTCGAACAGGCCGCGCTCGACCTGCTCAAGCGCAAGAAGCCCGACCGGCCGCTGGAAACCAATGTTGAATTCTACACCGCCCTGCTGCTCGAAGCCCTCGGCTTTCCCCGTGACGCCTTCACCTGCGTCTTTGCCATGGGCCGGGTGAGCGGTTGGATCGCCCATGCGCGGGAGCAGGCGCTGGGTGGAAGGCTGATCCGGCCGAAATCGGTCTATGTCGGGCCGGTGCCAAAAGTGGCCGCCTAAACGTCACGTGAGGCGGTCAAGACGCCGCTTCTTGACTAGGTTCTTATAGTCCCACTGGATCGACCTGGCTTGTCCGAGCCAGGTGTTGAGTTGCTCCACGTCAATCTGATCCGAGGCGGTGTAGCGCTTCTCAGCCGCCTTGAAGCTGCCCTCGGGTTCGAGGCCTTGCACCTCGAAGGACTGTCCGCTCCAGAACAGCAGGCGGACGCCGCCCTTGAGCTTGCTGTAGCCCACGATGGGATTGCCAGCGAGGAACCATACCGGATGGGCATGCCAGATCTTGTTCTCAGCGTCTGGCAAGGCTTCATCGATCACCTTCCGGAGCAGGTCACAGAGAGCCCGGTCGCCGGATGACTGGATGGCATTGTAATCGTCCACGGTGACCGGCTTGTCGGTGTTGCCCTGCGTCGCCATGCTCTTCGTCCTTATTTGCTAGTGACACGACGAAGCATCATTGCTGGAATCGACAGGGTTCGGAAACAAAAACGCCGGACCCAAAGGCCCGGCGTCTTCAATTCATATCTTCTCGCCATTCGGGCATAGCCCTCATGGCCTTCTCGCCTAAAATCGCTCCGCCGGAGCGATTTCCCCTTCGGGACGGCTCGAAGTTACGCCGTTGCCGGCGCATCGTCCTTCTTGCGTTCGGAGTAGATGTAGAGCGGACGGACGTCCTTGCCCTTCACCACTTCTTCCGAGATCACCACTTCTTCCACGCCTTCGAGCGATGGCAGGTCGTACATGGTGTCGAGCAGAATGGCTTCCATGATCGAGCGCAACCCGCGGGCGCCAGTCTTGCGCTCGATTGCCTTTTCGGCGATCGCCTTGAGGGCGTCCTCGTGGAACGTCAGCTCGACTTCTTCCATCTGGAACAGGCGCTGGTACTGGCGCACCAGGGCGTTCTTGGGGGCAGAGAGGATTTCGATCAGCGCCGGGATGTCGAGGTCTTCAAGGGTCGCCAGAACCGGCAGACGGCCGATGAATTCCGGAATCAGGCCGAAACGCACCAGATCTTCCGGCGCAACGTCAGCCAGCACCTGGCCGACGCGACGGTCGTTGGGGTCCTTAACGGTAGCCGCAAAGCCGATGCCCGAGCCTTCGCCGCGCGCCGAGATGATCTTTTCGAGACCGGCAAAGGCGCCGCCGCAGATGAACAGAATGTTCGTTGTGTCCACCTGCAGGAATTCCTGCTGCGGATGCTTGCGGCCGCCCTGCGGCGGCACGGAAGCCACGGTGCCTTCCATGATCTTGAGCAGGGCCTGCTGCACGCCTTCGCCCGACACGTCGCGGGTGATCGACGGATTGTCGGACTTGCGGGAGATCTTGTCGACTTCGTCGATATAGACGATGCCGCGCTGAGCCTTTTCGACATTGTAGTCTGCAGCCTGGAGCAGCTTCAGAATGATGTTTTCCACGTCCTCGCCGACATAGCCGGCTTCTGTGAGGGTGGTGGCATCGGCCATGGTGAAGGGCACGTCGAGAATGCGGGCCAGCGTCTGGGCCAGCAGCGTCTTGCCCGAACCGGTTGGTCCAATAAGCAGGATGTTCGACTTGGAGAGTTCGATATCCTGGTTCTTGGTCGAATGGTGCAGGCGCTTGTAGTGGTTGTGGACAGCCACGGAGAGCACGCGCTTGGCGCGATACTGGCCGATGACATAGTCGTCGAGCACCTTGCAGATATCGGCAGGTGTCGGCACGCCATCGGAGGACTTGACCATCGAGGTCTTGTTCTCTTCGCGGATGATGTCCATGCACAGCTCGACGCATTCATCGCAGATGAACACGGTCGGACCGGCGATCAGCTTGCGAACCTCATGCTGGGATTTCCCGCAGAACGAGCAATAAAGCGTGTTCTTGGAGGTTTCGCCGTTCGTTGTCTCTTTGGACATCCAGTCACTCCCGGGGGCCGAGCGCCCCCCAAACCAAGCGTTATCGGAAACCGTAACGCTCGAGCCTAAAGAAAGTCTAAGCCGAACCGATCCTAAAGACCGATCCGGCTTGAAGCAATTGCGCTTGGATCACAGTCCACGGCGCATCGGCATTGTGATTAACACAGGGCCGATTATGCAGCGCCTTCGGGTGCAGCGCGCTTTTCGTGGATGCTGTCGATCAGACCAAAGGTCTTGGCCTCTTCCGGCGAGAGGAAATTGTCGCGCTCGAGAGCCCGCTCGATTTCCTCATAGGTGCGGCCGGTGTGCTTCTCATAAATCTGATTAAGACGACGCTTCAAGCCCTCGACTTCCTTGGCATGAATCAGGATGTCTGTGACCTGACCCTGATAGCCGCCGGAAGGCTGGTGAACCATGATGCGCGAGTTTGGCAGCGAGGTGCGCATGCCCTTTTCGCCGGCTGCCAGCAGCAGCGAACCCATCGACGCGGCCTGACCCATCACCATGGTTGCGACGGCCGGACGGATGAACTGCATGGTGTCGTAGATCGACAGACCAGCCGTCACGACGCCGCCGGGCGAATTGATATAGAGCGCGATTTCCTTTTTCGGGTTTTCCGATTCGAGGAAAAGCAGCTGCGCGACGATCAGCGAGGCCATGTTGTCCTCGACCACGCCGGTCACGAAAATGATGCGCTCGCGCAAGAGGCGCGAGTAGATGTCGAAGGCGCGCTCGCCGCGGTTGGACTGTTCCACAACCATGGGAACGAGCGTGTTCATGTAGATGTCGTGCGGATCCCGCATGTGATGCCCCTTAGCTGTGCCCAATCGCGGACCTGGCCAGCCTTGCTTGATGAAACATGATCCCTGCCCGATCGTGGCTGCCGGGGGTCCGGGGATCATGCCGAAAGAATAGAATCGACCGGTGCCGATACCAGCCCATGCCGCCTTAAGAGCGGGTAAAGCCACAGATAGGCGGCATTGCGGCAGGCTTCAATAGGCGCATCGCATGATGTGAGCGAAGGGTGATTGATCGCGCTTGTCGATCGGGTTCCGATGCCGTGCCAGATAGATGGCATTTTATCGATCTGCCTCAGCCTCCGTCCACGCTTGGCCGCTATGGTGCCGGTAAACAGGGGTAGTCACCATGAAAACCAAACCAGCCATCTATGCCGGCCTCGTTGCCTGCGCCGTCCTCGTCATGATCCACGGCGCCAATGACAACCTGATCCAGGGACTTGCCATCGGCGTCGCGACGCTGATCGGCACCGTCATCTACGCCCGCTCCGTCGGCCGCCGTCTCGATTAGGCCGAGAAGGCGACGGCGACGCCCTTCTTCTTGAAATAGGCCTGCATGATCTTGCGGCCCTGCCGGTTCGACTGCGCCAGCTTGGCCGGCTCGAACACGGCCTCCTTGACGCCTTCCTTGGCCATCGCGGCCTTCAGCGCCGCGATATGCAGATCAAGGTCCTCGTTATTGGCCTTGATGGACGTATAGATATTGTCGATGGCCTGGGAGAGGCTCAGGTCGCTCATGTTTGGCTCCGAATACGTTTGCCCGATGCACTAGCGTATTTTTCGCCTGAGGCAAGCCTATCGGGCACGATAGATTGCGCTGCGATGCCCCGTCTCGAGCACCAGAACGACCAGCCGTGCATCGATGATCTGGCAAATTATGGGATAATCGCCAACGCGGTAACGCCACAATTCACCGAAACGGGAGCGCTTGAGCGCTGCGCCAATCGACCGTGCATCGGCGGAAGTGGCGACAACTTCGTTGAAATATGAGCGAATGCGTAGCTGCTCCGTGTTAGGGAGCCGGTTCAAAATCCTTTATCGCGTGCCTGTCGAACTTAACCGTCGAGGCCAAGCTGCCGGCTCACTTCGTCCATCGAGTAGGTCTTGTCGTCTCCATCAGCACGCTTCTGCAGCACCTCCTCGGCGCGACGAATATCCTCCATATCCTCGATATGGGCCGCGATGGCTGCAAGGATAACTTCATCGACTGTGCGGCCAGCTTCGTTGGCGACCGTCCTCCGATGCTCGTATAGGCCCTCTGGTAGCTGAACGGTACTTAGTCATCAGAACCTCCTGCATGCCGGGTATATAAAGAGTTCCTGGTCTGGCTTCAACGGAGCGGCCCTTTGACCGCTCCGTGCTGCAAGTCCTCACAGCGCCTCAAAATCCGGCCGCGCTTCGCCCGTCTCGCTGTGGCGATGCGCCTGCATCAGCGGACGGATTTCCAGCCTGCCATAGGCGGCGATGGGGTCGTCATCAAACAGCGACCTGGCCTCCGCCATGTCCCTGGCCTCCACGAGGATGAAGCCGCCGATCACTTCGTTGGCTTCGGCGAAGGGGCCATCGGTGGCGGCGACGCTGAGGCGGGTGCGTCGGTCGATGCTGACGGCTTCGTCTGGATCGGTCAGCGGCGAAGCAATGAGGAGGTGGCCGGATTGGCGCAGCTTGTGGTCGTGCTCTATGGTGGCGTCATCGAGCCGCCGCCCGTCCTCGGGGGCAAAGCCATCGAAGGCGCCCGGCGCGAAATGCACGAGACAGAGGAATTTCATGGTCATTCTCCTTGCTTGAACATGGGAGCGACGGGCCGGCACCGAGGCGTTCGACTAAGTTTTGCAACATTTTCTCGGCGCCCTGCCAGAGAGCGTTTGCAGCCCGCGACGGCGCACCTATGGTGGAGCAAACCGCAATTGGACTCCTCATGGGCGCTATTCTCCAGATCAAGCCAGTCACCGACGTTCCAGCCCATCGCCGCGCCAGCGCCGAGCCGCGCGATCCGGTGTTTTTCCAGAATCCCTATGCCTTTTACGACCAGCTGCATGCCAGCGATCCGACCTTTTTCTGGGATCAATATGGCCACTGGTGCTTCGCCGGTTTCAAGGATGTCAGCGCCCTGCTGCGCGACAAGCGCTTTGGCCGGGAAATCCTGCATGTCGCGACGCGCGAGGAAATCGGCCTACCCGAACCCAAGGCCCATACCGCCGCTTTCGATTTGACCGAGAAGCACTCACTGCTCAACCTCGAGCCGCCCGCTCACACCAGGCTGCGCACGCTGGTCAACCGGGCCTTTGTCTCGCGACATGTCGAGCAATTGCGGCCGCGCATCGTCAGGCTCGCCAATGAGATGATCGACCGCTTCGAGGGGGAAGATTCCGTCGATCTGATCAAGGCCTTTGCCGCGCCGATCCCGGCCATCATCATCGCCGAAATGATCGGCCTGCCGGCCGAAAGCGCGCCGGACCTGCTCGCCTGGTCCAACCGCATGGTGGCCATGTATATGTTCGGCGTCAGCAAGGAGACCGAACTCGATGCCAACCAGGCATCGCAGGATTTCATGGATTTCGTCGGCCAAGCGATCAAGGAACGGCGCAAGCAGCCGGGCGAAGACCTGCTCAGCCACATGCTGACCTCCGACCGCGGTGGCGACGTGCTGAGCGACGAGGAAGTGATGTCGACGGCAATCCTGCTGCTCAATGCCGGGCATGAGGCGACCGTCCACACCACCGGCAATGGCGTGAAGAGCATTCTCGAAAGCGGTATCAATCCGGTTACGCTTTTTGCCACGCCTGGGCAGATCGAAGCCACGGCGGAAGAATGCCTGCGCTTCGATGCGCCGTTGCATATGTTCACACGCTATGCGCTGAGCGACGTGGAATATAACGGCATCAACCTGCGCAAGGGCGACGTCATTGGCCTGATGCTGGGCGCCGCCAATCGCGATCCCCAGCGCTTCGCCAATGCCAATAGCTTCGACCCCTTCCGCAGCGACGGCGCCAATGTCAGCTTCGGCGCCGGCATCCACTTCTGCGTCGGCGCGCCTCTGGCGCGTATCGAGCTGCAGGTGGCCTTTGGCGAATTGTTCCGGCGGCTACCGAAACTCCGCTTGGCCGAGCAGCCGCGGTACAACAATGTGTACCACTTCCACGGGCTGGAAAAGCTGATGGTGAGCTGGCGCTAGAGGCTCGCCAAAACCCCGGGGACTAGTAGCGGCAGGTCTTCGCTGATCAGGCCCGGGCCGCCGAAGCGGGTGGCGGCTTCGGCATGCAGCCACACCGCGGCGCAGGCGGCTTCCCAGCCGTCCATGCCCTGCCCCATCAATCCGGCCGCCATCCCGGCCAGCACGTCGCCCGAACCGGCCGTGCCGAGCCAAGCGGGCGCATTGGCATTGATCGCGGCGCGGCCATCGGGGCTGGCGATAACGGTATCGCTGCCCTTGAGGATCAGGATGGCGCCGGAATGAGCCGCCGCAGCGCGGGCCTTGTCCAGCTTGCCGCCGGGCACGTCACCGAACAGCCGCTGGAATTCGCCTTCATGCGGGGTGAGAATCACAGGGCGGGTGTCCGCCTTGATGGCTGCAAACAGCGTTTCGGACTTTCCGGCAAAGCTGGTCAGCGCATCGGCATCCAGCACCACTGCAGTGCCGGATTTCAGCACGGCGAGCACATTGTCCGCCGTGGTCTGCCCCTGCCCCGCGGCCGGCCCGATCACCACGGCATTGATACGCTTGTCAGACAGCAGTTCGCTCAGCGCCGCTGGGTCCGCGACCGGCTTCAGCATGACCGCCGTGACGTGGCTGGCATGGACCATCAGGGCCGCCTCGGAGCCGGTTAGCGACACCAGCCCGGCCCCGACACGGAACGCGCCCATGGCAGCGAGCCGGGACGCGCCGGTCTGCAACGGCCCACCGGAAACCACCACGACATGCCCGCGATGAAACTTGTTGGCCTCATTCTCAGCTTCGGGAATGTCCCAGAGGCCCGGCGTATTCTGCCAGGCTTTCGCGCCGATCGCCTCCAGCACGCTTTCGGCAATGCCGATATCGGCCAGCACCACCTCGCCGCAGCGGTCGCGACCGGGCTGCAGCAGGTGACCCGGCTTGAGCCGGAAGAAGGTCACCGACATATCGGCAATCATCGCCGTGCCGCGCAAGGCGCCAGTGGCCCCGTCCAGCCCGCTCGGCACATCAATGCTGACCACCGGACGATTGCTGGCATTGACCGCCGCGATGATCGCAGCGAAATCGCCCTCGACATCGCGATCGAGCCCTGCCCCGAGCAGTGCATCGACCACGAGATCGGCGCCTTCGATATCCTTTTCCGTCGGTGCCTCGACCCGCCCGGTCCATTGCGCCGCCATAGCCGCCGCGTCGCCCTTGAGCGCATTGCGGGCGCCGATCAACCGCACCTGCACCGGCCAGCCCTTCTGCTTGAGCAGCCGCGCCACCACAAAACCATCGCCGCCATTATTGCCCGGCCCGCACAGCACCAGCACCGAGCGCTGGTAATAGCGTTCCGCAATCGCCTCGGCGACTGCCTTGCCCGCCGCCTCCATCAGCGCCAGCGAACTCACCCCGGCCAGCCGGTCGGCCGCCGCCATTTCCTTTGGCGTCAGCAGGATATCGGCGGGAGCATGGGTCATGGCATTTCCTTCAATGGCTTAACGGCAGCCAGACAGCAAAAAGCCGCCCATTTCTGGGCGGCTTTTCAATTAGTCTTGGAAGAGCTTAGTGGTGGTGCTCTTCCGGAACTTCGTCTTCGTCGGCCTGGATCAGCTTGGCGAGTTCTTCGCGGCCCATCTTGACCTCGGTGATGGCGCCCTTGTCGGCCACAAAGTCGACGACCTTGTTCTCGAACACGGGGGCGCGCAGGCCGGCAAGAGCCTGCGGGTTCTTGCGGTAATAGTCGTAGACCTGCTGTTCCTGGCCGGCGAAGCGACGCACTTCGGCGATCAACGCCTGCTGGTGCTCTTCCTCGGTCACGTTTACATCGTTCTGGTTGCCGATTTCGGCGACGACCAGACCCAGGCGCACGCGGCGCTCGGCGATCTTCTTATACTGCTCGCGCGCAGCTTCCTCGGTGGTGCCTTCGTCTTCGAAGGACCGGCCGTGGCTCTGCACTTCATGCTCGACGCGCTGCCAGATGGTGGCAAACTCGGCATCGACCAGCTGGGCCGGAACGTCGAACTTGTGGCCTTCATCGAGGGCATCGAGAATCTGGCGCTTGATGTGCTGGCGGCTCATCGTGCCGAGAGCGGCTTCCATCTGCGTCTTGACGGCGGCGCGCATGGCTTCGACGTTCTCGACGCCGAGGCGCTGGGCGAATTCGTCGTTCAGCTCACCGGTGTTCGGGCCATCGACATGGAGGATCGAGACTTCGAACTGGGCCTTCTTGCCGGCCAGCTCTGCGCTCTGGTAATCGGCGGGGAAGGTCACGTCGATTTCGCGGGTCTCGCCCTTCTTCATACCGACGAGCTGCTCTTCGAAGCCCGGGATGAATTCACCGGCGCCAACGGTCAGGTGCGCATGGTCGGACGTGCCGCCATCGAATGCCTTGCCGTCGATCTTGCCGACGAAGGAAAGACCGAGACGATCGCCGGTCTCGACCACGCCCTCATCGCCCTTGTCCGTGTAACCACGGTTCTGGGCGAAGACGCGGTTCACTTCGGCGGTGACTTCATCGTCAGTGATGTCGATCACCGGCTTGTTGAGCTTGATGCCCTCGAGGTTCATCAGCGTAACAGGCGGCAGCACTTCATATTCGACTTCAAAGGCCAGGTCGGCCTTGCCGTCGAGCACGTCGTTGATAACGGCCTGATCGTCAGGCAGGTCAACCTTGGGCTGGGCAGCAGCGCGTTCCTTGCGCTCGTCCAGCGTGTCCGAGACGGTCGAGTTGATCGCGTCGGTCATCACTTCGGACATGGCCGAACGGCCAAACTGCTTGCGGATGTGGGACAGCGGCACCTTGCCGGGACGGAAGCCCTTGATGTTGGCCTGGCCCTTGAGTTCTTCGAGCTTGGCGTCCAGGCGCGTATTGAGGTCGGCGGCCGGAATGGTCACGCTCAGCTTGCGCTTCAGGCCTTCATTGAGGGTTTCGGTAACCTGCATTCGGTTGTGTCCCGTATTCATTGATGTCAGGGCCAGGCCCTATAATTGGTGCGGGTGAGAGGACTCGAACCTCCACGCCTTACGGCGCTGGAACCTAAATCCAGTGCGTCTACCAGTTCCGCCACACCCGCAAAAGGACCCGTTGGCCGGGTTGGCGTTGCATCTATATGAAGATGGAAAGCCCGTCAAAGCCTAGAGTGGCGATTTGCGGGGGTTTGCCAAATGCCGCATGGATCGAAGCCCATCCAACCTGCCGTTGCCGTCAAATGCGCCATTTCCTGTCGCGCCAACTGCCTGATGCGGGCAAATTATGCACATAAAATGTGCAAAATGACTATATTTTGACCACGAGCGACTGGCAATGTGACGTTACCGTCATGATAGGCCCGGTTAAGCCCCTTGTTTTGCAAGCATATTTCATGTGGTACAGAGGTGGCACGGCCCCTGCATACGGGTGTGCGATATCTGCCGACGTGACATCTGGAGGCTCACAATGAAAAAGATCGAGGCTATCGTAAAGCCGTTCAAGCTCGACGAAGTCAAAGAGGCTCTTCAGGAAGTGGGCCTGCAGGGCATCACCGTGACCGAAGCCAAGGGCTTTGGCCGCCAGAAGGGTCATACCGAGCTTTATCGTGGCGCCGAATATGTCGTTGACTTCCTGCCCAAGGTGAAGGTCGAAGTCGTGTGCCCCGACGAGCTGGCAGAAAAGGCGATCGAAGCGATCCGCAATGCGGCGCAGACCGGTCGCATCGGCGACGGCAAGATTTTCGTCTACTCGATCGAGCAGGCGATCCGCATCCGTACCGGAGAATTCGGCGACGACGCGCTCTAGGCTGCTGGCCTGCGCACGACACGCCGTTTAAGACAACACGCATTCCGAACTAACAGGGGTATATACCATGACCACCGGAGCTGACCTCCTCAAGAAGATCAAGGACGAGAACATCAAGTATCTCGACCTGCGCTTCACCGACCCGCGCGGCAAGCTGCAGCACGTCACGCTCGACGTTTCCATCGTCGATGAAGACCTGTTCGAAGAAGGCACCATGTTCGACGGTTCCTCGATCGGCGGCTGGAAGGCCATCAACGAGTCCGACATGGTCCTGATGCCCGACCCCAATTCACACTACATGGACCCCTTCTTCGGCGCGTCCACGCTGGTCGTGAACTGCGACATTCTCGAGCCCCTGACCTACCAGCCCTATTCGCGCGACCCACGCACCACGGCCAAGAAGGCCGAAGCCTTCCTCAAGGCCTCGGGCATCGGCGACACCGTCGTGTTCGGCGCCGAGCCGGAATTCTTCATGTTCGACGACGTGAAGTATTCCAACACCCCGTTCAAGGTTGGCTTCGAAGTCGACCATCCCGAGCTGCCGTCCAACAACGACACCGCCTATGAAGCCGGCAATAACGGCCACCATATCGGTCTCAAGAAGGGCTACTTCCCGGTTCCGCCGCTGGACAGCGCGCAGGACATCCGTGGCGAAATGCTCGCGGCAATGGCCGAAATGGGCGTGGTTGTCGAAAAGCACCACCACGAAGTGGCCTCGGCCCAGCACGAACTCGGTATCAAGTTCGCGCCGATGATCAAGGCTGCCGATGACGTGCAGATCTACAAGTATGTCATCCACCAGGTTGCCAATGCCTATGGCAAGACCGTGACCTTCATGCCAAAGCCGATCTTCGGCGACAATGGCTCGGGCATGCACTGCCACCAGTCGATCTGGAAGGACGGCAAGCCGCTGTTCGCCGGCGACCAGTATGCAGGCCTCTCGATGGAAGCGCTGTATTACATCGGCGGCATCATCAAGCATGCCAAGGCGATCAACGCCTTCACCAACCCGACCACCAACAGCTACAAGCGCCTGGTGCCGGGCTTCGAAGCCCCCGTGCTGCTGGCCTACTCGGCCCGTAACCGTTCGGCTTCCTGCCGTATCCCCTTCGGCCAGTCGCCCAAGGCCAAGCGCATCGAGATCCGCTTCCCCGATCCGCTGGCCAACCCATACCTGGCCTTCTCGGCCATGCTGATGGCCGGCCTCGACGGCATCAAGAACAAGATCCACCCCGGCGAGCCGATGGACAAGGATCTCTACGAGCTGCCCAAGCAGGAACTGATGCAGATCCCGCATGTCTGCGGTTCGCTGCGCGAAGCCCTGACCGCCCTCGAAAACGACCACGAGTTCCTGCTCGCCGGTGGCGTGTTCGACAAGGACCAGATCGACAGCTACATCGAGCTGAAGATGACCGAAGTCGTCAAGTTCGAGCAGACCCCGCATCCGGTCGAATACGAAATGTACTACTCGGCTTAAGGCTTGGTGGTTTTGAATAAGAAAAGGGCTCCGCGAGGGGCCCTTTTTGTTTGTGTGCGGTTTTGGCACCATGGCCAAACACACTCGATGTCACCCCGGCCTCGAGCCGGGGCCTATCCTGAGATCATGCCACGGCCGCAAGGTGGTTCGAACGACGACCTTGCGAAGAAACGCCCATCTCGAGATGGGCCCGGGCTCGAGGCCGGGGTGACACTGTGGATGGGGCAGCATCCCACGTGTACTTGAGCCAGCTGGCAGAAAGCCTCACTGCGCCACGGGCGGCGCCATCAGGACTTCCAGCGTGGCAAAATCATGCACCTGGATGAACTGCAGCGCAAAGCCCGTGTCGAGATGGCGCACCACGCGGCCGACCAGCTTGCCTACGGCCATCGGCGTGCCGAGGCCCGGCCAGAGCTCGGCCGAGACGGCAATGCCCGATTGGGAAATGTCGATGACAAAGCACGGCAGCTGCGTACCGTCGGCTAGCGTCAGAATGGTGCGGGGATCGCGCGGCAGGATGCGCTTGTGCTCGCGTTTGTCGGGCACCTGGCCATGCACATGCCGTTTCATCCAGACCACCTTGGCGCCGAGCTTGTTGCGCTCCGGCTCGGTCAGGATCAGCTCCAGCACGAAGCCGGACGGAAGCTTGCGGGTGATCTTGCCACGCAGGATGCCGAACTCGTCGAAATGCGCCGTTACCACCTCGCCGACAGCGCCGACCACCGGCCCGACGACCACGGCTAGCCGCGTCGAAATCGAACACAGCCGGCAGGCATAGATCGCGACCTTGCCATCCACGCCAGAGCGTCGCGCCGGCAGCGCATATCGGCCCGACACGACGCCGATGAAACGGACGTCATGGCGATCGAATTGCGCGCGCGGTGGCGCGACGCTCTCCTCTCCCAGCTGAAACATGGGGCTCCCGACCCATTTCATTCTCGACCAGAATATATTGCGCCGGAAAGATTAACGACTGCTAACGAATTGCACCCAGAAATGGCCGGCTATGCGCCCTCCGCGGCCATTTCGGCAAAATGGGTCTCGGGACTGTCGACTTCCCTGAGCCGCCGCTTCTCGATCAGGAAGAACCGGCTGCCCAGCCCGCGCACGAAACTGCGGTCGTGGCTGACGAGGACCGCCGTGGCTCCATGGGCGAGGATTTCATCCTCCAGAGCCTCCTGCCCCGGGATATCGACATGGTTGGTGGGCTCGTCGAGCAGGTAGAAATTCGGCTGTTTCAACCGAATGGCCAGCAGCCCCAGCCGCGCCCGCTGGCCGAAGGACAATTCCGAGATCGGCCGATCCTGCTTTTCCAGCGCAAAGCCGGCGGCAGCGAGCAAGCTCTTGCTGCGCTGGTCGCCCTCGTCGAACTGGCTGGTGATATAGCCGAGCGGGGATTGCTTGGCCGGCAGGAAGCTCATCGCCTGGTCGACATAACCCGGCACCACCTGCGGACTGACGCGAATACCGGGGGTCTCGGCACCCTGCATGGCGCGATGCACCAGCCCGATGAACTGCGATTTGCCGGTGCCGTTACGGCCCAGAATCACCAGCCGGTCGCCCTGGAACACATGCAGCTTTTCAATCCGGAACAGCTTGTCGCCGACCGGGCTGGTCACTTCGACGTTTTCCAGCGCCAGCATCACGCGAGCCTGCGCGCCGCTATTTCCCAGCTTGATCTCGCCACTACGCTCCTTGTGCACCGAGAGCACCGCCGTTTCGATCCGCGCCGCGCGGTCGCGCAGATATTTCGACTTCACCACCAGCAGGTCACTGCCGGAGTTGATGCCGATATTGGTCAGCTTGGCCGCCTGCTTGCGCAGCCGCGAAACCTCCTTAAGATCCTTCTCGCGCTTGGCCTCGGCCGCCTCGTCCAGCTCCGCCAGGGCAATGCGCGCCTTGCTATAGGGCAGCGGGAAATAGTGGCTGGCATCGGGCCGCAGGAACAGCGTGCGATTGGTGGTGGCGTCGAGGAACTGCCGGTCGTGGCTGGCAATCACCACCGGAATGTTGCGAGCGGCCTGATTGATCCAGTTTTCCAGCTGGAACAGCTTGCCGAGATCAAGGTGATTGGTCGGCTCGTCCAGCAGCAGCGCGTCCGGCTGCAGCACCCAGCAGCGGGCGATCAGTGCGATGCGCTGCCAGCCACCGGAGAGTTCGGTCAGCCTGCGGTTACGCATCGCGGCCGGCGTTTCGAACTCATCGAGCACCACATCGACGCGCCAGCTGTCGGTATCGCGATCGGCAGGCGGCAGCGCTTCGAGCACGGCGTCATAGAGCGTGAGCCCCATGCTGGCGGGCGGCATGTCCTGCTCGACATAGCCGACGGTCAGGCCACGCGATCGGGTGATGTCGCCGGCGGTCAACTCGCCCTGCCCGGCCATGGCGCGCAGCAAGGTCGTCTTGCCACGGCCATTGCCGGCGACAAGGCCGACGCGGTCGCCATCACCGATGACGAAGTTGAGGTTGGAAAAGAGTGTGTCTGTGGCCACAAGGCCGGCATTGCGGAGGCTGATCGAGCCCATGTCTAAATCTCACTGGTGCGGCGCTGAGGCGCCAAATGCCGTTGGATGGCGGTCAGGGACCGCCCGAAGGGCAAACCGAATGGAAAAGACAGGAAAGAGCGTCCGTACCAGTAGCGGTCAGCCCTGCAGCTGATGCCACAGGGCGAAAACGGGGCCACGAGAGCGGTGCTCGAACAGAAAAGTCATCAGCGCCCTCCCTGCTGGTGTTACGGCGTCAGCGATCATTAGCCGCCCGAGGTGCGAAAATCAATCGGCCGAAAAATCAGAGGAAATAGAACATGGCCGCGATCAGCGCGACAACCCCATGACGCGGGGCGGTGAACTTGGCCAACCGGTACGCAATACCTGATCCGGCATGCGGCCAAACACCGAACACGAGTGAGCCGGCAGAGATCGGATACGCAGAACTAGGATCCCGATCGGCTCGCATACGGAAACTCCAGACAAAAACCGTATGTCCACGGTTCTAGCAGCACGCGTTTAAGAAAGTGCTTTCAAGAGGCAAACAGAACGTAAATCCGCCGCCCGATCTTGGGACGACTTTGCACCAATGCGAGAATTACTGGGCGCGACGCAGCGGCATGGTGTTGACCACGCGGCCGGTGCAGAAGTTGAAGTCGATTAGATAGACCGTGCCTTCGCGACTGGCGCGCACCTGGATATGCTTTTCCATCGCGACATTGAGCGAGATATCGGAATAACCCATGGCCGCCACCTCGTCGCGCACCTGCCGTTCGGTCATGCAGGTGATACGTTCGGGATAGTCGGGAAAGAAGTCGCTCTCCTCGTCGCCGAACAGCACACCGAACCCTGGCGCCTGGGCGGATGCGGGCATAGCCGTGGCGAGCAACAGCGTGGTCGCGGCAATCATCGCAAATCTGGACATTCTTGCCTCCTTGGGCGGACCGACCATTCATTATCCGTAATCGGGCTGAACGCCGCCGGAATTGCGCGTTCAGAATCCGTTCAGCTTTGTGGAGAACTCGGCATCTGTGGGCAGGTTCCCTGCCCGGAACCGGTAACCGGCAGGATATGCTAGAAGGCGGAATCGCCCGATTCGGGCGCAGCAGACGGAATGTGCATGTCCAACGCAGAAGACCTTTTCGGCGGCGCCGAACCCGAACGCATCCAGCCTGAGCCGGTCAAGCCCGCGCCAAAGCCAGCCAGCGTGCCGGGCTCCTATTCGGCCGCGGATATCGAGGTGCTGGAAGGACTTGAACCGGTCCGCCGGCGCCCCGGCATGTATATCGGCGGCACCGATTCCAACGCACTGCATCACCTGTTTGCCGAAGTCATCGACAATTCCATGGACGAGGCCATCGCTGGCCACGCCACCCGCATCGAAGTCCATCTCGGCGCCGATGGCTTCCTCACCGTCATCGACAATGGTCGCGGCATTCCGGTCGAAAATCACCCCAAATTCCCCGGCCGCTCAACGCTCGAAATCGTCCACACCGTGCTCCACGCCGGCGGCAAATTCGACTCAAAGGCCTATGAAACCTCAGGCGGCCTGCATGGTGTCGGCGTTTCCGTGGTCAATGCGCTGTCCGACAGCCTGATCGTCGAAGTGGCGCGCGAGCAGCAATTGCACCGCCTCGCCTTCTCGCGCGGCAAGCCGATTGGCGAGATCGAGGCGCTGGGCCGCGTACAGAATCGCCGTGGCACCAGCACGCGCTTCCACCCCGATCCGCAGATCTTTGGCGAACACGCCCATTTCTCCGCGGCGCGCCTCTACCGCATGACCCGCGCCAAGGCCTATCTCTTTGCCGGCGTCGAACTGCGCTGGAGCTGCGACGAGAGCTTGGTCACCGAGGACGCGCCGGCCAAGGCGGTGTTCCATTATCCCAACGGCCTCAAGGACTTCATGACGGCCCGCATCGAGGGCGAAACGCGCATCGTCGACGAGCTGTTCTCCGGCAGCCACGGCAAGCCCGGCACGCATGGCGGCGTCGAATGGGCCATCGCCTGGACGATGGGCGACGGCGGCGTCTCTTCCTATTGCAATACGGTTCCCACGCCCGATGGCGGCACGCACGAAGCCGGCCTGCGCGCGGCCCTGCTGCGCGGCCTCAAGAATTACGCAGAGCTGACCAAGAACAAGAATGGCACCATCCTGACGGCCGAAGACGTCTTCGCCCATTGCAGCGCCATGCTCTCGGTCTTTATCCGCGAGCCCGAGTTTGTCGGCCAGACCAAGGACAAGCTGGCCTCGGGCGAAGCCACCCGCATCGTCGACAACGCCTTACGCGATGCGTTTGACCATTGGCTCGGCTCCTCGCCCAACCAGGCCGGCAAGCTGCTCGACTGGGCAGTGGAGCGCGCCGAAGAACGGCTGCGCCGCCGCAAGGAAAAGGAAATCGACCGCGCCAGCGCCACGCGCAAGCTGCGCCTGCCCGGCAAGCTGGCCGATTGCTCGCAAGGCGCGAAGGAAGGCGCCGAACTGTTCATCGTCGAAGGTGACTCGGCTGGTGGCTCGGCCAAGCAGGCGCGCGACCGTAAGAGTCAGGCCGTACTGCCGCTGCGCGGCAAGATCCTCAACGTGGCCGGCGCCAGCCGCGAGAAGATGCAGGCCAGCCAGCTGATTTCGGATCTGATCCAGGCACTCGGCTGCGGCACCCGCGACCGCTATAGCGAAGACGACCTGCGCTACGACAAGATCATCATCATGACCGATGCTGACGTCGACGGCGCCCATATCGCGACGCTTCTCATCACATTCTTCTTCCAGGAAATGCCCAAGCTGATCGATGCCGGGCATCTCTATCTTGCCCTGCCGCCACTGTTCCGCATCACGCAAGGCGCGAAGACGCTTTACGCTCGCGATGAGCCGCACAAGGTGGAACTGCTGGAAACCGAATTCACCGGCAAGGGCAAGGTCGACATGACCCGCTTCAAAGGCCTCGGCGAAATGCCTTTCGCGCATCTGCGCGAAACCACCATGTCCAAGAAGAGCCGCACGCTGCTGCAGGTGAAAGTGCGCGACGATATCGAAGCCACGCGGATCAGTGTGGATCGCCTGATGGGGACGAAGCCGGAGGCCCGCTTCGACTTCATCCAGGAGAATGCGGCGTTTGTGACGGATCTGGATGTTTAGGCGACATCAGAGAAGCAAGAATACCCCCTCCTAGCCTCCCCCTGAAAAGGGGGAGGAATCCCGCCGAGGATGATCTGAAATAGTGCCTCCAACTGGATCGGCTCCTCCCCCTGTCAGGGGGAGGTTGGGTGGGGGTACTCCGATCTATCGGACGGCGCATGAACTCCCGCTAACCCTAACCGTGCCAAAAGCGTTGACAGACAAGGCCTTTGCGATATGGTCCGCGCCGCTGGAGCATTTCCTGCCTGACGGCTTGTTTTATTGAACACGGCCAGTTCTGGCCGAATATGCCTCAGGGCCATTCCGTGGTTTCTTGCATGCCTTTCGTGGTTTGCAGTCGTCCGGTGGCCGCCCCAGTTGTGGATGCGTTCGCGTACCGTTTTTCCGGTCCACTGCTGAAGACCCCGGCGCACCGTTCGAATGTCTCGGACTGGACCTGGCCCCGGGCCACATTTCTGAGTGGAATTACCCAACTTGACTGATTTTTCCGCGCTTGGCCTGTCCACCAAAGTAACCGAAGCCGTCACCTCGGCCGGTTACACGACGCCGACCGAGATCCAGGCCCAGGCCATTCCGCACGTTCTTGAAAAGAAGGACGTCATCGGCATTGCCCAGACCGGCACCGGCAAGACGGCCAGCTTCGTGCTGCCCATGCTGCATCTGCTGGAAAACGGCCGCGCCCGCGCCCGCATGCCCCGCACGCTGATCCTCGAACCGACGCGCGAACTCGCAGCGCAGGTTTCCGAGAATTTCGAGAAATACGGCAAGAACCATCGCCTGACCATGGCGCTGATCATTGGCGGCGTCAGCTTCGAAGACCAGAACAAGAAGCTCGATCGCGGTGTGGACGTTCTCATTGCCACCCCCGGCCGCCTGCTCGACCAGATCGAGCGCGGCAAGATCATGCTCAACGGCGTTGAAATCCTCGTCATCGACGAAGCCGACCGCATGCTCGACATGGGCTTCATCGACGACATCGAAAAGATCGTCAATCGCCTGCCGCCGCGCCGCCAGACCATGCTGTTCTCGGCGACCATGGATGCCCAGATCGAGAAACTGACCAAGAAGTTCCTCAAGGATCCGGTGCATGTGCAGGTGTCCCGCGCGGCATCGACGGCAGATACGATCGACCAGAAGCTGGTCAAGGTTTCGTCCAAGCCGGAAGACAAGCGCGCCTCGCTGCGCGACCTGATCCGCGCCGCAGACGGGCTGACCAATGCCATCATCTTCTGCAACCGCAAGCGCGACGTGGCGACCCTCGCCCGCTCGCTGGAACGCCACGGCTTTTCGGCCGGCGCGCTGCATGGCGACATGGACCAGAAGAGCCGCATGGAAACGCTGGATGCCTTCAAGGGCAACCGCCTGACCCTGCTCGTCGCCAGCGACGTTGCCGCCCGCGGCCTCGACATTCCGGCCGTCAGTCATGTGTTCAATTTCGACGTGCCCGTGCATGCCGAAGACTATGTGCACCGCATCGGTCGCACCGGCCGCGCCGGTCGTTCGGGTGTGGCCTACACTCTGGTGGCGCCGGCCGATAGCAAGCATCTCGATGCCATCCTCAAGCTGATCCAGAAGCCGATCGACTATCTGGAAACCGCTGGCAGGCCAGCTTCGGCCGCCGCTGCGGTCGATGGCGAAGAGGCTGCTGCCGAGCGCCCTGCCCGTCCCGCCCGTTCGCGTCGCGGTGGTCCGCGCACCCGCGGCGAAGCGGCCGAGGCACCTGCGGCTGCTCCAGCTACTCCGGCGGCCCGTCCCTCGCGCACGCGTCCGCCCAAGGCAGCGCCTGTCGTCACGGAAGAGCCGTCAGAAGTGATGGAAGCCGAGGTCGTGGCCGAGGCACCCGTTGCTGCAGCGCCCCGTCCCGAACGCAACGCTCAGCGCCCACAGCGGCAGCGTGGCAAGACACGCGCCGAAGCGGAAGCAGATGATTCGGAGTCGTTCAGCACGTCGCCATTCGGCAACGACGGTCCGATTCCGGCGTTCTTGTTGCGGCCAACGCGCATTTCAAACTAGATTTGCATCGTTATTCTTGCGTAGGGGCTCGTTTATTACATTGATACGGTTGTATTTTATCGTGACTGAGCGATATTCGTAACTGGGACGCGGCGCGCTGAAAGGGGCGCCGAATTGGGCAATGGCACGCGAGGGCAGCTGTGTCTGAACACGAATTCAAACGCGCGCTGGGCTATGCCAATTCGGCATTTGATCTGCTCAAGCGCAGTGGGATTCCGCCCTATCCGCAATTCTACGAATTGCTGTTCACCTATGCGACGGGCGTCAACCCGACCCTGAACAACCGCATCAATTCGATTTTCCGCGCCGGCGACACGCCCTCGGCCAATCTGGCCGAGACGCTCTACAATGAGTTCCTCAAATCCGACGTCAATGACCGCATGTCGACGGTGTCGGAGCGCATGCATGCCCGCATCGAGGCGGTGCATGAGGCCATCGACGGCGCCATGATCACCGCCAATGCCTATTCCGGCTCGCTGCAGACCGCGAGCGGCGACCTGGCACGGGATATCTCGCCAGACGCCATGAAGGCCTTGGCCGACCGCCTGCTGACCGAAACCCGGCATATGCAGGACACCAATGCCTCGCTGGAAGAAAAGCTCGCCGCTTCGCGCGACGACATCGCCTCGCTGCAGCGCGATCTCGATGACGTGCGGCGCGAGTCCATGCTCGATCCGCTGACCAAGATCGCCAATCGCAAGAGCTTTGACGAGGGCATGGAAACGGCCATTGCCGAGGCCAACGAGACCGGCGCGCCGCTCTGCCTGATGATCATCGACATCGACCACTTCAAGAGCTTCAACGACACCTATGGCCACCAGACCGGTGATCAGGTGCTGCGGCTGGTGGCGATGACGCTGAAGTCCAATATCAAGGGCAAGGACCTGGCGGCGCGCTATGGCGGCGAGGAATTCGTCGCCATCCTGCCGTCCACCGATCTCGAAGGCGCGATCATCGTGGCGGAAAATATCCGCAAGGCGATCCAGGCCAAGGAATTGCTCAAGCGGTCCACAAACGAGAAGCTCGGACGCATTACCGCAAGCTTTGGAATTGCCTCGTACCGCTCGGATGACACGACGGGCTCGCTGATCGAGCGCGCCGACCGTTGCCTGTATGCTGCCAAGCGCGCCGGCCGCAATCGCGTGTTCAGCGAAAACCAGCTCGGCGAGCTGCAGGCCAACCTGACCGGCGCCTCGGCCGCCTAAGCCTCTGGCTTCAGCTCGACGCCCAATCCCGCGAGCATCTGCCAATATTCCGGCCAGGTCTTGCTCGTGCAGGCCGGGTCGAGGATGACAATGCCGGGCAGCTTGAGGCCAGCCAGGGCAAAGCTCATGGCGATGCGGTGGTCATGGTAGGTTTCGATCTTGGTGCGGGCGTTGCGGCCAGCCAGTTTCGTTGCCAGATTTGAGTCCGACGCCACCAGCAGGTCATCGCCCTCTTCCATCGCCAGACCCGGCAGGATGCGGTTGAGCTCATTGGCCACGGCGCGAATCCGGTCCGTTTCCTTGACCCGCAGGTTGGCAATGCCGACGAAGCGCACCGGCGTGTTGTTGAAAGCGGCAACCACGGCCAGCGTCGGCACGGCATCCTGCATCTGCGAGCCATCGATCACGGCGGGCATGTTGGGGAATTGCGCGATCACGGCCTGCGCCAGGGCGTCAGGCTGGGTAAAGGCGTCTGCAGCAACGCCAAGATCGATCTTGCCGCCCGTGAGCGCCTCTGCGCCCCACAGATAGGTCGCGGCCGAAGCATCGGGCTCGACCAGCAGGTCGGCGGCCTGATAGCCGGTCGGCTGCACCAGCCAACTGCCGGCATCGAGCTGTTCCACCGAAGCGCCAAAGCTGCGCATGGCGGCCAGCGTCAGGTCGACATAGCCACGCGCACCGATATCCTTGCCGGTCAGCGCCACGGTAATCGGACCATCGCCGAGGGGCGCGGCCATCAGCAGGGCCGAAACATATTGGCTGGACAGGCCGCCATCGATCTCGACGCGGCCGGAACCGAAGCTGCCAGTGCCGGCAATGGTCACCGGCGGGCAACCGGTCGGCGCACTCGCCTTGATGCCCAGCGATTGAAGGGCGGTAACCAGCGGGCCGATCGGCCGCACGCGCATTTCGTCGTCGCCATCGACAATGACTTCGCCCTCGACGGTGGCTACCGCGGCGGTAAGGAAGCGGGTGGCCGTTCCGGCATTGCCGAGGAACAGCGGGCCGGCAGGGGCTTGCAGGCGGCCGGCGCTGGTGACAACGAAGCTCGTCGCATCCGGCTCTTCCACCGTGACACCCATCTGCCGCAGGGCAGCGGCCATCAGGGTCGTGTCCTTGCTCTTGAGCGCGCCGGTCAATCGGCTCGTGCCATTGGCCAGGGCGGCCAACAGCAGAGCACGATTGGTGATGGATTTCGATCCCGGCGGCGAAACGCGTCCGGTGAGCGGACGGTTGGGCGGGACAATGGTGAGCGCAGGCGGGGGCGGGTTTAGCATGATGGCGGGATCAATGCCCGCGCGATATGCGCTTCGCAAGAATAATAACGAATATTCCTTCGCAGAATATTCGTTTGCTCATATCCCAGCCAAAAACTCGGTGTCATCCCGGCCTTGAGCCGGGATCCATCCTGAGATGTTTGGTCTACCGCCAGATAGTCGTCGGAACGACCTTGCGGCCGCGGCGTGATCTCGGGATGGGCCCCGGCTCAAGGCCGGGGTGACATCGTGGGTGGGGTTAGCATAGTGCCAAGCAACGGTGATCAGGCCGTTGCGCGAGCCTCGGCGATAGCCTTGAGATCCGCCGGCTTGAGCGTGACGCTCTCGCCGCAGCCGCATTCGCCGGTCTGGTTGGGGTTCTTGAAAGTGAAGCCGGCGCTCATCTTGGCAGTTTCGAAATCCATCACCGTGCCGAGCAGATACATGGTCGCCTTGGGGTCGATCCAGACGTCGACGCCCTTGTCGGCAACGTGGTCGTCGCCCTTCACCGGCTCGGCCAGGTAATCCATCGTATAGGCCACGCCGGCGCAGCCGGAATTCTTGATGCCGATGCGCAGGCCGATGACCGGCGTCTCGGAATCCTCGATGATCTCGGTGATGCGCTCGGCAGCGGCATCTGTCAGCGACATGAGCTTGAAGGCCATCGGCAAACTTTCTATCGGCGTTTCACGATATATAGGATGAAACGCACGAAATTACCACCAGTTCAATGCGACCTGGGCTTCCTCGCTCATGCGCGAAGCATCCCACGGGGGATCGAACACCATGTTGACGGTGACGTCCTGCACGCCCTCGACGCTGCGGGCGGCATTTTCCACCCAGCCGGGCATTTCGCCGGCTACCGGGCAGCCCGGCGCGGTTAGGGTCATGTCGATGGTGATCTTGCGATCATCATCCAGATCGACCTTGTAGATCAGGCCAAGCTCATAGATGTCGACCGGGATTTCCGGGTCATAGACCGTCTTGAGCGCGCCGATCAGGTCCGTGGTAATGCGCTCTACCTCGGCTTCCGGCAGGCCGCCGGAAACGTTTGGCGTAATGCGCGGCTCGGGAATGGTCGGCGCCGGAGCAATCTTGGATTCGTCGATTTCGATGTCGTCGGTCATAGGGTCACCAATCAGGCGAAAAATTTCTGGGCGCGGGTGATGCCGTCTACCAGCGCATCGACGTCGTCCTTGCCACTATATAGGGCGAAGGAGGCGCGGCAGGTAGAGGTGACACCGAAACGTTTGAGCAGCGGCATAGCGCAATGCGTGCCGGCACGCACGGCAATGCCGTAGCGATCGAGAATGGTCGCCACGTCATGGGCATGGGCGCCAGCGATCTCGAAGGAGAAAATGCCGCCCTTGCCCGGCGCCGTGCCGATCAGGCGCAGCGAGTTGATCCGGCTGAGCTGTTCCAGTGCATATTCGGCAACAGCATGCTCATGCGCAGCAATGGCGTCGCGTCCGAGCTCGGTCATGTATTTGAGTGCCGCGCCAAGGCCCACGGCCTGGACGATCGGCGGTGTACCCGCCTCGAAGCGATGCGGCGGCTCGTTATAGGTGACCGTCTCCATGGTCACCACATCGATCATTTCGCCGCCGCCCTGATAGGGCTGCATCTCGGCCAGCAGATCATATTTGCCATAGAGCACGCCGATGCCGGTCGGGCCGTACAGCTTGTGGCCGGTCATCACATAGAAATCGGCGTCGAGGTCCTGCACGTCCACGACGGTGTGAACCGCACCCTGCGAGCCATCCACCAGCACTGGAATGCCGCGGGCATGGGCGATGGCGATCATCTGTTTGACCGGCGTCACGGTGCCCAAGACGTTGGACATATGGGTAACCGCAACCATACGGGTACGCTCACTCAACGCTGCTTCAAAAGCATCGATGTCGAGGCTGCCGTCATCGCGCACATCGATCCATTTGATCACCGCGCCCGTGCGCTCGCGATGAAAATGCCAAGGCACGATGTTGGAGTGGTGCTCCATGATCGTGGTGACGATCTCATCGCCTTCGCCGATCCGCGGACCGGCAAAGCTCTGCGCCACAAGGTTGATCGCTTCGGTCGCCGACTTGGTGAAGATGATCTCTTCGGGCCGCGCCGCGTTGAGGAAAGCCTGCACCGCATGGCGGCCGCCCTCATAGGCCTCGGTCGCCCGGTTGGCCAGGGTGTGCAGGCCGCGATGGACGTTGGCATACTCATGCCGGAAGGCATAATCCATCCGGTCCAGCACCTGCACCGGCTTCTGCGCCGATGCACCGCTATCGAGATAGACCAGCCGATTGCCGTGGATCACTTCCGAGAGAATCGGAAAATCGGCACGGACTTTTTCGAGGTCGAAGGTCATTCCAACTCCTGCGGCGTGGCCGGGATTACTTGCCCAGCAGCCAGCCGTCGATCACGCCATGCAGAGCCTCGGCCAGCGCCTCGTCTTCGATCGGGTCCACCAGTTCCTCAAGGAAACCGCGCACCAGCATCGTCTCGGCTTCAGCCTGGGGAATGCCGCGGCTCATCAGATAGAACAGGCTGTCCTCGTCGAGCTTGCCGCAAGTGGAACCGTGGCCGCAGACCACGTCGTCGGCATAAATTTCCAGCTCTGGCTTGGAAAGGATTTCCGCTTCGTCCGACAGCATCAGGCCCTGATGCATGAACTTGGCATCGGTCTTCTGCGCATCGCGCGCCACCACCAGCTTGCCCTGCACGATCGACTTGCCGCGTCCGCGGGCGATCGACTTGAACAGCGGCTGCGACGAGGTCTGCGGCACGGCATGCTCGGCCATCATGGTGATGTCAGAATGCTGGCCGTCAGAGACGAGGTTCAGGCCGGTGATATCGCCATGCGCACCGGCACCCGCATAGCGCGGGAACAGATGTGTACGGGCCAGCCCGGCCCCGGCATGCACCACCAGCGTCCGCAGCTGGGCATTCTCGCCGACCTGATACTCATTGGTGGCAAAATGCGATACGGCGCGGGCCGACAGGTCCACGGTGACATGGGTCAGCCGGGCATCCTTGCCGAGCGTCACATAGGTCGCGTGATTGCCGACATGGGCAGCGTCGGACCCGGAGAAGGTCTCGATGATGGTCGCCGAAGCGCCGTCGGCCACGAACACTTTCAGCGAGTCGGCGGCATGGGCGGCGTCGCCCTCGATGCGGCGATCCACCTGAATCACATGATCGATTGGGCCTTCGAGCGTCAGCGTCAGACTTTCCTCGACCAGCGCACCATTGAGATGCACCAGGACGTCGTCGCGCGTCGACAGCGCCGTGCCCTCAGCCTTGCCGATGATCACGCCAGCCACAGCGGCCGGGGCCGCTTGGATCACGCCATTGACGATCGCGAGGCGCTGGGCGCCGGCAATATCCAGCGCCGAAACGCCAGCGGCGTTGGCGGCCTGCGCCAGCGGCGGGATCGCCTTCAGCAGCAGTTTCAGGTCGGTATAGTGATAGGCCTCAACGCGGCGCGTCGGCAGGCCCGCAACGGTGATCCGTTCCGCGGTCGCATCAGCGCCCAGGCTCTTGAGCTGGTCGATAAGGGCATTTTCGGCTGCACCCAGCCGGACGGGAAAAGCGATGGACATGGATCAGGCCGCCGCGCCGTCGAAGTCGGCATAGCCCTTGGCTTCGAGCTGCAGCGCCAGGTCTTTGTCGCCGCTCTCGACGATCCGGCCATCGCTGAACACATGCACCACGTCGGGCACAATATGGTTGAGCAGGCGCTGGTAATGGGTGATCACCAGCATGGAGCGATCATTGGCGCGCAGCGCATTGACGCCCTTGGAGACGACCTGCAGCGCATCGATGTCGAGGCCCGAGTCCGTCTCGTCGAGCACGCAAAGCGCGGGCTTCAGCAAAGCCATCTGCATGATTTCGGCACGCTTCTTCTCGCCGCCGGAGAAGCCGACATTGAGCGGGCGCTTCAGCATTTCGGTATCGACCTGCAGCTGGCTGCCGGCGTCCTTGACTAGGCGCATGAACTCGGGCGTGGTCATCTCGGCCTCGCCGCGCGCCTTGCGCTGGGCGTTCATCGCCGCCTTGAGGAAGGTCATCGTGGCAACGCCGGGAATCTCGATCGGATACTGGAAGGCCAGGAAAATGCCGGCCGCCGCACGCTCGTTGGGCTCCATCTCGAGAATGCTCTCGCCGTTGAGCAGGATTTCGCCCTCGGTGATCTCATAGTCTTCCTTGCCGGCCAGCACATAGCTCAGCGTCGACTTGCCCGAGCCATTACGGCCCATGATGGCATGCACTTCGCCGGCGGGAATGACGAGATTCACGCCCTTGAGGATTTCGCGGTCTTCGATACGGGCATGCAGATTGCGGATTTCAAGGATAGGGGTGGTCACTTCAGTCTCCAGATAGTCGCTGGCGCAGCGCGCCAAATGGTGGTTCGGGACGGTGTGGCGTCAGGCGCCTGGTTCGCCATCCCAGTAATCGAGATTGTTCTGGCCTTCGCGGCCACTATGGCGCAGACGACGGTCGGCCGCGGTGCGGCTCGTCACCTGGAATTTGCCGGAGTCCGGATATTCGCAGACTTCGGTCTCGGCATTGTTGGCGACGCCGAGATATTTGAGCGTCACCGAGCCGGTATTGAGGATTTGATGCGCCGTCTCGGGGCCGCCATTGGGCGCACCTAGCACATCGCCGGCCTTGAAGGAAAAGCGCTCGTCGCCAAAGCGATAGGTGCCCTCGCCTTCCAGCACGATGAAGAGTTCTTCCTCCACGTGATGGCTGTGGAACGGGCAGCTCGACTTGCCGGCCGGCACTTCATTGTAGCTGATGCCCAGATTGCGCAGACCCAGCAGCTTGCCGAAGGATGTATCGGCAGACTGGTAAAGCGTCCCCTGCTCCCAGGCGTCGAGCACCAGGGAGGCCAGGGAAACCACGGGATTGCGGGTCGGCTCGGTCATTCAGCTGGCTCGGTGAGTTCAAGGCGGCGCTCGATACGATCGAGCCGGACCTTGGTGTCGGCTATTTCCTCGACCACGTGGTCAACACGCAGGGTCAGGGCGCGGAGTTCAAGACGCATGGCCGCCTGTTCGGTCTGCACACCGCGAACATCCGATTTGATAATCGCAATATCCGCACGGATTGCGCGCAGGTGTTCTAGAACCAGACTGGCGGTCTCGTCGGTCATCCCACACTGCCTTCCAGGGAAATGGCGATCAGCTTCTGCGTCTCGACCATGAACTCCATCGGCAGATGCTGCAACACGTCGCGGACGAAGCCGTTGACGATCAGCGCCACGGCATCTTCTTCGCTGAGGCCACGCTGCTGGCAGTAGAACATCTGGTCGTCGGAGATCTTCGACGTGGTGGCTTCATGCTCGAACACCGCCGTACCGTTGCGGCTTTCGATATAGGGCACCGTATGGGCGCCGCACTTGTCGCCGATCAGCAGCGAGTCGCACTGGGTGAAGTTGCGGGCATTGCTGGCCTTGGCATGGGCCGAGACCTGGCCGCGATAGGTATTGTCAGAAAAGCCGGCGGCAATGCCCTTGGCGATGATGCGGCTGGACGTATTCTTGCCCAGGTGGATCATCTTGGTGCCGCTGTCGACCTGCTGGTAGCCGTTCGAAATGGCGATCGAATAGAACTCGCCACGCGAACCGTCGCCACGCAGGATGCAGCTTGGGTACTTCCAGGTGATGGCCGAACCGGTTTCCACCTGGGTCCAGGAGATCTTGGAATTGGCGCCGCGGCAATCGCCTCGCTTGGTGACGAAATTGTAGATGCCGCCCTTGCCGTCCTTGTCGCCCGGATACCAGTTCTGGACGGTGGAATACTTGATCTCGGCATTGTCCATGGCGACCAGTTCCACCACTGCAGCATGCAGCTGGGACTCGTCGCGCATCGGCGCGGTGCAGCCTTCGAGATAGCTGACATAGCTGTCAGCCTCGGCAATGATCAGCGTGCGCTCGAACTGGCCGGTTTTCTTTTCGTTAATGCGGAAATAGGTCGACAATTCCATCGGGCAACGCACGCCCTTGGGAATGTAGACGAAGGACCCGTCAGTGAAGACGGCGGAATTGAGCGTCGCATAGTAGTTGTCCGAAACCGGCACCACCGAGGCCAGGTACTTCTGCACCAGCTCGGGATATTCGCGGATGGCTTCCGAGATCGAGCAAAAGATGATGCCGACCTTGGAGAGCTCTTCGCGGAAGGTGGTGACGACGGAGACCGAGTCCATAACCGCATCGACGGCCACCTTGGGGCGCTCGACACCGGCGAGGATTTCGCGCTCGCGCAGCGGAATGCCCAGCTTGTCATACATGGCCAGCAAAGCCGGATCGACCTCGTCGAGGCTGGTCGGCGCCGGCGTCGACTTGGGCGCGGCGTAGTAATACATGTCCTGCAGGTCGATGGCCGGATAATGCACCTTGGCCCAGGTCGGCTCGGTCAGCGTCAGGAAGCGCGCATAGGCTTCGAGGCGCCAGTCCAGCATCCACTGCGGCTCGTTCTTCTTGGCCGAGATGAAGCGGACGGTATCCTCGCTCAACCCCTTGGGGGCCATGTCGGATTCGATATCGGTCTCGAAACCGTACTTGTATTTGTCCACGTCGAGCGAGCGCACCGACTCAACGGTAGCGCGATCGATGTTTTCCTTGAGCGTCGGGATATCGGCGTAATCATCAGCCATTGTGGCTTCTCCTATTTGCCCCTCGGCGATTCAAGGTCACCGCGAGCCGCATAAATTGTGTGACGGCTAGGCCGCCTGCCCCTGCCGCGCCCTGTGGCGCTCAAGGATCGATTGGTAACCGACGACGAACGCATCCACGTCGGCCTCGGTGGAATTCCAGCCCAGGCTGACGCGCAGGGCGCAATCGGCCAATTCTGGCGCAACGCCCATGGCAGCCAGCACGTGGCTGGGGCCGACTTTGCCGGACGAACAGGCCGAACCGGACGAGACCGAGAGGCCCATCAGGTCCAGCCCCATCATCGCCGTGGCATTCTTGATACCGGGCATGGCGAAATTGGTGACATTGCCAAGCCGGTTGCCGCCGAAGATCACCGCGTCGGCCGGCAAGGCAGCCTCAAGCTGCGCCGTCAGACGCGACACATCAGCCGCAGCATAACGTTCGGCAATCGCCGCCGCTGCTGCACCAAAGGCCGCAATCAGTGCCGCCGCTTCGGTGCCGCCGCGACGACCCTGCTCCTGACCGCCGCCCGGAATGAGCCGAACCACGTCCGCATGAGCCTTGACCAGCAAAGCGCCGATCCCGGCCGGAGCGCCGATCTTGTGGCCGCTCACCGCCATCATATCGGGTGCCGACGCGGCAAATTCCAGCGGCAGTTTGCCGAAGGCCTGCACGGCGTCGATGAATAGCGTGTGACGAGTTGGGCCGACGATCGCATTGATGCGGGCAATATCCTGCACCACGCCGGTCTCATTGTTCACCCAATGCAGGGCGACCATGAGGTTACCCTCGGCCTCGGCGACAATTTTTGCCAGTTGATCGAGATCAATGCTGCCATCGGGCAGAAGCCCGATAGTGATGACAGGTAGCCCGGTCGCTTCGGCCGCCTTGGACACCGCCGCATGCTCGCCAGCGCTGATGACCACAGCCGTCGAGGCAAACACCTTCGCGCCGCCGACGATGGCCTGGGTTATGGCTTCCGTCGCAGAGCCGGTGAACACCACCTGCTTGCGCTCGGCGCCCGCGAGGGCTGCCACCTGGCTGCGGGCCGTGTCGATCAGATTGCGCAGGGCGCGGCCATGACCGTGCACCGATGACGGATTGCCGGTGAGTTCAAGGGCAGCGACAAGCGCCGCCCGCGCTTCGGGCAGAAGCGGGGACGCGGCGTTATGATCGAGATAGATCGCCGCTCTGGTCATCATTACCCGTGTGGCGCATGCACGCCGGTCATAGCTTTCATGCCGGGGCCGGAGCGCCGATGCGCCGCCGAATCCAAACACTTCTTGAAATTTGACGCCCAACTTCATTACAAGGGGCGCACTTGCAGGCCGCGTGCGGCCTAAATCCGAGTTTCGAACAATTCTAAACTAGATTTTGCGAGCCATGTTTTAGGAGTCTGGACCGGCTTAGTCAAGCTGTCAGGCGGCCTTATGGACCGGCGCAAAACCACACCAACAGAGCCGAACGGCCGGAAGAACAAGACCATGCCAGAAGTGATCTTCAATGGCCCCGAGGGGCGCCTCGAAGGCCGTTACCAGCCCGGCAAAGAGCCCAATGCTCCGATCGCGATCGTGCTTCATCCGCACCCCCAGTTCGGCGGGACGATGAACAACCAGATCGTCTACAATCTCTTCTACATGTTCGCCGAACGCGGCTTCGCCGTGCTGCGCTTCAATTCGCGCGGCGTCGGCCGCAGCCAGGGCATGTTCGACCATGGCATCGGCGAGCTTTCCGATGCGGCGGCGGCGCTCGACTGGCTGCAGGTCATCAACCGCGAGTCGCGCGGCTGCTGGATTGCTGGCTTCTCGTTCGGCGCCTGGATCGGCATGCAGCTGCTGATGCGCCGTCCAGAGGTTGAAGGCTTCATCTCGGTGGCGCCGCCGGAAAACCTCTATGACTTTTCCTTCCTCGCCCCCTGCCCCTCCTCGGGCCTGATCATTCATGGCGACAAGGACCGCGTCGCCCCGCCATCGTCAGTGCAGAAGCTGGTCGACAAGCTCAAGACCCAGAAGGGCATCACCATCGAGCAGCAGACCGTCGAAGGCGCCAACCATTTCTTCGAAGGCAAGATCGACGAACTCACCACACGCTCGGCCGACTATCTCGACCGCCGCCGGGAAGAGATCGCTGCCGGCGGCGGGCGCTAGTTAGAAAGCGTATTTAACGCGATCGAGTTCATCACCGGAGTTGTCCCGTGCGCGGGACGCCCCGACCTTCTCTCGATGGCCGCATGACCCGATCGCGGGCCGGCCTTTGGATCGCACCCAATGACCAAGTTCAAATCCGACTTCCTCCAGACGCTGCATGAGCGCGGCTTCATCCACCAGGTTTCCGACGAATCCGGCCTCGACAATCTCTTCGCAACCGAGACGGTCACCGCCTATATCGGCTTTGACCCCACGGCATCCTCGCTGCATGTCGGCAGCCTGATCCAGATCATGATGCTGCATTGGCTGGAAAAGACCGGCCATCGCGCCGTAGCCCTGATGGGCGGCGGCACCGGTATGGTGGGCGACCCGTCCTTCAAGGACGAGGCGCGCAAGTTGATGACGCTGGACACCATCCAGTCCAACATCGACGGCATCAAGCAGGTGTTTTCCAACTACCTCAGCTTTGAGGGTGAGCCGGCCAAGTCGCTGATGGTCAACAACGCCGATTGGCTGGCCCCGCTCAACTACCTCGAATTCCTGCGCGATGTCGGCCAGCATTTCTCGATCAACCGCATGCTGAGTTTTGACTCGGTCAAGCAGCGGCTCGATCGCGAGCAGTCGCTGAGCTTCCTCGAATTCAACTACATGATCCTGCAGGCCTATGACTTCGTAGAGCTGAACAAGCGCTACGGCGTACGACTGCAAATGGGCGGTTCGGACCAGTGGGGTAATATTGTCAATGGCATCGACCTGGGCCATCGCCTTGGCACGCCCCAGCTTTACGCGCTGACCACGCCCCTGCTCACCACGGCCTCCGGCCAGAAGATGGGCAAGTCGATGAACGGCGCCATCTGGCTCAACGCCGACCTGCTATCGGCCTATGACTTCTGGCAATACTGGCGCAACACCGAGGACGCCGACGTCGAGCGCTTCCTCAAGCTCTACACCACGTTGCCACTGGACGAAGTCGCGCGCATCGCCTCAGGCGATATCAACGAAGCCAAGAAGCGCCTCGCCACCGAAGTCACCGCCATGATCCGCGGCCGCGCTGCGGCCGAGGAAGCGGCTGAGACAGCACGTGCTACCTTCGAGACCGGCGCCATCGACCTGTCGCTGCCGACGGCAACGGTGACCCATGCCGAACTGGCCTCTGGCATCGGCATTCTCGCCGCGCTGGTAACGGCTGGCTTGGCTGCTTCAAACGGCGAAGCGCGCCGCCACGTCCAGTCCGGCGCCGTGCGGATTAACGATGCGGTGATCGACGACGACAAGCTCAGCATTGGCGACAATGCGCTGCTGTCTGAGGGCGTCATCAAGCTGTCTGTCGGCAAGAAGAAGCACGCGCTCATCAAGCCGGTTTAGTCAGTATCATCTATCGCGGTCAGGGCTGATTGCCAGTCCTGGCCGCCGTACAGCACGCGGAGAACGCGCACCGACGTTTCCGTCACCTGGAAGGCCACGGTCGTCGAGTTCAGAATTCCGATCACGCGCAGACCATGCTTGATATCGGATCAAGCGGTGCCGCGTTCACTGGCCTGAGCCAGACTGGCAAGTCGGCTTTTGATGCGCCCGACATAGCGACGCGCGACTGCTGCGGAAGCCTCGTTCGTCAGTCAGGTACTAATTTGCTGAATATCAGCGATGGCTTGCTCGGACAGAAGGACCGAGCGCGTTTTCATTACGACGCCTTTTTGGCTTCAGCGTCATTGATACTGGCATCGATACGTCTAAATGCGTCCTCAATGGGCACAGCGTTGTCGGGAAATTCGTCCAACTCCTGGGCAACCGGTAGAACCTGCTTGATCAGCCATCGATCTAAGGCTGCATCGCGCTGCTGAAGTGCCCGAAGGCCTTCGCGCACCACTTCGCTGCTTGAGGCGTAACCACCCATAGCGACCTTGGCGTCGATATAGTCCGATTGATCCTCAGCCAGGCTGAATGTGCGTTTTTGAACTTTCGCCATGGTGCACCTCATTTGGCCGAACCATAGCACGACGGTATGACTTTGTCATACGACCTTCATTCAGCCGCCGGCTGCGCCTTTGCCCTAAACTCGAACAGCTCGCGAAATGCCCCGGGAACTAGCGCCGACAGCGGGTTGATGCGGAACTGCGGCTTGTCGAGCGGGCCCTGCACCGCAAAGGTCACGCCGAGCAGGCCCTCGCCTTCACGACCACCAAGCAGTGGCCCCAGGATCGGGATTTGCTGAAAGGCATTGTTGATTCCGAACAGCGGCACGTAGGTGCCGGTCAGGTCGTATTGGCGCTGGTCGGTATAGATGAAGCCTCGCATCGTGCCGCCGACCGTGTCACCGGTCAGCATGGCATTGCTGACCGCCACTCGGTCGGAACTGCGCTGGAAATCCACCTGGGCCAGATCGAAATCAAGCCGGTTCTGCCGCGCGATGGCGGCGCGAGAATCGCTGTGATTGCCCAGCACTTCCACCACATTGGCTTCATCGACAATGGCAAAATTGCGCATCACCAGCTGGCCGCCCTCGGCATCGAGGTCACTGTCCGTGGTCAGCACCAGATTGCCCGACCCGCCCGCCAATTGCGAATAGACGCCGAGCAGGCGCAGGATGGTTCCGGCATCGTTGAAGGCCACCGACAGCGTGCGGCCGCGCGGCGCCGGATTGGTGGTGACGGAAATGCCATTGCCGTCGCTGAACTGCGCGGTGAGGTTGGCGCGACGCATGTCGCTGCCGCGCAGCAGCAGGTCGAGATCGACGTTGAAGGCCGTGGTGGCATAATACCCCAGCGCCCGGTCAAGCTGCACTTTCAGCAAGATGGTCTGGTCAAACTGCGTCGATTGCACGCCACCAGCGCCCTCGCCGAGCCCGAAGAACTGGCGCAGCATCGGCTTGAGATCGAGCTGGCTCCCGCGGATCGATACCGCATAGCCGCCGTCGATCGGCGCCAGATCCAGTTGCGCGCTATCGTCGGCGCTGACGCCGAACTGGCTAAACTTGGCGGCCTGCAGTCCCCTGCTCGCGTGATAGCTTAGATCACCCTTGGCACGGACGCTACCGAACGACAGGTCGATATCCTTAAGCTGGGTCACCTCGCCATCCGGCGTAACCGTCGCCGTCAGCGTGCCTGCTGTCCCGACCGCCTTGCTGATGCCGATATCCTTGAGGGTCAGCGCCGCCTCGGTCAGGTCGACCGCCATCTGGATGGCGCCATCGGCCAGCGGCTGCGCCACGAAGCGCACGCGTCCCGACAGGAATTCCGAGGCATCGAAGCCCATCTTGGCAAGGTCGACGACATCGATAGTCGAGGACAGCCGGAAGCTTGGATCACTGGTCGGCGTTCCGGCGATTTCGATCTCGGCCGGCATGCCGTCGATCTCGGCGCTGCCGCCGAGCTGATAGCCGTCCTGGTTGGCGCTGAACGACAGCTGACCATTGCCGATCCGGCGCTTCTCGATCGGCTTGGAACTGGCAAACCCGGCCACCGTGCCATTGACCACATAATCTACGTCCAGAACGCGTCCAGTGCCCTCGTCCGGCAGGGCAAAGGTTGCAACCAGGCCCAGATCGACGGCGCCGTTCAGGCTCTCGAGATCGACCGGAAGCGTCGCATTGGCTAGGAGGTCCGGCTGCTGCTCCTTCGCCAGGTCCAGCAAGGCAGGAATGGTGGCGACCACATCGCCGGACAGTTCGACAATGCTGCCGGCGGGATCGGAATTGTCCATCACGACGGCTGGATTGGTGACCCGGATGTCGCCAGCCGTTGTCGACAACACGCCGCCATCGGCGGAAACCGTGAGATCGGTGTCGTCCAGTCGAAGCTTTGTTTCGCCATCCAGCGCCACGGCCGTCATGGTGGGCAGGGGCCGTACGGCTACACCGGTCCCGGTCATCTCCACCTGCATGCTGCCATCGGGAATCGGCTTGTTTTCTCCGGGCTCACCAATCGAGCCGACCGGAAAATGGAACTTGAGGCGCGCATTGGACACCGTGCCCTCGGTGACATTGGCGACGAACCAGTCGCGGCTGTCGCGACTCATCACATAGGGCCACAGCCGCTTGAGATCGTCGGCGCTGACACCCTGCCCGACCATGGTCATATCGACACCCAGGCCGGCCTGCAGCATATCCACGCGCCCCGTACCTTCGATGGTCCCGTCACCCTTGCGGGCGATCACCAGATCCACGCCCAGCGCTCCATAGAGCGGCGCCGACCAGCCGGAAAAATCCACGCTGTCGAATGGCTCGGCCGGCGCGTCCATGTCGCCGGGATGTAGGACGACATCGCGCGCCTTGATCGAAAGCCCAATGGTCGGCCCATAAATCGGGTCGAGCCCCATGGCAAAGACGCCGGACAGGTAGGCGGTGCTCTGGCCGATCTGCAGCGCCGATTCTTCCAGGATGAACTGGCCGAGTTCCGGCTGCCAGTTGACGTCCATGATCGTGCTGGCAACCGCGAAATAGTCGGTGCCGATGCGCAGGTCGGTGCCGGTCAGATCGATCTTGAACCGCCCGTCTACGAGCTTGCCGCCGGCCGGCTTGAAGTTGACATCGATCGACAGCGCCCCCGCCCCGCGCATTGCCGCCATGCTGCTGCTATTGTCGATGAAGGGCAGCAGCGCCGCAAAATCGAGGTTGGACACATCCGCTTCGAGCCGGGAATTGCCGGTGTCATCCACTGTGCGCGACAGGCTGCCGCTCATGGTGCGGCCACCAAGGCTGGCCGAGAACGTGCCATGGGTATTGCGGCGATCCGGCGTCGGGCCGATTTCGAGATTGATCGCCTCGAAGCGCCGGAACAGGCCATAGACGGCGTCGATCATGTCCACCGTACCGTCGCGCACCACCAGCTTGGAAAACCGCCCCTGCGCCGCCTGCTCGACGATATCGGCAATGCCCTGTTCGCTGGCTTCAAGATTATGGATCAGCCAGTCATTGTCCGAGCGCAAAGCGATGGGCTGGTCGCTGCCGCTGACATCAATGCCCTTGTCGGAAATGGCGACGGTCGGAAACGCCTCCTCACCCTCGAACACCGTGACAGTCGGAATCGTCCCGTCCTCCAGCGTGAAATCAACGGGCCGCGGCCCCAGCAGGTCCTGCACCATCTGCACCTGCGGCCCCACCACCGTGATGGTGGCGCCCGGTTGGCCAAACAGCGCCCTGGCCGGCGAGAAACCCACCTCCAGCGCATCTATCTTGATGGTCGAGCCGGCCTTGCTGTCGGTCAGGGTCACCGGCGCAAACTGGATCACTGGCCAGACCCGGTTTTCCAGCGCCAGGTTCATCTGGCCGAGCGACAGCTGGCTGCTGGGTGGCAGGGCCGCCTGGATCAGCGAGCGCACTGCCTCGCCGCCAAACGGCAGGCGCAACGGGGTGACCAGCAGAATGAGATAGAGCACCAGCAACAGCACGCAGGGAATGCCGAAAACCCACACCGCCAGCTTGGCAGCGTGGCGCATCGGATGCCGACTGCGCGGGGCAGACGGGACGGCTTCGCTGTCTGCGGGAGTGATTGTCGCGCTCAATTGCTTCCAGAACGAGGCTTGGCCGTGCTCTGCTGGCCCCTCAAGAATCAACCGCAGAAGGCGGTCACTTGCCCAATGATACCGGCTGCAATATGGCACCGGCATCCACGAGATTGCCTGAGATTACAGGCAAGGAGTAAACATCCTCATGCCGGACCTGACCAAAGGCGCCGTCGCTCCCGACTTCACCCTGCCGCTCGACAACGGCAGCACGTTCCAGCTCTCCAGCGAACGCGGCCACCCCGTGGTGCTCTATTTCTACCCGCAGGATGATTCGGGTGGCTGTACCGACGAGAACAAGGAATTCTCCGAGCGCGCCGGCGCTTTCGCGGCGTTGGGTGCCAGAGTGGTCGGCATTTCGCCGGACACTCTCGAAAGCCACATCAAATTCCGCGCCAAATATGGCCTGCAGCTGCCGCTGGCTGCCGATCCCGAGCGCGCCGCCATCGAGGCCTTCGGCCTGTGGAAGCTCAAAAAGCTTTATGGCCGCGAGTTCATGGGCCTGATCCGCACATCCTTCATCATCGACGCCGAAGGCCGCGTGGCGCGGGTGATCAAGGCAACGCGCATCCTTGGCCATGCACAGAAGATGCTGGAGGCGCTTGAGGCGCATGTGACTGAGCGCTCAGCAAAATAGGCTTTGTTAACCACGCTCCGTCATAGTTCGGTCAGTATATTCCTGCCGTCGCGGAGTTTCGTAGCGTGCGTCACCAGGCCAGTTTCGGGCGTACCGATCGCGACGCCGCACAGCCACCCCGCTCGGGCATTCATCCCGCCCTGTTCTACGGCATGTTTGCCGTGCTGCTGGTCGGCAATGCGCTGATGGGCACGGCAGTGCTGCTCGCGCCCGATATCAGCAAGCTGCTCAATGGCCAGAACGAACAGGTCATCGCCGCCTATGAGGATCGCATCGCGCAGTTGCGCGTCGAGGTCGATCGCCTGCATTCGCGCAGCTATGCCCAGGCCGGCGACATGAACCTGCAATTGCAGGAACTGGCGCAGCAGCAGGAAGTGCTGCTCGAACAGCACCAGCTGGTGCGCGTGCTGGTCGACAAGGCCGGCGAGCTTGGCATCGAGCCAGCAGCGCCGGGCCCAACTGCCGCGCTCGACCTGCGCGACATGGCGCCCGTCACGGCCTCGGGCAATCCCGATGTCGACGCGACCGCTGCAGCCGTGGCGCAAATGATGGGCGAAACCCAGTTTGCCATGACTTCCATCGCCGAAACCGCTACCCAGCGCACCCGCGACATCGTCTCCGAACTGGATGGCCTTGGCATTCGTGTCGCCCTGCCCGATGCACTCGACGGCGTCGGCGGCCCGCTGTTGGCCGCCCAGCCGGACGCCGAAAGCGTCAACATGGTCGATGACGCCAATGCGGTCATGGCCGCGCTGGTTCGCTACAAGGCCGCGCGTGCCAGCATCGATTCTGCGCCGATCCACATGCCGATCAGTGGCAATTTCCGCCAGAGCTCCGGCTTCGGCAATCGTACCGACCCCTTCACTGGCGGCCGTGCCTTTCACGCCGGACTAGACTTTGCCGCCCCCACCGGCACGACGGTTTTGGCGGCAGGCGCCGGCACGGTGAGTTTCGTCGGCGTGCGATCGGGCTATGGCAAAACCGTGGAAGTCACCCATGCCAATGGCCTCGTGACTCGCTATGGCCATCTCTCCGGCTATCTCAGCGAAGAAGGTCAGACCGTCAACACCGGCACGCCGATCGCCAAGGTCGGCTCCACCGGCCGCTCCACCGGGCCGCACCTGCATTTCGAAGTGCGCAAGTCCGATATGGCGATCAATCCCAAAGCCTTCATCGACGCCGGCAAGCGGCTCCTGGCTTTGTTGGGCTAAGTCCACAAACAAAAATCCCCGCTGTCGCGGGGATTTCTCTTCGATCTCAGTCTCGACGATAGCTAGTCAGCAGTAACATCCGTCGCCACTCCGACGCGTTGCGCCAGCGCCGCTTCCATGAAGTCATCCACATCGCCATCCAGCACTACCGAAGGCTGGCCGCTTTCGACGCCGGTGCGCAGGTCTTTGACCATCTGGTAGGGCTGCAGCACGTAGCTGCGGATCTGGTGACCCCAGCCGATATCGGTCTTGCTGGCGGCCTGGGCATTGGCCGCCTCTTCGCGCTTCTGCAATTCGGCCTCATAGAGACGCGATTTCAGCATGGCCATCGCCGTCGCACGGTTCTTGTGCTGGCTGCGCTCCTGCTGGCAGGCCACGATAATGCCCGAGGGCACGTGGGTGATGCGGATGGCCGAGTCGGTGGTGTTGACGTGCTGGCCGCCAGCGCCCGAGGCGCGATAGGTATCGACCTTAAGGTCGGCTTCGCGGATTTCGATATCGATGGAATCGTCCACCACCGGATAGACCCAGCAGCTCGAAAAGCTGGTGTGGCGGCGCGCTGCGGAGTCATAGGGGCTGATGCGCACCAAACGATGCACGCCGCTCTCGGTCTTCAGCCAACCATAGGCATTGTGGCCGGAAACCTTGATCGTGGCGGATTTGATGCCGGCTTCTTCGCCGTCATGCATTTCCAGCACTTCCACCTTCATCTTCCGGCGTTCGGCCCAGCGGGTATACATGCGCAGCAGCATGTTGGCCCAGTCCTGGCTCTCGGTGCCGCCGGCGCCCGAATGGATTTCCACATAGGCGTCATTGGCGTCGACCTCGCCCGACAGCAAAGTCTCGATCTGCCGGCGCTTGGCCATCTGCTTGAGTTCGAGCAGGGCCGCTTCGGCATCCTTGATAATATCGGCGTCGCCTTCGGCTTCGCCCATCTCGATCAGTTCGGAATTGTCGCGGATGCCCGCTTCAAGCTCGCGCACCGCCTTGACGGCCACGTCGAGTTCGTCGCGCTCGCGCATCTTGGCGCGGGCCTTCTCGGAGTCGTTCCAGAAATCGGGAGATTCAGTCTCGGCGGTCAGCGCGTCGCGGCGCAGCTCTGCAGTATCCCAGTCAAAGATGCCTCCTCAGCAGGGTCAGAACCTGCTCGATTTCGGCGATGGCTCTTTCGATTTCCATACGCATATTGCTACCCATCATTGTTCGATGGTGCATGTAGACGAGGCCACCGGCAGGATCAACCCGCCAGCGGCCCGGGATCGGCTAGGCGACTGGCTAAAACTCGTTCCAGTCGGCCTTGAGCGCGGCCGAACCTTCAGTCAGATAGACGCGTGCTGCCGGCGCCGATGCGCGCTTTTTGGGCGCGGCCTGACGCGCCACCTGCGGCGCGCCGGTGATGAAGACTTCGACAATTCTGTCGAGTTCACCGGCTTGTGCCTGGGTTTGTTCAACCGCCGCATTGGTTTCTTCGACCAGCGCCGCATTGTGCTGGGTCATCTCGTCCATCTGGCGGATCGCTGTGGTGACCTGCTCGATGGCGCTGGACTGTTCCTGGCTGGCCTGGGCAATGCCCCGGATCAGCAGTTCATTTTCCTTGATGCCGTCCAGCATGGCCGTCAGCTTGTCGGTGGCCTGTGCCACCAGCTTGCTGCCGCTCGAAACCTCGGTGGCCGATTGCTCGATCAGTGCCTTGACGTCGTTTGATGCGCTGGCCGCCGATTGCGCCAACCGGCGCACTTCCACGGCCACCACGGCGAAGCCCTTGCCGGCGTCGCCAGCCCGCGCCGCTTCCACCGAGGCGTTGAGCGCCAAAAGGTTGGTCTGGAAGGCGATGTCGTCGATCATGCCGATGATATTGGAGATCTTGCCCGAGGACTGGGTGATCCGTTCCATCGCCATATTGGCTTCCGACATCACCGTGCCGGTGTCTTCGGCCGTCTTGGAGACGCTGCGGGATTTGCCGCTGGCGCTATCGGCGCGTTTGGCATTGTCGCTGACCGTCGAGGCCAACTGGTCCATTGCCGCCGAGGTCTGCTCGATCGCCGCAGCCTGGCGGCTGGTGCGTTCGGACAGGTCATTGGCACCGGCCAAAAGCTCGGTGGTCGCCACCTTGAGCGTGCCGGAGGTGTCGCGAATGCGCTCGATGATCGAGGCGAACTTGGCCAGCGTTGAATTGTATGCGGTGCGGACTTCATCCAGCTCGCCGCTGAACTGCCCGTCGATATCGCCAGTCAGATCGCCCCTGGCCAGCGTCGCCAGACCCTCGCCGAGCAACTGCACCGCACGTTTGCGAGCGGTGATGTCGGTGGCATATTTGACGACCTTGAACGGCACGCCATTCATGTCGAAGATCGGGTTATAGGTCGCCTGAATCCAGACTTCCCGCCCCCCCTTGCCAATGCGCAGATATTCGGCCGACTGAAACTCGCCCCGCGCCAGCGCTGCCCAGAACGCGCCATAGGCCCGATCACTGGCCTCCTCGGGCCGCACGAACATCCGGTGATGCTGGCCCTTGATCTCGTCGAGCCGATAGCCCAGCGCGCTGCAGAAATTGGCATTGGCGGTCAGGATTTCGCCGGTGATGGAAAATTCGATCACCGCCTGCGACTTGCCGATGGCGTCGAGCTGGCCGCGCGTATCGGCCGAGTTGAGCTTGGCTGCGGTAATGTCCGTGGCGAACTTCACCACCTTGATCGGCTTGCCGTCGGCGCCTATCACTGGGTTATACGAAGCCTGGATCCAGACCTCGCGGCCATTCTTGCCGATGCGCTTGTATTCACCGGCATCGAATTTACCGGCGCGCAGGCCCGCCCAGAAGGCCTGGTATTCGGCGCCATCCTGGCCCTTGGCGACGAACATGCTGTGCTTTTGCCCGATAATCTCGGCAGCGGCATAGCCCATGGCACTGAGGAAGTTTTCGTTGGCCGTGAGAATAGTACCATCCATGGCAAATTCGATCACCGCCTGCGAGCGCCCGATGGCATCGAGGGTCGCCTTGTCTGTAAACCGCTGATTTTTATTGTGACGCTGAAATAGCGATATTTGTACCATAACGTACCCTCGAGTATTTCCCGAGAATATACTACGTATTTGTACCTAAATAAGTATGAATGTCTGACCTTTAGGCGGGGTGGATTCCGCCTATTTGTCCAAGCTCTTCAGGAATTTGCGCGTAGCCATGTCCCGTTTCACCTTGGACAGTCGTTTAGTAAAAAACAGACCATTTACTTGATCTACTTCATGCTGGGCAATACGGGCCACAAAACCGTTCATTTCAACTTGCCGGCGCTGCCCCTGTGCATCGTCATAGGCAAGCTCGATCCGCAGGGCACGCATCACCGGCGCCTGGATACCCGGCATCGAAACCGAGCCTTCCGGCCCTATCTCTGTCTCATCGGACAGCTGCAGGATTGCAGGATTATATAACAGCCGATAATCGCGCGGATCCGCGTCTCCGGCAAAGCTGATCACGACCACCGGCTCGTTCAGCCCCAGATGCGCCGCGGCAAGGCCATAGGCCTGCACCTCCTGCGCCGCAGCCAAGAGGGCTGCCCCAGCCTCCAGCATGGCCGCATCAACCGGTCGCGGCACAGCCTTGAGGCTCAGCGCCGCATGCGGAAAAATCACGAAGCCCGGCATCAGAACAGCCCGCCACGCCCCAGGTTCGGATCAACCCACTGGCCGGTGGAGGGATCATAGACCAGCTGGGCGCTGCCCCCGCCCTGCCCCTGGTTGAAGCCGGGCTGGTTGACAAAGCCGGAGTCATACTGCTGCTGCATCATCTGCTGGCGTTGGATGGCATCCACCGTATTGACGTCGATGCCGATCACCGAGGTCATCAGGTTCGGACCGGTGCCCGGCTTGAAGGCTTCCTCGATGCCCGCTTCGCCCTCGAAGGCCTTGACGCCAGAATTGGGATTGATCCAGGCATTGGTCATGCCGGACGGCTCGACGAAAGGCGTCGCCGGCTTGCCTTCGAGCGCCTTGGCCATGAAGCTGGTGAAAATCGGCACGGCAAAGCTGCCGCCGGTCACCGACGAACCCATCGAGCGCGGCTGGTCGTAGCCGACATAGACGCCCACGGCGAGTTCCGGCGTGAAGCCGACGAACCAGGCGTCCTTATAGTCATTGGTGGTGCCAGTCTTGCCGGCCACCGGACGGTTGAGCACCTTGGCGGCGGTACCGGTGCCGCGCTGCACCACGCCTTCCATCATCGAGGTGATCTGATAGGCGGTCATCGGATCGAGCACCTGCTCGCGATTGTCGATGATCGTGGGTTCACCCTGCCCGGTCCAGGCCTCGCTGGAACAGCCCTGGCAGAGCCGCTGGTCATGCTTGTAAACGGTGACGCCATAGCGGTCCTGCACGCGGTCGATCAGCGTCGGCACGATCTTGCGGCCGCCATTGGCGATGGTGGCATAGGCGGCGGTCATCCGCATGTCGGTGGTTTCGCCGGCGCCCAGCGCCATGGCCAGCACCGGCTGCATCGAGTCATAGACGCCGAACAGCCGCGCATATTCCGAGATCAGCGGCATGCCGATATCCTTGGCCAGCCGCACCGTCATGACGTTACGGCTTCGCTCGATGCCGCGGCGCAGCGTCTGCGGACCGTAGAATTCCTGCGCATAGTTTTCCGGCCGCCAGATCGAACCGTCGCCATTGCGGATTTCCACCGGCGCATCCAGCACCACCGAAGCCGGCGTATAGCCATTGTCCAGCGCCGCCGCATAGACGATCGGCTTGAACGACGAACCCGGCTGGCGCAGCGCCTGCGTGGCACGATTGAACTCGCTCATCGCATAGGAAAAGCCGCCGACCATGGCCAGCACGCGGCCGGTGCGCGGATCCATCGCCACCAGCGCACCCTCGATCTCGGGCACCTGTTCCAGCGTATAGATGCCGGTCTTGCCGGACACCGGCGAGACATAGACCACGTCGCCGACCTTGAGGATGTCCTGCAGCGGCTTCGAGACCCATTTGATCTCCGGCCCCGACAGCGTGCCCAGGGTCCGCTCGTCGCCCACGGCATTGTCGGCCAGATTATCGGGCCGCAGCCCGATCTGCGCCTCATTGCCATTCATCGACAGCACCACGGCCAGCTGCCATTCCGGCACGTCGCTGAGCGGAATGATCTTGGCGACGTCAGCGCCCCAGTCTTCGCCCACCTCGATCGTCGCCACCGGCGCGCGGAAACCCTTGGTGTGGTCGTAGGAGATCAAGCCATCCATCAGCGCGCGGCGGGCATATTCCTGCAGCCGCGGTTCCAGCGTCGTGCGCACCGACAAGCCGCCGCCATACAGCTGGTCCTCGCCATAGAGCTTGGCCAGTTCGCGGCGCACTTCTTCGGTGAAATATTCGGCCGAATAGAGCTGGCTGCCACCGGCGCGCGGAATGACATTGAGCGGCTCGTCCTTGGCAATGGACGCCTCTTCCAGCGTCGCATAGCCATTCTCCACCATGCGATCGATCACCCAGTTGCGGCGCTCGATAGCGGCCTGCGGGCGACGGAACGGATGGTAATTGTTCGGACCCTTGGGCAGCGCCGCGATATAGGCCGCTTCGCTCAGCGTCAGCTGATACAGCGCCTTGTCGAAATAATTCAGCGCCGCCGCCGCCACGCCATAGGAGTTCAGTCCGAGGAAAATCTCGTTGAGATAGAGCTCGAGAATGCGGTCCTTGGAAAAGGTCGATTCGATGCGGATGGCCAGCAGCGCTTCCTGGATCTTGCGATCCCAGGTTTGCTCGGAGCTGAGCAGGAAGTTCTTGGCCACCTGCTGGGTGATCGACGAACCGCCACCCTGAATGGCCGAATTGCCATCCATGCGGGCGAGCAGGTTATCGCGCGCCGCGCGGACCAGACCATCCAGCGCAATGCCGCCGTGGCTGTAAAAATCCTTGTCCTCGGCCGAAAGGAAGGCATGCACCAGCAGCGGCGGCACCGTCTCGATCGGCTGGAACAGCCGGCGCTCGCGGGCAAATTCGGCCAGCAGCGTGCCATCGGCCGCATGCACGCGCGTGGTCACCGGCGGCTGGTAATCCTTGAGCACGGTATAATCTGGCAGATCGGCAGCAACCGTGGTGAGGTACACCGCCGCCACGCCGACCCCGGCCAGCGCGGCGAACATCGAAAACCCAAAAATCCAGCCGAGCAAGCGCAACATATATACGTATCTCTCCCGGAAAGCCCTGTGGCCTGCCGTAAACCAGAACCCCGCCGCCTGCCCCTAAGCGCCGGATTCACCGCAGAATCATAGCAGATTGCGCCGCCAATTGGCATCACAAGCCAGCAAGCCCAACGCTTGCCAAGCGCCGTGACGCAATTGTCACATCACTCGTCGGGGACCATGCTGTCGAAATAGCTCGAAATCCCCCGCGCCAGCGCATCGGCGGTCCGGTCCTGCCATTCGCCCTGCAGCAGATTGGCCATGTCATCGGCATTGCTGAGGAAACCAAGCTCCAGCAGCACCGAGGGCACATCCGGCGCCTGCAGCACCAAAAAGTCGGCCTGCCGCACCGGGAAGCGGCGCAGTTCGACGCTCGGCTCGAGCTGATGCACGATGGCCTGCGCCGCCACAAACGACTGATGCCGCATCTCGCGCCGCATCAGGTCGAGCAGGATATCCACCACTTCCGGCGCCATCTGCGGCATAGCGAAGCCGGCGATGATGTCGGTCTTGTTCTCGTTGTCGGCCAGCACCTTATCGAGCACGTCGGTAGCATTCTCGTCGCGCGTATAGACACTGGCGCCGCGAATTTCCGGCTGCTGGAAACTGTCGGCATGCAGCGAGATGAAGAGGTCGGCCTTGTTGGTCCGCGCCAGCGCCACGCGCTCTTCGAGCCGCAGGAACGTATCGTCCTCGCGTGTCAGCGCCACATCGAACCGCCCGGACGACACCAGCAGTTCCTGCAGCTTCAGCGCGAAGGACAGCACAATGTCCTTCTCCTTGATGCCATCGGCGGTTTCGGCACCGCTGTCGATGCCGCCATGGCCGGGATCGATCACCACCAGCGGCCGCGTCGCGATCGGCAGTTCGGAACCGCCAGCCGGTGTCGAGTCCGCCGTCACCGGCGGCGTCGCCGTGCCCGAAGCAGCCGCATCGCGGGCCACATTGGCGGCGAATTCCTCGGCCGTCGCCGGAATGACATCCACCACCAGCCGCGCCGGCTGGCCTTCGAAAGGGTCGAGCACATAGGCCTGCTGCACTTGGGCCGGCGCCGATAGCGTCAGCATGGTGCGCACCCGGTCGGGCGCCGCCTGCTCGACCAGATAATCACTGATCATATTGCCTTCGCCGGCCGGCTTGCCGCTCGGCTCCGGCACCGAAAAGGTCGCGGCCCGCACGTCGATGGCGATGCGGTCGGGTTCGCTCAGCGACACCAGGGCAAATTCGGTCTTGGCGGCGAGGTCGATGATCAGCCGCGCCCGCTCCGGGGTCGCCGAAACGCGCACGTCGATCACATTGGGCAGCGCGACAGGTGCAACTTCGGCAGGCGCCGCCGGCGCATCCTGGGCTTGCAGGCCACCGGCCAGCAGCAGCGCCGCCACGAGCGGCAGAACCAGTAATCGAATGGATTTCAGCAAGCGCAGACCGGCCCCGTGAACATGTCTGCCGCATCTCCCATGATGGTCGGGCGATTCTGCGGCGCGACCGCTCTTATGCGATGATTTGCCCTTGCGGCCAACGCATCACTTTGGGGCTGACAAAACAGTGACGCGCGCTATGATCCCGCTACGGCCGGAGGCGGCCGGCAGCCCGCGTCCTGCAAGGGATATGGCGAATGCCTCCACGCTCTGTCCTTTCCCGTTCATTCGTCGGGCGAAGGCGTCGGCAATGCGGGCACTGACGAGAACTTTCGCCACCACGAAAGGAACGGACATGCGCGATTATCGCGATGCGAAAGCCATGGCTAGGAGCCTGCGCGAGGCCCTTGCCGCCAGCGGCATCACCATCCAGCACAGCCAGGCGTTGGAAATCGTCGCCCAGCAATTCGGGCTCGCCACCTGGAACATCCTGGCTGTCAAAATCGACGCCGAGCCAAAGGGCGACACCGTGGCCTTCGAACAGGCCGTACCCATCATCCGCATCTTCGACGTCGCTAAGGCGCATGAATTCTACCTCGGCTTCCTCGGCTTCAGCGTCGATTGGGAACATCGCTATGGCGAGAACTTCCCGCTCTATACCCAGGTCTCGCGTGGCGGCCTGCGCCTGCACCTTTCCGAACATGCCGGCGACAGCATGCCCGGCGGCAATGCCATGGTCTATATGCAGGGTATCCAGCAATTCCACGCAGAACTTTCCGGCAAGAACTATCGCTACATGAAGCCGGGCCTCGAGGAGCAGGATGGCCGGCTTGAAGTCCAGGTCACCGACCCGTTTGGCAACCGTATCCGCTTCATGCAGGTCACATAGGCCAAATCTGGCGGGGTGGCATGGCGCAGTCCGCGCCGCCCTCCCATGACATCCCCTGCCCCTCGCAAGCCCCTGTCATGGTTACTTTTCGACTTTCTTGTTGCCAATCTGTCTCAACATCCCTACACGCTTAGAGGTGAAGCGCATGCTTCCCGCAGAACCAGTTTGCGCAGGTCTTTTGGACCGACGACGGTGGTACGGGGAGTGGCCGGACGAGGGATCGAAGAGAGCTCCCGACCTCCGGTTCAGAAGCGGCAAATCCAGCGCTTCACTACGAATTTCGGCCTTTCGGGGCCGGACGGTTGCCGAGAGGCAATCCAATAGGAAGAGGTCAGATGGCCCGCAAGCGGACAGAGCGCGACGCGATCGAAATTACCGATTGCCGCTTTGTCACGCAGCATCTTCCGGCCATGACCACATCGACCGGCGCGATGAAGGCAGAGCTTCTGCGCGCCATACACCCCAAACCATTCGCCTCGCACAGCGCCACAGTCAGGACGCCGGTTTTCCGGCGGCCTCTTGTCGGCGCGCGAGCGCGCGGAGTTCAATATGGCTACCAAGAGAATGCTGGTGGATGCCATCCACCCGGAAGAAACACGGATTGTCGTCACATCGGGTAACCGGATCGAAGAGTTCGACTTCGAATCAGCCCAGCGTCAGCAGTTGCGGGGCAATATCTACCTCGCCAAGGTCACGCGCGTTGAGCCGTCGTTGCAGGCGGCCTTTGTGGAATATGGCGGCAATCGCCATGGCTTCCTCGCTTTCAGCGAAATCCATCCCGACTATTACCAGATCCCGGTTGCCGATCGCGAAGCCCTGCTGCGCGACGAAGAGGCCGAGGACGAGCACCACGACGAAGCCGAAGACACTGTCTCGCTGCCCGAAGGCGTAACCGAGCCCGACGCCGAAGCCGATCCCCAGGAGACTGAAGAAGACAGCCATATCGAGCAGGCCCCGGCCAATAGCGAACCCGTCGAATCGATCGGTGGCGCCGATGCGCTGGAAGAAGTTCCCGAGCGTCGCCGGCAGAGCCAGAACCGTCGTCACTACAAGATCCAGGAAGTCATCAAGCGCCGCCAGGTCATGCTGGTGCAGGTGGTCAAGGAAGAGCGGGGCAACAAGGGCGCGGCTCTGACCACCTATCTGTCGCTGGCTGGCCGCTATTCCGTGCTGATGCCCAATACCGCGCGTGGCGGCGGCATTTCGCGCAAGATCACCAATGCCGCCGACCGCAAGCGCCTAAAGGAGATCACCTCCGATCTTGAAGTGCCGCAGGGCATGGGCGTCATCCTGCGCACGGCTGGTGCCTCGCGCACCAAGGCCGAGGTCAAGCGCGACTTCGAATATCTGATGCGCCTTTGGGAATCAGTGCGCGAACTGACCCTCAAGTCGCAGGCGCCATGCCTCGTCTATGAGGAAGGCTCGCTGATCAAGCGCACCATTCGCGACCTCTACAACAAGGATATCGACGAGGTTTTCGTTGCGGGCGATGCGGCCTTCCTCGAGGCCAAGGACTTCATGCGCATGATCATGCCGAGCCACGCGAAGAACGTGCAGCTCTACAAGGATGATCAGCCGCTGTTCTCCAAGTATGGCATCGAAGCCCAGCTCGACTCGATGTTCTCGCCGACGGTTACCCTGCCCTCCGGCGGCTATATCGTCATCAACCCGACCGAGGCGCTCGTCTCCATTGACGTGAACTCGGGCCGCTCCACCAAGGAGCACAATATCGAGGACACCGCGCTCCAGACCAATCTGGAAGCCGCCGAGGAAGTCAGCCGCCAGCTTCGCCTGCGCGATCTGGCCGGCCTCATCGTCATCGACTTCATCGACATGATGGAGAACCGCTCCAACCGGGCCGTCGAGCGCAAGCTCAAGGATTGCCTCAAGGACGACCGCGCCCGCATCCAGGTCGGCCGCATCAGCCATTTCGGCCTGATGGAAATGAGCCGCCAGCGCATCCGCTTCGGCGTCGTCGAAAGCTCGACCCACAAGTGCCCGATCTGCGACGGCACCGGTCTCGTGCGTTCGGTCGAATCGCTGGCGCTGATGATCATGCGCCAGATCGAAGACCACGTGCTGCGCCGCCAGGGCCAGTCGATCAACGTACGCGTGCCGGTCGATGTCGCGCTCTATATCCTCAACTTCAAGCGCGACACCCTGATCGCGCTGGAAATCCGCAACCAGCTGTCGATCACCATCACCGCTGACGGCAAGATGACCGGCCACCAGTTCGCCATCGAAAAGGGCGAAGCCCGCGTCATGGCCTATGCCGAGACTCGCGTCACCGAGCATGTCCGCGTCGATAGCGCCATCATCGAAGACGATATCGACGACGACATCGTCGAGGACGAGGAGGAGGCCGAAGAGGCACCCGCCGCTGCAGCGTCTGCCGAAGCCGGTGAAGGCGAAGGCCGTCGCCGCCGTCGCCGCCGCCGTCGTGGCGGTGCCGATCGCGAAGAAGGCGGTCCGCGTCCGCAGCAGCAGCGCGCTGCCCAGGCGCCAAGCGTTGAAGCCAATGTTGCCGAAGGCGAGACCGACGAAGACGAGGGCGAAGAAGAAAACCCGGGCCGTCCGTCCGGCGAAGCCGCTGGTGACGACGAGCCCCGCAAGCGCCGCCGTCGCGGTCGCCGTGGTGGCCGCCGCAACCGTCGCGATGGCGAAGATGGCGTTCGCGCGCCCTCGCCGGCTGGCGAAGACGGCCTAACCGAAGCCCAGACCGAAGCGGTCGCTTCGGATCTCCTCGCGCAGGACGCCATCCAGGCTGCCGAACCCGCGATCGCCGAGGCAGCCGCACCTGTCGAAGCCGCGCCGGCCGAAAAGCCCAAGCGCACGCGTCGCAAGAAGGTCGACGAAACGGCTGAATCGGCCCCGGCCGAAACCGCGCCCGTCGCCGCTGTCGCCGAAGCCGCTTCTGCTGCCGAGGACGAAAAGCCCAAGCGCAAGCCGCGTGCCCGCAAGCCCAAGGCCGAAGCTGTGGAAGCAGCCGAAGTCGCCCAGGCAGCCGTTGCCGAGGTCGCAGACGCGCCTGTCGCCGAGGCCACTTCCGCACCGGCACCAGTGCCCGCCTCAGAAGCCCCTGCCGAGGCGCCCAAGCCGCGCAGGGTGAAGAAGGAACTGCCCGCCGAAGGCGTGGTGGTCTCCTCCAGCGCCCCCAAGGCAGAGCCGGAAGCCGAAGGCAAGCCTGCCGAGGAGCCCAAGAAGAAGGGCGGCTGGTGGCAGCGCCGGCTTGGTCTAGGCTAGAAATTGAAAGGGCGGCCTCCGGGCCGCCCTTTTTGTTTGTCGGTACTCGCTTAGGCGCCTAGCGCAAAACCTTGCCCATCCGCTCCAGCGCCAGTTCCACACTCTCGCGCTTCCCGGCATAGGAGAATCGAACAAACCGGTTGCCGCCGGCGCGGTCAAAATCGATCCCCGGCGTGATCGCCACGCCCGCTTCGTCGAGCAAAGTCTCGCAAAAGCTCATCGCATCGTTGGAAAAGCGTGAAATCCCGGCATAGGCATAGAAGGCCCCGTCCGATGGCGCGCCAATGTCAAAGCCCAGCGCATGCAGCCCGTCATTGAGCAATTGCCGATTGGCGGCATAGCCGGCCTTCTGCTGCTCGGCATAGTCGCGCTCGCCCAGCGCCACGGTGGCGGCGATCTGGCTCAGCGTCGGCGCCGAGATGAAGAGGTTCTGCTGCAGGATTTCGGCGCGGCGCACCAGATCGTCGGGCAGCACCATCCAGCCGATGCGCCAGCCGGTCATGCAGTAATATTTCGAGAATGAGTTGATGACGATGGCATCGCGCGTCAGCTCCAGCGCCGAGACCGACGGCCCGGCATAGTCGAGGCCATGATAGATTTCGTCCGAAATCAGCCGCACCCCCAGCCGCTGGCAGGTCGCGATGATATCGGCCAGCCCAGCCCGATCCACCGTCGCGCCCGTCGGATTGGCCGGACTGGCGAACAGCAGGCCCTCGAAGGGCGTATCGGCATGGGCCGCCGCAATATCCGCCCCGGTCAGCCGCCAGCCGTTTTCGGCGCTGAGCGGAATTTCGGCAATGCCGAAGCCGAGGCCCAGCAGCGTATTCACATAGGCCGGATAGCCGGGCCGGGTGATTGCGATGCGCGCGCCGGGCCGAAACGCCGTGTGAAACGCGATGATGAAGCCCGAGGACGACCCCATTGTGCAGAGCATGGAATCAGGATCCACCGTCACCCCATGCTGGGCGGCGTAATAGGCCGTCAGCCCTTCACGCAATTCTGTCAGCCCCTTGGCATTGGTATAGCCCTGCGCCAGCGGCAGGGCCTTGCCAACCGCCTCGATCACCCGCGGTGCCGGCGGTGCACCGGGCTCGCCCACTTCGAGATGGCAGACTGTCCGCCCCGTCGCCTCGATCGCCTTGGCGCGCTTGAGAATTTCCATGGCGTGGAAGGGCATCAGTCCATCGGCGGGCAATTCGGTCATGCTGGCTCCGTGTTTCTCTCCGGCCTAGCCCGTTCCGCCGACACCCTCAACTACAATTGATGCCGGCCCGCGCGGCCTCGCCACTCCCCGCTGCCAATCTGCCATCGCCTCTGCTAGAAGCGGTCCATTGCATCGGGAGCTGTCTATGTCGCGCGTCACTCTTGCCCTCGTGGCCCTTGTGGGCATTCTGGCCGGGGCCCTGGGCTATTCCACGCTCAACCAGCCAGCGCCCCAAACCGATATGGTCGCGGTAGAGGCCATGATCACCCAGGCGCTCAGCGACTATGACGCCAAACGTCTCGCCGAAGCGCCGGTCATCGTTCCGGCTCAGGACGTCGCGCAGATCGATCCGGCCACGCTCAATCCGATGATCGAATCGTTCCTGATGGGTGACCCAAAAATCCTGCAGCGCATGTCGGTGGCGCTCGAAACCACGGTCAAGGCCGAGGAGCGCCAGAAGTCCGGCTTCGCCATCGCCGCCATGCGTGACAAGATCTTCAACGATCCCGGCCAGGTCGTGCTCGGCAATCCCGATGGCGACGTCACCCTGGTGGAATTCTTCGATTACAATTGCGGCTATTGCCGCAACGCCCTGCCCGATCTCGCGACCCTGCTGGCCGAAGACCCCAACCTGCGCGTCGTGCTCAAGGAATTCCCCATTCTCTCCAATGAATCCATCGATGCCGCCCGCGTCGCGGTGCTGGTGGGCGATGCCGATGTCGACTACTGGAGCTTTCACGAGGCCCTGTTCACCAGCCGCGGCCAGGTCGACAAGCAGGTGGCCCTCGCCGCCGCCGGCGCTCTGGGGCTCTCCCCGATTGCCCTCGAGCTCGACATGAACAGCGAGCCGGTGGCCAGGAAAATCCAGACCTCCTACGAGATCGCCAAGGCGCTCAACATCACCGGCACCCCGACCTATATCATCGGCAATGAGATCATCCCCGGTGCCATCGGCCTTGACGAGCTTAAGAGCCGCATCGCCAATATGCGCGCCTGCGGCGAGACACAATGCGAGGGCTAAGCCCTCCTTTGGCCATGATTTTTGCCTTTTCAGTGCATTTCGTATAACCGGACTTGCGCCAGCCCGAACGGCCGGTGCAAAAGGCAAAAATCATGGCTAAGCGCGTTCTCGTCCTCAACGGCCCGAACCTCAATCTGCTCGGTACCCGCGAGCCCGAAATCTATGGCGCCGAGACGCTCCAGGATGTAGAGGCCCTTTGCCGCCGCACCGGCGACGAATTCGGCCTAGCGGTCGAATGCCGCCAGTCCAACCATGAAGGCGAATTGATCACCTGGATCCACGAGGCCCGCGGCACTGCCGATGCTATCGTCATCAATCCGGGCGCCTATTCGCATACCTCGGTCGCCATCCATGACGCGCTCAAGGGCGTCGGACTGCCGGTGGCCGAAGTACATATTTCCAACATCCATCAGCGTGAAAGCTTCCGGCACCATTCCTTTGTGTCGGCTGTCGCCTTCGGCGTCATTTGCGGCTTTGGCGTCAACGGGTATAGAATGGCGCTCACAGCGCTTGCCGAAAAACTCAAATAGAGATCAACGCGTCCAGCGCGGGAGACGACAAGAATGACCAAGTCATCGCAAGACGATCAGGACCTGATCCGGGCCATTGCCGAGCTGCTCAACAAGGAAAATCTCGCCGAGATCGAGATCGAAAAGGAAGATTTCCGGGTCCGGGTCACGCGCTCCTATGCCAATGAAGCGCCGGTTTACACCCAGGCACCGCAGTATTATGCGCCGCCGGCCGCTGCCGCTGCGCCATTGGCTCCGGCCGGCTCGGTCCCCGCTGCAGCTCCTGCCGCCGTGGAAGACCTCGCCTCCAATCCCGGCACCCTGACCTCCCCCATGGTCGGCACCGCCTATCGCTCGCCCGAGCCGGGCAAGCCCAGCTTTGCCGAAGTCGGCACCAAGGTCACCGAAGGCCAGACCCTGCTCATCATCGAAGCGATGAAGACCATGAACCAGATCCCGGCGCATCGCTCCGGCACCGTCACGCGCATCCTCGTCCAGGATGCCCAGCCGGTGGAATACGGCGAGCCACTCGTCGTCATCGAGTAAGGGGAACCTCATGTTCCAGAAGGTCCTCATCGCCAATCGCGGCGAAATCGCCCTGCGCATCCTGCGCGCCTGCAAGGAGCTCGGCATCCAGACCGTGGCCGTGCATTCGACGGCCGACGCCAATGCCATGCATGTGCGCCTCGCCGACGAAAGCGTCTGCATCGGCCCGCCCTCCGCCAAGGACAGCTATCTCAACATCCCGTCGATTCTCGCCGCCTGCGAGATCACCGGCGCCGATGCCGTACATCCCGGTTACGGTTTCCTCAGTGAAAACGCCCGTTTCGCCAAGATCCTCGGCGAGCACAAGGTGACCTTCATCGGTCCCTCGGCGCATCACATCGAGATCATGGGCGACAAGATCACGGCCAAAAAGACCGCCGTCGAGCTTGGCATTCCCGTGGTGCCCGGTTCGGCCGGCGCCGTCGAAAGCGATGAAGACGCGCTCAAGACCGCCGCGGAAATCGGCTATCCCGTGCTGATCAAGGCAACCGCCGGTGGCGGTGGTCGTGGCATGAAGGTCGCCAAGACCGAAAAAGACGTGCTCGAAGCCTGGTCGACCGCCCGCACCGAGGCCAAGGCCGCCTTTGGCAATGATTCCGTCTATATGGAAAAATACCTCGGCAAGCCGCGCCACATCGAAGTGCAGGTGCTCGGCGATGGCCAGGGCAACGCCGTCCATCTTGGCGTTCGCGACTGCTCGCTGCAGCGGCGCCACCAGAAGGTCTGGGAAGAGGCCGGTGGCCCAACCATCGCCCCCGAAGAACGCGACAAGATCGGCGAGATCTGCGCCGCCGCCATGCGCAAGCTGAAATATTCCGGCGCCGGCACGATCGAATTCCTCTACGAAAACGGCGAGTTCTATTTCATCGAAATGAACACCCGCCTCCAAGTGGAGCACCCGGTCACCGAGCGCATCACCGGCATCGACATCGTCTATGAGCAGATCCGCGTCGCCTCGGGCGAAGCCCTCTCCATGCGCCAGTCCGATGTCAGCTTTTATGGCCATGCCATCGAAGTGCGCATCAATGCCGAGGACCCGCAGACCTTCGCCCCCTCGCCCGGCACCATCACCTTCTACCACCCGGCCGGTGGGGTTGGCGTGCGTGTCGATTCGGCGGTCTATCAGGGCTACAAGATCCCGCCCTATTACGACTCCCTGATCGGCAAGCTCATCGTCTACGGCCGCACCCGCGACGAATGCCTGCAGCGCCTGCGCCGCGCCATCGACGAATTCGTCGTCGACGGTATCAAGACCACCCTGCCCTTGTTCCAGCGCCTGATCCGCGAGCCCGACATCCTGGCTGGCAATTACGACATCCACTGGCTGGAAAAGTATTTGGCCGAGAACAAGGTCTAAGACATCTGACTGCAAGTCCCGCAGTCGACACCCGCCCCCTTGCAGGAGGGATCAAGGGAGGGGGACGTTTGGCCACAGTATCGGGCCCAGTCCGCACCCCTCCTAGCCTCCCCCGTCAAGGGGGAGGTACCGTCCGGTGGTTGTTACAAGAGGGTATGACAATGGCCCGCCGGCAAGATCCCTTTGACATCGAGATCACCCCCGAGCTGATCATCCGCGCCTATCGTGCCGGCATCTTCCCGATGTCCGAGGACGCCGAGGACGAAAACCTGTTCTGGGTCAGCCCGGAACTGCGCGGCATCCTGCCGCTCGACGGCTTCCACCTCTCGACCAGCCTGCGCAAGGCGATCCGTAAGTCGGGTTTCACGGTCCGCGTCGACAGCGACTTCGAGGCGATCATCGAGGGCTGTGCCACGGTCGGCGCCGATCGCGACACCACCTGGATCAACCGCACCATCCGCAATGTCTATGGCGAATTGTTCCGCCGTGGCGTCGCTCATACGGTGGAAGTCTGGGACGGCCCGGACCTCGTAGGCGGGCTTTATGGCCTGGCCATTGGCGGCGCCTTCTTTGGCGAAAGCATGTTTCACCGCCGAACCAATGCCAGCAAGATGGCCATGGCACACCTCGTGGAACGGCTCAACGTCGGCGGCTTCGCGCTGCTCGACACCCAGTTCGTCACCGATCACCTGGAATCGCTCGGCGGCGTGGAAATCCCCCGCACGGTTTATGAGGAGCGCCTCGCCGACGCGCTCCTTCTCGAGGGCGACTGGTCCGCCTGGGACCGGCTCAATCCCGCAGCTTGAATTCGAGCACCGTCACCCACCTGTCCATGTCAGGTTCTTCGTCCGGATCGCTTTCGTAGATTTCCAGCCGGCAGGCGAAGTGATCGCCATCCGCTGCCTCCCGCACGTCGAAGGCCAGCGCCCGCTCCTTGGCCCAGCCGATCAGCATGGCGGTAGCATCATAGAGCTTGTCGGGATGGCCGTGCCAGGTGACCGTCAGATAGCGCCCTGCCGGCAGCGTGCCAAACTGCACCTCGCCACCATTCGACCCACTGCGGCTCACCGCCACGCCGGCCTCGACATCCAGCGTGTCGCTCATGTCGATGCGGCGATAATTGTAAAAGGCGGCGCCCGCCGGTTCGATGCCACTCTGCCCCAGATGGGCGAACAGTTTCGGAAAGCCCTCATTGGCCGGCTTCTGCATCTGGTTCATGCGCACGGTAAAGGGAATAAAGGCATAGGCCCGTTCGGGTCGTTCGACCACTTCCGGCAAAGTCAGCATTGCAGCGCTCCTCTCGCGTCAACAGAAACAGCCTCAAAAGAGGCTAACATTGCAGACGACGAGGGAAACAGTCCGGCTTCGACAGCCAGCCGAAAAAACCTAGCGCTGATCCGGTGCCGGCACGTCAGTGGAAACTTTGCACTCGACCAGCCACACATCATAGATCGCGTGATCCACGGCATTAAGCGCCGGGCTGTCGGCAAACATCCAGCCGCTGAAGATGCGCTTGGAGACGCCCGTCAGGCTGCGCTGATCGACTTCCAGAAAGGCCGAAACGCTCTGCGCCTCGGTGCTGGGCCGCGTATAGCAGGCGCGTGGCGTGATTTCCAAAGCGCCGAACAGCACGGTCTCGTCGATATAGACATCGAAGCGCGTGATGCGGCCGGTGATCTTGTCGAGGCCGGCAAAGCTTGCCACCGGATTGGCGATCGGCTGCGCCATGGCGGGCGTGGCAAGACCCAACAGCGCCAGTCCCGCGAACGGGACCAGCGACATGATCACGGTCTGGAAAATGGGGCCGATCCGGCGCAAGGCGTTTATTCGGGCGACCAGGCGTCGTAGTCGCCGGTGACGCGCGGGCGTTCGCCCTTGTTGAGCAGGCTGCCATCGGGACGGTACGCGGCAGCCGTACCGGTCAGGTTGGCCTCATGCGGCTTTTCCCAAGACTTGGCGACATAGCCGGCCTTGGTCGGCACCACGTCGGAGCGGTGATGCATCCAGCCGTGCCAGCCCTGGCCAATGGTCGAGGCATCAGCGTAACCGTTATAGGTCACATAGCGCCGGTCGGCCTTCTTGTCCTGGTAGTATTTATTGCCGAATTCGTCGCTGCCGACATAGTCGCCAAAGCGCCAGATCCACAGCCGCGTGCCCCAGGTCTGGCCATTCCACCAGACGAAGATTTCACTCAGGAACTTTTTGATACCGGGTTTGGCCACGTGTCGATTCCGCCGTCGAATATGCGAGTTGTCGCGGTGTACCATGGGCGATGATCCGAGCCTAGTGTTTGGCAAGGATTTTACCGCAGCGACAATCTCCTTTACCGTCATCATCGGAGGGGCCATGTCCATATCTTCGAACCACGAACTGGCACTGCCGTCCCGGCTGGCTTTCCTGCGCAAGCGTCTGCCGATCACGCTGGGCCGGTCCGATGCCATGGTCTGGAGGATTGAAGACGAGGGACAAGCCCTGTTCCTCAAGGCCGAAGCCATTCACCCGCTCAGCGAGCTACCTGGCGAAACCAGACGCCTGCGATGGCTGGAGAAAACGCCCGTCCCAGCCGCCAAGGTTCGCGACAGCTTTGCCGACGCTGGTTTCAACTGGCTGCTGATGACCGCCCTGCCCGGCACGGATCTCACCCACCTGGTCGATCGCCCCGAAGATTTGCGGAAAATCCTGGCTACCGGTCTGAGGGCTATGCACGCGCTCGATCCCGTTACATGCCCCTTCGATCACCGCCTCGATGCCAAGCTGTCCAGCGGCTCCGCCAATGTCAAAGCCGGCCGGGTTGACGAGAGCGATTTCGATGACGCCCGCGACGGCTGGACTGCGCACCAGGTGCTCGACTGGCTGCTCGACAATCGCCCTCCGGCCGAAGACCTCGTCGTCACCCATGGCGATGCCAGCCTGCCCAATATCATGGCCAGCGATGGCCGCTTCGCTGGCGTCATCGACGTTGGCCGCCTCGGCGTAGCCGATCGCTGGCAGGATCTGGCCCTTGCCTGCCGCAGCCTGATCTACAATTGCGGCCCAGAACATGTTGCGCCCTTCCTCTCCGCCTATGGCGCCGACTGGAATGAGGCCCGCTACCACTACTATTGCACGCTCGACGAGCTGTTCTGACCGCTCAGCTTTTCACCAGCATGCCAGTCGCCAGCGCCCGAAAGGCCGCCGCGGCCTTGCCCAACACCACTTGCGGCTCATTGCTGGCGGCAATCCACAGCGCCGCATTGAGCGCCGCGCCATTTAGCAGCCGCGCTGCCGCCTCCGCATCGACCGGCTTGATCACCCCCGTCTCGATCAGCCCCGTGACCTTTTCCACCGACGCCTTGAGGCAAGCATTCTGGCTCGGCCATTGCGCGGGATCGCCAAGGAAGGCCGGACCATCCAGCAGCACGATGCGCTGCACCTCGGGCTGCAGCGCCATTTCGATATAGGCCACGCCTTCGGCCATCAGCGCGTCCCAGTCATTGGCCTCGCTGCTGCCGATCTCTTGCGCCCGGGCCGCCATTTCGGCGTCAATCTCATTGACCACAGCGGCCAGCAATTGCTGCTTGTCGCCAAAATGGTGATAGAGCGCCCCCCGCGTCAGCCCCACATCAGCGGTCAGCTCGTCCATCGAGGAGGCGGCATAGCCTTTTTCCGCAAAGGCCTTGCGCGCTGCCTGCAGCAGCTTGAGCCGCGTCTCTTCCATCATTTCGGCGCGCGTCTTGCCGGCCATGGCCTTTTCCCCATTTCACATACGGAACGTATTTGAATTGACATACGTTACGTATGCGAACTATCAACTCACATACGCGGCGTATCCGAATTGATATCCCAAACGCCGCGGCAATGAAAAGAGGAATTGCATCATGACCCAGCGCCAGGCCGTTTTCCCCGCAGGCCGTCACGAACTTTACGCCGCCCACGGCTATTCAGCCGCCATCCGCTCCGGCGACCTGCTGTTTGTCTCCGGCCAGGTCGGCGCCCGCACCGATGGTTCGCCCGAACCCGATTTCGAAAGGCAGGTGCAGCTGGCATTCGACAATCTGATCGCCGTGCTCGCCGCTGCCGGCGCGACGCTAGAGGATGTGGTCGACGTCACCACCTTTCACACCGATCCGGAAAACCAGTTCGGCGCCGTCATGGCGGTCAAGAACCGCGTCCTGACCGAAGCGCCCTACCCCAACTGGACCGCCGTCGGCGTCACCTGGCTGTCCGGCTTCGACTTCGAGATCAAGGTCATCGCCCGGCTCCCTGCCGCCGCCTGAGCCATTTGTGGTCCCGCTGCCGGCCGTTTAGTACTGCCGGCAGCAGGCCACACTACCTATGGGGTGACCACCATCCCTTGTGGTCAAATCTTCCCTAGCCACAATCGCGCCCAAATTTCTGCGCTTGACACCCTTTGGCTGTCGCGATTCTGTCATGTGCAGCCATGGTAAACCCCGGATTAAGGCCCATCGCCAGATGGCGATAGTTGAGCAATCCTGCGGCTTTAGAGCCTCTTCCTCGGTCGGCTGAGCGGCCAAAGCCGAGCCTCTGCAAGAGCCTCAATGTGATCGCTCAAAGCGCCGGTTTTCCTTGCACTTTGTCCCCGTAATTCACATATTACCCCTACTAGTGCTTGTCGTGCATGGCAGCCAGACCACTAGCCCTTGTGATTTCTCGCGTTGACGCCGAAGCTGAATCGGAAGATTGATTAAGCCGATCCGATGCAGTGCCTGTAGCGGATAAGCCCTGGGTAGGAGCGCTGGCAATCAGACCGGCGACAGGCCTGGGCACAGGCAAGATTTTGAGCCCGCGTTCCGGGCTCGGTTGGTAAGCGTCAACACAGATTTGGATGAGAAGCCGGATTTCGGCTCGCGGGCACCTGTGTGCCTGTTACATTGGGGAATACGTCGACTATGCGCATAGAACGTCGCTTTACGACTGCCGATCAGGATCGCTACGCGTCCGTGGACTTCCGCTCGGCCACGAGCGAAATCCGCAACCCCGACGGCTCGGTTGTCTTCAAGCTCGAAGACATCGCCATCCCCACGACCTGGAGCCAGGTCGCGGCTGACATCATTGCCCAGAAGTATTTCCGCAAGGCCGGCGTCGCCAAGGCGCTCAAGAAGGTCGAAGAAAACTCCGTGCCGTCTTGGCTGTGGCGCTCCGTCCCCGACGAAGCTGCGCTCGCCAAGCTGCCGGAAGCCGAGCGCTATGGTTCGGAAATGGATTCTCGCCAGGTGTTCGATCGCCTGGCCGGCACCTGGACCTATTGGGGCTGGAAGGGCGGCTATTTCGACTCTGAAGCCGACGCCCTCACCTTCCGCGACGAGCTCGCCTATATGCTGGCCACCCAGCGCGTGGCGCCGAACTCGCCGCAGTGGTTCAACACCGGCCTGCATTGGGCCTATGGCATCGACGGCCCCGGCCAGGGCCACTTTTACGTTGACCCCTTCACCAACAAGCTGGTGAGCTCCAAGAGCTCCTACGAGCATCCGCAGCCCCATGCCTGCTTCATCCAGTCGGTCAATGACGACCTGGTCAATGAGAACGGCATCATGGATCTCTGGGTCCGCGAGGCGCGCCTGTTCAAATATGGTTCGGGCACCGGCACCAATTTCTCCGCCCTGCGCGGTTCGGGCGAAAAGCTCTCCGGCGGCGGCAAGTCGTCGGGCTTGATGAGCTTCCTCAAGATCGGCGATCGCGCGGCCGGCGCCATCAAGTCGGGCGGCACCACTCGCCGTGCGGCGAAAATGGTCGTGCTCGATATCGATCACCCCGATGTGGAAGAATATATCAACTGGAAGGTCAAGGAGGAGCAGAAGGTTGCTGCCCTCGTGACCGGCTCCAAGGTCGTCTCCAAGCATCTTAAGCTGATCATGAAGGCCGCCGTGAACTGCGAAGGTTCAGGCGACGATTGCTTCGACGTGGCCAAGAACCCCGCCCTCAAGCGCGAAGTCCGCGCCGCCAAGAAGGCGCTGGTGCCGGAGAATTACATCTACCGCGTCATCCAGTTCGCCAAGCAGGGCTATACTGACATCGAATTCCCGGTCTACGACACCGACTGGGACAGCGAAGCCTATCTGACCGTCTCCGGCCAGAATTCGAACAATTCCGTCCGCGTCACCGATGACTTCCTGCGCGCCGTCGAAAATGACAGCGACTGGAACCTCAAGGCTCGCCAGTCCGGCAAGGTCACCAAGACCCTCAAGGCCCGCGATCTCTGGGAACAGGTCGGCTATGCCGCCTGGGCCTCGGCCGATCCCGGCATCCAGTATCACACCACCATCAACGAGTGGCACACCTCCCCCGAAGCCGGTCCGATCAATGCATCGAACCCCTGCTCGGAATATATGTTCCTCGATGACACGGCCTGCAATCTGGCCTCGGTCAACCTGCTGCCCTATCGCAACGAGGATGGCTCCTTCAACACCGCCGCCTATGAGCACACCGTCCGCCTCTGGACCGTCGTCCTCGAAGTCTCGGTGATGATGGCCCAGTTCCCCTCGCGCGCCATTGCCGAACGCTCGTTCGAATACCGCACGCTGGGCATCGGCTATGCCAATATCGGCGGCTTCCTGATGACCTCCGGCATTCCCTATGACTCGGCTGAAGGCCGCGCCATTGCCGGTGCCGTCACCGCCATCATGACCGGTGTCTCCTATGCGACCTCGGCCGAAATGGCCAAGGAGCTGGGCCCGTTCAAGGACTACAAGCGCAACGCCAAGCACATGCTGCGCGTCATCCGCAACCATCGCAATGCCGCCCATGGCAATGCGACCGGCTACGAAGCGCTCTCGATCAATCCGGTCCCGCTCGACCACGCCTCGCTGATCGATGCGAACCTTTCGGAACGCGCCAAGCTCGCCTGGGACAACGCTCTGGCTCTGGGCGAAAAGCACGGCTTCCGTAACGCCCAGGTTTCCGTTATCGCCCCGACCGGCACCATCGGTCTGGTGATGGATTGCGACACCACCGGCATCGAGCCCGATTTCGCCCTGGTCAAGTTCAAGAAGCTCGCCGGTGGCGGTTACTTCAAGATCATCAACCGCGCTGCCCCCCCGGCTCTGCGCACCCTCGGCTATTCGGAATCCGAAATCGCCGAAATGGAAGCCTATGCGGTCGGCCACGGCAATCTCAACCAGGCGCCTGGCGTCAATCCATCGACGCTGCGCGCCAAGGGCTTTACCGACGACAAGATCGCCGCGCTGAACGCCGCGACGGCCTCGGCCTTCGACATCAAGTTCATCTTCAACCAGTGGACCCTAGGCGTTGATTTCCTGAAGGGCCTCGGCGTCACCGAAGAGCAGATGAACGACTTCTCCTTCGAGCTGCTGCCTTTCCTGGGCTTCTCCAAGAAGGACATCGAGGCGGCAAACCTCCATGTCGTCGGCGCCATGACGCTCGAAGGTGCCCCGCACCTCAAGGCCGAACACCTGCCGGTGTTCGATTGCGCCACCCCATGCGGCAAGATCGGCAAGCGTTACCTCTCGGTTGAATCGCATATCCTGATGATGGCTGCTGCCCAGCCCTTCATCTCGGGCGCCATCTCCAAGACCATCAACATGCCAAACGACGCCACCGTCGAAGAGGCAAAGGAAGCTTACATGCTGTCCTGGCGCCTGGCCCTCAAGGCCAACGCCCTCTATCGCGATGGCTCCAAGCTTTCCCAGCCGCTGAACTCTTCGGTTCTGGCTGCCGCCGACGAGGATGACGACGAAGACCATATCGAAAACCTCGTCGCCATGAATGCCGATGCCCGCGTCCCGGCGATCGCCGAAAAGCTCGTCGAGCGCATCATCGAGCGTGAAGTGGAAATCCGCAGCCGCGAGAAGATGCCCGACCGTCGCAAGGGCTATACCCAGAAGGCCGTCGTTGGTGGCCACAAGGTCTATGTCCACACCGGCGAATATGCCGATGGCCGCCTGGGCGAGATCTTTATCGACATGCACAAGGAAGGCGCCGCCTTCCGCGCGATGATGAACAACTTCGCCATCGCCATCTCGATCGGCCTGCAATATGGCGTGCCGCTGGACGAGTTTGTGGAGGCCTTCACCTTCACCCGCTTCGAGCCCGCCGGCATGGTCATGGGCAATGACCGCATCAAGAACGCGACGTCGATCCTCGACTACGTGTTCCGCGAACTCGCCGTCTCCTATCTCGACCGCGACGACCTGGCCCACGTCAATCCCGACAGCCCCACCTCGCTCGGCAAGGGCGTGGCCGAGGACCAGAGCCCGGCGCACACTGCGTCGGCCCCTGCTCCGGTGCCCGCCGAGCGCTTTGTCTCCCGCGGCATGACCCGCGGCCGCGTCGCCAACAAGTCGCTGATGATCGTCTCCGGCGATCACCAGTACAATCCGGTCCAGGCGATGCAGACCTCCACCGTCACGGCGCTCCGCACCGCGACGGCCCTCAAGGTCGACACGCAACTGTCGCCCTCAGCCTTCGCCCCCGCCGAACTGAGCCCCATCCCCAGCCCGCCTCCCTCCAAGGACACCGGCTTGCTGCGGGCCGAAGCCCAGATGAAAGGCTACACCGGCGACCAGTGCACCGAGTGCCACAACTTCACCATGGTGCGGAACGGCACGTGTCTGAAGTGCGATACGTGTGGGACGACGACCGGATGTAGTTAAAATTTTCAGCCCGCGAACAATTTTTGTTCGCGGGCTTTATATTGGTGAACAAAAGAGGTACGAATAGCAACCGCGACAGGCATCGGGCAATTACATGGCACTATCGAGAAGCTACCTTACTTCTACGAAAAATCTTTCTGCTATACTGAGCGCAATTCAGGGTGCCCAAGCGCCAGACAAATTTACCATTAAATTCTTGGAATCTCTCGACTTCAAATCGACCACAGATCGGCTGATCATAGGTGTTTTGAAGTCCATCGGCTTCCTTGGTCCTGAAGGGCAACCTACTGATCGATATTTTAGGTTTCTTGACCAAACACAGTCGGCCGCGGTGCTGGCCGAAGGAATACGTGAGGGTTATTCCGACCTCTTCCAAGTAAACAAGAACGCCCAAAACCTCACGCAAGCTGAAGTTGTGAACAAGCTGAAGACCCTAGGCCAAGGGCAGTTTTCAGAGTCCGTTTTGGAAAAAATGGCATTAACGTATTCAAGCTTGGTCAAGCTAGCTGACTTTAAGTCACCCGCGGCGGCTACTCCAGACGTACAAGCAGACCCCACTACTACTCCTGCAAGTGATGAAGTCGGTCGCGCTTTTAGCACGCCCCCTCGCAATTCCACCTTGGGCGGCTTGCACTACAATATTCAAATTATTCTACCAGAAACTCGCGATACGGTTGTGTACGACGCCATATTCAGAAGTCTACGTGAGCATCTGATTTGAACGACGATCAAGCGTATAGTTTTGTGTTTCGCGCAATCCTAACCAAGGACGCGTTGGGTCGAATTGTACCGGCCGCCCCCCCCAACGATGACGAGGACCTCCAATTCCTGTTGGCCGTGGACGCCCTTGATGAGAGATTTGTTTCCGATGCTCGGAGAATGTCGCTCGTATACATGACAATTGCTGCTTTTGAGAATTCCGTTCGAGAACTCATCTCTTCCACTTTACTTGAAGAGGTCGGTGAAAACTGGTGGACGACATGCGTCTCGGACAAAATTCAGGGCCAAGTCAAAATCCGAATGGACGAAGAAGAAAAGATTCGATGGCATACCCACGAGGAACTGATCCCATAAACTTTGCAATGCTTCCAAATCTTCTCAACATCGTTCGTCAAAACCATGCTCACTTTGCGGCACTAATCCCAGACATAGAATGGGCCGCGAACGTTTTTGATGTCGTCGAACGGTCGCGAAATGTAATAATGCATAGCGGACAAATAACGCGCCGAGATATGGCTCGCCTTGGGACTTTTATTAGAGATTGGTCGGCTCAAGTATATTCATGATTGAATTCGCGGCACCTCCTGATCACATGGCGCCGGTTTACTGGGGTCAATTCCAACTGCTGAACGTAGATGAGTAACGTATATTTCCCACATTTCCTTTGACTCAGCGTCGACCGCACTCAGATATTTCTTCTGAAACTGGACGCGATCCTCGGGCCAAACGTCCATTTTTGCCGCCGCCATCATTTCCTGCAGCTGAGCGAAAGCATCTATTACCTGTTGAAGGGCAGCCTGAACAAGTTGACGTTGTTCGGGCTTTTCCATGGTGCGGCTGGGCAATGACAGTATCCTCGACAAAAGCGACGGGCGCTCGTGAGCGTGAACGATTTTGTGCCTCTCGCGCAGTCTGCCCTGGAATGCGGCCCGATATTTTTTCGAGAACCGCTTAGCCGCCTTTGAGTCTCCGAGACCCAAGTTGTCTGAAACGTATGCGGCAAACCTTATAGAGTCTTCTGCCCGTTCAAGTATGGTATATATCTCAGCGACACGAAGCGCGTAGATATGATCAATAAAAGACAAGAAAATCTCTCGGTCCTCTGACGGGAAAAAGTATCTATATCGTTCAATATATTGATACCTTACTATTCTAACAGAGACGTCTGAAACCACACTCAACAAGAGCCTTAAAGCACTCTCCAATGTCTCGTAGTTCTTGTAAGCGCTGGGGGCCGTTCGCTTTGTAATTTCGCTTTTGACCTTCTCTCCTATTATCTCGTCGGGACCGATACGATCCGCCAAAAAAGTACGCAGCTCACCGAGTAGAAGGTCAATGCTGTCCTCTGAAGGCCCAGTAGGCGGGGTATAGCCATCTTTCATAGAACCTCTCCTTGATCTCGCACCGCCCCACCCCCCTTCGCCTAAACTCCAGAGAGATTTGAAGGCGTCGCATTGGCCGTGACACACGTGTCACGCTTGCCGTTCCTTCCATCAGCGATGCGAGTCCTCAATCATTTCTCGTCTCGTCAAGGCTATGACCCGAGCTTCCAATATCTACCATGTCATCCCGGCGCAGGCCGGGATCCATCCTGGGATGGTGCCCCAGCCGCAAGGTGGTTTGACCAAGCGGCCATCCTTCACCCAGGCATCTCAGGCTGGATCCCGGCCTTCGCCGGCATGACATAGAGTGAGCGGACGCATCCAGCGTCCGCCCCTACTGCGGCGTATTCGGATCCCCATCGCTATCCATACACCGCGCATACATGTCGGGCTTCAGCCCCATGCACATTTGCGCGCGGGTCGGCTGCGGCCCACCCGGCCGCACAATGCCCTCGTCGCCGATCACCGGACCAGTCAGCGCCACGCCGGTGCGGCTGGCGAGGTCGCCGATCGTGGTTCGGCCGGCGCCGAGCGGAAATGGCGCCGCGCCGCGCGTGGCCAGGCCGAATAGATCGCCATCGACCTGCTCATAGGTCAGGGCGAGCAGCTTCATGACATGCTGGCATTCCGGGTCGCGGCCGGGGCGGCCCGTCACCGGATTATAGTCGCTGCCGCCATAGGGCAGGCAGATCGTATCCGGATAGGTGCCAAGGGTCCGCGTCGACCAGCGCCCCGCAATGATCTGATCGCTGGAGCCATGCCACAGATAGGTCTTGTTGGAGCGCCCGAGGTAAATCACCTGCGTGCCCTGCACCGCATCATGCAGCATCATGGTCCGCTCGCGCAGAAGGTCCTGCGCCGCTGCAGCACTGGTCAGAACCAGCGCCAGGACAACCGAGATGATAAATTGGCGCACGCTGTCCCCGCAATCAAAGTCCAGGAAGTCTCCGCGCAGGCAAGCATCCTATTGGCTTGATAGCAATGCACTCTTCGTCACCGGACCATGTCATTTGGGAGACAGAAAAGACGCGGGCCAGAAAACGTACTCCGCTCCCTTTCACCTCGACTATCCTGTTCGCATCTTCCCGCAGCTGCGCGGTCGCGACGAACAGTCGGCGGGAGGGCCGGATGACGGGCGGGGCGCTGCCTGTCCGACGGCGTGACTGAACTGGACACATCGTCTCCGTGAGTCGCATGATGCCCGATCCCGGCTGCACCGGTTCGGGCCCTTGTCCCAGGGCCAACAGGGCCGCAAGGCAAGGTTCACGGCGGGTTGAAGATGGCCATGACATCCGCAACAGGCGGCGCTTCTGCACGCCTGTACCTCAACCCGATGCAGATCAGTCTACAGCTTGGTTGAACTGTCATCCAACTGACGACAGGAAAACCTTGGCTCAAATAGACAGTCAAAAAGCACGCTACCGATTAAGTTCGCCAATATATTTAATCGAGACAACCCCGCTCCAGCAACCCAATGCTTAACCGTGAGTTAACTATGCGGAACCCGACAGTATACGATCAGCCTCACTCAATAATGGGAGGCGCTTTTTAGTCGGCTTCCCCGATCGAACCAGGAAAAACCGGTTCTGGATCGGCACCCCCGGTGTTCATTTGACGCATATTACAGCCCTGTGCCGTAAGTCGCTCGTCTATATCGCCCTCGCCGCCTGCCTCCTCCCCGCCACCGCCCACGCCGCCCCGCTCAACCAGATCCGCCAGGCGGGCTGGGAGGCGATGTGCGCCCGGGACGACCAACCGATGAATTTCTGCGCCGCCTTCGCCGGCCCGGCCCGTATCTCCTACGGCCCCGGCCTGGAACAAACCCTCTCCGACACCAATGACCAGGTGAATGCCCGCTACAGCTTCCGCTCCGACAACCGGGCCTATGGCGCCTCCGATCACTGGAGCGTACCAACCGGCGCGACCGCCGATTGCGAAGACTACGTGCTGGCCAAGATCCAGCAGTTGCAGGGCTCGGGCGTCTCCGTCTCGGCCATGGTGATCATGGTCGGTCCGCTGCGCAACGGCCGTTGGCATGCGGTACTCGGCATCAAGACCGATGCCGGCATGGTGGTGCTCGACAGCATGACGCCCGGCGTCACCAGCGCCAAGGCGATCGGCCTGACCACGCAATATACCATGGCCATGAACGACAGCGGCCATTGGCGGGCCGCCCGCTAGACAGCACTACCAGACGACCGGGTGGGTCTGCCCGGTCGCCACATTGACGAAGCCGTTTGGCGCCAGAGGTGATGGCGCCACCAGCACCCAGCGCCACGGCGCGCAGGTCAGCGTCGCAAAGGCCAGCCGCTCCGGAAAACCCGGCCACCAGCGCGGAGAAAACGTCGGCTCATACATCCATTCGATGCTTTCACCGGCCCGATACAGCGCCTGCATTTCGACATCGAGCTCCGGCGCCGTCCGGCAGGTCATCAGCCCGCCAACCTCATAGCCGACCGTCGCCAGCAATTCGCCACGCCCCACCAGTGCCCAGCCGCCCTGCGTTTCGCGCAGCGCATTGACCGCCTTGGCCATGGACGCGTCGGACGAGCCGACCACCCAGATATTGTGCTTGTCATGCCCCATGGAACAGGCCAGGGCCGTCTCCTCTGTGCGTGGCCCGGTCCCCAGCCAGAACATGGCCGACGTCTTTCCCTCGCCGGAGAAGCGATCGACGATGGCAAACTTGGTAATGTTGCGGGTGGCATCACGCTGCACCAGTCCGTTCACCACCGGCAATTCCGTGGCGATGAAATCATCCGCCCAATGGAACGGCCGCAACAGCGCCGCCTGCACCACGTCCCGACCTTCGGGCGCTGCAATGGCAAAGTCCGCCGCCACCATCTCGCGCTCGATCTTGACCGTCCGCGTCGCCCACTCCGGCCAGTCGATGCGCGGCAGGGCGCCGACATAATCCCGGCCCCGCGACACCTGCGCACCATCGGCCCAGACTTCGGCAATCGACAGCGTCGCCACATCGTCGAGTAGCACCAGATCGGCAAAGCGACCCGGTGCAATCGAGCCGACCCACGGCGTCAGCCGCATATGCCGCGCCGGATTGATCGTCACCAGCTGGATGGCGATCTCAGGCGACAGCCCGGCCTCGATCGCGAGCCGCACATTGTGATCCGTCGCGCCAAGCTTCATCGTGTCCGAGGCCGAGCGGTCATCGGTGCAGAGCGCAAACTGGCTCCAGTCCTGCTGTCCATCGGCAGTCAGGCCACTCACCATTTCCTTGAGCGAATGCGGTCGCAGCTCCATGAACAGCCCACGCCGCAGCTTGTCGGCAACTTCCTCCGCCGTCCACGCTTCATGATCCGAAGCCATGCCGGCGGCAGCAAAGGCATTGATATCGTCAATCCCCCGCATGCCCGCCGCATGGCCCTCCACCACACCGCGCTGCTCGAAGGTCGCCTTGATCATCCCCCACAGCCGCTCATAGGACGGATTCTCCGGGTTCCACACCGCCGGCCAATCCATCACCTCGTCGAGCCCAGCCACCATCATCTGGCTGCTGAGGAAATCCTTCTGCTCGTCATAGCCGAAATGCCCACCACCCCATTCATAAGCCGTGGGCGGCACGGCCGAGCCGGGCAGCGGAAAGATCTTCATCGGCGACCCAGCCAGCCGCGCCGTCAGCCAGAACTCAAGGTTCTTCGGCCCGTTGACATTAGAGAATTCGTGGCTCGCCTCGCAGGTCCAGGTGCAACCGAAGGGCAGCACCAGCGCCGCCTCATGCTCGGGCGTCAAATGGCTGGATTCGATATGCTTGTGCACCTCGCCAAAGCCCGGCACGGCGCTCAGATGGCTGCGATCGACGCGCTCATCGACAACACCTGGATACTTCCCCGCCGGCCCGACCCAGGCAATGCGCCGCCCCGACACCACGATCTCCTGATCCTCATGCCAGCGTCGCCCGTTGACATCGAGCAGACGCCCGACGCGGACAGCGCGCGTCGCCGGCCGCTTGCCCAGCGCCACCAGCGCCAGATGCTGGCGGATCCGGACTTCGTCAGCGGCATTGATCAACAGGTCGGGGGGAAGTTCGCTCACGTCAATGGCCTTCTCATATTCGCCCCATCTTTTGACCGCGCTGACTGGGAATGTCGAGTGCCGCCAATTGCGGTTGATAAACCGGCATCTGCGGCATTTAGCTCAAACATTGGGCTTGCGGTGACAGCGCCACAAAAATAGGCTCCCGGCCGGGAAGCCAGCCATTCTCCACCAGTCGTCGCCGTGCGTCGCCGACGCAAACAGGAAGCCGTCCATGAACAAAATTCTCGTCACCGCCCTGGCGATCTCCGCCACGGCCATGCTGTCCGCCGCGCCCGCCATGGCGCAGGGCAAGACCCTGACCATTTCCTGGTGGGGCTTTAACGGCGAAAAACTCGAATCCATCATTCTCGCCCCCTTCCGCGCCCAGTGCGGCTGCGAGATCGTGTTCGAGACCGGCAACAATGGCGAGCGCCTCAACAAGATCCAGATCCGCAATGGCGCTGGCGTCGACGTGGCCTATTTCTCCGACAGCTACAGCCAGCAGGGCATCGAAGCCGGCCTGTTCCAGAAGATCGATCCGGCCAAGCTCCCCAACCTTGCCGGCATCTACGACCTCGCCAAGGATCCGCAGGGCGGCTACGGCCCGGCCTATTCGATCGGCCGCGTCGGCATTGTCTATGACGAAGCCAAGGTGACCACTCCTATCACCTCGTGGAACGATCTGTGGCGCGAAGACCTTGCGTCGTCGCTGACCCTCCCGGGCATCACCACCACGGCCGGCCCGATGGTCGTGACCAAGGCCGGCGAGCATGCCGGCGTCGACGCCTTCACCGACACAGACGCGGCCTTTGCCGCCGTCGAAGAGCTGAAGCCGAATGTGGTCAAGAACTACAATACCGGCTCGGAGATGATCAACCTGTTCTCGACCGGCGAAGTCACCGCCGCCATCGCGCAGGACTTCACCCTCGGCCAGATCCAGGCCGCCGTGCCAACCGTCAAGTGGGCCGAGCTGGAAGAAGGCTCGATCGCCACGCTCAACACCGTCAACATCCCGACCGGCGCGGCCGAGCCGGAGCTCGCCTATGAATTCATCAACTTCATCCTGTCGCCGGAAATCCAGCAGCAGCTGGCCGAACAGGGCGTCGATGCCCCGGTCAACACTGCCGTCGAACTGACGCCCGAACAGGCTGCCCTCTGGACCTATGGCGCCGACGTCATTGCCGGCCTGCAGCGCGTCGATTACGTCAAGCTCAATGCCGCCAAGGGCGGTTGGGTCGATCGCTGGAACGAAATTTTCGGCATGTAAGACTTTGACGCGGGGGTTGATCCCCCGCGTCAATCTGTGACTAAGCATAGCGCCCGCCCCACCATGATGCCTTTTCGCCAACAGCGACGCGGACATCAGCGGTGGGGCTGGTTCTTGCAATGAAAGCCTGATCCATGAAACGTTTCGCCGGCTGGACCCTGGCCTCCCCTGCCACCATTCTGGTTGTGGTGTTCCTCGTGCTGCCGGTGCTGGCGACCATTGTCACCACCTTCACCACCCCCGCCGGTCCCTTCGCCACCTATTTCGCCTTCTTCGGCAGCGGCTTCCGCCGCACCGTGCTGTTCCGCACCATCCAGGTGTCGCTGGCCGTGACTGCCATCTCACTGGTGATCGGATTCCTCACCGCCTATGTGGTGTCGCGCGCGCCGGGGTGGCTCAAATCCATCCTGATCATCGCCGCCGTCTTCCCGCTTCTCACAGGCGTCGTGGTCCGCTCCTTTGCCTGGCTGATCATTCTCGGCAAGAATGGCATTCTCAATTCAACGCTGCTCAATCTTGGGTTGATCGCCGAGCCGTTCCAGATGCTCTACACGCAAGGGGCGGTGATCGTGGCCATGGTCTATCTCTTCGTGCCGCTGATGATCCTGACCCTGGTCGGCGTACTGGAATCCATTCCGGACGATCTGATCCAGGCCTCGTCCTCGCTTGGTGCCAAGCCCTCCGCCACCTTCATGCAGGTCACCCTGCCCCTGGCCGTGCCCGGGCTGATTGTCGGCGCCGTGCTGGTCTTCACCGGCAGCTTCACCTCCTATGCCACGCCGCAATTGCTGGGTGGTGAGCAGGTGATGATGATGGGCACGCTGATGTATCAGCAGGCCATGGTCACCTTCGACTGGGTTGCCGCTTCCACCATCGCCGCCGTCATGGTCGTCATCACCATCGCCATCGTGGCGCTGATGAATGCCGTGGCCCGCCGCCTCAACCCGATGACCGTCTGATGACCCGCAATATCCATCCCCTGCTCATCGCCGGCACCGTGCTGGTGTTCATCTTCCTCGTCGGCCCTCTGGTCATCGTGCTCGGCTCGGCGCTGAGCGACACAACCTATCTGACCTTCCCGCCGCAGGGCCTGTCGCTGCGCTGGTTCGAGAATATCTTCCAGATCGATGCCTTCCGCCGCACCATCGTCACCAGCCTGCAGATTGCGCTGCTCTCGACCACCATCGCGCTGATCATCGGCATTCCCGCCGCCTATGCGCTCAACCGGCACCGCATCCAGCTCCCCGGCTGGCTCTCGACGCTGTTCATCCTGCCGGTGCTGGTGCCTGAACTGGTGCTGGGCTTCTCGCTGCTGAAGAACCTCGCCGTGCAGTTCAATTCGCCGATCTATATCTCGCTGTTGTTCGGCCATGCGCTGATCGTTCTGCCCTATGTGATCCGCGTCATCAGCGCCTCGCTCGCTTCCTTCGATTTCTCCATCGAGGAAGCCGCCATCAGCCTCGGCTCGCCGCCGCTCAAAACCTTCTTCACGATCCTCTTGCCCAATGTGCGCTCCGGCGTCATTGCGGCCTTCATCCTTGCCTTCATCACCTCGATCAACGACGTCTCCATCTCAATCTTTCTGACCGGACCGGGCCTCTCCACCCTGCCCATCCAGTTGCTCGCCCATATGGAGCAGTTTTTCGATCCCACCGTGGCGTCCGTATCGGTGCTGCTGATGCTTCTCACCGTGGCCGTGATGGCCATCGTCGAGCGTACGCTCGGCCTGACCTTCCTGGCCAAATGATCCCATGACCCAGTCCCTCACCCTCGACTCCATCTCCGCCCACTACGGCTCCACCCAGGTGCTGGAAAACCTCTCGCTCGCCGTCGGCGAAGGCGAGCTGGTGTCCCTGCTCGGCGCCTCCGGCTGCGGCAAGACCACGACGCTCCGCCTTGTCGCCGGCTTCCTGCAGCCCACCTCGGGCACCATCACCCTGGGCGGTCGCGACCTCACCCGCCTGCCGCCGCACCAGCGCGACATCGGCCTGGTCTTCCAGAACTACGCCCTGTTCCCGCATCTCTCCGTCGCAGACAATGTCGGCTTCGGCCTCAAGCAACGCGGCGTCTCCGGCGATGCCAAGGCCAAACGCGTTACGGAAATGCTGGAACGCGTCGGCCTCGCCCATCTCGCCGATCGCCTGCCGGGCGCCCTCTCCGGTGGCCAGAAGCAGCGCGTCGCGCTGGCCCGCGCCCTCGTCATCAAGCCGCCGCTGCTGATGTTCGATGAGCCGTTGTCCAACCTCGATGCTAAGCTGCGCGTCGATATGCGCGTCGAAATCCGCCAGCTGCAGCGCGCCAATGGGACTACCTCGGTCTATGTCACGCATGACCAGGAAGAGGCTTTCTCGATCTCCGATCGCGTCGCCATCATGCATGCTGGCCGCATTATGCAGCTCGATACGCCGGAACGGCTTTACCAGCGCCCGGCCAATGCTTTCGTCGCCCGCTTCGTCGGCTTCGAGAACCTGATCCCGATGGCAGTCGTTGAGCGCGACGGCGCCAAGATCACCGCCGAAATGGCCGGTGGCGTGCGCCTGACGCTGCCGCTCGAACAGTTCGGCGCCATCCCCGACAGCTTTATTCTCGCCTGCCGGGCCGATGGCCTGCAGGTCACCGACAATGCGACGATGGAAGGCATCCCGGCGACCCTGGGCCTGCGCACCTATCTCGGCCGCGCCTACCAGTACCAGGCCGAAACCCCGGCCGGTGCGCTGATCGCCAACGGCCCGCTGACCCGCGTGCTGGAGTCCGGCGCGGCGGCCAAGCTGGTCCCCGTGCCGGAACAGTGCACCATCCTCGCGCCGGAATGACCACGCTTCTCACCAATGCCTGGATCCTCACCCTCGACGACGCTCTGACCGAGCATAATCCGGGCTGGATCCAGATCGATGGTACCACCATCACCGCCCTTGGCTCCGGCACACCGCCAAGCATCACGGGCGCAGAAGTGGTGGACTGCGGCGGCGATGTGGTCATGCCGGGCATGGTCAACACGCACTGCCATATGGGCATGTCGGTGTTCCGCGGCCTGGCCGAAGATGTCGATGACCGGCTCTATCGCTACATCCTGCCGCTCGAGCGCAAGTTCGTCACGGCAGAGATGGTGCGGATCGGCACGACGCTGTCGGCGCTGGAGCTGATCCAGGGCGGCGTCACCACCGTCGCCGACATGTATTATTTCGAAACCGAAGTGGCTGAGGTCTGCGACACCGCCGGGTTGCGGGCCATTGTCGGCCAGACGCTGGCCGATTTCGATCCACCCGACCACAAGGACTTCGACGAAGGCTTTGCCCGCGTCGATGAGCTGGTCGATCGCTATCGCGACCATCCGCTGGTCACGCCCTCCATCGCGCCACACGCCCCCTATTCCACCGGACTCAAGACCATGGAGCGTATCGCGCAATGGTCGGCCTATCATCCCGGCGTGCCGGTGCAGATGCACCTCGCCGAAAGCACGCTGGAGGTGAACTGGGCGCAGGAGAACCATGGCAAGTCGACCGTCGCCGTGACCCGCGATGCGGGCCTGCTGAAACCCAATCTGATCGCCGCGCACTGCCTGCAGCTCGATGATGCCGACATCACCATGATGAGCGAGCACCAGGTCTGCGTCGCCACCAATCCGCGCTCCAATGGCAAGGCCGGACGCGGCATTGCCCCGGTGGAAAAGATGCGCAATGCCGGCCTGCCGGTCGGCATCGGCAGTGACGGGGCGATGAGCGGCAATACGCTGGATCTGTTCAGCCAGTTCGCCCCGGTGTCGATGTTCGCCAAGCTGCTAGCCGGCTCGCGCAAGCCGCTGCCGGCCGTCGATGTCATCCGCATGGCGACCATCGAGGGCGCGCGGGTGCTGAGCCTCAATCTCAAGACCGGTTCGCTCGAAACGGGCAAGCAGGCCGACCTGATCCGCATCAGCCTCGCGGCGCCACGGCTGCATCCGATCTACGATCCCTATTCCATGCTGGTCTTTGCCACCATGCCCGATGACGTCACCGACAGCATGGTGGCCGGCCGCTGGCTGATGCGCGACCGCCAGGTGACGACGCTCGACAGCGGCGAGGCCCTTGCCGATGCCAATCAGATTGCCCGCCAGTTCAAGGCCGAAATGGCCCGGATAGACAGACTATGACCTCACTCGACGCCGTTCTCGCCCAGGCCGATGCCAATCTCGACGCCAGCCTTGAGCGGCTGTTCGAGCTGATCCGTATTCCATCGGTTTCGACCGAACCTGCATATGCCGCCGACTGTCGCCGCGCGGCCGAATGGCTGAAGGATCAGCTAGCCGCCCTCGACTTCGACGCGACCGTTCGCGACACCGCCGGCCATCCCATGGTGGTCGGCCATGGCCCCAAGGTCGCCGGGCCGCATGTGCTGTTCTATGGGCATTATGACGTGCAGCCGGTCGATCCGCTGCACCTGTGGAACACGCAGCCCTTCGAGCCTTCGCTGGCACCGCAGCCGGATGGCGAGACCTATATCCTCGGTCGCGGCGCATCGGACGACAAGGGGCAATTGCTGATCTTCGTCGAAGCCTGCCGCGCCTGGAAAGCGGTCACCGGCACCTTGCCGATCCAGGTCTCGATGCTGTTCGAAGGCGAGGAAGAGGCCGGCTCGCCCAGCCTTGGACCTTTCCTCGAACAACATGGCGACGACCTGCGCGCCGATATCATGCTGGTCTGCGACACCGACATGTGGGACCGCGAGACGCCGGCCATCACCACCATGTGGCGCGGCTTTGTATCGGAGGAGTTCGAAGTCACCACGGCCGACCGGGACCTGCATTCCGGCATGTTTGGCAGCGCGGCCCGCAATGCCGTGCAGCTGATCGGCACCATTATTGGCAAGCTCCGCGCCGAGGATGGCAGCGTCGCCATTCCCGGCTTTTATGACGGCGTCTCCGAACTGGCCGAGGCCAATCGCCAGGAATGGCAGCGCCTGCCCTTTGATGCGGAGAAATTCCTCGGCGATGTAGGCCTCTCCATCCCGGCCGGTGAAGCCGGTCGCTCAGTGCTCGAACAGGTCTGGGCGCGGCCGACGGCCGAAGTGCACGGCGTCTGGGGCGGCTATGCCGGCGAGGGTTTCAAGACCGTCATCCCGGCCAATGCCGGCGCCAAGATTTCCTTCCGCCTCGTTGCCGGCCAGGACCCCGCCCGTATCCGCCAGCTGTTCCGCGATTTCGTCACCGCGCTGATCCCTGCCGATTGCGCCGTCTCTTTCAAATCCTATGCTTCAGCCACGGCGCAAAGCATGCCGCTGGATGGCGAGTTGCTCACCAAGGCCCGGCATGCGCTGACCGCAGAATGGCAGCGCGAGACTGCGCTGGCCGGCACGGGCGGTTCGATCCCGATCCTCGGGGAATTCAAGGACCGTCTCGGCATGGAAAGCCTGCTGATCGGCTTTGCCCGTTTCGACAACCGCATTCATAGTCCAAACGAAAAATACGACCTGTCGAGCTTCCACAAGGGCATCCGCTCCTGGGTGCGCATCCTCGCCGCGTTCTCGGAGACCGAAAAATGACCCTGACCCGCTTTTCCGTCGCCCCGCTGCATGCCAGCACCACGCATCTGGCCGCAGTCGCCGGTGGCCGCACTGCAGCCGATGTGGTGATCACCGGCGCCCGCGTGCTCTCGACCTATTCGGAACGCATCGCCACGGATCGGGAAATCTGGCTGGCCAATGGCCGCATCGCCGCGGTCATGCCGGCAGGCGCCCATAAGCGCGGCCCTGCGCACAAGGCCATTTACGATGCCCGCGGTGGCATTATCGCGCCGGGCCTGGTTGATCCTCACATCCACATTGAAAGCTCGATGGTCACCGCCTGCGCCTATGCCGAGGCGGCGCTGCTCAATGGCACGACGACGATCTTCTGCGACAGCCACGAGATCGGCAATGTCATGGACGTGGCCGGCGTCGAAGCCATGCTCGAGGACGCTCGCCTCGCGCCACTGTCGATCTTCCTCACCGTCCCCTCGACCGTCCCCGCCACCTCGCCCAAGCTCGAAACCGCCGGCGGCGACCTGACGCCCGACAAGATCGGCGCGCTGTTCGACAAATGGCCGGAAGCCGTGGCGCTGGGCGAAAAGATGGACTTCGTGCCGGTCGCCATGGGCGATCCGCGCAGTCATGCCATTATCGCCGAAGCGCTCAAGCGTAACCGGCCTGTTTCCGGCCACATCTATGGCCGCGAATTCGTTGCGCCCTATGCTGCCTCGGGCGTCACCGATACACATGAAGCCATCGACCGCAATATTGCCAATGATTTCGTCGATGCCGGTATCTGGGTCTTCCTGCGCGGCGGCAATCCGGCGACGCCGTGGAATTCCATCGTCGAAGCCATCAAGCCGATCACCGAACTGGGCGCCAGCCACAAGCGCTTCTGCGTCTGCACCGATGATCGCGATGCGGATGACCTGCTCAATTTCGGTCTCGACTGGGTGGTCCGCGAAGCCATCCGCTGCGGCATGAGCCCGGCCCAGGCCTGGTCGATGGGCTCGCTGCATGGCGCCACCCGCTTCGGCATGGGCGACGAGATCGGCGGCCTCGGCGGCGGGCGCCGCGCCGACCTGGTGCTGCTCGACGATAGCCTCAAGCCCGTCAGCACATGGTATGGCGGCGAGCTGGTGGTCGATGACCGCAAGGTCACGCCGGTGCTCGAAGCCACGCTCAACCAGCGCTACCGCTACCCCGAAGCCGCCTACAATACTGTCCACCTGCCCAAGGGCCTGAAGCTCACGCCGGAACTGCCGACCGAGCCGGTGACTGCCAATGCCATCGGCATCGAAATGCCGGGGATCGTGCTGCCGCATCGCAAGGTCGCCATCGAGCCGGCCAATGACTGGGCGGGCGTTCTCGACAAGTATAGCCTGAGCTTCGTCACCGTCATCGAGCGCCATGGCAAGTCCGAGGGCGGCATTGCCCATGGCCTGCTGCAGGATTTCGGCATCAAGAACGGCGCTGTCGGCTCCAGCGTTGGCCATGACAGCCACAATATCATCCTCGCCGGCAGCAACGAGGCAGATATGGCCCTGGCACTGGCGACGATCGAAGCGGCCAAGGGTGGTGTGGTCGTGGTGCAGGAGGGCAAGGTCATCGCCTTCGTCGGCCTGCCGGTGGCCGGCCTACTGTCCGACAAGCGTGTGCATGAGGTCGCTGCCGAGAACCAGTTGCTCAAGGCGGCCTGGACCAAGGTCGGCTGCACCATCCCCTATATGGGCTTCAACCTCATCCCGCTCTCGGTGATCCCGGAAATCCGCATCACCGACAAGGGCCTTGTGAAGGTTCCTGGAATGGTATTGGCGCCGCTCTATGAATAGAAAAGTCATCATCGATACCGATCCCGGCCTCGATGACGCCGTGGCGATCCTCTTCGCCCTCAATTGCGGGCGCTTCGATATCTTGGGCCTGACCACGGTGGCCGGCAATATTGGCATCGAGAACACCACGCGCAACGCCGGCCGCCTGCTCGCTGCCATGCAGCGCAGCGACATTTCGGTCGTCATGGGTGCCGATACGCCGATGCGGCGCGAAGCGATCGATATCGTCGTGGTGCATGGCCAGGACGGCGTCAAAGGCCTCGCGCTGCCCGAACCGGAAGTCGCAGCGCTTCCCGGCGCCGTGGAGTGGATGGCCAACAAACTGATCGCCGAACCAGCCGGCAGCGTGGATATCCTGGCGCTCGGCCCGCTAACCAATCTCGCGCATCTGCAGATGCGCTATCCGGAAGCGGCCGCCCGCATCGGCAAGCTGATCGTCATGGGTGGAGCCGTGGACGAGCCCGGCAATGTCGGCGCCCGTTCCGAGTTCAACTTCGCCACCGATCCGGAAGCCGTGCACATTGTCTTCCGCGCCGGTCTCGACCTGACCGTCATCCCGCTCGACGTCACCCGCCGCGTCCGTGCCAATCCGGGGCAGGTCGCCGCCATGCGCGGCGCCACGGCCGGCAACATCGCCGCTGATGTGATCGACCTCTACTTCGGCGAGGGCCGCGAAAGCCGGCCGCTGCATGACCCCTGCGTCATGCTTTATGCGCTCGAACCCGGCCTGTTCGGTATCGAAGAGCGCAACCTGGCCGTCGATCTCGAAGAAGGCACCGATGCCGGTGCGCTCAAGCCCGGCCGACCGGGCCTGCCGAACAAGAAATTCGCCATGACGGTCGATGCGCCGGGCGCCATTGCCCTGCTGACGAAAGGGCTGACCGGTTCGCTCTAGCGCAGTTCATGTTCGACCAATGTGGTCCAGTAGCGTGCACCGGTGGCAATCGCCGCGTCGTTGAAGTCATAGCGCGAATTGTGGTGCAAGGCGCCATCCACCGCCGGACCATTGCCCAGCCAGACATAACATCCCGGCACGCGCCCACCGAATTCGGCAAAATCATCCCCGGCCGTCGAGGGCGGGAAGTCGGTGACGACGGGCTTGCCGGTTGCGGCCCGCGCTGCGGCCAGCGCTGCCGCCGTCGAGCCGGCGTCATTCACCACCGGCGGAATACGGCGCATGAAACTGTAGCTAGCACGGAGACCGAAGGTGCCGGCAATGCCCTGCGCCAGCTTGCCGATCTCGGCCTCCAGCTGATCGCGCACCGTGGCGGTATAGGCCCGCGCCGTGCCGCCGATCCGCACATCGTCCGGAATGACATTGAGCGCCCGGAAATCGCCGCCGCTGATAGCGCAGGCACTGACCACCGCCGGTTGCAGCGGATCGACCACCCGCGCCACCACGGTGTGGATGGCCGTCAGGAAATGCGCCGCCGCCGTCATGGCATCCCGCCCCAGATGCGGCTTGGCACCATGCGTGCCGACGCCATGGAAGGTGACTTCCCAGCTATCCGACGAGGCCAGCTGCGGTCCGGCCACCACCGCCATTTCGTTTGTCGCCAGCCCCGGCATATTGTGCAGGCCATAGACGGCATCAATTGGGAAACGCTCGAGGAAACCGTCCTCAAGCATCGCCTTGGCGCCACCGCGGCCCTCCTCGGCCGGCTGGAAGATGAAATGCACCGTGCCGGAAAACTGCCGCGTCCGCGCCAGATGCCGCGCCGCCGCCAGCAACATCACCGTGTGCCCGTCGTGACCGCAGGCATGCATGGTATTGGGTGTGCCGGACTTATAGGCCACCTCGCCCAGTTCGGGCATGGCCAGCGCATCCATATCGGCCCGCAGGGCGATGCTGCGCGTCCCGCCCCCCACTCGCAGCGTGCCGACGACCCCAGTCTTGCCCAACCCGCGATGCACTTCAATGCCGGCCTCAGCCAATAGGTCAGCCACGATCTGGCTGGTGCGAACCTCCTCGAAACCCAGTTCGGGATGCGCATGCAGGTCCTGCCGCAGAGCGATCATCGCCTCGAGTTCGAATGGATCGTTGTCGCCGTGGGTCATGGGTTGCTAAGCTCTTGAAAACGCTCCACGGCTATAGCATCCGGCGGTGTCCGCCGCCCAGCAAGGAAACCGCCTTTGCCACTTCTCCCCCATCAATTCTGGCAAACCATTGATCCGGCAGGATCGCATGATGCCGCGCCGTCCGTGGGCTTTGCCGACAGTTATCCCGCCACCCTGCCCGACGGAAGCCAACTGCTGCTGCCCATTCGCGTGCTGCCCGGCGACGGCACCAAAGCCGTCGCATCGCTAATCATCAACCAGGCCAGCTTTGCCGTGGAGGATGCCATCTCCGCCGCCCTTGCCGAGCTGTTGCGCGCCTATGCACCCGATGTGATCATCGGCGTGCCGACACTGGGCCTGCCGCTGGCCAACAACGTGGCCCGTCGCCTTGGCCATGCCCGCATGGTCGCCCTGGGGACCTCTCGGAAATTTTGGTATCGCGACGAGCTGTCGGCGCCCCTGTCGTCGATCACCAGCCCGAACCAGCAAAAGACCATCTACCTCGATCCGCGCTCCCTGCCCCTGCTCGACGGCAAGCGTATCGTCGTCGTGGACGATGTCATCAGTTCGGGCACATCCATGAGCGCCGTGCTGCAACTGCTCAAAACCGCTGCCATAGACCCGGTCGCCATCGGCTGCGCCATGCTGCAGGGCACGCGCTGGCAAACCGACCTTAGAGATTGGCGCGACCGTGTTGTAGCGCCACTCGCCTCGCCGAGGCTCGAAAAAGCTGGAAACGACCATTGGCAGGTAGAAGGCACCGCAGTCGCGTAGCCGCTTCTCGAGCACCAAATTCCGTATTGTATATTTTAGTCTTGTATTACAAACTCTGTGGGTCAGGCGTCGTTCATGCCTGTCCGCAGCGCTCGCAGGCGCCCCCCTCCCCTCGAAAGGACGCCTCATGGCCAAGGTCGATATTGCCTTCGACACCTACTATACCTACGACGAAATGACGGTGCATCTACAGGCGCTGGCCGCGGCTTACCCCAAGCTTGCAACGCTCACCTCCGTCGCGAAGTCGCATCGCGGCCGCGATGTCTGGCTGATGGAAATCACCAATCCCGATACCGGTCCGGGCCTGGAAAAACCGGGCTTTTACATCGACGCCCAGATCCATGCCGAAGAGCATGCGACCAGCGCAACGGCGCTTTATGGGATCTGGTACATCCTCTCCAATTACGGCACAGACGAGGAAGTCACCCGGCTGGTCGACAGCCAGGTGTTCTATGTGCTGCCGCGCATCAATCCCGATGGTGCCGAACTCTCGCTGGTGGAACCCTATCATCCCTGGTGCGGCAATGGCCGCTTCCTGCCCGGCGAAGATCGCCTGGAAGGCCTGATCCCGCAGGACATCAATGGCGATGGCTATATCGTCAACATGCGCGTGCCCGACCCCACTGGCGAATGGAAGAAGTCCGAGCGTGATCCGCGCCTCATGGTGCAGCGGGAACCGGGCGAGGAAGGTGGGCAATATTTCCGCGTCTATCCCGAGGGCCTGATCCGCAATTATGACGGCGTGCATGTCAAGATCGAGAAGCAGGAAGACGGCAATATGAACCGTAACTTCCCGATCAACTGGTCGCCGCAGGAATATGGCTCGGGCGCCTATCCTTTCTCCGAACCAGAAGCCATGGCGATGGGCAAGTTGGTGCTGGATCACCCCAATATCTGCGGCATGTGCGCCTATCACACCCATGGCGGCATCATCCTGCGCCCGTCGATGCTGAAATACGACGCCGACATGAGCCCGCGCGATCTGGCGCTGTACAAGGATCTCGGTGGCGTCGGCACCCGGCTCACTGGCTATCCGGTAATCTCGACCTATGAGGATTTCACACCCGACAAGACCAAGGGCCGCCATGGCAGCCTCAAGGACTGGGTCTATGAAGAACTGGGAATCATCTGCTTTTCGACCGAACTGTGGGACATGGAGCGCACCGCCGGCGTCGACAAGAAGGGCTTTCTCAATCTCGGGCCGCGCGACGCCGATACCCAGCAGAAGGTCTTCGACTGGGTGATCGACAATGTCGGCGAAAAGGGTTTCCGCGACTGGGAGCATTTCGACCATCCCCAGTTGGGGCCGGTGGAAGTCGGCGGCATGGTCTATATCTGGAGCTATCGCAATCCGCCGGGCAAGCTGCTCGAGGAAATCTGCCACAACAACACAATGTTCAACCTGCGGCACGCTGCAGCGGCGCCGCAGGTCAAGGTCGACAAGTTCACCGTAGAAGCGCTCGGCGCCGATCTCTACAAGGTCTCGGCCGTAATCGCCAACCATGGCTATCTGCCCACGAACCTGTCGGACGTGGCCATCGAGAACAAGGTGGCCAAGCCTGTGACCATCACGCTGGACCTGGAAAATGCCAGCCTGGTGATCAATCCGCAGAAGCAGGATCTGGGCAACCTGGCTGGCCGCAACGAGCGCAAGTTCAACTGGTCGAACTGGGGCCCGCAATGGTCGCCAACTGCCAAGCCGGTCGAATGGCTGGTCAAGGCCAATGGCCCGGGCGCCAAGGTGACGGCCATTGCCGCTTCGGAAAAGGGCGGCACACATCGGGTCAGTCAAGCACTCGGCTGATCCCAGCCAATGCAATGACAAAAAAGGGCCGGCGCGAGCCGGCCCTTTCATTTGCCCTGCCTAAGGCTGGTCGTGAGTTACTTGAGCTTCGCGGTCCAGGCCTCGATCGCTTCGTCACGACGCGGCTCCCATTCGATACGGCTCGAAACACCATAGAAGTCGGGCTGGAAGTAGAGGAAAATCCACGGCGCATCGTCGTGGAAAATCTTGAGCATCTCGTCGACCACGACACGTTCCGCCTCGGGATCGCGGATGCCCGACAGGCTGTCCCAGCGGGTCTGCCATTCCTGGTTGAACCACATGCCGTTATTGACCGGCACATCGCGCGATGGGAATAGCGACATGTCATAGATGGCGCTCCAGGTGGCGCCGCCCTGCCCGATGAAGAACAGAGGACCGGCCTTATGTTCGCGCGCCAGCGGCGAGAACAGGGTCATTTCCATCAGGTCATTGGTGGTTTCGACGCCGATATCGCTCAGATACTGGGCGATGGCCTGCTGCACTGCACTGTCATTGAGGTACCGGCCCTGCGGTCCCTGCATGTCGAGGGTGAAGCGAACGCCATTGGCATCGCGCGGGAAGCCGGCGGCGTCGAGCGCGGCTTCAGCCGCATCGGGATCGTAGGGATAGGGCTCGATGCTGGGATCGCCCAAGTTCGCAGGACCATTGGCGCGGACGCATTCGGTGCCGAGTAGCTGCTGGCAGATGGTTGGCACGTCGACAGCCATGTTAAGGGCGCGGCGCACCTCGACATTCTTGATGGCATCGCCACCCGGGGTGCCATCGAAGGCGCCGGAGAAATTGAAGCCGACGAACATGCGGCGCGTGCCGGCGACCGACTTCACCGTCGCATAGCCGGTGCTGTCGATGGCGTCGGCCTGGTCGGGCGGAATATTGGTGGCGATATCGACATTGCCGGCGATGAGTTCAGCGGTCCGGGTACTGGATTCCGGAACGACGCGGAAAATCACCTTGTCGAAAGGCACTTCACCGAGGGTCCAGTTCGGGTTCTTCTCCAGAACCACGCGGTCGGCGCGAACCCATTCGACCAGCTTGTAGGGACCCGAGGCGACGGGCGCGACCGCAGCTTCTTCGACGGTCAGCTTTTCGTAGCTGTCCTTGCAGTGAATGAAAATCTTGGCGGCCATGCCGGGTACGGTCGAGGAATAGCCTTTGAGCTGCATTACCGCCGTATTGCCCTCTTCGACGCGGGCGCCGACAAAGCCGATCGATGAATAGACGAAGCCGGGCGTATGGCCGATGAACTTGTTGGCCGGGTCGGCGGCGCGGGTGAAGGAATAGACGACGTCCTCGGCATCGAGTGTCTCGCCATCTTCGCACATCAGGCCGTCGCGGATCTTGAACGAGATTTCCGTGCCTTCGTCATTCCACGCATAGCTTTCGGCGAAGTTTGGCACGATTTCACCCTGCGGCGTAACGCTGAGCAGCGTACCCCAGAGATGGCTGGCGACATTGATCGATGTCGCCTGGTTGAGCATGTCCGGCTCGAGCGATTCAACATCGACCGATTGGGCAATCACCAGCGTTCCTGCATCGGCCTGAGCGAAAGCCGGCCAGCAACTGGCCGCCAGTAGCAGCGCGCAAGCGCTTATCCTCTTGAGCATTTTCGTCCCCTTTTGCCATTCCACGAGAAGTCATCCATCGCCGAGCAACGCTAATCTTGTAATACAATTAGCATGTCTAACGTAGTGCGATAGTGATGATGGCAGATTGATGCTGTCAAGGGAGACTGCACGCAGGTGTGCTAGCTCAAAAGGCGCGCCAGACCATTGCGCTCGTAGAAATCGGCCATGGTCACCGCTGCGCCGGTCTGGCTGCTCTCTATGCCGGCAAAGCACAGGCTGAGCGAACGCAGGTGATCGCGACCATCACAGGGTGGTGGCCTGCCATTCCGGACGGCGGTGATGAACTCGGCCAGCAAGGCCACGCTATCGTCGTAATAGGGCGCAGCTTCGGCAGTTTCGACCGGGATCAGTTCAGGATCGGCGCTGCGAGCATAGGCAAGGTCTGAATGGAGCTTCCGCTGCACCAGGATGCCCTCGGCGCAATCGACGCGCCATTCAAAATTATAGACGTTCCAGCCGCCCGACCATGTGCCGTGGTAATTGACCTCGACGCCGCCTTCGAGACCGAGCAGGCAGTTCACATTGGCATCGTGGGCATACATGCTCCACGGCGGGTTCCATTCCCGGCAGGCAATGGTCTCTACCTCACGGCCATGCACGAAACGGATCAGATCCAGGTGGTGGATGGTCTGCTCGAGCATCATCGGATGCTCCATTTCGAGAGGATAGCGGTTGATGCCCGGACGTTTGCCATTGCGGTTGGTGCGATAGTTAAACTGCCCGAAGCCTACCTGCCCCAACCGTTCGCCGGTGAGCCACTGGCGCATGGTCTGGTTGACCGGCAGGTAACGGAAGTTGAGGCCGACGCTCATCGGCAGGCCCGATGCATCGGCCATGTCGACGATGGCAGCCGCATCGGCCAGGGTGGTGGCTAGAGGCTTCTCGGCCATAATAGGCAGGCCGGCGTCGAACAGGCGGCGCATCTGGGCGAGATGGCCATCCGGTGGTGTTACCAGGATGACGGCATCGTAAAACCCGGCGGCCAAGGCCGCTTCCACGTTGGTAAAAGCCGGTGTTTCGGGGTTCTCAGCCGCATAGAGGTCAAGCGATGCCTGGCTGGGATCGACGACGGCACCAGTGATGACACAGTCGGACATCTTAACGACCTTGCCCCACATGCGACCGCGCGTACCGGCACCCAATTGCAGAACGGTGAATGCCATCAGTGCCTCTCAGGCTGCAGTGTCTATGGCCTGGGACATGTCCCAGGCGTTGAGGCGCTGACCGTTGAGGTCGGGATGACGTCGCTCGGCAAGGGCAACAAAGGCCGAGGTCAGCATCATCGGATCGACCCATTTGGTCTTGAGCTCGGCGGAATAGTTCCGCTCCGACATCGGGGTCTGCATATACATGCCGGGCGTGATGGTATTGGATTGGATACCCACGGCCGCACCTTCCGCCGCCAGCGATTGCGAAAAGCCTTCCAGCGCATGCTTGGCCGCGCAATAGGCCGTCTCATTGGCAAAGCCCTGGATGCCCGAGCGAGACGAAACGAAGATCATGGCGCCGCCGCCATTGGCTACCATGCCCGGCCAGACGGCATGGGCCAGCTGATAACCGGCCTGAAGACCGACGTTTACCGTCTTGAAGAAGCTGGCAAAATCCTCATCAACGAAGGGCTTTTCGATCAGGATCGCCGCATTGTGCACCAGCGTGGTCACCGGTCCGGTGATGGCCAGCGCCCGGTCAATGGCCTGCTGGGTTGCCGTCGCATCGGACAGGTCTACAGCGATACCTTCGGCGCGTCCGTCGCAGGCCGCAACAACCTGCTGCAGGCCTTCGGCATTGTAGTCCATCAGGACAAGCTTTGCCCCGGACGCGGCGTAGCGGCGGGCAATGGCGGCGCCGAGACCTTGCGCCGCGCCGGTGACGACAATGCGCTGTTCGCCAAGGTTCATTTGCCGGTTTCCGCCGGCAGGTCGACCCAGGCCCGGCTCTTGGTGGACTGCTTTACGGCATCGAGCACCAGCTGATTGGCCAGACCGTCATGGAAGGTGGCGCCACGCCGGAGCGACCGCCCCTCGGCGATCGCCGCCGACATTTCCTGCAGGGCCGCGACAACCGAGACATTCCAGATGCCCTTGTTGACGCCCGGCAGGCGGGCATTGGGATCGTCGACGGTGATATCCACGAAGCTGCCGCCCGCCTTGGCGTAGAGGAGCTTTTCGTCGCCATTGTCGAGCAGGATGGTGCCCTTGGAGCCGAAGACCTGCGTCAGATTGCCGATATTATTGGCGGCAACGCCACTCATGAACACCTGGACGCGGGCGCCGCTATTCATGGCCATGGTGAAATAGGAGACGTCATCCGCCGTCGCCGTCCAGGGCTCGTTGGTCACCTTGTCCAGGCGATTGGGGATCACGGTGAGCGCTTCCCCGACCACCGAAGCGACCGGACCGAGCCACCAGCGGATCATGTCCACCTGATGGCTGCCATTGGCGCCGAGGCGACCGCCGCCCTGCTCGGCCAATGACCACCAGTCGCCCTTGGGACGCGAGGCGGGATTGGCCCAGGAGGCGCCGATATTGGCGATATTGACGTGGCGGATCTCGCCGAGGTCGCCCTCTGCGATCATCTCGGCCACTTTAGCGCGGTTGGGATTGAACCGCATTTCATGGTCCAGCATATGCAGCCGGCCGAGGCCCTCCGCCTTGTCGAGCATGGCGCGCGCCTCGGCCGCATCCATCGCCGTCGGCTTTTCGCAGACCACATGGGCGCCCTGCTCCAGCGCCGCCAGCGTCATCGGGGCATGGGTGACTGTCGGCGTGGCGATGAGCACCAGGTCGAACCGATGACTGTCCAGCATTGTCCGCCAGTCGGCATAGGCATTAGGCACGCCAAAAGCCGTTGCGGCCGACTGGGCGCTTTCGAGCCGACCCGAGGCGATCGCAACGACCTCGGCACCCGGCACATGCTTGAGCGCAGGCAGATAGGCGTCACGCGCAAAACTTGCGCCGATGATTCCGACTTTCATTTTTTCTTACCTTGTTGGATCAGCCGACCGTCTTGAGGCGCGGATCGAGGAAATCGCGCAGCCAGTCGCCGAGGATATTGAACGAGAGAACCGTGCAGACGATGGCCAGGCCCGGGAACACGGCCAGCCACCACTTGTTGGCCATCAGCTGGTCGCGGCTGTCGGCCAACATGGCGCCCCAGGTCGGCACATTGGGCGGAACGCCCAGGCCTAGAAAGGACAGCGAGGCTTCTGACAGGATGACGCTGGCCACGTTGAACGAAGCGATGACGGTGAGCGGCGCCATGATATTGGGCAGGATGGTGCGGAAGATCACCGAGAAGGTGCTGTCGCCCAAGGCGCGTGCCGCCTCGACATATTCCTTTTCGCGCAGGGAGAGCGTCTGCGCGCGCACGATTCGCGCATAGGTCACCCACTGCCCAACCCCGAGCACCAGGATGATGTTGAAGACGCCCGGCCCCAGGATCACCAGGAACATGATGGCCAGCAGGATGAAGGGAAAGGCCAGCTGGATGTCGCCAAGGCGCATGATGACGTCGTCGATCCAGCCGCCGAAATAGCCGGCCACCAGCCCGGCGACGACGCCGATCGTGCCGCCGACCATGATGGCGAAGACGCCAACCATCAGCGAGATACGGGCGCCATAGAGCAGGCGCGACAGCACATCGCGGCCGAGCCCGTCGGTGCCCAGATAGAACATGGCATTGTTGCGCCCGCCCGCGGTCAGCGGATCGGCCAGGCGCAGCATGATGTTCTGCCGGTTCGGATCGAGCGGCGCGATGGCCGGCCCGAAGATTGCGGCAAACAACACGCCGAGCAGGATGAACAGCGCGACCAGCGGCCACTTGGCAGCGACGAGGCTGCGCCAGGCGCGGCGAAACTCCTTGCGGCGGTTGGACAAGGGAGGTGCTGCAGGACGGGCGGCAGTTACGGTATCGACGGCCATGGTGCGGCTCCTAGAGTTTCACGCGCGGATCGATCTTGGCGTAGATCAGATCGACGATGAGATTGAGCGAGATAAAGACCAGCGCCAAGATGACGACCGAGGCCTGCACCACGGGAATGTCGCGCTGGTTGATGGCGTTGAACACCAGGCGGCCGATACCGGGCCAGGAGAACACCATCTCCACCACCACGACACCGCCGAGCAGGAAGCCGAATTCGAGGCCGATCAGCGTAACCACAGGCAACCAGGCATTGCGCAGGGCATGGCGGATCACCACGGCCCATTCGGGAATCCCCTTGGACCGGGCCGTCCGCACATAGTCCTGGCCCAGCACTTCGAGCATGGACGAGCGCACGAGGCGCGCATTGCGCGACAGCGAGTAGAAGCCGACCGCGACGCTGGGCATGATCAAATAGTAGAGCGCCTGCGGCAGCTGGCTGAAGGCTTGCACCACATTGCCTTGGATCAACGGCATGATGAAGGGCACATGGCCCGAGATCGGGAACCAGCGCAGCTGCAGCCCGAAGAACATGATCATCATGATACCCAGCCAGAAGCTGGGGATCGACTGGCCCAGCATGCCCATGGTCATAATCGAACCGTCGACCGAGGTACCGCGATACAGCGCGGCAAACACCCCGAGCGGGATGGCCAGCCCGATCGCCATGATCATCGAAAACAGGGTCAGCTCGATGGTGGCCGGCAGGGCCTCGAGCACCGCCTCCAGCGCCGGGCGCTTGTAGGATAGCGAGTTGCCGAAATCGCCCTGCGCCAGATTGCCGAGAAATTTCAGATATTGCTCGTGCAACGGCCGGTCAAAGCCCAGCGCAACGCGCGTCTGCTGGATTTCGGCCTCGGTGGCGCGTTCCGAGACATAGAGATAGGTCGGATCGCCGCTCATCTGCAGCGCAACGAAGGTAATGAGGGTGACACCCAGGACGACGATCAGACTTTGAATCAGTCGACGGATAATGAAGGTCCACATGTTCGCAAGGTCCAATCATCGAAAGAGGGGCGATGCGCGGCGGACATGCCGCGCATCGATCAGGCGGTGCTACTTGAGGCTGGCGTTGAACAGCTCGATTTCCTCGTCACGACGCGGCGTCCAGTCGAGGCGACTGGAAACACCGTAGAAGTCGGGCTGGAAGTAGAGCTGCAGCCACGGGCCCTCGTCGTAAAAGAGCTTGAGCATGCGGTTAATGACCGGGCGGGCTTCCTCGACCGTCGGTGCGGCCAAGGCCAGCTTGTAGTCGTCGAACCAGCGCTCGTCGGTCCAGCCGGCATAGTTGGTGGCGGCTTCAGGCGTCGCGAACAGGCTCATGTCATAGAGCGGGTTCCAGGTGACGCCGCCAGCGCCGAGGAAGAACAGCGGACCAGCTTCCTTGGTGCGCAGCAGCGGCTGGTAGACCGATGCCCATTCCATCAACTCGACTTCGGTTTCGACACCGACATCGGTCAGATACTGGCCAATGGCCTGGATGACATTGGCATCGTTGAGGTAACGGCCGCGCGGACCCTGCAGCTTGATCTTGAAACGAACGCCGTCTTCGCCGCGTGGATAGCCGGCTTCGTCGAGCAAGGTTTCGGCCATGTCCGGATCATAGGGAACCGGGACAAGGTCAGGATTGCCATTGGGCGGATTGACCAAGCTGGTGGCGCGGTCGCAGGCCATGCCAAGCAGCTGGGTGCAGATGCCGGGCACGTCGACGGCATATTGCAGGGCAAAGCGGACCTTGGGATCCTTGATCTCCTCCGCGCCGGGCTGACCAGCCATGGCGTCGGTCATATTGAAGCCGATCTGGATGCGGCGGGTACCGCTGACGGCCGAAACAGTGGCAGTACCGGAGCTGTCGATGGCGCCAACCTGATCGGGCGACACATTGGTGATGATATCGACATTGCCGGCGATCAGCTCGGCCGTACGGGTCGAAGCTTCAGGAATGACGCGCCAGATGATGGTCTGGAAATTGCCTGGATCCTTGACCTTTTCCAGCACGACCTGCGAACCGCGATCCCAGGAAGCCAGCTTGTAAGAGCCGGAGCCGATCGGATTGGCGGCAGCCTCTTCCACCGTCATCTTCTCGTAGCTGTCTTTGCAGTGGATATACACTTGGCTCATCATGCCCAGCGCCAGAGTGGTGCGGGCCGAGATGTTGATCTTGACATGCAGGTCGTCGACCACCTCGGCGGACTTGAAGCCCAGCGTGGTATAGACGAAGCCTGGCGTGTTGCCGGTAAAGGCCAATGACTTGTCGGCCGGCCGGTTGAACGAATAAGCCACGTCTTCGGCGGTCAACGGCTCGCCGTCGTCGCAGGTCAGGTCGGGCTTGATGCCAAAGGTATAGGCCAGGCCATCGTCGCTGACTTCGGTCGTGTCGACCAGGTAGGGCTGAACTTCGCCCTCGTAGGTCACAGTGAACAGCGTCGCGAAGATATGCTTGGCGATATTGGCGTTGTCTCGGCTGGAAATCTGGGCCGGGTCGAAGGTAGACGGTTCAGCGCTGAGGCCGACGACGACGGTATTGTCCGGCGGTGCGGCCTGGGCAAGGACGGGCAGCGCCAATAGCGCGGCACCGGCCAGCAGGAGAGATTTGAGGGGCTTCATTTCGTTTTCCCTGAAGAATGCTCAATTGCGAAATCTTGGCTTCTTAGCCGGACTACCGGCGGTTCAGATGCGCCGGACCTTTGCCCGACGCGCCTTCGCAGAAATGGGACTGGAGATGGGTTCCAGTCCGGCCCTAAGTCTCGCTGCCGGGCTTACAGCAGCACCGTCTTTCCGTTCGAGGCTTCCCAACCGCAAACCATGCACGTCACATTCCCGGACACGCGGCTAAACCGCGTGTCCGGCTGGCTTACTTGGCCAGTGCTGCGTCCCACAGGTAGACGCGTTCGTCGCGGCGAGCCTCCCAGGTGATGCGTTCAGAAACGCCGTAGAAGTCAGGCTGGAAGTAGAGCATCAGCCACGGCGGATCGTTGTAGAACACGTCCAGCATGCGGTTGATGATCGGGCGCTGCGCCTCAGGCGTGGCGGCTTCGGCAATCTCTGCCCAGCCGTCGAACCAGTCGGGGTTGGCCCAAGAAGTGTAGTTGGTGCCAGACTCGACGGTGGCCAGGTCGGTCATGTCGATCAGTGGTTCGGACAGGTTACCGCCGGTGCCGAGGAAGAACAGCGGGCCGGCGTCATGGGCACGGATCAGCGGCACGTAGACGGAAGCGAATTCCATCAGGTCCACTTCGGTTTCGATGCCGACGTCGGTGAGGTACTGACCGATAGCCTGAACGACGTTGGCATCGTTCAGGTAGCGGCCGCGCGGACCCTGCAGCTTGATGGTGAAACGCACACCATTTTCGCCACGTGGATAGCCGGCTTCGTCGAGCATCGCCTCGGCCTTGTCGGGATCATAGGCATAGGGCACCAGATCGGGATTGCCATTGGGTGGATTGACCAGGCCGGTGGCGCGTTCGCAGTCGAAGTTCAGCAGCTGCGAGCAGATCGCAGGAACGTCGATGGCATATTGCATGGCCTTGCGCACGTCGGTCTTCTGGATGGCGGCACCACCCTCGCTACCGGCAGCGAAATCTTCACGCAGGTTGAAACCGACATAGATGCGGCGCGTGCCCTGCACGGACTGCACTTCGGCGGTACCCGACGAGTTGATCGCCTCGAGCTGGTCGGGGGCCACATTGGTGATGATGTCGACATTGCCGGCGATCAGCTCGGCCGAGCGGGTGGATGCTTCCGGGATGATACGGTAGATCAGATTGTCGAACGTGCCGGGCTCACGGTACTTTTCCAGCACGACTTGGGAGGCACGATCCCAGGTGACGAGCTTATAGGCGCCCGAACCAACCGGATGCTCGGCCGCTTCTTCGACCGTCATCTTCTCGTAGCTGTCCTTGCAGTGGATCATCACTTCGGTCATCAGCGTGAAGGCGATGGGGTTCTTGCGGCCGATAGTGATCTTGGCTTCGGTATCGCTGATAGCTTCAGCGCCCTTGAAGTCGATCGAGGTGAAGATATAGCCGGGCGTATTGCCGGTGAAGGCCAGGGCGGGATCGGCGGAGCGGGTGAAGGAATAGGCCACGTCTTCGGCAGTCAGCGCCTCGCCATCTTCGCAGGTCAGGCCCGTCGGGATGGTATAGGTATATTCGAGGCCATCGTCGGACACCGAATAGGCGGTGGCGACATCGGGCACGATCTCGCCGGTCGGCAGCGGCTCGTAGAGCGTGCGGAAAATGTGCCGGGCGATATTGGAATTGTCGCGCGACGAAATCTGGGCAGGGTCGAAGGTCGAGGCATCTGCAGAGAGGCCCACGACAATGGTGTTATCCGGCGGCGCTGCATAGGTGGGAACCATCGGCGCGACGAGCGCTACGGTGCCCGCCATGAGCAGGTGTCTCATGGTCTTCATAGTGACGTCCTTTGCTGGTGAGCGGAGGTAAAAGTCTGGCCAATCCCGCGCTCCGCGCTGGTCTCGAGATCGGATGGGTTGATCGCACTGCCCTGCTGCTGGGAAATGATGCAGGCCTGGACCATGCGAAGAGATTTGAGGTGGTCGCGCCCCGAACAGAGCAGTGGCGCGGTACCGCGCAGCGTGGCGACGAAGGCCGCGAGCAGCGCGATCGCGTCGTTGATCCATTGCTCGTAGGCCGGCAGTTCGACGGCGGTCAGGGCCTCGTCCTGCTGGCGGGCGAAATGCAGGTCGCCGAACTGGTCCTTCTGCAGCACCACGCCGTCGGCGCACTCGGTGCGCCATTCAAAGCCCGGCTGTTGCCAGTTGGACTGCCAGGTGCCCTGGTAGTTGACGATCACGCCATTGGCCATTGTGAACAGGGCGCTGACATTGGCGTCGTCGGCATACATCGACCAGCTCGGATTGAAGGTCTTGGCAAAGACCTGCACCGGCTCGGACTTGTAGACATAGCGCAGCAGGTCGAAGTGGTGGATCGACTGCTCCCACAGCATAGGCTGGTCCATGGTCAGCGGATATTTGTTGAGCCGCGCCAGCCTGCCATCGCGCCAGCGCTCGTAGGTGAAGCGGGCGAACTCGGGCTTGCCCACATCGGTCTCGAACAGGCTGATGGTCTTCTGCGTCACCGGCAGGAAGCGGAAATTGAGGCCCACCATCAGTGGCACGCCGGCCTCTTCGGCCATTTCCACATAGTGCGCGGCGAGCTCGACACTGTCGGCCAGCGGCTTTTCGGCCAGGATCGGCAGCCTGGCTTTGCAGGCGGCCTCCATCTGTCGCTCGCGTCCGCCGGGCGGCGTGGCCAAAAGCACGAAATCGGCCGGAACCTGCGACAGCAGATCCACATCGGCCGCGGCAACCGCACCCGGGCACTGCGCCAGGGCCCGCTCGCGCGCGGCCTCGGAAGGGTCGACCAGGCCGACGATCCGGCAATCGGGATTGGCATTGATGACACGCAGCCAGAACTGGGCACGGGCGCCAAGCCCAACAATGATGATGCGGAGCGGCTCGGTCATGGCTGGGCCTCTGTCGCAATGATGTGGGACAGACCGCTGGCCAGCGAGGTCCAGGGGTAGAGGCAGGCCATGTCACGACGCATGCTGGCCATCGGCAGGCGCCGGGATGCGCCGGCCGTCTCGACCTCTACACGCGTGCCGGGCACCAATGCCGCGATGGCCTGCGCGAGGCCGGCTTCGCTAGTCAGCTCGGGTGAGGAGAAATGCAGTATGGCCGGCGGCGCCACCCGGTCGCGCAGCACGGCATTGAGCGCCGGCGCCAGGTCCGGTGCAAAGGTCCAGTCGCGGACCGTCGCGGGGGATGTGACCACGATCGGCTCCCCTGCCCGCGCAGTATCAAGCCAGCGTCGCACCATGGACACAGTCTTGCGGCTGTCCCGGCTCGCCTCGTAGGGCCCGAAGACTGGCCCCAGGCGGATGGAAAAGGCCGTGAAATGCTCGCTGGCCGCACCTTGCACGATGATTTCACTAGCGCGCTTGGCCACGGCATAGGGTGCCAGGCTCGTCGGCACGGTGGTCTCGAGCAGCACATCGTCGCTGTCGGTATTGTCGAACACGCCGGACGAGGAGATGAAGACGAACTGACTTGCGCCGGCCTGTTGGGCAAATTCCAGGCAATCCAATAGGGGCAGCAGATTGCTGCGGACATGGGTCGTGCCGCTTATGCCAAGGTCCTCAGCGGTCGAGGTCAGCGCTGCGCCATGGATCACCAGGTCGAACGGTCCGAGTGCGCCAAGGCTTTCGCTATCCAGCGAGGCCTCGATCATCGCGATGCCCTCGAGCCGCGCTGCCGTCGGCGCGTCGAACTGGCGATCGAATGCCGTGACGTGATCGCCCAGCTTGGCAAAACCTGTCGCCAGATGCGATCCGACGAAACCACCGGCTCCAGTGATGAGGACGCGACGGCTCAAGATGTGATCCCCAGTTCTTCCGGGCTGATCTGGGAGGCCGACCGCGTGTGATCGGAAATCAGCGAGATAGCCAGGATCATGTCGCCCTTCTCGATGGCATCAACGATGGGCGGATGATTGCGGGCGACCTGGCTGAGGTCGCGATTGGACATGTTGCGCAGGGCCATGATCTGGCGGATGCGCAGGTAGAGATTGTCCCACATGCCCAGCATCAGCTGATGGTCGGCCAACAGGATCAGGCAACGGTGGAAGGCCTCGTCCGACCTCATCAGTGCGGCAAAATCCTTGCGCTCGGCTGCCTCGAACATCGACGCGGTATGCAGCCGGAGTTCGGCGACATCGACCTTGCGCTCGACGATGCGGCGAATGGCAAAGGCTTCGAACTGCTCGCGCAGGCTGTAGAGTTCTTCCACTTCCTTCTGCGTCAGCGGTTTGACGCGCTTGCCCTTGTAGGGCTCACTTTCGATCAGCCCGTCGGCTTCCAGGATCTGAATGGCCTCACGCACCGGCGCGCGGGACACATTCAACTGCTCGGCCAGCGCCATTTCGATGATCGGTGTGCCGGGCTTCATGCTGCCGTTGACGATAGCCTGACGCAGGATGTCGGCCACCGTGACGCGGAGCGGCACGTTTTCGATGCGGGCAATCTCTGTTGCGGCCTGATCGGTGATCATCTCAATGTCCCTGTCCAGAGGCGATGGTGTCGATCCGGAAGTCGTCCGACGGCAAAATTTCGATGGCGGGTATCGGCAGGAAAACATCGTCATCCGCTGCACCGCGCCACATCAGGACGGCGAAGGAGCCGGTTCGATCGAGCACGCTCGCTCCGCCATGCCAGACGTTGCGGCCATAGATCACGCCTAGCGTGGAGGGCAGTTCGAAGACCGCCACCGCGCTGAGGTCCGGCTGTCCGGAAGCCAGCGACGGCGCCACCGTCACAAGGTAGCGGGACACATCGAGCGGCACGAAGGCCTGGGCGGCATGCGGATGTTTTTCGAGCTTGTCCAAGCGACCCGGCAGCCTCACCGGTTCGATCCGATTGACGTGAAAAACCGGCGCCAGTCCGCTCGACGCGGATCCGAGCCAGTCGGAATAGAACTGGCGCTGCCCGGCTTCCGCAGGCCGAGTGATCAGCGTGCCAAAGGGCGCGAAGGTCTCGTCCGAAATGTCCTGCCGGATCCGCAGCTGATGGGTCATGCCCGCTCCCCAAGCGACGATGGCATGACGCTTTTCCAGTGTGCAGCGATGTCGGCGCGCCGCGCCACCCAGACGTCCGGTTTGTTGGCGATGTGGTCGAGAAATTTGACCAGTCCGGCGATACGCCCCGGATGGCCAATGACCCGTGGATGCAGGCCGATCGACATCATGCGTGGCGTGGTCTGCCCCTCAGCGCGCAGCACGTCGAAGCTGTCGATCAGGAACTGCGCATAGTCCTGACCGTTCTCGATGCCACCACCGGCCAGAAGCTTGGCGTCATTGGTGACCAGCGAATAGGGCACCACCAGATGCGGCTTGCCGCCGACTTCGGTCCAATATGGCACTTCGTCATTATAGGCGTCGCTGTCATAGCCATAGCCGCCATGTTCCACCACGAGCCGGCGGGTATGTTCGCTGGGGCTATAGCGGCAGTACCAGCCTTGTGGCGCACGGCCGACGCTTTGCTCGATGCTCGTATAGGCCTTGGCGATATGCTCACGCTCGGTTGCTTCATCCAGGTGGTAGTGTTCCACCCAGCGATAGCCATGCGCCACGATATCCCAGTCGGTCTGGGCGATCGCCTTGGCCACTTCACCATTGTGCTCAAGCGCCAGTGCCGCCGCAAACACCGTCAGCGGCAATTGCCGCTCCTGGAATAGCCTAGCAATGCGCCAGAAGCCGACCCGCGAGCCATATTCATACATGCTCTCGGAGGCCAGATCGCGGCTTCCCGCCGGGACGCGGGCCGCATTGACCTCGATCAGCGCGGTCTCGGAACGCCCGTCACCATTGCCGATCGAATATTCCGAACCCTCTTCGTAGTTGAGCACGAAGTTGATCGCGACGCCGGCATTGTGGGGCCAGCGTATGGTCGGCGGTCGATCTGCGTAGCCAACGAAGTCGCGCATCTGCATGTCCCCTGTGCCAGACCTCTTACGGCGTCCAGGCACGCGGCCCCTCTACCTTGTTGAAGAAGCAGCACCAGTCGCCGGTGTTGACATTGGGCAAGGCGCGGAGACCGAAGAACATGCCGTCAGCCGGCGCCACCAGATGCGCCAGCTCGTCGCCGAAGATGTTGACAATCTTTGCCAGGCTATCGCCCTTCTTCATCGGCTTGAGGAAATCGACACCCGGTGTCGGCACGAAAATGCCCGATACCGGGGCGAGCAGCGCCTCCTGCTGGCCCTTGGTGGCATCGGTCGGATAGGTCGCCTGCCCCGGATACATCTTGTAATGGCGCAGGATGTTGATGATCGAGTCCGCCAGGTGTCGCGAGACCTCGGCGAACTTTTCAGGCGAGGTCGCCGAACGGCCGCCCAGCTCGACCGTGATGCCGGTCTTGCCGATTTCCTTCATCTGCGCCATGGGCGAACCCTTGGGCAGGAAGTTACTCATGATGCAGCCCCAGCCGTCGCCCATTGCCATGGCGAGTTCGACCGAAGCGGGGGTCTCGTCGACGAAAATGGCCTTGGCGAGGAAGGAATGCGCTCCGCCCGAATGGATCGAGATTTCGAGATCGGCAACCTTGCTCATCCATTCCGAATGGGCCCAGGCGACGCGTTCGCTGAGATAGCCATTGGCCTTGCCGGGATAGATGCGGTTCATGTCGAAAGAAAATGTATCGAGCGGATTGCCGCGATTGGAATTCTCGAAAGCCATGACATTCATCACCGGCACCATGACCAGCGTGCCCGACAGCTGTGCCGGATCGACTTCCTTCAGCGCTATTCCGCAGGCCATCGGGCCTTCCGGCTCGTCGCCATGGATGGCGCCGTCGACCCAGAACACCGGGCCGGGCTTGGCGCCGTTGATGATCACCAGGGGGATTTCGACCTTGGTGCCGCCGGCCAGCTCGGTGACCGGAATGACGCCGCGAACAATGGTGCCGGGAGCAGCGATGGCAGTACCGACAGTGATGGTTTTAGCTTCGGACATGGCGATCAAATACCCTTTACGGCCTTGTACTTCTCGAGCTCTTCGGCCGTGTAGACCTGCATGAACTCGATCTCGATGCCGCCGGCATCATTGTCGAGGAAGGCCACGAAGCCCTCGGGATGGGCATGCGAACCGTAGACACCGCAGGCCTGGCAGATGCGCAGCTCGGCGCCCTGCGCCTTGGCGTGGTCGAGGGCCTTGTCGATATTGTCGACGGCGTAGCAGATGTGGTGCAGGCCTTCGGCATTGCGCTGCTTGATCCAGGTGTCGAAGCGCCCCCCCTCCTCCAGCGACTGGCAGAGCTGGTATTCGATGCCGCCCAGTTCAAAGAGCGCGACGCGGTTCTTGGACTTGGGATAGTCGATCAGCGCCGTATCGGTCGGCACGTCGAGGAACTTGGAATAGGCCGATAGGGCGCCCTTGGCGTCCTTCACCGCGAAGGCCATGTGCTTGATCGACAGAACGTTTGGATTGGTAGAAACGGACATGACTGCTCCTTAGGCTGCGGGCGCGGCGCGCTCGGCTCGAATGGTAGTGACAACGGTCTGGATGCGGCTCATCGCCTCTTTGATGCGCTCGACCGGCTGGGTCAGCGACATGCGGACGAAATCATCGGTGTAGTCGCCGTAGATCGTGCCCGGGTAGACCATGACCTTGCCCTCGGCGAGTACGCGCTCGCAGAACTGGCTGGCCAGCAGGCCGATGGCGGCGACATTGGCATAGACATAAAAGGCGCCCTGCGGCTCGGCATAGGGAATGCCGATGGCGTCGAGCCCGGCGCACAGCGCCTTGCGGCGCTCGTCATAGATGAGGCGCATCTCTTCGACGCAGTCCTGCGGCCCGGTCAGCGCGGCCAAGGCCGCATGCTGGCTGACGGAAGCCACGGAAATGGCAAAGGCGTGGTTGATCTCGGCCATGGCCACGATCAATTCGCGCGGCCCGGCAAAATAGCCGATGCGCCAGCCGGTCATGGCATAGGCTTTTGAAAAGCCCGACAGCGTGATGGTGCGCTCTTTCATGCCGGGCAGCGAGGCCACCGGCTGGATGCGCTGATTGCCATAGGTCAGGCGGGCATAGATTTCGTCAGAAATGACGATCAGGTCATGCTCGATCGCCAGCTTGGCGATCTTTTCGACCTCGTCCGGCGCCGTCACCGTGCCGGTCGGATTGTTCGGATTGATCAGCACCAGCACCTTGGACTTCGGCGTGATGGCGGCCTTGACCATATCGGCGGTGAGCGTGAAATTGGTCTCCATGCTCATGCGGATATTGACGACTGTTGCGTCGGCCAGTTCAGCAGCCTGACCATAGGGATTGTAGCCCGGGCATGGCACGAGGATTTCGTCGCCCGGATTAAGCAGGGCTAGCGCGATGACGAACATGGCATGCTGACCGCCGGGCGTGACGACGATCTCGTCGACGGCATAATCGGCGCCGCCATAGGCCTTGATATTCTCGGCAATCGCCTTGCGCAGCGCCGGCAGACCCAGCGGATGGCCATAATGGGTCTCGCCGCGCCCCAGCGCGTCCTGGCCGGCCTTGACGATATGGGCTGGCGTATCGAGATCGGGATCGCCGCGACCCAGCTTGATGACGTCGGTCAGCCCCTCGGCGATATCGGCCATGCGGGTGATGATATGGGCGTCCTTGAGCTTGACGCGGTCGGCCAGACGATTGGCATGCAGTGCTGAAGCTTCCATGACCCTCTCCTCCCCTAGAGGCTGTAAAGTTCGCTGTATTTGGTGGTGAGGTGGGCAATATAGGGCTCGGGATCGAGCTTGCGGCCCGTCGCCTTGACCAGCAGTTCATCGCGCATGTAGCGGCGCCCGTGCTGATGCACATTCTCGACCATGTAGGCCCGCAGTGGCTCGTAATTGCCCGAAGCCAGGCCGCTGGCGATGGTCGCATCCTGCTTCGCGGTCTCGAACAGCTGGCCGGCCATCACATTGCCGATCGTGTAATTGCAGAAGGTGCCGATCTGGCCCGATGACCAATGCACGTCCTGCAGCACGCCCAGCGCGTCATTGGGCACGTCGAGACCGAGATATTCCTTGATCTTGGCGTTCCAGGCCTCGGGCAGATCCTTGACCTTGAGCGAACCGTCGATCAGTGCCGCCTCGATGTCGGTGCGCAGCATGACGTGGAAATCATAGGTCAGTTCATCGGCCTCGACGCGGATCAGGCCCGGCTTGCAGCGATTGACCGCCCGGAAGAATTCCTCCGCCGTCACATCGGCCAGCTGCTCGGGATAGAAGGCCTGCGCCTCGGCGAAATTGACTGCCCAGAACTCCCGGCTGCGGCCGACATGGTTTTCCCACAGGCGCGACTGCGATTCATGGGCGCCAAAACTGACGCCGCCCACGGCATAAAGACCGACAAGGTCGGTAGCGAAAGGCGTGCGCGTATAGGCTGCGTCCACACCCTGCTCATAGAGCGCGTGACCAGCCTCGTGAAGCGCACCGAACAGGCTTGCCGCGACATAATTTGGATTGAAGCGCGTGGTGATGCGCACGTCATTGCGGGTGAATGACACTTCGAAGGGATGCAGCGTCGTATCCAGCCGCCCGCGATTGAGGTCGTAGCCGACCTTCTGCGACATCGAGAGGGCAAATTCATGCTGCTTGTCGATCGGATAGAAGCGCTCAAGGAAATCGAAGCGCGGCTGCTCCTTGTCGCCGATCGCCTTGACCAGCGGGATCAGCGCCTCGCGCAGGCGGGCAAACAGCGGGGTGAGGCTGGCGACGGTTTCGCCGGGCTCGAAGCGATACATCAGCGCATCATAGGGATGCGCCTCATAGCCAATGGCCTCTGCCATCTCGCGATTGAGCGCCACGGTCTGCTCGAGGATCGGCGCAAACTGGCTGAATTCGCTTTCGGCTCGCGCCTTGGCCCAGACGGCATGGCCGTTGGCGCCCAGCTCAGCCCGCTTGCGGGTCAGTTCGGCCGGAATGGCAAGGTGATAGTCGATGGCAGCACGCACTTGGGCGACCATGACCTTTTCCACAGCTTCATCAGGCATGGCGGCAACTTCCGCCTCGGCTCTGTCCAAGTGGCTGCGCGTCGACGCGGAAACCAGCAGGTCGCGGGTCAAAACCGACAGCGTGGCCAACTGCTTGCCACGCGTTTCGTGACCGCCATGAGGCATCATGGTGCGAGCATCCCAGCTCAGGATCGACTGCGTGTTGAGCAGGTCGTTCACCTGACCCACACTCTCCATAAGCTGCGCGTAACTCATTGCCCTGACTAACTTTCTTCTTCTTTGCGACCGTTTTTGCCGCTTTGTTGATCGGGTGCTTGACGAGGCCCGATCCGTGTGCACATTTGTCGGTTATCAGATTGTCGACAATCTAATGAGCTAATGTTGGACAGGGAATCTGGTGGTTGTCAAGCGATGCAAACGGGACGTTGGAAAATAGTGGAAGCGCACAAATGAGCACCGATCTGGGGAGACTTACCTCCAATTCCGACGCCCTCGTCGCCATGGCAGTTTGCGGCTATGTCAGCACGCCATCGCTGCGTCCGGGGCACTACACGCACTATCCCGACGGCAAGGGTGTCATCCTGCCCGGAATGTTCGGCGTGACCTATAATGCTAGCGTCGGCGACCGCGCCTTTGGCTGGGCCGGCGACCATGTCGAGCCCGGTGTTTCCATCGCCCATCCGGACGAAAAGTCGGACATGGCGCTGCATTACCTGAGCTGCGTCGGCAATGAAGCCACTGTCATGTCTGGCCTCGCCAAGGGCGCTAAGGGCACCGTGACCGGCGAGCATGCCCGCCTGCTCGTCGCCTTTCCTGATGAGGTCAACGAGCTGCTCAATATCGGCGACCAGATCCAGATCGAGGCTCTCGGCCGCGGCATTGCGCTCGATGAGTTTCCGCAGGTCGAATTCAAGAAGACCAGCCCCAAGCTGTTGCAGGCCCTGCGCCTGACTCGGAGCGGCAATGGCGCACTCAAACTTCCCGTCGCCATCGAACTGCCGATCGAGATCATGGGCTCGGGCGCCGAACTCAATTCCGAATATGTCGACCAGGACCTGATGAGCGGCGATCGCCAGCTGATGGCCGACCTTGGTGTCGACCAGATGCGGCTGGGCGACATCATCGCCATCCGCCACGCCGACCACCATTTCGGCCGCTCCTATCGCGAGGGCGCCGTCTCCATCGCCATCTGCATCCACGGCGACTCGATCATGACCGGCCACGGGCCGGGCATCATGACGCTGATGAGCTGCGCCGAAGGCGGCATCGAGTTCGACATCGACCCGACCGCCAACATTTCCAACTACTTCCGTATCGGAGCCGCCAAATGACCGTCAGTTTCAACGAAGCCGATCTCGTTGCCGTCTCGGTCGGCGGCATCATTGCCCATCCCGGCTTTCCCGGCCTGCCGGCCGAGCCCTATCGCCTCGCCGCCGACGGCACGCCCTTCCTGCTGCCGGCCTGGGGCGGCATCGTCTACAATATCTCGGTTGGCGACCGCGCCTTCGGCTGGGCCGCCGATTGCATCCATCCCGGCGTCTCGATCCGCGGCACCGATGACCTGAAGAACCGCGGCCTCAACGTCTTTGCCTGCCTGGGCAATACGGCCACCGTCATGACCGGCCAGGCGCAGGGTGCCAAGGGCGTCGTCACCGGCAAATCCGGCCGCTTTTCCGAACAGGTGATCGTCCACTTTCCCAAGGACATCCGCAAGAAAATGTCCGTTGGCGACCAGATTCTGGTCAAGTCCTACGGCACCGGCATCTCCATCACGGGCCATGAGGCGATCAACTGCAAGGGCCTGTCGCCAGACCTGCTCAAGGTCCTGCCCAGCAAGGTCGAAGATGGCGTGCTCAAGTTCGGCGTCGTCGCCACCGTGCCGGCCTTTCTAGTCGGCGCCGGTGCAGGCCTTACCAGCGAAGGCGGCAGCCTGCATATGCAGTCGACCGACAAGGCTGCGCTGAAAGAGGCCGGTCTCGACCAGCTCAAGCTCGGCGATGTGGTCGCCATCGAGAATACCGATAGTCGCTACAACCACGGTTACCTGCGCGGCGCCATGAGCATCGGCATTGTCGGGCAGACCGATGGCCCGCGCTCCGGCTATGGCCCCGGTATGACGGTGATCATGACCGCGCCCAAGGGAGAACTCGGCGCCTATGCCGAAGCCTCCGCCAATATTGCCGCCCTGCTCAAGCTCGAGGCATAGCAAGTGGCCATCACGCTGACCAATGTCGACAGGCCCAGCCTTGAGCGTTTCATGTCGGAAGGTTTCGAGGCACTCGGTCTGACGAGCGGCGACGCTCGCATCTTTGCCGATGCGCTGATCTTTTCCGAGCTACGCTTCCACCCCGGCCACGGCCAGGGCGTGCGTCGCCTGCGCCGCTATCAGGAGCGGATCGCCCAGAAACTGGTCGATCCTCGTGCGCCCTTTGAAGTGGTCAAGGAGAGCCCTGCCCTCGCCCTCGTCGATGCACACAACGGCATCGGCACTGTGGCGGCCGCCAAGGCCATGAAGCTGGCCGTGGAAAAATCCAAGGTCTGCGGCATCGGCCAGGTGATCGTGCGCAATTCCACCCATTATGGCTCGTCGGCGGTCCATGCCTGCCAGGCCATGGAAGCGGGCTGCATCGGCATTGCTTATACCAATGCCGGCCCCGAAATGGCGCCATGGGGTGGTCGCGAAGGCGCGGTCGGCACCAACCCCTGGGGCATTGCCGCGCCGACAAGTCTCGGCTTTCCCGTCGTGATGGATTTTGCCCTGACCACGGCCGGCAAGGGCATGATGCTCTGGCATGCCCGCGAAGGCAAAAAGATGCCGACCGACTGGGCGCTCACCCCCGCCGGCGAAGTGACCGACGACCCCAATGCCGCCATGCAGGGCGCCCTTTTGGCCATCGGCGAATATAAGGGCTATGGCCTCGCCTTCATGACCGATGTGCTAACCGGCGTCATTTCCGGCGGCGGTTTTGGCCTTACGCCCTATGCCGATCAAGCCAGGCTCGACGTCTCCCATAGCCTCACCGCCATCGACATCGAGTGGTTTATGCCGCTCGAGACCTTCAAGGCGCGGATGGGCGAATTTTCCGAAATGGTCAAAAGCCGGGCGACGCGCCCCGGCTTTTCCGAAATCCTCATTCCCGGCGAACAGGAAGCCCGCCGCGTGGCGAAGAAATCCGCCGCCGGAGTGCCGCTAGACGACGACGTGCTCAAGGACCTTGTCACCCTCGGTACCGAACTAGGCCTTTCTGCCCGCATCGAAGCGCTCGGCCCCTATCGGGAGGATCGCCTGTGACCCTGGTCCTGCCGATCGTCCAACCCGTCAAGCCACTCGGCGCGAGCTTCCGTCAGGCCGTGCGGGATCGCCTGCTCCAGGCTGCAGCGGCGCGCGGGTTGGACGGCGTGCTGCTGCTGTCGCCGGCCAATGTCTTCTACGCCTGCGGCTTCCACTTCTCGGTCAACGAGCGCCCCGTCGGCCTCTATGTGCCGGTCGACGGCGAGCCGACGCTTTTCATCCCATTGCTGGAGCTGGAAAATGCCCAGCCTACGCCGGGTGTCTCGCTTGGCGTCTATGAGGAATTTCCCGGGCTGGTGCATCCGGTGGTCTGGATGGTCTGTCAGTCCAAGGCCAATCGCATCGCCATCGATGGGCTGGATGCCCGCCAGATCGCGCCGCTCAATACCCTGCTCGATGAATTGGTCCTCGAAGACCTGATTGCACCGCAGCGCTATATCAAGACCGCGGAAGAACTGGTGCTGACCCGCATCGCGGCCAGCTATGCCGATCTCTGCCTCGAACGCCTGCTGGCTGAAGCTGGCAACATCATCGCCCAAGGCGGCAGCGAGCTCGATCTGCATGCCGATTGCACCGGCTTTGCCTTGGCCGCCCTCAAGCGCGACTATGGCGCAGCCTTTGCCGGATCCAAGCTGGCTGTCGCCGCCTCGGTGCATTCCGGCCCGCGCTGCGCCCTGCCCCATGGCGCCACCAGCCATCGCCAGCCGCTTGCCGGCGAAACCATCATCTGCGGCGTCGGCGCCACCCTCGGCGGTTACCACGCCGAAAGCGGCGTCACGCTCTTCACTGGCGAAATAACTGCCGAACATCGACGCGTCATGATCGCCATGGACGCCTGCAATGATGCGGCTGTCGCCGCGCTCAAGCCCGGCGCCCGCTGCCAGGATGTCAACGAGGCGGCGCTCGATGCCCTCAAGGCCGCCGATCTCGGCGACGCCATCCGCCATCGTATCGGTCACGGCATGGGCGTCGAAGGCCATGAGGCGCCTTGGCTCGCTCCCGGCGACATGACCGAGGTCGCGCCCAGCATGGTGTTTTCCAACGAGCCGGGCGTTTACCGCCCCGAGCGCGACGGCTATCGCACCATCAACACCATGCTGGTTCAGCCGGACGGCGTCGAAATTCCCAGTCGGTTCCAAGCCGACCATCCCATCGAACAGCGCGTCATCGCGCTCTAATAGAGGTGCTTGAATGCCCGAACCCGTAGCCTGGCACTATACCAAGATCACCAAGCCGATGTTCGACCAGAAGCCGGTCGACCAGATTCTGGTTGGTCGCATCATCACCGCCAATGGCGACGAGATCATCAAGGACGGCTTCGTGGAAGTCATCGGCGGCAAGATCACCCGTGTCGGCCAAAAGTCCGAAATGGGCACGCCGACCCTCACCGTCACCGATACCGGCGGCAAGACCATCATGCCCGGACTCATCCAGTCGCATGGCCATCTCTCGTGGGACGGCGTGCATGAGCTGTCTTTCCAGTCCATGTATGACAGCCCAGAAATCCGCGCCTACAAGGCCGCCGGCAATATGCTGAAGTCCCTGCGCGCCGGCGTCACTTTGGTGCGCGACCTTGGCGTGCACAATGCCAATCTCTTCGCCAAACAGGCCGTCGCCCAGGGTTTCTTCCCGGGCCCGCGCCTTCTGGTCTCCGGCGAGAGCATCATCCAGACCGGCGGCCACACCTATTGGGTCTGTCGCGAAGCCTCGGGCGCCGACGAAATGCGTCGTGCCGTGCGCGACCAGGTCAAGGGCGGCGCCGATCTCATCAAGATCATGGCCTGCCACGATACGCTCGAATTCACCGACGCCGAGCTCGAAGCCGTCATCGATGAAGCCCATCGCAATCGCCTGCCCGTCACCGCCCACGCAACCTATGACGCCTGCATCAGGCGCGTCGTCGAATTCGGCGTCGACTGCGTCGAACACGGCGGCTCGATGAGCGACGAGACCATCCAGCTGCTGCTCGACAAGAAAATCCCGATAGTCACGACCTTCTCGGCTTTGGTCATCCAGTCCAAGCCCGAGATCGCCCGTGCCTTCGGCATTCCCGAATGGAAGATCGCCGAGCGCCAGAAGGCCGTTGCCGACAAGACCCGCTTCGATGGTCTCGTCCGCGCTGCCAAGGCCGGCGTGCCGATCGTCTTCGGCACTGATGCCGGCAGCCCGGCTGTCGAGCATGACCAGATAGCGCCCGAGCTCGAATTCATGGTCGAGGTCGGCGTCTGCACCAGCAAGCTGGATGCGCTCCGCGCCATCACCATTCGCGGTGCCCAGCTTTCGAAAATGGACAAGAAAATCGGCACGGTCGAAGTCGGCAAGGAAGCCGATCTGATCGTCGTCGACGGCAAACCCGATGAAGATTTCTACGCGCTGGAACGCGTTCAGATGACGTTCATCGCTGGCAAGAGGATGCATTGATATGAGCGTAATTGCAGACAAACTGACCAGCCGCATCGTCGAGGAAGACGGCTCTTTCCGCAGCAAAATGCTGGCCATTGCCGCCACCCTGCCCAGCGTCATTGCCATGGGCCGCGGCGATCCGGATTTCCATACGCCCGCCCATATCACCGAAGCCGCCAAGAAGGCCATCGACGAGAACCAGCATCACTATACCGGCCCGACCGGCCTGCCCCAGTTGCGCCAGGCCATCGCCGCCGACCTCAAGGCCGAATATGGCCTCGACTACGGCGCCGATGACATTGTCGTCACGGCCGGTGTGCAGGAATCCATCACGCTCATCATGCTGTCGCTGATTGCTCCGGGCGATGAGGTGCTGATCACCTCGCCGCGCTTCATGACCTATGACACCGCCGTCGGCCTGGCCGGCGGCACGCCGATCCCGGTCCCGACCTATGAAAAGGACGATTTTGCTCTCGATATCAACGAGATCGAACAGCGCATCACGCCCAAGACCAAGATGTTCGTCTTGGTCTCGCCCAACAACCCAACCGGCGCCGTGACCCCGCCCGATGTCATCCGCAAGATCGCCGATCTGGCCATCAAGCACGACATCCTCATCGTTTCCGACGAGATCTACGCCAAGATCATCTATGAGGGGAACGAGCACCTCTCCATCGCCACCATTCCGGGGATGAAGGAGCGGACCATCACGCTCAATGGCTTCTCCAAGACCTATGCGATGACCGGCTGGCGCGTAGGCTATCTCGCCGCGCCAGCCGACTTCGTCACTAAGGTCACCGAAGTCCGTCACACGCTCTCGATCAATACCTGCACCGTCTCGCAATTTGCCGCTTTGGCTGCCGTAACCGGCCCCAAGGAACCGATCCAGGCGATGATCAACGACTATGCCGCGCGCCGCGCTTACCTGCTACCGGCGCTCAAGGACATGGGCCTCACCTTCGGCAATCCCGGCGGCGCCTTCTACGTCTATATCAACGTCTCGGGCACCGGCATGACCACGCCCGACTTCTGCGAAAAACTGCTGCGCGAGACCGGCGTCATGCTGTTCCCCGGCACCATGTTCGGCGACCACGATCCCTCCTACATCCGCATGTCCTTCCTGCAGCCGATCGACAAGATCAAGGACGCCGTCGAGCGCATGAAGGGCTTCATGGCCAAGCACGGAAAGGCCGCGGCATGACCGGCAAGCCTAACCCAGCCGAAAAATTCGTCGGCATCCAGGTCAGCCCGATCAGCTTCCTCGACGAGGGCGTCGATGTGGTGCTCGATACGCTCAAGGACCGCGTCGGCGTTAACGTTTTGATGCTCGGCACCGTGTCTTGGCTCGGCCTCAAGACCGGCCGCTCCATCTCGCACAAGCTCGATGGCTGGCCCGACCACGGCATTCCCGAACCCTTCGCCATGAAGGGCGGCGCGTATTTCGAGCCCGACCCGCGCTTCTATTCCGGCACCTTCATCAAGAATTTCCGCGCCCAGGACCCAGAGTTCGAGGGCAAGGACATCCTCGATATGGTGATCCAGCCCGCCCACGACCGCGGCATGAAGGTGTTCATCGAATTGATGGAGCCATTCTTCAAATATACCGGCCACGGCTCGACCAATACCGTCGATATCCCCAACCTCGCCCAGGCCATGGAAGTCGACATCTTCGGCCGCCTCGGCTCCGATCCCTCAACCAGCCATCCCGATTATCGCAACTGGATCCTCTCCATGGTCGAGGATCAGGTGCGCAATTACGACATCGATGGCGTCATGTGGTGCAATGAGCGCAACAGCCCGCTCGATACTCTGATTCAGGGTGGCGCCCCCGGCGATTTCTCGACCCATGCCCGCAAGGAAGCGATAGAACGCGGCATCGATGTGGAAGCCTGCCGCCGTGCGCTCATCAACCTCTATGAGTTCATGCAGGACGCCAAGAACGGCAAGGAATTTGCCGATGGCGCCTTCATCACCTTCATCCGCATACTGCTGGCTAATCCGGAAGCTCTGATCTGGGAGCGGTTCTGGCTCGAGCGCAACAAGGACCTCGATCGCGAGCTCTATGGCCTAGTCAAGTGGTGCAAGCCGGGCATGAGCTTTGGGCTCAATGTCTGGAACCGCAACCATTTCAACATCTTCCGCCGTGCCCAGTGGCCGTGGGAAGAGCAGACCATGTATGCCGACTGGGTCAAGCCGATCACCTATCAGCATCAGGCCGGCGAAGTCTTCACCAAGGAATTCGGCTTCTTCCAGAAGACCATCCTGCGCGATTTCAATCCGGATGAGGCAGCCGCCGTCCTCTACAAGATCCTCGGCCTCAAGGAAGCCCCGTTTGGCGAGGTCATCGCGGCCGGCATGGACCCGGATACCTATGTCCATGGCCAATGCGCCGATGCCGTAAAGGGCGTCGCAGGCAAGGCCAAGGTCTTCATGGGCCTGGGCGTCGATGCCCCGCGCACAAAGGCGGAAACCGCCAAGATGACCCCCGACATCGCCTATCGCTCGGTGATGGCGACTTATTGCGCCGGCGGAGATGGGGTGGTCCTCGCCCCCAATTACGCCAGCATGCATTTGATCAACCTGGATGGCGTTGCCCAGGCCCTGACAGAACTGGGACTGAAATGACAGCCAGCTATGACAGTGTCATCCGGGGCGCCAAGGTCCTGACGCCCGAGGGCCTGCTGGACCTCGACGTCGGTATTGCCGGTGGACGGATTGCCGCCCTCCTGCCCCGCGGCGAGGGCAATGCCACCATCACCATCGATGGCAGCGGACAGCACCTGCTGCCCGGCGCCATCGATATTCACTTCCACGTCCGCGCCCCGGCCTTTCCCGAGCGCGGCACGGTGGAAAGCGAAACCCGCGCCGCCGCTGCAGGCGGTGTGACGACGCTGTTCGAAATGCCGATCTCAAAGCCCTGCTGCAACTCGGCCGAGAGGGTGGAAATCCGCCGGGCGCATTTCGCGGAACACGCCTTCATCAACTTCGGCCTTTATGCGGCACCGGGCGATCTGACCGATACCAGCGTCGAGGCCATGCGGGCCGCCGGCATTGTCGCCTTCAAGATCTTTACCACCGTGGCTCCCGAAGGCCGGGACGACGAGTTCTTCGGCCTCTCCTTCCCCGATGAGGGCGATCAGCTGCGCGCTCTCAAGGCCGCGGCCAAGACGGGCCTGCCGATCGTGGTGCATGCCGAAAGCGCGCAGATCATCGCTGCCGGTGAAGCAGATCTCGTCGGCCGCGACCTGGCGGATGCCGATACCCATCTCGATGCGCGCCCCGCAATGGCAGAGGCTGTGGCCGTGGCCAAGCTCCTGACCATGAACATCGCCGCCCGGGCCAAGCTGCACATTGCCCATGTGACCAGCGCGCTGACCGTCGACGTGCTGCGCCGCTTTGCCGGCACCTCGGATTTTTCGGCCGAGACCTGTCCGCATTACCTGTTCCGCACCCATGACGACGTGCGCAAGGCCGGGGTCTTTGCCAAGATCAATCCGCCGGTCCGCAACCAGTCCGACCAGGATGCGCTGTGGCAGGCCATTGCGGATGGCATCATCACCCATGTCACCACCGATCACGCGGCCTTCTCCTTTGCCGACAAGCAGGCGAGCATTGCCAATTGGCTCAATGCCCCGCCCGGCACACCCGGCTCTGAGATCTTGCTGCCGTCCATGCTTGATGCCGTCGCGCAGGGCAAGGTGACGCTGGAACAGGCAATGGCCTTGCTCAGCGGCAATGCTGCTGATCGTTTTTCGCTGGCCGGCAAGGGCCGGATCGCGGTCGGCGCCGATGCCGACCTGGTGCTGGTGGACATGGCCGGCACCACCGAAATCACGCCGCAGACCCTCTTCACTCATGCCCGCGATGTTGCCCAACTTTACTATGGCGCGCGGTTTGCATGTCGGGTGACGCAGACGCTTGTCGCGGGCCGCACCGTCTTTGACGGCGGCATCGTCGGCGAGGCCGGCTGGGGCCGCTACACCAGCCCCTCAACCACGACCAGGGCGGCGTCTGCTGCCATGCGGGCCTGATCCATGACCCTAACCCCGGAGCGCCAAGGATGACAGAGATAGCCGATCCAGCTGCCCCCTTGCTTGAGGTCGATGACCTGCAGACCAGTTTTGTCGTCGGTGAAGGCCAGGATGTCCGAGCCGTCGACGGCGTCAGCTTTGCCGTGCGGCCGGGTGAAACCATTGCCATCGTCGGCGAGAGCGGCTCGGGCAAGTCGGTGACGAGCCTTTCGATCATGCGGCTCCTGCCCAAAAAGGTCGGCCGCATTTCGCGCGGCACCATCAAGCTGCGCGGCAGGAACATCGTTGATATCCCGGAAAACGAGATGCGCGCCATCCGGGGCAACGACATCGGCATGATCTTCCAGGAGCCGATGACCAGCCTCAATCCGGTGCATACCATCGGCACCCAGATCGCCGAAGTCGTGATGCAGCACGAGAAGGTCAACAAGACCAAGGCGCATGAGCGCGCCGTGGAGATGCTCGAGCTGGTCGGCATTCCCGAACCGCGCCGCCGCGCCAATAACTACCCGCATGAAATGTCGGGCGGCATGCGCCAGCGCGCCATGATCGCCATGGCCCTTTCCTGCGAACCCAGCGTGCTGATCGCCGATGAGCCGACCACCGCGCTCGATGTCACCATTCAGGCGCAGATCCTTGATCTCATGCGAGGGCTGCAGAAAAAGCTCGGCATGGCCATCGTCTTCATCACCCATGATCTGGGTGTGGTGGCAGAAATGGCCGACCGCGTGGTGGTGATGTATGCCGGCCAGGTGGTCGAGACCGGCACGGTGCAGGAGATCTTCACCAAGCCACTGATGCCCTACACATCGGGCCTGATGCAGTCGATCCCGCGCATGGGCAAGTCCGAGACAAAGGTCCGCCTCCAGACCATCCCGGGCTATGTCCCCCTCCTCACCAAGCTGCCCAGCGGCTGCCGTTTCCGCACCCGTTGCAGCTTCGCCACCGAAGCCTGCGCCGCCCAAGAACCGCCACTCGAAGTGCTCGACAGCGGGCGCAGCGTGCGCTGCATCCGCTGGCGCGAACTCGACCTCCTGACCGTGAAGGCAACAGCATGATCATGTCCTCCGATCCGAAAGTCGCCGAGCAGCCGGCCAAGGGCCGCGACCAGCTGCTGCATGTGGCCAACCTCAAGAAATATTTTCCCATCCGGGGCGGCGTGCTCAACCGCGTGGTCAATCACGTCAAAGCCGTCAATGATGTGACCTTCGACATCGCCCGCGGCGAAGTGGTGGGCCTCGTCGGGGAATCCGGCTCCGGCAAGACCACGGTCGGCCGCACCATCCTGCGCCTCGAACAGGCCACCGAGGGCTCCATCGACTTCGACGGCGCCGATATCAACCGCCTCAACAAGCCGCAGATGCGCCGCTATCGCAAGCGCATGCAGATCGTCTTCCAGGACCCCTATGCCAGCCTCAACCCGCGCGAAAAGATCCGCACGGTACTGGGTCATGCGCTGGCGCTGCACAATATCGGCACGCCCTCCGACCGCGACGACCGCATCGTTGCCCTCCTGGAGCAGGTCGGCCTGTCGTCCGACTACATCAACCGCTTCCCGCACGAATTCTCCGGCGGGCAGCGCCAGCGTATCGGCATCGCTCGCGCTCTGGCCGTCGAGCCGGAGTTCATCGTCGCCGACGAGCCGGTGTCGGCGCTCGACGTGTCGATCCAGGCGCAGGTGATCAACCTGATGGACGATCTGCGCGAAAAGTTCAGCCTCACTATGCTGTTCATCGCCCACGACTTGGCGGTGGTGGAGCACATCAGCGACCGCGTCATCGTCATGTATCTGGGCAAGATCATGGAAATCGCGCCGACGCGCGCGCTCTACCGGGTACCGAACCATCCCTATACGCAGGCGCTGCTCTCGGCCGTGCCCAATCCCGACATCACCGAACGCAAGGAACGCGTCATCCTCAAGGGCGACATTCCGAGCCCGATCAATCCGCCATCCGGATGCGTCTTCCGTACCCGCTGCCCTATCGCCATCGCCGACTGCGCCAGCATCGTGCCGCCGCTCAAGCAGGTAGCGCCGGACCATTACAGCGCCTGTATCCGCACCGCGGGCGTCTAGCCCATCTGCCGAACTGCATTACCAAGGACCCTGGTCATGACTGCCCTCGACGTCAAATTCGACCGTTACTACACCTATGCTGAAATGACCGATCGCCTGCGCCAGCTGGTCGATGCCTATCCCGAGCTGGCCACCATGACCTCGATGACCAAGTCCTTCGAGGGGCGAGACGTCTGGGTCATCGAGATCAACAATCCCAAGACCGGCGCTGCGCTGGACAAGCCGGGCTATTACATCGATGGCCAAATCCACGCCGAGGAACATGCCACCAGCGCCGTCGCGCTCTATGCGGTGTTTCACCTACTGACCCAATATGGCAAGGACGAGGAGGTCACCCGGCTCGTCGATAGCCAGGCCTTCTACATCATCCCCCGCATCAATCCCGATGGCGCCGAACTGTCGCTGGTGGCGCCCTATTACAACTGGTGCGGCAATGGCCGTTTCCAGCCCGGCTTTGATCGCATAGAGGGCCTGATCCCCGAAGACATCGACAATGACGGCTTCATCGTCTGGATGCGCGTGCCCGACAGCAAGGGCGAGTGGAAAAAGAGCGCCACCAATCCCGACATCATGGTGCAGCGCAAGCCGGGCGAGGATGGCGGCCAGTATTACCGCATGTATCCCGAGGGCACCGTCCGTAATTACGACGGCGTCGACGTCAAGGTCGAAAAGCCCTTCGACGGCAACATGAACCGCAACTTCCCGACCAACTGGTCACCCCAGGAATATGGCGCGGGCGAACATCCCATGTCCGAGCCCGAAGCCGCCGCCATGGCACGCTTTATCCTCGACCATCCCAATATCTGCGGCATGTGCGCCTATCACACCCATGGCGGCATCATCCTGCGCCCGTCGATGACCAAGCCGGACAGCGCCATGAGCGCGCCCGACATCAATCTCTACAAGGAGATCGGCAAGGTCGGCACCGAGATCACCGGCTATCCGACCGTCTCGATCTACGAGGAGTTCACGCCCGACAAATCCAAGGTCCGCCGCGGCGGGTTGATGGACTGGACCTATGAGGAAATGGGCATCATTTCCTTCGGCACCGAGCTCTGGGATCTGGAACGCACCGCCGGCGTGCCCAAGGAAGGCTTCTACAACCTCTATCCGCGCAATGAGGAAGTCCAGCAACTGGTCTATGACTACGTAAAGCTGCATATGGCCGAAAAGGGCTGGCGCGACTGGAAGCCCTATGACCACCCCCAGCTCGGCAAGATCGAGATCGGCGGCATGGTCAATATCTGGACCTATCGCAATCCGCCCGGCTTCCTGCTCGAGGACATGTGCCACAAGAACGTGCTGTTCAACCTCAAGCATGCCGCTGCCGCGCCGCTGGTCCGCGTCGACGACGTCAAGCTGACCCCGATCAGCGACGGCGTCTACAAGGTGCGCGCCGAAGTGGGCAACCACGGCTACCTGCCGACCAACCTGTCCAATGTCGCCGTGGTCAACAAGGTGGCCAAGCCGGTGCTGGTCTCCATCGCCATCGCTGGCGGCGAAGTGTTGATGAACCCGGTCACCGCCGAACTCGGCAATCTGGCCGGCCGCAATGAGCGGCTCTATCCGTGGTCGCCCTGGGGCCAGCAATGGTCGGCAACGACCAGGGCCGCGGAATGGCTGGTCAAGGCTCCGTCGGGCGCCGCGATCACCGTCACGAGCAAATCCGAAAAAGGCGGCACCCATACGGTCAGCGTGCCGCTGCCACATTAAGCCCACTCTCCTGACCTGGCCCCAAACAGAATAGTTTGGGGCCCTTTTTATTGCGGTCCGGATAAAAAGGCCCCGGAAACCGGGGCCTTTTGTCATGCAGCCAGTTGCAGGCGTTTCGAAATCGGCCTGCCGCCCTTGAACACCGACAGCCGCGCCTTGTCGCGCAGGATGGAAATGTCGGCCGTGGGATCACCGGACACGAGGATCAGGTCGGCCAGCTTGCCGGCCAGCAGGCGTCCGGCGTCGATCTGCATCAGGTCGGCACCCACCGCGGTGGCGCAATGGATCGCCTCGATCGTGCTGTAGCCCCCCTGCACCAGCAGTTCGATCTCACGGCCATTGCCCTTGCCGTGGTCGAGGAAGAAGCCCGCATCCGAGCCTGAGGCAACCTTGACCCCGAGGCGCTTGGCGCGGGTCAGCCGCTCCCACTTGGCTTCTTCGGAGTCTGCTGCCCATTTGAGGCTGCGCGCCGATGTGCCGGGCTGTTCGAGGATATAGGCCGAGGACGCCTCGTTGACCGCCAGCGTGGGCACCAGATAGGTGCCATGCTTGGCCATATATTCGAGCGTCATATCGTCGATCCAGTGCGCATGCTCGACCGTGTCGCAACCCGCCCGGATCGCCGCCGTCAGCGGCGGGCCACCCGAGGTATGGGCACCCACCATGGCGCCCTGCTCATGCGCCTCGTCGCAGGCTGCGGTGATTTCCTCGACGGTCATCTCGAAGCGAAAATAGCGATTGTCGCGGCGCGAGCCCACGCAGGGATTGAGCTTGATGAAATCGGCGCCGCGCTTGAGCTGTTCGCGCACCCCGGCGCGAAAGCCTACCGGCCCCTCGCAATTGGCATTCATGTCGCGAAACATCATGTGATCGCCAAAGCCCGGCTGGTCCATGTGGCCACCGGTGACCGTCAGGCCCAGGCCGCAGGCCTTGATGCGCGGTCCCTCGATCTGGCCGGCATTGATGGCATTGCGCAAGTCGATGATCGTGCCACCCGGCGCATGCATGTCGCGCACCGATGTAAAGCCATATTCCAGCGTCTCGCGGGCATAGCGCGCCGCCCGCAGGGCCATGGCCGGATAATGCGTCATCGTCGTCTCGACGCGAAACGCATCGAGGTCGACCGCCCCACTATAGGCCAGATGCACATGGGTATCGATCAGCCCGGGGATGATCGTCGTGCCCGGGGCCGTATCGATCACTTCCGCGCCCTCGGGCACGCCAATGTCTGCGGCCCGGCCAACCGCCTTGATGCGATCCTCGTCGATCAGGATTGCCGCACTTTCAATGGCGGCCGCGCCCGTACCATCAACCAGTCTGTCGGCTCGGATCAGTTTCATGCGGCCACCTCGCCGGGAAAGGAAGAAATCAGCTCGCCCGCTTCGGCCACCTTGAAACCGTCCTTGTATACGGTGAGGCGGCTTACATCGCCGAGCACGGAAATGTCGGCCAGCGGATCGCCGGCCACCACCAGCATGTCGGCCACGCGTCCCTCGGCCAGCAGGCCGGCATTGAGGGTCATCAACTCGGCATTGACCCGCGTGGCGCAGACGATGGCTTCCATTTCGGTGTAGCCACCCTGGACCAGCAGGGCCAGTTCGCGCCAGTTCATGCTGCCATGCGGCACCATGAAGCCGGCATCGGTGCCCGAGCCGACCTTGATGCCCGCCTTGCGGGCCTTTTCCAGCGACACCCACTTGGCCTCGCGCGAGGCATGGGCCCAGTCGGACAGGGTCTTGCCGGGCGGCAGCTCCACTTCGAAGTTGCGCTCATTGACCAGAAGGGTCGGCACCAGATAGGTGCCGCGCTCGGCCATCAGGTCGATGCATTCGTCGTCGATCCAATGGGCATGCTCGACGCAGTCGACACCATTGGCCACCGTGGCAGTCAGCGGTGGCCCGCCGGATGTGTGCGAAGCCACGTAAAGCCCCTGGGCATGCGCCTCGTCGCAGGCCGCGCGGATTTCCGCCGGGTTCATCTCGGGCCGCCAGTAGACGCCCTTCACCTTGCGCGAGCCGACCGCCGTATTGAGCTTGATGAAATCGGCGCCGCGACGCGCCTCAATGCGGACGCCCTTGAGAAATTCGTCTGGACCGTCGCAGGCATGTGCGAAATTGTCGAAGCTGACATGATCGGCATAGCCCGGTGGATCCATATGCCCACCGGTGACCGTCAGCCCGCGCCCGCAGGCGCTGAGCCGCGGCCCGACCAAGTCACCGCGGTCGATCGCATCGCGCAGGTCGATGGCAATGCCCCCCGGCGCATGCATGTCGCGCAGCCCGGTAAAGCCATGCACCAGCGACGCCTGGGCATGAGCCGCCGCCCGCAGCGCCATGGCGGGATAGGAGACGTCCATCTTCTCGGCGCGGAGGACCTTGGGATCGCCCGAGCCGCCATGAGCGAGGTGCACATGGCTGTCGATCAGGCCGGGCATCAGGGTCGATCCCGAAGCCAGGGCAATGACATTGGTGCCATCAGGACGGCCGATATCGGCCTGCCGGCCAGTGGCAATTACCTTGCCTTTCTCGACCAGAACCGCACCCTGCTCCACGGACGGACTGCCGCTGCCGTCGATGACCTTGTCGGCCAGGAAAAGCTGTTTCATGCGGTTTTTCCTTGCAGTTCGAGCACCATGTCCCAGGCGCGAATTCGCTGATCGTTGATGCCGGAGGCGTCCTGCAGGGCCAGGTGGACGAAGGCGGGCGCCAGCTCCATCGGATCCTTCCAGATCTTGCGCACTTCGGCCGAATAGGTCGTCTCGCTCATCGGCGTATGCATCGGATGGCCGGGCGTGATGGTGTTGACCGAGACGTTGAACGGCGTGAATTCCTTGGACAGCGACCGCGACAGGCCCTCCAGCCCGAATTTGGAGGCGCAATAGACCGACTCCTCGAAACCGCCGACAATCCCGGCATTGGAGGAGACGTTGATGATGGCCCCTGCTCGGCGCGCCTTCATGCCGGCCGCAACGGCGCGGGTGCAGAGGAACGGTCCGCGCAGGTTGACGCCGAGCAGCCAGTCCCAATCCTCGACCGTCACCTCTTCGACCGGATGGTAGAAAATGATGCCGGCATTATTGACCAGCACGTCGATATGGCCGGCTTCCGCTTGGATCGCGGCGAAGACCGTCTCCACATCCTTGGCGTCCGTCAGGTCGAGCCGCATGGTGCGGATATCGCCGGGCTCGGAGGTGAGCGTTGCCAGTTCGTCGCCCAGCATGTCGAGCGCATATACCGTCGCGCCCTCCATGGCATAGAGGCGCGAAACGGCGCGACCCAAGCCGCGGGCTGCACCGGTAACAACCGTAATCTTGCCTGCAAGTTGTCCGCTCATGTCGCGATCCTTCCGCCGTCGATGACAAGACCAATACCGGTGACGAAGGACGACTGCGCCGAGGCGAGAAACAGCACCGCCTCGCCGATTTCGGTGCCGGTGCCCATCCGGCCCAACGGAGTGATCGAGCGCCACTTCTGTTCCATCGCATCGGGATCTGCGGCCTTGGCCTTGTTGCGCTGGTTCATGCCGGTGTCGATGACGCCCGGATTGATCGCATTGCAGCGGATGTTGCGTGCCGCATATTCGATGGCGATGACGCGGGTCATCGACATGATGCCACCCTTTGACGCCGCATAGCTCAGGTTGCCGCCGACATTGGCGAAAGCGCTGACCGAGGAATTGTTGACGATGGTGCCGCCGCCATTGCGCAGCAGCGCGGGAATGGCGTGCTTGCAACCGAAGAACGTGCCCTTGAGATTGATGTCGATGACGCGCTCGAACAGCTCTTCGCTGATCTCGTCCGACGCCGTCACCGGCTGTTCGATCCCGGCATTGTTGAAGATCGTGTCGAGCTTGCCGTAGCTCTGCTCGGCTTTGGCAACCAGCGCCGCCACATCCGCCTCGACCGCCACGTCGGTGCGCTGAAATACGGCCTTGCCGCCTGCCGCCGCGATTTCGGCGAGAAGCGATGCGCCGCCATCAATATCGACATCGCCGACCACCACCGACGCGCCTTCCCTGGCGAACAGCAGCGCCGTATCCCGCCCCATGCCGCCCGCTCCACCGGTCACGATCGCGACCATGCCATTCAATCTCAAGGCAAATGTCCTCTTTGGCGCGATCCAAAGTGATCGGCTTCAGCAGGATAGTCTACTGTATGCTTGTATTACAAACTCAAAATTGTCAGAGTGGCTTTGCGGTACGCTCAGGCGTGCCGCGTGGCCACGATATGGTCGGCCGTGCGCAGCGCCAGGGCCTGTGCCGTAGCCGTAGGGTTGATCGCCGCCGAGGTGACAAAAACGCTGGCATCGGCGAGGAAGAGGTTGGGAACGTCGTGACAGCGGCCAAAGGCATCAACCACGGAACTTTGCGCATCATCGCCCATGCGCGCCGTGCCCATGATGTGAAACCCGGCTTCCGAGCGCAGCGGCGTGCGATAGATCTCCCGTGCCCCTGCCCCACGCAGCACCTCTTCCGCCCGCGCCATGCCGAAATCCAGAATTTTCCGGGAATTCTCCGACAGCGCATAGGTCATTTTCGGTGCCGGCAGCCCATCGGCATCCTCGAGCACGCCCGACAGGGTAATCCGGTTGTCCGGATCGGCCAGATCCTCGGCGCAGACGGTGAAACCGCAGGTGTGATCGAAGCGCCGCTCGAAGGCCCGATGGTGCTCTGCCCCCCAAGGCAGCATGTCGCCATAGACCGCGCCTTTGGCCAGAGCCAGCGGCCCGGGACCGCCGGTCAGCTGCAGCTTGAGCCCGCGCTTGAAACCGTGCTCGGCCCGCGTGGCATAAAATTCGAACGACACGAGACCCGCTTTCTCGCCGCTGACCCAGGCGCCCACCGGCTCGTCAAAGCGCGCATCGACCCGGGCATAGGGATGCAGCATCAGGTTGCGCCCGACGAGACCCGACCGGTTGGCCAGGCCATCTGGAAACATTTCCGATGCCGAGAGCAGCAGCAGGCGTGGCGTCCCCATGCCATTGCCGCTGATGACGAAGCGCGATCCGCTGATGCGGAAGTCACCTTCCGCATCGCGGCAGATGGCGGCCGTGATCATGCCTTGCGCATCGTGATCGAGCCTCAGCACCCGCGTCCCGATGACAAAGCGCGCGCCGGCGGCAATGGCCTCGCGGGCAAAGGCGCGGTCGGCGCCGGAGCGAATGCGGCTGGGGCAGCCGAGGTCACAGGGGCCGATATGGGTGCAATGGCTGGTTTCCGGCGCGTCGCCATCGCGGCCGACCACCAGGTCGACCGGCCACCAGTGCCAGCCCAGCTTATCGAACACTTCCGCGACACGTCGGCCATGCGCGCCGATGGTCGGCAGGGTCAGCGCATGTTCGCCATGTGGCGCTGCCGAAGGGTCGCCCGGATAGGTGGCCACGCCCCAGCGGTCCTCGTTGAGTGCATAGTATTCGGCCAGATCGTCATAGTTGACCGGCCAGTCGTCACCGACGCCGTCGAGCGTCTTGATGCGCAAATCCTCTGGCCGGAACCGCGGCACATGCGCCGACCAATAGACCGAGCTGCCGCCGACCCCATTGCCGATCATCGGCTTGATCGGCGTATCCACGTCATCGACCGGATAATCATGGGCGCCGCGGCGGATATTGGGATTGGAATGCAGCACGCTGCCGCGCCGCGCTTCCCAGTCGGCCGCATCGCGGTGGATGCCGTCGTAGTCGAACCAGCCACCGCGATCGATGCAGATGACGTCCACGCCCTGACTGGCCAGACGCCAGGCAACGGCAGCGCCCGTCGGCCCCGCACCAATAACAACAACCTCGGCATTCAAATCGCGCATGACAAATCTCGTGCAGACTGGAAATCACATGACCGACATACGTGAGCAATTTCGCAATATCAACATCAGCAATATCAAATATCTGCATTCCGAACTGATCCCTGAATGCACTAATAGTTCTGACTATAATATCTTCATTAATGGCTACATTTCTAATCTCAAGCAGTCATTTGCTGAGGCCAATCTTGAGATGATCGACCAATTGCTGGTTCAGCTCGCCGCAACGCCCGTCTCAGGCCGCCGTAAGTGCATCAAAGCCTTCGAGCAGGCCCAGCCCGCTCTGTTCAAACGGCTCTACGGGGACCTCCTCACCTACTTCTACAGCACCAAGGAAACCGCCGAGCGCGTGCGCCAGCTCGCAGACAGCGGCCCACGCGAGGCATCGCCGCATTTCGACCCGTCGCTGCTTGACGCAGTGATTGCCAACCAATCCGGAAAAAGGAGGCTCTAGCCATGAGCACCGGCATTACCCTGACCAGCCCGCCCGACGTCTTCCCGGCGGCCAATTACGAGCATGTCTCCATCGCCGGCGACTTCGCCTATGTGGCTGGCCAGGTTGCCCGCGACGAAAATGGCCAATGGGTCGGCATCGGCGATGCCGGGGCGCAGGCGGCGCAGGTCTATCGCAACATCGGCCGCATCCTGGCCCATATCGGCGCCACGCCGCAGGACGTGGTCAAGATCATGGTGTTTCTCACCGACCGCGCCGACTCGCCCGCCATCAGTGCCGAGCGCAAGAAGTTCTTCGGCGACCACCGGCCGCCCCATAGCGGCATCATCATTGGCGGCCTCGGCTCGCCCGAGGTGAAGGTCGAAGTCGAAGTAATCGTCTACCTGCCCAAGGCGCGGTGATGGCTGTCCGCTTTCACAACCATCAGCGCCTCTATCAGCGCCGCAAGCCCGAGATCGACGCCGCCATCGCCCGGGTCATCGCCAGTGGACGCTTCGATTGGGGCGATGAAGTCCCGGCCTTCGAAGCCGAATTTGCCGCCTGGAACGGCGCCAGTCACGCCGTCGGCGTCAATTCGGGCTCCGCAGCGCTCAAGGTGGCCCTGCTGGCCCTTGGCATTGGTCCAGGTGACGAGGTGATCACCGTCGGCAATACCGACATCGCCTCCTCCTCGGCCATCCACAATACCGGCGCCCGCCCGGTCTGGGTCGATACCGACGCCGAGAGCAAGACCATGGCGCTGGACGGCCTCGTCGCTGCGATCACGCCTAAGACGCGCGCCATCCTGCCCGTCGATCTCTATGGCCACCCGGCCGACATGGTCGCCATTGTGGCCATCGCCCGCCAGCACAACCTCGTCGTCGTCGAAGATGCTTGCCTGGCGCTTGGAGCGAGGATCAACGGCCAGAAGATCGGCAGCTTTGCCGACATCACCTGCTTCAGCTTCGCGCCCTCAAAGCATCTGGGCAGTTTTGGCAGCGGCGGCGCGGCTTTGACCGAAAGCGCCGAGCTGGCCGAAACAATGCGCAAGCTTTCGGCCTATGGCCAGGATCGGTCGCGCCACTATGCCATGCATGGTCCCGGCGGCATGGGCGGGCTGCATCACGAGACCCATGGCCTCAACGAGCGGCTCGACGAAATGCAGGCGGCCATCCTGCGCGCCAAGCTGCCCGACCTGGCCGCCATGCTGGCCGACCGTCGCGCCCAGGCCGACCGCTACGACAATGGTCTGTCCGGCCTCGGCATCGATTTGCCGGGCACAATGCCCGGCTATCAGCACGCCTGGCGCAACTATGTCATCGAGGCCGAGGATCGCGACGGCCTCGCCGCACGGCTCGCCGAGCGCGGCATCGCCACCAATCTGACCTATGCCCCGCCCATGCATCTGCAGCCGGTCTTCGCCGATTACAATCTGGGACCCGGAACCCTGCCGGCCACCGAGCACTCAGCCAGACGCTTGCTCGGACTGCCGATCGGGCCGCAGCTCACCTTGGATGAGATCGACGAGGTCATCGCCGCAGTCCGGACCGTCGCATAAAATGGCCGCTGGCTGATCCAGCCAGCGGCTTGCCATCAGGCCAGTTTCAGCGCCGCATCGACGCGGTCGCCGCCATAGTCACGCTCGGCGGCAGCCCGGCTGATCTTTTCCTCGCGCAGGTCGGCAGCAATGTCGACCAGTGCCCGCTCCGCCGGATCCCCATAGCCACCACCGCCCAGCGTCTCGACGCGGATGATCTCGCCCGCCATCAGCGTCAGGCCGGAGGCCTTGGAATGCAGCGCCTCCTCGCCATAAGTGTGAGGATTGCGCAGGATGCGGGTGACATTGGAGCTCTTGCCGCCAAACACCCCGAGCGCCGGAATGATATGGGCGTCCGAGCGCGCCGAGAAGGTCGTATTGTCCTCGCGCACGCGGATTTGCCGGGCTATGCCCATGCCGCCGCGATGCTTGCCGGCGCCACCAGAATCCGGCACCAGGCAATATTCCTCCAGCAGCAGCGGATATTCTAGCTCCAGTGCCTCGGCCGGCAGGTTGGTGGAATTGACCGTGTGCACATGCACCGCATCCATGCCGTCGCGATCGCCGAACGCCCCGGCCCCGCCGCCCATGCTTTCGGGATAGACATAGGTCGCCTGGCGGCCGGCATGCCAGCCCGAGATCGACACGGCCGAGGTCGAGTCATTGCACGATGCCATGACGCGCTCGGCCGGCATGGCCTGATACAGCGCCCCGAACACCGCGCCACACAGCCGGTTGGAGGTCACCGCGCGCCCCGCCACGGCAGCCGGCGCTGTCGGATTGACGATCGTACCCGGTGGAGCGGTGATCTTGATCGGGTCGATAATGCCCTGGTTGGGCATCAGGCCCGGATCGAGCACCGCCTTGACGCAATAATAGATCGAGGCCTTCAGCGCACTGTCCGGCAGGTTGATGGCCCCACGCGCCTGCGGCCCGGAACCGGCGAAGTCAAAGGCGATCTCCTCGCCGGCAATCGTCACCGTGCAGACGATCGGCACCGGAATGCCGGGGAAACCATCGTCGTCCATCGCCCGCTCGAAACGGTAGACGCCATCGGGCAGCGCCGCCACGCGATTCTTGAGCCGCCGGCGGGTATAGGTGAGAATATCCTCGATGGCCTGCTTCACCGCGGGCCAGCCCATCCGCTCGATGAGCTGCACTAGCATGGCGCCGCCGCGCACATTGGTGCCGACCTGGGTGCGCAGGTCGAGCAGGCGCTCCTCCGGGTCGCGGGTATTGTGGGCGATGAGTTCGAGAAGATCCTCATCGATCACTCCGGCCCGCGCGATGCGGATGATCGGCAGGCGAATGCCCTCCTCGAAAATCGAGCGCGACGTGCCCGAGGTCGAGCCCGGCGTCTTGCCGCCGACATCGGCATGATGGGCGATATTGCCGGCAAAGAAGCGCACCTTGCCGTCCTGGTGCACCGGGGTGATGATCGAAATATCCGGCAAATGGCTGCCGCCCGCCAGATAGGGATCATTGGCAATGAAGGCGTCGCCCGGCGCCATGTCTTCGAGCTTGTAGCGCCCAAGCATGGCCTCCACCGCGCCGATCATTGCCCCCAGGTGGATCGGAATATGGTCGGCCTGGGTGATCAGCCGCCCCTTCTCGTCGAACAGCGCCGTCGAGCAGTCGCGGCGCTCCTTGATATTGGATGAGAAGGAAGAGCGGATGAGGATCGAGCCCATGTCCTCGGCAATGGCCAGCAGGCGGTTGGAAAACACCTCCATGGCGATGGGGTCGGCGATACGGTCCTGGGTCATGCTGCGGTCCTCACGATGAGATTGCCCCAGGCATCGACGCGACAGGTCTGGCCGGGCAGGACGAGCGTGGTGGCGCTCATTTCGTTGATGATGGCGGGGCCGGAGAAGTCCGTCTCGCTGGGCAGGTCGCCGCGCCAGTAGATCGGCGTTTCGACCCAGCCATGGTTCTTGTCCATGTAGACCGGCCGCGATCCCTTGCGGGCGCCGTCAAGCGATACGCCACCGGCCACCTTGGCCTGCGGCGCCTTGGGCACTTCGCCGATCGCCTGCAGCCGTGCCGAGACGAACTGGATGGCGCGATGGCGGATATCGTAGCCATATTCCTTGACATGGGCAGCGTGGAACCGCTCCTGCAGCTCGGCGAGATCGTCAGGCCCGATGCCGTCGCAATCGACCTTCACCTCGAAATTCTGGCCGCGATAGCGCGCGTCGAGCACGCGCTTGAACCGCCGGCGCTCGGCCGGCACGCCTTCCTTGTCGAGCCAGTCCTGGCCGTCCTGTTCCATGGTGGTGAAGAGGTCGAGCACCGTGGCCCAATTCTCCGCTGTGCAATCGGCGAAGTAGGAGCGGACATAGTCCGAGCTGAGATCGGTGAGCAGCATGCCGCGGGCGCAAAGCGTGCCCGGCTCGCGCGGGAGGAGAATCCGCGGCAATCCGCATTCGACTGCCACTTCGGCCGCATGCAACGGCCCCGCCCCGCCAAAGGCGCAGAGTGCGAACTCGCTCATGTCATAGCCTTTTTCCACCGACACGGAGCGAATGGCGCGGCTCATATTGGCATTGGCGATCTGGATGATGCCATGCGCCGCCTCTTCCATCGTCAACCCCAGCGGCGTGGCTATGGCGTCGGTGATGACCTTACGCGCCGCATCGAGGTTGATCTGCATCCGCCCGCCCAGCAGCGTATTGGCATCAAGCCGGCCAAGGCAGAGATTGGCATCGGTGATGGTTGGTTCTGTACCGCCCCGACCATAGGCTACTGGCCCCGGCGCCGCACCCGCTGACCGCGGCCCGACCTTCATCGAACCGGCGTCGTCGATCGCCGCGATCGAACCGCCACCCGCGCCGATGACGTGAATATCGAGCATCGGCGTCTTGACGGGATAGCCGGCCACCAGCCGCGCGCTGGTGAACAGTGGCGTTGCGTCATGGATCAGCGACACGTCGGTCGAGGTGCCGCCAACGTCGAAGGTGATGAGATTGGGTAAACCTGCCGTGCGCCCGATTTCGGCCGCGCCAACCACACCCGCGGCAGGACCGGACACGCAGGTGCGCACCGGATTGGCATAGACCGTGTCGATCGACATCAGCCCGCCATTGGAATGGATCGTATAGGGTTCCACCGGCACGCCGGCGCCTTTGACGCGGTCGCGGAACTGGCGGAGGTAATTGCCCATTTTCGGGCCGACGAAGGCATTCACCGCCACGGTCGACATGCGCTCGAACTCGCGGAATTCGGGCAGAATTTCCGAGGACAGCGTGACATAGGCATCGGGCATGACCGCGGCCACCACGGCCTTGGCGCGCTGTTCATGCTCGGGCCGGCGGTAGGAATGCAGGAAGCAAATAGCTACGCTTTCCACGCCCTGTGCCGCCAGCTTGCTGACGGCTTGCTGCAGGCTTGCTTCGTCCAGCTCGACAATAATCTCGCCATCCGGCCCGACGCGTTCGGCCACCTCGACGCGCCGATCGCGCGGGATCAGCACCGGCGGCTTTTCGACGCGATAGTCATAGATCGACGGCCGCGCCTGGCGGCCCAGTTCCAGCACATCACGAAAACCCTTGGTGGTGATCAGCCCGGTCCTGGCCCCGCGGCGCTCGATGACGATATTGGTCGCCACCGTGGTGCCATGACCGAGATAGACAACATCGGCTGCCGAAAAACTCAGTTCCTCGAGCATGGCCCGCAGGCCGTTCTCGATCGCCTCGGACGGGTCATGCGGGGTCGAGGGGGTCTTGAAGAAATGGATCTCTCCGCTCTCCTGCTCGAGCAGGGTAAAATCGGTGAACGTTCCGCCCACGTCGACGCCAATACGATACATGTCTAGCCAACCATCCTGATTGCGTGTGCTGTGCCGTTGCCGGCTCAGCGCTTTGGTTTGAGTGTAATGATCTGCCGGGTTGCGGCGTCCACCGCAGCGTCGGAAAACAGCAGCGGCACGAATTTCCCTTCGGCCCAGAGCAGGCCGTGATCGGCATAATGGGGTGAGCGCGGGTCGCCCGACTGGCCGGGGCCGTTGATCACCATGCTCTTGTCCCAGTCGCCGACATCCATCACCAGCCGCACCTGCGCGCCGACGGTCACCTGGAAGGTGTCGCCGCGATAATGCATGGCCATCGGCGTCGAGCCCGAGCCGCCGACCCCATATGGGCCGACATTGGCGGCCATGGTCGGGAACACGGCGGTGAGCGGGTGCTCGAAATGCGTATGATGCAACTGCCCCCAGGACCAGCTGGCGCTGTCCGGCCCCATCCGGGCCACGCAGTCGGCATGGGCCGCATGGAGCGTTTCGAGCATCAGCGTGTCGCGTTCGGCGACGGGCATGTCGGTTTCGAGCGCGCGCAGCAGGCTGGCCGCGTCACCCGCCTTGACCGCCAGCCGCACCGCAGCGTCCGGCACCAGCGTCCGCAGCAGCGCCGGGCGCAAATGCAGCGTCCACCAGACCTCGAACAGCGCCGCAGCGGCGCTTTCGGCACCGAGATGGTGATCCCAGCCCTGCAACAAGGCCGACGCCCTAGCAGGCAGCAGCGCGCACACCCGTTTGGCCGGAATGGAAAGATCGTCGGTCTGCAGCGCCATCGCGTCGGCAACAGAATGCGAACTCTGTTCCGAGAGCACAGCGCGGATGCGATTGGCGCGGGAGGGCTCGGACCATTCAAAGCCCAGGCCCAGCGTCTCGGCCCCTGATGGCAGGTTCATTTCATTGGCGCTGCTGACAAAGCCGCGGTTGGGATTGGTCTCGCCGGGCAGGACGGCAGCGGGGTGAAAGCCGGCCCATTCATGCGTGCCATCGCCTGGCGCGGGCAGCAGCCCATCCCAATTGGGCCGGACCGGCACCTTGCCCGCAACCTGCCAGGCCACCGTGCCCGAGACATCGGCATAGACATGGTTGGTACAGGGCACCGACCAATGCGACAGCGCCGTGCGGAAGTCGCCGACCGATGTCGTCCCGAGATAGCCAAGGCTGGCGAAATAGGCCGAACTGCCCGGCTCCAGCCAGACCGAACGCACGGCCGCGGCCCGGTTGCCCTCGCGCCAGATCACCGGACCATGGCGGGTATATTCGAGCCGCACCGGCATGGTGTAACCGCCCCGCACCGGGATCATCTCCTCGATGACGGTCAACGGCTCGCGGCCGACGCCATAGGCGTAGTCATTACCGCTCATCGCATAGAGATAGAGGTCTTCCTGGTCGAGCGGCGCCATGGTCAGGCCAAAGGCAGCACTCTCGTTGTGGCCCAGTGCGACACCCGGCATGGCCGGTTCGCCGGCGCCGATGACATCGAGCCCTGGCGCCTTGAGATGAACCACATAGCGCAGCGACGGCTGGGTGAAGCTGCGATGCGGATCGCTGGCGAGGATCGGGCGACTGGTCGCCGTGCGCGAGGGGGAAACCGCCCAATTGTTCGAGCCCTCGCCTTCGGCAGCCGAGACCACGCCGAGGTCGTCGACCAGCCGCCAGTTGCCGGCGTCTTCCGGACTGGCGGCAAGGCGGGCATCGGTGAGATAGAAAGGCACGGTGGCAAGGCGCAGCGTTTCGAGCACGCGGGCATTGATGCCGGCCAGGTCGAGCCCATCAGCTTTGGCCGGCGTCCTCGGCGGTTCAAGATTGCGCCGCAGCGCATCGGCGGCTGGTGCGCCAGCCTCGAGGATTTCGGCCCGCGCCACTTCGGAGCCGATATTGGCGACAAGGGCATGAGTGCGGATGCGCACCACGTCATCGGCGGCCCAAAGGGCCGGCTGGGTTCCAGTCACGCCAAATTCGGGCGGCGTCAGCTCCGGCTGCTCAGCCGTCAGCGCGATGAAGGCATTGATGCCGGCGACAAAGGCCTCCGTCACCTGCCTCGCATCGGCCACGCCATAGGAGGCCCATTCGGCATCCATGTCACCGCGATAGAGAAACAGCCGCGCCGCGCGATCCTGCTCGACAAAGCCCGGACCGAAATCGGCAGACAGCAGGCCGAGCCCGCGCTTGCGCCAGATGTCGAGCTGCCACAGCCGGTCTCTGGCGGCGTTGAAGCCTTGAACGAAGAACAGGTCGCGGCGGCCACCGGCACGGATATGGGCAATGCCCCATTGATCGACATGGATGCTGGCCGGGGCCTGCAGTCCGGAAAGGTCGTAGGTCTGGGCGTCAGGAAAGGTCATTGGGCCGCGCTGGTGGTCATTGCACGACAACGCCGCCCTTGAAGACGGTCAGCCGATCGATCTGGTGCAGAATGGAAATGTCGTCGAGCGGATTGCCGTCGACGATGACCAAGTCGGCATATTTGCCGGCCTGCAGGCGCCCGGCGTCGATTTCCATCATGTCGGCGCTCGACGAGGTTGCGGCGACGATGGCCTCCATCGGCGTGAAGCCGCCCTTGACCATCAGCATCAGTTCATAGGCGCCCCATTTGCCGTTCTCGAGCTGGAAGCCGCTATCGGTGCCGGTGCAGACGCGAATGCCGGCCTTGCGCACCAGCTCCAGCGTCTTCCATTTGGCGGCGCTCGACTCGCGATGCCAGCGCTTGTGCTTTTCGGCCATGTCGGGATTGGCCAGGGCGTAGCTGGCATGGACGTCATTGATAGTCAGCGTCGGCACAAAGGTCGTGTTGTGCTTGACCATCAGCTCGATCACCGGTTCGTCGATCCAGTGGCCATGCTCGATGGTGTCGACGCCATTGCGCACCGAGGCGGCAACGCCGTCGGGACCATAGGTATGGGCGGCGACATGCACGCCTTGTGCATGGGCTTCGTCGCAGGCGCCCTTGATCTCGTCATCGGTCATTTCCTGGCGCCAGAAGCGTGTCGGGCTGTTGTGATAGGACACCCAGGTGTTGAGCTTGATAAAATCGGCGCCACGCTTGAGCTGTTCGCGCACGCCCTGGCGGAACCCGTCAGCGCCGTTGCAAGGAGCCGTCATATTGGCAATGCTCACCTGGTCGGCCCAGCCGCCCTCGTCCATATGCCCACCGGTGACGCTGAGGCCCATGCCGCAGGCCTTGATGCGCGGCCCCACGACATAGCCGGCATCGATGGCCTTGCGCAGGTCGATGATGGTGCCGCCCGGCGCCGCCAGATCGCGCACCGAGGTAAAGCCGGAGCGCAGGGTCTGCTGCGCGTAATAGACCGCACGCAGCGCCATGTCGGCATAGGACATGCGGGCGATTTCCCACTTGTGCATGCCGGTCTCGTCGGCCGTGCCGGGCGATCGCAGATGCACATGGGCATCGAACATGCCGGGCATCAGCGTGCCATCCGTATCGGTGACCTCTGCGCCCTCGGGCACGCCGATATCAGCGGCGCGGCCGACCGCCAGGATCCGGTCGCTCTCGAACAGCAGCGCGCCATGCTCAATGCTGCCGCCGCTGCCATCGATCAGGGTTTTGGCACGGATTAGATGTTTCATCGATATGCCTGCAAGCTCGCCGATAAGGAGCGAACCGAGCCATACCGCCCATCCGCTAATTGTATACTGTACTACAATATACGCGGTTGCAAGGCGCCACGACACGCGGCGACGGATAGGATTGTCGCAGCTTTCGGGCAGCAAAAAGCCCGCCATTTGGCGGGCCTGACAGAGTGGGTAATGGATTTGCTAAATGCCGATCGCCAGCTTGCGGCGTTTTTTTCTTTCGATCAGCAGCATGTGATCCTCGAGCGCGCCATAGAGCTCATCGAGCTTGGTGGTCGAGCGGGCGACCTGCTCCTGGATCTGGGCGCGGAATTCCTCGTGCTGCTTGGGAATGGCATCGAGGTTTTCATCGCGATAGCGATCGAAGTTGAAGACGATCAGCACATGGCGGGCGATGGTGTCCCACAGCGTGCCGACCACGGGGTTGCGCGCGGCAACGCGGATAGCGCGGTGAAAGTCGAGGTCGGCAATCAGGGAGGCGCGGATATCGCCGGCGCGGGCGGAGGCCTTCATGTCGTCGATCGGGCGCTGTAGCGCGGCAATGTCCTCGACGCCGCTGCGCCAGTTTTCGATGGCATCGCGCAACAGGAAGGATTCGAGCGACAACCGCACTTCCATCACCTGCTGGGTGGTGCCGGGGTCAAAGGCCGAGACGCGATAGCCGCGGTGACCGCCGCCGTTCAGAATGCCTTGGGCATGCAGCACCTTCAGCGCCTCGCGGATCGGCACGCGGCTAACGCCGAGCTTTTCCACCAGCGCAGTCTCGACAATCCGCTCGCCCGGCATGATGATTCGTGTCGAGATCGCCTCGGCTATGGTGTCGGCGACGCTTTCGGACAACGAGATGCGCTTGGGCTGCGGCAGCTCAAATAGGCCATGGCTGACAATGCTCAAATCAGGTTCTCCGCAGACAACATTGTGCCAAATCTTAGTGCATCCAGCGGATTTAATAAGCTCGCCGACACTGCATTACCCAGAAACCATCTATCATCGCCCTCCCGGAACGACAACTGAAACGATAATTATGCAGCCGGTCCTTGGCTGCTTTGACGGCCGCGCTTGCCAAGCGACGCATCTAAGACCAATCTCGGCTTCGCAGAAAACAGGCGGGCCGTCTGACATCGTCAACAGTTGGGCACTGGCCATGGGAGACTTCAAGTCATGATCATCGATGATGGAATTGCCGACGCCCGCAATTTGGAGCAGACCAACCCGTCTGGATTGTCCAATCGCCGGTCGTTTCTGCTGGGCTCTGCAGCGGCGTTGGCTTCGATCGGGCTTGCAGCCTGCACCACGTCTGGTGGCATGAGCTTTGCGGAGGCCGAAAGAGCCTACGGCCCGGTTCCCGACGAACGTTTCCCGATCCCGGCCGTCAATGTCAGCAAGATCAATCCAAAATATTACCGCCGCAAGGTGCGCTATGACAGCGCCGAGGCCGTCGGCACGATTATCATCGATCCAAGCCACTACTACGTCTACCGCATCGAAGGCGAAGGCCTTGCCACGCGTTATGGCGCCAATGTCGGCCGTTCCGGCTTCCTGTGGAGCGGCGACGCCTACATCGGCCGCAAAGCGGAATGGCCGGTCTGGACGCCGCCCCGCGAGATGATCCAGCGCCAGCCTGAGGTTGCAAAATATGCCGGCGGCATGGCGCCCGGCTTGGGCAATCCGCTGGGCGCCCGCACCCTCTATCTCTACCAGAACGGCGTCTACACGCTTTACACCATCTACAGCACGAGCATTCCCGAGACGATCGGCACCAATATTTCAAGCGGTTGCATCGGTCTGCTCAGCCAGGACATGATCGACCTCTATTCGCGGACGCCGGTCGATACCAAGGTCATCGTCTTGCCGGCATAGGCCGAGCTGTCAGAGCCTGGGACCGACCTTGGCCGGATCGAGTATTTCCGGCCGGCCGGTCAGGCTCAGCTTGCTCTGCCTCGGGGCGGTCCTCGAAATAACTTTGCCGCCTTTGATCACCGCCAGCCGCGTCGCCTTGAGGCGGATGGCCTCGATCGGGTCGGCGGCCTGCAGCAGCACCATGTCGGCCTTGCAGCCGACCTCGACGCCATAGCCATCGAGATGGAGGATTTCCGCCGGGCCGGTGGTCACCGCGGCAAAGCACTGGCGCATGGCATTGCGGCTGGTCATCTGCGCCACATGAAGGCCCATGCTGGCCACTTCCAGCATGTCGGCCTGGCCCAGCGAATACCAGGGGTCCATCATGCAATCCTGCCCGAAGGCGGCAGTAATGCCATAGGTCAGCATTTCCGGAATCCGCGTCATGCCGCGGCGCTTGGGATAGGTGTCGTGGCGGCCCTGGATGCCGATATTGATATTGGGATTGGCAATGGCGGCGACGCCCGCCTCGGCCATCAGCGGCAGCAGTTTGGACACATAATAATTGTCCATGGAATGCATCGAGGTCAGGTGCGAGCCGGCCACGCGACCATTAAGACCGAGGCGCTGGGTCTCATAGGTCAGCGTTTCGATATGGCGGCTCAGTGGATCGTCGGTCTCGTCGCAGTGGAGATCCACCAGCAGGCCGCGCTTCTCGGCGATCTGGCACAGCGCCGTGACGCTGGCGGCGCCATCGGCCATGGTCCGCTCGAAATGGGGAATGCCGCCGACCACGTCGACGCCCATGTCCAGGGCCCGATCGAGCAGGTCCACGGCGCCGGGAGAGCGGTAATAGCCGTCCTGCGGAAAGGCCACGAGCTGCAGATCGATATAGGGCGCCACGCGGCGCTTGACCTCGAGCAGAGCCTCGACACCAAGCAGGCGATCGTCGCAGATATCGACATGGGTGCGGATGGCCAGCAAGCCTTGTGACACCGCGAGATCGCAATAGGCCAGGGCGCGATCGACCACCGCTTCCTGGGTCAGCAGCGGCTTGAGCTCGCCCCAGATCTGGATGCCTTCGAGCAGCAGCCCGCTTTCGTTGAAGCGCGGCAGGCCGAGCGACAGGGTCGCGTCCATGTGGAAATGGCAATCGACAAAGGGCGGCGACACGAGCTGCCCGCCAGCGTCGATCACCTCGCCCGCCTCGCCGCCGAGATCAGCCTCAATGGCGGTGACAAGGCCGCCGGAGACGCCGATATCCACGCCGGTGCGGCCATCGGGAAGAGTGGCATTGGTGAGCTTCAGATCGAACACGGGGTACCTCAGAAATTAGTGCCGCTGGCCCTTGAACCAGGGCTGCAGCAGGGCGCGCGGATAGTCCGCCCGGCGGGCCACCAGCACAAGCGCCACGATGGACAGGAGATAAGGCAGCATCAGGAAGACCTGCCCCGGCACGACCTGGCCGATTTCGGCCTGCAGTCGGATCTGGAAGGCGTCAAAAGCGCCGAACAGCAGCGCCCCGAGCAGCGCTTTGCCCGGCTGCCAGGAGGCGAAGACCACCAGCGCGATGCAGATCCAGCCGCGGCCATTGACCATGCCGAAAAAGAAGGCGTCGAAGGCCGACATGGTGAGGAAGGCCCCGCCCAGCGCCATCAGCGCCGAACCGGCTACCACCGCGCCAATGCGCAGCCCGCGTACAGAAAGGCCCTGCGCCTCGACCGAGGCCGGATTGTCGCCGACGGCGCGAATGGCGAGACCCAGCGGCGTGCGATAAAGCACGAAGGCGACCAGGGCGACGAAAGCGAGGGCCAGGAAGGTCAGCGGCGTCTGCTGGAACAAAGCCGGGCCGAAGAAGGGCAGATCGCTGAGGCCGGGAATGCTCACCGGCTGGAACGGGACAATGCGCGGCGGCGAGGTCACCGTCGGCAACGCCGTGCGATAGGTGAAATAGCTCAGACTGGTGGCCAAGAGCGTGATGCCGATGCCCGACACGTGCTGCGACAGGCCCAGGATCACCGCCAGTACGGCATGCAGCAGGCCAAAGGTCGCCCCGGTCGCCAGCGCCACCAGCACCCCGCCCCACAGCCCCGCCCCGAGATAAACCGCCAGCCAGCCGGCCATGGCGCCAGCGACAAATATCCCCTCGATGCCGAGGTTGAGCACCCCTGCCCTTTCGCAGATCAGTGCGCCCAGCACGCCAAAGATCAGCGGCGTGGCGATGCGGATGGCGGCAGCCCAGAAATTGGCGGAACCGAAAATGTCGAGCAGCACATCCATGGCCTATGCCCCCGCAGCCGGCGCAGCAGCCCGCTCGTAGCGGATGCGGAAGCGCAGGAAAAAACCGCCGATCAAGACGCAAAGCAGCGACAGCGCCACCACGAGATCGGCCAGATAGTTGGAAATACCGGTGGCCCGGCTCATCGAGTCGGCGCCGACAAACACCGCCGCCACGAAGACCGCCGCGAACACCGTTCCCACGGGCGACAGCCCCGCCAGCATGGCGACGACAATGCCGGAATAGCCAAAGCCCGGCGACAGGTCAGCCGAGAGATAGCCCTTGACGCCCGCCACCTCGCTGACACCGGCCAGCCCCGCGAGGCCACCCGAGATCAGCGCCACCTTGAGCATGGTCGCATCGACCGGAATGCCAGCAAAGCGTGCCGCGGCGCGGTTCTCGCCCACCGCCTTGATCTCGAAGCCCAGCACTGTCTTGCGCACGAGCACCCACAGCAGAATGGCGGCCGCGACGCCGACCACCAGGCCCCAATGCATGCGCAGGCGCGGCACCAGCTTGTCGAACTTTGCCTCGGCCAGCAGCGGCACCGATTGCGGCCAGCCCATGGACAGCGGGTCCTTGAGCGGCCCTTCCACCAGCATCTGCACCAGCAGGATCACCACGAAATTGAGCAGCAGGGTGATGACCACCTCGTCGGCGCCGAAGCGCTGCTTAAGCAGGGTCGGAATGATCATCATCAACCCGCCGGCGACGAAGCCGGCGATCATCACCGTGGGGATCAGCAGCATGGGCGGCATCTGGAGAAGACCCGAGCCGACCAAAACCGCGGACAGCGCGCCGATATAGAGCTGTCCCTCGGCGCCGATATTCCACAGCCGGGCGCGGAAGGCGACCGCAGCGGCAAGGCCGGTAAGGATCAGTGGCGTGGCGCGATTGAGCGTTTCCGACAGGGCGAACATCGAGCCGAAGGCGCCCTGGATGATCAGCCCATAGGCGGTGAAGGGCGAGCCACCGGCAAACAGCACGGGAATGGCGACCAGCAGCAGCGCGGCCAACCCTGCCCCCAGCGAGACCAGGAGTTTGAGCGCTATCGACGCGTCGGCACGGGCTTCGAGACGGAAACTCATGCCGCCTGCCCCGCCATCAGAAGACCCACGGCGCCGCGATCCAGCCGGTCGGACGGGCCGGCATCGCTCACTTCCCCGGCATGCACCACAAGGAAGCGATCGGCCAAGGCAAACAATTCGTCGAGATCCTCCGAGATCACCAGCACGGCCGCGCCACGATCGCGCGCGGCGATGATGCGGCGGTGGACTTCGGACTGGGCGCCGACGTCGAGGCCGCGCGTCGGCTGGTTGGCGAGGATGACGCGCGGCTCGCGCTCCAGCACCCTTGCGAGGATCAGTTTCTGCACATTGCCACCCGAGAGCAGCCGCGCTTCGGCATCGGGGCCCGGGCAGCGGATGTCATATGCGGCGATGGCGCTGGTCGCACGCGCCTGCATGGCCTTGCGGTCGAGCAGGCCCATGCGCGAGAAGGCGCCGCTGCGCACTTCCTCGATGGCAATATTGTCGGCCACGCTCATCGTGCCGACCACGCCATCATGCTGGCGATCCTCGGGCATGCGGGCCACGCCCGCCGCGACGAGGGCGCGCGGATCGGCGCGGGTGATCGGCTCGCCATAAAGCAGCACGGCCCCCTGGTCGGGCACGGCAAGCCCCGAAATCAGCGCGGCAATGCCGCCCTGCCCGTTGCCGGACACACCGGCCAGTCCGACGATCTCGCCGGCCCGCAGGGCAAAGCCCACATTGCGCAGCGACTCTCGCGTCGAGCCCCGCCGCAGGTGCACATCGGAAAATTCGAGCAGGGTCTCGGCCGGCGTCGCCGCCGTACGCTTTACCTCGGCCACGGCCTTTCCCACCATCAGGTCGGCAATGGCGCGGCGGTCCGCGTCGGCCGTCACCAGTTCGCCCGCCTTGCGGCCGCCGCGCAGCACGAGGATGCGCGTCGAGACCGACAGCACTTCGCCCAGCTTGTGGGAGATAAAGATCACGCCCAGCCCATTGGCGGCGAGGCGCCGCAACACGGTGAACAGGCCCTCGGCCTCCTGCGGCGTCAGCACCGCCGTCGGCTCGTCGAGGATCAGCACTCGCACATTACGATAGAGCGCCTTGAGGATTTCCACCCGCTGCTTTTCGCCCACGGTGAGGCTGGCCACCTTGCGGTCGAGATCCACCTCAAGCCCGCTTTCGGCAATGATCTGCTCGACCTTTTTGCGCGCCGCAGCCTTGCCGCCCAGCGCAAACAGCCCCTCGGTGCCCAGCCGGATATTGTCGAGGCCGGAGAGGTTTTCGGCCAGGGCAAAATGCTGATGCACCATGCCAATGCCGGCTTTGAGTGCCGCGCCGGGCGAGCCGGGCGGCAGCATTTCGCCATTGACCCGCACCACACCCTCGTCCTGCACATAATGCCCGAACAGGATATTCATCAGCGTGGTCTTGCCCGCGCCATTCTCGCCCAGCAGCGCCAGGATTTCGCCCCGCCGCAGGCTTAGGTCGAGATGGTCATTGGCCGTGAGCTTGCCGAAGCGCTTGGTAATGCCTTCGAGCGAGAGAACGGTGTCTGTACTGGTCATTGCCGCTTCCAGGCATTGGAGACCGGGCGCTCGAAAGCGCCCGGCAAAGGGATCAGAGGGTCGACGACGGCTCGGCGTCGTTGATCTCGACCTTGAAGCTGCCGTCGAGGATTTCGGCTTCCTTGGCCTTGGCAGCGGCGACTGCGTCGGCACCGGCCAGCGCCTCGTCATAGACCGCACTGGAGCCGCCATATTCCATGAAGGCATAGATGCCATAATCGGACGCGGTGAAGCTGCCCCCCTTCACATCGGCAATGGCCTTGTCGATCATCGGCGTGCCGTCCCAGAGCGCGCTGGCAAGGATGGTGCCCGGATAATCGGCCGACGTGTCGATGACATTGCCGATGGCGAGGATACCGCGTTCCTTGGCGGCATCGGAGACGCCGAAGCGCTCGGCATAGAGGATGTCGGCGCCGGCATCGACCATGGCGAAGGCCGCTTCCTTGGCCTTGGGCGGATCATACCAGGAGTTGATGAAGCTGATGGAAAACTTTGCTTCCGGATTGACCGACAGCGCGCCGGCGATGAAGGCGTTCATCAGGCGATTTACTTCGGGAATGGCAAAGCCGCCGACCATGCCGATGACATTGGACTCGGTCTTGGCGCCGGCAATCATGCCGGTGAGGTAACTCGGTTCCTGGATGAAATTGTCGAAAGTGGCAAAGTTGGGCTCGACCGGCGGGAGCGAGGAGCCCATCAGGAAGCTGATTTCGGGATAGTCGGCGGCCACGGCGCGGGCCGGCGCTTCGACGGCAAAGGCCTCGCCGATCATCAGCGCCACGCCCTGCTCGGCATATTCGCGCATCACGCGCTCATAGTCGGTCGCCGTGGTGTTTTCCGAATAGACATATTCGATCTCGCCGCGCTCCTGCGCCGCCACCAGCGCATTGTGCAGGCGGCTGGCCCATTGCTGCTCCACCGGCACGGTCCATACCGCCGCAACCTTGATCACGTCCTGCGCCAGCGCGGCGCCCGACAGCGCCATCGCAGTGCCCAAGGCCAGTGCCGACACAAAGGCACGGCGACCAAGCTTGAATTGATCCATCATCTCTTTTCCCCTGCTGTACAAAAAATGCCCACGCCTCTTCTGTGCCCATCTAGGAGGCAAATCGTAATGCATGCAAGAGCCAAAGATTTGACAGTCCCCGTTATCATCAGGCGCCAATTGGTCAATAGCGGCGGCAAGCATTGCCTTGGGACGCCAAGCCAAGAGAAAGGCGGCTGGGCCAATCCATTTCCCTGCCGCCCATGGGATAGTCCCCCGCACATGAGACCAAGGCAGACCGTTACCGGTGCTTGCGGCAACGCCTCTGCCCTCAATGGGGGTGATGGACCATGCCGCATCAAGCTTGGACGTGTTTTCGCACGGCGCCCGCCAGGCGGTCAGGCCGCTACTGGCTGTGTTCGACGGCCCTGTTCGGCCTGCTTTTCTTTGGCCCGGTGCAGGCGCAACCATCTCCGGAGCGCAGCGACACCCTGTTCGAAAATGTCCGAATTTTCGATGGCACCAGTTCTGAGCTGTCGCCACCCAGCAATGTGCTGGTCCACGACGGCAAGATCGACCGCATCGCCGAGGACGCCATAACGGCAGAAGGCGCGACCATCATTGATGGCGACGGTATGATCCTGATGCCGGGGTTGATCGATGCGCATTGGCACACCATGCTGATCCGCAACAATCCCGCGCAATCCATCTTCGGCGACATCGGCTACAATTACATCAGCGCCGCCGACGAGGCTAAGGACACCCTGCTGCGCGGCTTCACCACAGTGCGCGATGTCGGTGGGCCGTCCTTTGGACTAAAGCAGGCCATCGATGAAGGCCTGACCATGGGGCCGCGCATCTTTCCCTCCGGCGCCATGATCACCATCACCAGCGGGCACGGCGACTTCCGCCAGCTGTCCGAACTACCGCGCACAATTGGCGGTCACATGGCCCGGATGGAAGTGGTCGGTGGCAGCATGCTGGCCGACAGCCCCGACGAGGTCCGTCTGCGGGTGCGCGAGCAATTGATGCTGGGCGCCTCGCAGATCAAGCTAACCGCCGGCGGCGGCGTGTCATCGCCGTTCAGCCCAGTGGATGTCACCACATTCACGCTTGAAGAGCTGAAAGCCGCGGTGGAGGCCGCCGACAATTGGGGCACCTATGTTACCGCCCACGCCTTCACCCCAAAAGCCATCCAGCGTGCCGTCGAGGCCGGGGTCAAGGTGATCGAGCATGGCTTCCTGATGGACGACGAGACGGCGCAATTGCTGGCCGACAAGGATATTTGGCTGAGCCTGCAGCCGCTGCCCGAAGCTATGCGGCTGGGCTTCCCGGAAGGCTCGGTGCAGCGCGAGGGCGCCGACGCGGTCTTCCCCGGCATCACCCATGCCTATGAGCTGGCGCGCAAATACCATCTCCGCACCGCCTGGGGCACCGATGTGCTGTTTTCCCAGGCGCTAGCCCAGCAGCAGGGCGCCATCCTCGCCTCGCTGATCCGCTGGTACACGCCTGCCGAGGCTCTCATCATGGCCACCAGCACCAATGCCGAACTGCTGGCGCTGTCCGGTCCACGCAATCCCTATCCCGGCAAGCTTGGCGTGGTTGAACAGGGCGCGCTGGCCGACCTGTTGCTGGTTGGTGGCAATCCGCTCGACGACCTCGAGCTTGTGGCCGATCCGGACAATTTCGTACTGATCATGAAGGACGGCGTCATCTACAAGAACACGCTCGACGACGCCCCTGACACCAACTGACGATTGGCGGGGCAACGCATGGCATCGACACAAACCCAGAAACTTTCGCTGTTCAGCCTCACGGCCATGGTCGTCGGCTCGATGGTGGGCGCCGGCATTTTCAATCTGCCCGGCCGCTTCGGCGCCGCCACCGGCCCGTTCGGTGCCATCATCGCCTGGGCCATTGCCGGCACCGGCATGTATATGCTGGCCCGCGTCTTCCAAGCCCTGGCCGAAAAGCGGCCCGATATCGACTCCGGCGTCTTCGCCTATGCCAAGGCCGGCTTTGGCGATTACATGGGCTTCCTCTCGGCCTTTGGTTATTGGCTCGGGAGTTGCCTCGGCAATGTCTTCTACTGGGTGCTGATCGGCTCGACCCTGGGGCGCTTCTTCCCAGACCTGTTTGGCGACGGCAGCACAGCGATAGCCATAATTGTCTCGTTGATCGGCATCTGGACCTTCCACACCATGATCCTGCGTGGCGTCGAGCAGGCGACCTTCATCAACATGGTCGTCACCGTCGCCAAGATCGTGCCGATTGTGGTGGCCATCCTCGCCATGGTCGTCGCCTTTAATTATCAGCAGTTTTCCGAGAACTTCTTCGGCGGCTTGGACATGCCGGAGAAAAGCCTGGTCAACCAGGTGCGCGACACCATGCTGATCACGGTCTTCGTATTTCTGGGTATCGAGGGCGCCAGCGTCTATTCCCGCTTTGCCAAGCAACGCTCAGATGTCGGTCGCGCCACCATCCTCGGCTTCGTCGCTGTTACCGGCCTGATGGTCGCCGTAACCCTCCTGCCCTATGCCAATTCACCCCGCGCCGCTATCGCCGGCCTGCAGCAGCCGTCGCTCGCCGGCGCGCTCGAAGCCGTGGTCGGCCATTGGGGCGCGGTGTTCATCTCCATCGGCGTGCTGATTTCCGTGCTCGGCGCCTATCTCGCCTGGTCGCTGATCTGCGCCGAAGTGCTGTTCGCCGCCGCCAAGTCCGAAGACATGCCGCGCTTGTTCGCCGCCCAGAACGGCAATCGCGTGCCGGCCAATGCGCTCTGGGCCACCAATAGCGTCGTCTCGCTCTTCGTCATCTCGACCTATTGGTCGGCCGATGCCTTCAATTTCATGCTCGACATGACCAGCGTCACGGCGCTGCTGCCCTATCTGCTGGTCGCCGGCTATGGCGTGCTGCTGGCGCGCAGTGGCCGGGGCTATGAGCACAGCCCTTATGAACGCAATCGCGACCAGGTCTTTGCCTGGATCGCCGTCATCTACACGCTCTTCATGTTCGTCGCGGCGGGCCTGCAATTCGTGGCCCTTGTCTGCGTGCTCTTCGTGCCCGGCACGCTTCTCTATGTCTGGGCCCGGCGCGAGCAAAAGAAGCTGCTGTTCACCCCGGTGGAATGGGGCGTCTTTGCCGTGGCGGCCGCCGGCTGCATCACCGGCCTCACCATGCTGGCGACCGGTTATATCCAGCTCTAGGAGGAGATCATGACGGCCCACACTGGTTTTGGCGTACATTCCGAAGTCGGGCAATTGCGCAAGGTGCTGGTCTGCGCCCCGGGCCGGGCCCATCAGCGCCTGACCCCCTCAAATTGCGACGCCTTGCTGTTTGACGACGTGCTGTGGGTCGACAATGCCAAGCGCGACCATTTTGACTTCATCACCAAGATGCGCGACCGCGGCGTGGACGTGGTCGAAATGCATAATCTCCTGGCCGAAACCGTCGCCGTGCCCGAGGCCAAGGCCTGGATCCTCGACCATCAGGTCATCGCCGATCAGGTCGGCCTGGGCCTCGTCGATGAAATCCGCTCCTATCTCGAAGGCCTGTCGCCTCGCGACCTCGCCGAGACGCTGATCGGTGGGCTCTCGACCGAGGAGTTTCCCGAAACCCACGGCGGAGACATGCTGCGGCTGGTGCGCGACGCGGCCGGCGTCACCGAATATCTTCTGCCGCCGCTGCCCAATACGCTCTACACCCGCGACACCACCTGCTGGATCTACGGCGGGGTAACGCTTAATCCGTTGTATTGGCCGGCGCGGCATGAGGAGACCATCCTCACCACCGCCATCTACAAATTCCATCCAGATTTCGCCGGCAAGGTGAATGTCTGGTACGGCGATCCGCTGGTCGATCACGGCCTCGCCACCCTCGAAGGCGGCGACGTCATGCCGATCGGCAAGGGCAATGTTCTCATCGGCATGAGCGAGCGCACCTCGCGTCAGGCGATCAGCCAGTTAGCGGCAGAACTGTTCAAGCAGGGCGTGGCCGAGCGCGTCATCGTCGCCGCCATGCCCAAGCTGCGCGCCGCCATGCATCTCGACACGGTGTTCACCTTCGCCGACCGCGATTGCGTGCTGCTCTATCCCGATATCGTCGGCAAGATCGAAGCTTTCTCCTATCGCCCATCGGACCACTCAAGTGGCGTCGAATTGCGCAAGGACGAAGGCAGCTTCGTAGAGGTAGTTGGTCAGGCGCTGGGCTACAAAAAGCTCCGTGTCGTCGAGACCGGCGGCACCGCCTATATGCGCGAGCGTACGCAATGGGACAGCGGAGCAAACCTCGTCTGCGCCTCGCCGGGCGTCGTTTACGCCTATGACCGCAACACCTATACCAACACGCTGTTGCGCAAACAGGGCATCGAGGTCATCACCATCATTGGCGCCGAACTGGGCCGCGGTCGCGGCGGCGGCCACTGCATGACCTGCCCGATCATCCGCGACCCGGTCGAATTTTGAGGAGGATTACTATGCCATCCCAATCGGCCGGCCTCGCCACCACGCTCACTGCCCTACGCGGCGTGGTACTCATCATTGCAGGGCTGTTTGCCCTTGCTTATCCCCTACAGGCGTTGCGGTTGCTGGTCTTCGTCGGCGGCGGGATCCTGGTCCTCGACGGTATCCTCAACATGGCGGCGCTGCGGCTCACCGGTCCGCGTGACCTGAGCTTCTGGATCGGCATCGCCCGCAGCGTTTTGGCCATACTCGCCGGTCTGATGGTGCTGTGCAGCCCCTGGCTGATCCCCATGCTGTCGGTCGGCACCTTGCGCATTTTGGTCGGCATCCAGGCCATCATCCTCGGCATGCTCGAAGTCTGCACCCTGCTGCTGCCGCGCGCAAAAGCCCGCGATGGCCTGTGGTCAACACTGATAAGCGGCGGTGCCTATGCCCTGTTCGGTCTGGCCCTGATCGCCCTGCCCGTCGACAATGCAGTGATCCTGGTACAGGTCATCGCCGTGCTGATGGTGGTCTTTGCCCTCAGCCTGCTGGTCGGCGTCTGGCGCCAGCGCGCAGCCGTCAATGCGATGGATTGAGACCTGTTGCGAAGACTTTGGACCCTCGGGGAATGCCGTCGCCAAGGCCGGGGTCTATACTTTTCGGGCGGCGGTCCTGCCGTAAGCCGGGGAGGACGACATGCAGTTCGGCAGTTCGGTGCGACGGCTCCTGGTCGCAATAGCGATAGCCTATTTCGCCCTGGTCCCCCTGGCCGTCGCACAGGTCGGCGCCGGCGCTGCCATCACCACCACCAATGTCAATATGCGGGCGGGGCCCGGCACCAATTATGCCGTGGTCGCCGTGCTGCACAATGGCGATCAGGTCTTCGTCAATCGGTGCAGTCGCGGCTGGTGCCTCTCCGACTTCGGCCGCGATCGCGGCTGGATTTCCGATTCCTTCCTGCGCCAGTTGATCGCCAGCCCGGGCGGCGGCGGACGGCCGATCCCCGATAACCCGAACCGGCCCAATATCAACATCAATATCGGCGCCGGTGGCGTCTCGATCGGCATGGGCCGCGCCTGCTTTTTCGAACGCGATAATTTCCGTGGTCGTAGTTTCTGCCTGCGTCAGGGCGAAAGCGAACGCAACCTCGGCCGCTGGGAGAGCCGCATCGGCTCGGTCATGATCGAGGGCCGCTCCACCACGGCCGAGATTTGCCTCAACCGCAATTTCGGCAATTGCAGCGCCTTCAACCGCAGCACGCCGATCCTCAACTTCACCATGCAGCAGAGCATTTCCTCGGTCCGGGTGCGCTAGCGCTAGCGGGCATGGAGGGCAGCCATGAGGCTTAGTCTAAAACACCAACTGAGATTGGCCCTGGTCACGGGCCTGCTGCTGGCGATGCCAATCGCAGCGCAGGAGACCCGGGTGGTTGTGCCCGATCACCCGCAGGGCATTCCCGTCAGCGGCTGTTTCCGCGCCACGCAAAATCTCTTCGGGCCCTATCGGCTGACCTTCTGCCTCGAGCGGCGCGGCAGCTATCAGGTGCGCGGTGGCAACCTGTCCTGTGATGGCCGGCTGTTCTGGCACACCTCCGGTCGCGACATCTTCATCGACCTTGAGCGCACCTCCTGCGGCCGCGGGCGTGCCTGGGAAGAAGCGACCATGGACTGCCGCCACACCGGCAATCTGATCAGCCGGCTGGCCGGCCAGGCATTGGGCATTCCATTGCTCAATTCACTGCGCTGCACCTATCACCCCAGCGTGCGCGGCGTCAGCCGCCGTACCTTCACCGCCGTGCGGCTCTAGTCGGCGGCTCTAAAGCGCATGGTGCCGGAGTCGAACGGCTGTTCCAGCAGCAGCTCGCCATCCAGCAGGAAGAAGCTGCCGACCCGTTCGAGATTGATGGCAAACTGCTGGTCCAGCGATCCCTCGGGACACATCATCCGCGTGGCACCGATCGGCTTGATACTGATCCGGCTGTCGGCACTGACCGTGTAGCGGCCGAAACCGCGGTTGCAGTCCACCTGCAGCGCCATGCTGCCATCCTCCGCGAAAGTGACGCTATAGCTGGCTGGATCGGCAACCTCGATCTGGTCCTTTGGCGTCTGCAATCCCAGCCATTCCCAGGTGACACCAACAATCTCCGGCGGCAGGCTCAGCGCGGCATCAGCCGCCTTGCCGTCGCCATGAGCCTGGCTAAGCCCGAGGCCCATCAGACAAGCCGCGATGATCGCGGCGTGTCGCCGCTTGACTAAGATGAAAGCCATTTCAATTCTCCTCTTTGTCTCGCCCACTATAGAAAGCGCGGCGCCCAATGACATGCCCAGCGGCCTCGGGCCTAGGCCATGGGTCCAGAACGGCTAGAGCGCCGGCAATTCCTGCTGGACGACTTCTGACACCACCAGCAAAACGGTCAGCAGAACCCAGCTCACCAACACCAGCAGAACCACGCCGATCATCGCAATGGCAGTGCCCAGCAGCACCGCCAACCCATCCCGGTTCAGCATGCCGACGCAGGTGATCGCCAGGCCCAGCGACGGCAGTGTATTGGTGAAAGGGATCGGCACCAGCATGGCAAAGCCATAACCGAAGGCCAAAACCGCCAGCATCGGCAACAGCCGCGGCGACGCCAATGCCGAAGCGCGCGGCCTCGAAAATTTCGAGATTAAGCGAGTGAAGCCTGCCAGGAATTCCAGCAATCTGACCAGGATCGGCAGCGGGATCTGGCGTTCACCGACAAACGCCCAAAGCCGCAACGGCCGCCGGGCCAACAGCATCACCGCAAAGGCCATGATCGCGAGCCCGACGACCAGGCTATAACCGGGCGGCCCCGGCAACAGGTTGAGCACGGCAAAAATCAATATGGCCAACACATGGGAGTCCGGCCCGATAATCGCGATCAAGCCATTGCAACTCAGCCGCGCTTCGGGATTCTCCGACATCGCCCGGATGCGCTGCAGCACCCCCGCCACCATGGCCTCCAGCGGTGTGGGGACAACTGCCGCCGTGTCCGTCATGGCAAGCGTCGCGGCAAGGCCTGTTCTTCAAACTCATCCATGGCTCATGCTAACAACGCCTGCCCTACCCGGACATGGCCTCACATCCCCGACCTACTCAGACCGTCCCGACGTATTCGTCCCACAGATAGAGACGATTGGCATAAGGCATGGGCCGCCCGCCAAGGCTATCCAGGCGACCTCGCCCTATAGTGCCGCTCGATGACAATCCGTGCGGGGGGGGTAAATGCTTTCGGGCTTCTGGGATTTCCTGTGGCTGATCATTTGGAGCTTCTTCCTGATCTCCTATCTGATGGTACTGTTTCAGATCATCATCGATATGTTCCTCGACAACGAACTCGGCGGCTTTGCCAAGGCGCTGTGGACGATTGCCCTGCTAGTCCTGCCCATGCTGACGGCGCTGGCTTACATCCTGTTTCGCGGTGGCGGCATGGCCAGACGGCGACGTGAGGATGCGCGGCGCAGCAGTGAAGGTGCGGAGTCCTATATCCGCACCGTCGCCGGACGATCCCCGGCCACGGAAATAGCCGAAGCCAATGCCCTGTTGCGCGACGGCACAATTTCGGAAGCCGAGTTTCTCCGCATCAAGGCCAAGGCGCTGGCCTGAAACAGCGTTACTAAAGCGGTCGAGACATATCGCATAGGGCTGGGACGCAGTGCCTATTCACCTTGGATAAATTCGGGACTAGAATTATTCGGCGCAGCTGCGGGAGGGCAGCTTGCGCGGCTTTGAAAGCCCTGGGCGCGGCCGCGGTCCCGGCTTAGGGCACGCGCCGCGGAACTAATCGATCATCTCGCAATAGGCCGGCAACCGACCGCCGGCGGCCTATCCGTCCACTGTGCAGTGTTCAGGGCGTGGGAGGGGAAGTTGTTCAGTACCACACAGCGTGCGATCGAAACCCGGCCGCCGCTTGCGCAATCACCGAAACTGATCCGGCAATACCATTTCACCAATCGCCATCTGCCGCATGCGCTGCAATATGATGCCTGGCGCGACATGGTGCAGCCCATTATGGAACTGGACGCCGAGCCGTCCGCCGCTGGCTATGCCGTCGAGATCAAGGCCTGGGATCTGGGGCGGCTTGCCCTGACGCGCTCGACTACGCCGCCCGCCACCTTCCACCGTGACACCTTGCATATTCGCAGCAAGGGCCTTGATCACTGGTGTTTCGTCGCAGTCAAGACAGGCTCGGTTGAAACCACGCGCCCCGGCCGCACCAATCAAATCTATCCGGGCACACTGTTCATCAAATCCCTGCATAGTCCCCTCGCCGGCAGCAAGACCGAAACCAGCGGCCTCTGCATTTTCGTGCCGCGCGATTTCTGCCGCGAACGTGTCGGCGCCCTGGATGCCGCAGACGACACGGTCCTCTGTTCCGGCCTGGGACGGCTGCTCGCCGCCTACTTGGTCGATCTCGACCGGCAGCTGCGCCGGATGACCGAAGACGAAATACCGAGCATACTGGCCGCGACGCACGCCATGATCGACGCCTGCATCGCCCCAACGCCCGACCGGCTTGCCGATGCGTCCGCCCCCATCAATGCCACCCTCTTGGAGCGCGCCCGCGAGCTGGTGCAGACCAACCTGCTCTCGCCAACGCTCGGGGTCGATGAAATCTGCCGCACCCTAGGCATTTCCCGCTCGCGGTTATATCGGCTGTTCGAAGATCTGGGCGGTGTGGTCCACTACATCCGCAGCCGTCGCCTGCTCGATGCGCATCGTGTCCTGTCGGCCGGCACCGACAACCGGCCGATCGTCAACATCGCTGCCGAGCGTGACTTCCTCGACCCCGCTGACTTCAGCCGGGCCTTCAAGCGAGAATTCGGCTATAGCCCCCGGGAAGTGCGACTTGGCCTCCGCCCACCAAGCCAGCCACAGGCCAACAATACCGAGCCGGTCGGAACCTTCGCCGACCTGCTCTACCGACTGCATTAAGGTGCAAAAAAGCGCCGCTCCCGAGACCGGCAGCGGCGCCTATCTTGTGCGGCGTTGACTATGCTGCCTTTGCCGGCACCGGCTCGCCTAGCGACAGCATCAGGCGGTTGGCCCAGTTGAAGAAGGCCGAGGTCGAAATGACGTCGGTGATCTCAAAATCATCGAGCCCCGCCGCGCGCAGTTCCGCAATCTCGGCCACGCCAAATTGGCCGGGCGTATCGCTCAACGCCACTGCGGCCTGCTTGACTGCATTCCAGCGCTCGCCCAGATCGGTATCCACGCCGTCATCGAGCAGGCGCTGCACGTCGTCGCGGCGCTTGGAATGGGTCGATGCAAAGCGCGAATGCACCGAGGCGCAGAAGATGCAGCCATTGTGGCGCGAAGTCGCCGTGGCGGAGAGCTCACGCTCGGCGCGCGGCAGGCCCCCATTCGGGTTGTAGAAAATATCCTTGTCGGCGTTGGTGCGCGCCTCGAGCACTTCAGGGTCATGCGCCAGCAGCATGAAATAGTCCGACTTGGAGCGCGACGCATCGACCAAACCCGCCCAGTGACGCTCGGTCAACTCAGCTTCGGTCAGCGGCTGCAGCCATGGCGCCCAGCCCAGTTCATCCTGGGTGAAAACGGCGGGTGGCGTGCTGTCGGGATAGGAAATGGTCTTGGTCATGAACTGATCCTTACAAACTGTTGCCAGCGGCGAGCGCGGCAGTGAAGCTATCGGAATTTGCGGCAATCGGCTGTTCGCTGGCGCTGGCAAGCGCGGTCAGGCCATCGACCATGCGCACCTGGAAGGCGAGATAGGCGACCAGTTGCGATAGCGTCACGATGGCGCTGGTGCTCCAGCCGGCATCAAGCAGGGCCTGCAGCGCTTCGCGGCTAGCGTCGCGTGGGCGGAAGACAAGCAAGTGTGCATGTTCGAGCGCCGCGCTGAGCTTGTCGCCCAACAATTTGCGCGCATCGGCCCCAACCCGATAATGCGGCCCGGCCTTGTTCTCGGCCGACAGCGGACCAGCCGGATAAATCCCATAGGGACCCTCGGTTTGGCCGGCCTCGATTTCGCCGGTGATCAGCGCCGAGAGCACCGGACCATCCTCCGCCTGCGACAGGCTATGGGCATAATGGTCAGCTAGGACGATCTGGCCATGCAGGCCCGCCACAAAACTGGCGACTGCGAGCCGCTCCAACAGCGTGACCTGCGTTACGTCACGGGGTTGGAACAGCGCGACATAGGCCTTCTGGATATTTTCCCGCGCCACTTCGCGATGGCGCCTTAGCACGTCGAGGCGTGAGCCGGGCGTGATGGACAGGATTTGGTCGATAAGATCGGTATGCTGGGCGCTCATGGAACGCTCCTCTGCTGGTTTAGCGGGCTATGGCAAAGCGTGGGGTGTTCGGCTGATTGCGCCAGCCAAGCGCCGGGGCGACCTCTGTGGCGATCAGCTCGAGCGAGCGCAGGATCAGCGCGTGCGGCGGATCGACCGAGTGCACCTGGAAGGAAATATCCGTGGCCCGGTCAAGCGTCGCGTCCTCGGCCAGGCTGGCGATCACATCCTGCGGTGCGCCGACATGGGTATCGAAGGATTTGATCAGGTCTTCGAGGCTGTCGCCGCTCAGGATATGGCCTGAAGCCACAAACTTGTCGGCAATGCGTTGCAGGCCGATATCGGCCCATTCATAGGCCGTGGCCTGGTCATCGGCGACGAACAGCGTGCGCGAGGCCAGGATGCGCGGCTCGACACCAGCCGGCAGCGCCGCCAGATAGGCATCGATGATCGGCTGCTGCAGGTCGGCGAGGCTGGCCTGTGGATTGTCCTTGCTGCGCGGCTGGGTGCGCGACAGCATTAGGCCATCACCCGCCGCACCCGCGCGCTGGCCGCCCTCCACCGAGAAGGTCGCCTGCCAGATACGGCCGAGCAGCGACTTGCCCTCGGGATAAAGCCGGTTGCCGCCGCCAACATCGGCGCCATCCAGCGCCGCCCGCACCACGGCCAGGTTGGCGCCATGGATCGCTCCGCGCTGCGCACTATCCAGGCCAAAGGCAGTGAACGAACTTGCCGTGCCGCCGCTACCGACGCCCAATTCCAGCCGACCACCGCTCAGCAGATCAAATACCACCGCATCTTCGGCAACCCGCAACGGCGCTTCGAGCGGCAGGGTGACGATGCCGGTGCCAAGGCGAATGGTGCTCGTCCGCGCTGCAACGTGGCTGAGGAACACGAAGGGCGATGGCAGGCCGCCCTCGTCGTGGTTGAAATGGTGCTGCGCCACCCAGGCGGCGTCAAAGCCCTGCTCCTCCGCCTTGACGATCTGCTCGATGGCGAGGCGATAGCGCTCGGCCGGCGTTGCGTCATCGAGCAGCCGGGTAAAAAAGCCCAGGCGTTTGGTATTGTCGGTCATTCTGCGGCTCCGGCATATTCGAGGTTTCGGGCGCTGCTCGGCAGCTGGCGACCGGGAATGGCAGCGAGAAGTTCGCGGGTGTAATTCGCCTGCGGCCGGGTAAAGACTTCAGCCACCGCGCCGCTTTCCACCGCGCGGCCCGCCTGCATCACGGTGACGGTGTGGGCAATCTGGCGCACCACCGCGAGGTCGTGAGTGACGAAGAGATAGGTCAGTCCCAATTGCTGCTGCAGGTCTTCCAGTAGTCGCAGGATCTGAGCCTGTACCGTGACGTCGAGTGCCGAAACTGCCTCGTCGAGCACCAGCACGCGCGGCTCAAGGATCAGCGCGCGGGCGATGGCAACACGCTGGCGTTGACCGCCCGACAGGGCCCGGGGACTGCGCCCGATCGTATCAGCGGGCAGGTCGACTTGGGCGAGAATGGCCGCCACCCGCTCATGGCGCTCAGCCTTGCCGACCGGCTCGAAATTGCGCAGCGGCTCGCCGATGATCTCGCAGACGCTTTGGCGTGGATCGAGTGAGGAAAAGGGGTTTTGATACACCAGTTGCACGTTCCGCCGGAACTGGCGCAAGGGCTCACCGGAGAGCGCAGTGATCTCTGTGCCCTCGATGGTGACTCGGCCAGACGTCGGACGTTGAAAGCCGACGACGCTGCGCGCAATGGTGGTCTTGCCGGAGCCGGATTCCCCGACCAGCGCATGCGTCGTGCCAGCCGCCACCGCAAAAGACACATCATCAACAGCTCGAAAGGCTTTGCCAGCGACGTTGAAGTCCTGCGTGAGCCCAGAAACCACAATGCTTGCCTCAGCCTTTACTGGCGTCAAGCGCAGGCTGAGCGGCGCGAGCGACGGCGCATCGGCCAGCAATCGACGCGTGTAGTCGCTGCTTGGCCGAGCCAGCAACGCTGCCGTCGGCCCCTGTTCCTGGATACGACCGCCCTTCAGCACCACGATGCGGTCGGCCCGGTCGGCGGCCACGCCGAGATCATGCGTCACCAACAAAACGGACGTGCCGAATTCGCTGCGCAATGCGTCGATCAGATCGAGAATGCGGCGTTGGACCGTAACGTCTAGCGCGCTTGTCGGCTCATCGGCAATGATCAGCCCGGGCCGCAAAGCGACCGCAATGGCGATCAGCACGCGCTGCTTCATCCCGCCGGACAACTCATGCGGATATTGATCATAGCGCAGCGCCGGATTGCTCAACCCGACGCGGGTCAGCAGTTCCAGCACACAGATCTTACGCAGGCGGCCATCGCGCTCGCCATGCAGCCGCAGGATTTCCCCGACCTGGGCGCCGATGGTCAATACCGGATTGAGCGAAGACCCAGGATCCTGTGGCACAAGGCTGATCGACTTGCCGCGGATGGCGTCGAGCCGCCGGCTGGACCAGCCGGTGATCTCGGGACCACTGAGCCGCACGCTGCCCGCTTCCACCCGGCCATTGTCCGGCAACAGGCCGATCACTGCCTGCGCGGTCGAGGTTTTGCCCGAACCGGACTCGCCGACCAGAGCCACGACTTCGCCGGCACCCACGGTGAAGGACACATCCTCCACCACGCGCCGCCAGCCGGCTTCCTGCCGATAGGCAAGGCTCAGCCCTTCGACGGCAAGCACGGGGGGCTGATTGGGAAACACGATGGTGGTCATGGCGTTCTCCGCAGGGACTGGCTAATGCGATTGGTGGCGAGCACGATGAGGATGACGATGACGCCCGGGAAGGTGGTCATCCACCAGGCCGTGGTCAGATAATTGCGACCTTCGGCAATGAGCAGGCCCCATTCCGGGGTCGGCGGCGGCGCGCCATAGCCAAGAAAACCCAGCGTCGAAATGGCGAGGATGGCGCTGCCGAACTGCAGTGCGGCAAAGGCAATCACCGTGCCCAGCGAATTGGGCAGCACATGGCGCCACAACACGGCGCCAAACCGTCCACCACTGCCGAAGGCGGCCTCGACATAGTCGGCGCGACGCACCCGGATGACTTCCGAGCGCATCAGTCGGGCAAAGCCGGCCACGGTCGTGGTGCCCACCGCGATGGCGACATTGACCGTCCCAAAGCCCAGAATGATGATGAGGGATAGCTGAAACAGCAGGCCGGGCACCGAGAGCAGCACATCGACAATGCGCATGATGATCGTATCGAGGCGCCCGCCAACCGAGCCGGCGATCAGCCCGAGGGACGTGCCGCCGATAAAACCCACCACGACCGCAACGACGGCGCCAGAGAGCGAATTGATTGCGCCATAGATGATGCGCGCCAGGACATCCCGGCCGATTTCATCGGTACCGAACCAATGCGTCGCATCGGGCGCGCGCAACTGGTTACCCGCAATACCGACCGTACCGCTATGCGGCGTGAACAGACCCGGCGCAACGGCCCAGGCCACGGCGATGGCAACCACCGCCCAGGACAGCACCAGCGTCACATCGAGCTGGCGCAGCTTGCTCAGCCCAAGTTCGGGGCGACGCGTTGTGAAAAGGTCGAGATTGCTCATGCGCTGGCTCCGACCGGATTTTTTAGACGGGCATCGATCAGCGGCGCGACGAGATCGACTACGAGGTTGATCAGCACGAAGCCGACAGCGGCGAGGATGACGATCGCCTGCAACACGGCAGTGTCCTGATAGCTCACGGCCTGTTCGGTGACCCGGCCCAGCCCATTGATGCCGAACACCGTCTCGGTGACCACGGCGCCAGCCAGCAACTCGCCGAACAGCACGCCGGCAATGGTCAGAACCGGCAGCAGCGCATTGCGCAGCACATGGTGCCACAGCACCCAGGGTCGACTGGCGCCCTTGGCGCGGGCGACACTGACGAAGGGCTGGGTCTGCACCTCGTCGAGACTGCGGATCAGGATCTGCGCCAGCGGCGCAGCAATCGGCAGCGCCAGCGTCGCCACCGGCAGGATCAGCGCCTGGAACTCGGACGGGTTGATGATCGGCACGAGGCGCAGGCGGAACGAGAAAATCTGGATCAGCATGATGCCCAGCCAGAACACCGGCACCGAAATCATCAGGGCTGGCAGCGACTGCAGCAGGTTCCGCAGCCAGGCAAAAGGTGCCAGTGTCGCGGCAAAAGCCAACACACCGGCGATCAGCACCGCAAACACCAGGCCTAGGCTGGCCAGTCGCAGCGTGGGCGGCAGATTGGTCGCCAGCAGCGCATTGACCGGCACGCCGGCCTGCACAGAATAGCCAAAACTGCCCTGCAGGAAATTCCACAGGGTGTTGCCATACTGCGCCCAGATCGGCGCATCGGCGCCATAGAGCACTCGGATTTCGGCAATCTGCTCCGGCGTCAGGCCCATTTCCGGGTTTTGATACTTGATCAGGATGGCATCGCCCGGCAGGGCCTGCAGCAGCAGGAACGAGGCGGTAAAGGCCAGCAGCAGCACCACGGCTGCCTGTCCAATTCTGCTCACGAGAAGTCGTGTCATGTGCCTCGCTCCATCGTCGGGAAAAGGGGGCTGTCCGGCACAGGGCAACCGGACAGCCAGTCTGGCCGCGCCTTATCGGGGTGACAGCCAGGTGTTGTAAAAGCTCGGGCGCGCCACTGCGTCGAAGCTCACGTCATGCACGTAGGGGGCGGCGGCAAACACCTGCGGCTCTTCGAAGATCGGGATCACATAAGCCTGGTCGAGAATGTAGACCTGTGCCTCACCGGCCAGTTCGAGCCGCTTGGCATTGTCCGGCTCCGAAGCGATGGCCAGCAGCAGATCGTTGAGCTTTGCGTCCTCAAAGGTCGCATTTGGATTGAGCCCACCCTTCTGCAGCAGGGCATCGCGATTGCTCGGGTAGAAGTTGGACTTGATGACGTCCGGATCGGCGCGGCCGACCATGGCCGACACCACCGGCGTCTTGAGCGGGTCGAGACGATCGACCGCGGCGCTACCGGCATCGCCAGCCAGTACGTTCAGCTTGACGCCGACCTGGGCCCACTGCTGGCTGAGCAGCTGGAAAGTGGCGCGGCTCTGCGGCTGCGGCAGCGATTCATAAACGCTGAGCTCAAGCTTGACGCCATCCTTCTCGCGTACGCCATCGGCACCGGGCACCCAGCCCGCCTCATCGAGCAGCGCCTTGGCTTTCTCCAGGTCAAACACGAGCTTGTCGGAGAGATCGACATAGCCCGCCGCGGTCGAAGCGATCACCGAAGTGGCCTGCGGATAGTGCGAGGAGAAAATCGTCTGGACGATTTCGGCGCTATTGGTCGCGGCCGTCAGCGCCTGACGCACCTTGATATCGGCAACCAGCGGATTGTCCGGCCGGAACACGGCGTTGTTGTTGACGCCACGCGTCGGCGCAGACAGCACGCTATAGCTCTGCGCCTCGACCTGGCCCTCGTCATAGGCCTGAATCTGGCGGATCACATCAGCCTGGCCGGCCAGCAGCGCGCCGATGCGCACACTGTCTTCTGGCGTTACGATATACTGGATGGCGTCGAGATAGGCGCGGCCCTGATGCTCGATATTGGCCGGACCCCAGGCATAGTCCTCGCGCACCTTTAGGTTGAGGCTCTGCCCCAGCACTTCGCTGTCGACCACGAAGGCACCCGAGCCGATGATCTTGGTGGCATCACCCAGTTCAGCGTAGGGCTGCTCCAGCACGCTTGGTGCCACGATGCCCGAACCGATCACCGAAGTCGCCTGCAGGAAGCCCGGCGCAGGCGCCTTGAACACGAACTTGACGGTCTGCGGGTCGATGACTTCGCTGTGGTCGTAATTGTTGATTGCTTCGGCGACCGGATAGCCAAGTTCCTTGTTGCCCAGGCCAAAGACATCGAAATTCTTGGCGACGGCGGCGGCATCGAGCGGCGTGCCATCGGAGAAGGTCACGCCCGGGCGCAGTTTGAAGGTATATTCGGTGGCGTCTGTATTGATCTCCCAGCTCGCGGCGAGCCACGGCTCGTTCTGGAGCGTTTCCGGGTTCTGCCAGGTCAGCTTGTCGGTAATCTGGTTGAGAATACCGCTATTGGGGTAGAAGCCGCCGGCCGGCGGATAGAGATTGGTATGGGCCTGCTGTTCCAGGTAGACCAGCGTGCCGCCGGTGACGGGCTGGTCCTGGGCGATCACGGCCATGGCCGAAACGCTGGTCAGCAGCACGGCTGCGAGGGTGGGTTGCACTGTGCGCCGTAGCGCGCTCGATGAGATCAGAGACACGTCAAATTCCTCTTGGCAGGTATCTCGCTTGGGATCCGACAATGCCTAAAGCCTACTCCTGGCCGATGTTTATTCAACAATGCCTAGTGGATTAGTCGTCTATTGTACGGGCGGGGCGGAGCACGTTAATTCCACGAAATCCCCTCTCGCCGGAAACCCTTTGAAATGGCCCTCACCAGTTGTGAGGATGCGGCGCAAATCGGCACGGTCTAGCAGCGTGGATAGTCATCAATCCGCCAAGCTCAACCGAAGGAGACATGCATGAACGCCCGCTTTGCCGGCCCTGCCCTTCTCGCCTTCTGCCTTGCCCCCTGCGCCGCCTTTGCGGATAGCGGGCAGGTTGAACTCACTACCGCTGGAGAATTCCAGCAAACCAAGGTGACCTACGACTGCGGCGACAACGGCTCGCTCGACGTCAGCTATGTCAATGCCGATCCTAACTTTTTGGCCGTCGTGCCGGTCTCTGGCGAAACACAGCCGCTAGTGTTTGCCTCGGTCCTCTCTGGCTCGGGCGTGCGCTATGCGGCGGGCAAATATGTGTGGTGGAGCACCGGCAATACCGCCAACCTCTACGACACCACTCAAGACGACAATGCTCCAGCACTGCTCAGCTGCACACAAAAATAACGGATTCTGAACGGACGAACCGCCGCCATCCTCAGAAGTGGTGATGGATTTGCCAGTCATCGCCCGTATTGTCTGACACCTGGTCGCGCGGCCATCTTGGTCTATTCGAGGTGATGATGTTCAAGGACAGTCTGTTTGATCCTGCGGGCCCCGTTTCGGCGGCCACGCGGGACCTGTTCTTTGACTCCGTCGGCCTGATGCTGATCGTCGTCGCCCCGGTGTTCCTGCTGGTGGGCTTCGTGCTGTGGCGCTATCGCGCCGGAACCGGCGCCGCCTACAAGCCGCATTGGGCCGGATCGCGCGCGGTCGAAATCGGCATCTGGTTCATGCCGGTGGTGATCGTCGTGGCGCTGTGGTTCATTGTCTGGAACCGCACGCATGCGCTCGATCCCTATAAGCCCATAGCATCGGGGCTGCCGCCTCTGGTGGTGCAGGCGGTGGCGCTGGATTGGCAATGGCTGTTCATCTACCCGGACGAGAATGTCGCCGCCGTCAACCGGCTGGTCTTCCCCGTCGGCCGCCCGCTCACAATTGAGCTGACCTCCGACACGGTGATGAATTCCCTCTCCATCCCGGCTCTGGGTGGTCAGATCTATGCCATGGCCGGCATGGAGACACAGCTCAACCTCTTGGCCGATCGGCCCGGCGTCTATGACGGCCGCAACACCATGTTCAGCGGCGATGGCTTCTCCGCCCAGACCTTTGCCGCCGAAGCGGTAGATGTCTCTGGCTTCCAATCCTTCCTCGCCCAGGCGCGCGCCAGTGGCGATGCGCTGGACGCAGCGGGCTTCGAAACCCTGTCGACGCCAACCATCGCCGGTCCCGTAAGACTCTATTCAACCGTCGAGCCCAAACTCTTCCACACCATCATGGCCGCGCATGGTTCGATGCCCGAGATGGCGCCCGCCGCAAATCATGCGGAGCATGCGCCATGAACCCCGACCTGCTGTTCGGCAAGCTCACGCTCGACGCCCTGCCCTTCTACAGCCCGATCGCCGCCGGCGGCGCGGCGACCATCGTGCTCGGCGGCGTGGCCGTGGTTGGGCTGATTACCTGGCTCAAGGCCTGGACCTATCTCTGGACCGAATGGTTCACCAGCACCGACCACAAAAAGCTCGGCATCATGTATGTGATCCTGGCCCTCGTCATGCTGCTGCGCGGCTTCGTCGATGCGCTGATGATGCGGGCGCAGCAGGCCATCGCCATGGGCAATGAGGGCTATCTGACGCCCGATCATTTCCAGCAGGTGTTTTCCTCGCATGGCACGATCATGATCTTTTTCATGGGCATGCCCTTCCTGTTCGGCATCATGAACTATGTCGTACCACTACAGCTTGGCGCCCGCGACGTCGCCTTCCCGCTGCTCAATGCCATCGGCCTCTGGCTCACCGCCGCCGGCGCGGCGCTGGTCATGGCCTCGCTGGTCATCGGCGTCTTCTCGACCGGCGGCTGGACCGGTTATCCGCCCTATACCGAACTCAGCTACAGCCCCACCGTCGGCGTCGACTATTGGATCATGGCGCTTCTGATCGCCGGCACCGGCACGACGCTCAGCGCCATCAATTTTATTGTCACCATCTACAAGATGCGGGCGCCCGGCATGGGGCTGATGCAGATGCCGCTGTTCTGCTGGACCGCGCTCTGCGCCAGCCTCCTTGCCGTCTTCGCCCTGCCCGGCCTCACCGTTGCGGGCGGATTATTGGCGCTTGACCGCTACTTGGGCATGCATTTCTTCACCAATGACGGCGGCGGCAATGTGATGAACTATGCCAACTTGTTCTGGATTTTCGGCCATCCCGAGGTCTACATCCTGATCCTGCCGGCCTTTGGCGTCTTTTCTACCGTTATACCAACCTTTAGCCAGAAGCGCCTATTTGGTTACAATGTGCTGGTCTATGCCACCATGTGCATTGCCGTGTTGAGCTTCACCGTCTGGCTGCATCACTTCTTCACCATGGGCGCCGATGCCAACGTCAATGCCTTCTTCGGCATCATGACCGCCGTGATCGCCGTACCGACCGGCGTGAAAGTTTATGACTGGATCCTCACCATGTATCGCGGCCGGCTGCGCTTCGATACGCCGATGCTGTGGTCGATCGCCTTCATCCTCACCTTCGTCATCGGCGGCATGACCGGGGTCATCCTCTCCATCCCGCCGCTCGATTATGTCTTCCACAACACGCTGTTCCTGATCGCCCATTTCCACAACATGCTGATCCCCGGCATGCTGTTTGGCCTGTTCGCCGGCTATGCCTACTGGTTTCCCAAAGCCTTCGGTTTTCCACTCGACGAGACCTGGGGCCGTCGCGCCTTCTGGTTCTGGGTCGTCGGCTTTTACCTCGCCTTCATGCCGCTCTATGTGCTGGGCTTCATGGGCGCGGTGCGCCGCATGACCTATTACGACCAGCCGGAATGGCAGGTTTATTTCATCATCGCCGCCATTGGCGCGCTGTCGGTGCTGCTTGGCATCGTCAGCCAGATCATCCAGCTGGTGGTCAGCATCCGCAACCGGGCGCAGACCGCCAATCTTGCCGGTGACCACTGGGGCGGACAGACGCTCGAATGGTCCACCTCCTCGCCGCCGCCCGAATACAATTTTGCCGTGCTGCCCACTGTCTGCACGCTGGACGCCTTCCAGGTGGCCAAGGATATGGGCACGCCCCATCTCTGGCCCGAACGCTACGAGCCGCTCGAAGTGCCGCGCAACACCATGGTCGGCCTAGTCTTCGGTGCCCTTGCCTTCCTCCTCGGCTTTGCCACGGTCTGGCATATCTGGTGGCTGGCCGGTCTCGCCATCATCGGCATTGTCGGCATCACCATCGCCCGCAGCTTTGCCACCGAAACCACCCGCATCATTCCGGCGAGCGAAATCGCCTTGACAGAACTGCGCTGGAAGCAGGCCATTTTGGCGCAGCAGGGAGATGCGCAATGAGCGAGCGCCAGCACCCCGGCATCAACCTCACCCATGCGCGACCGCAGGATGCACGCCATGCCGAGGTAACGGTCTTTGGTTTCTGGACCTTTCTGATGAGCGACGCGATCCTCTTCGCGCTGCTGTTCGCCACCTATGCGTCCATGGTTAGCCGCACCGCCGGTGGCCCCTCCGGCGCCGAGCTTTTCGATATCGGCAATGCCTTCCTCGAAACCATAGTGCTGCTGCTCAGCAGCTTCACCTTCGGCATGGCGGCCGTGGCGCTCAAGGAGGGCCGCCAGCGCGCCGCAAGCCTTTGGCTCGTCGTCACCCTGCTGCTCGGCCTCGGCTTCCTCGGTCTCGAACTGCGCGAATTTTCGTCGCTCATAACCCAGGGTGCAACACCCCAGACCAGCGGCTTTCTCTCGAGCTTTTTCGTGCTGCTGTCGCTGCACGGACTGCATGCGCTGGTCGGCTGCATCTGGATCGGCGTCATGCTGGCCCAGATCGCCATATTCGGCCTCTCCCGCCCGGTGCGCTCGCGCCTGCTGCGGCTTGGCCTGTTCTGGCATTTCCTCGATCTGGTCTGGATCGTGATCTTTACTCTGGTCTATCTACCGGTGGTGTCAGCATGAGTGGTCCCTGGGAAGGCAATGCCGGCGGCCATAACTTGCCGCAACCCAATGCCGAGGCCCGCCAGGAGCGCGCCGCCTATCTCTGGGGGCTGTCGCTGGCTCTGCTGCTGACAGCAGCGGCCTTCGGGCTGGCGGTCTTCAAGATTCTCGCCGGCCCGGCACTGCTGGCAGTCATCGGCCTGCTTGCCGTCATCCAGGTCGTGGTGCAGTTCCGCTTCTTCCTCCACATCGACCTGTCTAAGTCAAAGCGCGAAGACCTGCAGTTGATCCTCTTCACCGGGCTGCTGATCCTAATCATGGTCGGCGGCAGCCTGTGGATCCTCGGCAATCTCGACCAGCGGATGATGGGCTAGTTTTACTGGCTCTGGCCAAACACCAGCTGTGTTGCGCTCTGCGAAAAATCCTCAAGGCGCTCGGTCTTGGCATCGTCCGATAAATCCGCCTGGCCATCGGTGGTCAAGCAATAGCTGGCGATCAGATTGTCGAGCACGGCATCATCCGGCACGCCGGCCTGCTTGAGATCGAAGATCGCTGTCTCCAGCGCATCCGGCGCGTCGAGATCGACACCATCGGGCAGGATATGCGCCACGACGCCTGCCAGTGCCGGATCATCCAGCTTGGCCAGCACCGGACATTCAAGTGCCATGGCCGGAGTAGCAAGTGCGACCATGGTGGCCAGGACATAAAGCCTACGCAGCTTGGGCATGAGATATCCTTGGTTACGGCTGGGTCTGCACGACCGGGGCATTGTTCCAGACCCAGACGTAACGGGCGAACTTGCCGATGAAGATGCCGGTGAACAGACCCGAAAGGGTCAGGTCGGCGATGCGGAACGTCGTTTCCTGCAGCAGATCGGGTGACACGGCAGCAACGACGCCGAAGCCGTATTTCACGGCAAAGGTCAGCATCAGCAGCGGCAGCAGGGTGTAATCGGCCGGATGATGCAGCGTGCCAGCCGCGCGGTTGGGGACGATTTCGTAGCGCGAGACAATGCCCCAGCCCACCGCCGCGCCAAGCGCAATGCCGACCAGCCAGAACCCAGCCGTATCCAGCGCCACGCCATACAGCGTCACCAGATCATAGAGGCCCCAGGCGGTGAAAATCACCGGCAGAATGGCCATCTTGAGCAGCGTCGTGTCGCCGGGATTGCGTCCCTTGATGCCGCGGAACAGCAGGTAGGCGAACAGGACCCAGACCCAGACCGGCGTCTGCGTCAGAAATTGGGACAGGATATCCATGACATGAAGCTCGCTTTGGAAAAGACTGAAACTCAAGGGCAATTGTCGGTTACAGGCTGGCCGTTTTGCAGGTGGTTGAGCCAGGCGATGAAATAGGGATAGCCCTCCCGCGCCGCCTCGTAATGCGTCCCGCCCAGCAGCACCTGCATGGTGACATGCGAGCCGGCCTGGCAAAGGCCTGACATATATTCCGCCGTAACATCCGGCACGACGGTCTGGTCGGCACTGCCCTGCACCAGCAGCACCGGCGTCGCTGTCGGTAAGGCGCCGATGGTGTTTTCCGTCAGCAGCGCCTTCCACGGCGGCAGGCTGGTGAGGTCATCGACCGACAAAAAGCTTTTCATCAGGTCGTGGCCATCGAACAGCCTTGGCAGTAGGTCCTCCAGTGACTCAAGACACACCTCTGCCAAGGCATCGACCGTGCCAATCGCCTCGGCCGTCACCACCTCATCCATCGGCGCATCGAACACCTGGTTCCAGGCATAAAGCGCCATGGCGAGGAGGTTTCGGCCGCCCGCGGTAGGATAATCGTCATTCATCAGCTTGGCGAGATCTGTTGCCGGCGCGGCCGCCGCCACGCCGAGCAGCTTGATATCGGGGGCATAGCTTGGCGCCAGATCGGCGGCATAGAGCACCGCCTGTCCGCCCTGCGAATGGCCCCATAGCGTGGCATTCGGCGAGCGTCCGCCGATCAGTTCACGCGCGGCCCGGATGGAGTCGAGCACCGCGCGGCCTTCGCTGTCGCCGACGAGAAAGGGATGCGGGCCCGGCGTGCCGAGACCCGGATAATCCGTCGCCGTCACCACATAGCCCTGCCTCAACAGATCCTCGAGCCCCTGCACCTGCTCATTGCCGAAGTAGGCCAGCGATGGCGCGCATTTGGACACGACGCCACTGGTCGGATGCGCCCAGGCAACGATCGGCCAGCCGCCCGCGGGCATTTGGCCCGGCGGCACGAAAACCATGCCGGACACCGCGATCGGCTCGCCCTTGAGCCCGACCGAGCGGTACAGCACGATATATTTGCTGGCTCCGAAAGCGGGCACGTCATGCCGCACATTCTGGATCAGCGAGCCCGGCGCGCCGCCGGCAATGGCTGCAGCATCGGCGGAATAAAACGGCGTCTGGGCCTGCACCGGTAGGCCGAAAGCCAGCAGTGCCAATCCAAGGATCGTGCCCAGACCGAAAACCCTGCCTGCCATGCCCTTACTCCACCGCATATCGAACCTTTCCCTACCGACCGCACCACGGTCCGGCATCCTCAGAACTGGTGACGACCAGCGCCCCTCACCGCCCGCAGGATTGTCCCCGCCCCCAGCATGACAATCAGCGCTGGCAGGATGAGGCCGCTATCGAGGCCCAGCGACATCACCCCCCCGATCAGCCCGAACAGGCTACCGGCGATCAATCGGGACAGCACTTTCACGTCGCTCCAGCCCTCGCGCCCGGCCAGCCGAGTTCCATCCGCCACCGCAACACCGCCCGGCACCAGCAGCACCAGAAAAATCCAGCGGTTTGGAAACTCATAGCCAAGCTGGTCAAACAACAGCGCCGAGCCGACACCGATCAGCACCAAGCCACCAACGGCAGACGCCTGCCAGCGTGAACCAGGGGAGGACGACATCGGTGCGCTTTAGGCCCAGATGGGAACGCGCCATCTCTTGCTTCCACCGCGATTGGCCAAGGCCAGCAACACCATCAGCACGATCACCCGGGCAATGGTCAGGATCAGCAGCAGGCCGAAATTGTCGGGCGACGTATCGCCATTGGCATAGGCCTGGACAAAATGCCCCACTGACACGCCGCTGTAATACAGCACCGCAAACAGCCCGATGGCGGTCTTGAAGGCGAGGCTACGCCAGAAGGCAAGCACGGCCACCACACCGTAGGAAATATCGGCAACGCCAACCTCGAACTCATAGGGGCTCGGCTGCCAGCCGATCTGCGCCGAGGCCAAGGCGGGGAAAAACACATGGAATAGCCCGGCCCAGATGCCGTCAAGCCCGACGGCCAGCAGCAGCACCCAGCCGAGATAACGGTCCGGCCACGGCGTGCCGCGCTTGACGAACATTGGGATGACCACGGCGGCGAGGCACAGGAAGGCCGGCAGATTGGTCAGCACGAATTTGATGGCATCGGCGATCATGACTTCCTCCTCGGACCAAGGCGCTGCCATCCCTCATGGAAACGGCCTTTCCTCAGGTCCTATTGGATAGGAGATGGCACCGCGTCTGCCATCCTCAGAACTGGTGATCGCCTAGCGCGCTAGCGCCGTGAGCAGCGCACCGATCCGCTCGAAGTCGCGCAGATTGGTAGCGTCCGACTTGCGCAACACCGTGCGGATCTGGCTGCGCACGGTTTCGAGCGACACGTCGCGCTCGCGCGCCACGCTCTCGGCGGTCTGCCCGCCGAGCAGTGCCAGCGCCACCGCCCCCTCGGCCGCGCTCAACCCGAACAACTCGCTCAGCAGTGACGGTTTTGGTGCGCTGGGCCGGGACAATTCGGTGATCAGGATCAAAACCGGCGTCAGCTCGCCCGGGAAGGTCTTGCGCCCGCCGAGATGTTTCGGTTGCGGCGAGACCAGCACGGCAAGCTGCCCCATGCGATCGAGGTCGCCGGTATCGAGTTCGATCCGCATCGCCCCGCCGCTGCCGCCCGATGCCGCATCGCGCACCAGCGCACGCAGGCGGTTGGAGCGCTCGCGATTATCGACCAGCAGCCGCGTGCCATGCACATTATGCGACGGCGCTGCGATGCCGATCGGCAGGCCGCGCCCCGACAGCGACCGCGCCGCGGCGGCATTGGCGAACAGCACATTGAGATCGGCATCGACCACCAGCGCACTGCCCGGCAGCGCCTCGAAGGCCGCATAGCCAACGCGGGCATTGAGCTCGGCATCCTGCAGCCGCTGGCGCAATTGCAGCGAGCGCTGGATATGCGGCAGCACCCGCACCAGCTTGGCCCGCTCCTCGCTGCCAAAGGCCATGCCCTGGCGGAAGAAGCCGACCACCGTGCCCTCGCGGTCCCCCACCGCGCCGACCAGCATGTGATCCTGGCCATTGGGCCGGGCAAAATCGCGGTAAAATTCCGACTGCCGGTATTGCTCGTCGTCGACCAGGTCCTCCGACACCGCTACGGCGCTGGCCCAGTCGCTGGTCGGCTTTATCCGGCTGATGGCGGCGCGGATCGGGTCGATATGGGCATAGTGATCGACATAACGGGTCTCCCCGGCACGGGAGAGTTCGAAGACATTGACCGATTGGCCATTGGCCTGCCGGAACCGCATCGTGCCGGCATCGGCACCCAGGCATTTGAACAGCCGCCGGCCGATCGACAACCAGTCACCCTGGCTCGAGCCAAGATCATAGATGTCGCCAATAACCGCATTGATATCCACGACCGCCCCCGCATGTCTTGATCAATGCCAAGGTGACGCGCCCTGACAAAATATCAGTACAATACCGGGGGTTACTTTGCCACCATGGATAGGCAAGCCGATTTTCTGTCCGGTTAAGGCTAAGTTTCTTTCACCACACAAAAACCCAAAGCGATCAACGCAGCCGCTTTTCGGCGCCGCTGCCGTGAGACACGCAACAGGCCGAATCGCGCTGGCTTAGTCCTCGCGATGCAGCGTGGCGAGGATCAGGCCCAGCGCATTGGGCAGGAAATAGATCATGCCGCCCAGCTGGCCATCGAGCGAGTTGGTCTTGGCCTCCCAGGACAGGAACCAGTCGCCGGCGATCACCATGAAGCCGACACCCCAGATCAGCACGGCAAACAGGCACCCAAGCATCATCCAGGCCTTGCCCCTGGCAAAGTCGGCACTGCTGCGCCCGAGGTTGAGCAGCATCAGCACCAGCCCGATCAGCCCGAAAATACCGGCCAGCGTTTCCACGGCGATGATGGCAACCAGCGCCACCGGCCCGACCCAGGGCGCAGTGATGGCCCGCACCTGCTGCAGCGGATTGCCATAGGTATCGGTCATCTGGATCATCGGTTCGACCGCATTGACCAGGGTGTCATTGAAGTCGGTGACATCGTTGAGCAGGCCGAGAAAACCCCACAGCGTCGGGAACAGCGCCATGCCGATCAGCGCCAGTCGGCCAACATTGCGCGTATTGACCAGGCCCGTGATGCCGCCGGCCGACGGGATATGCTGTTGCATTCTGCTCTCCATGACATCGGCGCCCAGCCGCAATGCTGACATTCAGCATGCGCGAGGCTTAGGCGTCCCATAGGCGAGCAACATCCTCAGAACTGGTGATAGGGCTAGAAATGGCCCGACGGTACTAAGCCTGGCGTCCGACCTGCTGGAAATACGGCAAGGACCGCAGCTTCAGCATAGCCACCGGATAGGCCATCAACAGGGCGCCGATCCCCACGCCGCCGGCAATGGTCCAAACGTCTCCAACCCCGGTCGACAGCGCAATGGACCAGGAGAACCAGATGCTGGGCAGGAACAACACCAGCGCCGTCGCAGCGCCTGGTGAAAAGCGCCCTTTGGCGCGGATCATCGGCAGGAAGTGGAACAACAGCGCATTGATCAGCATCAGTCCGGTAAAGCTCAGCGACACCAACGGCATGCTCTCCGCCAGCATGGCCTGGGCAATGCCCACGGCCACCACCACCGCATTGGTGACAAAGAAGTCCGTCCATTCCACCGGCAGGCCGATCACCTCACGCGCCCAGTTCCGCCAGTCGAAGGCGAACTCTTCCATGATGTGCATCGAATAGGCTGCCATGGCCAGCCAGGCGGCCGAAGTCAGTGTCATTGCCGTCTCCTTCGATGCGGGCAATCCAGCCGTAGCGCTGCATTCGAGCCTGTACATCCCCAGAACTGGTGACAGCTTCCCACAAGGCGCATGCCGCTAATGCATTGTCCTGCCAGCCATTTACGCAAAGCCAATGACGGCCTAGCCTCGCCATGGTCTGGCCGGATTCGGATTTCATGCTGGATGCGAAGAATTGCGCAGGCGTGATTGAAGATTCGGTCACACTTCGTGGTCGACCATGGCTCCGGCCGTGCCGGTCACATCCACAGAAGTGGATTTCGCGCTCCGAAGGCATCCAAACAGCAAGAGAGCATGCATTGGTCCAAAACCGTTACACCTTGTGCGATGGCGTGGGGAATCCGCAAGACTGGAGCTACACCTGGCAGATCAGTGACGACGTCAGCCTCAGCAGTGACTGCGGCTTTTGCGGGCGCAACACACTGCGCTTCACCTATGAAGTCACGCACGGACCCGAGACCCGCTGGATTTGCCAGCACTGCGTCAGCCGCTATCCGGTGGGCGGCGAAATCGATGGCGACGTCATGGGCCCCAAGGCCGCCCGCGCCTATGCCCATGGCCTGACCGCCCGCCTCAAGCAGCAGACCTGCAGCGAAGTCATCCGCCGAGTCCAAGCCGCCGTACCGGACGCAACCCTTGAAGAAGTGGTGGTCTATTTCGACCGCAATCTACAGCTGTCTCCGCTGCACGCCGCAAAGCTGTTTGCGGCCATGGTGCAGGCCGGTGAGGAAACCAATGCCGGCGTGTTTGAGATCCAGACCCGCAGCAATGCCCATCAGCAGGAGTTCGGCGCTCTGCCCGACAGCGAACGGACGCTGGTGTGGATTGCCCTCTCGCCACAGCAGCGCCGTCGCCTCGCCTCACTCGGATTCGCGCCCGAGGGCACCCTGGTGCGTCGCAATAGCGGCCGAAAGCCCCCCCGGGTCGAGATTCAGTTGGCCGCCCCGCGCATACCTGTCCTGAGTGAGGTGGCAGCTATCGATCTTACCGTGAAAGACGATGGAAATCAGTAGCTTAGCTTGAACGAATGATTGCACGCGGCCGCGCCGCCGCGTGCCCGTGCCCCATTGCGGGCACGATCAGTCTCAACAATCCTTGCACACGCGAACAGCAGCAAGGATGGGCGCATGAATGCCACAACAAGCCAGACAAGCATCGCCAGGCGCACGCTAGCCGCCCTCCTCCTCGGGGTCACCTGGATCGGCGCCGCGCAGGCCGCCACGCCCTATACGCTCGGCATCTCCGACAAGCTGAACATCAAGGTCGTACAGTGGAAAGCCGCTGACTCGACCTTCGTGGAATGGACGGCGCTGGGCGGCGAATATGTCGTCGGCGCCGATGGCATGGTCAATTTCCCCATGGTCGGCGCCACCGAAAGCGCCGGCCGGACCAGCGCCGACCTAGCGGCCAGCCTCGGCGGCGCTTTGCAGCAGACGCTCGGTCTCAGCACCGCCCCCACCGTCACCGTGGAAGTGTCCGCCTATGGCCCGATCTATGTCTCCGGCGATGTCGGCAGCCCCGGCGAATATCCCTTCGCCCCCAACCTGACCGTCGTGAAAGCCCTGGCCCTGGCCGGCGGCGAACGCCGCAGCGCCGAAGCCTCGGCCCGTCCCGAGCGGGAAATTCTAACCACCTCCGGCGCACTGACCGTGCTGGAAGACGAATACCGCCGGCTGCAGGTGCGCAGGGCACGGCTCGATGCCGAACTGGCCGGCGCCACGGAAATCACCGTGCCGCCTGAACTGGACGGCATTGCCGACATCGACGCCCTGCTGGCGGCCGAGACCGCCATCCTCGAGGCCCAGCGCCGCCAGGCCGAAGCCCAATCCACCTCGCTGACCGACCAGGTCGCCCTGCTAACCCGGCAGATCGAGGCTTTTGCGCAGAAGGAAGCGGCGACAGAAACGCAGATCGTCACTGCTCGGGAACAGCTCGAAAAGATCACCGCCCTTTCCGACGACGGCTTGGCACTCGCCTCCCGCGTCTCGACGCTGCAGACCAATGTGTCGGACCTGGAATCCCGCCTGCTCGATACCCAGACCACGGCTTTGCAGGCGCAGCAGGACATCGCCGCGGCCCAGCGCGAACAGGCCCGTCTGACTGACCAGCGTATTTCCGACCTGACGCTGGAGCGCCAGACAGTCGATGGCCAGATCGCCGCGCTGCAACTCAAGATCGGCACCCAGCAGGGTCTGGTTCAGGAGGCTGCCTTTTACACCGGCGTTGCCGTCCCCGGGGATGCGGCCCCCAAATTCAACTATGTCATCATGCGCGATGGCGCCGAAGTGGCCGCCGACCTCACCACGCCTCTCCTGGCCGGTGATGTGGTGGTTGCAAAACTGGAGCTAACCCCATGATGATCCGTAACCTCCTTGCTACGGTTGCGCTGGCCACATTGGCCCAGGCCGCTCCGGCCTTTGCGCAAGGCACCGCTTTCCACGATACCTTCGACAGCCTCGATTCCGCGCGTTGGTATGTTTCGGATGGCTGGAGCAATGGCGCTCACCAGAACTGCACCTGGTCGACCGATCAGGCCAAGGTCACCGGCGGCAATCTGCGGGTCGGTTTTGCCCCAGTGCTCAAGGGCGAGCGGCAGAACCGCTGTGGCGAAATCCAGACCAAGACCGCCTATGGCTTTGGCACCTTTGAGGCCCGGCTTAAGACCCCGGCCGGCTCAGGCCTCAACGCGGCCTTTTTCACCTATATTGGCCAGCAGCAGGGCAAGCCGCACGACGAGATCGACTTCGAAATCCTGCTGAGGGATACCGGCCATGTCGATACCACCACTTTCGTCAAAGGCGTGAGCGGCGATGGCGAGATCGGCGCCGGCCAATCCCATGCCCTGCCCCATGCCTCCGACAGCGACTTCACCACCTTAGCCTTCACCTGGGAGCCGGACCGGGTGCGCTACTACATCGACGGCGAGCTGGTCCGCACTATCGACGATCCGAAAATGGTCCCGACCAATCCGCAGCGCATCTTCTTCAGCCTCTGGGGTTCGGACACGCTGACCGACTGGATGGGCCCCTTCTCGCCGGTCAGTCAGCCCATAGCCATGGAGGTCGACTGGGTCGCCTTCACCCCGCTGGGCGAGGGCTGCGCCTTCGACCAATCCATTCTCTGCCAAACCAACGAGGGCAATTGATGAAGCTGGTATTTTTCCGCGGCACGGTGCCGAATTTTGGCGACGAGCTGAACCTCAGCGTCTGGCCAGCCATCCTGCCCAAGGGTTTCCTGGACGAGGACGAGAGCGAACTCTTCGTCGGTATCGGTTCCATTATCGGCGATCATCTGTCGCCGACCGCCCGCAAATTCGTCATGGGCTCCGGCTATGCCGGCTATATGGGCCTGCCCGATGTGCATGACGGCAGCTGGGACATTCGCTTCGTGCGTGGCCCCAATACGGCCAGGACGCTCAAGATCGATCCCAGCCTCTCCATCTGCGACAGCGCCATCCTGCTGCGCACCATGGAGCTGCCGGCGCCCGACGATCGCGTGGGCATTGCCTTCATGCCGCATTACGAAAGCCTCGAGCGCGGCAATTGGGCGGAAGCCTGCCGCATGGCTGGCATAACGCTGATCGACGCCACCGAGCCGGTGGAGAAGGTCTTGAGCCAGATCCGCGGCGCCCGCCTTCTGATCACCGAAGCCATGCATGGCGCCATCGTCGCCGATGCCCTGCGCACGCCCTGGATCGGTGCCAAGCCGATCTATGGCGGCCACCACAAGAAATGGCTCGACTGGGCCGGCGCGCTCAATCTCGACGTGCGGCTCAATGATCTGAAACCCAGTAGTGTGCTGGAAGCCTATATCGCCCGCACCGGGCGCGGTGGAGAATTGGGCAAGGTTGGCCGGTTCAGCGCGTCGCCGCTCGCCGCCATTCCCAACAGCTTCTTCACGTCGTCGGCCGCCCGGCATATACAAAACATGGCCAAGCTCGAACCGCAGTTGAGCAGCGATGCGATGATTGCACAGGTGACCGAGCGCGCCCAGGCGGCGGTGGATGGTTTCGTGCGCAGCCGGGTGGCAGTCGCCTAACGGCGGCTGCGCAGGAAGCCCACCAGCGTTTCGATCCGCCTTCGTCCCAACACCACAATCACGGCGCCGTAGCTCAAGGCTGCGGCGCCTATTGTTGCGCCCAGCCGCAGCATCTGGTCGGTATGGGCCAATTCGGCCTGCACCAGCCAGCCAGCACCCCACATGACAAGGGTCGCGGCGACCGGCAAGGCGAAGGAGGCGAGATAGGTCCACAGCGACACGCCCAGCAGTCGCACCACCATGTGAAGCGTCGGCAACCACAGCAGCAGGTTGAGGATCACCAGCGAGGTGGTCAGCGCCACCACGCCCCAGCCGGAAAACAGGAAGATATAGAGTACCGTCGCGAGCTGCTTGCCGAGGATATAGTAGAACCACAGATCCGCCTGCCCCTGGCTCCGGATCAGCGACGACTGCAATATGCCCACCGAGGTGAGCAGACCCAGCACACAAAAGGCCTGCACCACCGGCACGGCCGAGACCCAGGCTTCGCCAAAGGCAAAGGGGATCAAATCGGGCGCCACCAGCGCGAGGCCGGCAAACACCGGAAAGGCTACGACTGAGGAGGCAAATGTCCCCAGCAGATAGGCGTGGCGCAGTTTCGCCGGTTCGCGCTGCATGGAGGACAGCAGCGAATAGGAGACGAGGTTCAGCGCACCGGAAATCAGGTCCGTGAGGATCTGGAAGATGCGGCGGGCAAAACTGTAGATGCCCAGCCACGCCGGTCCCATCAGCGCGCCGATCAGCAACTGGTCGAGATTGATCGTGGTGATGAAGTGATTGCCGTTGGAGAACAGGCCAAAGGCGCGCAGGTCGCGCAGCGCCGCCCGATCGAAGCGCAGCCCGGGCAGCCAGCGCGCGCCCATCAGCGCCGCCACACAGGCGGCGATGGCGCCGGCCAATTGCGAAAAGGCCAGGGCCCAGAGGCCAAGGCCGGCCCACAGCAGGCCGAGGCACACCAGCGCCGTCACTACGGACGCGACCGTGGTCCGCAGCGCCAGCAGTTTGAACGACATGGTCCGCACGATCAGCGCATTGGGCACCGCCGCCGCCATTTCGAAGATCACCCGCGCCGCGACCAGCGGAATCAGCAGCGCCAGTTGCGGTTGGTTGGAGGCCTGGGCGATGAACGGCCCTGCCCCGCAGAGCGCCGCATAGATCATCAGCGCCGCACCAACACAGAGCCAGAATACCGTATCGAGATGCGCGGGCGTAATGGTCTGGCGCTGGATCAACGCCTCGCGAAACCCCGCCGGGGCAATCGCCACGCCGACGCTGGCAATGCTCACGGCAAAGGCCACAATGCCGAATTCGGCCGGCGTCAAAACGCGCGAGCTGGCCAGAAACACCAGAAAGCCCAGGGCGCTGGGCACCAGGCTACTGACCAGCGACCACAGCGTGCCGCGGATCGCCGCAGAGGCCCGGCCCGTGGTCAGGTGATCGCGCTTGGGCTGTTTGTCGACGGCTATGGTCATATGAGGCTACACGTCGCGCGAGGCGACAAAGAGATCGAACTCCGGCGTCAACCGCCCCAGCGCCCGGATCAGCATGCCGCGGCTGCGCAGGCGTAGCGCTTCAAGCGGCGAGACGTGCCCGGCCAGCTTTTCGCCGATCAGCGCCTTGGCCACATTGGTCGCCCGCACGCTGACCGGCGCGGCAAAGCGCGGATTGGTCATGAAGGCAGCGCGCTGGCCAATACTGGTCTCGCTCCACACCTTCTGCCGCAGCGCCTGCACGGCGCGCTTGAGGTCAAGCTCGCGCCGCAGATAGCTGGCATCGAGTTCGGCATTGCGCGTGGTCTGCTCGGCATTTTCCGCCCAGACCGCCAGCGGCTCCATCGCCACATACACCGGCTCGGCAATGGAATAGGTGCGCAGATATTCCTGCAGCGTCGCCGTGCAGCCATACTGGATTTCCAGCGGCGATCGCGCCCGCACCGACCAGAACAGCCCGCCATTGGACACCCCGATGCCGGCCAGCAGCGCCAGCCGGAATTCTTCGGCCTGATACAGCCCATCGGTGAAGAGGTCATCCAGTACGCCCACGGTGCCGACGCTCGCCGCTGCCGTGCCGCTGGCATATTCGACTAGCTGGTTGCGCAAGACGATCTCGACGCCTTCGCGCCGCATCAGCGCGATATTGTCGGCGACGAAAGTCGGCAGGATGAAATTGTCATCCTCCACCACGCAGAAATACTCCGCGCCATGCGGGTTATCGGCTGAAAAGCAGTGGTCGATATTGCGCGAGGCAAACAGCTGCGGCTTGTTGGGCGTATAGCGGATGCGGGGATCGTTCAGCTCGGCGACCACGAAGCCGCCCGCCTCGGACGGATCATCGTCATAGACATCGCAGACCCAAGCCGGCGACGTCTGGGCAATCATCGAGTCCAGCGCGCGGCGCAGCTGTTCGGGCCGCTTATAGGTTGGGGTGCGAAAGTGGACGAGGCCGGTCTGCTGCGACATGGCTCAAAACTCCTCTGGAGGGACGGCGCGGCGCGGGAAGCGACTGCCGGCGCAAGGCGAGCAGACCCGCGGCGGCATAGATCAGCGTGGCAATGCCCATGATCGAGCGGATGGAAAATTCGAAGAACACTTCCACCTCGATGAAGCTGCGCAGGATCATCAGGGTCTGTAGCGCCAAGAGCAGCGCATTGGGTGCGCTGGGCCGCATGAACGTATAGGCGCCCATCAGGATCGCCCCGCCATACATGATGGCAATCTGCAGCCCGAGCCCGATCAGCCCGATCTCGACGGCATTGGAAATATAGGTGTTGTGAAAGTTGAAGCCCGCGCCCGAGGGCACGTCGAACATCGCCCAAAGCTCCTCGGCCGGCGCAAAGCCGGACACCCAGAAAGCGCGGTAGCCGAGCCCCTGCAAAGGCCGTTCGGCGATATAGCTGAGGCCGGTGGCCCAGAGATCGGTGCGCCCGGTCAGCGTCGCATCCTTGCCCGAGCCCTCGAGGATTTCCGCGAGCAGCGCATCGCCGGTCGTCGCCACCAGAAGCGCCAGTGCAGCGGCGATGATCAGCAGCAGCGCAAAGACGAGAATCTTCTGCATACCGCTTAGCCGCGCCGACATCAGGCTCAGCAGAATGATGGCAACGCAAGGCGCCACCATGAGCGTCGCCCCCGTCGATTGCGCCAGGATCAGTAGCGGCCCCGAGGCCAGCGCACCCGCGGCACCCAGCGCCCGCAACGGCCACGACGACTTGCCATCAGCCGCCACCGCAACGGCAATCAGCGCAAACACAGCAATATGCGCGGCAAAGGCATTCTTGCTGCCGAACACCCCGAGCCAGCTGCCGCCGAGACCGGTGCGGCCGAACAGGATGCTGGCCACGACGCCAATGCCATAGACGATGAACATCAGCCGCATCAGCGCGGCCGTGGACAGCCGCCCGGTGATGATGATCGCGACCATGGCAGTAAACGCCAGCTGCAGCCCGTAGCGCAGCGAATTGGCCGGATATTGCGACCACAGCGCCGTCAGCATGCAATAGGCCGGCAGCAGCAGCACGAACCACCAGCGCCGCAGGCTATCCACCGTCGCCGGAATGTTGCTGACAATAAGAAGTCCGCCGCAGCCCATGAAGGTCAGCGCCGCCAGCGACCCGAACATGGCATTGAGCACCAGCGCGGCAAAGGCGCCGAAAGTCAGCAGCCAGGCGATATTGAGCGTGAGCTGGCGCGGCGCGGCCATCATGACGCCTCCGCCAGCGCGTGGCGCTCAATCAGCCGCACCTCGGGAATAAACCCGGCGGCATAGCGACCCGCAGCATCAAGCACCGTGCATTCGGCTCCAGCATGTGCGGCCAGTTCGCGCCAGACATGTCGTGGCCGCGGAGCCGACCAGTTTATCTGCCCGGCCGGAACATAGGCCGGCACGCCCTGCCCTCCCAGCGTCAGCGATCGGCTCGGCTGCGTTAAAGACTGGGCTTGTGTGTCACGACGCTGACGACCTTCGCTAAAGGAAGCCCACAGCCGCCCGAGATGGCTCGGATCACCGGCCAGCAGCTTCAACGCCTGCCCTGCCCGGCGGCCCTTGATACTCGCCACCAGCGCCTCATAGCCCAGCCCGGTCTCCAGCACAGCCAGCCGCTTGGCAAAAGCCGCAGCAAGTGCGCCCGGCATTGCGGGATACTGCGAAACAAGCGCCCGCTGCCGCTCCACCATGGCCTGCATGTCGTGCACCGACAGCCGATGCGAGATCGAGGCCGAGTGGCGGCGGTAGAGATAGAAAGGTTCGGGCACAACTGTCATGCGCGCGCCGTCGAGCAGCAGCCGCAGCACGAAATCATAATCCTCGCCGATGCGCAGGCTCTCGTCATAGCGCGTCTGCCCCAGCTGTTCGGCCCGGATCATCGGTTTGAGATAACCCAGCGCCGGCGTGCCATCCATACCGGCAAGCACCCATTTCTCGGGCGATACGGCAAAACTGGTGGGTGCATCCTCGCCCAGCATCAATTTCGGCGCGTTGCCATCCTCGTGGAACAATAGCAGGTCATCGGCAATGATATCGGCATCGTGGCTAACGGCAGCCGCCAGCAGCCGCTCGAAGCGTTCGGGATGCAGGATATCGTCGGAATCCACCACGGCGATCCAGAGGCCCCGCGCCATCTCCAGCGCCCGGTTGCGGCAATGCGCCGGCCCCTGGTTCGTCTCGGAGAGGCTCAGCCGAATGCGCGGATCACCCGCCATCAGCGCCTGCACGCGCGCCACGCTGTCATCCCCCGACGCATCGTCGCTGACGATCACTTCCAGGTCGCCCATGCTCTGGTCGAGCACCGAGCGCAAGGCCATGACGATCTTATCGCCGGCCTGAAAATTGGCCATGATGACGGAGACCAGCGGTCGCCCGCCGTTCCGTCCCTGATGCATATTCATCATGTCACCCGGCCGTGAGCCGGGGCTCAGGCCACGCCCTCGTCGGGCATCGTTTTGGGCGCCAGCGTCCGGTCGACCTGGCCAAGCAGCTCCTCGAGCCGCTGGATCTGGATATCGAGATGGGCAATGCGCTGGCGGGCCCGCGAGGCATTGCTCTCGGCAGAGCCGATCGCCTTTTCGTCCTCGCGCTCGCGCCGGCCATAATCGCCGGAATTGTCCATCAGGTTGACGGCCTGCGCATAATAGAAATTGAGCCGCTGGCCGAGGCCTTCCCGCTCGCGACGGGCATCGGCCAGGGCCATGGAGACGGCATTGCTGATCGTGCCGAAGCGGGCTTCGTCGGTCTCGGCATCGCGACCGGGATTGCGGGTGCGGAAGGCGCGGGGGCGGAGCGAAAGCAGGGCCATGGTGTCTCTCCTATCGGCTGCCGCTGCGCAGCACGACGACCTTGATCGTCTTGACCAGGATGACGAGGTCACCGAGGAACGACCATTCGCGAACATAGAGCGTATCGAGCTGCACGCGCTTGTCATAGTCCACATCGCTGCGGCCGCTGACCTGCCAGAGGCCGGTAATGCCGGGCCGCACGGCCGAATAATGCTCGATCTGCTCGGCATAACGGATGACTTCGTCCTGCACGATTGGACGCGGGCCAACGAGGCTCATCTCGCCACGAATGACATTTATCAACTGTGGCAGCTCATCGAGGCTGGTGACGCGGAGGAACCGGCCCAGCGGGGTGATGCGCGGATCGTCGCGCAGCTTCTGGGTGGCGTCCCATTCGGCCCGAGCCTGGGGGAACAGTTCGAGATGCCGCCGCAAAGCGTCCTGCGAATTGACCACCATCGAGCGGAATTTGAGGCATTTGAAACGCTTGCCGTTCTGGCCAATGCGCTCATGCGAGAAGAGGATCGGGCCGCGGTCCGATGAAAACATGATGACGGCGATGAAAAACATCGCCGGCAAGGCAAACAGCAGCATGGCGGAGGCCGTCATGATGTCGAAGGCGCGCTTGGCACCGATGCCGCGCCGGCTGCTGGATTGGATGTCGGAACTGACGTCGGCATTGATGATCGACATGGCGTTCTCCCGCGAAGTTTGAAGCCTCTGAACACTCGCGGCGCCATCTGCTGGACGTGAGCCAGGGTTCACGCAAGCGCAGGCGCTCACGCGGGATCCAGGCCCGTCGCACATCAAACTGGACCCGGATCGCGCCGGGTGCGCCGCACTTTGCCGGCTTCCCTTCCGTGGCAGGAAGTGGTCGCCATGGGGTGAAGGCAAACATGATCGGAAAGGTGTGGCAACGCCGGGTGCGCATGGCTGCAATGCACGACCCTGTCACAAATTCACCGAAAAGCGGCGTCGGCGCCAAAGGGCAAATCAGCCGGTGAAGTCGATCACCGGCGCGTGAACTCACATTGAAAAGATTATCGTTTCCGCTCTTCTATGCCGAACAGGCTGTGCAAGTAATGTTTTGTCCGGGCAAAAGCCTGCGGCCTGCCCATCAATTGAACAGAAAGACCACGCCGTTCCAGATCAGGTAGATGCCAACCCAGGCCAGCGCCATCACGCCGATGGCCACCAGCCCCCAGGGCCAGGCCAGCGCAGTCCGATCGCGCGCCGGCTGGGCCGACGTCATCGGCACTTTGTGCACCTGACCATCATCGGGTCCCTTTGGCTCCACGAAATCCTCCTCTGGCCGCGGCCTTCAGCGACGGCGGCAATTGTCCCGCCAATGCTTGATCCACCATGCAGGCGGCGTCGGCGCCTCAGCTATAGTTGGTCTAGCACCACGCGGTAAATACAACTCTCATAGCTAGACTGAAAGGGGCTGTCCGATCACGACTGCGCCGCGCGCGCCGCATCCCGGGAAGCGCTTGCCCTCCAGATATCACAAAACACTTTTATTTGGCGAGCCAGACAGCATCCGCAATTATACTAACTACATCTTTCGATCCATACTAAAGCAACCCTGGGAATTTCGGCGAAATAGGGCCAAATTCCGTTGCCTTGCTGCCAAATTAGGCAAAACGCACAAACAGCATATGTGCAATCGAGCCATGCAGTCCGGAACAGAATTTGCGGTGGTTCGACTGCTCTTCGCATGGTCCAATTCTCTTGCCCTACGCATTTAAGGAGAGTGAATTGTCCAAACGCGTCAAAACTGCTGTCTTTCCAGTCGCAGGATTGGGAACCCGATTCTTGCCTGCCACCAAAGCCATGCCTAAGGAAATGCTGACGGTCGTCGATCGGCCACTGATCCAATATGCCGTGGACGAAGCGCGCGAAGCGGGAATCAGCCATTTCGTTTTCGTCACCGGCCGCAACAAGGGCGTCATCGAAGATCACTTCGATCGCCAGTTCGAGCTGGAAGCCACGCTCGAGGCCCGCGGCAAGACCCGCGTACTCAAAGAGCTGCAGCAGGATCTGCCCTCGGCCGGCCGCACCAGCTTCACCCGCCAGCAGGAACCGCTGGGCCTGGGTCATGCCGTCTGGTGCGCCCGCGACATCGTGGGCGACGAGCCCTTTGCTTTGCTGCTGCCCGACATGCTGTTCAAGAGCCGCCGCGGCGTGCTCAAGCAGATGATGGAAGCCTATGAGGAAACCGGCGGCAATATCATCGCCGTCGAGGAAGTGCCGATGGCCGAGGTCTCATCCTATGGCGTGGTCGGGCGTGGCGATGGCAGTGACCAGAGCTTCCGCATCAATGGCATGGTGGAAAAGCCGGCCGTTGCCGAAGCGCCGTCAAACCTGATCATCTCCGGCCGCTATATCCTGCAACCCGAAGTCTTCAACCTGCTGGCAGACCAGCCGCGCGGCGCCGGCGGCGAAATCCAGCTGACCGACGCCATGCAGACCCTGGAGCGCCAGCAGCCCTTCTACGGCGTCAAATACGAAGGCCAGTCCTTCGACTGCGGCTCAAAGATCGGCTTCCTCACCGCCAATGTCGCCTACGCCCTCGACCGCGACGACATCGGCGACGACTTCCTGGCAGCGCTATCCCGTATCGGTTTGCAGAACCGGTTGATGGATGGGTTCAGGGTGGCGGCGGAGTAAACCGCACCACCCGCATCAAGCTGCATATATCGAAGAAGCCTCCACAACCACGGTGTCATCCCGGCCTTGAGCCGGGATCCATCTCGAGATGGCGCCACGGCCGCAAGGTGGTTCGATCTGGCGGCGTGAGGTGAAATCTCAGGATGGGCCCCGGCTCAAGGCCGGGGTGACACCGTGGGTGTGGGTCGTCAGGCGCCAGGCCAAAGACGCCGCGCAGCGTCCGCTCCTAATTTGGCGCCGCCTCCATCCGCTGTTCCGCATTATACGCAAAGCGCTCGAGCCCGCCGGCATCGGTGAACTTCGGCAGGGCATTCAGATCCACATTATTGAGCACCACGCCGACGATATAGTCGGCCAGCTCAGGCTCGCGTTCCAAGAGGCCCGTCAGCAGCCGGCGCGGCGTCTTGCCCCATTCGGTGACCAGCACGCAGCCATCGGTCAGCGGCAATACCGAGATGGCATCGATGACCAGGCCCAGTGCCGGCAGATCCATGATCACATGGTCGAACTGCCCACGCGCTTCGGCCAGCACCTTCTGCATATCCGGCCCCGACAGATCGCCACCGCCCGCTTCCAGCGCCGATGCGGCCAGGGTCATGATCCCAGTGTCACCGTCCGTGGTGGTCACATCGCGCCAGTCGCCGCGCTGTGACGGCAGGATGGGCCGCGATACCGCGTTACGTTTTTCCGGCGCGCTTTCGTCAGCATTGATCAGCAACACCCGCGAGCCCGAGGCGGCCAGCATTTCGGCCAGCGACACGGCAAAGGTCGATTTGCCCTCACCCGGCAGCGCCGACAGCACGCCGACCACCGCCGTCCCGCGCTCGCTGATCGGCTGCAGCACCAGCCGCGTTGCCTTCAGCGCCTCCATATAGGGACCGCCCCAGCGCCGGCCGATGCGCTGGCCGAAAGCGCCGCGCACCAGGGTGCGGATCGTCTTGCGCTGTTCGCCCGGCGCAGCGCGGCCGTCGAGCTGCAGCCGCGGCACATAGCCGAGAAAGCGCAGCCCCAGATGGCGGCGCACCTGCGAGCCGACGCGGAAACCGCGTTCGCGCAATTCGTTGAAGGCGCCCAGCACGGCGCCGATAAAAGTGCCGAAGATAAAGGCCGCGGCGAGGATCACCATGGTGCGCGGGCTGGACGGCTGGTCGGGCAAGAGCGCCTCGGTGACCACGCGCACCGAGGGGATCGGGAAACTCTGGCGCTGCACCGATTCCTCGTAGCGCAGCAGGTAACTGTTATAGAGCGATCGCAAAGCATCGGAGCGCTGCTGCAATTCGTTGAGGCGCACCTGATCCTGGCTGATCAGCCCGGCGTTCTGGCCCTCGGCATTGATATCGCTGCGCAGTCCAGCCTCCTGCTGCGTGGCAATGGAAAGCTGGGTGCGATACTGGCCATCGAGATTTTGCAGCAGCGCATAGATACGGCTATCGAGCGCCGCTTTTTCGGCGGCAAGGGTCTGCAATTGCGGATGATCCTCGCCAAACGCCGCTTCAACTTCCGCCGCCCGACTGGTCAAAGCCGCCGATTGGGTGCGCAGAATGGCGATCTCAGCCGGATCAGCCTGCGTGCCACTGAGCAGAGAAACATAGCCCGATGCCGCTTCCGGACCAGCCGCAACCACGGTGGCCAATTGCTCCGACAAAGCCCGCAGCCGCGCCGTCTCAGCCTGTGCCGTGGCCAGCTGACCGGAGAGAGCCTCGATACGTTGCGTTGTCAGGTTCTGGTCCTGCCCGACGGAGAGACCAGTCTGCTGGCGATATTGTTCGATGGCCAGGCTGGCATTGCGCTGGCTTTCGCCGATTTCAGCGAGACGCTGCTGCAGCCAGTCCGAAGCCGCGCTGGTGGCTTCCAGTTCCGCATTGAGCTGGTCCTGCAGCAGGGCATTGGCATAGGCGCGGGCGATACGCTGCGCCAGCTCGGGCGTCGCTGCCTCATAGCCGACGCGGATAATGGAACTGCGCCCCATACGATCGACCTGCACATTGGCGCGCAGCATGCCGACCACCTCGTCGAGGGTGGCCTCGAGATTGGTCGGCCGCTCGCTGCTCATGAACGGGATCAACCCACGAACCCGCTGGCTAAAGCTCGGTGGCGGATTGAGGAATTCCTGGTCGGTGGTGAGGTTTTCAGCCTGCGCCACCGCCGTCGCCACGCGGCTGGAGCGCAGCACTTCGATCTGGTTGAGCACCTGCGCTTCGAGATCGGCGCTGCTGCTGGCGGTACCGCCCTCGCCGGCTGCCTGTTCGAGCTTTTGATCGAGCAGCACCTGCCCCGCCGACATATAGCTGCGTGGCGCCAGCGTCAGGTAGAACACCGCCAGCAACAGCGCCACCAAGACGCTCAGCCCCAGCACCAGCGCCTGCCGCCGCACCAGGAACATCACGCGTTCGAGGTCAATGGTCTTGAGATCAGACGATTGGGGGGTAAACGTTTCGGGATAGCTGTTTTTCTCAAGCATGCAGTCGCTCCGCCATGGTGGTCGGGAAATCGGGAAAGCCGCTTAGCGCGGCGCAATCTGTCCGTAATGGGTCGCCTGGCGCACGCCCAGCAAGCCGCCAGCCACGCCGACATGCAGCACGGCGCGCAGCCAGTTGCGGCGGCGCTGCACCGGGGAAAACGTCGTCAGCGCGGCCATGGCGCCGCAGTAGGTGATCTTGGCCGAAACCACCGCCAGCGCTTTTGCGCGCGACCCCGCCTGCAGCATGCCATGCGTCTGGCCGAAGCGCAGTTTTCGCCGCACCAGCCAGGCCATGCTGGCCCGCTCGGCCGGCACCGGCTCTTCAACCAGCGCATCAGGCGCGTATTCTATCGTGCCGCCGAGATCACTCAGCGCATAGAAAAAGCTGGTGTCTTCGCCGCCACTCTTGCCCAGCGCCAGATCGAACCGCAGTGCATTGTAGGGCGCGCTCCAGCGGATCAGTACATTGCAGGTATAGCCGGTGCGGATCGCGCCGTTGACGAACACCGGCAGCGTGGCGTGAAAGTCGCCATCCACCATCCAGCGCGGCGCCTCGGGGGCGTAAAGCGCGCGCACCGGACCGAGAACGGCGGCCGCATTGGTAGCCTCGGCCTTTGCAACCAGCGCCGTCAGCCAGCCCGGCGTCACCACCTCATCGTCATCGACAAAGGCCACGAAGTCGGCCGCCGCATGCTCGAGGCAGGCATTGCGCGCGATACAGATATTGGCCGCCGGCGCATGGGTATAGGTGATCGGAAACGGAAACTGCTGCTGTATCTCGTCGACCAGCGCCCAGGCCGTCGGTTGGTGGTCATTGTCGGCAATGATCACCCGCACATCATGCTCACCGCTCTCCATCCGCGCGATGGAAGCGAGCGTCTCGGCGAGAAAGGGCCGGCGGAAGGTGCAGATGCAGATATCAACGCTGGCCATGACTACACCGCCTTCCGTGCAAACGGATGCTGCGCCACATGGACCCAAAAGCCCGACGACCACGCGAAATGCATGATCATGGCGGCCAGCCCCACCAGCGGCGACAGCAGCATGGGCATGCCATAATCCGGCGCGTGCTGGCGCGCCGCATGCATGCCCAAAGCGATACAGCCGACGCCCCACAGCGCCAGCGGCACCAGAAAGCCCCAATGCCAGATCGACAACGCAGCCAGCAGCACCACCGGCAGGATGGCAAGCGGCGCCATCTGGCGCAGCCGCGGCCGCATGCGGTGCTTCAGAATATTGCGCGCCCTGCCCCCGCCATAGCCGAAATACTGCCGGAACAGGCCCGCAGCCGTGGCGCGCGGATAATAGGTCATCCCGGTGCGATCAGTCAGCCAGATCATATGCCCGGCCTGCCGCAGCCGATAGTCCAGCTCGGCATCCTCGTTGAAGCGAAAACTCTGGTCATAGCCGCCGACCTGGCGGAAAGCATCCACCCGCATCAGCGCGTGATGGCCGTGATCGACCGGCCCGCTGCCCTTGCCGGTGCGATGCGCCGAACCGCCGGTGCCGATGGCTGAATTCTGCGCCGTCGCGACCGCCCGCTGGAATGGCGCCGTGCCGACCGTGGTCATCGGCACCACGACGCCACCCACCTGCCGCTCCTCGGCCTCGGCCACCAGCATGCGGCAATAATCCGGCGGATAGGCGCCATGCGCATCGATGCGGATCAGGTAATCCACCCCATCGCCAAACTGCGCCACCGCCAGATTGATCGCCGCGCTCTGGATCCGCTGCGGATTGTGGATCAGCACAACCCTCGGTTCGCTGGCCGCCCGCCGCGTCACGATATCCACCGTGCCGTCCCCACTGCCGCCATCGGCCACGATGATCCGTGCATCCAGCGCCGCGGCCTCCACCAGCAGCGCATCAAGCAGCGGCCCGATATGGCGCGCCTCGTTCAGCGTCGGCACGACAATAATGGTGCTGGCCGTCATGCGGCTTCCTCCAGGTCGGGAATGGTGGATTTGAGCGAGGACAGATGCGCCACGAGCTGGGCGCAATCTTCTTCGCTGCAGCGGAACAAGTCGCGCGGCAGGCTGGCCACGGCCGCCGCCAGTTGCTGCATCCGCTCCGCTGTCATGCCTTCAAACAGGCCGATCAGCGTCTCCGGCCGGATATCCGGCACGACCACGCCAATGCCCAGCCGCTCGATGAATGCTGCCGTCTCCGTCCCGGCCAGCGCGATCGGAACGGCGCCGTTCAGGCACCCCTCGTAAATCCGGTTGGGCAGCAGCCAATTGGAATTCTGCCCTTCTTCAAAAAAGTCGATCGCCCACACGAAATGCACATCCGAATAGATTTCCGCCAGATCGTCCGGATAGCGGAAAGTCCCGGCATAATTCAGATGCGGCGCCGCCGTGGTAGTCGCATGAAAATCCGCAAACTCGGTCAGCGCCGGCCGCCCACGCAGGGTCACTTCCAGCCCACCGCCGAAATGCCGCGACAGCGCATCCAGCGCCGCCAGCGACTTGCTGCAGCGCAAGGCGCCGAACCAGCCCAGCCGCATCGGCGCAAAATCGCCCAACAGCGCCGGATTGCATCCCACAGCGCTAAACCCCGGCGCAAACACCTTGTTCTCCACCAGCAGCGTCGGCGGCGCACCGTGGACATGAAAGTGATTGCGCAAAAAGGCCGGCGAGCTGGTTATCAGCGCATCGACGCGCCGCATCAAGCGCTGCTCCAGCCCGCGCATCGCCTGCCCCACGCCATCCGACCGCAACAGCAGCCGATGAATATCTAGACTCTCGTAAACCAGCGCCGGCGTACCGCCCCACAGCCCGACCAGCCGGTTGGCCACGCCCAGCATTTCGAGATTGCGCGCCATGATCACGTCAGGGCGCTTGAGCGCCCGCGACCAGTCCGGCGCCCGCCAGGCCGCCCCCAAAGTGGCCACCAGCCGCTGCAGCATCCGCCCGTCATGGGTGATGTCGAGCTCGACCATGGTTTCCACCGGCAGCTCCGGCTTTGGCGCATCGCCGCGCCGGAAACCCACGAGGTCCACCGTGGCACCACCCGCCTGCAGCATGGCGATGCGCCGCGCTACCGCCGGATCCGCCAGATTGTGCACGAGATACAAAATCCTGGGCAACGAGGCATCTCCTGTCCCAAGCAAGCCTGATTTTCCAAGCTTTTTCGCCGACACCCAGAGGCACCGCGCTAACCCCGCGAGCAAAGCGGCGGGAATGAGGGACGAGTTGAAAACGCAGCAATGACGCGGTCAACGTTGCCTGGATTGACGCTGTGATGCGCGAGGCGCATGTCACGAAACGGCCCAATTGCGCATTTTGGGCGGGTAAAAGCGGTGCGGCTTGGGGCGATCAGTCCTGCGTCCGCCCTGCCCCGGTCCGTCCATGCTCGAATCGCGTCAGGCCCGAAAATTCCGGCAACCAGGCCTCGCGCCGCACCACCCAGCTCTCGTAAGTCGGCACAAATTGGTCAGGCGCATCCAGCGTCCCCAGATGCACTTCCACCTCATCCTCCCAGCGCGCAAACACCGACGAGCCGCAGCTCGGACAGAAGTGCCGACCTCTATAGTTGGACGTTTCACCGCTGATCGTCACGGCGTCCTGCGGAAAGATCGCCGCCGCATAAAACAGCGCGCCATGATGCTTGCGGCAGTCGAGGCAATGGCAGATCGCCACCCGATAGGGCGTGCCCCGCGCCACGATCCGCACCTTGCCGCATTGGCAGCCGCCGGTGACCTGCTCCATCTCGATCCTCCTGCCAGAGCCTCGACCGAAGACTAGCTGACAGGCGCCATCATGGGCAGCCTAGGCGATCGCGACAATCTCCAGCTCGTGCTCACCAAGGCTGACCACATCACCCACGCTCTTGCCAATCAGCGCTCGTGCAATCGGCGAAACATAGGAGATCGACCCCGCCTTGGGATCGGCCTCGTCCTCGCCCACCAGCCGATAGGTCTGCACCCGTCCATCATCCCGGTTGAAGGTTACCGTGCTGCCGAAGGCGACCACGTCATTGCCCTCCGGCTTCGGCATCAGCTGTGCCGTGCGCAGGCGCTCGGTGAAATAGCGCAGGTCGCGAAACGGATTGGCCGCCTGCCGCCGCCGCTCATTGATATCGTCCACCGCCATGGCCGCATCATACTCGGCCCGCGCCGCCGCAAGCTGCCGCTCCAGTGCCGCCAAACCCTTCGCCGTCACCAGATTGGGCGCGTCGGAAATCGGACGGTCCGGCAGCATGGTTTCGGCCGCCGTCTCGGCACTGTCTTCCTTGGTGAAGGCAACGCTCATGGCTAGAACAGGCCGAACCACAGCCCGGCAATGCCGAGGAAGGCGAAGAAGCCGACCATGTCGGTAATCGTGGTCACGAACACCGCCGAAGCAATCGCCGGGTCGGCCTTGAACTTGTCCAGCATCACCGGGATCAGAATGCCCGCCGTACCCGCCACGATCAGGTTGATGATCATCGCCAGCGCAATGACAAAGCCCAGCTGCAGGTCGTTGAAGCGCACCCAGGTCACCAGACCGATCAGAATGGCAAAGATCACGCCATTGGCGATGCCCACCACCATTTCGCGGCCGACCAGCCGGCGCAGGCGCCGTCCATCCAGCTCGCGCATCGCCAATGCGCGCACCGTCACCGTCATGGTCTGCGTACCGGCATTGCCGCCCATCGAGGCAACGATCGGCATCAGCACCGCCAAGGCCACCATCTGGTCGATGGTCGCACCGAACAGACCGATGACGAAGGACACCGCCACCGCGGTAAACAGGTTGATCACCAGCCAGGGCGTGCGGCTGCGCACGGTGTCGAAGGTCGAATCGGAAATGTCCTCGTCGCCCACACCGGCCAGCAGCTTGATGTCTTCGTCGGCCTCTTCGTGAATGACGTCGACGATGTCGTCGATGGTGAGCACGCCGACCAGCCGCTTGCTTTCGTCGATGACGCCGACTTCCACCAGATCGTAGCGTTCGAAGTCGCGCGCGGCCTCTTCCTGGTCCTCATTGGCATCGACCAGCACCAGATTGGTGTTCATCAGTGCTTCGATCGCCGTTGCGCGCTGCGCCCGCAAGAACTTGTCGAGCGGAATGATGCCCAGCACCTGATAGGACGCGTCCACCACATAAATCTGGTAAAATTCGTCCGGCAGGTCGGGCTCGGTGCGCAGATAGTCGATGGTCTGCCCGACCGACCAGAACGGCGGAATGGCGATGAAATCGGTCTGCATCCGCCGGCCGGCGGATTCTTCGGGGAAATCCAGGCTTCGCTTGAGGCTCAGCCGCTCGAAAGTCGGCAGCTTGGCCAGCACTTCGTCGCGGTCTTCCTGCTCGAGATCCTCGAGAATCGCCACCGCATCGTCATTGTCGAGGCCCGAGACGCCGCGCGCGATATCCGCGTTGGGAATCTCGTCCATGATTTCCATGCGGACCGATTCATCGACCTCGGTCAGCGCCGAATAGTCGAAGCGATCGCCCAACAACCGCACCAGATGCAGCCGCTCGTCCGGATCAAGCGATTCCAGCACGTCGCCCAGGTCGGCGGCATGCAAGGGTTCGACGACCGTCGCCACATCATCATCGCGCCCGGCAGCCAAATAGGCGCGCAGGCGTTCCAGCCAGAGCGGACTGATGCGGTCTTCGCTGTCGCGGAACGCATTGCTGTCTGTCCCGGCGTCCAGGCCGGGTGCCGTCTCGGGATCTGTGCTCATTGGAGGCCCTTGCAGGACAAGAATTTCGGGGCAGGCCAAGCTGTAGCCAATCACCTGGCGATGCGCCAGAGTGGGCGCGTCGAATTGAAGGGGTTAGACGAAAATGACCACAGAGCTCGACCAGGCCTTCATCCGCATCGAAAAACTCGTCGAGCAGCGCCGCCTGCCCGGCGTCACCCGCAGCACCAGCTACGGCACCCCTGCCCTCAAGGTGCGCGACAAGAGTTTCGTCCGCCTGCGCGAGCCCGATGTGCTGGTCCTGCAATGCCCGGCCGAACAGAAAATCCTCTTGATGGAAATCTCGCCCGACATCTATTTCGAGACCCAGCACTATGTCGGCTATGCCGCGGTACTGATCCGGCTGGGCGCTATTTCCGACGAAGAGCTGGCCCTGCGGCTGGAAGATGCCTGGCGGCATCGGGCGCCCAAAACCCTGTCAGAGCAGCATTCGACGCGATCACCGGCCAATTAGGGCCATTCTCGGGCAGCCCCATCTTCGCCTCAAAGCGTGGCTTAGCTCGCGCCGTCGTGAAGACCAAGATCAATCAGAGGTTCATCCCAAGGAGATCCCATGTCCAAGATTCTGCTCGCCCCGCTTGCCATTGCCGCAGCGCTCGCTCTGGCCGCCTGTGGCGGCGACGCCCCGGACAACAGCACGGCCCCAGCCGCCGATGCGCCCCCGGCAACAACGGCACCAGCCACCCCGGCTCCAGCGGCAGCGCCTGCAGCCCCGGCCGACACCATGGCCCCGGCGGCTCCGGCAACCACCACGCCCTAAACCAAAAGGCCGCCCCGAAGGGCGGCCTTTTTCTGGTCATCCAAAGGATGATTGGTGCGGTCGAGAAGACTCGAACTTCCACGCCCTTTCGGGCACAGCGACCTCAACGCTGCGCGTCTACCAATTCCGCCACGACCGCACTTCTGGTAGAGCCCCGACCCGAGGGGTCGAAGCGAGTGGGGATGTAGCAAAGGTCTTTCATAACCTCAAGCGCTTAAATCGAGATTTCGGCGCGGCCTGTGGACAGAACCTATCCCCGACGGAAAATCTTCTCCGTTATCGATACCCGCAGGTGCCCATCTTCGACGCTGACCTCGCCATGGGCGATCAGCGTGTTATTGGCATAGATGTTGAGCGGATCATGCTCGGTGGCATCGAGTTCGATCACCGCGCCGCGCCCCATGCGCAGCAAATGGTGGATCGGCATGGTCGTGGCGCCAAGCTCGACCGTGATGTCCACTTCAATATTGTCTAATGTGCTCATAGATAGATGGCGAACCCCGGCGCGGCTGACACGTGGCCACCGCGGAATCTGTTACAGGCGACTATGGTTATGGAAATGTTAACAATGCGTGACGACGGCTGCGAAACCAGTTCCAAACTGGCACGCGATGACTCACGCCCGGTGCAATGGATCATTTCGTCCGAGCCGGTGCCCTACACCGTCGCGTTGGAAGCCATGAAGGCCCGCGCCGCCGCCATTGCTGCCGGCGAGGCCGAAGAAGCCATCTGGCTGCTCGAACATCCCCCGCTCTACACCGCCGGCACCTCGGCCGTCGCCGGCGACCTGCTGTCAGACCGCTTCCCGGTCTATGACGCCGGTCGTGGCGGGCAATATACCTATCACGGGCCCGGCCAGCGCGTGGCCTATGTCATGCTGGACCTCACCAGGCGCGGCCGCGACATCCGCTGCCTGGTGCAGGGGCTGGAAGGCTGGGTCATCGACACGCTGGCCGCCCATAACGTCGTCGGCGAACGCCGCGACGGCCGCATCGGCGTCTGGGTCAAGCGCCCCGACAAGGGCGTGCTGCGCGAAGATAAGATCGCCGCCATTGGCGTGCGCGTCTCCAAATGGGTGAGCTTCCACGGAATCTCCCTGAACGTGGCTCCAGACCTCTCTCACTACGACGGCATCGTCCCCTGCGGCATCACCGACCAGGGCGTCACCAGCTTCGAGGACCTCGGCCAGCTGGTGTCCATGGAGGAAGTCGATTCGGTGCTGCGCAGCGCCTTCGAAGCCCGCTTCGGCCCCACTATTTATGCCAGCGAGGAAGGCCTTGTCAGCGCCGCCCCGCATGGCCAAGTTGCATAACGAAAGAATCGACCCTCGGAGGGCAAGATGACCTTGGACGACCTCAAGCGCCTCTTCACGCGGCAGACGCTTTTCAAACTCGACGCCATCCTGTCGCCGAAGTTGGTGCCGATCCTTTATGCCCTCGGCCTCGCCGCCATCCTGCTCTGGGCCGTCAGCCACCTGTTCTGGAGCTTCGGCTTCGGGTTCGGCAATGTTCTCTGGGGCCTGCTGGAGATTGTGGTCTTCGGCCTCATCTCCTTCGTGTCCCTGCGCATTCTGTGCGAGGCGCTGCTGGTCTGGTTCCGCACCCATGAGTCGAGCGGCGAGACGGTGACCCGGTCGCGCTATTCGGCCAGCCTGCTCGATGAAGTCCGCGACGCCATCCGCGATCTCGCCGAGGAGGGCGATGATCTCGATTATGCCGAGGCCGACGAATATATCACCTCGGCCACCGAGCCTGCGCCCTATGTCGCGCCAACCACAGACGCCCCCCGCGCCCCGGCCACCAGCTCCGGCGAAGTCTTCGCCAAGCCGCGCCGCACCGCCAAGCGCACGCCACCGCCCAAAAACGTCACCTGATTGCGGTGACCAAAAACAAAAAGGCCGCCGGGACATCCATCCCGGCGGCCTTTTTCATTGCGCTAAGAGGCTTACTTCTTGTTGACGCTCCAGGCGCCCGGACCGGCGAACACCAGGTAGAGGAACACGAAGCAGAACAGGATGGCTGCGTCGCCGCCATTGTTGGTCGGGAAGGTGTTCATCGGCGCGTGAACCATGAAATAGGCCACGGCCATGGTGCCCGAAGCCACGAAAGCGGCCGGACGGGTGAAGAAGCCGATGATGATCAGGATGCCGGTGACGATCTCGATCAGGCCGGCGAGGCCGAACAGGCTCATCAGCGGCGGCGACATTTCGGTTGCCGGGAAGCCCAGCACCTTCTGGGTGCCATGCAGCAGAAACAGCAGAGCCGTAACGATGCGCAGCACGGCGAGGGCCTGCGGCGCATAGGCGGAGAGACGATCGAACATAGGATGATCCTTGACATAAAGTGCTGCGCCGCTTCGATCGGCGCATCGGGGAAAATTGCACTAAACCAAACGCTTGCCTAGCGGTACCGGACACAATGCGGACGCACTGTTCACCAATCCGAACATTCAAGTCCATGTGTTCGCCGGAATCGGCAGGTCAGCCCCGCATGGCGCGGGAGGCGGTATCATTGCGTAACCGTCATTCTTTCTGTATGACGCGCCCAACAAATCCAACATTGGAAATCTCGCTCACATGAGCCAAGCGCCAAAAATTGGCCTCGTCAGCCTCGGCTGCCCCAAAGCCCTCGTCGATAGCGAACGCATCATGTCGACCTTGCGGGCCCAAGGCTATTCGTTCAGCCGCGACTATGCCGGCGCCGATATCGTCCTCGTCAACACCTGCGGCTTCCTTGATTCCGCCAAGCAGGAATCATTGGAAGCCATCGGCGAAGCCCTCAACGAAAACGGTCGCGTCATCGTCACCGGCTGCCTCGGCGTCGAGGAAGAGCTGATCCGCGCCACGCATCCGTCCGTGCTCGCCATCTCGGGCCCGCATCAGTATGAGAACGTCGTCTCGGCCGTGCACAAGCACCTGCCGCCCGTTCCCAATAAATTTGTCGACCTGGTGCCCGAACAGGGCCTCAAGCTGACCCCGCGCCATTACGCCTATCTGAAGATTTCCGAAGGCTGCAACAATCGCTGCTCCTTCTGCATCATCCCCCAGATTCGCGGCGACCTGGCTTCCCGTCCGGCCGCCGGCATTCTCGGCGAGGCCGAAGGCCTGGTTCGTTCCGGCGTCAAGGAACTGCTGGTGATCTCCCAGGACACCAGCGCCTATGGCGTCGATATCAAATACGCGGAATCCAACTACCGTGGCCGCCCGGTCAAGGCGAAATTCTATGACCTGGCCAAGGAACTCGGCCAGTTCGGCGCCTGGGTGCGCCTGCACTATGTCTACCCCTATCCCCATGTCGACCAGATCATGGAACTGATGGGCGAAGGCCTGGTGCTGCCCTATCTCGACATTCCCTTCCAGCACGCTTCCCCGAAAGTGCTGAAGGCCATGCGCCGCCCGGCGCACCAGGAAAAGACCCTCAACCGCATCCTCAACTGGAAAGCCCAGGTCCCCGACCTGACCGTGCGCTCCAACTTCATCGTCGGCTTCCCCGGCGAGACTGAGGAAGATTTCGAGATGATGCTCGACTTCATCGAGGAAGCCGAGATCGACCGCGCCGGCTGCTTCAAATATGAGCCCGTCACCGGCGCCCCGGCCAATGAGCTGGAAGGCATCGTCCCCGACGACGTCGCCCAGGATCGCTGGGAACGGCTGATGGAAGTGGCGCAGAACGTCTCCGCCGGCCAGCTGGCCAAGAAGGTCGGCCGCACCATCCAGGTGCTGGTCGATGACGTCCAGCCCGACCAGAACAAGGCCATCGCCCGCTCCAAGTGGGACGCCCCCGAGATCGACGGCCAGGTCGTGGTCTCCAACGCCACCGGCATCAAGCCCGGCGACATGATCGACGTGCTGGTCACCGACAGCGACGAATACGACCTGTTCGCCACGCCGGTGAAGGCGCTGAACTAGATTCCATTTCAATGGCTTATGGCCATTGCCGGACTCAATCTGCAAAGGCGCCGCACCAGCGGTGCCTTTTGCTTTTCGCGGGATGCTCGGCGTTTGCACGGCCCGATCCACGCCCACGGTGTCACCCCGGCCTTGAGCCGGGGCCCATCCTGAGATGGCGGACCCGCCGCCAGGTCGATCGTTCGAACCACCTTGCGGCCGCGGCACTATCTCGAGATGGATCCCGGCTCAAGGCCGGGATGACACCGAGTATGGGGAAACAAAATCCCGCCCCGCACCCTTCCCGCGCAACCTGATTGCCCCACCCTGCCCGCTGGTAAATTACCCTTCCCAAACAGCGCTTTACCGCTGGACCTCGCGCCAATCCTCCCCCCATCTCGACGCCAACGTCATCCTGTCCCGGACACCAGCGTCACATGAACAAGCTTCTCGCCACCGCCGTTGCGGCCATCGCCCTCGGTACCAGCCCGGTCTTTGCCCAGCCGACCGACATCCTCAACGCCTCCTATGACATCGCCCGCGAGCTGTTCGAGGCCGAGAACGCCGCCTTTGCCGCTTCCGGCGCCACCACCACGATCAACCAGTCGCATGCCGGCTCCTCGGCTCAGGCCCGCGCCGTGCTGGAAGGCCTCGCTGCCGACGTCGTGACCTTCAATCAGGTCACCGATATCGACAAACTGGTGGAAGGCGGCTTCGTCTCCGACGACTGGGCCTCAGAATTCCCCAACAATGCCGCGCCCTTCTATTCCTTCCCCTCTTTCCTCGTCCGCGCCGGCAATCCCAAGGGCATTGCCGATTGGGGTGATCTCGCCGCCGAAGGCGTGCAGGTGATCTTCCCGAACCCCAAGACCTCCGGCAACGGCCGCTACACCTATCTGGCCGCCCGCGCCTGGGCGACCGAGGAATATGCCGGCGACGAAGCCAAGGTGGAAGAATTCCTCACCAAGCTGTTCGCCAATGTCCCGGTGTTCGAGACCGGCGGCCGCGCCGCTACCACCGCCTTCACCGAGCGCCAGCTCGGCGACGTGCTGGTGACTTTCGAGGCTGAAGTGCTGGGCGTGCGCAAGCAGCTTGGCGCCGACAAGTATGACTCGGTCGTCCCCTCGGTCAGCTTCCTGTCCGAATTCCCGGTCGCCCTTGTCGACAAGGTCGTCGACGCCCGCGGCAGCCGCGACATCGCCAAGGCCTATCTCGATTTCCTCTTCACCCCTGAAGGCCAGGAAGTCGCCGCCGCCAACTTCCACCGCCCCAGCGATGATGCGGTCCTCGCCGCCCACGCCGCAGATTTCCCGGAAATCCGCCTCGTCACCGTCGACGAAGCCTACGGCGGCTGGGACAAGGTCTCCGCCGAGCACTTCGCCGACGGCGGCCTGCTCGACAAGGTGTTCGTGAACCAATAAGGCGCTACAACGCGTCCCAAAAAGGCTCCACAAACGCGATGTCACCCCGGCCTTGAGCCGGGGCCCATCCTGAGATCTCACCGCACGCCGCCAGATCGAACCACCTTGCGGCAGTGGCACAATCTCGACATGGATCCCGGCTCAAGGCCGGGATGACATCGTGTGAGTAGCGACATCTGAACCAATACCGGCGGGCCCCAAGCCCGCCCATTTGCGTGAGAAACCATGGCATCGAAACGTTCCAAGCATCTGCTGCCCGGCTTCGGGCTGACGCTGGGCGTCTCCATGCTCTATCTGACCATCATTATCGTGCTGCCGTTGCTGGCCATGCTGCTGAAAGTCGGCGGCATGGGCTTCGAGGAATTCTGGCGCATTGTCGCCTCCAACCGTTCGCTAGCCGCCTATCGCATCACCTTCAGCTCGGCTTTCATCGCCACGATCTTCAACGGCGCCCTCGGCCTGTTGCTGGCCTGGGTGCTCACCCGCTACAGCTTCCCCGGCAAGCGCATTCTTGATGCCCTGGTCGACCTGCCCTTCGCCCTGCCCACCGCCGTCGCCGGCCTGGTGCTGGTGACCTTGTTCGCGCCAACCGGCTGGTATGGCCAGTTTCTCGAGCCCAATGGCTTCAAGGTCAACTACACCCAGCTCGGCATCATCATCGCCATGACCTTCACCTCGATCCCCTTCGTGGTCCGTGCCGTGCAGCCGGTGCTGGAAGAAATCCAGGTCGATCTTGAGGAGGCCGCGCAAACCTTGGGCGCCACGCGCTGGCAGATTTTTGCCCGCGTCATCTGGCCTACCATCCTGCCCGCCTTCATGGCCGGCTGCGTGCTCTCCTTTGCCCGCTCGCTCGGGGAATTTGGCGCCGTGGTCTTCATTGCCGGCAACCTGCCGGGCCTCACCGAAATCGTCTCGCTGCTGATCTTCATCCGTATCGACGAATACAATTACGAAGGCGCCGCCGCTTTGGCCTTCGTCCTGTTGCTTGCCGCCTTCGTCACCCTCCTCCTCACCAATGCCCTGCAATCCTGGCAGGTGCGCTACGCGGATCGGAGCCGGTGATGACCAGAGCGACCCGCAGCACCGCCGAAATGATTTTCATCACCCTGGCCTTCGTCTTTGCCGGTGCTCTGCTGGTGGTCCCGCTGGCGGTGATCTTCGCCTTTGCCCTGCGTGAAGGCCTGGGCGTCTATCTCGCCAATATCGCCGAACCCGCGACGCTGCACGCAATCGGCCTCACCATCTTCACCGCCATCATCGTGGTCCCGATCAACATCGTCATCGGCGTCTGCATCGCCTGGCTGGTCACCCGCTTCCGCTTCCCCGGCCGGCAGGTGCTCATCACCCTGATCGAACTGCCCGCCGCCGTCAGCCCCATCGTCGCCGGCACGGTCTATCTCTTCCTCTATGGCGGCCAGGGACTGCTGGGCCCGGCCCTGCAAGGCGCCGGCATCCAGCTGATGTTCACCGTCACCGCCATCATCCTCGTCAGCCTTTTCGTCACTGCCCCCTTCGTGGCGCGCGAGCTGATTCCGCTGATGCAGCAGCAGGGCACCGAGGATGAGGAAGCGGCGCTTTCGCTCGGCGCCAATGGCTGGCAGATGTTCTGGTTCGTCACCCTGCCCAATATCCGCTGGGCGATTCTCTACGGCGCCATCCTCACCAATGCCCGCGTCATGGGCGAATTCGGCGCAGTTTCAGTGGTCTCCGGCTCGATCCGCGGCCAGACCAACACCCTGCCGCTGCAGATCAGCCAATTGTTCAATGATTTCAACGTCACCGGCTCGTTTGCCGCGGCATCGACTCTGGCGCTGATGGCGGTGCTGACCCTGATTCTCAAATCCACACTGGAAGCCAAGGGCGGCTGGCGCTGATTGCGCCAACCGCCGTTGATTAATGCCAGCTCTTCAGCCCCAGCAGCTTCTCGCCCAGCTCGGTCAGCTTGGCCGTCTCGGAATTTTTCTTCTCCCATTCACGCGGATCGCCCGGAAAGGCATCGCGCTGCGGGTGGTCGAGCTCGCGCCATAGCCGCACCCGTTCTGTGCGTTCCGCCACATTGCCCTCGTCGGCCGGATACATCGAAATATATTGCGCCATGCGCACCCGGTCCTTGGAGTGGTTGGGCCGCACGCCATGGGCCAGCAGGGTGTTGAAGATCATCAGATCGCCCGGCTCCATCTCGATATTGGTGATCTTGAGGCCCGTCGTATCGGGATGCATCGGGTCGCGGTCGGCTGGCTGGGTCTTCACCCAGTTGTCGAAATCATAGAACAGCTCGGGAATGCACTGAAAGCCGCCTACATCGCCATCCTGCTTGACGAGGCTCAAGACGCCCTGCACGCCGATCGGCAGCGGATCGAGCGAGGTATCGCTGTCCCAGTGGATGAAGCCATTGGGATTGCCCTGCACCTTCTTGGGCACATTGAGATTGGCCCGGTCGATGCTGGTCCAGAGTTCCTCGATGTCCCAGATATCGACGAAGGCGTCGTAGACCCGCTGTTCCATGCGGTTGTCCCACAACAGCTGGTGGTTGTAGATTTCCACCATGCCGGTGCCGTTGAGCTCCTTCATCTTGTGGTCGCGGCGCTGCGGCGCATACCAGGTGCTTGGATCTGCCGGATTCTTTTCATCAAATTCCCAGAGCAAAGCCTTGAGCCGCTCGACATTTTCCTGCGGCACCGCACCGCGCACAATCACATAGCCCTTGGTCACCCAGTGCTCCCAGTCTGCCGGGCTCAGCACCCGCAGGGGCAGCTTCTTGACGATATCCTTGAGCTGCGTGGTCACCACCTGCGTGGTTGGATGGCTGTCGCGTTTCGTGGCTGGCTGCATGTCTCTCTCCCATTGTGGTCCCCGCTGGGGCTTGCTGATGGGATTGAGCCTAGGGTGCCTTGCGCGTGGCTTCTTGCCCAAGGCTGGCAAGTATTGATACTATTCTGGCGCAGAACGAGTGAGCGACGCCACATGAAGTCCTATCTCGAACATCTCACCACCGATGAGGACGCCTCCTGGGCGACCCTCAACCGGCGGCTCGATGACAGTATTCCCTTCCAGTGGCACCACCATCCCGAGTTCGAGCTGACCCTGACGCTCAATTCCTCCGGCCAGCGCTTCATCGGCGACCACATCGGCCGCTACGAGCCGGGCGACCTCGTGCTGATCGGCCCCTACCTGCCCCATACCTGGCATTCGCTCGACCGGCCCGACGCCGGCCAGCCGCATCGGGCGCTGGTCATGTGGTTCCTGCCCGAATGGGCCGAACGGCTCACCGCCAATGCCGAGCTGCGGCCGGTGGGCGCCATGCTGGCTCGCGCCGCCAATGGCCTCAAATTCTCCGACGCTGCCGCCAGCGCCATCCGTCCGGCCGTCGAACAGCTCTTCACCCAACCCCCGGTGGAGCGCTTTCTTGGACTGGTCTCCGTGCTGCATACCCTCGCAAAAGACCGCGATGCCACCCCGCTTTCGGCCACCGCGCCCGAATTGGCGCCCGCCGCCACCGATCGCGGTCGCATTGATCGCGTCCTCAACCATATTCACAGCAATTTCGCCCAACCCATTAGCATGACTCAACTCGCCGATATCGCCGCCCTCTCGACCTCGGGCCTGCACCGCACTTTCCTGCGCCACACCCGCCAGAGCGTCAGCCAATACCTGATCCGCCTGCGCATCGGCCGCGCCTGCGCCCTGCTCTCCTCGGGCAACATGCCGATCGGCCAGATCGCCGGCGAAGTCGGCTATGACTCCCTCGCCAATTTCAACCGCCAGTTCAAATCCCTCAAAAGCACCACGCCAAGGGAATACAGGGCGGCCTTTTCGCAGTAGACCTCAGCCATGCACTCGACCCACGCCATCCCCCTGCCCAGCCGCCCGCCCCTGATCCTGGGGCCAGTGCCTTGCGTCATGGGTATTCTCAACGTCACCCCCGACAGCTTCTCCGACGGCGGCCAGCACGATCGTGTCGATGCCGCCATGGCGCATGCCCACCAGATGATCGCCGAAGGGGCCGACATCATCGATATCGGTGGCGAAAGCACCCGCCCCGGCTCGCAGCCGGTGGGCGTGCAGGAAGAACTCGACCGCGTCATGCCGGTTATCCAGGCGCTGGTCGCCGCCGGCATCACCACGCCCCTCTCCATCGACACCTACAAGCCGCTCGTCGCCGATCAGGCCATCCAGGCCGGCGCCGCGATCATCAACGACGTGCACGGCCTGCAGGGCGCGGACGAAATGGCCGACGTCGCCGCCCTGCACCAGGTGCCGGTCATCGTCATGCATTGGCAAAAAGACCGCGATAAATTTTTTCCGCTCCTCGATGACATGCGCCGCTATTTCGAGCGCAGTATCGCACGCGCCGAGCAGGCGGGGATAAGTCGCGACCGGCTCATTCTCGATCCGGGCTTTGGTTTCGGCAAAACACTCAGCGAAAACTATGCAATCCTGCAGCAAATCGGCGGCATTCAACACGAAAGATGGCAGCAAAAACTGCCTTTGCTTGTTGGTTGCTCGCGCAAATCCATGATCGGAAAACTGCTCGGCAACGAGCCCGAGGAGCGCCTGGCGGGCACGATTGCCGCCAATGTCATCGGCTATCTCAATGGCGGGCATATCTTTCGGGTGCATGACGTCCGCGCCAATCGCGATGCCCTTCGCGTGGCACAGGCGACGCTGTATGGTCCGCCGACGGAACTGGGGTAGCACATGACGCAGGCGTTCACGGGCGACCGTATCATCCTGAAAGACCTGGGCTTTTATGGCTATCATGGGCTGATGAAAGAAGAGAAGGCGCTCGGCCAGCGATTCTTTATCGACCTCGAATGCGGCGTCGACCTCTCCGCCCCGGCCCTCACCGACAGCATCGGCAAGACGGTTTCCTATGCTGATATCTATGACGTGGTGAAGCAGGCCTTCGAGGGCAAGCGCATGCATCTCATTGAGGCCGTTGCACAAAATATCGTCGATGCGATTTTCAATGCCTTCCAGGACGTGAACTGGATCATCATCCGCGTCCGCAAGCCCGAGGCGCCGATTGCCATGGTGCGCGGCGAGGCGGCGATCGAGCTGCATCGGCAGCGGAAAATCTCGTGACCTCAAAGGCTTGGCTTAGCTTGGGCGCCAATATCGGCGATCCGCCGGCGCAACTGGCCGAGGCCTTGCGCCGGATCGATGCGGAAGAGCATGTCCACATCACAAAACGCTCCTCGGTGATTATCACCAAGGCTTGGGGCAAAACGGATCAGCCGGACTTCGCCAATATGGCGATCGAGGTGGAGACCAGTCTCAAGCCGCTGGAATTGCTCGATGTTCTGCAGGCCATCGAGCTCGCCATGGGCCGCGTGCGCAAGGAGGTCTGGGGGCCAAGGCTGATCGATATCGACATCTTGGCCTATGACCAGATCGAGATGATATCCCCGCGCCTGACCCTGCCGCACCCTTATGCCCATGAGCGTGAATTCGTCTTGAATCCCCTCGCAGAAATTTCACCATCGGTGAACCAATGGCTCACCAGACGGGTGCATTCCGCGAATTAGGGACGCAGCGCGTCCACAACCGCAACGGCGGTATCAAATTCCACGCGGCGCCGGGCCCGGCGAATCTCGGCTTCCTCGTCCTGGCCCCAATGGGTGATCTGGTAATCCTCATCGACATGCGCCGCGGTCCAGACCTCATCGGCTGAGAACAGCTCATGCAGCAGGCCAATGGCCAGAAGGCCCGACCCGGTCAGGCCGGTGATCGAGACCAGCGCCGTGAGGGTGAGCAGGTTCTCATTGCCCAGCGACTCGGCCAGACGATCGAGCGTCGCCTTGGGCTGGGGCTGGTGGATGATGCCCATGGTCGGCTGGAAGCTGATGCCGAAGTGGCGGGCCAGCGTGGTCAGCGCGTGATCCCAGGCCTTGTCCTGCCGGGCGACCAGTTCCTGCGGGCTATCGGCGCGATAGAGCAGCAGGTCGCCGGCAGCAAATTTCAGCACTTCCTCACGGAAGGCCGGTACCATGGCTTCGCCGCTCTCGATCGCCGAATTGACCAGCCGCACCATGGGCATGGTGGTGGCGTCGATGAACTCGCCCTGCGCCGACCATTCCTCGGCAATGGCCGTGGCAATGGCCGCGACCGGGACAACGATCGGATGCTTGTGGCCCGGCGTCTTGGTCTGGCGGCCATCGAGCGTCACGACAAAACCGCCATCGACCGGACCGGCGGCTACGTCTTTGTAGAACCGCTTGGGCAGTTCGACCTTGTCGAGCTCCTGCGCCCGGCCATAACCGTCGTTGAGGTGTTTCTGGATTTCGTCGAGCTGGTCGCGCATGGGCTTAGTCCAGGAGTTTGGCGATCGCCGGGACCAATTGGTCATAGCGGTCGATCATGGTGTCAGCGCCGACGGCGATCAGCTCGCGCGGCTCGTGATAGCCCCAGGTGACGCCAATGGTGCGGGTCTTGGCGGCAACGCCCATTTCGATATCGAAGGTGGTGTCGCCGATCATCACCGTCTGCTCCGGGGTCGCGCCGGTCTCGCGCATGGCGGTTTCGAGCATGCCGGGATGGGGCTTGGAGGGATTGTGGTCGGGCGTCTGCAGGGTGACGAAGTGGTCGGTCAGGTCATGAATTGCCAGGATGCGATGCACGCCGTTGAGACCCTTGCCGGTGGCGATACCGAGCACGACGTCGTCCAGTGCCCGTAAGGCGTTCAATGCCTCCAGCGCGCCGGGATACAGGCCCTCGCGGTCACCATTGGTGACAACGGAGGCGCGGTAATGCGCCTTGTAGTCATTGACCAGCGTGTCGATCAGCACCGGATCATCGGTGTGAGCCAGCCGCGCCATGGCATTGGGCAGCGACAGGCCGATAACGCGGCGCGACTGGGCCGGCGTCGGCGGGGTGAGCCCTGCCCCGGCCAGGGTCGTCGCCATATGCTCGGAGATCAACGCCTGAGTGTCGATCAGCGTGCCGTCCATATCGAAAATGACGAGTTTCAAACGCCATCCTCCGGATCGCCGCTGACATCATAGCGGTCGGGATCAAAGCCCAGCGTCTCAAAGCTCGCCCGCATATGCGGCGGCAGCGGTGCCGAAATGTCGAGGCGCTTGCCATTGCGCAGCGGAATGGCAATGCGGCGGGCATGCAGATGCAGGCCTTCGGAAAGGCCCGGCGCGCCCTGCCAATTCTCGATGTTGAAATAGCGGGGGTCACCGATAATCGGCGTGCCGAGCTGAGCCATATGCACGCGCAGCTGATGGGTGCGGCCGGTGACCGGCTTCAGCGTCACCCAGGCAAAGCGCCGGCTGGCGGTATCGGTGGTGGAATAATAGCTCAGCGAATGCTGGGCATTGGGGGCGCCATTGCGCACCACAACCATCTGCTCGCCATCGTCTGTGCTCTGGCGGGCGAGGAAGCAGGAGATTTCGCCCTGCTGCGGATGCGGATTGCCGGCGACGATGGCCCAATAGATCTTCCGTGCCGAGCGCGAGCGGAACACATTACCGAAATGGCTGGCCGCCTGCTTGGTCTTGGCGACGACAAGGCAACCCGAGGTATCGCGGTCGAGACGATGCACGAGGCGCGGCGGCTCGCCCTTCTTGTTGGGCAGGCTTTTCAGCATGCCGTCGAGATGGCGGCTCTGGCCGCTGCCGCCCTGCACGGCGAGGCCATGCGGCTTGTTGAAGACATAAATGTCATCGTCCTCATAAAGGATCAGGTCCTTGAGGAAATTGGCATCGGCATCGTTGAGCTTGACCGGCTTGACGGTATCCGGATCATCGATCGGCGGGATGCGCACGGTCTGGCCGGGCACCAGTCGCGTATTGGTCGTGACCTTGGCCTTGTCGACCTTGACCTCGCCATTGCGGATCAGCTTCTGCAGCCGGCCAAAGCCCAATTGGGGGAAATGCGTGGCGAACCAGCGATCGAGACGCATGCCGTCTTCGTCGTCGTTTACCAGCCGCTGTTGAACGCCACTCATGCCACGCCTCGGGTCACCAAAAGCCCGAGATAAAGCCCAATGAGGCAGAGCACAACCGACAACAGCACATAAGTGCCAGCCAAGAGCCATTCGCCGCGCTCGATCAGCACGATCGTGTCGAGCGAAAAGGCGGAAAAGGTAGTGAAACCGCCGAGAATCCCAACGGCCACAAAGAGGCGTGCGTCCTCCTGCCAGGTCGGCAGGAAGCGGGCCATCAAGCCGATGAACAGGCCCATGGCGGCGGAGCCAATGATATTGATCAGCAGCGTGCCGAGCGGAAAGCTCGTGGGCCAGAACCGGGCGACCATCAGACTGGTGCCATAGCGGGCCATGGAACCAAGGGCGCCACCGAGGCCGACGAGAAGGAAAGGATGCATGCCTCCTTCTAGGCCCGTTGCAACACCACTTCCAGCCTCAATTGCCGGATTTGACAGGCCCCACGAACAGGCTTCAAATCTCCCCAACACCGTCCGGGAGGGGACTTATGAAACGCCTTGTTCTTGCCGCCACGCTGACCCTTGCAAGCTTTGCCCTGCCCGCCATGGCGCAGGATATCGGTGGAGAATGGGGCCGCGACTCCGGCGCCTCGCGCATCGCCTTTGCGCCCTGCGGCAATGCGCTGTGCGGCACTATCACCTGGCTCCGCGACGCCAATGGCCCGGCGCGGGTCGGCCAGCAGGTGTATTTCGACATGAAACCGTCTGGCGAGAATGAATGGACCGGCAAGGCCTTCAACCCGGAAGACGGCAAGACCTATTCCGGCAAGATGCGGCTGAACGGTAATCGGCTGGTGACCGAAGGCTGCGTGTTTATTCTGTGCAAATCGGTGGAATGGGTACGGAACTAGTCGGCCTCGCCCTTCTTGCTGGCCCTTAGCCGCTCGAAATATTCGATGCGCTTGCGCAGATCGCGCTCGAAGCCGCGCTCGACGGGCTCGTAGAATTTCTGCCGGCCGAGCTTTTCCGGGAAATATTCCTGGCCCGAAAAGGCCTCGGGCGTGTCGTGGTCGTAGATGTATCCGTCCCCATAGCCCGAGTTTTTCATCAGCTTGGTCGGCGCGTTGAGAATGACCATGGGCGGCGCGGGCGAGCCGGTCTCCTTGGCCAGTACCATGGCGGACTTGAAGGCGGTGTAGACGGCGTTGCTCTTGGGCGCCAACGCGAGGTGAACCACGACCTGGGCCAGCGCCAGCTCGCCCTCCGGCGAGCCGAGCATCTGATAGGCATCTCGGGCAGCGACGGCCAAAGGCAACGCCTGCGGATCAGCCTCACCGATATCTTCCGAAGCCATGCGGATCAGCCGGCGGGCGAGAAACAGCGGATCTTCCCCGGCCACCAGCATGCGGGCGAAATAGTAGAGAGCCGCATCGGGATCGGAACCGCGGATGGTCTTGTGCAGGGCCGAAATCAGATTGTAGTGGCCGTCCTGCGCCTTGTCATAGATCGGCGCGCGGCGCTGGATGACGGTGAGCATGGTGGCGGCGTCGAGCGTCTCGCCCGGCTTGGCCGAGGCCAGCACTTCTTCCACCAGCCCCAGCAGCGCCCGCCCATCGCCATCGGCAAGCGTCAACAGCGTGCTACGGGCCTCCGGCTCGAGCGGCAGGGCGGCGCCGGTCAGTTCCTCGGCGCGCTGCACCAGCTTTTCCAGATCGTCGAGACCGAGCGACTCGAAACGCAGCACCTGGCTGCGCGATAAGAGAGCCGCGTTAAGCTCGAAGCTCGGATTTTCGGTGGTAGCACCGACCAGCACAACTGTGCCGTCTTCCATCACCGGCAGAAAGCCATCCTGCTGGGCGCGGTTGAAGCGGTGGATTTCATCGACAAACAGCAGAGTCTTGTGGCCGGAGAGGCGCTGGAAACGGGCCTGTTCGAAGACCTTCTTGAGATCGGCCACGCCGGAAAACACCGCCGAAATCTGCACGAATGTATAGTCGATCTGATCAGCCAGCAGCCGCGCGACGGTGGTCTTGCCGGTGCCGGGCGGTCCCCAGAGGATCAGCGAACCGAGCCGGCCCGAGGCGATCATGCGGCGCAGCGTGCCATCGGGGCCGAGCAGATGCGTCTGGCCGATTACCTCGTCGAGGCTGCGCGGGCGCAATTGATCGGCAAGCGGCCGGGCGCGGTCGGTTTCGGCGGGATCGGCAGCGAAGAGATCTGACATGAAGGGGTTTTAGCGGATTACGCCGCGGGCCAAAAGCTGAAAGGCGGGAGAGGCATGCTCTCCCGCCAGAGCTTCAGTTCATCGCGACGCCATCAAGGACCAACTTGCCGCCAGTCAGCGACAGCGAGACGGTCTGCGTGGCATAGGTGGAGACCGAGGTTGAGATCGAATTGACCGTGGCGCCGGAGATTTCGTAGCGCACTTCGCGATCGGTGCCGTCGGCATCGGTCGTGGTGGTGACGAGCACCAGACCATAGTCCGTCTTGCTCTTGCCGTCGGCCTGCGAGGCCCAGCCGAGGAGCTCGGCATTCATCGGCGCAATGGTCGAGAGCGACAGCGTCAGCTCGGTCGCGGCCGGCGTGCCTTCATAGGCGGCCGTGGTCGACAGGTAGATCGAGGCGTCGCTGACCGTATAGTCGAGCGCATCGCCATTGGCGGCGACCAGCGAAAGCTTGGCAGGCGGAAAATCCTGCGCCGCAACGGGATTGGCCAGGGCCAGACCGGTGACCAAAGCAGCAGCAAGCAGGGACTTGGCAGTAAGGCTAAACATCAGAACGCTCTCCCAATAATGCGCTGACTTGCCGGTCCAACGGGGTTAAGTCAAGCGCCCTATCCGCTGACGATGCTCCGCGTCACCCGCCCGTCGCGCTGCAGGATGATCTGCCAGGTGCGGGCCCGCTGGCTGGCGGTATCGGAGAAGACCCGCGCCGTATCCATGGCCACGTCATTGAGCGAGAGGATCACATCGTCGATGTGCAGCCCCATCTGCGCCGCCGCCGAGCCGGGCTCGAGCGCGGTGACGATGACACCCTTGGCGTCATAGGGCAGCCCCTTGGCCTCGGCCAGCGCCGGATCGAGCTGGCGCACGCTGGTGCCGGCGAATCGGGAGCTGCCGGCAATGGTCGCCAGCATGTCTGCGCCGGCCGTGGGCGCCGGTTCAATGGTGAACCGGACTGTGTCCGTCGCATTGCCGCGCAGCCGCTCCAGCGCCGTCGCCTGGCCGATCGGCTTGGTGGCGAGGCGGAAGTTGAAAGCGCTGGGGTCATCGATGGCGAGCCCATCGACCGAGAGGATAACATCGCCGGCAGCAAAGCCGGCCTTTTCAGCCGGGCCGCCGGGCGCCACTTCGGCGATCAGCGCACCATGCGGCGCCGCCATGCCGAGGCTGGCGGCAATATCGGAGGTGACCGGCTGCAGCTTGGCACCAAACCACGGGCGGACGATGGCCGTGCCCGTTACGCCGGCTTCGGCGACGAGGCGCGCCATATTAGCGGGAATGGCAAAGCCGATGCCGACCGAGCCGCCACTCTGCGAAAAGATCGCGGTATTGATGCCAACCAGATGCCCGTCGAGATCGACCAGCGCGCCACCCGAATTGCCGGGATTGATCGCCGCATCGGTCTGGATGAAGAATTCATAGTCCGAGCTTTCGACGCCGGTGCGCGCCAGCGCCGAAACGATCCCGCTGGTGACAGTCTGGCCGACGCCAAAGGGATTGCCAATGGCCAGTACCAGATCGCCGACCAGAAGGGCGTCGCTGTCGGCAAAGGTGATGGCCGGGAATGTGGTACCGGCCGGATCGCGCACGCGCAGCACGGCGAGGTCTGTTTGAGCATCCTCGATGACCACGTCGACGGCGAATTCACGGCCGTCGCTGAGGGCGATGCGCACATCGGTGGCGCCTTCGATGACGTGGCGGTTGGTGAGGATCACCCCGCCGGCATCAACGATGACGCCAGAGCCCAGCGCGCGGGATTCGCGCGGGCGTCGCTGGAACTGGCCGTCGCCAAAAAAGCGCGAAAAGAACGGATCGCTGGCAAAGGGTGACTGGCTCTGCTGCTCGATGCGGGTGGCATAGACATTGACTACCGAGGGCGCGACGGATTTGACGACCGGCGCAAAGCTCAGCTTGACCTGGGTGTCGCTCGTTGGAACCTGCCGCGCCTCGCTGGCCGGCGGCGGCGCCGCAATCTGCGCCTGGGCCACGCTGGGCGCATTCCAGGGCGCAAAGGCCAGCGTGCCGCCAATGGCGAGGACGGTAATGGCGGCTCCGGCAAGCAGCAACGGGCGCAGGGTCATGCTGAAAACTCCAGTGCAATGCGGGCAGAGGCAAGCGCCCGGATTCTGGCGCGAAAATGGCAGCTTCATTACCGTTCGGTAGGATAACGCAGACGTTGTCGACGGCGCATCAGCCAGGCGATGGAACCCATGCTGGCGACCATGAATTAACCGAGGCAAGCCAAGGCTTTTTCACCGCGGTTTGCCGTCATCGGACCGTCGCATTTTGCATCCAAATAAACGTTTGCGCCGGGGTCACCATGGCCCTATATGCAGCGCTTCTTTTCCAGACTTTCCCAGCCCCGAAAGGCCAGTCGTCAATGACCACCGAGCCGAAGCACGTTTACCCGAACACCTCCGCCCTGATCGCGGCCGAAGCGCCGGATTTTCCGGCTTTCCTGTTCTCCGAACGTGAGCTTCACAAGGCCACAAAGGTGTTCAAGAAGGGGTTTGACGGCCTGCTGACTTACGCGGTGAAGTGCAACCCCTCCCCGCATGTGATCGCTCAGCTGCATCGCGAAGGCCTCAAGGCTTTCGACGTGGCCTCCAATACCGAAATGGAACTGGTGCGCGACCATGCCCCGGGCGCTGTGATGCATTACAACAATCCGATCAAGAACAAACGCGAGATCGCCCGCGCTTATGAAGAGTTCGGCGTTCGCTCCTTCACCATTGACCATCCCCAGCAGCTCGACCAGCTCGCCGCCGTCGTATCACCCAGCAAGGATGTGGAAGTTACCACCCGCTTCAAGGCCGGCAAGGCGCTGAAGTCTTATGACTTCGGCATCAAGTTCGGCGTCATGGAACAGGGCGCGGCCGAAATCGTCACCGCCGTCGAGACCATGGGCTATACGCCCAGCCTCTGCTTCCACGTCGGCAGCCAGTGCGAAGACGCCTATGCCTACGAGCGCCATATCGCAGCAGCAGCCCGTATCGTCGAAGAGAGTGGCATCGAGCTCAAGCGCCTCAATATCGGCGGCGGCTATCCGGCCCCTTACCCGACCAGCGAAGCGCCGCCGATGGACTATTTCTTCGAAACCATTTCCACGGCCGTGTCCGACCATTTCGGCGACAAGAACCGTCCCGAGCTGATCATCGAGCCCGGCCGCGCGCTGGTGACCTCGTCGACCTCGCTGCTGCTGCGTGTGAAGCACCAGCGCGGCGGCCAGTCGGTCTATGTCAATGACGGCGCCTATGGTGCACTCAACGAAGTCAAGTTCATGCACTTCACCCCGCCGGTGCGCGTCTGGCGCGGTCCGCGCCTGCATGACAATGACCAGGAGTTCAGCGAATTCACCATGTGGGGCCCGACCTGCGACAGCTATGACGTGCTGCCGCAGGTGTTCACCCTGCCGGCCGATATCGACGAAGACGACTGGATCGAATTCGGCCTGATGGGCGCCTATACCCAGGCCACCCTGACCCCGTTCAACGGCTTCGACCGCCGCGACCAGTTCTGGGTCGACGAAGCCTATACCGGCAAGGACCAGCAGCCGGAATAAGTCAGCCCGACGTTGCGCATCTGAAATCCCCGCTCCGGCGGGGATTTTTGTCTCCAGCCTTTTCCACCCCGATCCAACCCACATATCGGAACTGAAAATGCATCCCATCCCGCCTCTGGCCGCTTTCGGCCGCCGCATCATGATCAATGGCCCGACCACATCGGGCAAGTCGACCCTGGCCGATGCGATCGGCCGCAAGCTCGGCATCAAGCCGGTCCATATCGATCAGTTTAGCCACCTGCCCGATACCGACTGGCAGCCGCGTCCAGAAGCGGAATTCCACGCGCTGCACGACGCCGCCATCCTCGAAGACGAGTGGGTGATGGACGGCAATTACACGGTGATCATGCCGCAGCGCTACGCGCGGGCGACCGGCATCGTGGTGATCGATGACCATTTCCTTCGGCGTTATGTCCGCTACTTCCGCCGCACCCTGTTCGAGCACGACCGCATCGGCAGCGTGGCGGGCGGCCGGGACAGCGTCAAATGGGAGATGGTGGCCTGGATCTGGAAGACCCGCGATTCCAGCAAATATCGTCGCATGGCGGCGCAATCCGGCCTGCCGCTGGTGGTCTGCAACTCGCTGGAAGAACTGCAGGCGCTCTATGATGCCTGGGGTCTGGAACGACGGGCCTGAAGCTCAGCCTAGCTCCTGCGCCAGACCGATGAGTATCCCCTCAGGTCCGCGGATATAGCAGAGCTTGTAACTGTCCTGGTACCGCACCACCTCGTCCACCAGCGTCGCGCCACGGGCATAGAGCCGCTCCAGCAGCTCGTCGAGGTCGTCGACAGCGAACATAACGCGGAGATAGCCCAAGGCATTGACCGGCGCCCTGCGGTGATCCTCGATCACCTCCGGCTTGAGGAAACGCGATAGTTCGAGCCGACTGTGCCCGTCGGGCGTGACCATCATGGCGATCTCCACGCGCTGACCATGCAGGCCGGTGACCCGGCCGGACCAGTCGCCCTCGATCATGGCGCGGCCTTCGAGCGTCAGGCCTAGCTCAAGAAAGAAATCCACGGTTGCGTCGAGGTCTTCGACCGCGATGCCGACATTGTCCATGCGCTTTACGGCCATCTCGAGCCTCCCTGCTTGTCCACCAATGACATCACACCCATGCCTCAGGCGACGTCACCAACTTACGACCACCATCCCGACAAAACAAAACGGCCCTGGAGTGAACCGGGGCCGTTTCAAAAATTCTGCGCTGAACGCGAAGCTTATGCGGCTTCGTACTCGTCGTCGCGCACCTGGACCGGACCGGAGTCTTGGCCCTTGGCGTTGACGTCGCGGTCAACGAATTCGATGACGGCCATCGGGGCATTGTCGCCGTAGCGGAAGCCGGCCTTCATGATGCGGATATAGCCGCCCTGACGTTCCTTGTAGCGCGGGCCAAGCACGGCAAAGAGCTTGGCAACCTGGCCTTCGTCACGGATCTGGGCGATCGCCTGGCGGCGAGCGTGCAGGTCGCCGCGCTTGCCGAGGGTGATCAGCTTCTCGACGATTGGACGCAGGTCCTTGGCCTTGGGAAGCGTGGTAACGATCTGCTCGTGCTTGATCAGCGCGGCGGACATATTGGCGAACATTGCCTTGCGGTGCGAGGCGGTTCGGCTGAGCTTGCGGCCGGAATTACCGTGGCGCATGGGTTATCTCCTAAAAGTCTTTGGCGGCGCCAGATCAGTAGTGATCTTCGTAGCGCTTAGCGAGGTCATCGATATTCTCGGGCGGCCAATTGGCCACGTCCATCCCGAGATGAAGCCCCATCTGTGCCAGGACTTCCTTGATTTCATTGAGCGACTTGCGGCCGAAGTTCGGCGTCCGCAGCATCTCGGCTTCCGTCTTCTGAATCAGGTCGCCGATGTAGACGATGTTGTCGTTCTTCAGGCAATTGGCCGAGCGGACCGAAAGTTCGAGTTCGTCGACCTTCTTGAGCAGAGCCGGGTTGAAGGCCAGTTCCGGAACGGCATCCTGTGCCTTTTCCTTGCTGGGCTCTTCGAAGTTCACAAAGACCGACAGCTGGTCCTGGAGGATGCGAGCAGCATAGGCCACGGCATCTTCCGGCGACACCGCGCCATTGGTCTCGATCTGCAGGGTCAGCTTGTCCTTGTCCAGGCTTTCGCCCGCACGGGTCGCATCGACCTTGTAGCTCACGCGGCGAACCGGCGAAAACAGCGAGTCGACCGGGATATAGCCGATCGGTGCGTCTTCGGGACGGTTCTTGTCGGCAGCGACATAGCCCTTGCCGGTATCGACGGTGAATTCGATGTTGATCTCGGCGCCATCGTCGAGATGGCAGATCACTAATTCAGGGTTCAGCACTTCGATGTCGCCGGTGACCTTAATGTCGCCAGCCGTCACGGCGCCGGGGCCCTGCTTGGAAAGATTGAGACGCTTCGGGCCTTCGCCGCCCATCTTCAACGCGATTTCCTTCACGTTGAGAACGAGGTCGGTGATGTCTTCACGCACGCCTGGAAGCGACGAGAATTCATGCAGAATGCCGTCGATCTGGATAGCGGTCACTGCCGCGCCCTGAAGCGACGACAGCAGCACGCGACGAAGAGCGTTACCCAGGGTAAGCCCGTAACCGCGCTCAAGCGGCTCGGCAACTACCGAGGCCACGCGCGCGTTGTCGCTGCCCGAAACAATCTCCAGCTTGGTCGGCTTGATCAGTTCTTGCCAGTTCCTCTGGATCGTCACGGTTATGTCCTTTCAAAATCGCGGCTCCAGCCCGAGCCGCTCCGCCGCAAACGCAATAAGACTCCCGGCCCATTCAATCGGCCGGGAGCACTTCAATCGGTCTAGATTAGACGCGGCGCCGCTTGCGCGGGCGGCAGCCATTGTGCGGGATCGAGGTCACGTCACGGATCGAGGTGACGTTGAAGCCGGCAGCCTGGAGTGCGCGGAGAGCGGACTCACGACCCGAACCCGGACCACGCACTTCGACCTCAAGGGTCTTCATGCCGTGTTCCTGCGCCTTCTTGGCAGCATCTTCAGCAGCAACCTGGGCAGCATATGGGGTCGACTTGCGCGAGCCCTTGAAACCCATGACACCCGACGAGGACCACGAGATCGTGTTGCCCTGCATGTCAGCAATGGTGATCATGGTGTTGTTGAACGAAGCGTTCACATGGGCAACGCCCGAAGTGATGTTCTTGCGTTCCTTGCGCTTGACGCGCGCGACTTCAGCTTTAGCCATTGTATTCCTCTAAACGATATCAGCGCTGCCGTTAGCAAAGTGCCCCAGCAGCTACATCGAAGAACCCCAGATGGGTTCTTACTTCTTCTTGCCGGCGATTGCCTTGGCGGGACCCTTGCGTGTACGGGCGTTGGTGTGGGTGCGCTGGCCGCGGACCGGAAGGCCACGACGATGACGCAGGCCACGATAGTTGCCCAGGTCCATCAGACGCTTGATGTTCATCGCCACGCCACGACGGAGATCACCCTCCACGACATAGTCGCGGTCGATGGTTTCACGGATCTGGATGACTTCGGCATCGGTGAGCTCGTTCACACGACGCTCGGCCGGAATGCCAACCTTGGTGCAGATATCCTCGGCGAACTTGTCGCCGATCCCGTGGATATACTGCAGCGCAATAACTACGCGCTTGTTCGTCGGGATATTGACGCCAGCAATACGTGCCACGTCTGCTCTCCTTCATTCAGCGCGAACCATCACGGCTGGCGCCTGTAAACAACAAGGGACCGGAATTCGACCCCCAACTTTTATGAGGAACCGAATCCAGCCCAATAACCTTGAGACTGAAGCGGTTCTTTAAGGTCTCGATTCCGCAGAGTCAACCGCGAAGTCAAGCGCCAAAATCCTAGGGTGCAATAGCGGCCTTGATGGCCGTCGTCACCTGATCGACCGGCGCCATGCCGTCGACCGTCTTCACCAGACCATGCTTGCGGTAGTAATCCACCAGCGGGGCCGTGTCGTTCTTGTAGACATCGAGGCGCTTGCGGATCACTTCCGGATTGTCATCCGGACGATTGCTTTCCTTGGCGCGGTTGATGACGCGGGACACCAGCGTATCGGCATCGGCCGTCATCTCGATCACGGCGTCGAGCTTGATGCCCTTGGCTTCCAGCATGCCGTCCAGCGCTTCGGCCTGGCCGATGGTACGCGGAAAGCCGTCGAGGATGAAGCCTGGCTTGCAGTCCTCTGCATCGAGGCGCTCCGAGACGATACCATTGACGATATCGTTGGAGACCAGGTCACCGCGATCCATCACTTCCTTGGCCGCAAGGCCGAGGGGCGTGCGATCCTGGATAGCGGAGCGCAGGATGTCACCGGTCGAGAGCTGGGGGATGCCATAGGCCTCGACCAGAATCTTGGCCTGGGTCCCCTTCCCTGCACCCGGTGGTCCGAGCAGAATCAACCTCATCGACGCTTGCCTCCCCCAAGACGGGACTTCTTGACGAGTCCCTCATACTGCTGAGCGATCAGATGGCTCTGGATCTGGCTAACCGTATCCAGGGTCACTGTCACCATGATCAGCAACGACGTGCCGCCGATGAACTGGCTGATGGCCAGCTGGCTGAACAGCACTTCGGGGATCAGGGCAACGACCGTCAGATAGATCGCACCGATTACCGTGATACGCGTCAGCACATAGTCGATGTGCTGGGCGGTGCGTTCACCCGGACGAATGCCCGGAATGAAGCCGCCGGAGCGCTTCAGGTTATCGGCCGTCTCGGTCGGGTTGAACACGATCGCCGTGTAAAAGAAGGCAAAGAAGATGATGAAGAAGGCAAACAGAGCCAGATAGAGCGGCTGCCCACGACCCAGCAGAGCCGTCACCGTCGTCAGCCATGCCGGAGCATTCCCCTGCGCCGCAAAGGACGCAATGGTGGCCGGCAGCAGCAGCAGCGAAGAGCCGAAGATCACCGGGATAACACCGGCGGTATTCAGCTTGAGCGGCAGATGCGAGCTGTCGCCCTGGAACATCTTGTTGCCGACCTGGCGCTTTGGATACTGGATCAGCAAGCGGCGCTGGGCGCGTTCAAAGAACACGATGCCGGCGATGACCACGAGGGCCAGAACGGGCATGGCGAAGCCTGCAATGGCCGGGATAGCGCCAGTACGGGCCAGTTCGAGCGTCTGCACGAACGTAGTCGGCAGGTTGGCGACGATACCGGCGAAGATGATCAGCGAAATGCCGTTGCCGACACCGCGCGAGGTGATCTGCTCGCCCAGCCACATCAGGAACATCGTGCCACCCACGAGGGTGATGACGGTCGAGATGCGGAAGAACCAGCCTGGGTTCAGCACCACGCCCTGCGAGGCTTCGAGACCCACGGCAATGCCATAGGCCTGGATGGCGCAGAACACGACGGCGAGGTAGCGGGTGTACTGGTTCATCTTGCGACGGCCAGCCTCGCCACCTTCCTTCTTCATCTGCTCGAGGCGCGGAGAAGCGGTGGAGATGACCTGCACCACGATGGACGCGGTGATGTAGGGGATCAGGTTGAGGGCAAAGATCGCCATGCGCTCGACGGCACCGCCGGCGAACATGTTGAACATGCCGATGATGCCCTGCTGGCTCTGCTCGAAAGTCGCGCGGAACGCATCGGGGTCGATGCCGGGGACCGGGATGAACGTGCCCAGACGATAGACGAGCAGCGCGCCCAGTGTGAACCAGATGCGCTGCTGCAGAGCCTTCGCCTTGGAAAAGGTCGAAAAATTCAGATTACGTGCCAGCTGTTCGGCTGCGGACGCCATGTATCGCTCCCTATGGCTTCAAGGCCAGGTGCGCTCGGAGCGCTTCGGGAGCGTATGCATCTGCGCCCCTAACGCAACAAACCAAAAAAGCGCACCCGGCCATGAGGGCCGGATGCGCAATGTCGTCGGACTTAGCCGGCGTAAGGAGTCTTCTTCCACGGCGCCTTGGCCGGGATGAGCTCAACCTGACCACCAGCAGCCTCGATGGCAGCCAGGGCGCCCTTGGTCGCATAGTCCACCTTGAAGGAAACCTTCTTGGAGGTGAAACCAGCCGAACCGATCAAGCGCACGCCGTCCTTGGGACGACGGATCACGCGGGCAGCGATCAGCGCTGCTGCGTCGATCACACCCTTGGCGTCGAGCTTGCCAGCGTCGATATAGGCCTGCAGGCGGTCGATGCGGACCTCGTTCCAGTCACCTGGATTGAGCGCATTGAAGCCACGCTTTGGCATACGCATGTGAAGGGGCATCTGGCCGCCTTCGAAGCCGTTGATGGCAACGCCGGAGCGTGCCGTCTGGCCCTTGCCGCCACGACCACCGGTCTTGCCCTTGCCGGAACCGATGCCGCGACCGACGCGGATACGGACCTTGTTGGCACCGGGATTGTCGCGAAGTTCGTTCAAACGAGTCATGATCGTTCCTCCTACTCGCCGATAACGCGGACGAGGTGCGGAAGCTTGTTGATCATGCCACGGACTTCGGGCGTATCGATCAGCTCGCGCTCTTTGTTCATCTTGTTGAGCCCGAGACCGATGAGGGTCGCGCGCTGCACCTTGTCACGGCGGATCGGCGAACCGATCTGCTTGACGATAAGGGTTTTCTGCTCAGCCATGATTTATCTCCTGACCGGTGATCAAGCTTCGACCGCAGTCTCGCCGCGGCGAGCCTGCAGTTCCGAAACCTTGAGGCCACGGCGGGAAGCAACCGAGCGTGGGCTGTCGACGCGCTTCAGCGCATCGAAGGTAGCCCGCACCATGTTGTACGGATTGGCAGTGCCCTGCGACTTGGCAACGATATCGTTGATGCCAAGCGTTTCGAACACAGCGCGCATCGGACCGCCGGCGATGATGCCGGTACCGGGAACGGCTGCACGCAGGATGACCTTGCCGGCGCCATGGCGACCCTGCACGTCGTGGTGCAGCGTACGGGCGTCGCGCAGCGGCACACGGATCATGGTGCGCTTTGCGGCTTCGGTAGCCTTGCGGATCGCTTCTGGAACTTCACGGGCCTTGCCGTGACCAAAGCCAACGCGGCCCTTCTGGTCGCCGACAACGACGAGTGCTGCAAAACCGAAGCGACGGCCGCCCTTGACCACCTTGGCCACGCGGTTGATGTGGACCAGGCGATCGACGAATTCGCTGTCGCGTTCTTGAACGTCTCTGCTCATAATGTTTCTTTCCTTGTCCGTGCCTAGAACTGCAGGCCGCCCTCACGGGCAGCGTCTGCAAGGGCCTTCACACGGCCATGATAGATGTAAGCGCCACGGTCGAAAACGACTTCGGCAACGCCGGCCTTGGTACCGCGCTCAGCGATCAGCTTACCGATCGTTGCAGCGGCCTCGGCGGTTGCGCCATTCTTGACGGCAGCCTTGACGTCCTTGTCGAGCGTCGAGGCAGCGGCCAGCGTACGGCCAGTCGCGTCGTCGATGATCTGGGCGTAGATATTCTTGTCCGAACGGAAAACCGACAGACGGGGACGACCGAAGGCACGAGCCTTGAGCGCCTTGCGGACACGAGCCTTGCGGCGGTCCGCACCTTTTGCACTGATAGCCATTGCAGGCGCTCCTTACTTCTTCTTGCCTTCTTTGCGGAAGACCTGTTCGCCCAGGTACCGCACACCCTTGCCCTTGTAGGGCTCCGGCTTGCGCCACGAACGGATGTTCGCGGCAACCTGACCGACCTGCTGCTTGTCGGCACCCGTGATGACGATTTCCGTCGGGGCCGGGACAGCCAGCGTGATGCCCGCAGGGGCCTGATAGATCACTTCGTGGCTGAAACCAAGCGACAGCTTGATGTCCTTGCCCTGCAGCGCAGCGCGATAACCAACGCCCTGGATGGCCAGGCGCTTTTCGAAGCCTGCCGACACGCCAGTGACGATGTTCTGCAGCAGCGCGCGGGTGGTACCCCAAGCGGCGCGAGCAAATTTGGTGTCATTGGTGGGGGTAACCACCAGGCCTTCAGACGTCTCTTCGACGCTGACGACATCCATCAGGTCGATGCTGAGCTCGCCCTTCGGACCCTTTGCGGTGACGGTACGACCATTGATCGTGACCGTTACACCGCTGACCGGTGCAACCGGTTTCTTGCCAGTACGTGACATTCTAGTTCAATCCTTGAGTAATCGTCTTACCGACGATCCTAAGGCCAAGGGCCTTAGAATACGCGGCAGAGTACCTCGCCACCAACATTGGCAGCCTTGGCTTCGTGATCGGCCATCACACCCTTGGGGGTGGAGAGGATCGAAACACCGAGGCCATTGGCAACCTGAGGAATATTCTTGACGGATGCATAAACGCGACGGCCGGGACGCGAAACGCGCTCGATCGTGCGGATGACGGCTTCATTGTCCGAGTACTTGAGTTCGATTTCGTACTCGGAAGCACCGTTCTCGAACTTGGTCTCCGAATAGCCGCGGATGAAACCCTCGGACTGGAGAACATCCAGCACGCGACCGCGAAGGGTCGATGCCGGCGTCGAAACGGAATTCTTGCGACGCATCTGGGCGTTGCGGATACGGGTCAGCATGTCGCCGATAGGATCGGAAAAGCTCATCTTGGTTTCTCCTTACCAGCTCGACTTCACGAGGCCCGGGATCTGACCCAGGTTACCCAGCTGACGCAGAGCGATACGGCTCAGCTTCAGCTTGCGATAGTAGCCACGGGGACGACCCGAGACTTCGCAACGATTACGCACACGAACCTTTGCCGAATTGCGCGGCAGCTCGGCCAGCTTGAGCTGGGCTGCAAAGCGCTGGTCGGCCGGGATCGACTGATCCTTGGTCTGTGCCTTGAGAGCGGCGCGCTTGCCAGCAAACTGCTTGGCGAGCGCTGCGCGCTTGTTGTTCTTAACGATGGAGCTGGTCTTTGCCATATCCTGATCCTCTGTCCCTTCCCTGTCCGCTTACTGGCGGAAGGGGAAGTTGAATGCCTTGAGCAGCGCACGAGCTTCATCATCGGACTTCGCGGTCGTGGTGATCACGATGTCCATGCCCCAAACCTGATCGATCTGATCATAGTCGATTTCGGGGAAAATGATGTGTTCCTTGATGCCCATGGCATAGTTGCCACGGCCGTCGAAGGAGTTCGGGTTCAGCCCGCGGAAGTCGCGAACGCGTGGCAGAGCGATGTTCACCAGGCGGTCGAGAAACTCATACATGCGCGTCGAGCGAAGGGTAACCTTCACGCCGAGCGGCATGTCTTCGCGCACCTTGAAGCCGGCGATCGACTTGCGAGCGAAGGTGATCACTGGCTTCTGGCCGGCAATCTTCTCAAGCTCGGCAGCCGCCGTCTTGACCTTCTTGGTGTCGTTGACGGCTTCGCCAACGCCCATGTTCAGCACGATCTTGTCGAGCTTCGGCAGCTGCATGACGTTCGTGTAGGAGAACTGCTCCTGGAGCGCCTTGCGGATATTGCCTTCGTACTCAGTACGAAGACGCGGAACGTAAGCTGTCTCAGCCATCGATCGAATCTCCGGTCGACTTGGCGACGCGCGTCTTGACGCCGTCCTTGATCTGGAAACCGACGCGCGATGGCTTGCCATCCTTGTCGGCGATCGCGAGGTTCGACAGGTGGATCGGCGCTTCCTTGGTGAAGATGCCGGCATCGGTCGACGCGGTCTGCTTGGTGTGGCGCTTCACCAGGTTGATACCCTGGACCAGAGCCTTGGTTTCGGTTGGGATGACAGACAGGACCTGACCGGTCTTGCCCTTGTCCTTGCCAGCCAGGACGACGACCTTGTCGCCCTTTTTAATCTTGGCGGCCATTACAGCACCTCGGGAGCGAGCGAAATGATCTTCATGTGGTTCTTGGCGCGAAGCTCGCGCGGAACTGGTCCGAAGATACGGGTGCCGATCGGCTCTTTCTGATTGTTGATCAGAACCGCGGCGTTCTTGTCGAAGCGGATCACGGTGCCATCGGGACGACGGATGTCGAACGCGGTACGAACGACCACGGCCTTCATGACCTGGCCCTTCTTGACACGACCGCGCGGAATGGCATCCTTGACGGAGACGACGATGATGTCGCCAACCGAAGCGTACTTGCGGTGCGAACCGCCGAGTACCTTGATGCACATGACTCGCTTGGCGCCGGAATTGTCGGCGACATCGAGATTGGACTGCATCTGGATCATGGCTTAGCACCTTCCTGAGCGGCAGCGTCCAGAACCAGCGTCCAGCGCTTGTTCTTGGAGATCGGCGCACATTCTTCGATCCAGACCACCTGCCCGACCTTGGCCAGATTGGCTTCGTCGTGGGCATGGTACTTCTTGGAGCGGCGAACCGTCTTCTTCATCACGGGATGCGTGAAGCGACGCTCAACGCGCACCACGACCGTCTTTTCATTGGCGTCGGAGACCACAGTCCCCTGCAAAACGCGCTTTGGCATGGTCGCGGCTCCTTACTTCGCTGCGTTCTTTTCGCCAAGGATCGTCTTGATCCGCGCGATATCGCGGCGGACAGACTTCACCTGGCCCGGCTTTTCAAGCTGCTGGGTAGCACGCTGGAAACGCAGGTTGAACTGTTCTTTCTTGAGGTCGACGAGCTGGTCCTTCAGTTCGTCTGCGGTCTTGCTCCGCACATCACTGGCTTTCATGGCTCGTGGTCCTTAGTCGGCAATGCGGGTAACAACCCGCGTCATGATCGGGAGCTTCATTGCGCCGAGACGCAGGGCTTCCTTGGCAACGTCCTCGGGGACGCCGTCGATCTCGAATACGATACGACCGGGCTTCACGCGGGCGGCCCAGAGTTCAACCGAACCCTTGCCCTTACCCATACGAACTTCGGTCGGCTTCTTGGTGACCGGCAGATCCGGGAAAATGCGGATCCAGACACGGCCCTGACGCTTCATCTCGCGGGTGATCGCGCGGCGGGCCGCTTCGATCTGGCGAGCAGTGACGCGCTCGGGTTCGGTCGCCTTCAAGGCATACTGGCCGAAAGCCAGGTCGGTACCGCCCTTGGCAACGCCATGGATACGGCCCTTGTGAGCCTTGCGGAACTTAGTCTTCTTAGGTTGCAGCATAATGAACTAACCTTCTTATGCGCGTTCGCGATCGCGGTCACCACGCTCACGGCGCGGTTCGCGGTCACGGTCGCTACGCTGGCCGCCGTCGTTACCTTCGGTGGCACGGCGCTCATGCGCAGTGGGATCATGCTCAAGGACTTCGCCCTTGAAGACCCAGACCTTGATACCGATGATGCCGTAGGTGGTCGCGGCTTCAGCAGTACCATAGTCGATGTCTGCGCGCAGGGTGTGCAGCGGAACGCGACCTTCGCGGTACCATTCGGTACGAGCAATGTCGGCACCACCAAGACGGCCACCAACGTTCACGCGGATGCCGCCGGCGCCCATGCGGATCGCCGTCTGCACGGCGCGCTTCATGGCGCGACGGAATGCCACACGGCGTTCCAGCTGCTGGGCAATGCCCTGGGCAACCAGCGTCGCGTCGGTTTCCGGCTTGCGCACTTCAACGATGTTGATGTGCACTTCGCTGTCGGTGAACTTCTTCACCTTGGCGCGGATCTTGTCGATGTCTGCGCCCTTCTTGCCGATCACGATGCCCGGACGGGCAGTGTGGATCGACACGCGGCACTTGCGGTGCGGACGCTCGATGACGATCTTGGACACTGCGGCGGCCTTGAGGTCCTCCAGCAGCATCGTGCGGATCTTCAGGTCTTCCTGCAGCAGCGTGCCGTATTCGCCCTTGTTGGCGTACCAGCGGCTGTCCCACGTACGGTTGATGCCGAGGCGGAAGCCGATTGGATTGATCTTCTGGCCCATTATGCGGCCTCCTCAACTTGCCGGACGATGATCGTCAGATGCGCGAATGGCTTCTGGATCTGCGACGAACGACCGCGACCACGTGCGGTGAAACGCTTCATTACAAGCGAATTACCAACAAATGCTTCAGCAACGACGAGAGCGTCGGTGTCGAGGCCATGGTTGTTCTCGGCATTGGCGATGGCGCTCTCGAGCACCTTCTTCACCTGGCCGGAAATGCGCTTGTGGCTGAATTCGAGTTCGGCCAGAGCCTTCTCGACCTTCTTGCCACGGATCAGCTGAGCCAGAAGGTTGAGCTTCTGCGGGCTGATGCGCAGCATGCGCAGCACAGCCTTGGCTTCGTTGTCCGCAAGCGCGCGCTGGGTTTTTGGCTTGCCCATCTTACTTCCTCTTGGCCTTCTTGTCGGCGGCATGACCGTAGTAGGTACGGGTCGGTGCGAATTCGCCGAACTTGTGGCCGATCATGTCTTCAGTGACGCTGACCGGGATGTGCTTGTGGCCGTTGTGGACACCGAAGGTGATACCAACGAACTGCGGCAGGATGGTCGAGCGGCGGCTCCAGATCTTGACCACATCATTGCGGCCGGACGTGAGGGCCTTCTCGGCCTTCTTGAGCATGTAGCCGTCGACAAACGGCCCCTTCCAGATTGAACGGGTCATGGCTTACCTGCCCTTCTTCACGTGACGGCTGCGAACGATGAACTTGTCCGTTGCCTTGTTGCTGCGGGTCTTCTTACCCTTGGTCGGCTTGCCCCATGGCGTCACCGGATGACGGCCACCAGAGGTACGGCCTTCACCACCACCATGCGGGTGGTCGATCGGGTTCATGGTCACGCCGCGGTTGACGGGCTTGCGACCCAGCCAACGGCTACGACCGGCCTTGCCGAGCGAGGTGTTGGAGTGATCCTGGTTCGAAACGGCACCAACGGTTGCAAGGCAAGTGCCATGCACGCGGCGCTGTTCGCCCGAGTTCAGGCGAAGGATCGCCCAACCCTGGTCACGACCGACATACTGGGCATAAGCACCAGCCGAACGGGCAACCTGGCCACCCTTGCGGGGCTTGAGCTCGATGTTGTGCACGATCGTACCGACCGGCATGCGCTCGAGCGGCATGGCATTGCCTGGCTTCACGTCGACGGTGTTCATCGACGAGACGACCTTGTCACCGGCCGACAGGCGCTGCGGTGCAACGATATAGGCGAGTTCGCCGTCTTCGTACTTCACCAGAGCGATCCAAGCCGTACGGTTGGGATCATATTCCAGACGCTCGATCGTCCCAACCTGGTCGAACTTGACCCGCTTGAAATCGATCATGCGATAGGTGCGCTTGTGACCACCACCACGATGGAACGAGGTGATGCGGCCGCGGTTGTTACGGCCACCGGACTTGGACAGACCCTGGGTCAGAGTCTTGACCGGGGCGCCCTTCCAGAGTTCCGAGCGATCGGTCGTCACGAGCTGACGACGGCCTTCGGAAGTGGGGTTGTAAGTTTTTAGAGCCATTTTGCTGTCTCTTATCCCTTAGAGGCCGGTCGAAATATCGATCGACTGGCCGTCGACGAGGGTTACGATGGCCTTCTTGACATCGTTGCGCGTGCCAATCTTGCCACGGAAGCGCTTCACCTTGCCCTTGCGGACCAGGGTGTTCACTGCCTTGACCTTGACCGAGAACAGCTGCTCGACGGCAGCCTTGATATCGGTCTTGTTGGCATCAATCGCCACGTCGAAAACGACCTGGTTGTTTTCCGAAGCCATCGTCGACTTTTCAGTCACGACGGGGTTACGAACGATGTCGTAAGCGCTGAGCTTGTTCATGCGAACCTCGCTTCCAGCGCTTCGAGCGCTGCCTTGGTCAGGACGAGCTTGTCGCGCTTGAGGATCGACACAACGTTGATCCCCTGCACCGGCAGCACGTCGATGTGCGGGATGTTGCGCGCGGCCAGAGCGAAGTTCTGGTCGACAGCGGCGCCATCGATGATCAGGGCGTTAGCCCATTCCAGCTTGCCGAAGGTGGTGCGCAGGGCTGCGGTCTTGGCTTCAGCCTGCGAAACGCTGTCAACGACGATCAGCGAGCCGGACTTGGCCTTGGACGACAGGGCGTGCTTGAGAGCAAGCGCGCGGACCTTCTTGGGCAGGTCGATCGCGTGGCTGCGCGGGGTCGGACCGAATGCACGGCCGCCGCCACGGAACTGCGGAGCCTTGCGATCGCCATGGCGAGCGCCGCCCGAGCCCTTCTGCTTCACGAACTTCTTGCCAGTGCGAACGCCTTCCGAACGATGCTTGACATCGTGCGTGCCGGACATTGCCTTGAGCTGCTGGTAGCGAACCATGCGGTGCAGGATGTCCTGGCGGACTTCCAGACCGAAGACGTCGTCAGCGAGCTGGATCGAGCCAGCGGCCTTGCCGTCGAGGGTTGTGACCTTGAGTTCCATTTAGTTACCTTCCCCCGCGACGTCAGCGGCGGCCTTGAACGAGCCCGGGAAAGCAGCGCCCTGCGGGGCTGGCTTCTTCACCGCGTCCTTGATCATGATCCAAGCGCCCTTGGAGCCTGGAACCGAACCCTGGATCATGATCAGACCACGTTCCACGTCGGTCTTGACGACCTTGACGTTCTGCGTGGTGATGCGACGATCGCCCATATGGCCCGGCATCTTTTTGTTCTTGAAGGTCTTACCCGGGTCCTGACGACCACCGGTAGAACCGATCGAGCGGTGCGAAACCGACACGCCGTGCGTTGCACGCAGGCCGCCGAAGTTCCAGCGCTTCATACCGCCGGCAAAACCCTTACCGATCGAAGTGCCGGTGACATCCACCAGCTGGCCTTCGACGAAATGGTCAGCCTGCAGCTGTGCGCCGACCTCGATGAGATTGGCTTCGTCCACGCGGAATTCCGCGACGTGACGCTTGGGCTCGACCTTGGCAACGGCGAACTGGCCGCGCTCGGCCTTGGTCGTGTTCTTCGCCTTGGCCTGGCCTGCGCCAAGCTGCAATGCGACGTAGCCGTCCTTATCAGCGGTCCGCTGGCCCACCACCTGGCAGTTCTGCAGTTCCAGCACGGTCACTGGGACGTGCGAGCCGTCCGCGGTGAAAATGCGGGTCATGCCCAGCTTCTGTGCGATCAATCCAGAACGCATCGGTTATTACCTTCTTTTTGGCGCTGCACCGGGTCATGGTTTCAGAGGACCCTGTCTGTGGTGAGCGCGGAAACTCGTTAGTTCTTTAGAGCTTGATTTCGACGTCGACGCCGGCGGCGAGATCGAGCTTCATCAGTGCGTCCACCGTCTGAGGGGTCGGGTCCACAATGTCAAGCAAACGCTTGTGGGTCCGGATCTCAAACTGCTCGCGCGCCTTCTTGTCGATGTGAGGCGAGCGGTTGACGGTAAACTTGTCGATTCGCGTCGGCAGCGGGATCGGGCCGCGAACCTGCGCGCCTGTACGCTTGGCCGTCGACACGATCTCGCGCGTCGAGGCGTCAAGAACGCGATGGTCAAACGCCTTGAGGCGGATGCGAATATTCTGACCGTTCATCTTGTAAATCCTGGCGAAAATGGATCGCGGCGCGCGTTTATCGCGCGCCGCGAGTGTCTCAATAAGGCTTACTTCAGGATCGTGGCGACGACGCCCGAACCAACTGTACGGCCACCTTCACGGATAGCGAAGCGGAGCTTCTCTTCCATGGCGATCGGCACGATCAGCTGAACGTTGATGTTCAGGTTGTCGCCCGGCATGACCATCTCGGTGCCTTCCGGCAGCGTCACGATGCCCGTCACGTCCGTGGTACGGAAGTAGAACTGGGGACGGTAGTTGCCGAAGAACGGCGTGTGGCGGCCGCCTTCTTCCTTGGTCAGGATATAGACTTCAGCGGTGAAGTCGGTGTGCGGGGTAACCGAGCCGGGCTTGCAGAGAACCTGGCCGCGCTCAACCTGAGTGCGGTCGATACCACGGATCAGCGCGCCAACGTTGTCGCCAGCCTGGCCCGAGTCGAGCAGCTTGCGGAACATTTCGACACCGGTAACGGTGGTCTTCTGGGTTGCCTTGATGCCGACGATCTCGACTTCTTCACCAACCTTGACGATGCCGCGCTCAACGCGACCGGTCACCACGGTACCACGACCCGAGATCGAGAACACGTCTTCGATCGGGAGCAGGAACGGCTGGTCAACCGGACGTTCTGGCTGCGGAATGTAGCTGTCAACAGCTGCCATCAGCTCGAGAACGGCGTCATGGCCGAGCTTCTTGTCGGAATCTTCGAGAGCGGCGAGAGCCGAACCCTTGATGACCGGGATGTCGTCGCCGGGGAATTCGTAGGACGAAAGCAGCTCGCGCACTTCCATCTCGACGAGTTCGAGCAGTTCCGGATCGTCGACCATGTCGCACTTGTTCAGGAACACGACGAGGGCAGGAACGCCAACCTGACGGGCGAGCAGGATGTGCTCACGGGTCTGGGGCATCGGGCCGTCGGCAGCCGACACGACCAGGATCGCGCCGTCCATCTGGGCAGCACCGGTGATCATGTTCTTCACATAGTCGGCGTGGCCTGGGCAGTCGACGTGAGCATAGTGACGGTTGGTGGTCTCGTACTCGACGTGGGCGGTGTTGATGGTGATGCCGCGCGCCTTCTCTTCAGGGGCAGCGTCAATCTGGTCGTACGCCTTGAACGTCGCGCCGCCGGTTTCGGCCAGGACCTTGGTGATCGCTGCGGTCAGCGAGGTCTTGCCATGGTCAACGTGACCGATGGTGCCGATGTTGCAGTGCGGCTTAGAGCGGGAAAACTTTTCCTTACCCATTGCTTTTCTCCGTATTGGTCAGCCAGCAGGCCAACCTTGCGTTTCAGTTTCTTGTTTAGGCGTACGTTAGGCGTACTTGGCCTGGACTTCGTCGGCGACGGCCTGCGGGACCTGCTCGTAGTGATCGAACGTCATCGAGTACTGTGCACGACCCTGGCTCATGGAGCGCAGCGAGTTCACATAACCGAACATGTTCGCGAGCGGGACATACGCATTCACGACCTGGAGGATGCCACGGCCTTCCGTGCCGTGAATCTGACCACGACGCGAATTGAGATCGCCGATGACGTCGCCCATGTAGTCTTCTGGCGTGACAACTTCAACCTTCATGATCGGCTCGAGGATCTTCGGAGCCGCCTTGCGAAGGCCTTCGTTGAAACCAGCGCGACCGGCGATTTCGAATGCCAGCACCGAGGAGTCGACATCGTGGTAGGCGCCTTCGGTCAGCGTCACCTTGACGTCCACGATCGGGAAGCCGATCAGCGGGCCGGCAGACATGACGGACTTCACGCCCTTTTCGACGCCGGGGATATATTCCTTCGGCACCGAACCGCCGACGACGGCGTTCACGAATTCGAGACCCTTGCCGACTTCCGACGGCTCCACGGTCAGCTTGACGCGAGCGAACTGGCCTGAACCACCCGACTGCTTCTTGTGGGTATAGTCCACATCAGCCTTCTTGGTAATCGTCTCACGGTAAGCCACCTGGGGCTGACCGATATTGGCTTCCACCTTGAACTCACGACGCATGCGGTCGACGAGGATGTCGAGGTGAAGTTCACCCATGCCGGAGATGATCGTCTGGCCGGATTCTTCGTCGGTCTTGACGCGGAACGTCGGATCTTCGGCAGCCAGGCGGTTGAGCGCGAGGCCCATCTTTTCCTGGTCGGCCTTGGACTTCGGTTCCACCGAGATGTCGATCACCGGCTCGGGGAAGATCATGCGTTCGAGGATAACCTGGGCGTTCTGCGGGCAGAGCGTGTCACCAGTGGTGGTATCCTTGAGACCCACGATAGCGACGATGTCGCCAGCATAGGCTTCCGTGATCTGCTCGCGCGAATTGGCGTGCATCTGGAACAGACGACCAACGCGCTCACGCTTTTCCTTGACGGTGTTCTCAAGCATCATGCCCTGCTCGAGCTTGCCCGAGTAGATGCGGCAGAACGTCAGCGTACCCATGTGCGGGTCGTTGGCGATCTTGAATGCCAGCATGGAGAGCGGCTCGTTGTCGTCGGCGTGACGCTCGATCGGCGCTTCCGTACGGGCATCGATGCCCTGGATGGCCGGAACGTCGGCAGGCGACGGCAGGAAGTCGATAACGCCATCGAGCAGGGGCTGAACGCCCTTGTTCTTGAAGGCCGAGCCAGCGAACACCAGGAAGAACTTGGTGTCGATGGTGCCCTGGCGAAGCAGACGACGGATGGTGTCGTTGTTCGGCAGGTCGCCGTTCAGGTAGGCTTCCATGGCAGCGTCGTCGAGTTCGACGGCAGCTTCGATCATCTGTTCGCGGTACTTCACGGCATTAGCCTTGAGGTCTTCCGGAATCTCGACGACGTCCCACTGCGCGCCCAGCTCTTCATTGCGCCAGACGAGTGCGTTCATCTCGATCAGATCGACAACGCCCTTGAACTCGTTCTCGGCACCGATCGGCAGCTGGACCGGAACCGGCTTCGCACCAAGGCGCGAACCGATCATCTCGACGCAGCGATAGAAATCGGCGCCGATCTTGTCCATCTTGTTGACGAAGATGAGACGCGGAACATTGTACTTGTCGGCCTGGCGCCAGACGGTTTCCGTCTGGGGCTCAACGCCGGCGTTGGCATCGAGCAGAGCGACAGCACCGTCGAGCACGCGCAGCGAACGTTCAACTTCAATGGTGAAGTCCACGTGGCCGGGGGTGTCGATGATGTTGAAGCGGTGCTGGGTGCCGTCACGGCCCTTCCAGAACGTGGTCGTGGCAGCCGAAGTGATCGTGATGCCGCGTTCCTGCTCCTGCTCCATCCAGTCCATGGTCGCGGCGCCGTCGTGGACTTCGCCGATCTTATGGGACTTGCCGGTGTAGTAGAGGATGCGTTCGGTCGTGGTCGTCTTGCCAGCATCGATGTGAGCCATGATGCCGAAGTTACGATACAGCGGAATTGGATAATCGCGTGCCATAGGGCGCTCCTGCTACCAGCGGTAGTGCGAGAATGCACGGTTGGCGTCAGCCATACGGTGCGTGTCTTCGCGCTTCTTGACGGCCTGGCCACGGCCATTGAGAGCATCCATCAGCTCGCCCGACAGGCGTTCACGCATGGTGTTCTCGCCGCGCTTGCGGGCGGATTCGATCAGCCAGCGAATGGCCAGGGCCTGCTGACGATCGGTGCGGACTTCAACCGGAACCTGATAGGTGGCACCACCAACGCGACGCGAACGAACTTCAACCGACGGGCGGATGTTTTCGAGCGCCGTGTGGAACACTTCCACCGGGTTCTGCTTGACCTTGGCTTCGACGATGTCGAAGGCACCGTAAACGATGCTTTCGGCGGCCGACTTCTTGCCGTCCTTCATGAGCGAGTTCATGAACTTGGTAAGGACCAGATCACCATACTTGGCGTCCGGGATAACGTCGCGTTTTTCTGCGCGGTGACGACGGGACATATATCTATCTCCTTACTTCGGACGCTTCGCGCCGTACTTGGACCGGCGCTGCTTGCGGTCCTTGACGCTCTGCGTGTCGAGGACACCGCGGAGCACGTGGTAGCGAACACCGGGAAGGTCGCGCACGCGGCCGCCACGGATCAGGACCACGGAGTGTTCCTGCAGGTTGTGGCCTTCGCCCGGGATATACGAAATGACTTCGCGCGAGTTCGTCAGACGAACCTTAGCAACCTTGCGGAGAGCCGAGTTCGGCTTCTTCGGGGTCGTCGTATAAACGCGAGAGCAAACGCCGCGCTTCTGCGGATTTGCTTCCATGGCCGGAACCTTGTTCCGCTTTGGCTTGCTGGCGCGTGGTTTGCGGATCAGCTGATTAATGGTGGGCATTGCGCTCTTTCCATCGTCCAAAATTTCGGTGCCGTTCCGAGTGAGCGGCGCCTAAGTTCTTGTTAGTCGCGCGTCCGAAACCGGAAACGCTCCAGGCGGTCTATCGAAACAAACCAAAACGGCGCTCATCCGAACCCTAAAAGGATACGGCGGCGCCCTAATTGCAGCGGACTACTCACGTAAAATGAGCAGTCATGCGCACAGGAATTGCTTCGTCTAGTTACCCGACAGTGTGTTTGAGTGTCCTGGATGCCCGCACAAGATGGCAGGAACCCGGTGTGACATTCACGACCGACCGCTTAGGTAGGCGCTGTTTAGAGCCGACTCGCCTTTCCGTCAAGGATTCTTTCGTGAAAAAACCGCGCGTGAGCCATGCAGTGGCTTGCAATGCTTTTGAGAAAGTGAATCGGAAAACGTAGGGTCCACGGCCCCTGCCCGATCACGCTGCGCCGTCTGCATCTTCCTCGGCCCGGTCCGAGCGTATAAGATGAGCAGCACAAAGAGTTAAGCCCCGATGACGAACTGTCTCGCTATGGGTCAAGGGAGAATGCCATGAAACTGACGTCCACTCTGGCCGGCTCGAGCCTGGCGCTGGCCCTGACCCTTTCGGCCCAGGCGCAGGATCTGCTGACCGGTGCCGACACCGACGCCATCCTGACCGCCGCTAAAGTGCTGGGCACGGCCGAGCTGCACACCCAGCCCAATGGCGATCCACTGATCGATGCCACCACAAATGGCACGGCCTACCAGATCTACTTCAAGAACTGCACGGCCCATGCGGCCTGCGAAGACCTCAACTTCTACGTCGGCTTCCAGATCCAGCCGGGCCTGGACGACATCAATGCCTGGAACCGCGACAAGCGCTTCAGCCGCGCCTATCTCGATGAGCGGGGCGACGCTGTCGTTGAAATGGACCTCGACCTGGTCCAGGGCGTGACGCCCAATTACCTGTCCTCTCAGCTGGCGCTCTGGGAACAGGTCGTCGCGGAATTCGCCATGTATATCGGCTACCCGTAACGCGCCTTTGCCGGCAGATTTTCGGCATTGCACCAAGCTTGAAGTAGATGACCGGGAGGGCGTTCTGCCCGCCGGCAGCACTTGCATGCCGCACATCAGCAGCAGACCGGCAAAAAGAAGGGGGCCCGAAGGCCCCCTTCCCCATTCAATGATGGAACGTCGCTTACTCGGCAGCAGGTGCCGCGATCTTTACAGTGTTCGCCTGGCGGCGACGCTCGTCGAGGATCAGGTCGTCACGCTTGGTGGCGATCAGCTTGGCCGAGGAGATGCCGGCACCGGTACCGGCCGGGATCAGGCGGCCGACGATGACGTTTTCCTTGAGGCCTTCGAGCAGGTCGGCCTTGCCGGAGACGGCCGCTTCCGTGAGGACGCGGGTGGTTTCCTGGAACGAGGCCGCCGAGATGAACGAACGGGTCTGCAGCGATGCCTTGGTGATGCCGAGCAGCACCGGGTTGGCCGTTGCCGGCTTCTTGCCGTCAGCAACCAGAGCATCGTTGAGCTCGTCGAAGTCCAGCTTGTCGAGCTGCTCGTCCTTGAGCAGGCCGGTGTCACCTGGGTTGACGATCTCAACCTTCTGCAGCATCTGGCGAACGATCACCTCGATGTGCTTGTCGTTGATCAACACGCCCTGCAGACGATAGACCTCCTGGATTTCATTGACGAGGTAACGAGCAAGCTCTTCCACGCCCTTGATCGCCAAGATGTCATGCGGTGCCGGGTTGCCGTCGAGGATATACTCACCCTTTTCAATGGCATCGCCTTCCTGAAGGTGGAACGGCTTGCCCTTGGGGATCAGATATTCGACGGGCTCGCCACCCTCTTCATGCGGCTCGATGATGACGCGACGCTTGTTCTTGTAGTCGCGGCCGAAGCGGATCGTGCCATCGATCTCGGCGATGATGGCGTGGTCCTTCGGACGACGGGCTTCGAACAGTTCGGCCACGCGCGGCAGGCCGCCCGTGATGTCCTTGGTCTTGGCCGATTCCAGCGGAATACGGGCCAGCACGTCACCCGGCGACACCTTCTCGCCCGGCTCGACGGCAATAACCGCATCGACGGAGAGCAGGTAACGGGCTTCGCCACCGCGATCCACCTTCTGAACGGCACCGCCACGCGCGATGGCAAGAGCCGGCTTGAGGCCCTCGCCACGCTGGTTGGTGCGCCAGTCGATGACCACGCGCTTGGTGAAGCCGGTGGCCTCGTCGGTGTTTTCAGCAACCGATGCGCCGTCGACCAGATCTTCGAAGACCACTTCGCCTTCAACTTCCGCCAGCACGGGACGGGTGTAGGGGTCCCATTCAGCCAGACGCTGACCACGACGGACCGCATCACCTTCCTTGACCAGCAGCTTGGAGCCGTATGCCACCTTGTGGGTAGCGCGTTCCTTGCCTTCGGCGTCGAGAATGGCGAGCGAGACGTTACGGGCCATGACGACCAGCTTGCCGCCCTCGACCTTGACGACGTTCGGATTGCGGATGGCGATGGTGCCTTCCGCGCCGGACTCGAGGAACGAGCTATCAACCACCTGAGCCGTACCACCAATGTGGAACGTGCGCATGGTGAGCTGGGTACCGGGTTCACCGATCGACTGTGCAGCGATAACGCCGACAGCTTCACCCATGTTTACGGGAGTACCGCGAGCAAGGTCACGACCATAGCAGGCCGCGCAGGTGCCCTGGCGCATGTCGCAGGTCAGCGGGGAACGGATACGGATCGACTGGATCCGGGCGTCCTCGATGATGTCGACATGCTTTTCTTCCAGCAGCGTGCCCTTCGGTGCGATCAGATCGCCGGTCAGCGGATGGAAGATGTCGTCGGCAGCGGTACGGCCCAGAACGCGCTGGCCGATGGAGGCCACGATCTGGCCGGCATCGACGATCGGCTCCATGGTCAGGCCGCGCTCGGTGCCGCAATCGGTCGACACGATGATCGCGTCCTGCGCCACGTCGACGAGACGACGGGTCAGGTAACCCGAGTTCGCGGTCTTCAACGCCGTATCCGCGAGACCCTTACGGGCACCGTGGGTGGAGTTGAAGTACTCGAGAACGTTGAGGCCTTCCTTGAAGTTAGCCGTGATCGGGGTCTCGATGATCGAGCCGTCCGGACGAGCCATCAGGCCGCGCATGCCGGCGAGCTGCTTCATCTGGGCCGGCGAACCGCGGGCACCCGAGTGAGACATCATATAGACCGAGTTGATCGGCTTCTGACGGCCGGTCTCTTCGTCGATCTGCACCTTGCGGATCGCGTCCATCATCTCTTCGGCGACCTTGTCACCGCACTTGGCCCAGGCGTCGACCACCTTGTTGTACTTTTCGCCCTGAGTGATCAGGCCGTCATTGTACTGCTGCTCGAACTCTTCGACCTGCTTACGGGCGGCTTCCACGATCGTGTACTTGGACGCCGGGATAACCATGTCGTCCTTGCCGAACGAGATGCCTGCGTCACAAGCATTCTTGAAGCCGAGCTGCATGACGCGGTCACAGAAAATGACCGTCTCCTTCTGACCGCAACCACGGTAAACCGTGTCGATCATCTTGGAGATCATCTTCTTGGTCATCAGCTGGTTTGCCGTTGCGTACGGCACAGCCGGATGCTTGGGCAGGATCTGGCCGATGAGCATGCGGCCCGGGGTGGTTTCCACGATCTCGGTGGTTTCCTTGCCATTCTCGTCGAACGAGGTGACACGGCCCTTAATCTTGGTGTGCAGCGTGACGATCTTGTTGTCGAGCGCGTGTTCGAGCTCGGCGTAAGAACCGAAAGCCATGCCTTCGCCCGGCTCCTTGTCGTTCATCAACGACAGGTAGTAGAGGCCCAGCACGATATCCTGCGACGGCACGATGATCGGCTGGCCGTTGGCAGGGTGCAGGATGTTGTTGGTCGACATCATCAGCACGCGCGCTTCCAGCTGCGCTTCGAGCGACAGCGGAACGTGCACGGCCATCTGGTCACCGTCGAAGTCGGCGTTGAAAGCCGAGCAGACGAGCGGATGCAGGCGGATGGCCTTGCCTTCGATCAGGATGGGCTCGAAGGCCTGGATGCCAAGACGGTGCAGTGTCGGAGCGCGGTTCAGCAGAACCGGATGCTCGCGGATAACTTCGTCCAGGATATCCCAAACCTCGGGCTTTTCCTTCTCGACCAGCTTCTTGGCCTGCTTGACGGTCGAAGAGAAACCCTTCGCTTCAAGACGGCTGTAGATGAAGGGCTTGAACAGCTCGAGCGCCATCTTCTTGGGCAGGCCGCACTGGTGCAGCTTGAGGTTAGGACCCACGGTGATGACCGAACGACCCGAATAGTCGACGCGCTTGCCGAGCAGGTTCTGGCGGAAGCGGCCCTGCTTGCCCTTGAGCATATCGGACAGCGACTTCAGCGGACGCTTGTTGGCACCGGTGATGGTGCGGCCACGGCGACCGTTGTCGAACAGCGCGTCCACAGCTTCCTGCAGCATGCGCTTTTCGTTGCGGATAATGATGTCCGGCGCACGCAGCTCGATCAGGCGCTTCAACCGGTTATTGCGGTTGATCACGCGGCGATAGAGATCGTTCAGATCGGACGTGGCGAAACGGCCGCCATCCAACGGAACCAGCGGACGCAGTTCCGGCGGGATCACGGGGATCACGGTCATGATCATCCACTCGGGCTTGTTGCCCGAAACGATGAACTGCTCGACGATCTTGAGGCGTTTGGCCAGCTTCTTGGGCTTCAGCTCGGTGGTTGACTCGGCGATTTCAACGCGCAGGTCGGCCGCGATCTTTTCGAGATCAAGGGCGAGCAGGATGTCGCGAATGGCTTCGGCGCCGATCTTGGCGGTGAAGCTGTCTGCACCATATTCGTCCTGGGCATCGAGGAACTGCTCTTCGGTCAGCAGTTCGTGCTGGGTGAAGGGCGTCAAGCCCGCATCGAGAACGACGTAGTTCTCGAAATACAGGATGCGCTCGATGTCCTTAAGCGTCATATCGAGCAGCAGCGCGATACGGGACGGCAGGGACTTCAGGAACCAGATGTGGGCAACCGGAGCGGCCAGTTCGATATGGCCCATGCGCTCGCGACGGACGCGGCTCAGGGTGACTTCCACACCGCACTTTTCGCAGATCACGCCCTTGAACTTCATGCGCTTGTACTTGCCGCACAGGCACTCATAGTCCTTCACGGGGCCAAAAATGCGCGCGCAGAACAGGCCATCGCGTTCGGGCTTGAACGTACGATAGTTGATGGTTTCAGGCTTCTTGATCTCGCCATAGGACCAGCTGAGAATCTTCTCAGGGCTCGCAATGGAGATCTTCATCTGATCGAAAGTCTGGACCGGAACCGCTGGGTTGAAGGGGTCCATGACGTGGGAATGATGATTCATCAATTCTCTCCTCTTTCCGTCAGGAGCGGGCGCAACGCCCGCTCTCTCAGGAAGTGAATGGGGGTAGGAAGTGCCGGATTATTCCGCCGCTTCCTGAGGAGGTGCGAGCTCCGCTTCGGCCTGGCCGGCTTCCTCCACCAGATCCCGCATGTCGAGTTCGACATTGAGACCGAGCGAACGGATTTCCTTGACCAGAACGTTGAAGCTCTCGGGGATGCCCGGCTCGAACGTATCGTCGCCGCGCACGATGGACTCGTAGACCTTGGTACGACCAGCCACGTCGTCCGACTTGATGGTGAGCATTTCCTGGAGCGTATAAGCCGCGCCATAGGCTTCGAGAGCCCACACTTCCATCTCGCCGAAGCGCTGACCGCCGAACTGGGCCTTGCCGCCGAGCGGCTGCTGGGTGACGAGCGAGTAAGGACCGATCGAACGGGCGTGGATCTTGTTGTCCACAAGGTGATCGAGCTTGAGCATATAGATATAGCCCACGGTCACCTGGCGATCGAACTGCTCGCCCGAACGGCCGTCAAACACCGTCGACTGGCCAGAAGCCTTCAGCCCTGCGCGTTCGAGCATGACCACGATGTCGGCTTCCTTAGCGCCGTCGAACACCGGGGTCGCGATCGAAACACCCTTGGAAAGGTGTTCGCCGAGACGCACCAGGCCGTCGTCGTCGAGGTCGGTGATGCTCTCATCACCGGCAAACAGGTCTTGCACTTCGAGACGCAGCGGCTTCAGATCGCCATTGCGCTGATAGGCCCGGACCATCTCGTCGATCTTCTTGCCCATGCCGGCGCAAGCCCAGCCCAGATGAGTTTCGAGGATCTGGCCGACGTTCATGCGCGATGGCACGCCCAGCGGGTTCAGCACGATGTCAACCGAGGTGCCGTCTTCAAGATACGGCATGTCTTCGACGGGAACGATGCGGGAAACCACACCCTTGTTACCGTGACGACCGGCCATCTTGTCGCCTGGCTGGATCTTGCGCTTGGTCGCGATGAAGACCTTGACCATCTTCATCACGCCGGGCGGAAGTTCGTCACCGCGCTGCAGCTTGTCGACCTTGTCGATGAAGCGCTGCTCGAGCAGACGACGGCTCTCTTCATACTGCGCATGAAGGGCTTCCATCTCGGTCATGACCTTGTCGTCATCGACCGCGAACTGCCACCACTTCGAACGCGGCTGAGCCTCGAACATCTGGTCATTGAGCTTGGTGCCCACGACATAGCCCTTCGGGCCAGCCGTAGCGGCCTTGCCGAACAGCATTTCCTTGAGACGGGCGTAGACGTTACGGTCGAGGATCGACTGCTCGTCATCACGGTCCTTGGCGAGACGCTCGATTTCCTCGCGCTCGATAGCCATGGCGCGCTCGTCCTTGTCGATGCCGTGGCGATTGAACACGCGCACTTCAACAACAGTACCAGCATCGCCCGGCGGCACGCGCAGGGAGGTGTCACGAACGTCCGAAGCCTTCTCGCCGAAGATGGCGCGGAGGAGCTTTTCTTCCGGCGTCATCGGCGATTCACCCTTGGGGGTGATCTTGCCGACAAGGATGTCGCCCGGTGCGACTTCAGCACCAATGTGCACGATACCGGCTTCGTCGAGGTTCTTCAGCGCTTCTTCCGACACGTTCGGAATGTCGCGGGTGATTTCCTCAGGACCAAGCTTGGTGTCGCGGGCCATCACTTCATATTCCTCGATATGGATCGAGGTGAAGACGTCCTGCATGGCGATCTTCTCGCTGAGCAGGATGGAGTCTTCGAAGTTGTAGCCATTCCACGGCATGAAGGCGACGAGCACGTTACGGCCCAGAGCCAGATCGCCCAGTTCGGTCGAAGGACCGTCGGCGATGATGTCGCCCTGGTTGATGTGGTCGCCAACGACGACCAGCGGACGCTGGTTGATGCAGGTCGACTGGTTGGAACGCTGGAACTTCATCAGATTGTAGATGTCGACGCCCGACACCGACGCATCGGTTTCTTCCGTTGCGCGGATAACGATACGGGTGGCGTCCACCTGATCGACGATGCCCTTGCGCTTGGCAACGATAGCGGCGCCGGAGTCACGGGCCACGATCGCTTCCATGCCGGTACCGACGAAGGGCGCATGAGCGCGCAGCAGCGGCACAGCCTGCCGCTGCATGTTCGAGCCCATCAGAGCACGGTTGGCGTCGTCGTTTTCAAGGAACGGGATCAGCGAGGCGGCAACCGACACCATCTGCTTGGGGGAAACGTCCATAAGGTCGACGTTTTCCTTGGGCGTCAGGCCGTTGTCACCGGCGTGGCGAGCAACGACCAGATCGTCCTGCAGCGTACCGTCCTTGTTGAAGACGACGTTAGCCTGGGCGACGTAGTGCTTGGCCTCTTCCATTGCGGAAAGGTAAACGACGTCCTCGGTCAGCACGCCGTCCACGATCTTGCGGTACGGGGTCTCGATGAAACCGTACTTGTTGACGCGGGCGAAGGTCGACAGCGAGTTGATCAGACCGATGTTCGGACCTTCAGGGGTCTCGATCGGGCAGATACGGCCATAGTGGGTCGGATGCACGTCGCGGACTTCAAAGCCGGCGCGCTCACGGGTGAGACCACCCGGCCCAAGCGCCGAAAGACGACGCTTGTGGGTGATTTCCGAGAGCGGATTGGTCTGATCCATGAACTGCGACAGCTGCGAGGAGCCGAAGAATTCACGCACAGCGGCAGCAGCCGGCTTAGCGTTGATCAGGTCCTGCGGCATCACCGTGTCGATTTCGACCGACGACATGCGCTCCTTGATGGCGCGTTCCATGCGGAGCAGACCAAGGCGATAGGAGTTTTCCATCAGCTCGCCGACGGAACGAACGCGACGGTTGCCGAGGTTGTCGATGTCGTCGATTTCGCCACGGCCATCGCGCAGATCCACGAGGGTGCGGACGACTTCGACGATGTCTTCCTTGCGCAGGGTGCGCATGGTGTCGGGGGCATCGAGCTCGAGGCGCATGTTCATCTTGACGCGGCCAACGGCGGACAGGTCATAGCGCTCGCTGTCGAAGAACAGCGACTGGAACATGGCTTCGGCGGTATCGACGGTGGGCGGCTCACCGGGGCGCATGACGCGATAGATGTCAAACAGCGCGTCTTCACGCGTCTCGTTCTTGTCCACGGCCAGCGTGTTGCGGATATAGCCACCGATCGAGATGTGATCGATGTCGAGGATCGGCAGCTCGTCAAAGCCCAGATCCATCATCTTGGTCAGGGTCTTTTCGTCGAGCTCGTCGCCTGCCTCCATGTAGACCTCGCCGGTCTTCATGTTGATCAGGTCCTCGGCGACATACATGCCATAGAGGTCTTCGTTGACCGCCAACAGGTGCGTCAGGCCGTTTTCAGCAAGCTTCTTGGCCTGGCGGGCCGAGAGCTTCTTGCCGGCTTCATGGACGACGTCGCCGGTCTTGGCGTCGATCAGGTCCATGGAGGGCTTGGCATTCTTCATCTTCTCGGCGTCGTATGGCTTCTGCCAGCCGGTCGCCGTCTTTTCGAAGGTGATGGTGTTGTAATAGGTCGACAGGATTTCTTCGGTATCCATGCCGAGCGCCTTGAGCAGCGACGTCACCGGAATCTTGCGGCGACGGTCGATACGGGCGAACACCACGTCCTTGGCATCGAACTCGATATCGAGCCAGCTACCGCGGTACGGAATGATACGACCGGCAAACAGCAGCTTGCCCGACGAATGGGTCTTGCCCTTGTCGTGGTCGAAGAACACGCCCGGCGAACGGTGCATCTGCGAAACGATGACGCGCTCGGTGCCGTTGACGATAAAGGTGCCGTTCATCGTCATGAAGGGCATGTCGCCCATGTAGACGTCCTGCTCCTTGATGTCCTTGACGGAGCGGGCGCCGGTTTCTTCGTCCACTTCGAACACGATCAGGCGCAGCGTCACCTTAAGCGGGGCAGCGAACGTGATGTCGCGCGCACGGCACTCGTCGATGTCGTACTTGGGCTGCTCGAACTCGTACTTCACGAATTCGAGAGAGGCCGTATTGGAAAAATCGGTGATCGGGAAAACCGAACGGAAGACCGACTGAAGCCCTTCGTCGGGACGGCCACCCTTGGGCTCGTCCACGAGGAGGAACTGATCATAGGAGGCCTTCTGGACCTCGATCAGGTTGGGCATCTGGATGACTTCGCGTATCGAACCGAAGGACTTGCGTACCTTGCGGCGGCCGTTGAACGTGGTAGCCATGAAAGCTCCTGTTTCTGCGCTTCTTATCGGGTGCGCGTCGATGCGGAAAAGTTGAGCTTTCCCGAACACGCCCCACTGCGATGTGTCGTTGAGGCAGATATCCAAAAATCCGACTATCAGCCGTCGGGTCTCGGGATATGTGCCCTTGCTAGGCAATAGTCTTGGCTCGTGATGCCTGCGCCCTGCCCCAGCCAAGGACAGGAGAGCCCGAAAACGCCAAACACCCCATGGCCATGGACCATAGGGCTACGTGGACGTCACCGTGCCTTCGACATCAAATTCGTCATATATTCCGCAAATTGGCGCCAGGGACCCATCCAATCGGTCCGGCGAATCATCCCGCTAAAACGAGAATGCGAGATGGCACATAAAGCGCCATCTCGCAAAATTCAAGGCTAGAAATCGAATTACTTGAATTCGACCTTGGCGCCAGCTGCTTCCAGCTTCTTCTTGATGTCTTCGGCTTCAGCCTTGTTGACACCTTCCTTGACAGCCTTGGGAGCTGCTTCAACCAGTGCCTTGGCTTCGCCGAGGCCCAGGCCTGTGATGGCGCGGACTTCCTTGATGACGTTGATCTTGTTCTCGCCGAACGAGGCAAGGATCACGTCAAATTCGGTCTTTTCTTCAACGGCAGCAGCCGGAGCACCGGCAGCGGCAGCAGCAGCAACCGGAGCGGCGGCGGAAACGCCCCACTTTTCTTCCAGCAGCTTCGACAGTTCGGAAGCTTCCAGAACGGTCAGGGCGGACAGGTCGTCAACAATCTTGGCGAGATCGGCCATTTGATAAATCTCTCTTTTAAGGTGTTCAGTTCAAACCGGCTCCAGAGGGAGCCATGGGGGTTACGCTGCTTCGTTGCTCTTTTCCGCATGAGCGGCCAACACGCGCGCGATACCACCAGCCGGCGCAACGATAACCGAAGCGATACGGGTCGCGGGCTGCTTGAGCATCCCGGCGAGCGTAGCGCGCAGTTCGTTGAGCGACGGCATGGTCGCCAGCGCCTTGACGTTATTCGCGTCAAGCGCGGTCTTGCCCATAACGCCACCGAGAACGACATACTTGGCGTTCTTGTCAGCGAATTTCTGCGCGATCTTGGGCGCAGTCATGGGGTCGGCCGCATAGGCGATGACGATCGGACCGATGAACAGGTCCGAAATGTCGGCGTGGTCGGTGTCTTTAAGAGCAAGCTTGGCAAGACGGTTCTTTGCGACCTTCACGTAGCCACCTGCAGTCTTCACCTCACGGCGAAGGGTCTCCAGATTGGCCACGGTCAGACCGGCATTCTGCGCGAGGACGATCGATCCAGCGCCCGAGAGGGCTGACTGAAGCGATGCGACAAGCTCACGCTTTTCCGCTCTTTCCACTGCTAGTCTCCACATTGAGCCCGACGATATTGCTGTCGAGCCATTGCCAATTGCTGCCCCCTACTCTCCGGAGAAAGGAGAGGAGCAACGGTTACAATCGCCTGTAAACCGCGCTGCCACGAGGGCAACTGGCCTGGTTCGAACCGCGATCACCCTGCCCCATTCGGAACAGGAAAATTGTGGTCTCACCCCATCTATGCTGGCGTCGGTGGACATTAAGCTGACCCAGATTGATCAGCACCGGCAGTCTCGGACAGGACTTATGCTCCCCTTGCGGGAAGCAAAACCGGGCGGCCGAAACCGCCCGGAATTAGAAAATTAAAGGGCCGAAGCCGGCTCGACATGGACGCCAGGGCCCATGGTGGACGACACGGCGACCTTCTTGACGTAGGTGCCCTTGGCCCCTGCGGGCTTGGAGCGCACCACGGCGTCGGTGAAGGCCTTGATGTTCTGCAGCAGGGCTTCTTCCGAGAAGGAAACCTTGCCAACGCCAGCATGCAGGATACCGGCCTTTTCGACGCGGTATTCCACAGCGCCGCCCTTGGCAGCCTTGACGGCACCAGCAACGTCGGGAGTAACCGTACCGACCTTGGGGTTCGGCATCAGGTTGCGCGGGCCCAGGATCTTACCCAGGCGACCGACCAGCGGCATCATGTCCGGGGTAGCAATGCAACGATCGAAATCGATCTTGCCAGCCTGGATCTGTTCCATCAGGTCTTCGGCGCCAACGATGTCTGCACCAGCCTTGCGGGCTTCGTCAGCCTTGGCATCCTTGGCGAACACGGCCACGCGCACGGTCTTGCCGGTGCCGTTCGGCAGGTTCACCACGCCACGGACCATCTGGTCGGCGTGACGCGGATCAACACCGAGGTTGATGGCGATTTCGATGGTTTCGTCGAACTTGGCCGAGGCGCGTGCCTTGACCATCTTCACGGCCTCATCAAGCTTGTACAGCTTGTTGCGGTCGATGCCCTCGCGGGCCTTTGCGATCTTCTTGCCAGCCATCTATCAGCCCTCGACCTGAATGCCCATGGAACGGGCAGAGCCTGCAATCATCGACACAGCAGCGTCGATGTTGTCGGCATTGAGATCCTTCATCTTCTTTTCGGCGATATCACGCAGCTGAGCCACGGTGATCGTACCAGCCGATTCCTTGCCCGGAAGCTTGGAACCCGACTTGAGATTGACGGCCTTCTTGATGAAGTAGGTGACCGGCGGCTGCTTCATCTCGAAAGTGAAGCTCTTGTCGGCATAGGCGGTGATCACGACTGGAATGGGCGAACCCTTTTCCATTTCCTGCGTGGCGGCATTGAAGGCTTTGCAGAATTCCATGATGTTCAGACCGCGCTGACCCAGTGCTGGGCCGATCGGCGGGGAAGGCGTTGCGGAGCCCGCGGGCACCTGCAGCTTTACGTAGCCAACGATTTTCTTTGCCATAATCGTCTCTCAGTTGTTCTGCCCGCTGTCATGCGGACCGTTTGACGCTGTGGTGCAAGGTTTGACCGGATGCTTGGCAGCAACCGCCCTCTCCCACAGATTTCACCGAGCCAAGGCTCAGTGTTTTGGTCAGACCTTTTCGACCTGACCATATTCGAGCTCCACCGGAGTGGGACGCCCGAAAATCGAAACTTCCACCTTGAGGCGGGCGCGCTCTTCGTCGACTTCTTCCACCACGCCATTGAAGCTGGCGAAGGGACCGTCGGAGACGCGCACATTCTCGCCCACTTCGAACGAGACGGAAGGCTTGGGATGCTCCACGCCTTCCTGCACCTGCTGCAGGATGCCCATGGCTTCCTTTTCCGAGATCGGCATCGGCTTGTTGTCCGAACCGAGGAAACCCGTCACCTTGGGCGTATTCTTGATCAGATGGAATGCCTCGTCGGTCATGTCCATCTTCACCAGCACATAGCCCGGGAAGAACTTGCGTTCGGCATCGACCTTGCGGCCGCGGCGGATCTCGACGACCTTTTCGGTCGGCACGATCACGTCTTCAAACAGATGCTCGAGCTTCTTCTGCGCAACCTTCTGGCGGATATCCTCCGCCACCTTGCGCTCGAAGTTGCTGTATGCCTGAACGATGTACCAGCGCTTGGCCATTAAGCGTCGCCGCTCCCAGTATTAGTATCTATGACCCGACTAGCGGATCGAAAGCATCAGACCGACGAGCCAGGAAATCACCTGGTCGGCAGCCAGAAAGAACAGGCTCGCAAAGATCACCAGCACAAGGACCATGACCGTCGAGATCAGGACCTCGTTGCGGCCAGGCCAAGTGACCTTGGCGGTTTCCTGCCTAACCTGCTGCAGGAACTGGATCGGATTTACGCGTGCCATAAACGAATCTACTCTTTGGTGTTTTGGTGCAAAACCAAAGGCCGCGCAGGATTCCCGCACGGCTTGAATGCCGCTATCTAGAGAAACTTCCCCACAATTGCAACAGCCCGCGACATGGAACCGACACAGGGGGCCAGCTCAGGTCGAATCAATTTTATTAACGACAAGTTAAGAACCCCGGGAATCCAGCTTGCACAGTGGTTTAGAATGGCGTTTGATCGAAATGGGACGAAAACAAGGCAGCGGGAGGCTGTTTAAATGCCCGATCGCGCCGCCAGTTTCGATGTCAAAGCCTGCGAGGTGCGCTACTACGGCCCGCACCGCCTGATTCCGGGACGGGTAACCGGCGTGGTACGGGTTATCGTCGAGGAAAGCTTCATGGGCAACCTGTCGCGCTATCACCTCGACCTCAAGGTCAAGGCCGACGTTGGGTCCGTGCCGGCGGCCCAGGTGCGCACCGCCCTGCTCGGCCATGCCGCCCACCAGCTCAATCGCCTCAAGGCCCGCCACACCGACAGATTGCCAGTCGCCGCCGAGTAGGCTCACGGAACCAGTATCGGGGCACCGCGTTAATACTTTGCAGGTTTGCCCCTGCGACCTCCAATGACTCCCATGGATGACCCCGGCTCATGCACACGGCCGGGGTCGCTCTGTTTTTGAGCGTCCGCAAGGCTTTACGACGATGACTGACGCACTTGTCCCCAGTACGTATCTTGATTGCAATTTTAACCTTTCGCGTCGTCTTCCGTTAAGGCTGCAGGCCTAGCTCTGTTCTCATGAAAAGTTGGATCGAAAAGCGACAGCACAAGCGCGAAGCCCTGCGCATCTCGGCCACCGCCGTGATGGATGACGGCGTGGTGCGCAAGGATGTTCTGGTGGTCAACCTGTCGCGCTCCGGCGCCATGGTTGAGCTGGAGGAGAGCATCCACCTGCCCGAGGCCTTTACCCTGCTGTTCCAGCATTCCCTGGAACCCTGTCACATCGTCTGGCGTCAGGCGCAGTTTGCGGGTGTCAGGTTTGATGCGGTGATGTCGGAGTAAAGGCACGCCAAAAGCACGCCAAGCGCCACGCACTTATTGGTATCCACGACTATTCCATTAGTTCACATTGCGAAGCAATCGATTTTATCGGTAGAACCGATAGATGAAGGCTCTGTCGACGTGAGTTGATGACGCAATGCTGACCCCGCTTTTGGCAGTGACCGCCGTTTACGACATTGGCCGTGCGGCTGTCGGGCGGCCGATCGAAGACTATGTCGACTGGCTGAATGCGACACTGCGCCTGCCGATCCGGTTTGTGGTTTTTCTAGATCCATCAATCTCGGCAGAATTGATCAGGCTCAAGCCCGATGATCGGATTCTCCAACTGCCGCTCGAGACCTTCCGACCCTTCCAATGGTCGGTTCAGGTGGCAGGGATCAAACAGCCCAGCGGCAGCACCGATTTGACATTCACCCTGCCGCGCTATGCGCTGCTGGTGATGTCCAAGCTGGCAATGCTGGAGCGGGTAGCACAGCGCGAGGGCGACGCCTGCAAGATGCTCTGGATCGATGCGGGCCTGTCGCGCTTCTTTCGCGACGACATGGCTGCAGGCAGGGCATCGCAGGAAGCGTTCGACGTTCTAAGCGATGCCGATTTCGCCGCGTCCATCACCCCAAAATGTGCGCGCGCCATCCGCGATGGCGTTGCCGCCAGTTATATCGGTACCGCCGCACGCCTGGTGACTGCCGGTGACATGTACGCCACGGGTGCAGGCGCCAAAGCAGCGGCAACCAAACTCTATGAAATGGTCGAGCAGTGCTGGCTGCCCAATGACCAATGGGACAATGAGCAGGTCGCGCTGGCATGCCTGCTCGATGCAGGCTGGCCGGGGTTCAGGATAACCGGCGTTTCGCGAGGCTATGCAACCCTGCTGTCGGATCTTTTCGGGCTGCGCCGCAGACGGCTCGGCATGCTTGGCCGGCTCGAAACAGCATTCGACCACATGCGCCGCCTCGGGACCACAGGTCCCAAGCGCTCTTCGTCATGACGATCATGGTGATTGTGCCTGGCAGGGGCTGGGGGACTCGAACCCACGACCCTCGGTTTTGGAGACCGATGCTCTACCAACTGAGCTAAACCCCTTCAGGCGAGGGTGTGTCTAATGGCAATGGCGCCGTTTCGCAAGACCCTTTGGCGCTTAATCCCAGAGATGGGGCACCAGTGGAATGGCGATCAGCAGCGTGCCGATCAGCGCGACGAGAAAAGCCACCGAGCGCCAGGGCGAAATCCCCTTCATGTAGAAATAGAGATGGGCCACGCGGGCGAGGAAATACATGGCGGCGCCCAACACCGAGAGCCAACCCTCTTCGCCAAGGATGATCGACAAAACGGCTAGAACGAGAAAGATAGGCAGCGTTTCTTGGAGGTTGGCCAGCGCGCGGCGCGAGCGGGCCAGCTCGCGGCTCGGCTCGGGCAGATCGTCGCGCGGCCCCATCTGGGCGTCATTGCCCACCTGCGCGCTCAGATAGCGACCAGGCAGCGCCGCTTGGACCAGCAGCAGGAGCAGAACAAGAAAAATCACAGCCAGCACGGCGCACCTCGATTGGATAGCTGCCGATTCACGCTGAAGCGGCCCCTGCCCTTCTAACGCATGAGCGATCCAAAACGATCACCCCGCTCGAGGCATGATCGAGACAAACCCGTTCAGGGGCTTGCCACGCGCCGCCCTGTCGGGCTAATGCCTGTGCGTCGGTCACCGACCTTGCGGGTATAGCTCAGTGGTAGAGCAGCAGCCTTCCAAGCTGAATATGCGGGTTCGATTCCCGCTACCCGCTCCATCGACTTTCCTCGCCAAGCTATAGCCTCTGTCGCTCTCACGGGCGCAAAACCTGCCGTCAGGCGCTTCGATAACTTCTGAGTTTACTCACCAACCGTCAGCAGCGGGTCACGGCACAGATCCACGGCTGGCCTGAACTCTGCAGGGTTGTCCTTGATCCGCACCAGCACTTCGATGGGCTGGCACTGCGGGAGCGTCAGCTCAACCCGTCCAGCCTGACCTGGCGCGATTGGAACGGTATAGGTACCGACACTGACGTCTGCACCCTTCGGAAACACACTGATGCTCTCGATCGTGTCCTGTGAGGTATTCTGGACGACCAGACTGACCGGCTGGGCCAATGCCGGGGTGACAATCGACAGAGCCATCAAAACCAAAACTATGCGCATCTCATCTCCAAACTGCCATTAGGCAAGACCTTATGCGCATAACACCCGGCCGGCGCTACAGGATCCTTCTGGCCTGAGCGTTTTGCTGGTTGAGGTCAGATGAACTGGTCGGCAAACGGAGAGTTGTGCAATCCATTCTCGTGGCCGCAACAAGCCATCACTCCGTCGCGAATAGCCGGACCAGGGCTGCCGACCGGTGTTCGGCAAACAGCGCGGACAAGGCCTTTTCGCTGATGGGGCGCGACAGCAGATAGCCCTGCAGATAGGAACAGCCCAGCTGTGCCAAGGTCCGGCGCTGCGCTTCGTCCTCAACGCCTTCGGCCGTCACGGTCATGCCAAGCGCATCGGCGGTCTCAATGATCGACTGGATGATCCGCGCCGTGGCGCGGTCCTCGGTGACCAGCATGGTGAAGGAGCGATCGATCTTGAGTTTGTCGATGGTATAGGTCCGCAGGTAGCTGATCGAGGAATAGCCGGTCCCGAAATCGTCCAGCGCTATCCGGACCCCGGCGGCGCGGAGCTTTGCCAGGATATCCCGGACACCCGGCGAGTTCTGCAGCAGCAGGCCTTCGGTGATTTCCAGTTCGAGCCGTTCAGCCGGGAGGCCGGTCTCGGACAATATGGCCAGCACCCTATCGGCCAGGGACGCGTCGGCAAACTGCACCGGCGAAACATTGACGGCAATCGAAGGCAGATCGCTCTCGACCGCCACGCGGCAGGCCTGTGACAAGACCCAGAGACCCAGTTGATCGATGAGCCTGGTTTCCTCAGCCAGCGAGATGAACTGATCGGGGGCCATGGCGCCCCGCGTTGGATGCTGCCAGCGCACCAGGGCTTCTGCCCCGGCCAATTCGCCGCTGCGGGCGGCAAAGACCGGTTGAAACACCACCTGCAGTCCCTCGCCGTTGATCAGGGCGTGCCGAAGATCAATCTCCAGAGCCCGCTTGTTGCGGCGGTTCTCATCCATCGACGGATCATACAGTTTGATGCGATCGCGCCCTTCGGCCTTTGCTTCGTAAAGCGCCATGTCGGCGCGCCGTAATATCTCGGCGGGTGCGGTTGTGCTGCCATCTTCCAGGGCCAGACCCATGCTGAAACTGACGCGCATGGCCGTGTCATCGAAGTTGAAGGGCTTTTGCAGGGCCGAGAACAGCCGCTGGCAAATCCACAGCGCCTGCCCCTCGCTGATCACACCCGGCTGAACGATGGCGAATTCGTCACCACCAAGGCGACCCAGCGTCGCCTCATCGGCGAGCTCGAAATTGACCCGGCTGGTCAGCTCGCTCAGCAAGCGATCGCCTGCGGCATGGCCCATGGTGTCATTGATTTCCTTGAAGTGATCGACATCGATCGCCACTAGCAGGATCTTTGCCTTGGCCAGATGCTCATAGCCGATCGCTTCGCGCAGCTTGCGATCGAATAAAATCCGGTTGGCAGCGCCCGTCAGCGGGTCGTGCATGGCGAAAAACGAGGTCTGCGCCCGGCTTCGCTCCAGTTTGAGCGCGGTGGTACGCACCCAGACAAGAAGGGTCGCGAGCGACACCAGCCCGAAGATCAGCAAGGCGACTGTCGCCGGCGCGGTCTCGATCAGTAGGCCCGCCGCCGGATGATCGGGTTCCCAGCCAAGATAGGCCACGAGATTGCCCGTGCGGTCGCGCAGCACGAGATTTGCCCCGCCTTGGGGATAGGTGATCTGGCGCAGGCTGGAAATGCCGAGGCGCTCCGAAATATCGTCGAGAAATTGCTGATCGATCAGCTTGACCGAGACGATGAGGAATTCGCTGCCCGGCGCCTGGGTAAGTTGGGTGCTGTTGGGTACGATGGGCCGAATGCTGAGCAGCGCGGTTTCGCCATTTGGAAAGCGCAACGTGTCCGAATAGGTGATCGCGCTAACAGCAGCGGTGGAATCCGACATTCCGGCTCTTGCCTCCGCCATCCGGCGACGCATTTCCGCAATGCGCGGCACGAGGTCGGCCACATCGATCGGGGCTAGCGTCGTGCCGGCATATTGGCCGGCCGATGCGGCCCGCACGATATCCCCCTCGGGCGCCACGACGTAGACCCGGTCATGGTCGAAAAACGAGCTCATCCATTCGGCCAGGTTTTCGGCGATCCACGCCTGGTCGTTCTCTCGCAGTTTGATAACAGCCTCGTCCCACGCCGCGGAGCTATCCTGCTCCACCGCGATGCGCTTGACCTCCTGCACCAATGCGGTATCCAGCGCCGCCCGCTCGTTGACCAGCGCCCGGCTATCGATCCGGTCGACAGCCCACCAGATGCAAAGGGCCAGCGTCGCGATCAGACACGTGCCAAGCAACGTGGAGGCGACGATCAGTCGAAAGGTAACGTGATTGCTGAAAGGTGTGTTTGCATTCATCGGCGGTCAATCCGGAACTGATCCACAGTGACATCGAAACGACAACCACTCTCTTTCACGCTTCGGTTTGGTCGTTGATATGATGCCACATGGTTACCAGAGCATTGTGGAAATCACCCGCCGCCCCTGGCCCCTGCGGCTCTAGGATAGGACGACCTTGCGCGTTTCGGCGTCGACGAACCATGCGGCTACCGCTCCAAGCGCCAGCAGCGCGGCAAACAGCGCTATGGCGATGGAAAAGTCCTGCGCGAAGACCACGGCCAGCGCCGATGGCGCCAACAGGCCGCCCAACCGGGCTATCGAGCCAGCAGCGCCCATGCCGGTACCGCGCAGAGCCGTCGGGAACAGTTCCGGCGTGAAGGCATAAAGCGCGCCCCAGGTGCCGAGCAGGGCAAAGCTCATCAGCAGGATCGACGCGCCGGTGAGGTAGGCATCGCCGGCGACGAGGAATAGCGCGCAGCCCAAAGTGCTGAGCAGCAAAAAAGCAATCAGCGTCGGCTTGCGGCCAATCGCCTCGACGCCCCAAGCCGCCAGGGCATAACCGGGGATTTGCGCAAGGGCGACCACAACGAGAAAGCCATAGCCGCGCACATAACCAAAGCCCTGGTCGGCTAGCCGCGCCGGCAACCAGGTGAAGATGCCGTAGTACGAGATCGACACCAGGAACCAGACCGCGAGAATCGACAGCGTGCGGCGGCGCAGGTCGGGCGAAAAGATGCCGCCATTCGACACGACCGGGCTCTGAGCAATTACATCGCCATCCGCCAGCTGAGCCTTGCCATTGGTGCGCAACACCAGGTTCAGCGTCGAGCGCAGCTCGGCCTCCTGGCCGCGGCGTTGCAGGTAGAGCGGCGATTCCGGTACCCAGAAGCGGAACCAGATGCCCAATATACCCGGCACCGCGGTGACCGCGAAGATCCAGCGCCAAGCGTCGCTGGTGACATAGATGCTGGCCATCCAGGCCGCCACCGCCACCACGACGGTGCCTATGGCCCAGAAGCCTTCCAGCATGACCAGCCAGCGCCCGCGATTCTTGGCCGGCAGGAATTCTGCCATCATGGCGTAGTCGACCGGCAAGGTGCCCCCCACCGCGATACCGGTGAGAAAGCGCAGCGCAAACAGCACCCACAGACTTGGCGCGAACACCGACAGCAGGCCGAAGATCACATCGCAGGCCACGGTGATCAGCAGCACGCGCCGGCGGCCGAAGCGATCGGCGAGACGGCCAAACAGGCTTGCGCCGATCAGCATGCCGAGAAAAAACAGCGTGCCGGTCTGCAGCGCCTCGGGCACCGATACGCCGAAAGTCGCCGCGATCGAGGCGCCGGTAAAGCCGACGGCCAGCACCTGCATGGCATCGGCGGCCCAGACCAGCCCGAAGATGCCCAACAGGCGCCTCTGGAAGCTGCCGGTTCCGGCCTGGTCGAGAACGCTGTCTACCGTATGCTGCATGACACTTCCTGCTGCGAGTCTGGAACTGTCCTGCCCATATACTGGAATGCCTCTGCTACCTAGGGCACGCAGTCATGCACACTCAGGTTTTGGCAGCTGCGACGCCTTGGCAGCGGTTGTGATGGCGTCGCTATCGCCGGGTAGTGCGATGTAGCCCTGCGCCATCAGCCAGTCCTGCACGATGACGTTGACAGCATCCTGGGCACTCATCCTGCCACCGGGGGGCTCATCGTGCTCGGCAATGAACTGCTTGAGGCCTTCGACCAGTGCGTCGTCAAGCGTTACCGATGTCATGGTAGGCACCTCCAGGGATTTTTCTGCTAAGACGGCCCAACGTTAGATTGTATCAAAAGTTCACCGCTTGGTGACCTGATGCTTGCCGGTGCAAAAACAGGCATCCATTTCTTGACCCTGGCCGTCACTCGGGGCTGCCAATTTACCGCTTTACGGCGCTCTCCACGATTTCTTGCCTGCAAACGCGGACAGGGGTGTTGACACGCTGTCATGAGACCACCATAAACCGCCCGACGAAACGCCCCGGCGCTTCGTTTCCTACCCAAGCGACGTTGTAGTGGAGGGGTGGGAGAGTGGTTAAATCCATCAGACTGTAAATCTGACCGCTTAGCGTACACTGGTTCGAATCCAGTCCCCTCCACCATCGCCCTTCCCGAAACAATCGGCCAAGAGCTCACCGGCGCAACAATGCGGGACGGCTTGCTGCCCTCGCGCAAAGGCGCTACGCCTCCCCCATGAGCTTCAACAAATTTCCGCCCAAGCCAAAATACGATATCGATTCAGGTCCGGTCTATCTTTATGGCCTGCATACGGTGCGCGCTGCGCTGGACAACAAGAACCGCATCAAGAAGGTTCTGCTGGCCACGCCCAATGCGCTGATGCGCCTGAAGGATACCGGCGAAATCGGCAAAGTGCCGGTCAAGGAAATCACGCCCAAGGAACTGGACAAGCTGCTGGGCGAGGATGCCGTACACCAGGGCGCTGCCTTGGAAGTCGATCCGGTCAGCCGTTTTGGCCTCGATGACATCAAGCCGCTCAAGCTAGTGGTCGTGCTCGACCAGATCACCGATCCGCACAATGTCGGTGCCATCCTGCGCACCGCCTGTGCCTTTGGCGCCGATGCCGTCATCACCACCGCCCGCCATTCGCCGCGCGAAACCGGCGTCATGGCCAAGTCCGCCTCGGGTGCACTGGATCTCGTGCCGATGATCGAGGTGCGCAATCTTGGTGACGCGCTGCAAAAGCTCAAGGATCGCGGCATGCTGGTGCTGGGCTTTGATTCGGAATCCGAGCAGCAGCTCAAGCCGCGTTCGGGCGATCAGCCGCTGGCCATCGTCATGGGCGCCGAGGGCAAGGGCCTGCGCCAGCGCACCCGCGAGCTCTGCGACGAAATGGTCAAGCTCGACATGCCAGGCCCGATCAAGTCGCTCAATGTTTCCAACGCCGCCGCCATCGCCCTGTTTGCGGCCACTGCCGGACGTGACTGATGAGTGATTTTGCGCCCTTCGCCATCGCCCTGCGCCTGTCAGGCGTAACCATCGGCCAGTATGAGCTGGACGCGGCGCTCAAGCAGCTGTGCAGCCGCTATGAGCCCGAAGATGCCGATGGCAGCTTTTATGCCCAGGTCGATGTGGCGGTGGTCAATCCCGTCCGCGCCCTGCTCGAACTGGCGGAACGCTCCGGCCCGGCTTTGGCCGCCATGCTGGACGACCGGCGTATTGGCAAGGCGGTGCTGGATCTCGCCTTCGATTATCCCGAGCATGGCGAGGCCATGTCGGCCCGCCTGCCCGCCCATGCCGCGGCGGCGATTGCCAGTTGCGGCATCGATATCGAAATCTCGGTCTATCTGACGGATGTCGAGGACGACGAGGAGGACTGAGGTCCTCCTCTACAGCGTGCCCCGCAGTAGCGGTGCATCGGCGGTGATCATGTCGCGGCCGAAGATGGACGTATCCTTGGGCACCAGCCGCACCACCGAATAGCCCTTGTCCTTGAGCTCGGCCAAGAACAGCGGCAGCATGTCGACCGTGCGCTGGTGGATGTCGTGGAACAGGATCACCCCACTGCCCCGCGCTTCGAGCTTGACTATGGTGCGCGCCACCACGACTTCGGGCGTATCCTTGTAATAGTCCTTGCTGTCGATATCGACATCCAGCACCACCATATTACCCTGCAAGAGGTTGGTGCGCAGGAACCCGGTCTGCGACAGATAGGGGAAGCGGAAGAAGGGCGCCATGGTCTGCCCGCCGCCCGCCAGCGCCGTCTGCACGGCCCGCTCGCCGCGCGCGATCTCGTCCAGCGCCGCCTGGCTGGTCAGCGTGCTCAAATCGGTATGGTCGAAAGTGTGACTGCCCACGGTATGACCGCTGGCCGCAACGGTCTGGGCCAGCTTGGGATGAGCCTGCGCGGCTGAGCCGAGCATCAGGAAAGTCGCCTTGGCGCCGAAATCGTTCAGCGTCGCCAGGATGCGCTCGGTCTTGTGCGGGCGCGGACCGTCGTCGAAGGTCAGCACCACTTCGCCGGGCCGCAGGATGATATCGGTGGTGGTTGCCACCGCCAAAGTGCGCCCGCCGATATTGCCGGTGGCAAAGATCCGCTCGGGCATCGGCTGGTCAAGCATCGGCGCCGATACCTTGAAAATATTATTGGTGATCGCCGCCCGATCGGCCACCTGGGTAAAGGTCGGATTGGGGCTGGGCGGCTTGGCGCAACCGGTCAAAGCAAGGCTGAGCAGCACGGCAGACAGGACAACACGCGACAGCAACACGGCTCGCACCCAGCACAACGACGACTGGGCACACCATTAATTATTATGGTTAATAATCCGCTTGCGAAAACTTAAGAACTACTTACCAGCCAAAGACTTAGCCTTGCGACCAAGAGTATCCAGCGCGCTGAGAAAGGCCGAGCGATCGGCCGGTCTGAAGCCGGGATTATAGCCCTTGATCTCGCCTGTTTCGCGCAGATGCTGCTTCAGATCGCGCATCGCCAGCGCCATGCCGATCGACGCCGGGGTAAACGGCTTCCCCGTAAAACCCAGCACATGGCACCCCTTGTCGATGGCCCGGCTGGCCAGCGGAATATCGGCCGTCAGCACGATGTCATTGCCTTGTGCCTGCTCGACGATCCAGTCATCGGCCGCATCGGCGCCCTGTGGCACCACGATGATCCGCACCATCGGATCGCGCGACGGGCGCACCCCGCCATTGCTGACATAGGTGATGACCAGACCCAGGCGCTCGGCCACGCGCATTGCCTCTTCCTTGACCGGACAGGCATCGGCGTCAACGAAGATTCCCGGGTCTGGCATGGGCTTAATAGACGACGACAGAGCGGATGCTTTCGCCCGAATGCATCATCTCGAAACCCTTATTGATGTCTTCCAGCCGCAGCGTGTGGGTGATCATCGGATCGATCTCGATCTTGCCGTCGAGATACCAGTCGACGATCTTGGGCACATCGGTGCGCCCCTTGGCGCCGCCGAAGGCCGTGCCCATCCAGGTGCGGCCGGTGACGAGCTGGAACGGGCGGGTGGAGATTTCCTTGCCCGCGCCGGCCACGCCGATCACCACCGACTTTCCCCAGCCGCGGTGGCTGCATTCGAGCGCCTGACGCATAACCATGGTGTTACCGGTGCAATCGAATGTGTAGTCGGCGCCGCCGATCAGGTCACCCCGGCGCTTGGTCAAGTTGACGATATAGGGCACCACGTCGCCCTCGATTTCCTTGGGATTGACGAAATGCGTCATGCCGAAGCGCTCGCCCCAGGCCTTCTTTTCATTGTTGATATCTACGCCGATGATCATGTCGGCGCCGGCCAGGCGCAGGCCCTGGATGACATTGAGACCAATACCGCCGAGGCCGAACACTACGGCTGTCGCGCCGATCTCGACCTTGGCCGTATTGATCACCGCGCCAATGCCGGTGGTTACGCCGCAGCCGACATAGCAGACCTTGTCGAAGGCCGCCGAGGCGTCGATCTTGGCCACCGCAATCTCGGGCAGCACCGTGTAGTTCGAGAAGGTCGAGCACCCCATGTAGTGGAAGATCGGCTTGCCTTCGAAGCTGAAGCGCGAGGTGCCATCGGGCATCAGTCCCTGCCCCTGCGTGCCGCGGATGGCGGTGCAGAGATTGGTCTTGCCGGAGCGGCAGGCATAGCATTCTCGGCATTCCGGCGTGTAGAGCGGAATGACGTGGTCACCCTTCTTGAGCGAGGTGACGCCCGGCCCGACATCGACCACGACGCCCGCGCCCTCATGGCCGAGAATGGCCGGGAACAGGCCTTCCGGATCGGCACCCGACAGGGTGAAATCGTCGGTGTGGCAGAGACCGGTCGCCTTGATCTCGATGAGAACTTCGCCAGCCTTGGGGCCATCGAGATCGACCTCGACGATTTCAAGCGGCTTGCCAGCCTGGAAGGCTACAGCGGCGCGGGTTTTCATGGCGGGATTCTCCTTGGCTCAACTTTGGCCAAGCTTTGACACACCGGGCCCACGCGGGGCAACCCGCCTAAACGCCGCCCACCGCCACCGCGACATTGACCGTCGCCGCCACGATCAGCGTGTTGAAGAAATACGAGAAAGTGGAATGCAGCACCACCATCTTGCGCATCTTGTTGGACGTGACGCGGATGTCGGAGACGGCAAAGGCGACCCCGACCACATAGGCGAAATAGAGGAAAGCCACGCCATCCGGATTGTCGCCGTCGGGGAATTCCAGCCCGCCGATCAGTTTGCCTTCCTGTCCGTTCGGATTGGCCGAGGGGCTCTCGTAATATTCATAGGCATAGTGCATGGCCGCCAGCGTATGCACCACAAACCACCCCAGCAGCACCGAGGTGACACTGATGATCACCTCATAGAGCAACGGCCCGTCCTCGCCATTGAGCGCCATGAACAGCGTGGCGCAGCTGGTACCGACCACCCCCAGCACCACCACGAAGATCAGCGGCGTCGGCGAGTCGGTGGCATCGGCGCGTGATTTGAGAAAATCGGCGGTCAGCACCGGCAGGGTGACAAACATCAGCCCGAGATAGGTGACGAACATCCCGATGGCGCCGAAGGGAATGGCAAAGGTCGGCAACAGGAACATGGTGATGACAAACACCACGGCCCCGACGCCCAGCCCGATGAACAGCGCGCCATGGCGCGGCAGGTTCAGCGCGGCAAACTTGTGCCCCAGTCGATGCCGGCCACTAGGCTTGTGCGCCTCCGCCGGCTTGGTGACTTTTTTGACCGGCTGCTTGCGTCGTGTTGCCAATTGATTGCCCCTCGCCTGCCGACCCTAGATGGCCAACCGGCGGACGCATAATGATTTCAACCGGCAATGGCTCCCGGCCCCGGCGTCGCCCCGGCCGGCACCTTGCCCAGGATGATCATGCCCAGCACTTCATCCTTGGTGACGTCGCCCGTGCGGGCGCTGCCCACCACCTGCCCGTTCTTCATCACCACCACCCGGTCGGCCAAGTCGAACACGTCATGGATGTCGTGGCTGATCAGGAAGATGCCGATGCCGTCCGACTTGAGCTGCTTGATCAGATCGCCGACCTGAGCCGTTTCCTGCGGGCCGAGCGCCGCCGTCGGCTCATCCATGATGAGGATGCGCGCATTGAAGAGGATGGCCCGCGCAATGGCGACCGACTGGCGCTGCCCGCCGGACAGCGCCTTCACCGGCTCCTTGAAGCGGCGGAAGTTCGGATTGAGCCGCCCCATCACTTCGCGCGCCTTGGATTCCATGGCGGCGTCATCCAGCGTGCCGAGCGGCGTCACGATCTCGCGGCCCAAAAACAGATTTGCCGCCGCGTCGACATTATCCGCCACCGCCAGCTGCTGGTAGATCGTCTCGATGCCATAACCCTTGGCGTCGCGCGGATTGTTGATCGTCGCATCCGTACCATTGATGCGGATCGAGCCCGTATCGCGCTTGTAGGCGCCCGACAGGATCTTGATCAGCGTCGACTTCCCGGCGCCATTGTGGCCGAGCAGGCCAACCACTTCGCCGGGAAACAGGTCGATCGAAGCGCGATCCACGGCCCGGATGCCGCCGAAGGAGATGGAGATATCGTTCATCTCGACGAGAGGCGTTCTGGTGTCCAGCATGACAAGGACTTCCTAGTGTTTATTGCGGCGGTAGAGCGTGTCGAGCCACACCGCGAAAACGAGAACAATGCCGACGACGATCGACTGCAACGGGCTGTCGAGCCCCATGAGAACCATGCCGGACTGCAGCGACTGCATCACCAGCGCACCCAGCAGCGCGCCGGCAATCGAGCCGACACCACCGGCCAGCGACGTGCCGCCGATCACCGCCGCAGCGATGACATAGAGCTCGTCCAGCGTACCCAGCGCATTGGTTGCCGCATTGAGGCGTGCCGTAGAAATTGCGGCTGCGACGGCGCAGAGCGCCCCCATCAGCATGAAGATCTTGACCGTCACCCAGCGCGTATTGATGCCGGCCAGCTCTGCCGCCTCGGGATTGCCGCCCATGGCAAACACATAGCGACCAAAGCGGGTGCGGGTGGCAATGAAGGTCATCGCCACGCCGACGCCCAGCGCGATCAGCACCGGCACGGCAATGCCATGCGAGATGAACAGCCCGCCCTCGGGAATGGTGATGCCATTGGCCTCTGCATAGTTTTCCGCAATGCGGCGCGGCCAGGGATAGGAATTGGCGACCCAGACGGCCCCGATGGTCAGGCCGCAGCCGATGGCGCCGAGCGTCGCCTCGGCCCAGACCGGGCGCTGCGGAAAGCTGAAGCGGCGGCGCTGCCGGCGGCCGAGATAAAGCCCGATCAGAATGGCGGCACAGGCGACCACGCCGACAATCCAGCTCCACAGCTGGCCGACCGAACCGGCAGGGCCACCGCCCATCAGCTGGAACGTCGGGTCCATCGGCGCCACGGTGCGCCCCATGGTCACCCACCAGGCCGCGCCGCGCCAGACGAGATAACCGCCCAGCGTCACGATGAAGGCCGGCACGCGCAGATAGGCGATGATGACGCCCTGCAGCGCCCCGATGCCCGTGCCGACGACCAGCCCGGCCAGCAGCGACAGCACCCAGATCATCGGATGGCCCAGACCCAGCCCCAATTGATTGGGCAGGATGTCGGTCTGCATCACCCCCATCACCATGCCGACTACGCCCAGCACGGAGCCGACTGACAGGTCGATATTGCGGGTGACGATGACCAGCACCATGCCGGTGACCATGACCGCCACAGAGGCGGTCTGCACAGAGAGGTTCCAGAGGTTTCGCGGCGTCAGGAACAGGCCGCCGGAAAAGATATTGAAGCCGATCCAGATGATGGCCAGCGCGCCGATCATGCCAAGCAGGCGCGTATCGATCTCGGTGGCAACCAGGAAGCGTTGCAGCGGATTCTGCACGTAACGACTGGGATGGATATTGGCCGAATAGGCCTGCTGTTCTGCCAAGTGATGCTCTCCCCCGATGGACCGCACGCCCCGGCGCGATCCTGTCACGACAGTGCCGCAGCGCAAGCGCCGCGGCACCGTTTCGATGTCAGACTAGACCCTTGCGGTCTTAATCACACGCAGCAACCGAACCGGCCGCAACGCCTTGGCACACCACATCCTTGGTCACCCAACCGGCGTCGATGACGACGTTGAGATTGTCCTGGGTTATGGCGACCGGGGCGATGAAGAAGGCATTCATGGCAACGCCCTTCGGCCCGCCCGAGAAGGGCACGACGCCGGTGACGGCATCGAGCGCCTTACCGCCCGCCAATTCGAGGGCCACTTCAGCGGCCTTCTTGCCCAACTCGCGCGCGTCCTTCCAGACCGAGACAGTCTGCGTGCCGAGCGCGATACGGTTCAGCGCGGCATGATCGCCGTCCTGACCCGAAACCGGCACTGAGCCTGCGAGGCCCTGTGCCGCCAGCGCCGCAATGGCGCCACCGGCGGTCCCATCATTGGAAGCGACGACAGCGTCGACTTCATTGTTATTGGCAGTGAGAAACTGTTCCATATTCGCCTGGGCGACTTCGGGGTTCCAGTTGTCGGTATAGGCTTCGCCGACATTCTTGATGGCGCCGGAGTCGATGCCGGCCTGCAGCACTTCCATCTGGCCTTCGAACAGGAAGTCGGCATTGGGATCGGCACTGTTGCCCTTGATGAAGACGTAATTGCCTTCCGGCTGCACGGCGGCAACGCCGGCAGCCTGCAGGCGACCAACTTCCTTGTTGTCGAAGGTCAGGTAGAAGGCATCGGGGTTTTCGATCAGCCGGTCATAACCGACCACCGGAATGCCTTCGGCAACCGCGGCAGCTACGGCCGGACCGACAGCTTCGCTATCCTGCGCCAGAACGATGATGGCATCGGCGCCCTGCGAGATCAGGCTTTCGATGTCCGTCAGCTGCTTGGAGGCCGACGACTGGGCGTCGGCCGAAATATAGGTCGCGCCGGCGGCGTCGAGCACAGCCTTGATGGCGGCCTCGTCGGTCTTCCAGCGCTCTTCCTGGAAATTGTTCCAGGAAACGCCGACGGTAATCCCGTCCTGCGCATAGGCGGCGACGCCGGCCGAGCCGGTGATGACGGTCGTGCAAAGCAAGACCGCTAGAAACTTGTTCATGTCTGTCCTCCCGAGTGGGCCAGTCCTCCTGCCCACAGATTTGCCGGTGGCATAACCCCAGCAGGCACCCTCCACCGGCGCCCTGAGCATTATTTTCACTGCTCGAATAAAAATGTGACATACGTGCCTCAAGCAAGTCAACTTCAATTTCGAAACTCGAAATAAATGCGATTGCTCTATGCGCCGGGGAATGGTGTGGTGTTTTCGGTGAGGAGACGACGGCTTGGCGCGCAAGGTCAGCGATAGCGACAGTGTCCGGCGTCAGAACCGGGGCCTGGTCCTGGGCGCCCTGCGCGTCGAGGGACCGTTGTCCCGCACCGCTTTGGCCTCGGGCACCGGCCTCAGCCACGCCAGCATCACCGCCATTACTCAGGACCTGGTGGAACAGGGCATTATCCTCGACCTTGAGCCCGGCGAACGCGCCGATGCGCGCGGCCGTGGCCGGCCGGCCACCCTGGTCGGTTTCAACCGCCAGGCCGGTAGTGCGGCGCTGTTCGAAATCGACGTCAATCGCGCCCGCCTGTCGCTGGTCGACTACGGCGGCATTCTGGTTGATCGCCTCGAAACACAGCTGACGCCCAAGAGCTTCGCCGAAACCCCGCCGACGCATTTTCTTGCCGAACGCCTGCAGCAACTGCAACAGCGCAATCCCGAGCATGCCAAGATCATCCAGCGCGTGGCGATCTCGGTCCAGGGTATTCTCAATCGCGACGGCCAGATCCTCAAATGGTCCCCTGTCGCCCATATCGCCAACACGCCCTTCGCCGCCGAACTGGCCGAGCAATTCGCCCTGCCCGTCTCGCTGCACAAGCGCGGCCGCCTTTTGGCCGAGGGCGCGCGCTGGCTTGATCCCGCTCTCGCCGATGCCAGCGTCGCCACGGTCTTTGTCGGGTCCACCGTCGCCATGGGCATGACCTTCCGAGGCCAGATCCTCGGGCGCAGCGATGAAGGCGCCACCGAATTCGGTCACATGAACCACCAGCCCAACGGCGCGCTGTGCCGTTGCGGCATGCGCGGTTGCGTCGAAGCCTATGCCTCCGACTATGGCGTCTTGCGCACCGCCTATTCCGTGCCCGAAACCGCCACCCCTGCCCCGGCCGTGCCGGCGCAGGAATATGAAGGCCTGATCGCCCGGGCCGAGGCCGGCGAACGTGCCGCCACCCATGCCTTCAACCTCGCCGGTCGGGCCGTCGGCTTTGGCCTCAGCCGCATGATGGCTGTTTTCGACCCCTCGCATATCCTGATCGTCGGCCCGGGCGCCCGCGCCTTTGGCCTGATGCAGAGCGAAATCTACGCAGCCTTGGCCGGCAGTCTGGTATGTCGTGTCAACGGCCTGCCACAATTGATAGCGTACCGTGATGAACGCGAGCCGGTGTTTCGCGGATTACTGATGAAAACGCTCAACGAGATCGATCAGACTGACTTTGCCACCCGTGCTTGATTGCATGGCAGCCCAACGCCACGCGCCATACTCAATCTATTGTATTCGCGTATGAATCCACCGAAACGCAATTAACCACCGCAGGTTTTTGCTCGCCAAAGCCTTGGCGAAAATAGTATCCACTCCCAACGCAACCGCGCTCTATTCCAGCCAGCAGGACCACCCGATGAGCAAACTGATTGTCCCCGTCATTCTGGCAGGCGGCCAGGGAACCCGGCTCTGGCCCATGTCGCGCGCCGCGCGGCCAAAACAGTTCCTGCCGCTGACCGGCCCGACCAGCCTGTTCCAGAACACGCTGACGCGCGTTACCAATGCCGAGGTCTATGCTCCGGCCGTGGTCGTTACCAATGCCGACTACCGCTTCATCGTCGCTGAACAGGCGGCCGAGTTGGACTTGGCGCTCTCCGGCATCCTGCTTGAGCCGGTGGCCCGCAACACCGCCGTGGCTATTGCTGCTGCCGCCGCCTTCGTCAGCGACCGCTTCGGCCCCGATGCCGTGCTGCACATCCTGCCCTCCGACCATGACGTCACCGCCGGCGACGGCTATTGGCTGGCGTTGCGCGAAGCACTGGCCGCTGCATCGAATGGCGAGCTCGTCACCTTCGGCATCAAGCCGACCCATCCCGAAACCGGCTTCGGCTATATCCAGTCCGAAGCCTCGGTCGGCGCCGGCGTGCGCCCGGTGCAGCGTTTCGTCGAAAAGCCCAATGCTGAACGCGCCGCCCAGATGCTGGCCGAGGGCGGCTATTTCTGGAACTCCGGCATGTTTATGATCGGCGCGGAAAGCTTCCTGCGCGAATGCGAGACACTGGCGCCGGAAACGCTGAATGCCGCCCGCGGCGCCGTCTCCAAGGCCAAGTCCGACCTCGACTTCATCCGCCTCGATGAAATAGCCTTTGCCACCGCACCGAATATTTCGGTCGACTATGCGATTTTTGAAAAGACCGCCAAGGCTGCCGTCGTCGCCGTCGACTTCGGCTGGTCGGACCTCGGCAGCTGGGACGCGGTCTGGAAGGGCGCTGCGCGCGACGCGTCCGAGAACCTGACCCAGGGCAATGTCACGCTCGACAATGTCACCAATTCGCTGATCGTCACCGATCACGCCCATGTCGCCGTCAATGGCCTAGATGACATCGCCGTCGTCGCCACCAATGACGCCGTCTATGTCGGTCGTCTTTCTGAGGCCCAGAAGGTCGGCGCCATGGTCAAGGTGCTGCGCGCCGGCAAGGACACGGTGGGCCTCACCGAAATCCACAAGACGGCCTATCGTCCCTGGGGCGGTTACGCTTCCGTGCTCAATGGCGACCGCTTCCAGGTCAAGCGCCTCTTCGTCAAGCCCGGCAAGAAGCTGAGCCTCCAGAAGCATCACCACCGCGCCGAGCACTGGATCGTGGTGCGCGGCACCGCCGAAGTCACCGTCGATGGCACCATCACCACGCTGAGTGAAAACCAGTCGATCTACCTGCCGCTCGGCTGCGTGCATCGCCTGGCCAATCCGGGCAAGATCGAGCTGGAACTGATCGAAGTTCAGACCGGCTCCTATCTCGGCGAAGACGACATTATCCGTATCGAAGACGAGTTCGGCCGCGCCTGATCAGGCAGCTGTATGAAGGGGTGCAAGCTATGACGTCCACCAAGCGCGTGAGAACCGCCGTATTTCCCGTTGCCGGTCTGGGGACCCGTTTCCTGCCGGCCACAAAGGCTTTGCCCAAGGAAATGCTGACGGTCGTCGACCGGCCGCTGATCCAATATGCCGTTGATGAAGCCCGCGAAGCCGGGATCGAGCATTTCGTCTTCGTCACCGGCCGCAACAAGGGCGTCATCGAAGACCATTTCGATCGCCAGTTCGAGCTGGAAACCACGCTGGAAGTCCGCGGCAAGACCCAGGCACTGCAGTCGCTGCGCCAGGATCTCCCCTCGGCTGGTCGCACCAGCTTCACCCGCCAGCAGGAACC
>NZ_FOFL01000006.1 GCF_900110945.1 Devosia sp. YR412
TGAAGTTGTTGGCCAGGGCGACTTTGACGGCGCTGCTGACTCGTTCTTCGAGTCCGCCAAGGCAACCGTCGGCGTCTACTACCACTTCTAAGATTCGATTTATCGATCTTGCGAAACGGCTGCCTTCGGGCAGCCGTTTTTGTTTGTGCGCCGTGTGGCCGCTGGTCGGGCATCGACCAAATGGCGTGCCGCGGCTATCCTTGTGACGAGACCGACTGAGGAGGTGGTCACATGGACGCCAAGAAACACCGCATCTATGGCATGAGCGTCGCCAGCGTTTACCCGCTCTACCTGACCAAGGTCGAAAAGAAGGGGCGCAGCAAGGCAGAGGTTGACGAGGTCTTCCGCTGGCTGACCGGACATAGCCAGGCAAGCCTCGATGCCGAACTGACTGACAAGACATCCTTCGAGGATTTCTTCGCCAAGGCGCCGGCGATGAACCCGGCGCGATCGCTGATCACTGGCGTGATCTGCGGCGTTCGGGTGGAAGAGATCGAAGACCCGCTGATGCGGGAAATCCGCTATCTCGACAAGCTGGTGGATGAGTTGGCCAAGGGCAAGCCGATGGCGAAAATCCTGCGGCAGTAGGGCGCGGAAAAGCCGCCGACCGGGCTGCGGTCGACGGCTTAATGGTGTTTGCCGGATTTGATTAGCGGCGGCGGGCGATCAGGCCCCAGACGAAAAGCACGATGATCGAGCCGACCACGGCGCCGATCAGGCCAGCGCCTTCGCCGGGCGCGTACCAGCCGAGGGCCTGTCCGAGATAGGACGCGACGAAGGCGCCGACGATGCCGAGAATGGTGGTCAGGATGAAGCCGGACGGCTCATTGCTGCCCGGCATAATGAACTTGGCAATGACGCCGGCGACGAAACCGATGATGATGGTCCAGATAATGCCCATGACGCTCTCCAGGTGTTGGTGACCTGCAACGTTCAATCGGCACTCCGGTTCCAAAGCTAGCGCAACAGGCCGTCGCGCTCGAACTCTTCCCAGCCCTTGAGCTTATGCCGCGCGGCGTCTTCGGGCGTGGCATCGACAATTGGCGCCGATTGTGCGGCCTTCTTTTCCGAGCGTGCCAGCTTGGCTTTCCAAGCGGCGCGGCGGCGGTTTTCGGCGGCTGTCTCGGCATCATTCTCGCGCCAGATCGTCACCAGATCCTGGTTGAGGATTTCCTCGACGCGACGCGGATCAAAGACATGGAAGGTAATCTTCCTGGCGCGACCGCGCAGCTTGACCGTGCGCGTGCCGGCGCTGGGCAGTCGGCCATCCTTGAGCCAGCGATGCCGCTCGGTGGTGGTGATGGTCAGGATATCCTGAATTTCCCGCGGGATCACCGGCAGGCTTTCGATGCCGTCGAGCGTCTTGGAAATCGTGGCCGATGCCGACAGGAAGGCGGCATGTTCACCCTCCAGCATGCGCAGGGCGAGCACGGCGCCAATGATATCGAGCGATTTCTTGGCGGTCGCCGGCAGCTTGGCGCGCAATTCGAGCAGAATGCCCTTGGCCCGCACCGATGAGCCCAGCGTCGCCGCAGCCGGCAAGGTCCATTCCGCGATCAGCGTGGGGACTTCAACGATCTTGCGTTTGACTGGCATGACCATCAGATAGGGCGTCCCGCCCCAAGCTGCAACCGCCAACGCCGACGTCAGATATTGTCGTCTTCGTTGTAGTCCGGCACGGCATTGCCGTCTTCGCTCATCGGCTCGTCGTCGCGGGCGGGGATGACATAGCTGCCGGTGAGCCAGCGGTTGAGGTCGACATCGGCGCAGCGCTTCGAGCAGAAGGGCTTGAAGGCCTCTACCATGGCCTTGCCGCAGATCGGACATTTGCGCTCGGCGGTCATCAAACGCCCGACAGCGTGGACTGGTTGAGCCAGTTGAAATGCACCGGATAGCCTTCGCCGGCCAGCAGCTGGGCGGTTTCCATCAGCGGCAGGCCGACGACGCCGGTATAGGAGCCGGAGAGCTTGACCACAAAGGCGCCGGCAATGCCCTGGATGGCATAGCCACCGGCCTTGTCGCGCCATTCGGCGCTGGCCAGATAGGCTTCCATTTCACGGGTCGAGAGGCGCTTGAAGCGGACGCGGGTTTCCACCAGGCGCTGGCGCTTGGCGCCGGAGGGCGTCAACACGGTCAGCGCGGTATAGACGCGATGCGCCCGGCCCGAGAGCAGGCGGAGGCATTCCGTCGCCTCTTCCATGGTTTCGGCCTTGGGCAAGACGCGGCGCCCCACCGCCACTACCGTATCGGCAGCCAGCACCAATGCGCCCTGGCCAAAGCCGGCCGAGCGGGCCTTGTGCTGGGCAGTCAGGGCCTTGAGATCGGCGAGGCGGGCGGCCAGCTTGCGCGGCAATTCACCCTTTTCGGGCGTCTCGTCGACATGGGCCGGCACCAGATGCTCGGGCTCGATGCCGATCTGGTTGAGCAGCGCCAGCCGGCGCGGCGAGGCGGAGGCCAGGATCAGATCCGGACGACTGGCCATGACTCAAGCCCTATTTGAAGCGATAAGTAATGCGACCCTTGGTCAGGTCATAGGGCGTCATTTCGCACAGGACCTTGTCGCCAGCGAGCACGCGGATACGGTTCTTGCGCATGCGGCCTGCGGTGTGTGCAATGATCTCATGTTCGTTTTCCAACTTGACGCGGAACGTCGCATTGGGGAGCAATTCAACCACCACGCCCGGAAATTCGAGCACTTCTTCCTTCGCCATTCTGTCTCCTGATAACACCCATAGGGGCATAGCTTGCCGGCCACGGGTCGGAAAGTGGCCTCTACCTACTTCAATTCAAAGGTTTTGTGAACCACCGGAAACCAATGGTTCCAAACGGTCTCTGACGCGCTTGCGCAAGCTATCGCGCAGATCGCGATAGGCGCCCAAGACCAGCTCGCGATTGCCTTCCACGAGGGACGGGTCGACGACATGCCAGGATTCCACCGCGCCGGCCTCGAGGCCCTTGCGACCCACGGCCTCTAGCGCGTCGTCGGACAGAGTGATGACGAGATCGAAGCGGTTGGCCACCAGCTCATCGAGGATATGGGGGGTGTGGACGCTCATATCAATGCCGATCTCTTCCATCACCTCATGCACGAACTGGTCGGCCTTGCCACCATTGACGCCCACCGACCGGGCGATCACCCGGCCGGGAAAGGCCTGGCGCGCCAGCGCCGCGGCGATCGGCGAGCGCACCGAATTCATCGAGCAGACGAAGAGCACGCTCGGCAATTGGCTGGTCGCCTCGTCGATGCGGCTGGCATAGGGCTGCACGGCGCAGATCAGGGTAAACAGCCGCCGGGCGGTGTTGAGATCGATGATGATCTTGTTGTCGAGCCGGGTGCGCAGCAGCTCGGCGGCCTCGTTGTGCATGCCGCGCCGCGCCATGTCGACGGTTTCGATCTGGAATGGCTGGGCCGAGCGGATGGCTTCGTAATAGGCGTCGCGGATGCGGAAATAATCGCGGATCAGCCGACGGAACGGGGTCAGCGAGAGGTAATGCGCCGCAATCGGCTGGAAGGTTTCCGGATGGCGCACGTCGAGCACGATGAAATTGCCGACGATCGACATATGCAGCGCGAATGGGCCCTTGGCGGTCACCCGGGCCGGGCGGAAGCGATTGTCTTCTAGCAGGTCATAGATGGCGATGCGCCATTCATGCACCTCGTCGGGATTGATCGAGGTGATGGTATTGGGGTCGAGCGTGACGGTGACTAGGCGGTCCGTGTCCTTGGGCTTGGCCTGGCTGTCCATCGTGATGCTCAATGGTTGAGCCTTATCGAAACCGAGCGGCCATGGCCGTCGAGACCTTCCACTTCCGCCAGCGTTACCGCCGCCGTGCTGAGCGCCGCCAGCGAGGTCGGATCACAGCCGAGGATCGAGGTGCGCTTGACGAAGTCGAGTACGCCAAGCCCCGAGGCAAAGCGCGCCGTGCCCGCCGTGGGCAGGACATGGTTGGAGCCGCCGACATAATCGCCAATGGCTTCGGGCGTGTGGTGGCCCAAAAAGATCGCGCCCGCATGGCGGATCGCGCCGAGGATAGACTGCGGATCATCCAGCGCCAGCTCGACATGTTCGGAGGCGATGCGATTAGCGAGGACCACCGCTTCGGAGAGCGAAGCCACGGTGATGACGGCGCTATGCTCTTCCCAGCCTTCGCGGGCATGAGCCGGATTGGGCAGCGTCTCGATCTGGCGGGTGACTTCGGCGGCCACCGCGTCAGCCAGGCCCTTCTCGGTGGTGACGAGAATCGAGCGTGCCCCTGCCCCGTGTTCCGCCTGGGCGATCAGGTCGGCCGCGACCCAGGCCGGATTGGCCGAACCGTCGGCAATGACCAGAACTTCCGACGGGCCGGCGATCATGTCGATGCCGACCTTGCCGAACACCTGCCGCTTGGCGGCCGCGACAAAGGCATTGCCGGGGCCGACCACCTTGTCGACCGGCGCAATGGTTTCAGTGCCATAGGCCAGCGCCGCAACCGCCTGGGCACCGCCGATGCGGTAGATTTCGGTGACGCCGGCAATTTTCGCCGCCAGCAAGATGGGCGCCGCAATCTGGCCATCGGGTGTCGGCACCACCATGGCGATGCGCGCCACACCCGCCACCTTGGCCGGCACGGCATTCATCAGGACCGACGACGGGTAATTGGCCAGCCCGCCCGGCACATAGATGCCGACGGCATCGACCGCCGTCCACACCGTGCCCAGGGTCACGCCAAGGGCATCGGTATAGATGTGGTTTTCCGGCCTCTGCTTTTCGTGATGGCTCTTGATGCGATCATGCGCCGTCTGCAGCGCCGCCCGCACGTCGGGCGTCACCCGGGCGGCAGCGGCGTCGATCTCGGCTTCCGAAATTCGCAGCTCTGCGGCACTGGCAAAATGGGTGCGATCGAACCTGTTGGTCAGCTCCAGCACCGCCGTGTCGCCGCGCTGGCGCACATCCGCAATGATGCCGGCGACAATATCGCTGACATCCTGGCTGGACTCGCGCTTGCCATCGAGCAGCTGCTGGAACAGCGGTTCGAAGTCGGTATCGGCGCTATCGAGGCGAAGGGTCATGCGAAGTCCTCAGTCGAGAGAATGGGCCGGCTTGGCCGCAGCCGCCCAGGCGGCGCCGAGATCGGAGAGGCGCGCCTCGAGGCATTCGACGCCAAGGCGCACGGTGCCGCCGCCGGCAAAGCTGAGTTCGACGATGCCCGCCGGGCCGTCGATGGAGATGAAGCTGATGGCGAGAAGATTGAGCACGCCCTCGGGTGCTGCCGGATCGAAGCCATTGGAGACCACTGACTGCACGCCATCAAAATGCAGCGCCGCGCGCTTGCGCAACCCCTTGTCGCGCCGCCCCAGCCCCGATTCCCAATCGAAGCGGTTCATCAGCAGGGCAAAGCGCCGGTCGCCGCGGGCATAGCCCATGTCGGCCACGCGGACTACGGCGTCCTGCACATGGGTGGACAGGACTTCGAGATCTTCGGTATCAAGCGCAATCAGCTTGAGGTCGGTCATGATGTGGTCGGCCCCTGAAGTGGACGTGAAAGCCCTGATCTGGTCACGTCACATTCGATCTACAAGTTTGCAGGCGATGGAGCAATGTGAGGGCCGTGCAAAAGACGCATGAATGCGGGGTTGGCGTCCTCTCCCTTGCGGGAGAGGGGGACCATGCGAAGCGTGGTGGAGAGGGGAGCACCGGCACGGATGGTCAGGTGGTGGTCATTCACGCTATTGCGCAAGCGGCTCACCCCCTCCACCGCCTAGTGGCGGTCCCCCTCCCCCGCGAGCGGGGTAGGAAAGGGCTCAGTGTGTGCGGCACCAGCCCGCCATTCGGCTATAGGCCTCATGGCCTAGCGAGCTAAAATCGCGCCATAGGCGCGATTTTGCGTTCCGCCGCTCGCTAGCCAGCCAGCCGTTCGATCTCTGCTCCGCACCGACCCAGCTTCTCTTCCAGCCGCTCGAACCCGCGATCCAGATGATAGATCCGGTTAACCACCGTCTCGCCCTTGGCCGCAAGACCGGCGATGACCAGCGATACCGAGGCACGCAGGTCCGTCGCCATCACTTGCGCACCCTTGAGCTGGGTCTTGCCGCGAATGGTCGCCAATTGCCCATCTACCGAAATATCGGCGCCGAAGCGGGCGAGTTCGGCCACATGCATGTAGCGGTTCTCGAAGATGGTTTCGCGAATATGGCTGGTGCCCGAGGACATGGTCATAAGCGCCATGAACTGGGCCTGGAGATCGGTCGGGAAGCCGGGGAAGGGATCAGTCTCGGCATCGACGGCCTGAATGCCATTGCCATTGCGCTGCACGCGCAAGCCATTGGATTCCACTGTCAGGTTGACGCCGGTGCGCCCCAGAATATCCAGCGCCGCCTGCAGATGCTCGGGCCGCGCGCCCTTGAGCAGCACATTGCCGCCGGTCATCGCTGCCGCCATGGCAAAGGTGCCGGTCTCGATGCGATCGGGAATCACGTCCACCGTCGCGCCATGCAGACGCTCAACACCCTCGATGGTGAGGGTGCGTGTGCCGATGCCAGTGATCTTGGCGCCCATGGCAACGAGGCATTCGGCGACATTGGTGATTTCGGGTTCCTGGGCCGCATTTTCCAGCACCGTAGTGCCGCGCGCCAGGCTGGCCGCCATCAGCAGCGTATGCGTGGCGCCAACTGACACTTTCGGGAACTTGATATGCGCGCCGACGAGGCCACCCTTGGGCGCCTTGGCGACGACATAGCCGTCGTCGATATCGATTTCGGCGCCCAGTTCCTTGAGGCCATAGAGGAAGAGATCAACCGGCCGCGTGCCGATGGCGCAACCGCCGGGCAGCGAGACGCGGGCTTCGTGGCAGCGGGCCAAGAGAGGCCCGATGACCCAGAAGCTGGCGCGCATCTTGGAGACCAACTCATATGGGGCCGTGGTGTCGACGATATCGGCGGCATGGAAGGTCATGCGCTGGCCGACGCCCTCGTCCTCCCCACGGCGGCGGCCATGCACGGCAATATCGACGCCATGGTTTTCGAGGATACGCTCGAGCTGCTTGACGTCGGCGAGGCGCGGCACATTCTGCAGCACCAGGGGCTCGTCGGTGAGTAGCGAGGCGATCATCAGCGGCAGGGCGGCATTCTTGGCGCCGGAAATGGTGATCTCACCATTGAGCTCGTTGCCACCGATCAAACGGATACGGTCCATAGTCTTGTCCTATATGGCGGGCATAATGCCCATCTACCTGGGGATGGAGGTAGGCCAAGTCCTAGTTGCCACGTAAGCCAGACTCGCCGTTCCGAAAATTCTCCGGAGAGGCCGGGAGGCCTTTCCGTCGTCACGTCATATTCACCCGAAACTGGTTTACGGTTTATTGACCGTATCGGCTTCGGGACCGGGTTGCGGCTCAGGTGATTGTCGCTCCGAATCGGCGCGCGCCTTGGCCTGCCCCTTGCGGCGCTTGAGGTTCTCGCGGAGCTTTGCGGCCAATCTTTGCTCACGCGAAGCGGCCTGTTCGGTTTTGCTCATCGGCCTGTCAGAAAGCTGCTTGGGGAATCGTGTTTTGCGTCTGGCGGTTGATAGGCGCTTTTTAGCCTTGCGTCGAGGTTTGGCCTATGGCAAAGGAGCCCCCGTCGCGCCGGGCAATGCTCCGCGGCAAAAAAGATGCTGCCGTAGCTCAGTGGTAGAGCACCCCCTTGGTAAGGGGGAGGCCGACAGTTCAATCCTGTCCGGCAGCACCAGCCCATCCCGTTGATTTGCCAGAAGTATCTGGTTTTGCTAGGGTTTCAGAAGCCGCCAGTGATACACACAGGTGGTCCTCATGGTCCTTTCTATGCCTCGTCCCTACAAGCACCCCAAGACCGGCGTCTACTGGTACCGCCAGCGTGTCCCGAGTTCGCTCGGCGTCCGGGCGAAGGGAAAAGTCGTTTCAGTGACGATCGAGGGCAGAACCTCTCGCCCAAAGATCGGCTCGCACCTCACCGTCTCGCTCGACACAAAAGAGGTCTCGAAGGCGAAGATCAGAAGCGGAGACGTTCAGTTCCAGTTCGATCTCATCTGGCAAAGTCTGATTGACGGCCAGACGCGGCTGACCCAGCGGCAGGTCGTGGCGTTGGCGGGTGAGGCCTATGGGATTTTCAAGGGGGCAGAGGATGACCCAGGCGACGCTGCCATCTGGTCGAAGGTCACCCAGGAAAACGCTCGGACGATGGCTGGGAAAACCCTCTACATCGGTCGCGAGCATGGGATGGAGAACCGCTTTGGCCCGTTTGTCGATCTTGTACTGGCCAACCATCACCTCCAGATTGATGATGATAGCCGCAGAAAGCTGATCGAGCAGACAGCGATTGCTATGCAGGAAGCTGCCGCGCTTCTTCTGCGCCGTGCGAACGGCGACTACGGCCCTGACACCGTAGTGCAGCGGTTCCCTCCAGTTGAAGTCTTGAAACCTCTGGGAGCGAAAACCAAGGTCGCGCTGAGCAGTAGCGACGACCCTAATACCCTGACCGGTCTGTTGGCTCACAAGCAGCGGACGCAAACCAAGAAGGACGACACCTTCGACAAGTACCGTGGCTGCCTGAAGGACTTCATCGCTTTCATTGGGCACGAGGACGTCAGACGCATCACAAAGGACGACGCACGGCGCTGGCGTGATGCGCTGATAGGGCGAGGCCTGGCTAAAAAGACTATCAACGATCAGTACCTCACTAGCCTCAAGGTCGCGCTGAACCACGGCGTCAAGGAATTTGATCTCGCGCTGAACGTCGCGGCCAACATACGAGACGAACGCGATGCCCCTGCGCCGTCTGGCTCAAAGGGTTACAGCGCTGAACAAGCCCAGACCATCCTGATGGCGACGTTCCGTGGTTCCTCGAAAGACCTCGCCATCCCATACCAACGAGCCATCTTCTGGGTGCCGTGGATTTGCGCGTACACAGGCCTTCGAGTGACCGAGGTCACGCAGTTTCAAGGCAGGCACCTGCGTGAAGAGAACGGCATTCCCTACTTGTTGATCACGCCTGACGACGGCAGCACCAAGGGCAAGAATGCCTGGACCACCGGCATCCACTCGCATCTCATTGAGTTGGGCTTGCTCGACATGTTTCGGGCCATCGGCGATGGGTCAGCCTTCTACACGCCGTACCCCGAGGGAACCGACCTTAAGTCCCTGTCTGATCACCGGGCAAAGAGCGCGGGCGACAAGATAGCCGAATGGGTCAGGGATGAAGTAGGCATAGCTGCCCCAGGGAATAGACCTAGCCATGCTTGGCGGCATTCTTTTACGACCCTGAGCCGTACCCACCGTATGGATAAGGAAGCCCGCGACTACATGATGGGCAGCCGGTCCCAAACAGATGCCCGGGAGGGCTATGGCGACTGGTCTCCCGAGGTATTGGACGCGGAGATCAACAAGCTCCCGCGCTTCGACGTGAAGGCGAGTGACTGGAGGCCAACCCTCGAACCGGTTCGTCCTCAGGCTCTCAAAAGCGCACTGCCACCCCGTCCACCTATCCGGCAACGGAAGCCAAGAGCAAAGCAAGCCTAAAGGGCCCATTGTCCGACGCATGCTCGTGCCGGGCGTGGCTCATCAAGGTGGCTGTTGGCTAGGTGCGGCTGGATGGGAATGACAGGGTTGCACATGCTGAGCTGAGCCAAGCCATCAATACCACCCACCCTAGGAGAACCTAGTCGATCACCACCCACTATAGGAGACTGTGATCGATCTCCTCTCACCCTAGGAGAGCCTGGCCGATTACCCCTCACTATAGGAGCCACTGAATGGCTCAATTGCCACCCACAGTAGGAGTGGCAGTCGAATACCCCTCACAGTAAGGGCCAGAAGGCTTCATCCAACATCAATCCACCGCAAGGGCTCCCGGCACACCACCGGGGGCCTTTTTGCATTGCGACATCCGCAGGAACATCATGACCGACATTATCGACATATCCCCCGCCCCCACCAACATCGCCCCCACCCGCCGCTACGTGGTGGCCACTGACGGGGCCTGCCGCAGCAATCCTGGACCAGGAGGTTGGGGCGCAGTGCTCACCTCCTTTGACGGGGACACAGTTCGCGACACCAAGACCCTGTCCGGGGCGAAGCGGCACGCGACCAACAATGAGATGGAACTGACAGCTGCCATCAAGGCGCTGAGCTGGCTTCCCGCGAATGATGTGCCTGCATTGGTCCGGTCGGACAGCCAGTACGTCATCAACGGCATGAACGAGTGGCGACACGGCTGGGTGGCCAACAACTGGCGCACCTCCGCAGGCAAGCCGGTGAAGAACCGCGAGCTATGGGAAGCCCTGATCGCCGCCATGGGTGACCGCGAGGTGGTCTGGGAGTGGGTCAGGGGGCATTCCGGGCATCAAGACAACGAGGCCGCCGACCAGCTCGCCAACAACGCAATCGAACGGATGCTGACCCGCAAGCGGGCCTGAAACCAGCTTGAACACCACCGCCAACGCAGGCCCTCGGAGCAATCCGGGGGTCTTTTCGTATGCGAACACCGCAGGAAACGACATGGAATATTTTGACGAAGTATTCGACCGCAAGACGGGCGAACTCCACAAGGTCTCCAAAGGAGACTGGATCACCATCACCGAGTTGGGCCAGCTTCGCGGGATGGGACCAAGGCGGGTAAGAACCATCCTCCGCAAGATGGGGGTGTTGGTGGTCGAAGGGGCTGCGTCCCATCATCGCCATCGCCTCGCAGCTTGGGTGCTGCAGAAGGGATGGGGAAAGAGGATCGAAAAGCGGGGTACCGTACCCTTCGATGTGGTGGGTCCGGAACTTCAAGACTGGGCAGCGTCTCGTTGGGACGGGATGGTGGCCGATATTGACCTGGAGACCTCGGCAGCATCCACAGAGGCTCTTGCTGACTTGAAAGCGTTCAAGAAGACCAGACTTTCTGGTGATCTGGATACTCAGCCTGCGATCTCGTGGCTGGCTTGCCATCATCCCCACCTCACGCAGATGGAAATGGCAGCAGTGCTTGATGTCACCCAGCAGCTTGTGGCGAAGTACCTGAACTTCCGGTCTACCCAGCTTAGAGAGGCTCGGGCTCTGCTAAAGCTGGACCTTGATGTTCGGCAGGCTCAGCGTCGCGATCTTTGGGTCAATGTTCTGGACGAGCAAGCAGCCGCAGTTTAGTTGCCGGGATATATTACCCAAGCCTACAACCCGGTCAGGAATGACCGGCCACGCTCCCGCAGCTGGGCAGTCGGGATGGTTTTGCTGCAAAAATCCGAGGCGGCAAGATCGAGGACGCTGCGAGGAATTTACCCCCGTGGCCCCCTCTAGCCTAGGGCGTCAGGAGCACGAAAGCCAAAGTCTGCAGGACCGTTCACTTCGGGTGCTAGAAGCCCTGCGATACTCGATGGATGCGGCTGGTCATGTCGATGGACGCATATCGCTCCGGGAACACATATTGGAAGATGCGCAGAACGCAAATGCCTGCCTGAACTGAGCTTCGCAAGGCTCCATCAAGCAGTGGTCCATCTCCACCAAGTAGCTTGTACTGGATTGAGGAGGCATCGCGGATGGAGGCTGATGCAAGATTGGTGAGAACTGCCTTCTCGTTCGGATGGGCTCCGAAGTCTATGGCCCGCTCGTACAGCGTGCTGTAGGTGCCCAGTAGCTGCACATCAACCGCCTTGATTGCATCCTTTACCAGACCCTGCGTGACGCGGTCTCTTACCGTCTGGCGTGTCTTTTTGCTTTCGTCTCTCCGAAGCCATGCCTCCGCCAGTGTCTCATCGCCATAAATGTAGAGGGCGTAACCTGCGCTCTCCAAGCTCGACCTCATCAGTGCAAAAGCATCGGTAGGCATCGCCAAACTGACCGCTACCGTCGAACGGAAGGCACCGAAGGCGCGCATGAAGAGTAGCGAGGGCACAAGCTGCGTTGTCCGAAGTACTTTGAGGTCAGACTGGATATCCATGAATAGGGTATCCACCTCTGTCAGTCTGCGACATAGGATGTTCTTGTTGGCGAAGGTGGCAAGGGAGTTGCCCCAGCCTTCCTCGATAAACGGAAAGAGGCCGCCGTCCTTCCACCCATCGGGTCGCTCCCTGTTTAGGTTGTCGACACGGTCGTCATCTTGCATGTCTTTGCCCCCATACCGAAAACCCTACCACAAGGCGGGCTTCTGACGTCCAGAATTGCGGGGTTCTCCAGCGTAGCTTGACCTATACCGAAATCACTTTTATTCGGTACACTGCTAAACACGGGAGCCTCATCATGACCAAGCGGGTCGCCATCTACCTCCGCGTCTCCACCAAGGAGCAGACGACCGAGAACCAGCGCCGCGAGCTTGAGGTGGTCGCGGAACGGGCTGGCTGGGACGTGGTGAGGGTGTTCGAGGACGCTGGGGTCTCAGGTGCGAAAGGCCGTGAGAAGCGCCCTGCCTATGACGCCCTGCTCAAAGCCGTAGCGAGGCGTGAGGTGGACCTTGTCGCAGCTTGGTCAGTGGACCGCCTTGGCAGATCGATGCAGGACCTAGTGAGCTTCCTAGAGGACCTTAAGGGCCATGGCGCCGATCTCTACCTGCACCAGCAGGCACTCGACACCACCACGCCCTCTGGTCGTGCCCTGTTCGGCATGATGGCTGTCTTCGCGGAGTTCGAGCGGGCGATGATCCAGGAGCGGGTGCATGCTGGTCTCTCGCGCGCCAAGGCTCAAGGCAAGAAGCTGGGGAGGCCAACCCTTTCGGCTGACATGGAGGCCAAGGTCAGGGCACTTCGTGCCGAGGGGATGGGCGTGGTCAAGGTTGCAAAGTCGCTGGGTATCGGGGTTTCAGCGGTTCAGCGCATCGACGCGCTCCCGCCGAGCACCTCTGCCTGAGCCGGGGTGTCTGTTTGTTTTGTAGGGTTGCTCGCAGTTCAGAGGTTCGCAGGGTGATACCTACGAAGCCATGAGCATCTCAAAAGCACTGTTAATCGTTCGATCACTTGAAGACGGATAAACGTGATAAGACTGAGGAGGCCTATTGCCGTGATCAACTACCGAGCTTTTGAAGAAGCCCCAAAAACCCAGGAACTCTGCTTCGAGTATTTCACTCGCTGGCAGCGAGGTGGGCACGACCACCATGCATTCTTCGATCTTTGGGTCTCATTCAATATCTGGGTTGCCTGCGTAACGGGTCTGGAGCGTGACGCTGAGATGATTAGGGACATCGGCAATGACAACCGGCTGAGCGTAGCGTTCCGTGAATTAAAGCAGCGCGACCCACATTTCGCAACTCAACTCCGAAGATTTGAACCGATGTGGCCGGTGTTCAAGGCTCAGGACGTTGTGCAGCGCCTAGGCCGAGACTTTGCCTATCGGTTCGACAACCGAGCGGCCTTCAATGCGGCAATCATCGACAACGCCAAAATCAGTAGGAAACCTACGAATTGGGTGGCTGGGCAAGATGTCAGATGGTCCGATCTCGTATCGGTAATCTATCAAGTAAGATGCAACTTAATGCACGGTCATAAATCAACCCAAAGCGAAAGCGATAGGGAGTTGATTGATCTGTCTCGCAACCTCCTCGGCCATTTCTTGTCTGAAACCAGATGCTACGAGTGGAGGTAAAGGGTAACTCCTGTGATCGCTCCTTATCTTCCAGCCTCTCATTTTTCTGCCAAAACACCCCAGCATTAGCGCTTGCCAGATCATGCCGCGATAGGCTCAAGTCCCCGAAAGACTTCAAGGGGGACGCTGCGGGTGAACCAGCAGGCACTATCATCGCTCATCTGGTCGGTTGCGGACCTGCTGCGGGGGGACTTTAAGCAGGCAGACTACGGCAAGATCATCCTGCCGTTCACCGTGCTGCGGCGCCTCGATTGCGTGCTGGAGCCGACCAAGCAGGCCGTGCTGGACGAGTTCGCGGCGCGGGATGGCAAGGGCGTGAATGTCGAGCCGTTCCTGCTGCGCAGGGCCGGGCAGACCTTCTACAACATCGCCAAGCTCGACATGAAGCGGTTGATCGGCGACCAGGACAACATCGCCCCGAACCTCTACGCCTATGTCCAGGCCTTCTCTCCGGAAGTTCGGGACATTTTCGAGCGCTTCGAGTTTGCGGCTCAGGTGGACCGGCTGGCCAAGGCCGGGCTGCTCTACCAGGTGACCGAGAAGTTCGCCCGCGTCGATCTGCATCCGGACAAGGTGGACAACCACCAGATGGGGCTGATCTTCGAGGAGCTCATCCGCAAGTTTGCCGAACTCAGCAACGAGACGGCCGGTGAGCACTTCACCCCGCGTGAGGTCATCAGCCTCATGGTCAATCTGCTGTTCGTGGAGGACGACAATGTCCTGACCAAGCCAGGGGTGGTGCGCTCCATTTATGACCCCACAGCGGGCACGGGCGGCATGCTGTCGGTTGCTGGTGAGTACCTCATCGAGCACAACGACCAGGCCCGGCTGGTGATGCATGGGCAGGAGCTGAACCCCGAAAGCTACGCCATCTGCAAGGCGGACATGCTGATCAAGGGGCAGGACGTGACCAACATAACCTTCGGGAACACGCTGTCCGACGATAGGCATGCGGACAGCAAGTTCGACTACATGCTGTCAAACCCGCCCTTCGGGGTGGAGTGGAAGAAGGTCGAGAAGGAAGTTCGGCGCGAAGCGGAGCAGCAGGGCTATAACGGCAGGTTTGGCCCCGGGCTGCCCAGGGTGTCGGATGGCTCCCTGTTGTTTTTGATGCACCTCATCTCCAAGATGCGCGCGGCCAAGGATGGCGGCAGCCGCTTCGGCATCGTGCTCAATGGCTCGCCGCTGTTCACGGGCGGGGCAGGGAGCGGGGAGAGCGAGATCAGGCGCTACGTGCTGGAGAACGACCTGGTAGAGGCTATCATCGCCCTCCCCACCGACATGTTCTACAACACCGGCATCTCCACCTATGTCTGGGTCCTGACCAACCGCAAGCCAGCCCATCGCAAGGGCAAGGTGCAGCTCATCGACGCCTCCAGCTTCTGGCAGAAGATGCGCAAGAGCCTCGGTTCCAAGCGCAAGGAGATGGGGCAGGCCGACATCGAGACAGTGACGAGGCTTTTCGGGGACTTTGCGGAGGCCCAGGTCGCCACCGTGCTGGACGCGGCTGGTAAGGAGGTTGACCGAGTTGTTGTCCGGGCCGGTGAACAGCCTCCAGCAGCGCCCGGGGACGGCAAGGTCAAGCTGGCACCCCTGTCGCGCATTTTCCTCAACGAGGCCTTTGGCTATCGCACCATCACCGTGGAGCGTCCCCTGCGAGACGAGAACGCCAAGGTGGTGCTGGGTGAGCGCGGCAAGGCCAAGGGCAAGCCCCAGGCAGACAGCGGGCTTAGGGACACCGAGAACGTGCCGATTGGTGAGGAGGTGGAAGCCTACTTCGCCCGCGAGGTACTGCCCCATGCGCCTGACGCCTGGATAGATCACGAGAAGACCAAGATGGGCTACGAAATCCCGTTCAACAGGCACTTCTATGTGTTCGAGCCGCCACGAGCGCTTGACGAGATCGACATTGACCTCAGGAAGGTTACGGACCGCATCCTGGGCATGATTAAGGAGTTGTCGGCATGAGTGCAGAAGAGCTCCGCGAAGCCATTAGGTCATTGCTGGCAAGTCATCCACACGTTACCGTTTCCTCCTCTGGCCATGCCACCCATGCTGAGCGATATGTTGCCAGCAACGGCGCACCACTTGGTTTTGAGCCAGCCCGGGTGAGGTTCCAGAACATCTGGGTGCGTGCGGACAGCGTTCGGGCCGGCGTGCTCAAGGACCTCTCCAGCACCGACTACGACCACCTCACTTTCGACGTGAGCAAGCCCAACCATAACCTTTTCGGCGAGACCGCCTTTAAGGACACTGACCTGATCTGCTTCCACGTAACTGACCTCTGGCAGGCCGTTCGGGTCATCGCAGAAGTCGCTGGCCTAGGGCATGCCAAGTGAAGCGGCTGACGCCAGATGCACCGGCCCACTGGACACGAACGAGGCTTCGCCACGTCGTTCGCCTGAACCCCAGCAAATCCGAGATCGAGGACCTGGAGCCTGACCGGGAGGTTTCGTTCCTTCCCATGGAGGCTATCGGCGAGGACGGCTCTACTCGTCTCGACGCCACTCGCCCGCTGTCCGAGGTCCAGTCGGGCTACAGCTACTTCCGCGACGAAGACGTGGTTGTGGCAAAGATCACGCCCTGCTTTGAGAACGGCAAGGGCGCCCTGGTGCGCGGGCTGCACGGCGGCATAGGCTTTGGGACGACGGAACTCATTGTTGCCCGGCCATTGCGTGATCGGCTCTGCAGCGAGTACCTGCAGTGGGTTTTCCAGTCGTCGGAGTTCCGCAAGCTCGGGGAGGGCTTCATGTACGGCGCTGGGGGACAAAAGCGTGTGCCTGATGACTTCGTCAGAGACTTCAGGCTGGCGCTTCCACCGCTCACCGAGCAGACGTCGATCACATCGTTCCTCGACCGCGAGACGAGCAAGATCGACGCACTGGTGGAGGAGCAGCGGCAACTGATCGAACTGCTCAAGGAGAAGCGCCAAGCCTTCATCTCCCGGACAGTGACCAAGGGCTTCGACCCGAATGCAAAGATGAAGCCGTCTGGGGTCGAGTGGCTGGGTGAGGTGCCGGAGCACTGGGACGTGTCGCGCCTGAAGTTCCTTGCTGCTGTTCAGACGGGAACCGCGAAAGGCAAAGACATCTCCGGGCGGGAGACAACGATGGTTCCATACCTACGGGTGGCCAACGTCCAAGATGGCTACCTCGACTTGGCGGACGTGGCCTTAATCGAGATACCAGCCTCAGACCTTGATCGCTACAGGCTCCGCAAAGGAGATGTACTGATGAACGAGGGGGGCGATTTCGACAAGTTGGGGCGGGGCTGCATCTGGGATGGCCAGATCGACCCGTGTATCCACCAAAACCACGTGTTCGCTGTCAGGCCGGTGGGTGTCTCACCCGAGTGGCTCAGCACCATAACCGGCTCCGCTTACGCTCAGTTCTACTTCATGAGCCGTTCCAAGCAGAGCACCAACTTGGCGTCGATCTCCTCGACCAACGTCATGGAACTGCCGGTTGTTGTGCCGCCTTCTGGCGAACAATCGGTCCTTCTTGAGCTCCTCGGAAGAGAACTGGCCAAGCTCTCGACCCTCCGCGAGCAAGCCTATGCAGCAATCGATCTGCTGACCGAACGCCGCGCCGCTCTCGTCTCCGCTGCCGTTACTGGCAAGATCGACGTGCGGCGGGCCACGACCGACCAGGAGGAAGCCGCATGACCGGCAGACCAGAAGGTCGCTCCCTGGAGCTCTACTTCATTGATGGCCGCCCGGATGGGATGTTGACGGCGGAGGTGTTCAACTGGACAGGCCACATCCTCATGGCCCCTCGCACCCAGATCAGCGCTGCACTGGCCCGGAAGGAAGCCCGCCATACCGGGGTTTACCTGCTGATGGGTGAGCGCGATGGCCAGCCGGTGGCCTATCTAGGTGAAGGTGACGACATCAGCCACCGCATCAAGAACCACGACATCAACAAGGACTGGTGGACCACCGTGGTGCTGGTCACCTCCGCCGCGAACAACCTGCACAAGGCCCATGTCCAGTACCTTGAGGCCCGTCTGATCGAGGTCGCGAAATCGGTTGGCCGCGTGGTGCTGGATAATGCCACCGCTCCTGGGCGTCCCACGCTGTCCGAGGCAGCACAGTCGAACATGGAGACATTCCTCGACTACCTGTTCATGGTGTTGCCAGCGCTGCGCATCGACATGTTCCTGGCCAGCACGCGTCCGGACCTCGTGACAACGACCCCAGTCATGGCGGCTTCGCCAGTATTCGAGTTGGTCAACAGGCGCCACGGCCTTGAGGCTAAGGCTCGCCTGGTAGAGGGGGACTTCATCGTGGATGCCGGGTCACTGGCGCGTGCCCAGTGGTCTGGGCAGGGCAGCGAGGACAGTGGCTACGCCCAATTGCATGCCGAGTTGCTGCGGATGGGCGTGCTGGTGCCGCAGGGCGACCACGCGGTTTTTAGCAAGTCCTATGCCTTCAAGAGCACGAGCGGCGCTGCAGCGGTGGTCAATGGCAGACCGGCCAACGGCACCCTGGAATGGCGCGTGGTCGGCAGCGGGCAGACTTACAAGGCCTGGGAGGCCGAACAACTGGGGGCGCCATCGTGAGCCTGCACAAAGAGATCAGCTTCGAGACCGAGGTCTGCGACCACCTCGCCGCCCATGGCTGGCTCCATGCCCAAGGCGATGCTGCTGGCTACGACCGTGCCCGCGCCCTCTACCCCGCCGATCTGGTTGCCTGGGTCCAGGCCACCCAGCCGCAGGCCTGGGCAACGCTTTCCAAGAACCATGGCACAGCGACCGAGGTGATGCTGCAGGACCGGGTGCGCAAGCAGCTTAATGAGCGGGGGACGCTTGATGTGTTGCGGCATGGTGTCGAGATGATTGGTCTCCGCGCGCCGCTGAGCCTTGCCCAGTTCAAGCCCGCGCTGGGCATGAACGGCGACATCCTGGCCCGATATGCCGCAAACCGCCTCCGCGTGGTGCGCCAGGTTCGCTACTCGCTGGCCAACGAAAACAGCATCGATCTTGTGCTGTTCCTCAATGGCCTGCCGATGGCCACTGTCGAGCTCAAGACAGACTTCACCCAGTCCGTTCAGGACGCCGTGGACCAGTACAGGCATGACCGGAACCCAAACCCTAAGGGGCAGGTTCCAGAGCCGCTGCTGGCCTTCCCCGGTGGCGCGCTGGTGCACTTCGCGGCGAGCAACGCCGAAGTGATGATGGCGACCAAGCTCATCGGTCCGCTCACCACCTTCCTACCCTTCAACAAGGGCAATGCCGGGGGCAAGGGTAACCCGCCCAACCCGAGCGGGCACCCCACGGCCTACCTCTGGGAAGAGGTGTGGCAGCGCGACAGCTGGCTTGAAATCCTTGGGCGCTACACCGTTGGCGTCCGCGATGCCAAGAAGGCCCTCAGCGGCTACATCTTCCCGCGTTACCACCAGCTCGATGCCACCCGCAAGCTCCGGGCAGCCGTCCTCGCCGAAGGCGCCGGGGGCAAGTACCTCATCCAGCACTCGGCAGGCTCGGGCAAAACTAACTCCATCGCTTGGTCTGCCCACTTCCTCGCTGATCTGCATGACGACCAGGACCGCAAGGTGTTCGACAGCGTGCTGGTGGTGTCCGACCGCAACGTCATCGACAGCCAGCTCCAGGAGGCCATCTTCAGCTTCGAGCGAAATGCTGGGGTGGTAGCGACCATCAAGAGCGATGCAGGCGCCAAGAGCGGGCAGCTGGCCCAGGCCCTGGCTGACGGCAAGAAGATCGTGGTCTGCACCATCCAGACCTTCCCTTTCGCCCTGAAGGAGGTCCAAGAGCTCACCGCAACCCAGGGCAAGCGGTTCGCGGTCATTGCGGACGAGGCGCATTCCAGCCAGACCGGCGCGACCGCAGCCCAGCTCAAGGCCGTGCTCTCCCCAGAGGAGCTCGCAACCCTGGGGGATGGCGGCGAAGTCAGTACCGAAGACATCATGGCTGCCCAGATGGCCGCCCGTGCTGCCGAGACCGGGGTGACTTACGTCGCCTTCACCGCAACGCCAAAGGGCAAGACCCTGGAGCTGTTCGGGCGACGACCTCACCCAACCCAACCCGCCAGCGCCACGAACCTGCCAACGGCTTTCCACGTCTATTCCATGCGGCAGGCCATCGAAGAGGGCTTCATTCTCGACGTGCTGCAGAACTACACGCCCTATGGCCTGGCCTTCAAGCTGGCCAACGATGGTGTGGAGCTGGACGACACCGAGGTTGAACGCTCCGAAGCCGTCAAGACGCTTATGCGCTGGGTCCGACTACATCCCTACAACATTGCCCAAAAGGTCCAGATCGTCGTTGAGCACTACCGCGCCAACGTCCAGCCGCTGCTCGACGGCAGGGCCAAGGCGATGGTGGTGGTCGGCAGCCGTGTAGAGGCCGTCCGCTGGCAGCTCGCCATCCAGAAGTACATCAACGAGCAAGGCTACAAGCTCGGGACGCTGGTGGCCTTCTCAGGCGATGTGACTGACCCTGAAAGCGGTGACGAGCCCTTCTCCGAGGCCAGCAAGGAGCTGAACCCGGACCTCAAGGGGCGAGACATCCGCGAGGCCTTCAAGCTGCCCGACTACCACATCCTGCTGGTGGCCAATAAGTTCCAGACGGGGTTCGACCAGCCCCTGCTCTGCGGCATGTACGTGGACAAGCGCCTCGCAGGCATTCAGGCCGTCCAGACCCTGTCGCGGCTGAACCGCGCGCACCCCGGCAAGGACACCACCTTCGTGCTCGACTTCGTCAACAGCGGCGAAGACATCCTTGCAGCCTTCAAGACGTACCACGAGACCGCCGAGCTGGAGGACGTCACCGACCCGAACCTGGTCTTCAACCTCAGGGCCAAGCTCGACGCCTTGGGCTACTACGACGACCATGAGGTCAACCGGGTGGTGACCGCCGAGCTCAATCCGAATGCCAAGCAGAGCGAGCTGGTGGCTGCCATCATGCCGGTGGCAGACCGCCTGCTGCGAAGCTACCGGGATGCCCAGAAGCGGCAGGCCGATGCAATGGCACGGGAGGACAAGAAGGCGGCCAAGGACGCTCAGGACGAACTCAACGCCCTCCTGCTGTTCCGCGCCGACATGGGGGCCTATGTCCGGCTCTACACCTTCCTGTCCCAGATTTTTGACTACGGCAACACCGACATCGAGGCTCGATCGATCTTCTTCCGCCGCCTCATCCCTTTGCTGGAGTTCGGCCGTCAGCGCGAGACCGTGGACACCTCCAAGATCGTCCTGACCCACCACAAGCTCTCCAGCCTAGGCAAGACGCCGCTGGTCCTGGGGGGCATGGGAGAGAAGCTGCAGGCGATCTACGAGGCAGGCTCAGGCAGCGTCCAGGAGAAGGAAAAGGCGTTGCTGGCGGAGATCATCGCCAAGGTCAACGACCTCTTCCAGGGCACGACCGACGACGACCAGCTCATCTACGTCAACAACGTGCTCAAGGGGAAGCTGCTGCAGTCCGAGACCCTGACGCAACAGGCGGCGAACAACACCAAGCAGCAGTTCTCCAACTCCCCTGACCTCGCCAAAGCAATCGTTGATGCCGTGATTGACGCCATGGACGCTCACCAGGCCATGAGCCAGCAGGCCCTTGGCTCAAAGCGGGTGCAGGACGGGCTGAGGGATGTGCTGCTGGGTCCAGGGCAGCTCTATGAGGCGTTGCGGGCCCGGCAGGCCTCTGTTGATGAACTGCAGCGAGGGTGACCCGAGACCGACGCGCGGCCCCACTCTCGCCGCATCTTCTCATTGCTGCTCAGGAGTGATACACAAGCAGCCAATTCGGCCTTCTCATATCCCAGCAAAACCGGGCTTTTCTGGCTACCGTGACGAAATTCAATCCTGTCCGGCAGCACCAGTCCAACTCATTGATATCTCGAACAGTTCGGCAAACGGCATCGTCTAGCCGGTAATGCCCATCACCTCGCGTCCGATGACGCTGGCAGATGTCGCGCGGGGCTGTGGCGCCGTTAGCTAGCGCAGGTAATCGAGGATGGACAGCGATTGGAGCTTTGCCAAAGCTGCATAGGAGGCCTGGAGTTGGGTCTCGTAGGCGGTGAGTTGGGCGGCGATGGCGGTGACGTCGACGTCGCGTAGGGAGCTGATCGAATTGTTGTAAAAGTCCTGCAGGTCCTGCTGCGTGGCGATGGCGCGCTCGGCACTGGCGGCGGCGATCGACGTGGTGCCTTGCAGCGTCGCGACGCCGTCAGTGGCCTGCACCAAGAGCTCCAGCACGGCGCTGAGGTCGAGGTCTGCGCCATCCCCGGATTGCGCCACGCTGCCGATAGCGCGCAGCGCCTGTTCGATCCCTATGGCATCGGCATTGATGCCATAGGTCAGCGTCTGGTTTTCGGAAATCTGCGCCGTCAGCCGGCCGGCGCTACCCTGGTAATAGCTGGTGTCGACCGTATCGAGGTCAAAGCTAATGGCGCTGATGTCGACGGCAGCGCCGTTCCCGTCGCTGCCGGCAAAAATGGAACGGTCGCCATATTGCGTGTTGAGCAGGCTGCCGAGTTCGGCAAGGCTGGCCGTGGCGCTGGCGACCAGGGTGGCGCGCGTCGCGGCGCTGTCATTGATGCCCTGCGCCGCGGTCACCTGGCTGCGGAAGCTGCTGAGCAGATCGGCGATCGATCCCAGCGCATTGTAGGTGGCCTCAATGGTGGTAGAGGCATTGCTCGCAGCAGCCTCGTAGCGGCTGGAGCGGGCGGCGCTGACTTCGAGATTGACCAGCTTGCGGGCGTCGGTGCCGAGGCCGGTGTAATCGGTCGAGGCGAGGCCTGAGGCTTCCTGCAGCTGCATGCCGGCCATCTTGGCCTGCGTGTTGAGCGAGGCCGCAAGCATCTGGCGGTTCATGGCGAAGGTTGCGACACGCATGGTCATGCCGATTGTGCTGCCTGCAGCAGGCTGTCGAACATGGCGTTGAGCGTCGACAGGATCTGCGCCGCCACCGAGTAATATTGTTCGAGTTCGGACAGTTTGGCGGTTTCCTCGTCGAGGTTGACGCCGGTACTCGAGCTGATGGCCGATTGCGCCGTGCTGAGGCTGGCCTGCGCCACCTCGTTGCGGGCGCTGGCGACGCTGGAGACGGTGGCCGCATTGCCGACAATGGTGGCGGCATAGTCGGCGAAACTGCGCGCGCCGGACGAGATCGAGCCGGCCTGGGAGAAAGTCCATTTGCTTGTGATGGCGCTTTCGAGCGCAGATGCGGCGATGCTGTCAGTTACGACGAGGGCGGTCGGCGTGGCCAGGATATCGGCAGCGACGGCGATGGAATTGGCGCCCGTGCCGGTCAGCAGCGTCGCGCCATAGCCGGCATTGATGCTGGCGATGAGACCAGCGGCCAGCGTATCGAGCTCGGACTGAATGGAAGGCAAGGTCTTGTCCCGGGCGACCAGCAGGCCACCAATCGCGCCGCCGGAAATGTTGGTGGCTGCACCACCAACAGTAATGGCGGAAAACACCGTGTCGGCGGTGGCGAGGGCTGCCGGCGCATAGCTGAGCAGATGCACTGTGGAATCGACCAGCGCGGTGCCCGAGCCGGTGGTGAGCCGCATCGCGCCATTGGCAGTGATGGAATAATCGACGTCGAGCTGTCCGGCCACCACCTGCAGCGCCTGGTTGCGCTTGTCCTCGAGGTCGGCAGTGGATTGGCCCGTCGCCTTGGCAGCGACGATCTCGCTATTCAGGCCGGCAATGGTTTCGAGCGCCTGGTTGACGGTCTCGACGCCATCGGCAATTGCCTGGTCGGCCTGGCCGCGCAACGTCTGCACCGCCGAGCCGGTGCTGCGCAATTGGCTGGCGACAGTGTCGAGGGCGCTGACCAATTGCGCCTTGGCGGTATCTGAATTGGGATCGCTGACCAGCGCACTTGCGGCAGTTTCGAGATCGGCGAGGCTTTGCGCCAGCGAGGTGCCGTTGCCGGTGCTGCTCGAGGTGGAGCCCATCAGGTCGGCGATCGACTGGGCAAAGCTCTGCGCAATGTCACTGGCGCCGGCAGTGCTGGTGGCCGAGACCAGATCGCTGAGCAGGAACTTGCTGACGGCGCTGGTGATGGCGGTGATGGCAACGCCGGTGCCCAGCGTGCCGGAGAGCAGCGCACTCTGGCTGGCAGACTTGGTCGAATAGCCGGCAGTATCGGCATTGGCGATATTGTTCGCGGCAATCTGCGTGCGCACCTGCGACGCCGAAAGCGCGCTATAGGCGGTGCTGCGGATCGCCGCGAAGGACATGGTCAGACCACGCGTCCGCTGCGCGGCACAGGCTGCAGCGATGCGGTACGGCGGCCCGAATTGTCATATCGGCCGGGGCGCATTTCCTGCTCGCGCAGGGCGCGCATGATGGCGTCGACCCGGCGGCGGGTCGAGACCATGGCGCTGCGCAGGTTGGCGCTGTTCTCGTTCATTACGTCGCGCAGGGCCGCGCTATGCTCGGCCAGCAGGCGCTTCTGCTCGGCATCGCCGCCAATGCCAAATGGACCTGCGGGCCTGGCATGGCGCAGCTTGGACAGTTCATTGCCGAGCTTGATCTTGAGGGCCAGCGTGGCGGCCAGCGAGCCGGGCGCACCCTGACGCAGCTGCAGGTTTTCCTCGCGGATCAGCTGGGTCAGCGCCGACACCAGGTCAATCAGCTGCTCCGTCGTCATGTGCGCGGCATCTTGCGTGGTCATGCGGTCAGTTCCGTTTGCAATAGGCTTGTGCGGCCTTGGAGCGCAGGCGGGAGGCAGAAAGTTCGAAGCGGATGGCGCCGCTGATCTGGTTCATCTCGTCGATCACCGCGCGCAATTGCTGCTGCAGCGACAGCGCCAGCCAGCGGTCCTGCGGCGTGTCGGTTAAAACCGTCTCCCGCGCCTCGCGAGCGAGGCGGTCGACGCGCCGGAACTGGGCGCGATCAGCGTCTGTCAGTTTGACTTCGATCATCGGACGGCACTGATCAGCGTGTCGAACATGGCATTGGCCGCGGTAATGGCCTGGGCCGCGCCGGAATAGGCCTGCTGGGCCGCCATCATGCGGGAGAATTCGAGATTGGTATCGGTGGTGCTGGCCTCGAGCTGGCTGCCGAACACCGTGCCGGCGCCACCCTGGCCCGAGACGTGATAGGCCGGCGTGCCCGAGGCCGAGCTCTGGGCATAGAGCCCGCCGCTCAGCGCCGTCAGCCCATTCAGATTGTTGAAGGTGGTGACGGCCACCTTGTAGATGGAAATCTGCATGCCGTTGGAATAGCTGGCATAGACCGAGCCATCGTCGCCGATGCTGACGCCCGACAGGCTGCCATAGCTGACGCCATCCTGGCTGGATTCCAACGAGACGGTCAGCGACGAGGCGCCGGTCGAATATTGGCTGAGGCCGCTGGCGGTGCCGGCGGTGCCCATGTTCAGCGTGATGGCGCTGTCGGCTGCACCGGTGCTCCAGCCGGCAATGCTGAGCGAGGCCACGGCGGGGCTGGTGCCGGCGAGGGTACCGTCCTCGTTGAACGACAGGGTGATCGGGCTGCTGGTCACCGTGCCGACGGATTGCGTGGCGTCCGAGGACAGCACCGGATTGCTGAAGGTGGCGGTCCACTCATTTTCGGCGGCCTTGGTCCAGCTGATCGTGGTGATCGCGGCCGTGCCCAGCGAGTCGAAGACTTCCATCGAGCTGGTGAAGGTGGCGCCAATTTCCGCCTCGGCGGGCAGGTTGGCGATCATCGAGGCGGACGAGGTCGCCGCAGCGATGGTCGAGATCGAATCCGTATCGATGGCGGTCAGGCTGCCGGCCGTGGTGCCGCCAATGATATTGCCGGCAGCATCGGTCTTCCAACCTTGGAGATACTGGCCATTGCTGACCAGATAGCCGTCGCTGTCGGTAGTGAACTCGCCATTGCGAGTATAGAGCAGATCGCCGGAGTCGGGGTCGGACGAGACGGCAAACATGCCATCGCCCGAGATCGCCATATTGGTCGAGACGGTGGAGCTGGTCAGCAGGCCCTGCAGGCCGACATTGGCCTGGGGCGAATAGGTCACGCCGCCGGTGGCGGACTGGACCTTGGAGTCGCCGGTCACCAGGCTGGCAAAGCTTGTATTGCCTGCCTTGTAGCCGATGGTCGAGGAGTTGGCGAGATTGTTGGAGACGCTGGCCAGCGCCGCGCTCTGGGCGTTGAGGGCGGAGACGGCGGAACTGATGGCACCGGAGAGGCTCATGGCGCGGCTCAGACCGAAATGTCGAGCGCGCTGGCAATGCTGTCCAGCTTGGTGGCAATGCTTTCGAGCGTCGCATTGGTGTCGGACTGCTGGCCATAGCTGGCATAGCTCATCATCTGCTCGAGCACCTTGTCGGTGCTCGTCGGCTCGAGCGGGTTCTGGTTCTGCAGCTGTTCAACCAGCAGCGAGAGAAAATCCTGCGATGAAAAGCTGGTCGAACTGCTGCTCGACGTGCTCGCAGTGGTGGTGGCCGTCGTGGTCGACGAAACCGCAGAAATGCTCATGATGGCCCCGCATTTGGTTCATCCGGCACGCGTGGTGCCGACTAGTGATGAAACGGGCGGGGTCGAGAAATCAGGCGGTAAAAATGCTTCTGCTGGAAGCAGTTACCGCCTGTTAATCAAGGTAAACGAGAGGTTAACGATTGCCCATCGGCGGGGGCGGCATGTCGCCCGGCTTGGGGGGCCGGTTGCCGCCCGGACGGAGGAAAATAATGTCGGCCAGAGCAATTCGATCGGCCGGCGACAGCTTGGCCAATGTATCCCCCACGAGGTCCCATTGCGCCTCTTCGGTGGCGGTGCGTTGCACGACCAATTGGCTCAGCAGGGTCTCGACGCGATCAGCATCATAGGGCTCGGCGGTAACGGCCTCGCGCAGCTCGGCGAAGATCGCGTCGCGTTCCTCGAAACCCGAGCGCAGGGCGGTGTCGATCGCGGCCAGCGCCGGCCCGATCGTATCCATGGTGGCGGGATCAAGCCGCTGCTGGGCGATGCCGGCGACGTTGAACGGACGGGGCTCCATCGGCGGCGGACGGCGCCAGACATCGCCGACCCACCAGCCGACGATGAACAGATTGACGCCGAGCGAGACATAAAGCGCGATGCGGAGCGGAGACATCCGTTCCCCTGAAAAAGACCGCTGCCTCTACCAGGCAAGGTCGCTGTAGATGGCGGAAACATAAAGAGATTCGCTGTCGGACCCGCCAGGGAAAACCGTCTGTACCGCCAGTATTCCCCCGACAAAGCAGACCACCATGGCGGCGGCTGCAATCATCGAGCCACGTGCCGGTGGCCAGATCGTCCATGCGGGTTTCGCCGGTTGGGCAGGGACGGCAACGCGCGCTGGAAACGGCACGATCTCGGCAGTCGGCAGATCAACCATGACCTTGGCCATCAACCGGTCGGCCATGCCCGACGGCGCGCGGATAGGAGAGGCCAAAAGACTGTCGAGACGCTGGTCGAGCGTCTTGGCCTCAGCGAGCGCAGCGCGCGCCTCGGCCGAGCGATCCAGCATGCCATAGCCCGCTTCGGCCTGGTCTTCCGGCCATAGTTCAAGCCGTGGCCCAAAGCTGTCGAGCGCGTCCTGGAAGTCTTGCAACGTCATGGCGCCCTCCTCGCGTCCTGACCGGCTAAGCCCTGTTCATAGCGGTGTTCGCACCGCATTTGAAGTCGAGCGTTGCAGCAGCGATTTTGCCCGCGGCATGCCGGCGATATCGGCCCAGGCATTGCGCAGTTCAAGGAGGCCCTCGGCGATCTGGGCGTAGCGGCGGGCGGCGTCGGGTTTGCCGAAAGCGGTGTGCAGCGCGATCATATTGGCGACATAGGTGCTCTTGAGCGTATCGGCCATGTCATTGTCGGGCGAAAAGCGCAGGTTGCTGGTCAGGCCCCGCAACACCTGGCAGGCCTTGTTGACGGCGATATAGGTGTCTTCCACCTTGCCTTCGCCCAGGCTGACGATGGCCAGCCGGATCGAGCGGATCGCCAGGTCGTATAGCTTGACCACCGCGACATTGGGCGGCACCTGCGCGGCGGCCGTGCGATAGGCAGACATGGCCTGGTTGTGGGCAAAACTCATGATGAACTGTTCCAGGTGTCGATAAGGGTCGTCAGGTAGTCGAGCGAAGCCTCGGCGGCCTCGATCGCTGCCTGATATTGCGCGTAGCGGTTGGTCAGATTGGTCTGATAGGTCTCGGCCTGTTCGCGGATGGTGTCCGACTTGGCCTGCAGCGTGTTGTTGTAATCGCCCAGCTCGGTGATCAGCGTGGCCAGCGTGCCGCTGCTGGCATTGGCCGCGCCATTGGCGGTGTTGTAGAGCAGTTCGGCGATGCCGGTCTGCGTGCTGACGCTGATGGTCTGGCTGGTCGAGCCGGCATAGACGAAGCTGAAGCCCTCGTATTTGCTGCCGGCCGCACCGATGATACGCGTGCCGCTGATGGTGAACAGCGAAGCGTCGCCGCCGATATCGGCCGACACCAGGGCGCCGCTGCTATCGGTGACCACGTTGAGGTCAAAATCACCGATATCCTTGGTGCCACGCGCCAGCAGCATCAGGCTGGTGCTCGAGGATGTCATCTGGAAGGTCAGCAGGTCCTTGATGGCGTCGAGGTCCGTGAGGAGCGCGCTGTCGAGCACGGTCTCGTCGAGCTCGAGCCGATTGGTTGAATCAAGGCTTAGCCCCAACAGCGCCATCCCTGCTGCGCCGATGCTGGTGGTGATGGCCTGGGCCATGGCGGCGTTGACATTGCGCAGCGTGCCATCACCGAACAGCGAGGTGGTGTCGGTATTGTCGCTGGTCGGGATCTGCTGCTGGGCGTAGGCGAAATCGCGGTAGGCGTTATAGGCATCGACCACCGCGACCACCGCCTCCTTGACGGCGCCGAGATCGGTGCCGACCTCGACGCCAATGGAGGTGTCGGCTGCCGTGGTCTGGTACAGATGCAGCGTCACGCCCGAGAGCACATCGCTCACATCATTGCTGGTGCGGGTCAGCGTGATGCCGTCGACGGTAAAGATCGCGGCCTGAGCCACCTGCAGCACATTGGCGAAACCGCCATCGGCATCGGTGAGCCCCAGTGTCTGCAGGACATCGTCGCCATAAGTGCTGGCCGCAGTGATCGGCAGGCCGGTCTCGGTTGCGGTGAGGACCAGCCGGTAGTCCGAGCTGGAAACGCCTAGCACGCTGGCCTGCACGCCGCTGGTCCCGGAGACGGCGTTGACCGCTTCGGCGATTTCGGCCAGCGACATGTCTGCGGTGATGGTGACCGAGGCGAGGTTTGCGCCGGTACCGATCGACAACACGCCATCCAGCGCCAGGTCAGTGGTCTTGCTGGTCTGGGCGGTGCCGGCCAGCTTATGCGCCTTGGCGAGCTGGCTGATGGTGACGTCGTGATTGCCAAGCTCGGCGCCGGTCTCGACGGTCACGGCCAGGCTGCTGGCCGCATCGACACTGCCATTGGCGGTCAGATATGCCGCGCGGCCGAGAAACACATTGCTCGAGGCCAGCGAGGTGCCCGAGGCTGCCCGCAGCTTCTGTGCAGCCGTCGTGACACCGGTCAGCAGCGTCTGCATCTCGGTATAAGCAGCGATCTTGGTTTCGTTGGCGGTGATCTTGAGATCGACGCTGTCGGCCTTGGTCAGCTTGGCGTCGACGGCCAGGGTGATCAGCGCATTCCAGTCGATATCGGATGTCGAGCTTGTCGCTGCCGCCGTGCTGCTGGAGAGCGAGCTGGAGATCAGGGCGGTGGTGCTGGTGGTGCTGCTGACGGTCGCCATTCTGGCTCAACTCCTGTCGGCAGGCCGAAGACCGGCCTGCCGTATGGGATGGATTACTGCAGCAGCTTGAGCAGATCCTGCGGCATCTGGCTGGCCTGCGCGGCGGCGGCCACGGCGGCCTGGGTCATGACCTTGGCGGCGGCCAGCTTGGCTGATTCCGAAGCCACGTCAGTATCCATGATGGCCGAATTGGCGGCGCTCAGGTTTTCGATGCTGGTGGCAATCGAGTCGGAGCGGAACGAGAAGCGCGACTCCATGGCGCCGATATTGGCGCGGGCCTGCGAGACCTTGTCGATGGCCACGTCGATGGCTTCAATGACGGCGGTGGCGCCGGCCTGCGTGCTGACCGACAGATTGCCGGCATCCGCACCCGACGCAGTGGCACCATCGGCAAGGCCGAGCTGTGCCGCCGTGATCCCGGCGAAGGTGTCGACGGTCAAGGCCTCATCGGCGCCGGTCGCGTCATTGGTCAGCACCAGGGTGCCGGTGTCGCTGAGCGAGGCGGTCGCGCCGACGCCGCTGGCGGCGTTGATGGCGTCGGCAATGTCCTGCATGCTGATCGACTGCGAGCCGGTGCTGGTGTCATCACCGATCGAGACCGAGACGCCATTGACCTCGAAGGTCGCTTCGGCGCCGGCTGCGAGGGTCACGGCAGTGCTGGAGGTGCCGGTCAACTTGGCGGCGGTTGCAGTATCGGTCGAGAGGCCAAGACCCGAGGCATTGAGCGTGGCGATCGAGACTTGGATAGTGTCCGCAGCGTCGGAACCGACGACCACTGAAACACCGGCGCCGGAGAAGTCGCTGGAGCCGTCGAGCAGGCTCGAACCATTGTAGCGGGTCGAGGTCGCGATGCCGTCGACTTCGTCGATCAGCTGCGAGAATTCGGCATCGATATAGACGCGCTCGGTATCGGTGACCGTGCCCGACGCCGACTGCGAAGCCAGCGACTTCATGCGCTGCAGGATGTCGGTGATATTGGCGGCGCCGCCATCGGCGGTCTGCAGCACAGCAATACCGTGCGAGGCATTGGTGGCGGCCTGGGTCAGCGCGGTGACGTCGGAGGAAATGCGGGTGGAGATGGCAAGGCCGGCCGCGTCATCGGAGGCCTGCGAAATGCGCGAACCGGATGCCAGCTTGCTCAGCGAGGAGGTCTGCTCGGCCGAGTTGATATTGAGGTAACGGATCGCCGAATTGGCGGCGATATTGGTCGAGATGACGGGCATCAGCCTTACTCCTGGGGATGGTTGGCACGCGTCCCTTCATTCTGGGGACGCCCTGCGCGATCATGCGCACAGTGTTCAACGGGCCAGCCGGGGCGAGCAGGCAAGCCGCGTGATCGACCGCGAATTTATGGTTAATCGCGGGTAAACGAGTCGCGGATGTCGCCTTCGGCATTGGCCAGGAAGTGTCGCAATTGCTGGCGTCCGCGCTTGAGCAGGCTCTCCACGGCCATCACTGTGGTTTCCATGATCTCGGCGATTTCGGCATTCCGCAGGTCGTCCGTATAGCTCAGGATCAGCGCAATGCGCTGCTGCTCGGGCAGCCGACCCATGGCCCGGTCGAGCAGGCTGGTGACTTCGGTGCGGTGAATATCGTCGACTGCATCGGAGCGGCCGTCGGCGCTTTCGGGAACCTGTTCGATATCCTCGGTGCGCGGGCGGCGATGCAGGTCGAGGCAGCGGTTGGTGACGACGCGATAGAGCCAGGTCGAGAAGCGCGCCCGGCCGGCCTGCCAGTTGCCGCGATGGGTCCACACCTTGAGCATGACGTCCTGCGCGACATCTTCCGCATCGGCGGCATTGCGCAGGATGCGCAGGGCCAGCGCATAGGCGCGGTCGACATGGCGTTCGACTAGAGCGCGAAACGCCACTTCGTCATTATTGGCGATCCGCGCCAGCAACAGGTCATCGGCATCGAGCGGACGCTCGGGCGCCAGGGCCGGATTAGTCATGGCCGAACCCCGCGCCGCATGACGTGTCGAATTCGCCGGGGGCTGTTGCAGTGCCAGAGCCATGACTGTTCCTCAAGATGACGCATGTGTCGGATGACAATTCGGACCTTGAGGTTGAAACGGACCAGGAAGAGAAATCAGGCGGAGAAAAACGTAGTATTTTCAAGTATTTAGTAGGAATTAATTGCCGAGTAAGCGGCAATTTTTGCCCGGTATTCTGGGCGAGGAGGGCCGGAGCGGGGTGCATCCCGCTCCGGCCCCAGCCGCCTCAGGCGCGTTTGCGCTCGCGGCGGATCAGCACGAAGAACACCGGGACGAGGAATATCCCCAGCGCTGTCGCCGCCAGCATGCCGCCCAAGACGCCGATACCGATGGCGTTCTGGGCGCCCGAGCCGGCGCCGGTGGCCGTCGCAAGCGGCAGCACACCGAGAATGAAGGCCACCGAGGTCATGATAATGGGACGCAGGCGCAGGCGCGCCGCCTCCAGCACAGCCTCGATGGTACTCCGGCCTTGCCCCGCCAGATCCTTGGCGAATTCGACGATCAGGATGGCATTCTTGGCGGCAAGGCCGATCGTGGTGAGGAGGCCCACCTTGAAATAGACGTCGTTGGACTGACCGAACGTATGGGCGGCGACAACGGCGCCGAAGACCCCGACCGGGACGGCCAGGATGACGGAGAACGGGATCGACCAGCTCTCGTAGAGCGCGGCGAGGCAGAGGAAGACTACGAGGATCGACACGGCATAGAGCATGGTCGCCTGCGAGCCGGAGAGCCGCTCCTGATAGGAGAGACCCGACCAGGCCGCGCCATAGCCGCCATCGAGTGCCGCGGCCTGCGCCTCCATCTCGTCCATCGCGACACCCGAGCTCACGCCGGTGGCCGGTGCGCCGCTAATCGAGATTGCCGGCGTGCCGTTGAAGCGGCTCAGCGAGGCCGAACCCTTTTCCCAGGACGTCGTGGCAAAGGCCGAGAAGGGCACCATCTCGCCGCTATTGTTGCGCACGAACCAGCTCTTGATGTCGTCGGGCTGCATCCGGTAGTCGGCAGCGGCCGTCATGATCACCGGCTTGATTTCGCCGTCATAGACGAAGTCATTGACGGTCGATCCCGAGAAGGCCGCCCGCAACAGGGCATTGGCCGATGCAAGATCGACGCCGAGCGCCCCGGCCTTTTCCTGGTCGATCGTCACCTTGAGCTGGCTATCCAGTTCGCGGGTGTTGCCGCGGATATTGCTGACCAGCGTGCTGCCTTGGGTATTGGTAGCGATCTGGTTGGCGGCTTCGCCCAGGGCCGTGGTGCCGGAATTGGCATTGTCGAGCAGCATCATGGAAAAGCCGTTCGACTGGCCGAGGCCCTGGATGGCCGGTGGGGCCAATGCGAAGATATTGGCGTCGCGAATCCTGGCGAAATAGGCCGAGGCCCGGGCCGAGACGGCCGAGGCCGACAGCTCTGGATCGGTCCGCTCGGAGAAATCCTTGAGCCGGATAAAGCCGCTGGCCGCATTCTCGCCGGCGCTGCCGAAGCCGGAGCCGACCGTCATGAAGACGCTCTGCACCGCCGCGGATTCGACATTGAGATAATAGTCTTCCACCAGATCCACCACCGCCTGCGTGCGGGCCGCATTGGCGCCCGTGGGCAGGTTGATCATGGTCATCAGCACGCCCTGATCTTCCTCGGGAATGAAGGAGGTCGGCATCTGCGTGTAGACATAATAGGCGCCGCCCGAGATGGCGAAGAACACAATCAGCATGCGCAGTGGCCGCCGCACCAGATAGCCCACCGTGCCGACATAGCCGCCGGTCAGCCTGGCAAAGCCGCGGTTGAACCAGCCGAAGAGCTGGAAGCGCTTCTTCTTCGTAGGGTCATGCGGCTTCAGCATCATGGCGCAGAGCGCCGGCGTCAGGATGATGGCGACCAGCACCGAGAGCACCATGGCGGTGGCAATGGTGATGGAGAACTGGCGGTAGATCACCCCGACCGAGCCGGACATGAAGGCCATCGGGATGAACACGGCGGTCAGCACCAGAGCGATACCGATCAGCGCGCCGGTGATTTCGGCCATAGACTTCTCGGTCGCCTCGCGGGCCGAAAGATGCTCCTCGCTCATGATGCGCTCGACATTTTCCACCACCACGATGGCGTCGTCGACGAGCAGGCCGATAGCCAGCACCATGGCGAACATGGTCAGCGTATTGATCGAATAGCCCAGCACTGCCAGCACGCCGAATGTCCCCAGAAGCACCACCGGCACGGCGATCATCGGGATCAGCGTGGCACGGAAATTCTGCAGGAAGACGAAGAGCACGATGAAGACCAGCACGATGGCCTCGATCAGCGTATGCACGACCTTTTCGATCGACAGTTCGACAAAGGGCGTCGTCTCGTAGGAGTAGGCGATCTCGACGCCATCGGGCAACGCGCTCTCGAGGCTATCAAGCGTTGCGTGGACGTTTTCTGCCGTGGTGATGGCATTGGCGCCGCTCGACAGCTGCACACCAAAACCGGCGGCCGGCATGCCGTTGAAGGTGGCGCTCATGCCGTAGGATTCGAGCCCCAGCTCGACCTTGGCGACATCCTTGAGCCGAACCGTTGCGCCATCTTCGCCCGAGACGATGATGATATTCTGGAATTCCTCGGTGGTCTGCAGAAGGCTCTGCGCCGTCACGGTGACGCGCAATTGCTGGCCGTCGACGGTGGGCGACGCGCCGATCGTGCCGACAGAGACCTGGGTATTCTGTTGCTGAATGGCGGACGAAACATCGGCTGGCGTCAGGCCATATTCGGCCAGCGACAGCGGATCGAGCCAGATGCGCATGGCATAGCCCGAGCCGAAGGACTGGATGCCGCCAACGCCCTCGACCTGCTCGATGCGCGGTTCGATGGTCGACGACATGATGTCGGAGAGCTGGTCGGAGGTATAGGTGCCGTCCGTCGAGATGATATTGCCGATCATCAGGATGCTGTCGCCCGAGCGGTTTACCCTGAGGCCCGAGTCCTGGACGGATTCGGGGAGCTGGCTCTCCACCAGCGCCAGCTTGTTCTGCACCTGCACCTGGGCAATGTCGGGATCGATCGAGGTGCCGAAGGTCAGGGTGACGCTGGACGAGCCGGTCGACGAGCTCGACTGCATGTAGAGCAGGTCGGTGAATCCGGTCATGGCGGCCTCGATGACCGTGGTCACCGAATTCTCCACCGCCTCGGCACTGGCGCCCGCATAGGTGGCGCTGATGCGCACCGTGGTGGGGGCGATTTCGGGATATTGCGAAATGGGCAGCGTATAGACGCCGACCACTCCGGCCAGCGATACTACAATCGCCAGCACCATGGCAAAGATCGGTCGGGCGATGAAGAAGCTGGCAATCGACTTGCGCGGCCCGCGCATCGGCTCGGGGGCGGTCACGATGAGGGCGCTCATGGCGTAACCTCGGCAACGTCGCGCGGCGCCTGCTGGTAAATCACGCCATTATCCTCGATCACTACGGCGACTGGATTGATCGCGCCGCCGTCGGAGACCTTCTGCAAGCCATCGACGATCAACTCGTCGCCGGCGTTGACGCCTGATGTCACCACCCAGGCATTGTCCACCTCACGGCTGGCAGTCAGCACACGCCGCTCGGCCGTGCCATCCACGCCGACGAAATAGGCGGTCGGATTGCCGTCGTCATTGAAGGTCACGGCGCGCTGCGGCACGAGGAAGGCATTGGGCTGGTTGCCGACGCTGACCGTGGCGCGAACGAACATGCCGGGCAGCAGCGTCCGGTCTGGATTGGGCATGCTGGCGCGGATGGTGAAGCTGCCCGTGGTCTGGCTGATCACCACATCGGCCGCCGATACCGTGCCGGTCTGGTCATAGGCAGAGCCGTCTTCGAGCACGAGGGTGACGCTGGGCGCCGACCCGCCGCGCTCCAGCTCGCCCGAGGCCAGGGCCTTGCGCAGGGCCAGAAGGTTGGAACTGCTCTCGGCCAGTTCGATATCGACCGGATCGAGCTGGCGGATGGTGGTCAGCGCATCGGCTTGGTTGGCCGTGACCAGCGCGCCGATCTGCGCCGTGATGACGCCGACCGTGCCGGCGATGGGTGCCGTGACGCTGGCACGCTCCAGCGTCAACTGCGCCACGCGCAGCGACGCCTCGGCCGAGATCAGGCTTGCCTTGGCCTGGGCCAGGGTGGCCTGGGCGGTATCGAGTTCGGTCTGCGCGACGCCGCCCGAACCGACCAGCGCGGTATAGCGCTGGACAGTCGCTTCAGCGGCCGGCAATTGCGCCTCGGCACTGGCGACATTGGCCTCGGCGACTGCCACTTCAGCCTCATAGCTGGCGGCATCGATGGTGAAGAGCACATCGCCGGCTGCGACCTGCTGGCCTTCGCTGACATTGACCACGGTGACCATGCCGCCAACCTGTGGCCGGATCTCGGCCGTTGCAGAGGCCACGATGCGACCCGGCAGGGTGGTGGTCATCGGCACCGACTGGGCCGATAGCGTTACCGTGCCGACATCGGCCGGCCCGCTGTTCCCGCCCATTCCCGGAGGTCCGCCGCCGCCCATCGGCTGGGCGCTGGCGGCGCCGGTCAACACAAGAGTGACCGCAAGCATGAGGGCGCGGCGCGAAAGCTGAATTGTCATGAACGTGTCTCCGCCGTGGTGGTGCCGGAAATGTCCCAGCCGCCACCGAGGGCCTTGCAAAGCGTGATGTATTGAATGGCGACCGCGACCGAACTCTGGGCCAGCGCGTCACGCGAGGAGTAAAGCGAGCGCTGCGCCGTCAGGACGTTGAGCAGCGTCGAGGAGCCGGCGCGATAGAGCTCGTCGGCAATGTCCGTGGCCTCTGTATAGCTGGTATAGCTTTTGGCCAGTTCCGAGCGGCGCGTCTGCTGTTTGGAAAAAGCCACCAGGGCATTTTCGATCTCTTCCACCGCTTCGAGCACGGTCTGTCGATAGGCGAGATAGGCCGTCTTGGCATCGGACTCTTCGAGCCGCACCATGGCTTCCAGCGCCCCGCGATTGAAGATCGGCAGGCTGAGCGTCGGCCCCAGAGACCAGGCGGCGGCCGAACTGACCGAGAGATTTCCCGACAGCGTCAGGCTGGGATAAAGATCGGCCTCTGCCACGCCGACATTGGAAGCGGCCTGGGCTAGCGTCCGTTCGGCCTGGCGGATATCGGGCCGATCGCGCATCAGGTCCGAGGGAATGCCGGCAATCACCGTGCCCGAGAGGCGCGGAATCTGCGCGCCGGTGGCAAACATGGATTTCAGCGCCGAGGGCTCCTGGCCCAGCAGCACGCCGAGGCGATGGATGGATGCCGCCAGCGATATTTCGAGCGATGGAATGCTGGCGGCCGTGCTGGCCACGTCGCCGGTCAATTGCGCCAGGTCGAGCCGCGTCGCGACGCCCAGCTCCTGCTGCTGCCGGGTCAGCTGCAGCGTCTGGTTCTGGCTGGTCAGCGTGGTCTGGGCAATATGGATGCGATCCTGATAGCCGCGCGCCTCGACATAGGCCGTGGCGATATCGCCGATCAGCGTCAGCCGCGCGCCATTGGCCTCTTCGGTGGCCGCATCGATCGAGGCTGCCGCCGCCTCGCGCTTCTTGGCGAGCCCGCCGAACAGGTCGATCTCCCAGCTGAGCGATGCGCTGGTGGAGCTGCTGACTTCGGTCGTAGACGTATTGCTGCTGCCGCTGACCGAGGACTGGCCGGCCGTGCTGCCGCTCGGCAGGCCGATGGCGCTGGCCGCCACCGTCTCGCGCGCCGCCACGACCCGTTCCACCGCCTGGGCCACGGTCAGGTTCTGTTTTAGACCGGCTTCAATCAGGCCGTTGAGCTGGCTGTCATTGAAGGCGAGCCACCATTGCGTACTCGCTGTGACCGACTTGCTGCCGGCGGCCGTTGCGGCGCCATAGCGGGCGTTGCTGTCGATCTTTGGCGCCGTGAAGGATGAGCCGAGCGTGGTGCAGCCGGCGAGCACGAGTGTGGTGGCCAGGGCCGTGGTGACGCGAAACATGAGGCACTCCGTGACGATAGGAGCGCCTTGATGACCCAGCTAGTTTGCTGGGAATCGTCGCGGCGTGACGCAATGTTGCTGGCCAGAGCCAATTTGTTTCTGGATTTTGCTGGCCCGGTAGCGGCAATTCATGATTACAAAACAGCCCTTGGCACAGGCTCGACCTGCGCTATGGAGGAACCCGGAGGTTCGCCATGTCCGCTCACATTCTGGTTGTCGATGATGACGCCGAAATTCGCCGTCTGCTCGCCCGCTATCTCGGCGAGCAGGGCTTTCGCGTCTCGCTCGCGGGCAATCGCGTCGAATGCGAGGCGCGGCTAGACAAGGAAGCGGTCGATCTCGTCGTGCTCGACGTCATGCTGCCCGATGGCTCCGGCCTCGATATCTGCCGCTCGCTGCGGGCCCGGCTGCCCAATATCGCCATCATCCTGGTCACCGCGCTCAAAGAAGAAGTCGACCGCATCGTCGGCCTCGAACTGGGCGCCGATGACTATCTCGGCAAGCCGTTCAGCCCGCGCGAATTGGTGGCGCGCATGAGGGCGGTACTCCGGCGCACGCCCCTGACCACGCCGGCAGCGCGGGCCGAAAGCGGCATGCATTATCGCTTCGAAGGCTTTCTGGCCGATCCGGCCATCCGTTCGGTAACGGACGGAGATGGCCATGTGGTTGATCTCAGCGGCGCTGAATTCCAGCTGTTGCAGGTGTTCCTCGATCGCCCCGGCCGCGTGCTGTCGCGTGACCAGTTGCTCGACCTGACGCAAGGCCGCGAGGCCGGCCCCTTCGATCGCTCGATCGACGTGCTGGTCAGCCGCTTGCGCCGCAAATTCCGCGACGCCGGCGCCGACAATCTGCTCAAGACTATCCGCAACGGCGGCTACCAACTGGCTGCCCGCGTCGAAACCAGCGAAGCCACGTCATGAGATCCCTGCGCCTGCGCATCGCCGCCATCCTGATCGGCGCCATCGTGGTGGTGGTTCTGGTCGCCACCTCGGCGGTGTTGCTGATTACCAATCAGCCTGACCCCGGCCGCATGATTTGGCCGGTGGCCAGCCAGATCATCGCCATCGACAAATTCTACAGCCAGCAGCCGCTGGGTGGCGACACGCCGCCCGAACTCGACAGTCTCGGGCCGCAACGGGACGATCTCACCATGGCTTTGCGCCAGCGTCTGGCGCAGGCGGGCATCGACTACCCAGTCTCGGTTTATGACAAGGCGCATGACGATACCCAGATCGCCGTCGTCGAACTGGCCGGCGAACAGCTCGGCATCGAATTCCCCACCAATATGCCCCTGCCCCGCGAGGTCTGGTTCCTGCTCGGCAGCTGGCTTGGCCTGGTCGTGCTCGGCGTCATCGCCGTTTCGCTGTTCATGGCCTATCGCGTTACCCAGCCCTTCGCCATGCTGGAGGATGCGGTCAATTCGGTCGGCAGCGACGGCCTGCTGCCGCACATTCCCGAGCGCGGCTCGGGCGAGGCGCGCCAGACCGCCTCGGTGATCAACCGCCTGTCCGAACGGCTGCGCCATGCCATGGAAAGTCGCATGCGGCTGGTGGCGGCGGCGGGACATGACCTGCGCACACCGATGACCCGCATGCGCATCCGCGCCGAATTCCTCAATGACGAGGATCGTATTGGCTGGTCGAAAGACATCGACGAACTCGAACTGATCGCCGACAGCGCCATCCGCCTGGTCAAGGAAGAAGTCAGCCGCGACGCCAGCGCACCCCTGGCGCTGGACCGTCTGCTCACCGACACTGTCGAGGAACTGCGGGCGCAAAAACTGGCCATCCAGCTTGGCCCCGTTGATCCCGTCGAACTCAGCCTGCCACCGCTCGCCACCAAGCGAGCCTTGCGCAACCTCCTGATCAACGCCGCCACGCATGGCCATGGCGGAACGGCCAGCCTGACTGCCGACGCGACACAGGTCGTGATCACCATTGCCGACCGGGGCCCGGGCATCCCGTCCGACCTGCTATCGCAGGTGTTCGAGCCCTTCTTCCGCGCCCAACCCGGCCGTATTCAGACGACGCCCGGCGCCGGCCTCGGCCTCGCCATCGCCCGCGAAATTGTCGAACGCGCCGATGGCAGGCTGACGATCGAAAATGGCGCCCAAGGCGGCCTGGTCCAGACCATCCGCTACGACCGGCAGCGGTTTCAGGCGGCAGGCAGCGCCTGAGGCTGGCGCGCACACGCGCCGCGCTTCATCTGATTTTGCCCCTTGCGATTCAGAAATCGCCGTGCAATTTTCCGTTTGCGAAAACCTTTTCCTAAATTGCCAGGCCTGACTTCAGCACTGGCGCAAGATCAAGCGGAAAAGCTTTTCCAGAGATGCCCGGATAGGGCGAGGACGGCGGAGGGAGGAGCTTTCGCCGGCCGATCATACAGGGAGGATTTTCATGACCATGCCACTTCTGGGCAGGATGGCGCTTGCGCTGTCGCTTTCGGCCGCTGCTTTCGCACCGGTCTCCGCCTCTGCCGCCACGCTGAGCCTGTGGGCGCGCGCCTCGAGTTCGAATGCTGCGCAACACATGGTCGATCTGTGGAACGAGAGCCACGACGACAAGGTGGAACTGACCACCATTCCCGACAACCAGATGGTGACCAAGCTCGCCACCTCGGTGCAGGCCGGCGACGTGCCCGACCTGATCTCGTTCGACCTGATCTTCATGCCCGATTTCATGAAGGCGGGTTTCCTGACCGATCTCACCGCGACGCTTGGCGCCGATCCCAACCAGGAGAAGGTCGCGCAGGCCTTCAAGGACCTTGCCACCTATGACGGCAAGCTGTTCGGCACCGGCTTTACGCCCGACGTTTCCATCCTGCTCTATAACAAGGACCTGTTCACCGCGGCCGGGCTCGATCCGGAAAAGCCGCCGACCACGATTGCCGAGCTGCAAGATTATGCGGCCAAGATCCATGCGACCGATCCGGACAACATCTCGGGCTACTATTTCTCGGGCTCCTGCGGCGGCTGCAATATCTTTACCCAGGCGCCGATGATGTGGGGCAGCGGCGCGACGCTGCTGCCGGCCGGGCCGGATACGCCGGTGATGGAAGGCCCGGGCGTGGTGGAAGTGCTGACCATGCTCAAGGACATGTGGGACGCCGGGATCATTCCAGAGAGCGCCGAAAGCGATACCGGCGCCAATTTTACCGCCACTTTCGAAACCGGCACGGTGGGCATGCAGGGCTCGGGCGGCTTTGCCATCTCCTCGCTCAAGGCCAATCATCCGGAGATGAATTTCGGCATTGCGCCGCTCCCCGGCATCAAGGACGGCGACCAGTCCTCCTTCGTCGGCGGCGACGTCATCGCCATCCCGACCGGTGCGAAGAACCCGGACTTGGCGACGAGCTTCATCACCTGGTCGCTGACCGATGAGGCGCAGCTCGAGGGCCTGGCAAAAAACCTGATCCTGCCGGTTCGAACCGATCTCGCCGACAACCAGTATTTCCAGGCCGAGCCGCGCTACATCACCACCGCCGAAGCGGTCGCCATCGGGCAGACGCCCTATGCCTTCCACTTCAACGATATGGTCAACGCCGACCAGTCACCCTGGCTGACCATGATCCAGACGGCAGTGTTCGACGGCGATGTCGAGGGCGCGATCGAAGGCGCCCGCGAGACCATGCTCGAGATTGCTGCGGACTGACTGCAGGTTGGTGCTCGTCGCCCAGGCTGGGCACCAGACCACCCCTCCCCTGACGGGAGAGGTGGGCCCGAGGGTCGGGTGAGGGGTTCAGCGCCGGTGTCGTGCCGAGAGTCTGAACCCCTCACCCAGACCCTCTCCCCTCGGGGGAGAGGGGACGACTGCGACACCCGAAGACAACTGAAAGCTTTCCCGTGGCCTCCATCCGCAATCGACATCTCGGGCTCATCTATGTCGCTCCCGCGCTGATTTTCGTCATCGCCTTCGTGCTCTATCCGCTGGGCCAGCTGGTTTACCTGTCCCTTACCGACACCTCCCTGCTCGGCGGCGGCGAATGGGTGGGCTTGGAAAATTACGAAAAGGCCTTTGCCGATAAGTCCTTCTGGCGGGCGCTGTGGTTCACGGTGAAATATACCGTGGTCATTACCCCGATCCTGATGGGTCTCGGCTTTGCCCTGGCCCTGCTGACCAGCAATAATTCGCCGCTGCGGCTGTTCACCCGCGCGACGATTTTTCTGCCGGTGGTGATCGGCCTCGGCACTTCGAGCCTGCTCTGGTACTGGCTGCTCGACCAGCAGGTCGGCCTGTTCAACAAGATCCTGCTCGATCTGCATCTGGTCGAGGAAATGCCGGTCTGGTTCACCAAGGCCGATCCGGCGCTGGCTGCCGTCATCATCTCCGTCACCTGGAAGGTGATCGGCTTCGGCATGATCCTGTTCGTTGCCGCCATCCAGTCGATCAATTCGGAAGTGCTGGAAGCTGCCATCATCGATGGCGCCAATTACTGGCAGCGGGTGTGGAAGATCATTATTCCGCTGTCGATGCGCACGCTGTTGCTGGCGACGCTGATCTCGGCCATCGGCTCCATGCTGGCCTTCGACCAGTTCTACATCATGACCGGCGGCAATCCGCGCGGCCAGACCTTCACCTCGGTCTACTGGATCTACCAGAACAGCTTCATCAGCTTTAAACTGGGCTATGGCGCGGCGCTGTCGATCATTCTGACCGCCATCATCCTGTTCTTCTCGGCCATCCAGGTCTTTCTCAGCAACCGGAGCGGCACGGAATGAGCGCCATCAGCCAGAAATCTGCGCCCATGGCCCGCGCCCAGCGCTATCTGATCGGCGCCGTCTGCGTGCTGGTCATCACCCTGATGCTGGGGCCGATTGCGCTGAGTTTCTTTGCTTCGATCAAGACGCCGGCCGAAGCCTCGGCGTCGCCGCCCAACTATCTGCCACAGTCGCTGAGCACCGAGAACTATCAAAAGGTCATCGACTACCAGGCTGGCCTCTTCACCTATGCCAGCAATTCCTTCCTCGTCGCCGGCATGGCCATCGTGCTCTGCCTCGTGCTGGCGGTGCCGGCCGGCTATGGGCTGGCGCGCTTCCGCCTGCCGGGTAAGGAGGTGATTTTCGTCCTGCTACTGGCGCCGTTGATGATCCCTTATCAGGCGATCCTGACGCCGATCTATCTCAACTTCTCCAAGATCGGGCTGGCCAATTCCCATCTGGGCCTCGCCATCGTGCATGCCGTGCTGCAATTGCCGTTCTCGATCTACCTGATGCGCAATGCGTTCGAAGCGATACCGCGCGAAATCGAGGAAGCGGCGCTGATCGATGGCGCGACCTCGCTGCAGGTGCTGCGCCGCATCTTCCTGCCACTGGTCATCCCAGGCGTGGTGACGGTGATGCTGTTCACCTTCATCAACTCCTGGAACGAGTTCCTCGCGGCCCTGATCTTCATGAACAAGGAAAGCTCCTTCACCGTGCCGATCATGCTGGTCTCCGTGCGCACCGGGCGGCTGGGCGCCGTCGACTGGGGCGCGCTGCAGGCCGGCGTTATCGTCTCGATTCTGCCCTGCATCCTGATCTATGTGCTGCTGCAGAAATATTACGTCTCCGGCTTCCTCAACGGCGCCGTGAAATAGAGCGCCCCCCAGATGAATGACGAGCAAACCCCAGAGCGCTATCCCGAGCGCGCTACGATCCGAGACGTGGCGGCGCAGGCCGGCGTGTCGATCGGCACCGCCTCCAAGGCGCTCAATGGCAACGGGCGGCTAAAGCAGGAAACGCGCGACAAGGTGGTCGCCGCCGCCGATGCGCTGGGTTTCCGGCCCAATGCCATGGCGCAGAGCCTCCATCGTGCCAAGTCGATGACGGTGGGCATTCTCTCGACCGACAGTTTTGGCCGCTTCACCTTCCCCATCGTCGAGGCGCTGGAGGAGCGGCTGGCCGAGCATGGCATTGCCATCTTCATGTGTAATGCCACCGACGATCCGGCGCGCGAAAAGCAGCATCTCGACCAGTTGCTCGGCAAGCGCATCGATGGCCTGCTCGTCACCGCCCGCCGCATGGACATGCGGCCGCCCATCGCCGTGCCCGGCAAGAGCATGCCGGTGATCTATGTCTTCTCGCAGGCCGAGGACCCCGATGCGCTCTGCCTCATTCCCGACGACTACGGTGGCGCGGTGCTCGGCGTGCAGCATCTGGTCGATATCGGGCGCCAGCGCATCGCCCACATTGCCGGGCCAACCCGCTTTGAGGCGGTGACGCTGCGCCAGCAAGGCTATCTCGACACCCTCTCCAAGGCGGGCCTCAAGCCGGTAGCGAGCCACACACTCAACGGCCAATGGTCTGAACTCTGGGGCCGCGACGCCGTCGCCACGCTGTTCGACGGCAAGGCCGAAAAGCCCGATGCGCTATTCTGCGACAATGACCAGATCGCCCGCGGCGCAACCGACGCGCTGCGTGAGCTCGGTCTCTCTGTGCCCAATGATGTTGCCGTCGTCGGCTTCGATAATTGGGACGTGATGGCGCTGGCGGCGCGGCCGCCGCTGACCTCGGTCGATATGAACCTGCGTGAACTCGGCCGGGTGGCCGGGGATCGCCTGATCGCCATGATTGCCGGCGAACGCCTCAAGGGCGTCGAGCGGCTGAACTGTTCGCTGGTCGTGCGGCAATCGTCCGACCCGTCGCAAAACTAAGACTATTCTTGGAGGAGAAGTTATGAGCCGCTACGCCCCCGTCAATTTCCCGGACGTCAAGCTGGAGGGAAAATTCTGGCACGAGAGGCTTGAGACCGTGCTCACACGGACCATTCCGAGCCAGCATAAGAAGCTCGCCGAATATACCATTCTCGACTCGCTCAAGCTCCCCAACCCACCACCGCCGCTGCGCTTTCCGCGCCATGCCAATGGTTTTACCGTGCAGGTGTTCTGGGATTCCGATGTCGGCAAGTGGATCGAGGCGGCCAGCTATGCGCTGGCCCATCGCCGCGACGCCGATATCGAAGCCAAGATCGAGGCGATTGTGGACGACTTCGAAAAGGCCCAGGCGCCGGATGGCTATCTCAACTGCTGGTATCTCGGCCATGAACCGGACAAGCGCTGGACCAATCTGCGCGACAATCACGAAATGTATAATGCCGGCCATATGCTGGAAGGCGCGATCGCCTATTTCCGCGTCACCGGACGACGTCGCTGGCTCGATGTGATGGAGCGCTATCTCGACCATATCTATGCCCGTTTCGGCACCGGGCCGGGGCAAAAGCGCGGCTATGACGGGCATGAGGAAATCGAGCTGGCGCTGATCAAGCTCTATTACCTGACCGGCGAGAAGAAGCATCTCGACTTCGCCACCTATTTGATCAACGAGCGCGGCAACCAGCATCCGCATTATTTCGATATCGAGCGCGAGGAACGCGAAGGCAAGGAGGGCAAGGCGCTCAACCAGCGCTATGTTTTCGGCAATTACGAATATAGCCAGAGCCATGTGCCGGTGCGCGAGCAGGACAAGGTGGTCGGACACGCCGTGCGCGCCATGTATCTCTATACCGCCATGGCGGACCTCGCCGCCGAGCTGAATGATCCGGCCCTGAAAAAGGCCTGCGAGACACTGTGGGACGATGTGATGGAAACCAAGATGTATGTGACGGCGGGCCTTGGCCCCTCGGCGCAGAACGAGGGTTTCACCCATGATTTCGACCTGCCCAACCAGACCGCCTATGCGGAAACCTGCGCTTCCGTGGCGCTGATTTTCTGGGCGCAGCGCATGCTGCATCTCGATCTCGACGGCAAATATGCCGACATTCTCGAACTTGCTATGTTCAACGGCGCGCTGTCCGGCCTCAGCCGCGACGGCGAGCATTATTTCTATGCCAATCCGCTGGAAAGCGACGGCACGCCGACACGCTGGGACTGGCACACCTGCCCCTGCTGCACGATGAATGTCAGTCGCCTCGTGGCTTCGGTGGGCGGCTATTTCGTTTCGACCGCCAAGGATGGCGTGGCCTTCCACCTCTATGGCGGCATTGCCACTGAAGTGAAAATTGCTGGCACCAAGGTGGGCCTGCGCGAAGTCTCGACTTATCCATGGAATGGCGACATCAAGATCCATGTCGACCCGGAAAGCCCGGCCCAGTTCGACGTCAAGCTGCGCATCCCTGGCTGGTCATCCGGCGCGAAAGTTTCGGTCAATGGCGAGGCGGTCGATGTGTCGAAAGCTATCAGCGGCTATCTGACCATCAACCGCACCTGGGCCAAGGGTGATGTCGTCTCCCTCGACCTGCCTATGCCACCCGTCCGCCTCTATGCCAATCCGGGCGTGCTGATGGACGTCGGCCGTGTGGCGCTGAAGCGCGGGCCATTAGTCTATTGTCTCGAAGAAGTGGACAACCCCGGCGGCCGCGTGCAGCGGCTGAAACTGCCTCGCGAAGCCACGCTCAAGGCCGAGACCCGGGCCGACCTGTTCGATGGCGTGGTGACGCTCAAGGCCGACGCTTTGGCAATCGACGAGAGCGACTGGAATACCCTCTACCGCACCACGCCCCCAAGCCAGGGCACGGCCACCCTCACCGCCCTGCCCTATTACCTCTGGGCCAATCGCGGCCAGGGCTCGATGGTTGTTTGGGTCCCTGAGGCGAACTGAGCGCAAACAAAAACCGGCGTCCCTTGCGGGACGCCGGCTTTGTCTAAGCGCTAGCCTGGAGACTAGATCCAGTAAGGCGCCACGCCGTAATAGTCGTAGACGCGGCGACCATTCTCGGCCGACCAGAAGCCATCGTCTTCGTCACGATACTTCGGCGCGCCTTCGAGCTGGTCCTTGGTCACATCGACGCGATAGCCGCCGAGGCTTTCGTCATAGTTCAGCTTGGTCCAGGGCAGCGGATAGTGGTCGTGGCCAATGCCCAGGAAGCCGCCGAAGCTCAGCACGGCATAGGAAACCTTGCCGCTGCGCTTTTCGACCAAAATGCGTTCAATGGAACCGATGTGCTCGCCATTGGGGTCGTAGACCTTGGTGCCCTCGACCTTGTCGGAAGCGATCAGATCGTGGGTTTCCTTGACGTCTGCATCGGTTTTGCGAATGTCATCGTAAGCCATTTTCGAGCTCCTCTTTGGTGGGTGTGACAGGTCAACGGGTGCAGCGGGCGATGAGTTCCGCCTGAAAAAACCGTGATCTGGGGAACCGCTGGCGTCGATCCGGAACCCCTTGCCCCGGCGGCGCATTGCTCTGTCCGAGGGTCATCCGACCCAGCAAGGAGACGCGCCATGATCATTGACAGCCTCCGCATGGACGACACCGACGTCACGCCCATGGCTATTGCCCATAACAGCCTGTTCACCGCCAAGGAAAAGCTCGAGCTGCTCACCCAGCTCAAGTCCGATGCCGCGGCCGCCGGTGAAGAAGGCCATGAACTCGGCTTTGACGCCGAGGAGATCGACCGCGCTATCGCCGAAGTGCACAAGAGCGTGCAGGACGGCGTTGGCCCGCAAACCGTGATCAAGGGAGATTTCTGATGGCAACCGCACCCAAGCAGCCCACACCGACCGTCGCCAGCGTCGACAATCTGATCGACGAAAACGGCGCCCGCATTGATGTGCCCGACGCCTCGCCGATCAAGGTGGCCGGCGAGCACGAAGACAGCGTCGCCGCCACCGGCCCAACCAATTGGTGGCTCTATGGCATCCTCGGCCTCGGCATCGTCATCGCCGTGCTCTTCGTGATGCAGATGTTCCAGGGGGCGCCAGCAACCGATGTTCAGCCGGGCACGCCGACATCGGAAAGCGTCGTGGCGCCTGCAGCCGATCCGGCCGTGCCAGTGGCCGAGCCGGTCGTTCCGACGCCTTAACAGACGGCTCAAGGGAGCTCAGGTCGCCCCCCACCCACAGTGTCACCCCGGCCTTGAGCCGGGGCCCATCCTGAAATGGCTTTGCGGCCGCCAGGTCGTTGGGCTTGTTCCACCCACCTTGCGGCGGTGGTCCGCACTCAAGTTGGGCCCCGGCTCAAGGCCGGGGTGACATCGCGTTTTGGGTCAACTCTGGTGCAAAACAAAAAAAGGCGGGCCAAAGCCCGCCTTCCATATTCTTACGACCACCCAACTTACCCGTTGATCGGCGACAGCTGGATTTCGACGCGACGGTTCTGGGCGCGGCCGGCCTCCGTGGCATTCGAAGCGATCGGCGAGGTGTCGCCCTTGCCTTCGATGTAGAAGCGCTGCTGGTTGATGCCCTGGTTGGCCAGGATTGTCGCCACCGAGACGGCGCGGCGCTGGCTGAGTGACAGATTGTAGCTTGCCCCGCCGACATTGTCGGTGTGGCCATAGACATTGACCGAGGTCTGGTCGAACTTCTTGAGCACCAGGGCGACCGAAACGAGCGTCGAGTTGAAAGCGGGGTTCACCGTCGACTGGTCGGTGGCGAAGGTGATGTTGGACGGCATGTTGAGGATGATCTGCTGGCCGACGCGGGTCACCGAAACACCGGTCCCCTGCAGCTGGGCGCGCAGTTCGGCTTCCTGCTGGTCCATATAGCTGCCAATGCCGGCACCGGCGAGACCGCCGACACCCGCGCCGATCAGCGCGCCGACGCCGGCATCACCGCCGGTGGCCGAGCCGATGAGCGCGCCAGCCAAGGCGCCGCCGCCGGCGCCGATCAGCGTGCCGCCTGCGGTGTTGGAAAGCTGCGACTGGCCGGTATAGGGATTGGTGGTGGTGCAGGCGGTGAGCGCCAGCGTCGCGGCAAGCGCGACCAAGATCTTGAACTTCATGACTATCCCCCTGAAGGATTCGGACTGTGGCCCGTTGGTGCATAGTGAATACGGCAGGATGGTGGTGAAGCATAGTGCCTGAACGGCAGATGAATACTGGACAAAGCGGAGTTTTGCCGCGGCGAGGAATGCTGACTTCGATTGTCCGCGTGGCGCCGCGATCACGAAGTGGCGAAAATCCGGAAATTGCCCCCAAAGGCGCGCATTGACGCATTGGCAGGCTGGTCGCCAGACTTTAGAATGCTTCTCATGTTGAGCCGTCGCCGCCCGTCGCGAAAACGCCTCTCCGCCCCGCAACCGCGCGTCACATTGACCTCTGTCAATGCGTCTGCTGCGGATCTAGCTATGGCTCGTTCGCCGGCACCCTTAAGCGCCGACGCCGGGCACAGAAGGACGTTTCGATGGACTATCGCGGCATATTCGAAGATGCAGTGGACACGCTGCGGGCCGAAAAGCGCTACCGCGTCTTTGCCGATCTCGAACGCATCGCCGGCCAGTTTCCGCGCGCCATCTATCGCGACGACGCCGACAACCAGCGCGAAATCACCATCTGGTGCTCCAATGACTATCTCGGCATGGGCCAGCACGCCAAGGTGATCGGCGCCATGCAGGAAACCGCCGGCAAGCTCGGCGTCGGCTCGGGCGGCACGCGCAATATTTCCGGCACAAACCGGCCTCTTGTTGAACTGGAACGCTCGCTCGCCGACCTGCACCGCAAGGAAGGCGCCCTGGTCTTCACCTCGGGCTTTGTCTCCAATGAAGCCGCCATCGCCACCATCGCGCGGCTGCTGCCCGATTGCGTGATTTTCTCCGACCAGCTCAACCACGCTTCGATGATCCAGGGCGTGCGCCAGTCCGGCATGGAAAAGAAGATTTTCCGCCACAATGACGTCGCCCACCTGCGCGATCTTCTGGCGGCAGTGGACCGCAAGCGGCCCAAGCTGATCTGCTTTGAATCGGTCTATTCAATGGATGGCGATATCGCCCCCATCAAGGAAATCTGCGACCTGGCCGAGGAATTCGGCGCGCTGACCTATATCGACGAAGTCCATGCCGTCGGCATGTACGGCCCGCGCGGCGGCGGCATTGCCGAGCGCGACGGCCTGATGGATCGCATCGATATCGTCGAAGGCACTTTGGCCAAGGGCTTCGGCACCATGGGCGGTTATATCGCGGCCAACCGCGCCATCATTGATGCGGTCCGCTCCTATGCCCCCGAATTCATCTTCACCACCTCGCTGCCCCCCGCCCTCTGCGCCGCCGCCCGCGCCTCGATCGAGCATCTCAAGGGCTCGAGCCATGAGCGCATCATGCACCAGCGCCAGGCGCGCCTGACCAAGGCGATCCTCGCCGATGCCGGCCTGCCGGTGATGGAGACCGATACCCATATCGTGCCGCTGATCGTCGGCGATGCCCGCGCGGTCAAGGCCGCCAGCGACATGCTGCTCGACAAGCACAATATCTACATCCAGCCGATCAATTACCCGACCGTCCCCAAAGGCACCGAGCGCCTGCGCATCACCCCGACGCCGCTGCACACCGACGAAATGATCTTCGCCCTGCGCCACGCCCTGGTCAGCGTCTGGACCAGCCTCGAGCTGCCGCGCGAAGCCGCCGACGCCAAGATCACGGCCCGCAAGCTGACATCGGGTGACCTGACCCTGCCGACCATCGGCGGGTAATTCCAAGCGCCCGACGGGCGCTTGGCTTCACTGCTTTCCAGCAACCCGACTGCTATTCCCCCATCGCATGGGCGCGTTCGATGGCCAGCTCTTCCTTGCTCTTGGGCGGTGCCAGCTTGTCCTTCTTGGGGCCGCGCAGCATCAGGATCAGCGGGATGGAGCCGATGCTGAGCAGCATCATCAGCCAGAAGTCGTCGAGATAGGCGAGGATGGCCGACTGCTGCTGCACGAGGCCATTGACCTGGGCGATGACCTGGGCGCTGCCGGACAGCAGGCTCGGCATCTGGGTCTGCACCGCCGTCGAGGAAAACGTCAGCCGCTCGGCCAGTTCGGCGTGGTTGACCTGCATCATCATGGTCAGCACGGCCGAGACCAGCGAGATGCCGATGCCCTGCCCCATGTTGCGCACCAGGCTGAACATGGCCGTCGCATCGGCGCGCACCTTGGGCAGGATGGTGGCAAAGGCCATGGTCGACAGCGGCACGAAGAGGAACCCCATGCCAAAGCCCTGCATGGCCCCGGTGGTGATCACCGGCCAATAGTCCATCTGCAGGTTGAAGCTGGTCATCTGCCACAGCGACACGCTCATCAGGATAGCGCCGAACAGCATCAGGATGCGCGCATCCACCTTGCCGCTGAGCCGGCCGACGATCATCATCGACACCATGGTGGCGACGCCGCGCGGCGCCATCAGCAGGCCGGTGAACACCACCGAATAGCCCATCAGGTTCTGCAGCAGGGGCGGCAGCAAGGCCAGGCCCGAGAACAGGGTAATGCCCATCACCAGCATCATCACCGAGGCCAGCGAGAAGTTGAAATCCTTGAACATGCGCAGGTCGACGAAGGGCTGTTTGGCCGTCAGCGAATGGACGATGAACACCCAGAGGCCCGAAATAACCAGGCCAAGCTCGATCCAGGTCTCGGTCGACTGGAACCAGCTGTTTTCGGCGCCGCGGTCGAGCATCAGCTGCAGCGCGCCGACCGACAGGGCCAGCATGCCGAAGCCGAAGAAGTCGAAGCGCCGGACCTTGATCTCAGTCTGGGGCATGTAGAGCAGCAGCATGGCGACGCAGACCACGCCCACCGGCACGTTGACCAGGAACACCCAGCGCCAGTCGAAGCTCTCGGTCAGCCAGCCGCCCAGCGTCGGCCCGATGATCGGCGCCACCATGATGCCCATGCCATAGATGGCCATGGCCTGGCCGATGCGTTCCTTGGGATTGATATTGAGCAGCACGGTCTGCGCCAATGGCGCGATCATCGCGCCACACAGGCCCTGCAAAATACGGAAAATCACCATTTCCGGCAGGCTGGTGGCAATGCCGCACAGTGCCGAGGCCACGGTAAAGCCGATCACGGCAAAGATGAACAATTGCCGCTGCCCGAGCCGGTCGGCCATCCAGCCGGTCAGTGGTGTGGCGATGGCCGCCGCAACGATATAGGAGGTCAGCACCCAGGTGATTTCATTCTGCGCCGCGCCCAGTGCCGAGGCCATATGCGGCAGCGCCACATTGGCAATCGTGGTGTCGAGCACCTGCATGATGGTGCCCAGCATCAGGGCCACGGTGAGCATGCCCTTGTTCTTGACTATGACGGCGGGTTGGGATGCAACGTCGGCCATGGCGGCCTCCAGAAAATGGGGTGGATGCCGCGCGCGGCGGCATCCCTTTTCGGCCTGGCTGTCGGCCTAGTGGCTCTGCAGCTTGTCGAGCGTCGACTTGCCGGTATCGACGCTGACCAGTGCACTCATGCCGGAGCGGAGTTGCACGTCGCTCGGCGCGTCGAAATCCACGCGCACGGGGATGCGCTGCACCACCTTGACCCAGTTGCCGGTGGCATTCTGCGCCGGGATCAGCGAAAATTCCGAACCGGTCGCCGCGCCAATGCTGGTCACCGTGCCTTCGAGCGGCGCGCCGGGGCTGGCGTCGACGGCAACTTCCGCCCGCATGCCGATATGGATGGCGGCCAGCTGGGTTTCCTTGAAATTGGCTTCGACCCAGGTGCCCTTGGTCTCGACAAGGCTGGCAATGGTGGTGCCCATCGGCAGGAACTGCCCGACATTGAGGCTGGCGATCTGGCTGATCACGCCATCGGCAGCCGCGACCACTTCGGTCTTGCCGAGATTGCGCTCGGCCAGTTCGACCTGGCTCAAGGCGGCCAGCACCGCCGGATGCTCGTCGGTGGCAATATCGGGATTGCCGGCCAGGGCCGCAGTGGCGCTGGCCACCTGCTGCTCGGCCGAGGCCACGGCATTCTGTGCCGTCTGCAGCGACAGTTTCGGTTGATCGAGTGCCGAAGCCGACGAGACGCCCTGAGCGACCAGGGAATCCTGGCGATCATAGCTCGCCTGCTGGATGGCCAGTGTCCCGGTGGCGGCCTTGAGCGCGGTCTGGGCCGTGCGGTAGCTGACCTTGAGCTGCTCGACATTGACCCGTGCCGAGCCGAGGGCGGCATTGGCCTGGTTCAGCGCGATTTCATAGGGTGCCGCATCGATGCTGAACAGCACGTCGCCGGCATGCACCATCTGGTTTTCCGAGATGTTGACGGCAACGATGCGGCCGGCAATGTCCGAGGACACGGCGACCTTGGCCTGCTGCACATAGGCATTGTCGGTTTCTTCGAAGCGGCCACCGGTCAGGTAGAAATAGCCGCCGGCACCGGCGATCAGCAGGGGCACGGCCACCATCAGCACGAGCCGGCCCGGCCGGCGCTTCCTGGCCTCGGGCGCAGCGGCCTGCGGCGCAGCGACTGCGTCATTGGCGGCCTGGGTCACGGGCTTGGCCTGCCCAATTTCGGCTTTGGACACTTGGGCACTCATCACACACTATCCTTCTGCTCTGCGGCCATACCGCTGAGATTGTTACGAATTCTGGTCAGGCCATCGGCAAGGGCCGTCAATTCCGCGGCGCTCATGCCGTCCACGGCAGACATCGAAAGCTCGGTACCCAGCGCCTTGGCCGTCTTGAACAGGGCCTCGCCTTCCGGGGTTAGCCGCACGATCTTGGCGCGGCTGTCGGCCGGATCCTGCTGCCGATCGACGAGGCCACGTTTGTCAAGCCGGTCGAGGATGCCACTCATGGTCATCGGATCAGCATCGACCGCACCGGCCAGCCGGGTCTGCGACAGCCCACCCTGCCGGGTCAGCTCGGCCAGAACGCGCCATTGCGGCAGCGTCAGGTCATGCTGGCGCGCCACCTCTTCGAAGCGGCGGCGAAAAGCTTTGGACACCTCATGAATGAGGTAGCCGATGGGTGGATCGCTGGGCTGCATGATGGATCGGTGTCACTTTCAAAGTGCACATATAATATGTGAGCTTATAATATGTACACATATTCCAACACATCCGCCATGCCGGCCGCGCATGCCGCGGGTTCGGGGGCGACGCCGCGCAACGCGGGGCCGCTGGGTAAAAGCCCGGATCAACGCAGCATTGCCTTCGGTACAGGGGCGAAATGACGCCACCGACGATCGGGGCTTGAGGCCGACGCTGTGGACTTCATCTACCTAGGTGAAGCTATGGGTGCTTTGACGTGCTGAGCTGAAGGATGCTCCGCAAGCATTGCCATTGCTCAACGATCGTCTGCAACCGACCCCAAATCGGACATTGGCTCAGTGGTCATGTTCCCTGTAAGCAGACGCGGTTTAGCGAAACGAAGGTGAACCTGTGGTCAGCGATATCTCATGAAATCTACGAAGGCCGAGAATGCAGGTGAGTTCTGCTTGCGACTGGGGTAGTAGAGATAGCAACCATCATAGCGTGGACACCAGTCCACCAGCACTTCGATCAGTTGACCGCTATCTAGATACGGTGCTGTCAGTTCTTGCGGAACGAATGCTAGGCCCAGCCCATCCACGGCACCTTCGAGAACATGTCCAATCGTGTTGTAGGATGCCTGACCCTCGACGCGCAGACGCAGGTCCTTGCCTTCCGGAGACCGAAATTCCCACCTCAGAAAGCCGCCCGCGCTGGCCATCCGCAAGGTGATGCAGTTGTGCTGGTCGAGGTCGAACGGCGTTTTTGGCCTGTCGTTTTCGGCAAAGTACATCGGCGAGCCAACAATACTGAACCGCCAATCTGGACCTATGCGCGTGGCGATCATGTCTCGCTCAAGGGATTCTCCGATCCGGACCCCGGCATCGAAGCGCTCCCCAACGATGTCTACGAAGGCATAGTTCATGTCTAGCTCAACTCGAATATCGGGGTACCTTCGCAAGAAGGCGCCCAGTTTGGGCCGGAAGATGGATTCGATGTGGTGATCCGTGCACGTTATGCGAAGAGAGCCCGCTGGGCTGCCGCCCAGCGAGGAGATGGCCTCTAGTTCCTCGTCGATCTGATCGAACAATGGACCGATCTGGCGCTTGAGACGCTCGCCTGCTTCGGTCGTGGCCACATTTCGCGTCGTGCGCGTGAGCAGTCGAACGCCAAGTTTCTCCTCAAGCCCTTTCAAGCTGTGGCTTAGCGCGGATGGGGTAACGCCCAGCTCGGCTGCCGCTCTAGTGAAGCTATGCGTGCGTGCTACCGCCAGGAATGCGTAGATTTCGTTGATGTGATCGCGAGGCATTGATGAGCTTATTTCACAGACACAGAAGGTCTAGACGCACTAATGCATCCAGACAAGTCGTGATAGCGTCTCATTCAAATATGCGAGGGAAGGGAGTTCCAATGTCTCGGATCGTGGTCATTGGCGGGAGTGGACATGTTGGGAGCTACCTGTTGCCGCGGCTGGTTCAGCTCGGCCATCAGGTACTAAACGTAAGCCGCGGAGCGGCTAGGCCCTATCGCTCTCACTACGCGTGGAACCACATCCAGAATGTTACGATGGACCGCTCGGCCGAGGAGGAGGCTGGAACTTTCGGATCGAAAATTGCCGATCTCGGTGCCGATATTGTCGTCGACATGATCTCCTTCGATCTGGTCAGCACCCAGCATGTGGTCGAGGCTCTACAGGGAAAAATCGGGCACTACATCTTTTGCAGCACGATCTGGGTCTATGGTGGCCTGACCACTGTTCCTTCTGCCGAAACAGAACCGGTAAGTCCCATTGACGACTATGGTCGTGGAAAGGCCGAAAGCGAAGCTTGGCTCATGGAGCAGGCGCGCGTTCACGGTTTTCCGGCGACGGCATTCCGTCCCGGACACATCGTCGGCGAAGGCTGGTACCCGACATCTCCTCGCGGCAACTCGGATCCCAGCGTATTCTCTCTTATCGCTCGAGGAGAGGAACTGCTCCTTCCCAATCTTGGACTGGAAATGGTTCACCATGTCCATGCCGATGATGTCGCTCAATGGATCATCCGCGCCATTGAAAACAGGGCGGCCACTATCGGCGAGGTCTTCAACACCGTTTCCGACCAAGCCGTCACGCTAAAGGGCTACGCGGAGGCGGTGTACCGATGGTTCGGCAAGGAGCCGCGTTTGTCCTTCGTCCCGATGGACGCTTGGTTGGCTACGCTCGATGAGGAATTCCGTGAGAATTCGCGCGGTCATGTCATCCGCAGTTCATGCCATTCCATCGAAAAGAGCCGCAGGCGCATCGGATACTCGCCGCGCTACACCAGCCTGGAGGCCGTCCAAGAATCCATGCTTGCGCTGATCGAGGCAGGCAAGGTGATCATCCCAGACCCCGTGTAGGCGCCAGATCCGGGGCTCAGTCGGCCTGCCGCCGTACAACATCGCTGCGACCACGCGACCCGACACGACCCCACTCGGGTCGTGATCGCTTCCGTTCGCCGTTGTCCCGATAACAAAGGAGGTCCAAATGCTGAACCGCTTTCGGTTTTCTATCGTCAAATGGGTGGCAGACTGGGCCACCAAGTCCAAACTGTCGTGCCTGGACAAAGCATCCTTGCGCGACATCGGCATCGATCCAGAGGTGCCAAAGAGCCTGCGGCTTGGGCTTGGGCAAAGGCCGGAAGAAGACATCCGCGATATCTTACAACGCCCGCGCTGATGTCTACCCCTCTCATTGTCTGAAGTTGAAGGCTAGGAGGCAGCTTCTGATTGGACAACACCTGAAACCTGCCAGTCCTCTTCCCACCCCAAAGACGCCGCTCAGAAGTGATCCGAAGTCCCAATTCCAGATCGGGAGCATCGTCAGGGCGCCGCCTTCCCATCACATCGTCAAGTTCACGCCTGTTCCGCGGGCCCATCCATGCCTGCTGATCAAACACCACCTCGCACTCCGTAAAACCCCAGCCCCTCCACCAATACTAATGGTAGCCGGCCCGCATTCCGCATGACCTGCCGCGCGCGACATGCTGGCGCTTCACGCGACAGTGCATGGGAGGGAGGGTATGCCGATCAGGGGACAGGGCTTCGAGCTGCATATCGTGCGCCAGCAGGTTCAGCATCGCCAGAATGGCGACGACCGCCGCGAGCGCACCATCGGCGCCTATCAGGTCTATATCCATGGCGAGCGTATGGATGGGCTGGATGGCTTCATGGCCGAACAGAAGGGCCCGAGCGACAGCACGCCGCTGGGCAATCTCCATGACCGCCGCATCGCGCCCGGCCGGTTTCCGCTGTGGACGCAACATGGCACCAAATATCGCACCGTCGGCTATACGCCGGGCGCGGTGGACTTTGGCACCAAGCCGCGCCCCGGCATCGAGCTGACCGAAACCGGCACGCGCGAGGAAATCCTGATCCATCCGGCCATGGGCTTCCTGTCCTCGGAAGGCTGCATCCACCCCACCTCGGCCCTGCGCAATGGCCAGAGCGACATCGTCCATGCCGATAGCCGTGCCCGGGTGATCGCCTTGATCGAGGCGATGAAGGCCTTTGCCGACGAACATTGGCCGGGCAAGGACGGCCACCGCATTCCGAACTGCTTCTGCGTCATCGACGACGCGCTCTAGGGGAGGCTGCGATGAGCATCACTGCCGAGGATATCAAGCTGCTCACCGACCTGGTCGGGCGCTTCGAGAATGGCGAAAAGCCCTATCTTGGCGCCACCGGCGATTTCGACGGCCAGGGCATTTCCTGCGGCGTGCTGCAGTGGAATATCGGCCAGAACTCGCTGCAGCCGATGATCCGCGAGGCGGGCGAAGCGGTGGTGATGGCCAATATGCCCGAATTCGGCAAGGCGATGTGGCGCGCCTGTACCGCGGCGACGCCGCAGGGCCTCTCTATCGTGCGCGGCTGGCAGTCGCATGGCAAATTGCTGCAGAACCCAAGGCGGGAATTGCAGCAGTTGATGGGTTCGCCGCGGCTGCGCGAGCTGCAGGACGACCGCATCCGCGCCGTGGCCGAACGCGCCGAGACCCTGGCCAAAAGCTGGGCCGTCGCGCGCAATGGCGGGGTCCGCACCCGCCAGCAGCTGGTGTTCTTCTTCGACGTCGTCACCCAGAATGGCAGCATGAAGGACCTCGGCTTTGCCGATGTTTCAGCCTTCAAGACCGCCGCCGGCACCGGCCGGGCCGACGATCTGGTCTGCGACTGGCTGGCCGGGCTCGACGATAATTTTTGGGGCTGGAAGGACGCCCATCGCAATGCCGCGCTGTGGCGCGACACCACGACCGGCGAAGACGTTGACCTGCTGGTTCTCGCCTATCTGCGCGCCCAGAAATCCACCCTCAAGGCGCGCGGCGACGTCCTCAACCGCAAAGGCACCATCGCCACCCGCCGCGGCCACGTCCACGGCACGCCCTATGACTTCGCGGATCTATTTTGAGGGGACCTCCCCTCAACTCGCCAGCACAATCCGGATCAAATCCGCCGTATTCCGCGCCCCGAGTTTTTCCATGACCCGCGCTCGATGCACTTCGATGGTCCTTGGGGAAATGCCCAGTTCGCGGCCGGCTTCCTTGTTGGACTGGCCATTGGTGATCAGCTGCAGCACCTGCCGTTCGCGCGGCGTAAGCTGGGAGAAGCCGCGCACTTCTACCCTTCCGCGGCCATTGTGCAGCCCATCAAGTTGCAGGTCGAGGCGCAACGCGTCGCGCATCACGGTGAGCAGGTTTTCGGTATCGATCGGCTTGGAGACCACGTCCGTGGCGCCCAGCTTCATCGCGGTGACCGCCGATGACAGTTGCGGCTCCTCGGTCAGCATGACCACCGGCGTACCGGTGCGCATCGCCTTGACCCGGCGCAACAGGCTGAGGCCACTTTCTTCGGCCAGCCGCATGTTGATGATAAAGGCGTCCGGACGGCGCCGTTCGAGATTGATGAAGAACTGCTCCACAGTGATGGAAAACACTGTCTGGAAGCCTTCGAGGCGGAACAAGACGCTCAGCGCCTCGCAGGTTGGTAGATCCGCATCGACAATGTGGATCAGCCGATCCCGATTGAGAAAAGAATAATAGACCTCGTCGCTCATACTGCCCATCCCCCTGGCAAGTTTCGCTCAAGTCAAAAATATAGTTGTAGCCACAAGCAGATCGCTCATGGATTCGGCACGGACACTCCACGGTAGTTTGCGCTAGGTGTTCCTGCAGACCGATAAGGAAAACACGTAGGATGAACCACCTACGTACTAGGTTTAAATGCCTAGTACGTAGGTGTCAAAGGCTTTTCATCTTAACTACGGAATAATCCGTAGAACGACCTAGACGCGCGGGGTGGCGCGCAGGGCGTCGCGGATTTCGGTGAGCAGGACTTCTTCCTTGCTCGGGGCCGGCGTCGAAGCAACCGGCTCGGCAGCAGCCTGCTTTTTCAGGCGATTGATGCCCTTGACCACCAGGAACAGCACGAAGGCGATGATGGTGAATTTGACGATGGCGTTGATGAAGAGGCCGATATTGAGCGTGGCGACACCGGCGGCCTTGGCGGCGGCCAGCGACGGCACGGCGACTTCACCGGGGTTGGACAGCACGACGAAGAGGTTGGAAAAATCGATGCCGCCGATGATCAGGCCGATCAGCGGCATGAAGATGTCATCGACGATCGACGAGACGATGGCGCCGAAAGCCGCACCGATGATTACGCCGATGGCGAGATCGATCATATTGCCCTTGATGGCGAAGTCTCTGAATTCCTTGAACATAGTCTAGCCTCTCTGCTTGATATCCGCCCCTTCCCTGGGGGGAGCCGCGCGACCTGCGGGGGTTAACAAAGCCTTACCGGACAGACAATTGCAATGGGCCGAGAGTTGGTCTTGCGCAGCTTTATCGGCGGGAGGATAGTCCCGGCGCGCTCTCAAAGCCCCAGGACTGCCCGATGCCCGCCCAGACATTAGATGCCGCCGCCAGCCTGCGGCAGGCCATCGACCACATTCCCCAGGGCATTGCCGTGTTCGATGCCGGGCTGCGCCTCGTCACCTCCAACAGCCGCTACAATGAACTGCTCGCCTTGCCCGACGAGCTGGTCAAGCGCGGCACGCCGCTGTTCGATATCGCGCTCTATCTCGGCGATCGCGGCGATTTCGGCCCCGGCGATGCCGCCCGTCTCGCCATCGAGCGCATTAACCTCCTCACCGCCACGCCAACCACCGTCACCCAGCGCCTCGGCAATGCCGGGCAGACGCTGGAGTTTCACTCGTCCCGCCTGCCCGATGGCGGACTGGTGATCAGCTTTTCCGACGTCACCGCGCGGGTGCGGGCGGAAAAAGCGCTGGAGGGCGCCAACCTTTCGCTCGAACAGCGTGTCGATGAGCGCACCGCGGCCCTCAAGCGCGTCAATGCCGAGCTCGAAACTGCCCGCGCCAAGGCCGATGCCGCCAATCACGACAAGACGCGCTTTCTCGCCGCCGCCAGCCACGACTTGCTGCAGCCGCTGAACGCCGCCCGGCTCTATACCTCCACCCTGATCGAGCGCGCCAAATCGACCGGCCTCGCCGATCTCGCCAATTCCATCGAGGCGTCGCTCACCGCCGTCGAAGACATCATGGGGGCGCTGCTCGATATTTCGCGAATCGACAGCGGGGCGCTCAAACCCATCCCGGCGCCGGTGGCCGGCCGCGATATCCTCAAGAAGATCGAGGTCGAATTCGGCCCGATGGCGCGCGAGCGCAATATTGCCCTGCGCATCATGGCCAGCGATGCCACGGTGATGGTCGATCGCTCGCTGGTCGGACGCATCGTGCAGAACCTGGTCAGCAATGCCATCAAATATACCGCGCCCGGCGGCAAGGTGCTGGTCGGCTTGCGCAAGCGCGGCAATCGCATACGGCTCGACGTGATCGACACCGGCATTGGCTTCAACAAGGACCAGCACCGCCTGCTGTTCGCCGAATTTTCGCGCCTCGAACGCGGCGCCCGCATGGCGCAGGGCCTCGGCCTCGGCCTCTCCATCGTGCAGCGCCTGGTCACCGGGCTCGGGCTGACGCTGGAGCTCGATAGCGTCGAAGGCCGCGGCTCGCGCTTTTCGCTATTCCTGCCGGCGACGCGCGGCATTCGCGCCACCACCGAGGCCAGCGCGGCACCACCCGAAGCGAGTTTCGGCATGCAGGGGCTCAAAATCCTCTGCGTCGACAATGAAAGTGCCATCATCGAGGCCATGGAAGGCCTGCTACGCCACTGGGGCTGCGACGTTCGCTCGGCGCTATCGCTGAAACAGATCGACCGCGAACGCTTGCTGGAGGGCTGGTATCCGGACCTCGTGTTGATGGACTATCACCTCGACCAGACCTCGGGCCTCGATGCCATCGAGTGGCTGCGCCACAATCTGGGCGGCCATCTCCCCGCCGCCCTGGTCACCGCCGACCGCAGCCCGCAGGTGCGGACGCTGGCCGAGGAACGCGGCATTGCCGTGGTGACCAAACCGGTGAAGCCGGCAGCTTTGCGCGCGACAATTTCGGGACTGGCCAACCAGAGCCGCAGCCCGGCGAAACGGGTGGGGTAGTTCTACCCCGCCACATCCATCTCGATCACCACATCCGCCCGATCCTGCGACTGCACCACCAGATCGTAATTCGGCAGATCATTGCGCTCGATATGCGCCCGGTTCCGCTCCTCGGTGAACAGCCCCTCTTCGCCATGGCGCTTCAGCAGCCGCGCCTTGACCAGCTCCCGGTCCACATCGATAAACACCGCATAATCGAGCAGCGGCTTCACCCCGGCCCATGGCCCCTCGGTCAGCAGCAGGTAGTTGCCCTCGACAATCAGGATCTTCGCCTCGGGCTGCACGGTGAAGGCATTCTCGACCGTATCCTCGATCTTGCGCGAATAGCCCGGTCCGCTGACCGGGTCCTTGGCATGCTTGAGGTGATGCAGGAAGCTGACGAAGTCGGCGCCCTCGAAGGTATGCGGCGCGCCCTTGTAATCGACCTGCCCCATGGCCTCGAGCTTGGCATGCTTCATGTGGAAGCCGTCCATCGGCACCAGCGCGGCAATGCCCGGATGTGTCATGTCCAGCGTCGTCACCAGCTCGGCAGCCAGCGTGGATTTCCCCGTGCCCGGCCCACCGGCCAGGCCAATAGCAATGCGTTGGCCATGCGCCTTGCTGGCCAGCTCCAGAATATGCGGCACCAGCCGCGACAGGGCCTGATGCGGCGTCAGTTGCAGCCGGTCCATCAGCGCGCCTTGCTGAGGCGGATCAGCAGCCAGATCGGCACCACCAGCACGGCGCCGGTGATGATATAGCCGAAAATGCTGCGGAACATGCCGGCGCCATCGCGGAAGGTTTCACGAACGACCTCGATCGCGCCGCGAATGACGCTCTGCGGATTGACGCCGAAGAAGGCCATGGTCAGCCCGACCAGCAGCGAGATGAAGGCGAGCTTCAGCACCACATTGAGCGGATGCCCGCCAAAGAAGCGCTCCAGCGCGGAACGGCGCGGCTGGGTCTCGGGTTGATCGCTCATGGCTAGTCCTCCGCGCCTGTTGTGATGGCTTGGGGATCATATAGGGTCAAATGTGATTTGAAGAAGGTGTGACTTGCCAGATTTGCGCGTGACCACCGCCCTCCCCCCCATCATCGAGGACTGGTTCGCCGGCAAGGGCTGGTCCCCCCGCCAGCACCAGCTCGACGTCCTCGCCAGCTGGCAGGCGGGCGCATCGGCCCTGCTGATCGCCCCGACCGGCGCCGGCAAGACCCTGGCCGGTTTCCTGCCCACGCTGGTCGATCTGGTCGACGGCAAGTTCGACGGCCTCCACACCCTCTACATCTCCCCGCTCAAGGCGCTGGCCGTCGACGTGCAGCGCAATCTCAATGCGCCCATCCTCGAAATGGGCCTCAGGATCAGTGCCGAGACCCGCACCGGCGATACCCCGGCCAGCAAGCGGGCGCGGCAGAGGACCAAACCGCCGCATATCCTGCTCACCACGCCCGAACAGCTGGCCCTGCTGATCAGCCATCCGCAGGCCGAAATCCTGTTCGGCTCGCTCAAGCGCATCGTGCTCGACGAGCTGCATGCTCTGGTCACCTCCAAGCGCGGCGAACTGCTGTCGCTCGCCTTGGCGCGCATTGCCAAGCTGGCGCCAAACCTCCAGATCACCGCCCTCAGCGCCACGGTGGCGCGGCCCGACCTGCTGCGCGACTGGATCGCCCAGCCCACGCTGCGCGAAACCCATCTCCTCACCACCACGGGCGGCGCGCCGCCGGTGCTGGAAATCCTCGAAACCGAACAGCGCCTGCCCTGGGCCGGCCATTCGGCCAATTACGCCCATGCCGACCTCTACGAGGTCATCAAGCAGCACCGCACCACCCTGCTGTTCGTCAACACCCGCAGCCAGGCCGAATTGCTGTTCCAGGGCCTCTGGGCGGTGAATGACGACATGCTGCCGATCGCCTTGCATCACGGTTCGCTCTCGGTCGAACAGCGCCGCAAGGTGGAAAGCGCCATGGTGGCGGGTGAGCTCAAGGCCGTGGTCTGCACCTCGACGCTCGACCTCGGCATCGACTGGGGCGATGTCGATCTCGTGGTGCAGGTCGGCGCGCCCAAGGGCTCATCGCGCATGCTGCAGCGCATCGGCCGCGCCAATCACCGGCTCGACGAGCCCTCCAAGGCCATGCTGGTGCCGTCCAACCGCTTTGAAGTGCTCGAATGCGAAGCGGCGCTGGAGGCCGTGGCCGAAAACCACCAGGACAGCGAAGACCCGGTCAATGGTGGCTATGACGTACTGGCCCAGCATGTGCTGGGCATGGCCTGCGCCGCGCCTTTCGATGCGCTGAACCTCTATGACGAGGTGCGCCGCGCCTGGCCCTATCGCGACCTGCCCTGGGAACAGTTCGAGCGGGTGGTCGATTTCGTTGCCACCGGCGGCTATGCCCTGCGCGCCTATGAGCGCTATGCGCGGCTGAAGCGCACCGAAGACGGGTTGTGGCGCGTCGCCAATCCGCAGGTGGTGCAGCAATACAGGCTCAACATCGGCACCATTATCGAAGAGCCCATGGTGCGGGTCCGGCTGATCCGCTCGCGTGGCTTCAAGAAAGGCCAGAGCAAAAGCCCAATCGGTGCCGGTGGTCGGGTGCTGGGCGAGATGGAAGAGTATTTCTTCGGCACGCTGCTGCCCGGCGATACCTTCATCTTCGGCGGCGAAATCGTCGCCTTCGAGGGCCTCAAGGACAATGAGGCTTTCGTCTCGCGCGCCCAGTCGGCCAATCCGAAAATCCCCAGCTATATGGGCGGTCGCTTTCCATTATCCACCTATCTCGCAGATCGGGTGCGACTGATCCTCGACAGTCCCGATGAGTGGAAAAAACTCCCCGACCAGGTCAGCGACTGGCTGCGCCTGCAGCGCGACGTCTCCGTCCTGCCGCGGCGCGATAGCCTCTTGGTCGAAACCTTCCCGCGCGGCACCCAGAACTATTTGGTCTGCTACCCCTTCGAAGGCCGCCTCGCCCACCAGACCCTGGGGATGCTGCTGACCCGCCGCCTCGAACGCGCCCGCGCCCGCCCGCTCGGCTTCGTCGCCAGCGAATATGCCCTGGCTATCTGGGGCCTGGGCGATCTCTCGGCGCTGATCCGCTCCGAGCGGCTGTCGCTGGATGAGCTGTTCTCCGAAGACATGCTGGGCGATGATCTCGAAGACTGGCTCGATGACTCCGCCCTGATGAAGCGCACCTTCCGCAACTGCGCCATCATTTCCGGCCTGATCGAACGGCGTCATCCGGGCAAGGAAAAGACTGGCCGGCAGATCACCATGTCGTCGGACCTGATCTATGACGTGCTCTACCAGCACGAGCCCGATCACATCCTGATCCAGGCCACCCGCCGCGACGCCGCCCGCGGCCTGCTCGATATCGAGCGCCTCGGCGACATGCTGCGCCGCATCCGTGAGCATATCGAGCACAAGCCGCTGGAGCGCGTCTCGCCGCTCGCCGTCCCCATCCTCCTAGATATCGGCAAGGAGCCGATTTTCGGGGAAGGCCGCGAATCAGCTATGGCGGATGCTGCCGATGAATTGATGCGGGAAGCTCTTGGGTCAGACCCTATATAAAGCCGAGATCACGGAGACGCCGATCTTGCGCTTTGCCGGACATAATTTCGAACCCCTGCCCTCCGGCGGCCTCTATTGGCATGCGCAGGAAACGCTGCTGGTTGCCGACCTGCATTTCGAAAAAATGGCCAGCTTTGCCCGCCGCGGGCAGATGCTGCCGCCCTATGACACCGGCCTGACTCTGGCGCGTCTCGAGAGCGATATCCGTCGCACCGGCGCCAAGCGGCTCGTCTCGCTGGGTGACAGTTTCCATCGCGTCGATGCTAGCAGTCTGTTAACCAATTCGGACCGCATGCGGCTCGATGCGCTGACCGATCTCGTCGATTGCATCTGGCTCTCCGGCAACCACGACCCGGCCCCCCACGCCATCGGCGGCACCTGCCTGCCCGAGCTGGACCTTGGCGGCCTGACGCTGACGCATGAGCCCAAAAAGGGCGCTAACGGTCTGATGGCCGGTCATTTACACCCGGCAGCGCATATCCACATCGACGGCCGCTCGACCCGCCGGCCGTGCTTCGTGCATGACAATCGCCTGCTGATCCTGCCCGCCTATGGCGCTTCCACCGGCTCGATCAACATCCTCTCCCCAGCCTTCCTGGGTCTGTTCCACTGGCCGGCGCTGGAGGTCACCATGCTAGGCAAGGACCGCACTTATCCGGTCAGCCCCAAGCGGTTGGTGCGGGGCTGACCCCGCACCGATAGCTTAGACGGCGGGACGGAAGGCGCCGTTTTGCCAGCCTTCGAACTTGCCGGTGAAGAAGTCGATATCGCCATAGCCGAGCAGGTTGAGCACGGTGAAGCTATGCGACAGCTGAAGCCCGCCGCGGGTGAAGATCACCACGCGCTTGTCCGGCGTGACACCTGCCGCAGTATAAAGCGCCTGCAGCTCCTCCACAGACTTCAGCACACGGTCGCCATCGAACGTGTCGTCCCAGAAGACATTGACCGAACCGGGAATATGGCCGGCGGCATAGTCGGACGGGGAGCGCACATCGAGCACGACGGCAGTGGGATCGGCTGCCAGCACCTTGACGGCGGCCTCGTCGAGGAAGGCCGGGCCATTGCCCGCCAGTGGCGTGCCTTCGAAGGTATAGTTGGCGAGCGAGACCTGCTGGCCCGCACGGGGATCGCGGCTCCATTCGTCCCAGCTGGCGTCGTAGAGCACGACATTGTCATAGCCCTGGTTGCGCAGCGCCAAATAGTTATTGGCAGCGGCGACGCCACTGCCGCAATAGGACACCACCTCGCGGTCCTGGCTGACGCCGGCGGAATCGAGCAGCCGCTGCAGCACGGGCTGGGACTTTAAAGTGGCCGTGCTGGTCAAGAGGCTTGAGGCTGGCAGCGCCTGGGCGCCGGGGATATGGCCATCCTCGAAGGCTTCAAGGTTACGGCCGTCGATGATGACAGCGGATTCGTCACCGACCTTGCTGGCCACATAGTCCTTGTCGACGCGGATATCGTTCTTGCGGTCGAGCGCAAAAGTGGTTGCCGCCACCTGCGGCACATCCTGGCTCAATGCCCCCTGCCAGACGCCAATGCCGCCGTCGAGCACATGGACATTGTCAAAGCCGGCATAAACGAAGGCGACATAGGCACGGCCCGGCAAAGCCGTCGTGTCATAGATCAGAATGGTATCGTCATAGGACAGACCAGCTTCACCCAGCAGGCGTTCGAACTCAGCATCGCTGGCGAATTCGTTGCGGATGCCGTCGGATTCCGAGACGTTAAGGGACTGCCAGGGCAGATTTATGGCGCCGGCGACATGGCCTTCAGCATAGGCGGCTGGCGAGCGCACATCAATCAACTTGGCTCCTTGGCCAATCAACGCCTCGAATTCGGACTGACCCGTGATGATCGACGCCTGGCTTTGCGCCTGCGCCGCGACCGTCGTCAGGGCCAGTCCACACGTCACAGTACCCAGCGCAAGGGCATTAAGCGACAGTGCCGCCATGGCAGCGCGGAAGAGGGGCTTAGTGGTTGAACGGCTTGCAGTCATTTCGGCCTCCATCTGTGGATGACCGATAATCGACCAATTTAGTAGGCATTAACAACGCATGGGATTTCGTTTGTTGCGTCCGTAGCAACATCACTTTCTTTCTTGCCACGGCCCTGCAGAAAATTCCGGCAACTACTAGCGCTTGAAGATCACGCCGCCGAGCCAGCCGGTGAACAGCGCCAGGATCACGCAGACCAGGCCATAGAGCAGCGGTTGCTGGGTGGAGGCCAGCGCAAGGAAGCGCTCGAAGCCGATCTTGCGCACGGCAAAGCCTTCCGACTTGCGGGCAATGATCGCGCCATCCTTGAACACATAGGTCAACGCAATATAGGGGCCCGGCGGAGCATTGCTGGGCAGCGTCAGGCGCGCCGAATAAAACGTGTCCGACAGGAAGTTGACGCCATTTTCCTGCACACCGAACAGGCCCTGCTCGGTCATCAGCCGCACCAATTGCTGGCCGAAGACCGCGCTCTTCCACCAGTCGGTATTGCTGGTCGCCAAGGTATGGCTTTCGGGCAGGATGTAATTGGTGGTCAGCGTCGTTATGTCGGTGATATCGCCGAGCCGCCCGCTCGACAGCACATGGAAATAGCTCGGGAAATTGTCGAACTCGACCTGGCCGGTGTTGCGCCAGATGCCGAAAGTGTTGGTCATTTCGCGCGCCACGCGGTTCTGCGTCGGGCCGAGCACCACGACCACCACATGGAAGGGACCGGCGACGGTCTTCTCCGTCGAGCCGGCGTCGGGCACGATGGTGCCGAAGAAGTTCATCCGCTCGCCATCGAAGCTCGAGGTGATTTCGACGCTGTCGTTGGACAGCTGCGAAATCAGCCGTGCCGCCTGCGCCGGCGCGATCATGCAGGCTGCAAACAGGAAGAAAGATGCAAGCAAACGCAGTGTTTGCAGGTGGAAAGATGGCTGCAATCTCACTGCATGCCTCCTACCACCGCCATCGAGAAGGGGTCTGCCGGGGCGATCACCAGCGACAGGCCAAAGCGGATAGCGACGGCCAGAACCAGCAGCGCCAGCAGCCCACGCAACTGTTCGCCGCGCAGGTATTTGCCGGCCGACGCACCGAATTGCGCACCGGCCGTGCCACCCACCATCAGGCAAAAAGCCAAAAGGATATCAACGCTTTGGCTCTGTACGGCATGCAGGATCGTGGTCGCCGCCATCATCGCCACGACCTGCGCCAGCGAAGTGCCGATCACTACATTGCCCGGCACGCGCAGCAGGTAAACCAGTGCCGGCACCATGATGAAGCCGCCGCCAATGCCCAACAGCGAGCCGACAAAGCCGATGGCCAGCCCAATGATAAGCACCGGTAAGACACTGATATACAAGCGCGATTTCTTGAACCGCACCCGTAGTGGCAGGCCGTGGATCCAGTTGTGCTGATTGGGCAGGCGCTCGCGCACCACCACGCCCTTGCGCTGCTTGAGGATGGCGCGGGTGCTCTCGACCAACATCAGCGTGCCCACCGAGCCCAGAAGAATGAGGAATCCCAGCGAGATAACCAGATCGAGCTGGCCCGCATTGCGCAAAATGGAAAACATGGCGACGCCGCCAAACGCCCCGAGCACGCCGGACAGCACCAGATACATCGCCAGATGCAGGTCGATCGCCCCACGCCGGTAATGCGCCAGCGCACCCGAGGTCGAAGCGGCAACGACCTGGCCGGTAACCGAGGCCACGGCCACCGGAGCGGGGACGCCGGAGAAAATAAGCAATGGAGTCAACAGGAAGCCGCCGCCGACGCCGAACAGGCCCGACAGGAATCCGACTGCCCCTCCAATCCCCACGAGGAAAAAGAGGTTCACCGACATTTCAGCGATCGGCAGATAGATCTGCAAGACCGGATCCGTTCAAGACACCACGACGCAAACCGACCTTACAGCACGGTGCGTCAACAATAGGTCAAAGGTCCCGCCTTGCGGCGGAACCTTGCAATGGGCCGTAGAACCGCCCGAAGGCGGTGTCAAACGACAGTTTTTTGTCAGACCGGCTGGCTGCCCAGCACGGCCAGCAGGCGCGGATTGATCGTGCCGCTTTCACTCATCCCTGTGCCGCGTTCGAAGGCCTTGATGGCCTCAGCCGTCTTGGGGCCGGCCACGCCATCGGCGGTGCCGACGTCGAAGCCGAGCTTGTTGAGCACCAGCTGAACCTTGGAGACGACATCGCGCGTGGTGATGACTTCGCCCGGATCGAAGGTCTTGGACCAGGTGCCGAGCGGGGCGAAATTGGTCGCCAAATCAAGCGCTTCCGGCTTCCAGCCATTGACCTCGGCGGTGACCGTGCTGACCTGTTCTGCGGTCAGCGACTTGGCCATATCGTCGCGTGCCTGGGCGGCATCCTTGTCGCCATTGCGGGCGGCCAGCGAGAACCACTTGTACGACTGGGCGAAATCCTGCTCGACGCCCAGACCACGGGCAAAGAGCATGCCGAGGTTGAACTGGCTGTCGGTCATGCCCTTGGCGGCGGCCTGGGCAAACCATTCGGCGGCGGTCTCGAACTCCTGGTCACCCAGCAGCCCACCGGCATAGAGCGCAGCGAGATTGTGCATGGCCATGCGGTTGCCGGCTTCGGCCGCGCGCTGGTACCAAAGCTTGGCGACTTCGATGTCCTTTTCGACGCCCTGCCCGGCCTCGAACAGATTGCCGAGACGATATTGCGCAGGAACGAAGCCCTGGGCCGCCGAGCGCTCATACCACTTGCCGGCTTCGGCATAATCCTGCGGGATGGCACGGCCTTCGGTATAGATGGCGCCGATTTCAAACTGCGCCTTGGCATCGCCATTGGCGGCAGCTTGGCGCAGTTCGAGCGGGCCGACGGCTTCGGCCGGCAGGTCGAAGGTGACGGGCGCCGTGGCAGCCGAAATGCTGCCGGTAACTTCCGGCATGGTCTCGGCCGGAACGTCGACCGGGGTGATCGCCGCGCGGCCGGTGTTGGCGGCCATCAGGGTCGGCGGCATCGGCGTGGCGGTGACGGGCTTGGTGAAGCTCATCTGCGCATTGGGATTGATCGAGCCGGTGGCCGTGCCATCGATCATGTCGATGATACGGGGCTCCGGACGAACCAGCGAAACGTCATCACCTGCCGGTGCCGTTGGAGTTTCAGCGGCAGGCGGCGCAACGTCCGGCGCCGGCGTGTCGCCACCCGAGCGCTGGATGACGAGATTGAGCGCCAGCATGGAGACTGCCACCAAAACGGCAGCCAGCAGCAGCGGACGGCGGTGCCGCGCCAAGAAGCTCTGGCCGGCGACCGATGCATCAACATCGGCGTCGCCGAAGGCAGGCGCGACCGGAGCCGGCTTTTCTTTCTTCTGCTTGACCGGCTTGGGCGCCTTGGCGGGCTTCTCGAGTTTTGGCTCGGCGATGTCGGCCGTATCAACAGCCGGCGCTGCGGCAGCCTGGGCCGGCATGACGCGCGACAGGGCGCGACCGATCAGCGAATTGCTGGAGGCAGCCGCAGGAGCCGTTGCATCCTGGCGGGCACGCTGGGCGCGGCGGGCGGCGGCGACGAATGTGCTGGTGCTGCTGGCGCTGGCGGGGGCTTCCACCGATGGCACGGCGGGCGCAGCCAGGGCGGCGAAAGGATCGCTTTCCGCCTTGGCAAAGCTCGACTGCGGACGCGGCGGGCGTTCGGCCGTGGTCGGATCAAAAGCAGGCGTCGTGGCAGCCGGACGCGGCGCGACAGGCTGTTCAACGACAGGCGGACGCGGACGAATGCCGACCTTGGCTTCAAGCGCGGAGCGCACCGGACCCTGGTCCTTGAACCCCGGATCGACCAGCGGCGCGTCATCGCCCGGATTGGTGGGCATGATATCGCTTTTGGCCGGGGCGCGCGGACCCGAGAGGGCCGATAGCATGGCATCGAAACGATCGTTGACCGGATCTTCGTCCTGCGACAGCGCCTGCAGCACGGCATCATCGGTCGGCGTCTTGGGTGCGACGGCAGCAGCACGCGGTGCGGTCACTGGAGCTGGCGCAGCCTGGCGTTCGGCCTGCGCCGCGGTCAGCACGGCTTCGAGACGGGTCAGGCGCTCGGCCGTATCCTTGCCGGCCGTGTTGAACAGCGCCGACATGCGCTTTTCGAACTGGCCCATGCTTTCTTCGCTGATGCCTGCGGCAGGGGCCGGCGGCGTGGAGCGCGCGAAGGCCTCGGAGGTGCGCTCGGCGACCAGATCGGCCAGCGCTTCATAATCTGGCGTCTTTCCGGCCGATTTGATCAGGCCGGTAATGCGGTCTTCAATGCTCTTGAGGCTATCGGCGCCAAACATGGCGACCGGGGCCGGCGCCTTGCGGCTGATGGCATCGCTGGTGCGCTCGGCAACCAGTGTCGCCATGGCCTCCATGCCAGCGGCATCGGGCTGATTGGCGGAATAGAGCTTGGCGAGGCCATTAAGTTGGTCGCCGGCCTCATCCATGCGGGCCATCAGCAGCTTGAGCTGGTTCTCGACCTGGCCGGTGTCGCCGGGCATGCGGTCAGAGAGGGCTTCGATCTGGCTTTCAATACGCAGGAAGCGCGGCTCCATGCTGGCCATCACGGCATCGCGCAGCGAGGCGATATCCTGCTTGAGGCCGGCGACATCGCCATTGGAATTCTCGAAGCCGCCGATGCGTGCAGCCAGGGCGTCGACCTTGGCCACCAGCCGGCCGGGGGCCACATCGCTATCCTTCATCACCTGGGTGAAGGCGGCCATTTCAGCGGTCAGGCGTTCGAAATCGCCCGAGGACAGGGTGACATTGCGTTCGATGGAGTCGATGCGGTCATAGACATTGCGCACGCTGGCTTCGATGGCATGCATGGCGGGCGCGATGGTGTCAGGCGACTTGGCGCGGCGATCTTCGCGCGCAATCTCGCGCTCCATCTGCTGAGCCTGCAGTTCGGCCAGCTTGCCGACGGTGGTCGAGACATCGTCGAGGCGCTTGTTGAGCGCCGACAGATCGACCTTGGGGCCACCTTCGATCAGCGCGGCCAGCGCGCCGATCTGGGATTCCAGGCGCTTGACCTGGCCGGTTTCGCCGACGGCGCCCGCCAGCAGTTCGACGACATGGGTCAGCTGTTCGACCTGGCTGGCGACTTCGCTGACGCTGCCATTGTTGGCGCGCTGCAGCTTGAGTTCGCCCTCGAGGCGTTCGAGGCGGCCCGAGAGGCCAGAGACCAGCGAGGTCAGTTCGCGGAATTCGGGCTGGTCGCTGGCGCGGCGACCCAAAGCAGCAGCCGGCGCCGACATCTGGCGACCACGAATTTCGGCAATGGCATTGGAAAGCGCATCACGCTCCGGCTCGTGCTGGACCTCGTCGTCGCGCTCGCTGAAGCGGTCGACGGCGCGCTTGACCGTCTGCAGCGCCTCGCGGCGACGAACGGCAGGCTCCGGCCCGATAACCTGGTCACGCAGGTTGCGGACGCGGCGGGTAATGCCGTTCAACGCGGGTTCGCCGCGCTCGACATCGGCATAGCGCCCCTCGACCTGATCGAGCAGCGCCACGAGTTCGCCGCGCAGGGCCTGCCATTCGCCGGGGTGCGGTTCCTGGGCCAGATCGGATGCGTCCGGATTTGGGTAGGCGCGGGCCATGGGCTAGTCCCTGTCATAAAGCGGCGGACCCCTCGCGATTCAACACGAAGGTGTGGCGCTTACTCTTGGGAAAACATGGTAAAGATCAGGTTAAGTGCCGCTGCATTCTGCAACGCGCCCTGCCCCGCCAAGCTGTTGTGGTGGACGAAAGAAGTGGTCGACTCAGGGGCGAGGATTGCCCATAGACTAGGCTCAAAGGAGCACGCTGTTTCATGACCCGCCGCCGCATCATCATCGTCGACGATCACCCGCTGTTCCGTGCTGCCCTGCGGCAGACCCTGTCGGGTGGCGATGCCACGGTCAGCGTCGAAGAGGCTGGCGATCTCAATGGGTTAAGCGCTGCGCTCGATGCCGATCGCGATTGTGATCTGGTGTTGCTCGACCTCAACATGCCCGGCGTGCGCGGCTTTTCCGGCCTCCTGCTGCTGCGCGCGCAATATCCAGACATTCCCGTAATGATCATTTCGGCGGTGGAAGACAATACGGTGGTGCGCCGCGCCTTCGAATTGGGCGCCGCCGGCTATCTTCACAAATCTGTCGGGCCGACAGAAATTCGTCGCGCCATCGAGACGGTGCTGTCCGGCGAGGTCTTCGTGCCCGAGGGAACCATGCTCGGCGCCGATGACGATCACACCGCGCTGATGCGCCGGCTATCGACCCTGACGCCGCAGCAGGTGCGCGTGCTGATGATGCTCAGCGACGGGCTGATGAACAAGCAGATCGCCTATGAGCTGACCATTTCGGAAGCCACGGTTAAGGCCCACGTCTCAGCCATCCTGCAAAAGCTCGACGTCGACAGCCGCACGCAGGCGGTGATTGCCGCCGCGCGCATCGAGGATGGGCAGTTCGAGGCGCTGTTTTCGATCGGCGCCGAAAAGGCTTAAGCCAGCCGCGCCTTGCCCGACGCCCAGTCGTTCACCTCGGTGCCGACCAGTTCGGCAATATTGGTCTTGCCCTCGGCACGAACCGCGGCAACCAGGCCGCGTTTGAGGCGGTCGAGCATGTCGAGCCCACCGAACACCATGGCCGAATAGAGCTGGATGGCATTCGCGCCGGCTTGGATCTTGGCCAGGGCCGATTGCGGCGAATGGATGCCGCCCACTCCGATGATCGGCAAGGCACCGACTCGCTGGCGCATCTGCGCCAGACGCTGGGTCGATAGATCGAACAGCGGCTTGCCCGAGAGGCCGCCGGTTTCACTGGCATTTTCGAGACCCGTCACCGCATCGCGGGTGATGGTGGTGTTGGAAACGATCAAGCCATCGAGGTCCGTTGCCAGCACCACGGCGGCAATGGCATCGAGCGCCACCTCATCGAGATCGGGCGCAATCTTGAGGAAGACCGGCACGCGCGTCTTGGCCTTGGCGCGCGCGGCAAGCACCTCACCAAGCAGGCGCCGCAGCGCCTCGTCGGCCTGGAGGTTTCGCAGGCCTGGCGTATTGGGCGAGGAGACGTTGACGGTCAGGTAATCGGCCAGATCGGCAAAGCGGCTGACGCCCAGTACATAATCGGCGACGAAATCCTCGCTGGCCTTGTTGGCGCCGATATTGACGCCCAGCGCCGCCGGCACGCGCAGGCCCTTGAGCCGCGCAAAGGCTGCGTCATGGCCCTCATTGTTGAAACCCATGCGGTTGATGACGCCCTCGGCCGCGCCGACGCGGAACAGCCGCGGCTTGGGATTTCCGGCCTGCGGGCGCGGCGTCACCGTGCCGATTTCCACCATGCCGAAACCCATCAACGCCAGCGGCCGCGCCACTTCGGCATTCTTGTCAAAGCCGGCCGCCATGCCGATCGGATTGCTGAGATCGAGGCCACAGAGCGTGGTGCGTAGTTCGGCGCCATCGGGATGGCTTTGCTCCGGCGCGAGGCCGAGGCGAAGCGCGGTGATCGTCGCGCCATGCGCGGTCTCCGCATCCATCTTGAGCAAGGCCTCGCGCGTCAGGCCGGACAGGGCCGGAATGCGCAGCAGCGGCGAAAAGGCGGAAAAGATCATCGAACAGCCTCGGGCAGAATGCAGGAGCCATCGGTGGCAACGCTGAGCGGCGCCTCCCAGGCGACGGCGGAAATGGGCAATGGTCCGCCATAAAGATGCGGGAACAGCGCACCACCGCGCGACGCCTCCCAAACCAGCCCGTCGCCCAGGTCTGCACTGCGCACGGCCAGCAGCACCAGTCCATCTTGCCCGGCAAAATGCAGGCGCAATGTCTCGCTCAACTGCCCGGCGCTCGAGAAGTGGATATAGCCATCCTTGGCGTCGATCGGCATGCCAAGGAAATGGGACGCAGTGCGGGCGGGCGCATAAGCCGCCTCTGTGGCGATCTTGTAGACGAATTCACTTGTGCTCATGGCGGCGAACCTAGTCGGGGGCACCTGGGATCGCAAGCACTCGTGAAGCTCTTTACAACTCCCTCCGCAGCATCTACAAACTAGGACTTAATTCCGCTCTTAAGATATCTTTCCTCGCACGGAGGTCTGTCATGCTGTCACATCGCGCCGTATGGGATGGCATAGATGCCCTTGCCCGTCGGCAGGGCATTTCGGCGTCGGCGCTGGCCAAGCTCGCCGGGCTTGATGCCACGGCTTTCAATGTCTCCAAGCGCGTCAACAAGGAAGGGCGCCAGCGCTGGCCATCTACCGAGAGCATTTTCAAAGTGCTCGAGGCCACCAATGAGAGCTTCAGCACATTTTTGGCCGGCAGCGGCGTCTATCTGGAACAGGACCAGCCCAATCGCAGCGTGCCGCTGCTTGGTCTGGCACAGGCCGGTGCCGGTGGTTTCTTCGATAGCGCCGGCTTTCCGGCCGGTCAGGGCTGGGACGAGATCGCCCTGCCCGCCCCCGGCGAAGGCGGCATCTATGCGCTGGAGGTCACCGGGGATTCCATGGTGCCGCTCTATCGCGAGGGCGACCGCATCGTCGTCTCGCCCACCGAGCAGGTGCGCCGCGGCGACCGCGTCGTGGTCAAGACCAGTGAGGGCGAGGTGATGGCCAAGATCCTGCATCGCCAGACCGGCAAGCAGATCGAGCTGCATTCGATCAACCCGGCCTATGCGCCACGCATTCTCGATCTGGCCGATGTCGAATGGGTGGCGCGGATCATCTGGGCCAGCCAATGATCATCGCCGCGGTCACCCCGGCCGATGCGGCGGACTGGCTGGCGCTGCGCAATGCGCTGTGGCCCGGGGACAGGGACGATGAACATGCCGAAGAAATCGCGCAGCTGCTGCGCGAGCCCGGCGAGACCGTGACGCTGATTGCCCGCGACGCGGACCAAGTTGCAGTCGGCTTCGCCGAGGCCAGTCTGAGACGCGACTATGTCAACGGCTGCGAGACGTCGCCGGTGGCTTTTCTCGAAGGCATCTATGTCATCCCATCGGCGCGCCGCAGCGGCGTGGCCCGCTCACTGGTCGCGGCGGTGGAAGACTGGGGTCGTGAGCAGGGCTGCACGGAATTTGCATCCGATGCCGTGCTGGACAATATCGACAGCCATCGGATGCATCACGCGCTCGGCTTCATGGAAACCGGGCGCGTGGTGTTTTTCAGGAAGCCCCTGAGCTAGGCGAGGAACTTGCCAGCCAGCGCGTCGGCAATCAGCTTGCGGGTATTGTCGACACCGTAGAGCGCGGCAAAGGAGCCAAAGCGAGGGCCCCGTTCCTGCCCGATCAGCACCTGATAGAGCATCTGGAAGAATTCGCCCGAGACGCCCGGACCGCCCGTTGGGCTCTTCTTGGCATGGTCCTGGTAGCGCTCGACCGTGCGGGCCACGTCGAGGGCGGCATTCTGGATGGTCTCACTGTTGGCGTCGGCCGGCAGCCCTGCGAAGGCAGCAGACAGCGCTTCGAGCGCGGCGCGCTCGACATCATCGGGCGCACGATAAGTCTTCTTGGCGAAATCGCGGAAATAGCGGATGGCATAGCCCACCAGGGCATCGAGATGCGGATGCGTCTGTGGCGAGACACCCGGCGCATAGGCCGAAATATAGCCCCACATCACTTCGGGGGTTTCAGGGTTCGACGCCGTGGCCAGGTTCAGCAGCAGCGCGAAGGTGACCGGCATGTCGACCTTCGGCACCGTGCCGAAATGCACATGGAAGGCCGGGTTCTCGACCTGTTCGGCGACGGTCTGGCGCTCGTAGGCGGCGACGAAGGTGAAATATTCATCGACCGCGCGCGGGATGACATCGAAATGCAGCCGCTTGGCCGTGCGCGGCTTCTGGAACATGTAGAGCCCGAGGCTCTCATTGCCGGCATAGGTCAGCCATTCGTCGATGGTCAGGCCATTGCCCTTCGACTTGGAGATCTTCTGGCCCTCGCTATCGAGGAAGAGCTCATAGACATAGTGCTCGGGGGCCTTGCCGCCGAGGATTTCGCAGATCTTGTCGTAGATCGGCGCATTGGTCTGGTGGTCCTTGCCGAACATTTCGAAATCGACGCCCAGCGCGGCCCAGCGCATGCCGAAATCGGGCTTCCACTGCATCTTCACATGGCCGCCGGTGACCGGCACGGTGGTGTCGCGGCCGTCTTCATCGGCAAAAGTGATGGTGCCATTGACCGCATCGACTTCCTTCATCGGCACGTAAAGCACGCGACCGGAAATCGGCGAGATCGGCAGGAAGGGCGAATAGGTCGCCTGGCGCTCGGCACCCAACGTCGGCAGCATCACCTTCATGATGTCGTCATAGCGCTCGGCGGCGAGGCGCAGCACGGTGTCGAACTTGCCGGACTTGTAATAGTCGGTGGCGCTGGCGAATTCGTAGTCGAAGCCGAAGGTATCGAGGAAGCGGCGCAGCATGGCGTTGTTGTGGTCGCCGAAGCTGTTGAACTCATTGGTCCACGGGTCCGGCACCGCGGTCAGCGGCTTTTGCAGATGCGGCTCCATCGCCTCCTTGGACGGCACATTGTCCGGGATCTTGCGCATGCCGTCGAGGTCGTCGGAAAAGCAGATCAGCCGCGTCGGGATCGCGTCGCGGGTCAGCAGGCGGAAGGCCGTGCGCACCATGGTCGTGCGGGCCACTTCGCCGAAAGTGCCGATATGGGGCAGGCCCGAGGGGCCGTAGCCGGTCTCGAACAGGGCCTCCTGCTTGCCCGACTTTTCCAGCCGCTTGACCAGTTTGCGCGCTTCCTCGAACGGCCAGGCGCGGGCCGTCTGGGCCGCGTCGAAGAATGCTGGGTCGAGAGGGGGCAAATGAGCGGACGACAAGGGGTTGAGCCTTTCGAAATAGGGAGAGTGCGGTGTGTTGCATCCCCCACGCGTCGCGTCAACTTTTTGCCGCTGCGCTTGCCAAGCGAACACGGCGCGCCTAGCTATCGAGGCAAAGAAAAACGGGAAGAGCCTGATGCCCACGACCGCCCATGACGCGCTGATCCACCTGATGCTGGTTGCCGCTTCCTCGGACAGCGCCATGACCGACAAGGAACTGGTGCGCATCCAGGCGCTGATCGGCCGGCTGCCGGTGTTCGAGGGCTTTGACCGGGAGCGGCTGGCGGCCGTGGCCAATGCCTGCGCCGACAAGCTCAATGGCCCGGGCGGGCTGGACCAGGTGATGGACGATGCCATCGCTGCCCTTCCCAAAAAGCTGCAGGACACGGCCTATGCAGTCGCCGTGGAAATCACCTCGGTCGATCTCTATCTTGAGCAGGAAGAGCTGCGCTTCCTCGAACTGCTGCGCGACAAGCTCGACCTCGACCGGCTGACCACTGCTGCGATCGAAACGGCGGCACGGGCGCGGCACCGCCGCATGCCGGTGTAACTGCCATTCGGGCATGCCCTCATGGTCTTCTCGCCTAAATTCGCTCCGCCGGAGCGAATTTGCCTGCGGCCGGCTCGAAGCTAGTAAAACCCCACCGGGAACCAGCGCAGGTACAGCTCGTCCAGCGCGCCATTGTCCTTGAGGCGCACCAGCGCCCAGTCAATAGCATGGCGCACCGCATCCTTGCCGGCTGGCACGGCAACGGCGAGGCCTTCGCCGAACAGCTGCGGCCGGAAATAGGCCTCGCCGGCAAAGCCGCAGCAATCGAGATTGTCGTTGAGCCAGAACGAGGCCCGCATGGCGTCGCCAAAGAAGCTGTCGGCCTTGCCGTCGCGCACGGCTACCAGCGCATCGGCCTCGATGTCGAAGGGCAGTAGACTCGCCTCGGGCAGGTAGCGCTTGAGGAAGCTCTCATGCGTCGAACCGGCGCGGACGGCCACCATCTTGCCACCCAGGCTATTGGCATCGAACAGGCCGATATCGCCGGCGCGGGTGACGAAGCGTCCCGGCAGCGCCAGATAGGTCGACGAAAAATCGAACGTCGCGCCGGTCTCGTCCGACATGGCGAGCCCAGCGATCAGCGCGTCGCCCTGATTGTCGCCCAGCGCATTGGCTGCTTGCTCCCAGGGCCAGGCCTGGATGGTGCAGGCCACATTGACCTCGGCGCAAATGCGCTTGGCCAGATCGACATTGAAGCCGATCAGCTCGCCGGAACTGTCGCGGAAATTGAACGGCGGGAAATCCGCCGTGGTCAGAAACCGGATGGCCGGCACGGCATTGCTGCCGGGCAGGATTTCACGGGCGGATGGATCGGCATGGTACGGCAGCGTTTGCGCAAAGGCCGGCATGGCGAGGAGAGCAAGGCCCCCGCTCGCCAGGTAACGCCGGACCTTCGCCCCAGCCGCGCGAACCATTAAACCTGATCCAGCCCATACATCAGATCGGCAATCAGATCGTCGGGCGATTCCAGCCCGACCGACAGCCGCAGCAGGCCCGGCGTCACCCCGGTCTCCAGCCGCACTTCCTCGGTCAGCCGTGCATGCGTCGTCGTCCGCGGATGGGTGATCAGCGACTTGGCATCGCCCAGATTGTTGGAAATCAGGATCACCGCCAGGCTGTCCGAAAGCGTAAACGCCGCTTCCTGGCCGCCCTTGAGCTCGATAGCCAGCAGCGTTGAGCCCCGCGTCATCTGCCGCTTGGCCAGCGCATACTGCGGATGGCTCGGATGATGCGGATAGATCACCCGGTTGACCTTGGGATGACCGGCCAAGGCCTCCACCACCTTTTCGGCGCTGTCGGTCATCTGCCGGATGCGCAGCTCATAGGTCTCTAGCCCCTTGAGCAGCACCCAGGCATTGAAGGCGCTCAGCGTCGCGCCAGTCTGGCGCAGGAAGGTGTGCACGTCAGCTTCGATCAGCGCTTTGGAGCCGAGCACGATGCCGCCAAGTACCCTGCCCTGCCCGTCGATATGCTTGGTGGCCGAATAGGTCACCAGATCAGCGCCCAGCTGCAGCGGCTTCTGGTAGAGCGCCGTCGAAAACACATTGTCCACGATCAGCTTGGCGCCATGCGCATGGGCGATCTCGGCCACGGCTGCGATATCGACCAGTTCAAGCGTCGGATTGGTCGGCGTCTCGATGAAGACGACCTTGGTATTGGGCCGCATGGCGCGGGCAAAGTTCTCGGGATCGCGGCCATCGACCAGCGTCGATTCCACGCCAAAGCGTGGCGCATAGTCTTCCACTACATAGCGGCAGCCGCCGAACAGCGCCTGGGCGGCAACAATATGATCGCCGGCGCGCACCTGGCTCATCACCGCATTAGTGACCGCTGCCATGCCCGAGGCAAAGCCACGCGCCGCTTCGGCGCCCTCGATCAGCGCCATGCGGTCCTGGAACATGTCGACGGTCGGATTGGCGAAGCGCGAATAGTTATGCGCGCCGGGAAACTTGCCCTGGAACAGCAGTTCGGCATGTTCCGAGCTCGGATAGGAATAGCCCGAGTTGAGGAAGATCGCTTCGCTGGTCTCGTTGAAATCGGTACGTCTGCCACCGCCATGCACCATCTGGGTCGCGGCGCCGAGCCGTTTTGGATCAAGCAGGGGATTGTTTTCGCGGGACATGGGCAGAGCCTTCAAACAAAAAACCGGCACGCGTGTGGCGGCCGGTTCCATAACGGTCTTTAGCAACTTGTTTTAAGTGGCTGCAAGCGACCGGCCAAATCACCACTGGACTGTGATCTAAAGCCAATTGCCAGTTGGCGTCAATTGCCGGGGTTGGTAGGGAACATCAGGTTTATCGGGAAACGCGACAGCATGGACAAGCAACAGACCTGGCCGCAGGGCGTGTTCCCGGCGCGGCTGATCGAGATGCTGCATAAAGAGGGCTCCATCGCGGCCACGCGGCCGTTCGACGAGGACCAGGTGCAGCCCGCCAGCCTCGACCTGCGCTTGGGCGACGTGGCCTTTCGCGTGCGCTCAAGCTTCCTGCCCGGCCCAAGCCATTCGGTGGCCGAGCGCATCGAAGCGCTGAAACTGCATGAGATCGATCTGACCCGGGGCGCCGTACTGGAGCGCGGCTGTGTCTATCTGGTGCCGCTGCAGGAAAGCCTCGACTTGCCCGAGGCTGTCAGCGCCTCCGCCAATCCCAAGAGTTCCACCGGCCGGCTCGACGTCTTCACCCGCGTCATCGGCGACCGGGCGCGCGGCTTCGACCAGATGCCAAATGGCTATCGCGGCCCACTCTATCTCGAAGTCAGCCCCCGCACCTTCCCGGTGCTGGTGCGCACCGGCTCGCGCCTCAGCCAAATGCGCTTCCGCTCCGGCGACAATCGCCTCACGGTCGCCGAGCATCAAGCGCTGCATGCATCCGACACCTTGGTGTTCGACAATGACGTGCCGGTCGGCGAAGGCGTAGCCCTCTCCATCGACCTCAAGGGCACCGACCGCAACGGCCTGATCGGCTTTCGCTCGCGCCGCCATACGGCCGTGGTCGATGTCGACAAGAAGGCGGCGCTCGACGTGCTCGACTTCTGGGATCCGCTGTTCAAGCGTGGCCGCGAGGAGCTGATCCTTGACCCCGACGAATTCTATATCCTGGTCAGCGACGAAGCCGTGCATGTGCCGCCGACCCATGCCGCCGAAATGGTGCCCTTCGATCCGCTGGTCGGCGAATTCCGCGTGCATTACGCCGGGTTCTTTGATCCCGGCTTCGGCCACTCGCCCGCCGGCGGCACCGGCAGCCGCGCCGTGCTCGAAGTGCGCAGCCGCGAAGTGCCGTTCCTGCTCGGCCACGGCCAGACCATCGGCCGCCTGATCTACGAACGCCTCGCCGAAGCGCCAGACCGGCTCTATGGCACGGCGCTGGGGTCGAACTACCAGGCACAGACACTGAAACTGTCGAAGCATTTCAAGCCGTTTGTGGCTTAGAACAGCAACGGCGTCCGGAATCCCCGATTTTTTTCACGCAATGACCCGATCTGGCCACCCTTTGGCTAGCACATGGTGAACGATCGGGGGACGCCGGATAGCCCTCAGACGCGCCGTATTCCGGCCATCAGCGCGGCTAATTCAAACTCCTTATCCACAAGCCCTTTTCCCGCTTGCGCGGCAAAAACCCATCCCCTATAAGGCCCATGGCTTGAAGCCGGGCGGTTGATCCGCCCCGTTGCCCGGGTAGCTCAGTTGGTAGAGCAGCGGATTGAAAATCCGCGTGTCACTGGTTCGATTCCGGTCCCGGGCACCATCATTCTTTTCAGATGCAGCGTTTTCAGCGGCTTAACAGCTGCTTTTGTCCCACTGATCCCGAGACGTCGAAAAAGTGGGACTATTCGGCCGTTAACGGGCCTCTTTCGAGCTTTTCGAGACAGACACCCAAAGCATCGAAACGCCTATCACACTGCTGCGCCAAGCCTGCTATTGCCGACCCTGGTTGACTCGCCGCCGTTGACGTCATCACACCGAGTAGCAGCAGCAACCTCTCGCCCCAGCAGTTCTGGCGCAAACGCGCGCCCTAGACCGGGCCTGCGTAGGCGAACAGCTCACTTGCCATACCGCTACAGAATCTTGTTTTACGAGGTATGGCTATGAAACAATTCACATATTCCCCCCTCAACAAACCCGAAAAGGTTGCAGAGGAATGGGTTCAATGGGTGTCGCAGTGGAAATGGGACCGCTTCGTCACTCTGACCTTCAACAACGCTGCTACGAAGTCGCCCCTGAGAGGCCAGGCAGATAGACAAATCCTGGCTGCAAGGGAAAAACTCAAAGCGTGGGATGCGCGGATGCAGCGTAAGCTCATCGGCCGAAAATGGGCTTCTAACCATGATCAGCGGCTGTTCTGCACCTATGTCCCTGAGAAGGCCACGGTCAACATTCACTGGCACGGACTGGTGCGCCTCTGGGATGTCGAAGGTGACGAACGGCGGCGGCAGCTAGCAAAATTTGATGAATGGGCCGACCGGATCTGGAGAGATTTAGTCCCACCGGGTAACGCTGATGTTAAAGAGGTCCATGACGATCATGGAATAGCCAGGTACACTAGCAAATCACTGACGGACGTGATAAATTTCGAATATTGGGTGGCGCCTGACGAATTCTGGCGTCCTTGATCTCAGGAATTGCAACGCTGTTGCTCGCGAAGCGAGGACAGTTAGTAGTCTGCGCCATCGCATAGCATTTTAACTGTGGCCCTCCCTAGGATAGGCCGCAGTTGTATTCTATGGCGGATACATAAAACATACCAAAACGGGGACGCCAAAGGCGTCCCGCAAGGGCGAAGCCCGCGCAGTCTGGTGAACCTAGAGTAACAACGACGTTCCCTATGCCTCGTCGCTATACATCAAGTACAATATGCAGCGATGAGAATTCTAAGAATGCCGCAAAGGCCATACGAGAACACAAGTCTAACTCTGTTCCTACAAAAGCGAATTTTAGAACTGCAGTATCTGAAGACACAGGCGACGATTGCTTCTGAGGCGGGGTTCATAAATCCCAACATGCTCGCGCAGATCAAAAACGGAGCTGCACGCCTCCCGTTCGATCGTGTCCCTGCCCTGGCGGCTGCGCTTGATGTAGACCCGCGCAAGCTTCTGCTGAAAGCCCTCGAACAGTCTGCCGACGACACTTCAATGCGAGCTTTTCGGGAGATTATCGGTACGATTGTAACTCGAAACGAGATTGCCTGGATCGAGGAAATCCGTGCGGCATCTGGAAATGCTGATCCGGCCGTGACCACTCGATCCCGTTCAGCCTTACGCTCCATCTTCGGGCGCTAGCCTGTCGTAGACTCTCACGGATGATCTCGGCCTGGGGTTCGATCTGGTTTTCCTCGACGCCAACGTTTCGCTCAGCCCCGAAAACTCCTTGGTCTCGGTCACCGATGCTGACGCTGCTCACATTCTGGGCATCGTGCCCGTCGCCGCTGCCGACTTTGTCGATCTGGGCGGCTGCCATGTGGCAACGCTCAGGAGCATTGGCCTGGGGCTACGTGCCGCCGATGCGAACCGCTCGATCTATGTCGCGGCCATCAGTCGTGGTGCCGGCACCTACACGGCAGCCGGTGTCTCTCTGCGCCTGGGGTTCATCTAATGCTGGGCGCGGCACGTGTCGCAATCAGTTCGACTCCCATCGCAGGTGGGGGGTGCCGGCCTGGCGTCAAGGCATGGAGTTGGGATGATTTCGACCGTGTCGATGGCGCGATCGGGGTCTCCGGTTCCGGCCACACTTGGCAGCAACTGAACCAGACTGCGTCCGCGGGTGGGTCGCGGGTACGGGCGGTCATTTCTGGCAAGAAGCTCATAGCACCGGATGCGCCTGTTCACGCAACGAACAACCCTAGCGGCGTGACGGCGGCTTATAGCGTGTTGGACTTGGGGCGCCTCGTCACAAAGATCAGGGCGCGGATTTCGTTTGGGCCCGGTGCGGACGGTGGCAATATGACGATGGCCATCACAAAGACACTGACCCTTGGCAGTCCGTCTTACATCACCACAGACGGCGCTCTTCACTGGGTGTGGAAGAGCACATCGCTCGACATCGGGTTCTTTCCTGCCGGTGGCGGCAGCCAGCAGTTCCTCACCGGGTTTAATTATTCCGACATGGCTAAGGACGGCACCGAATACGAGGTCGGCGCAGACCTTGAGGACGACACCGTTATCTTTTATGGCCCGGACGGAACGACGACGACGCGAACTGACCCGCGGTTCGCAGATCTTGCGGGCCAGTACGCTACGTGGGAGCATTTCTGGCTGGCGCTACCGTCGCAGAACTGTCGATCGACCATCCACCGGATCGCTGCGAACTAAACCTTTGATGGCTCACCGACTAGCAAGCCACGCTCCTTGTTGCGGCCTCGATGTCCTGCACAATCAACTCCACTTCGCTTGATAGAGTGAGCATAGTGTCCGGCGCGGGCATTCCCGCAAGACCATCTACATCTCGTGCGAAGGCGATAATGAGCATCATAGAGGCTTCAGTCACTACGGCGTTTACCGCCTCATCGGATAAGGCGAGTACGGCAAAATCGCCCCTTGGAGTATCAACCGTCGGGACAATCATACGGATTTCCCCTTTAGTCAGATCGCCGGACATGAAACAGGATCGCTGGCTTAGATGTGTCGTTGCCTCGATAAGCCTGCGATGCTTCGATTGGTTCGCGAGCGTTAGGGCGTAAAGCAACGGGTTGCTATCGCCGAACGGACGGTGACGCGCGATAGTATCCACCACATCGACGTGTTGAATGGTTTCCAACTTAGGACGAAGCCGCTGGAAATCTGCTTGGGTGCGCGCCAAAGGAAAATGCGTATCGCGGCGATCTTCCCCAGTGAGTGCGAAGACTGACGCCGAAGCTGCCTGATCGAGGGCGTGACGAAGATCCTGAAGGATGCCAGACACTATTGTGTGGCATCGATCGGGGAGTTGTCGCTGAATTGTGAAAATGTGGACAAGCTTGCCTGGGAAAGCGTCGTCTCTTGTAGTGCCAAAAGCTCCAGGCTTCTCCGCCCAGTATGATTTCGACAAAGCTACAAGCTCTTCGATGCGGGCACGAGCCTCGGCGATAGTAAGGTAGGCACTTCGAAACCCTTCCATCATCGGCTCCTCATCCACCTCGGAAAATTAGCCGAGCGACAGACTGCCTCAACCTTAGACAACGCACTTGTCGCCGTTACTACAGTTGACTGACGACAATCATAATTAAGAGGATGCCGACGAAGAGCAGGCCGATCAGGGCTCCTATGACGCCGTTGAAGAAGAAGCCAAAAACGACCGCGGCGCAGGTAGCTGTTCCCAACAAGGCTTGTTGCTCTGCGGTAATTTGAATTTCCCACCGTGATCGTTCGGTTACGTCCGGGTCAGATTTCCGGCAATGGCTGCATGAGAATAGCCCAGAGTCAGACATCATCCCGCCGCAGTCTGGACAGCGCTTCTTACCCATTTTCATCCCCCAAGAAGTTCGGGGAATATACGTGGCGCCAACGAGAAGAAAAGCCCTCACACCCCAACATAGATTGTGTCCGTGAACAAAACTGGAGCGGCGGTTGATGCCGCGAGGGCTGCGATGCTATCCGTCAAGGATGGCAAAGGCCTCGCTCGACTCGGCGACGACCTGTTCAAGCGGATGCCTGAGGCTGCAGTAGTGCCTGGCATCAAGGTCAGCACTACGGATGGTCGATGGCAGCCACTCCCCAATGAGTGCCACACGAATGCCGCCTTCTGGGTGCGCGACAACCCGGGCGCCGAGGCGGTCGGGGGTTCTTGGTCTTCGACTTTGAAGGTTACACCGACCATGCTCTTTTCAACGCCCAACCGTACTGAGACTCCCAGATGAGAGGGTTGGGGATCACGCCGGCACCGCTGATGTTCCAGCGATACCCCTTTCTTGCACACATTGGGTCCGACGAACTGTTCGGGAAAGCCGCTCAGCGGTTTAGGCTCGGACATACCCACCGTTGAAATCGTTAGAGCCACTAGACACGCCGAGGCTGACCAAGGTCAGTGCAGCGTATGACGGCAGCCTTGCTCTGATCGCAGATGTAAAACTCAACGCAGACTAGCTTGCGGTGATATATCCCAGAACTCGAAATTTGGTCTGCCGTGACCGCGGAAATATGTCGGCTACATCTCACTCACCGCAAAGAAATATGCGGTGCCCCTTCCAGAGTGTTACATCTGTAATCAGTTTGAGGCCGTAAACCTGTTTTTGCAGAAATACGTCATTCTGGCTTTACAGATCAAACTCACAGACGCCCACTCCGGTAAATCGATTACGGTGCTCACTGAGACTCTCCGACCCGGACCGCTTACATCTTCTCACAAAGTGTCGAAACACCTGCCCAGCAGCGCCCCTGTCAATCCTATGCAGCTCAAGCCAGGTCTGACACCAATACGTCCCCGTCATGACGCAGAACGAGGCATCTAGAGAGAGCATGCCGCTGGAATTACCCATGTAGTGACGCACGTCCTAGAGCGTCTGAGGCCGTTAGCTCATTAAAGACATAGACGGTCGAATAGCGAGCGCAAACATGCGAAGCTCGGATGAACGCGGCTCATCACGCGTCTATTCAGATCTCACGGCAAATAAAACCGGCGTGGACCAGCACCGACACTGTCCCAACTCCGATAACCCAATTAACGATGAAAATTTCTGCCACTGATGTCGCGGGTTCAGCTTCGATTTTGGTGCCTGTCATCCGTCTGGCGAGACCGGAGATGGACACTTTATGGCGCCAAAAAAAGGCTCTCGAAACGAGGGTTTTCACACTTGGCGCCACCTTTTTGACCGCGAGAGCTAACCCCTTGTTTTACCGAGAGAAAGCGACGGGCAGAAAAGTCCGCGTTTCCTAAGTATATAAACACCCATTAAGAATTATATATATTAAGGAAAATCGGACTTTGGTGACCGTCGGTTTTACCTCATCGGTGACGGCGAATTATCGTAAGTTACGAACGCCCGCCCCGGTTCACTCGAGGTCCTGTCTAGGATACTCACGGTTAGGTATGGCTGCGTTCGGGTATGGCGCCGTCTAGCCGGGCGGTTCGTCCCTTCTGCATCACCAGTGGTCGACGAAGTCCTAGAAAATTACCAATGTCGAAATGGGATGGCTCTCATCCCGACCACGCCCTGGTGTCCAAACCTCCACATTCGAACTGACCTGGGACTAGCTAGATCGCGGCCTATTATTGGTGAGCTTAGTAAGATCGGGCAACTGCTCCTTCCCGAACGCCACGGCGTCGTCGTCGACAACGGTGAGACTTGAACTAGGCGGCAAATGCCTATCGAGGAAAAGAACGCGCCTTGCACCAGCCTTGCCTATTTGGTGTCGTTGGGATCTTCGGTGCGCGGTCTAGACCATACGTCAAGCAAGGCGTTTACTCTCTTCTGCACGCGCCTGCGCGCTTCAACTCTCTCGACGCCGGCAAGCAAGAGGTTGTCATAGTCGGTCATCGCGTGGCGAATGATACCTTGCATGGTTGTACCAACCGCCGCGCCAAGTGACATCTCTTCCCAGTCCCTATCAACTATCTTTTCAGCGATGTACTCAACAGCGAACTCCGGACAGCCAGGATGGTGCTTGCGGATATGCCTTCCGACTGCCCTTTTTGTAAAACGCGTTGTCAGTTGCCGGCCTCACCCACGAGCTCAAGCGCCACAGTAATCTGCAAAAAGTGTGACGACAGCCGCCCCCTTTCTCATTGAGCAAAATATTTTAAAAAAATTACACAGATCCTCTGCAACCCCAATTCGCGATCGCTATAGCGCACTTAGAAAAGTCAGAACTCACTCTGAGCTTGCCGACTAAGGATACGCGGCCTTGTTGAACGTAACTGCCACTGAAAAGCCATCCCTATTGCCGCCTGGTGTACGGCCACGCGGGTTATCACGCACTGCGGCCGCTGCTTACATAGGGATCAGTGCGAGTCTCTTTGATGAGATGGTCGCCGATGGACGTATGCCGAAGCCGAAAATGGCAAACACACGTACCATCTGGGATGCCGTAGCATTGGATCTCGCGTTCGACGAGCTGCCGGCCAAGGGGACTGAAAACCCTTGGGACGCAGCATATGGCTAAGTTCCGTCTAGCGGACGGCAACGGCGAGATCACGCTGAAGCACACCGTCGAAGACACCGACAGACATGGCAATGTCCGCGTATACTTTCGTAAGCGCGGCTGGCCAAAGGTACGTTTGCTTGAGAAGCCTGGCAGCGAGGCCTTTCTCATGGAATATCGACGTGCCGCCGCCGGCGAAGCCCCGCAGGTCAAGCAAAAGCTGTCGGTCAGTCAGAACGGTGACACGTTGGTCTGGCTATTTCTCCGATATTTTGAATCCGCAGAATTCAAGCGTCTGAGTGCCAGCACGCAGCGTGTACGCCGGCTGATCCTGGGACATATAGCTGACGTTGACGGCAACAAGCCCTATCGGCTTATGGAGACGAAACATGTCCGCCGCATCCGGGATTTGCGAGCGGAAAAGCCCGAGGCTGCGAACGCCCGTGTGAAGGCGTTGCGCGCGGTGTTCGCATGGGCAGTGTTGCCAGGTGTCGAGCTGGCGGAGCGCAACCCTGCGAAGGATGTCCCTTACCTTGAGGCGATTGGCGACGGTTTCCATTCTTGGACGGACGCGGAAGTCGCCCAGTTTGAAGCGCGTCATCCGGTCGGTACCAAGGCGCGCCTGGCAATGGCACTGTTGCTGCACACTAGCCAGCGCCGTAGCGACGTGGTGTTGTTCGGACCCAAGCATGTCAATGATGGGTGGCTCCACTTCACGCAGCAGAAGAACAAGGACCGTAAGCCTATCTATCTGGAAATTCCGATCGTAGCCGAATTGCAGGCGATCCTTGATGCATCCCAACTCGGTGACGAAACCTTTTTGATCAATGCCTTCGGCAAGCCTTTCACCGTCGCAGGGTTTGGCAATTGGTTTCGGGACCGCTGCGATGAGGCCGGCCTGAACCATTGCTCGGCGCACGGACTGCGTAAGGCGGCCGCCCGCCGTCTGGCCGAAAATGACCGTAGCGGTCACCAGATTATGGCCATCACCGGGCACACGACGCTGAAAGAAGTCGACAGATATACGAGAGCAGCTAACCAAAGGAAGCTTGCTGGGCAGGCTTTTGCGCAAACTGGAGAAACGTGGGATGTCCAGACACGTTCGCACCAAAATCAACCGAGTTCTAAGTAGTGCAGTTGCGTTTTTCGCCGTGGTGACGTTGTGAGCATGCATGGACCCCATGCAATTTTCATTCAACTCGCTTCAAGAAGTCCAGCATTCACAATGACCTTGGCGTCTTGATACCGCTAACCATTTGATGGTGAAGGGCTGTTGGCGGGTTCCCCTTGGATCGCTTTAATTGTAACAAGTGCTCGCGTCGAAGATGAGTGCTTGGGGTAGCGATGACTAAGAAGGCTCTAATTACTGGTATCACTGGCCAAGACGGTTCGTATCTGACCGAGCTTCTGCTGGAAAAGGGCTATGAAGTGCACGGCATCAAGCGCCGTGCTTCGCTGTTCAACACCCAGCGCATCGACCACCTGTATCAGGACCAGCACGTCGGCAATGCCCAGATGAAGCTGCACTATGGCGATCTGTCCGACACGTCCAATCTGACCCGCCTGATCCGCGATATCGAGCCGGACGAGGTCTACAATCTCGGCGCTCAGTCGCATGTGGCCGTGTCGTTCGAAGCCCCTGAGTATACTGCTGACGTTGACGGCACCGGTGCGCTGCGCCTGCTCGAAGCCATCCGCTTCCTTGGCCTTGAGAAGAAAACCCGCTTCTACCAGGCGTCAACGTCCGAGCTTTACGGCTTGGTGCAGGAAACGCCGCAGAAGGAAACCACCCCATTCTATCCCCGCTCGCCCTACGCCGTGGCCAAGCTTTACGCCTACTGGATCACGGTGAACTACCGCGAGGCCTATGGCATGTATGCCTGCAACGGCATCTTGTTCAACCATGAGAGCCCGCGCCGTGGCGAAACCTTCGTCACGCGCAAGATCACCCGCGGCCTGTCCAATATCGCTCTGGGTCTCGAATCCTGCCTCTACATGGGCAATATCGACTCCCTGCGCGACTGGGGCCACGCCAAGGACTATGTCCGCATGCAGTGGATGATGCTGCAGCAGGATGTGGCTGACGATTTTGTCATCGCGACCGGCGTGCAATATTCGGTGCGCGAGTTCATCTCTTGGTCGGCCGCCGAGCTGGGCGTCACTATTGAGTTCTCAGGCTCGGGCGTGGATGAGGTTGGCAAGGTCGCCAAGATCGAGGGCGATCTGGCGCCCAACGTCAAGGTAGGTGATATCATCGTCCGTATCGACCCGAAGTACTTCCGCCCGGCCGAAGTGGAAACCCTACTCGGCGATCCGAGCAAGGCCAAGCAGAAGCTCGGCTGGGTGCCCGAAATCACTGCGCAGGAAATGTGCCGGGAAATGGTCGCCGCCGACCACAAGGCGGCCCGCCGCTTTGCCCTGCTCAAGTCGCACGGCCTGGATCTTCCCGTCAGCTTCGAAGGCTGACGGGCGGCTCGCCACAAGCCTTATCCTGTTCCGCGAGTTCGAGACGACAACATGACTTATGACCTGAATAGAAAGCGCGTCTGGGTTGCCGGCCATCGTGGCATGGTTGGCAGCGCCGTTGTGCGGCGACTGGCTGGTGAGGGCTGTGAGGTTATCACCGCCGGCCGAGATGTCGTGGACCTGATGCGCCAGGCTGAAGTAGAAGCCTTCCTAGCCGATGCCAAGCCCGACGCGATCGTCATGGCGGCAGCCAAGGTCGGCGGCATCCTGGCCAATGACACGCGCCCGGCAGAATTCCTCTATGATAACCTGATGATCGAGGCGAATATCGTCGCCTCCGCCCATGCCAATGACGTCGAGAAGTTCCTCTTCCTCGGCTCGTCCTGCATCTACCCCAAGTTTGCTGACCAGCCGATCACCGAGGACAGCCTGCTCACCGGCTCTCTCGAGCCGACCAACGAGTGGTATGCGATCGCCAAGATCGCCGGCATCAAGCTGGCGCAGGCCTATCGCAAGCAATATGGGCGCGACTACATCAGTGCCATGCCGACCAATCTTTATGGTCCCGGCGACAATTTCGACCTGACCTCAAGCCATGTCATGCCAGCGATCATTCGCAAGGCGCATGAGGCCAAGGTCAGTGGCGCTTCATCGATCACGGTCTGGGGCACAGGAACACCGCGCCGCGAGTTCCTGCATGCCGATGACTGCGCCGATGCGCTGGTGTTCCTGCTGAAGAACTATTCCGACCACGAGCATGTCAATGTCGGTTCCGGCGAAGATGTAACCATTCTCGAACTGACCCAGATCGTCTGCGACGTCGTCGGCTTTACCGGCGAGATCGTGCACGATCTGTCCAAGCCGGACGGCACCCCGCGCAAGCTGATGAGTGCAGACAAGCTGCGGTCCATGGGTTGGAAGCCGAGGGTCGCCCTTGAAGAGGGCATCACCGAAACCTATCAGTGGTTCCTCGACAACCAGGTAAAGGCTTCGGCAGCATGAAGCTTCTGATTCTGGGTCTCAACTACGCCCCCGAAAAGATTGGCATAGCCGTCTACACCACCGGCATGGCGGAAGCCTTGGCCGGGATGGGGCATGAGGTCCAGGTCATTGCCGGTCGGCCGTATTATCCGGCCTGGAAGATCATGGAAGGTCATAGCGCGCTTACTTATGGGCGAAGCATCGAAGAAGGCGTCGACGTCACTCGTGCGCCTCATTACATTCCCAAACAACCCTCAGGCCTCAAGCGGCTGCTCCATCATTCCAGCTTTGCCGCTTCCACGTTCTTTCCAATGCTCTGGCGCGCGCTGACCTGGCGTCCGGATGTGGTAATTACTATCGCCCCATCGCTGATTGCCGCGCCCGTCGCGGCTCTTGCTGCCCGGGCGTCAGGTGCGCGCTCTTGGCTGCATATCCAAGATTTCGAGGTAGAAGCCGCTTTCGTCACCGGCCTTCTCAACAAGGACAGCGGCGTCGGTCGCACCGCTGAAAAATTCGAGCTCCGCCTGCTCCGCCAGTTCGATACGGTTAGCAGTATTTCGCCCCAGATGTGCGCCAAGCTTATCGAGAAGGGCGTATCTGGCGACCGCGTCCTCGAGTTCCGCAACTGGAGCGATCTCGACGTCATCCGTCCGCTTGCTGCACCCTCGACCTATCGCACAGAATGGAACATAACGACTCACCATGTCGCGCTCTATTCGGGCAATATTGCCAACAAGCAGGGCATTGAGATCGTGGTCGACGCTGCTCGTCGCCTCAAGCACCGCACTGACCTAACCTTTGTCGTCTGCGGCGAGGGCCCCAACCGCGCCAATCTCGAGGCCCAGGCTGCTGACCTGGGCAATGTCCGTTTCCACGGCCTGCAGCCCAAGGAACGCCTCAGCGACCTGCTGGGCCTGGCCAGCATCCATCTCCTGCCACAGATCGCCGGGGCTGCCGATCTGGTCCTGCCGAGCAAGCTCACCAACATGCTGGCGTCAGGTCGCCCGGTCGTCGCCACTGCCCTTCAGGGTACCGGCCTCTACGACGAAGTCGAGGGCTGTGGCCTGATCGTGGCGCCCGAAGACGGAAAAGCATTGTCCGGCGCCATCGCGACGCTGCTCGATGATTCCGCGCTCAGTACTGCCTATGGCAAGGCAGCTCGCCAGCGCGCCGAACAGCGCTGGTCTAAGCGCGCTATCATGGCCGGGCTCGAGAAGCGTCTGCACAAGGCGTCTTCAGCGACCCAGCCCGCCACCGGAACCGCCGAATCATGAGCGTCCGCCTGCCGACTTTCGCTTCACGTCCGGTTTGGCGTTGCCTCTTGCCCCTAGGGGGCGTCTGCGCCATGCCCAAGGCTGCCCGCTAAATGGCAAGTCCGATCAAACTCAATCTTGCGACGTTCTATCTCAATTTCATCACTCAGGCGGTGATCGGGTTTTTCATCAATCCGCTGCTGCTTGGTGCGCTAGGCGCGACCGGTTTCGGCATCTGGAAATCCTGCCAGCGCTTTTTCGACGTTGCCACCGCAGCCGATGGCGGTACGCCACAGGCGTTGAAGTGGGTGCTTGCCCAGAAATCAGCCGACAATGACGACGCTGCCAAGCAGCGCGAGGTCGGTGCCGCAATCGCCGTGTGGTTGATCTGGCTGCCCATCCTAATCCTCATTTCCGTTGTTCTGACCTATTTTCTCCCCTCGCTGATCAATGGCCTCGGGCCGGAGGAAAGCGATACGACCCGTTGGGTCGGGGTGATCCTATCGGCCAATGTGGTGCTGACCGGACTGGTCAGCATTCCGACTTCGGTGCTGCTGGGGGTCAACCAGGGCTATTGGGCCATGTCGGTGGCAACCCTCGTGGTTATCGTCAGCAATATGGGCATGCTGGCCGCATCCTGGATGGGCTATGGCGTGCCGGGTATTGCCTTTGTCGTCCTGGCGACGGCCGTCTTGGGCGGGCTCGCCACTTGGCTGATCGCCCGTCGTACCATTTCGTGGTGGGGCCTTAGAAAGCCGGCCAAGGCCGATGCCGTGCGGCTAGCAAAGTTCAGCGGCTGGTTGTTAATCTGGTCATATGTGCAGCGCCTGCTGATGTCGAGCGAGATCATCCTGCTCAGCGCCCTTGTGGGTGCTGTCGCGGTGTCCGACTATTCCTTTACCGCCTATGTTGCCCAGTTCGGCCTGTCGGTCTGCTTGTTGACGACCAGCGTGTTCATGCCCAGCCTCGGCCGCTCCATGGGGATGAAAGATGGTACTGCCGTGCGGTCCGCGATTGCCCAGGCACGATCGTTGAATCTCGTTATAGCCATGATCGTCGGCGGTGGCATCCTACTCTTTAACCGCAGCTTCGTGGTGCTGTGGGCCGGTGAAGCAAGCTATATGGGCGATCCTATCAATGTCGCAATGGTCTTGGCTTTTGTCCAACTCGCCCTGATCCGCTGCGATGCGCAAATCCTGGACGCAGCCCTCAAGGTTCGTGCGCGCGCCATAGTTGGTATGGTGTCGACAATTGCCAGTCTGGCCGTCGCTGCCCTCGCCTATACGCTGACGCAAGACATTCTCATGCTGTTTGCAGGCATAATCGTCGGCCGCGCCATCGCGAGCATCGCCTTTCCGATGCTCGTCTTGCGCCTCGAGGGCGGTATCAGCCGCAGTCTAGTCCTCACCTATGCGGCCACGACGCTTGTACTTGCCTGCTGCTATGCGCTGGGCGAGATGATCCAAGCCGACAACTGGGTTGCCCTGGTTGCTTACGCGATCGTGGGCGGGGCTGTTCTGGCTGCCATCGGTCTCGTGCTCCTGCCGCACGAAACGCGTGTCAGTATCATGAGCTTCCGCAAACCTTTACCGCGGGCAACGTCATGAAGTCGAGAAACATTGTATCGCGCGGCCTTAGTACCTTCGTGCAAACTGTGCTGATCTTGCTATTGATCGCCAGTTTTTATGGCATGCCTAAGGGACTTTCACCCGCGGTGGCATGGAGCTGCCTCATCGTATTCTACTACATATTTTGGGAAGCAATTCAGAAGCCAACTATAATTGCAGAAGGAATTCCCACGTATTTCACTATAGAACTCCTATTCTATGTGTTTTACTACATATTGTACTATTATCCATACCAATTACATGTTCTGTCCTTGAATGAAATTGCGAGGAGCACGGTATTCACCAACACCTTCGTTGATGAGAGCAACTCTGCAATAATAGCCGCAACGATAGGTATAGTTGCATTTAGAATAGGACTAAAATCCGTCCAGAATTTGCCCACCCAAATAACGATGAAGCCGAATTTCAACTATAGTAACTTGCCGGTTGTGACTATGGCCGGCCTGGCCGGACTTATTTCGCTATATCAGCTGTCAGGCTGGCGTAGCGACGGCGAGGGTAGGTACACCGGCACTACATCCGGCGGCGTTCTCGCGGAAGGCGTGACTACGATTATCATGATCCTAGGCATGATCACTATCGGTACGACCATCGCCAATTTAGTTCAGAAGCGGAAGATCTCGCTTCCACTCTGGATTTCCATTGGCCTGACATTATACTGGACGGTGCGTATTCTGTCCTTCGGCGATCGCAACAGTTTCCTACTCCTAGCCATCGCTGCAGTAGGAGGCATGTTGACATACCGCGTCCATGCCGGACGTAACGTTCTTTTTGGCCTAATTTTTGTAGGCCTTTCTTTTTACAACGTAATTGAAATAATTCGAATGTCTCCTGACTTCTCGTTGGATGGAATATCAGAAGCATATGAAATTTCGTCGAGCAAAAATGCCGAAGATAGCAGCTTCAATTTTACAACCATTGCCGCTCGAGCGAGTTTTGCTGCTGTCCCAGATGTATTTGATTATGGCTATGGATTCTACAAGCTAGTAGGATTTTCGGGAATTTTTCCCTTCGTCCGCGGCTTTTTGCTGGACGGAAGCCAACTATTTACGACCTCCACAGACGTCTTAACTTATGTTGTTCTTGGCCCAAACGCCACTTGGAGCTTGGGCACCAATACTATTTCCGACATCTATCTCGATTTTGGCATATTCGGCGTCCCAATCGCCATGTTTTTTGTTGGTTGTTTTGTTGCCAGGGTGCGTCGCTATGCAACGCTGAACCCAAAATCAACTACTGCCATCATCATATACTTGATGACGCTCGCGCTAATGGCGGAATTACCACGCTATTCGCTCGATTTTCCAGTACGAATGTTGGCGTGGGCAGCGTTGCTGCTGTGGGGATACCGCCTTGTAACCAGAAAGCCAATTCCTGCTGTCGAAACTTTCGTACTACCAGTCGAAACCACGTCAAGTAGGGGGTGAAGATGCCTTCCATTTCTAGTCTCGCCAAGCGCATCACATCGCTCATCCATCGCCGTACGGATCCTGTTGGTTATGCTCGCTCTATCGGAGTTAGGGTCGGCAAAGATTGCCGGCTGATCAATGTCAGCTTCAGCACCGAGCCCTATCTGGTGACCATCGGTAATCATGTGAGCGCCACTGCCACGCGCTTTGAAACCCATGATGGCGGCGTCTGGGTGTTCCGCGACAAGCTGCCCGATCTCGACATCGTCAAGGGCATCACTGTCGGCGACAATGTCTATATGGGCTTCGGCTGCGTGGTCCTGCCAGGCGTTACCATTGGTAGCAATGTGGTTATCGGGGCCGGGGCCGTGGTCAGCCGTGACATTCCCGACAACAGCGTCGCTGTAGGCGTGCCAGCGCGGGTGATCAAGTCACTCGATGCCTACGAGGCCAAGGTCGTCGAACGGGGCAAGATGACCAAACATCTCAGCGATGAGGCCAAGCGGGAGTTTTACGAGGCCCAGAGGGCGCAGGGGTAGGCGATGACACTCAAGATCTGTTTCATGATCCCGGGCTTCTCCGATGGCGGGGCGCAGCGGCAATGCATCTATCTGCTCAATGAACTTCAGAAGCGCGACGATGTGGAACTGCACCTCATCCGCTTCCACAAGGGCATCCACGATCATCTGCTCAAGACCGACCGCATCGAGATCCTCGATATCCCGGTCAAGTCCAACTACGACATTCGTGGCATGATGCGCGCGGCCGACCAGGTCAAGAAGATCGGGCCCGACATTCTGATGTCCTGGCTCCATTCCAGCGACATCTATAGTTTCTTTATCCGCCTGCTCAGCCGCGGTTCCAAATGGGTCATGACCGAGCGCGATTCCAGCTATCCCAACGAGTTGCGCTATTGGGTGCGGCTGAAGCTGGGGCGTTATGCCGATGCCATCGTCGCCAATTCGGCTTCCGGCGATGCCCTGTGGGCTGCCAATGGCGCCCGCGGCAAGCGCTTCGTCGCCAACAATATCGTGCCTTTCGGGGCGCCTGCTCCCACTGCGGCCGAGCCATCGCGGACAGTGCTCCATATCGGCCGTCTGGAGCCGCAGAAAAATGCGCTCGTCCTGGCCGAAGCCTTCGCGATCGTAGCCGTACGGCGGCCGGACCTCACCTTCCAGCTCGTCGGCGACGGCAGCTTGCGCGGCAAGATTGAAGCCATCACCGCAAGGGCCGGCGTATCCGACCGCGTGCAATTGCTCGGCTTCCAGAAAAGCGTCATGCCTTTCCTCGCCAAGGCGGCCCTGCTGGTCAGCCTCAGCCATCACGAAGGTCTGCCCAATGCCTTGCTCGAGGGCACTGTATCGGGCGTTCCCATCGTGGCGTCCGATATCCGCGAGCATCAGGACCTCCTGGGCACCGACTATCCCTTCTACGTGCCAGATCGCGGTGATGCGGAGGTCGCTGCGGCGATGATCGAGCGGGCCCTCGATGACCTCTCCGCCGCAAGCTACCTCAAATTTGCAAAGAGCCGGACAGACGCCATGACCGGCTCCGCCGTTGCCGACAACTATATCGACATTTTCCGTTCAGTGATGGCTGGGTGAGCATGGGACTTCTCAAGAGAGGCTTTTCGCGCCTGGCACTGCACGTGCTGCGCATCGTCCTGCTTCCGGTCGAACTGGTCGATGCGCGGCGCTATATGGATGTCTACACGTGGCTTCTGCGCCGGTATGGTCTGCAGACCAGGGGCAAGCCGCGCTATATTTCCAGCAAGGCGCGCTTCGACGACCTCAATCTGGTGACCATCGGCGATCGCGCTGTCCTTTCCAAATATGTCATCCTGCTTACCCATGACTATTCGGTGACCACTGCCCTGCGGACACTCGGCGAGGCTCCGGAAACCGATATCGGCGTCAAGCGCCCGATCACCATAGGCGACAATGTCTTTATCGGCATGAACGTGATCCTGCTACCGGGCACCACCATCGGAGACAATGTCATCATCGGCGCCGGCAGCGTGGTGCGCGGTAAGATCGCCGATGATTCCATCGTCGTCGGCAATCCGGGCCAGGTCATTGGTACGATCTCCGAGCGCGCGGAGCGCTGGCGCGCGCTGGCGACCAGCGATGGCGCTTTCCGGGACAAGAAGTAGGCCATGGTCAGGATCGTCCATTATTCGACCTCGCTGTCGCGATCTGCCGGCGGTCTTTATACGGCCGTGGCCGGCCTCGCATCGGCAACGGCTGCCCTTGGTGCCGAGGTTGCCATCGTCGGCGGCGCCGACGAATTCTTCGAGGCCGATCGTGCCGCCTGGCAGGGCGTGGATGTGCGCCCCCATGCCCTCAAGCATGGTCCCTATGGCTTTGCCTTCGATGCTTTCTCTACCATTGCGGCGCTTAAGCCCGATATCGTGCACATCAATGGCATCTGGTCCGCTGCCTCGATCTATGGCGCGGTCAGCGCATTGCGCGGCGTACCGGTCGTGGTCTCGCCTCATGGCATGCTCGACCCATGGATTCTCTCGCGCAGCCGCCTCGTCAAGACCGTGCATTCGACCCTTTTCGAACGTCCCATGCTTGCACGAGCTCATGTCCATGCTCTCAGCGCCTCGGAACGCGAAGCCGTCCTCGCCTATATGCCGGGGATAGAGAGCCGCACCTTCACTCTGCCCAACGGCATTTCCGATACGCCCGTTCCAGCCAGCCCAACGCCGCGCCAGGGCGTGCTCTATCTGGGGCGCCTGCACCAGAAAAAGCAGGTGCTCGAATTGATGCAGGCCTGGTCCGACCTGCCCGCTGCCATCGGAGGGAACCTGACCATAGCCGGCTGGGGCGATGCGGCATATGAGGCCGAGGTCACACGCCTTGCTGTGGCGGGCGTGGATTTCGTCGGCTCGCTCTACGGCGAAGCCAAGAGCGCGGCCTTCAGTAGCGCGCGCTTTTTCATCCTGCCATCGCTCAGCGAAGGCCTGCCCATGGCCGTGCTCGAGGCCATCCAGCATGGCTGTGTGCCGATCCTGACCGACCAGTGCAACCTGCCCGAACTCTTCGCCGACGATATCGCCCTGCGCATGAACACGGATTTCAGCGATTTCCCGGCCGTGATGACGCGGGCACTGGCCATGGACGATGCCGAATTTGCCGAGCGTTCCGCCGCAGCGCAGACCTATGCCCAGCGTTACCTCTGGAGCAATATCGCCTGCTCCATGCTCAGCGAATACGACCGAATCCTTGGTCCCCGCAGATAAGCAACTTAGCCTGGAGTGACCGTTGATGACCGGCCGGAAATCTGATCAGCCTTCCGATATTCTTGATTCTTCAGGGAGGATAGGCCTTAAGGGTGGCCCGTCCTTTTCCCTACGCCATCGGCTTTTTCGCATGGTCTGGAATCTGACCTGGTCAGTCCTTGCGGCCTGGACACCACCCCCTCTGCATCCTTGGCGGCGCCTGCTACTGATCCTCTTCGGCGCAAAGCTGGGCAAGGGGGCGAGGGTCTATGGCAGCGCCAGGATATGGTACCCACCAAATCTGGAAATGGGTGACCATGCCGTAATCGGATGGAACGTCAACTGCTACTGCCAAGGCAAGATCACTATAGGCGACTATGCCATCGTTTCGCAGTTTGCCCACCTCGTTAGTGGTACCCATGACATTGATGATCCAGCGTTCCAGTTGTTTACTCGACCTATCCATATTGGGCGCTACGCTTGGGTCGCGACCAATGCATTCGTGGGGCCCGGCGTTACCTTAGAAGAGGGCGCAGTTCTCGGCGCATGCGCTGTTACTGTCAAAAACCTGCCCGCCTGGACCGTCCATGCGGGCAACCCCGCAAGATATATTCGCGACCGAGCTTGGCCTGTGCCAGCGATTTGAAATAGCATGTGGCATGACCTCAAGATGATACCACTGGAGGCCGCCGGATGGTCGCCAGCGCAACTTCACCTTTTGCTTGGCCTTACAATTTATGCCATCTCCTCACTTATGTTCCGCCGCCCGCTCGTTGCTCTTTCGATAACAGCAGCACTGCAACTAGCTAACGAGATACTGGATTCGTTATTCGACTATCTATCGGTTCAAAGGGTGGATTTTCTTGACAGCCTGGCGGACGGCTTAAGCACATTGGCTCTGCCGGTAGGCTTCACGTTAGCTTGGCTGACCGTCCAACGCCGATGGTATTGAGCGAAGAAGCATGGTCTCGACCAGAAGACGATGACCAAGTGCGTGACCTGGCTATCCTCCAAGACGTATCAACTTCTCACCAGCGCCGACCAAGTCATTGCGAAACTCTTATGGCCTACCGGGTCCTCACCGGCTCTGCAAAGGTCACCTAACAGGGGCTGTTGACATAAGAGGACCGTTAAGGCCCTAGGGGCACGTGTGTCATGCCATCACTTTATGCGAGGGTGCTGGCGCAATGCCGTCAGTTAGTACATAGCGGAAAGCAATATGCTAGTCAGCACCCGGTAGCCTTCCGGCGATGGATGGAGGTTGTCGGGTAAGAAATTTTTGCAATTCGAGAGAAATGGCCAAAACGGCAAATGGCGCCCGACTGGATTAGGGGCAGCAGGGGGGCCGCAGGTCAGGGAAGCGTCTGCTACAAAGCTACGAGCATTGCTCATGCCTGCAACAAACGTCGATACCTCTTTATTGAGATTTTGAAGATCAGAGTAGCGCCTCATGAAGCCGGGACCGCTCGGAAGAACCTCTAAGTGTAGAATTTCTGTCGATGGCCACTTCATACGAATATTTTTCAGCACAGCTTCTGTTCCCGCTGCAACAGCGCAGGCAGACACACCATCCAGCAAATTGTTGATACCGATCATTACAACCGCCGTCTGAGGTGGTCTTACATCCTGAATTCTCGAATTTGAGAGGCGCCAGAGGAGATTCTGGACGGTATCCCCCTCAATACCCAAGTTGAGAATGGTAGCTCCTGGGAACAATCGCTGTACCTGGTCCCCTGGCCAGCGATTCAAAATTGAGTCTCCGAGAAGGACTACGTCCGCGCTTTCGGTGATCAGTCCTTCCTTTTGAAGGAAAAGGCGGAAATTGGCAGGGCGCTGAGAGAAAATCGGCGTCGTCGCAATTTTGACATCCGTAGGGTCACACGGCGCTAGCTGTGCAACCGCCTCGGCGGCAGACGCGACGAGAAAAACCGCCGTAAGTAGCGCCAGACGACTTCTCTTCAAAACTTGATGCTCCGAAGTCACAGAAGACCAGGACACGCAGCCGCTCATGGGGCAGAAGGCAGCACCATCTCGTTTGCAATGGTTGCCTCGTAAAATGCCTGGGCAACTATGGCATATCCCTTTGCGGTAAGATGGACGCCGTCGCCCTGAAAGATGGACCGAGGGAGAAAACCATCGGCGATATCTGCTTTGTCCTCTTCGGAGCCATCCCCGCCAAGTGTTACGAGCGCCGCGAAAATATCTATGAATTGCCCTTCGTACTGGGCCTTCAGTTGCTCGTTAACGGACTCGTAGAAGCTCGACTTTCCGCCACGTCCTGCAAATAGGCCTCCGACCAAGAATCTGTCATGCCCGAGCGCCGCAACAGCGCCCGCGATGTCCTCGGCAATGTCATGGCCGTTGTCGGCCATGTTGCGTCCCATCCAGAACCACGTAATCCGGGGACGCATTTCCTTGCTCAGACTGCTATCGAACCTTTGGCTTCCCGAGCACGACACTTCTACCCCAGGACTGCTGGGCGAAAACGACCAATTCCCCCCGCTGTCAGTCGTCATAGTCCCTTGAACGGCGCAAAGAGTACCCTCCATTGAGCCCGTATTTTTGCCACCTGCCATCAGGAGATTTACGTTCTTCGTGACGATCACGGCTGTGCCGTTCGCAGGTATTTTGTCCCCCAATACGGTAACGAGAAGTGGCGCACCACTTCGAGCTGCGATCTGCGTCGAGGTTTGTCCGCCTATGCCCAGGTTAGCGACCTCAGTAACATCATCAAACAGCTTGGACGCTTGAGTAGGATAGTCGTTCCCTTCCCCGACGTTCTGTCCGAGTGTTAGACTGTCTCCCCAAGCTGCAACATTATTGCTGACCTTGGGCCGATTTTGCGCATTAAGAAACTGCACGTTGCGCGCGTCTTTCACCGCAACCGATGCGCCATTGATGTCTGTCATCAAACCGTCTGAAAGGATGATGCCGGCGATGCCATCCCATTCAACGAAGCACTTGTTTGAGAAGCAATCCTCGACAACTATCTGTGTTCCTGACGGTATGGCGGACACCACCTGCCCGTTCACCGTTACTTCTGTTATTGAAACAGTAACGGTGGTCCATTCGACTGCGCTAGAAGCGACGCAACTCAACAAGAAAAAGGTCAGTGCAAAGACAGTCCTGGACACGTGGCACCCCTATAAAAGCAGGTCCAATATAGCTTCGGTGTCCATGCAAGCAAGCGGCGATCTAAGCGCGTATCAACGAGATAGGTGCAGCCTAAGCAACGACGCCGTGTAGATCCGAGGCGCCCGCCCCATCTCGTGGATGCGACTGGTTTTGTGAGCGGTGTGCCGATGAAGCCTAGCTATCGGACGCCGGGATCCTCGCTAATGGCAGCCTTCGTGACAGCCTCTAACGCGATATGACTGAGCAGTGGTGACGCAGCATGTGCAAACTTGCGCCGTGAGCTGCCGAAAGAGAAGCCTCCGACGGCCAGGACGACTGACGCATGTCGAGACACATATAAGGTCTAGGACCAAAACCTAGAGAACTAAACAGCGATGCCTGAATAATCGGTGGGACAGCGTTTGTAAAAAGGCCAATAAAGTGCACCGACTAAACTGGTCCCACCTCAGCCTAAGCATCTGTTTCCTATTCCCTTTCGTACTCCGGTCCCGGGCACCATTTTTCTTCATGGTCTCCAGCTATTTAGGGAATTTGACAGCGTCGCCTGATGAGATGACTCATTTTTTCGCGCACTGTTGATAAATTTCCTAAGTCCCTGCCCTAACGGACCAATGCAGCATCGCAGTTTTCTGAAAGTGCGTAGCTGCCCATGAGGCCGGCAATGTGTGGTTTGCTACTCGATGCATGTCAGACGGTGGCCGCGAAAAAAACGTCCGGCATATCCAAAGCATGGGAACAACCTTCCACATTCCGTAGAAGTTGTCGCTCTCTCACCCATACCCAACAATTACGGAGTTTCGCGAGCTTCCATTGCGGAAACCATCCGGCGTCCTTGACGCACCGCGCGATTTCCCGCATCACTCGAAACGCAGGCGGGTGTAGCTCAATGGTAGAGCAGAAGCTTCCCAAGCTTACGACGAGGGTTCGATTCCCTTCACCCGCTCCAGCCTCCTAATCCCAACCATATCAGACGAGTGCGCCGCTTCCTCGCCAAGGCAAACTTGGCCTTTTGCGCTACAGGTATACCTTCAGCCAATCCGATATGGGCATGCTTATTGGCATCCACGCTGTGCGCTCCGCCCCTTGTTTCCTGCGGAACAGCCTCGCCCCCGAGCTCCATCTACAACAGGGTCATCGCAACCGAGCACTACAGGAGCTCAAGATGATCCGCACCGCACTCGCCCTTCTCGTTCTCGCCGCCTCGACCAGCTTCGCCCATGCCAATCTGCCGGCCCTGCCGCAAACCGAGGTGTCGGCCAATCGCGTCACCGATTGCCGCCTTGAGGCCCAGCCGGCCCAGTGCACGGACTGGCGCGTCAGCCGCGGCCATGCCGATCTTGCCCCCCGCCATGTCGCCGTCGACGCTACCGTTGCAGCAGCCTGAACCACCCTATGCCTGGAGGGCAAAATGATCCGCACCAGCTTTTTCGCCGTCGGCCTGCTCCTTGCTGCCACGGCCTCAGCTTCGGCAGCGCCGCTCAACGCCCTCGAACAAGCCTGTGCAGCCCAAGCGGCCAGCCCGTTCGAGGTAGGGTTTGAAACCACCGGGCTTCAGGTCAACGAGATCGACCTTGAGCGCACGGTCGATGCCTGCACCACCGCACTGGGCAGCGGCGAGAACGACATTCGTGTCGCGGCCTGGATGGCGCGGGCCTATTATGCTGCCGGCCAGTTCGACGAAGCCTATGCCTTTGCCAAGCCTGCGGCGGAACATGACGTACCGCTCGGCCTCTATGTGGCCGGCGTGCTGCTCAGCAATGGCGAGGGCGTGGCCCGCGATGCCGATCTCGGCTTCGACCTGTTGATGACCGCCGCCGAGGCTGATTTCGTGCCGGCGTTTCATGCCGTGGCGATCAGCCTGATCAATGGCGCCGGCATTGATGATGATGCCGATGCGGAGACGGCGCTGGGGCTACTGCAATTTGCGGCCGATGAGGGCTTTGGCCCGGCCGCGACCACGCTGGGACAGATGTATTTCGAGGGTGTCGGTGTCGCCAAGGACGACGTGGAATCGGCCCGTCTGCTGCGCCTCGCCGCGCATTATGGCGATGCCGAAGGCCTGCACGAGCTGGCCTGGTATAATGAGCAGGGCATTGGCACGGCGGTTGATCCGGTCGCGGCTGTCGATCTCTATTGGGCGGCCATCGAGCAGGGCAGCGAACAGTCGATGCTCAATCTCGCCGGGCTTTATCTCGAAGGGCGTGGCGTGGCGCAGGATATCGACATGGCGGCAGAATTGCTGGCTCGCGCCGCCGCGCTGGGCAATGTCGATGCGCAGCAGGTGCTCGAGATGATCGCCAATTCGTAAAAGCAAAAGGTGCGGTTCATCCGCGCCCTTTCTGTTCAGCGGGCGTAATAGGCCCGCAGCCTTGCCAATGCATCGGCATCCATGCCGTCGCCCGTCGCGGCGATCTCGGTCTTGATGGCGGCCAGATTGCGCTCTGAGAGGCCGGTGGCCTCCTGCTGCAGCCAGCGCGCCAGTTCCATATCGCGGTCCCGCAACGCCGCGATGACCAGCGTCTCGCTCTCGTCCTGCTCGGCGGCACTACCATCCTGCAGCATCAGGCCGAGCTGCAACCCGGCATTGATGTCGGCGTCATCAATGGCAGCCGAGCGAAACAGCTCCAGCGCTCTCGCCCGTTCGGCATCATCGACCGTGCCTTCGAGCAGCAGATAGCCGAGGTTGATCTTGGCCCAGCTGAAATCGCCGGCGATGGCCTGTTCGTAATAGCGCGCGGCCTGTTGGGCATCGCGCACTACCAACTCGCCTTCGTCATAGAGGACGCCGATATTATAGGCCGCCTCGGCATCGCCCAGCGCCGCGGCCTGTTCGAAGCGGGCGATGGCCGCCGCGCCATCGTCATCATCGTCGCGGGCAAATACGCCGAGATTGAACATGGCGTTGAAGCTGCCGGCTTCGGCTGCCTGCTGGTTGAGCGCCACGGCCTTGGCATAGGCAATATCGGTGATGGTCTGGCCTAGGCCGACGCCGGCTTCGACATAGCCGCCGTCGACGGCTGCCTGATACAGCGCCATGGCCTCTTCGGTGCGGCCATCCTGGTTGAGCACGCGGGCCAGCTGGTAGGCCATGCGCGGCTGCTGGTTATCGGCCGCCCAGGCGGCGCGGCAGGCCGTTTCGGCATCGGCGACGACGATGTCGCCAAAGGGCACGCCCGGAACGCTATCGGGCCGGGCCGCATCCACCGGGCTCGCGGCCAGCTGGTCGCAGAGCGCCGCGGGATCAGCCGCCACCGCCGGCAGGGCAAGGGACAGTCCGGCCAAAAGCAATGCCGTCTTGATGGAAAGCCGGTTGGTCAGCATGACAAAGTCCTCCGCTCTGGTCCGGCGGCGCCGGCCTCAGTTAGGCGCGATCAATAAGCGCTTGGGGCCGGCTTGCTATAGCCGCCACCGCTGCCGCAATAGCCGGCATCGGCGGTGATGTAGCGGGCGGCGACCCAGCCCCAACGGCCGTTCCACTGCACGCGATACCAGCCGTCCTGGACCTGGTCGTAGCTCACCTGCACGCAGCGGGCGATGGTGCCGAGCTTGGCGTAATAGGTGCCCGGGCCGTCGCGGAAGTTGATGCTGCCGGTGGTCCAGCCGGTGCTGGCGGCCAGCGAGGCGGTGGTCATGGCTGTCACGAGTGCCAGCGCGAGAATGGATTTCTGAAGCATTGCCTTGTCCCTCAAGTTACAATGCCGGCATCCTATCCATCGTAGATTGGGCAGCATCGAACGTCTGTTCGATGCGAGGTCACGAATGGCCCGGCATGGATTGTGCGTCGCGCAGATCGGGCCGCAGGCCCGCCGCTCCGCCGACGCACTGGAGGGATGCCCAATGACGATCCTCAACCTGCTGCAACAGCCGATCCTGGCGCGACGGCGCCTCTTGGCCCTGATGGGACTGGCCGGCGCAGGCGCACTCGTTTCGCCGGCTTTCGCAACTGTGCCGGTCGGCAAGGTCGTGTCGATCGACGGTTCGGTCGCCCTCGAACGCGAGACGACCACCCTTGATCTATCGCCCGACGATCCGCTGATGATCGACGACCGGGTGATGACGCGCGAGGATGGTTTTGCCCTGCTGCTGCTCGATGACCGCACCAAGATCAATCTCGGCGCCAGCAGCGAACTGACCATCGATCAGTTCATCGTCGATCAGGGCGGCACGATCTCCCTGGGCGGCGCCATGCTGTTCGACCGGCCATCCGAGCTGCCGCCTACCGATATCACCATCCTCACCGCCTTCGGCCAGATCGGCGTGCGCGGCACGCGGTTCTTTGCCGGTCCGACCAAGGGCAAGTTCTCGGTGTTCGTCGATCATGGCTCGGTGTCGGTCACCGGCGGGGGCGAAGCGCGCATTCTGAGTGGCGGTGAAGGCGTGGAATTCGCAGCCGAAGGCGCGGCGCCCGGTCCGGTGGTCGAATGGGGTGATGCCCGCATTGCCGAGGCTTTTGCCAGCGTCAGAGTTACGCGCTAGCCGCGGGATTGTAGACGGCGACCGAACCGAAGCCGCGGATATCGATCGTTCCGGCGGCGACGAGCTTCGTGGTCGCCAGCGCTGCGGCGCCGGGGCCAATGCAGATGCTGCTACCCAGCGCCTTGTTGGCCTCTTCGAGCCGCGCCGCCATGTTGATGGCCGGGCCATGCGCCGTATAGTCGATCTTGTCGGCGGCACCCACGTCACCCAGGATCACCATGCCGGTCTCGATGCCGATGCGGGTGCGGCCAAAATTCAGCGCCTGCATGTCGGGCTGCAGCCGGAAAGCCTCGGCAAACACCTGCATCTCCACAGCACAAGCAATGGCCTTGTCGACATGATTATCGAGGTCGGCCGGGGCATTGAACAGCGCATGCATGGCATCGCCCACCAGCTTGTCGATCATCCCGCCATGCGCCAGCACGATGCGGGTCATGCCGGAGAAATAGGCGTCGAGAATGCCGACAAAGCGGCGCGGCTCGACGCCCTGCAGCGACTGGGTAAAGCCCTCGATATCGGTGAACAGCGCGGTAACCTGGCGCTCCTCACCCTCCAGCCGCAGCAGATTTGGTTCGCGCACGAAGCGGGCGACAACGTCCGGCGGCAGCAATTGTCCGATCCGGCGCCGCATTGCCGTCTCGGCGCGGCGCGTCCGCGCGGCTTGCGTCAGGATGGCCGCCAGGCCTGCCAGAACAAGGATCGTTGCTGGCTCGATCGGATCGAGCAATCCGCCGGTTTGCAGCACGTAGCCGGTGGTCGTGGCGAGCCAGGCGAGCACCAAGCCAATGATCACCATGCCGGCAAACAGCGGCGCGAGTACTATGCCGACAACGCCCACCCCGAGCCCGCCCAACAGCGCAACGCCCGCCTCAATAGCATTGGCATTGCCATGCCGTAGCGGCAGGCGACCGGCCAATAGTCCAGCCGCAAGATCGGCGTGGATATGCACGGAGGGGTGCACCGGGCTGGTGGCGGTAGCGCGCAGGGCGCCAGCCCCAGGGGCGCTGCTGCCCACAAACACCAGTTTATCAGTTAGGCGCTGCGCGACCGTTTCATCGTCCAGCAGCGTCGCGGCCGCAACGGTCCGCGTCTGCCATTGCGCCGGCGATCCCGGCTGGAAACGCAAGCTGGCCGAAGGCCCGATTTCCACCGGTGCACCAAAGATGCGCAACCATGCCGGATCACCGCCAATCAGTGGCGAACCCGAGCCCTTGGCGAGCCGCACCACATCGGCGGCCAGACCGAGATATGCGCTGTCGCCAACCACCACCAGTGCCGGGGCTTCGCGAATGATCGCGTCCATGCCACCGGCCAGCGAGGCGGCGGCGCTGCCGGCTGCGGCGCTCTCGAAGCTCGGACAGGCATGTTCGGCACCGGGCGCCTGCCAGATCAGCGGCAGGGCGAGGCCTTGGCTGGCGGCGATATTGGCTGGTGGCCGTGGCTGGCCGTCGCCGCTAGCTAGCAGGAAACCCAGCGTGGTGGGAACCTTGGCGATGGCCATGGCTAGGGTCTGGTTGGTGGCGCTGACGGCGCAATCGGCGCTGAGCACGATATCGAGCGCCACGGCCTTGGGCTTGGCATCAGCGATCGTGGTCATCAGCCGGGCCGTCTGCGAACGGCTCCATCCTGCGCCGATATCGACGACCACTATCTCGTCCGAGCTGGGCAGCGGCATCAAGCCGACCAGCCGGTCCAAACCCGTCTCGCGCCATGGCGCGGCATCGTCGGGCAGCAGCACAATCAGCGCGGCGCCCAGCATGGCGACGGATGCCGCTACCAGCATGGGCAGGCCGCGCCACCAGTCGAGCATCACGCCGCTCCGGGTTCGGCGATCAGCGCCAGCTGCTCGAGATCGCAGGTCAGCACCGGGCCGGCGCGCGTGATGGCTCCGATCTCCTCCAGCGCCACGATGGCGCGATTGACCTTGGGCCGGCTGGCGCCGAGCACGCCGGCCAGTTCGGTCTGGCTCAGGTCGAGCCGCAATTGCGGATGGTCCGGCAGGTCGTCGCCAAAATACTGCCGGATGGTCAGCAGCAGGAAACGCGCCAACCGCGCCTCGATCTCGAACAGGGCGATGGATTCGAGCTGGTCAGTGGTGTCGCGCAGCCGCTGCACCAGGTACCGGATCAGCGATGTCGCCGTCTGCGGAAACCGCGTCTGCAGGCGTTCGAAATCATGCCGCATCAGGATCAGCGCTTCGGTCGCGGCAGCAGCCGTGGCATCGGCCGAGCGCGGCGCGCCATCGAGCAGTGATAGTTCGCCCAGGATATCGCCCGCTTCGGCATAGCGCAGCGTCAGCTCGCGGCCCGATGCGGTGAGCAGCGACAGCTTGATGCGCCCCTCGGTGACCACGACGATATAGTCGCCGTCGTCGCCGCGCTGGAAAATGCTTTCGCTGGCGACCCAGCGGCGCGACATGGCCATGCTGTCGAGCATGGCGACGGCCTCGGCTTCGAAGCCTTCAAAGATCGCAAAGGATCTCCAGAACGCCACTCCTGTCCTGACGGGCGCCATGCCGGAACTCCAAGCCTTTCGCTGCGAGCAGCAGAATTGGCCGATTATTCAACGCTCTGCAAGCGTGTTCCCCAGGGAACTGCGGGCCGGCCAGCCAGGGCCCATTGTCCATACATCGGATCGCAGAGGGCGATCTGGAAACCGACAAAGGGATTTCACCATGTTCAAACGTATCGCTTTCGCCGCCGCCGTCATCGTCGCAACCACCACGGCCAGCATGGCCGCAGGCCCGGGCTGGACCACCGGTGGGGTCAACTTTCGCGACGGCGCCGGCGCCTATTATGCCAAGATCGGCAGCATTCCGCATTGCGCCAGCATCCAGCTCGATTACGTCAGCAACGGCTGGTATCGCGTGCAGTGGAATGGCCGTTGGGGCTGGGTTGCCCAGCGCTATGTGACCACCGACGGCAACTATTGCGCCAACTACAGCGCCCCGGCCCATTACAATGCGCCCGTGCACTACAATGCTCCGTCCTACAACAAGCCCGCCAGCGGCGGCTACTAAGCCTCTTCTCAGCCATCAACAGATCAGAACACCCTGCCGGTCAACGGCAGGGTGTTCCTGCTTTTGGCCTGCCAGGTCGAACGTCTGTTCGATGTCCCTCGCCTGCCCTGCTCCTAGTTTGGCCGCATGGCCAGTACGGAGAAAAGCTGGCCTGTTTCCTGCGGAACAGCGCGGCCACACCAAACGACGCAGATTGTGGTCAGCAACCGACGCACAGGGCGGTCGGCAACAGATCAAGGACTTCACAAATGGCAAATACGCGCTTCACCCTCGGCTTTTCCCGCAAGACTTTGATCGCGGCGCTTTTGGGCGGCATTGCCGCACTGGCTCTGGCTTTGCCGCTGGCAGCCACGGCGCAGGAAGCGGCCCCCGCCGTCAGCGCCACCGAAGCCGAGATGATGACCATCGCGCCAGAACTGTTCGGCTTCCTCAAAGCCAATTTCCCCGAGGATTTCAGCGGCTTCGTCACCCAGGTCGAGACCACGGTGGCCAGTGGCGGCAATGTCGAGGGCATGGTGGCGACGCATATGCTGGAGCTGCGCCAGAAATATGCCGTGCACCTGACCAGCGCCAGCGATGAAGCCCTGACATCGGTGATGACTGCCTCGATCGCTCTGCAGCAGGCTGTGATGGATGGCGAGGGCGCAGCCGCCTGCGGTGGTTTCGTTGTCAGCGGTCCGGGCGTGTTCGAGGGCACGCCCGCCGCGGCCAAGTATGAAGACCTGGTGATGGCGCAGATCGTGCTGCTGCTGGCTGCGGCCAAAGGCGGCCACGACGCTCCCGTGACGCGCGAGCCGGCCAGCGAAGCCGATTGGAAGCTGATCGCGGAAAAGACGGTCGAAGCCGGCGCCAGCCAGACGGGCCTCCAGGCCATCGCAATGCTCGACGCCGCCAATCCCGAACTTTGCACGACGCTGCTGACCATGCTTGAGGCAATGAACACCGAATCCAGCGGCGTCGGCGCCCGCGTTCGCGCCGATTATCTCGCCCAGGTCGGCACACTCTGATTAAATTCGACCATCAGGAGACCATCATGCACCGCAAGTCCCTCTTCCTCAGCACCGCCTTCGCCCTGTTCTCGCTCAGCGTCATGGCCGGCGAACTCGATTCCTTTGTCGCCGCCAGCGATGGCGCCACCAATTGCTGGTCTCGCGCCTATGACGCGAAACACATGGCCGCCCATCCCGACCAGCAGGTGGTGGCCATGGACCTCGCCGTCACCTTCATGGCGCAGTCCGATATCGGTCCCGAGCAATATGTGTTCCGTCTCGAGGCCACTATGCGTGACGGCACGCAAGGCCAGGCGGTCGGCCCCTGCATGGCCGATGGCAATGAGATGTGGTGCGGTGTCGAATGCGATGGCGGCGGCGTCTATGTCAGCACGCGCTCGGGCGGCAATGTGCTGGTCGATCTCGAACGACGCGGCTCGATCTGGATGTCGACCAGCTGCGGCGACGAGAATTTCGACGAGGGCTTCTCCCTCGACTCCGGCCGCGACGACAAGCAGTTCCTGCTCAGCCAATTGCTGCCGCAGTTCTGCCTGCCGGCCGAATACTGAGGCCTGCCGCCAGCTCTAGCTGTTCGGCACCACGGTGCCGAACAGGCCCGGCTCGGTAACGAAGCGGCGGCAGTGCTCGATGAAGGCGGTCACCGTCTGGGTACGATGCTCGGCATGCGGCAGGGCCACGCCCATGGCCAGCGGCCGCAGCCCTTCGAGCGCGACAAAGCTCAGCGGCTTGCCATCGGGCGAAAGGTTGTTGAGCGGCCGCATATTGGCAATGCCGTAGCCAAAGCCATTGGCCACCATGGAGCGCATCACAGCGATATCGCCGGTCCGCTCGGCGATGCGCGGGCGCAGGCCCTTCTGGTCAAAGGCCGAGAGGAAATATTCCCGGCTGTAGGGCAGGTCGAGCAGGACCATAGGCTCCTGCACCAGCTCCTCGGGCACCACCGAGCTGCGGCTCGACAGCGGATGATCGACAGGCAGCATGACATAGGCCGGCAATTGCAGCAGCGGCTCGAAATCGACGTCCTGCGACAGTTCGAGATCATAGGTCAGCGCTAGGTCGATCTCGCCCTGGTGCAGCATGTCGAACAGCCGGCCCTGGTTGAATTCGAACTGGCGGATTCGCACGTCCGGATAGGTCGCCTCGAACTTGTGCCGCAGCGAGGGCAACACGATCTGCGCGAAAGTCAGCAGGCACCCGATGGCCAGCGGCCCGCGCACCACACTCGAAATGTCGCTGGCCACATCATGCAGCGCATCGGCATCGCTGAGCAGCCGCGCGGCCTCCTTGAGGAACACCCTGCCCCCCGCGGTCAGCGACAGGCCATGGCTATGCCGGCGCACGAACAGCTGGATGCCGAACTCGGCTTCCAGCTGGGCGATCGACGCCGAAATGGAGGGTGGGGAAACATTGACCTGTTCGGCGGCCTTGGCGATGCTGCCGGCTTCACCGACGGCAACGAAATATTCCAACTGCCTTAGCGTAAATCTTAGCGGCATTGCCCCAGACCAAGTGCTTCCCCTTTGTTTGTTCCGATGGGGTTGCATAGTCAAGTCGGGCACCGCTCAGGTGGTAAAGGGATCGGTCCCGCGATCGGCTGATCGCGAGACCAAAGTCGCGAGCCTAGTTGTCGAGGTAGCACGCGTGTTCGGGCTTCCAGCTCACCTTGACGGCAAGGCCACGGGCCAGGTCGTCCATCTGCGCCGGGCGGCGCACAATCACCATCTTGTCGCCCTTGAGCGCAATGGTGACGCGGGTGTCGGAGCCGGCATAGGTGCTCTCGATCACCGTACCGTCGAGCGCCCAGGGCTCGCTGCCATTGAGGATGATGTCCTCGGGGCGAACCATCACGGCCGAGGTGTCCGCCGATGTTGCCGCCTGTACCGGCAGCGATCCAACTTCCGTCGCCAGCTGGCCGTTTTCCATGGCGCCCTTGAAGATATTGGACTCGCCGATGAAGTCGGCGACAAAGACCGAAGCCGGCTTTTCGTACATTTCGCGCGGCGTGCCGATCTGCTCGATCTGGCCATTGTTCATCAGGCAGATGCGGTCCGACAGGGCCAGCGCCTCTTCCTGGTCGTGGGTCACGAAAATGATCGTGGCGCCGGTCTCGCGGTGAATGCGCTTGATCTCGTCCTGCATCACTTCGCGCAGCTTGCGATCGAGAGCACCAAGCGGCTCGTCCATCAGGATGACGCTGGGCCGGTAAACCAGGCACCGCGCCAGCGCCACGCGCTGCTGCTGGCCACCCGACAGCGCGCGCGGCGAACGGTCGGCCGCATGGGCCAAACCCACCATGGCCAGCGCGTCATCGACGCGGCTCTTGATCTGGTCGGCCGGCGTGCCGCGCATCTGCAGCGGGAAGGCGATATTCTCGCGCACCGTCAGATGTGGAAAAAGCGCATAGCTCTGGAACACCACGCCGATATCGCGCTGATGCACCGGCGCATCGGTCTGGTCGACGCCGTCGATGATCAACCGGCCGGTTGTGGCGTCGACGAGCCCGCTGATCAGCTGCAGCAGCGTAGTCTTGCCTGACCCGGAGGGCCCGAGCAAGGTCAGCAATTCGCCGGTGCGGACCTCGAGGCTCACCGGCTGCAGTGCAACCGTCTTGCCATAGGTCTTGCCGAGCTGGTTGATCGAAAGCTTGGTGCCGGTCACGGCTTCGGTTGCGGTCTGGGACATGTTGGTCATCTGCTTTGCGGGTTCTCTCGATCAGGCGCGCGGGCGCGCAACTTCGGCGAGGACGAAAAGGACGGTTACTACGAGGAGAACCACGAGGGAGGCTGCGGCAAGGGTCGGGCTAACGGAGAGGATCACGTCGTCCCACATCTGCTTGGGCAGGGTCTGGCGCAGGCCACCGCCGACGAACATGGCAATGGTCAGCTCGTCGAAGGAGTGCAGGAAGCCAAACAGGAAACCGGCCACCAGCCCGCCCTTGCATAGAGGCAAGGTGATGTGGCGCAGCACCTGGAAGCGGTTGGCGCCCAGCGTCGAAGCCGCCTGGTCGAGCCGCCAGTCATGCGCCTTGAAGGTGGTCAGGACGATGATGAACACCACGGGCAGCGACACGACGACATGGCCAAGGATAATGCCGATGTCGGTCGCCAGCAGGCCGATATTGGCGAAGAAATAGGCCAGCGAGACGGCGATAACGATATTGGGCACGATCATCGGCAGCATGAAGCCCATGAAAGCGACGCCGCCGAGCTTGCCGGTGCTGCGCGCCACGCCATAGCCGCCCATGCCCGCGATCAGGCCGGTCAGCACGGCGCAGGCCAAAGCGATGTAGAAGGAGCGGATGGTCGCATCGATCCAGATCGGCGAGGTGAAATAGGTCTCCATCCAGCGCATCGACAGGCCGGTCGGCGGGAATTGCAGGAAGCTGGATTCCCCGAAAGCCATCGGGATGAAAGCCACCACCGGCACCAGCAGCACCAGCATGGTGATGACGGCCATGGCGGGCAGCAGCCAGCCGAAGCGATAGCCGCCGAGCACCTTTGCAAAAGCCTCGGAAATTGCCGTGACGATATAGGCGACCAGCGCGATGACACGGTTGCCGAAATCGCGAGCCGGGCCGGTCGAGATTTTCGCAGAGGTGCCGCCGGTGACCGAGGAAATGCCGAACAGGCGGTCATAGACCAGGCAGAAGATCAGCGTCACGGCGAGCAGCATGGTGGCGATGGCGCCGGCCAACCGCCAATTGAGCATCTGCGTCACCTGGGTGATCAGCAATTGTCCGATCACCGTGTCGCGCGGGCCGCCCAGCAATTGCGGGGTGACGAAAAAGCCGATCGAGCTGACGAAGACCAAAAGGCCCGCGGCGGTGGCGCCCGGCATGGAGAGCGGGAAGAACACGCGCCAGAAGGACTGCATCGGCTTGGCGCCGAGCGTGCGCGAGGCCGGCACCAGCGTGCGATCGACCGAAAGCATCGAGGGCAGCATGGTCATGATGGCCAGCGGCATCATGGTATGAGCGACGGCAAAGATCACCGTGGCGCGCTGATACAGCAGGTCGGCCGGAGCCTCCATGCCCATCGACTGCAGCACGGAATTGACGATGCCATTGCGCGCCAGCAGCACGATCCAGGAGAAATTCTTGAGCAGGGCGCCGGTCCAGAACGGCAGCAGCACGAACCACATGGCCAAGCGCCGCGGACGATCTTCTAGCCGCGACAACCAATAGGCCACCGGATAGCCGAACAGCAGGCAGAGCACAGTCGCCTGGAAGCCGATGCCGAAGGTATTAAGCAAAACGTCGACATAGATCTTGGCGCCGAACATCTGCTCATAGACCGAGAGCGAGAAGGCGCCATCCATGTTCTGGAAGCTCAGGCCGATCAGCGACAGGGTCGGGATGGCCAGCATGACGATCAGGAACAGCCCGCCGGGTGCGGCGAGGCTGATGCTGTCGAGCGAGAAACGCCGTTTGTCCGTCGGCCCGGTGGCCTGGCGCATGGGCAGCGGAGAGGTCGTGTCGGCCATCGGAATTCCTTGAAAATGGACCGGGCGCCGGGGGAAGCGCCCGGTCCAAAGGGGTCAGATTAGCTCAGCAGCCAGGCTTCGAAGCGCTCGGTGACAGCATTGAGATTTTCGCCCCAATAGGCGTTGTCGAGCGGACGCAGCTTTTCGATATGGCCCGGGGCGGTCGGCAGGTTGCCGCGCTTGTCTTCGGCAACGAAGTCATAGCCCTTGAGGTGGGTCGGCGAGACGGCCAGAATTTCGGTGTACTTGGCCTGACGCTGCGGATCGAGCGTGTACTCGATGAACTTGCGGGCCATGTCAGCCTTGGGCGAGCCCTTGGGAATGGTCCAGCCGCCGAGGTTGTAGTGGCCTTCAACCCAGGAGATCGCAGCCGGAGCGCCATCGTTGATGGCGGTCTGGGCACGGGTGTTCCAGATGTTGAGCATGTCGACTTCGCCATTCTGCAGCAGCTGGGTGCCCTGGGCACCGCTCGTCCACCAGACGGCGATTTCGCTCTTGATCTTGTCGAGGCTGGCGAAAGCACGGTCGATGTCGAGCGGGTAGAGCTCGTCGATCGCGACGCCATCGGCCAGCAGCGCAATTTCCATCGTGGTGATCGGGCTGCGATACAGCGAACGGCGACCCGGGAAGGCGGTCGTGTTCCAGAAATCGGCCCAGGACTTGGGCGCGTTTTCACCAAGCGTGTCGGTACGATAGCCGAGCGAGATGGCAAACATGTAGACGGCGGCGAACTTGTCGGTGATCGCACCGCCGACAAAGTCGGCCGGGTTGATATTGGGCAGGTTCAGCGGCTCGAAATAGTCACCTTCGCGGTTGAGGCGATCGATGTGCTCGGGCGTCATGACGCTGACGTCCATCAGGTAGTAGCTGGTGTCGACCAGCATCTGATACTGCGGCACCGGATCGGGGCTCAGCACGATATTGTTGATGCGGATGCCGGTTTCGGCCTCGAAGGGGTCGTAGAAGGCCAGGCGGAAGGCTTCCGCATAAGGGCCACCGGTGTCGCCGATGGTCAGCGCGTCAGCGGCGAAAGCCGGGCGCGTGAAGATGGCGGGGGCGGCCAGGGCAATGGCAGCGCCGGCGCTGGACTTGAGCAGCGTGCGACGGTTCATGTTCAGTTTGGTCATCCGTTCCCTCCAGGAACAATAGCAAACGAGGTTTCAGTCAGATGTCGGCGGCATTGCGCGATGCCTTCGACTTCCTGGCCCGGCGCTGCGCATCGCCGGACTGAGAATTGGTTTGGACCCGCTCAGGCATTGGACTTGGCGTCCTCGGCCACGGCACGGTCGATGTCGGCCAGCACCTGGGCAATATCGGCTTCCGTGAACTGGATGCGGAAGCGACGCTCGAAGGTGGTGAACAGGCCGATGAAAGAATTGGCACAATGCTCCAGCATGTCCTCGGCTTCGCCTTCGGCGATAGCGAGGCGAGCCTGTAGGAACTCGCGGAAGACGCGGCGCGCCGGTGGATTGTTGAGCATGAAGATCGGCTGCGTATCGCGCTGGATCGGACGATAACGCCCTTCGCTCGCAACGCAGGTGGCCGTCGCGGCGAGCTTGAGGTCACGCGACGAGGCGCCGACATGCAGCGTCAACGCGCCATTGTCGAGCACCCAGCGGCCAAGCCCGGCATCATAGACCCGCAGGTCATCGACCGGGATGGAGACCGTCACGATCTTGCTTTCACCCGGCTGCAACGCAACCTTGGCAAAGCCCTTGAGCTCGCGCGGCGGCGTCACATGGCGCGCATCGTGCCGCTCGACATAGACCTGGGCGATTTCCTTGCCGGCGCGGGTGCCGGTATTGGTCACCGTGAAGCTGACGGCGACCGTCTCGCCCGGGCGCAATTCGGCCTTGTCGAGCGTGACGTCGCTATAGGCGAACTGGGTGTAGCTCAGGCCAAAGCCGAAGGGGAATAACGGCTCGGTGTCGCGCGCGTCATAGCCGCGATAGCCGACGAAAATGCCTTCGCTATAGACGTGGCGGCGGTTTTCGCCGGGATAGCTCAGGAAGCCGGGCACATCGCCGAGCTTTTTGGGGAAGGTTACCGTCAGCTTGCCCGACGGATTGACCACGCCGAACAACACATCGGCGACGCCACCGCCCATGCCCTGGCCGGAGAAGAAGGTTTCCACTACGGCCGCAACATCATCGAGCCACGGCATGGTGATGGCATCGGGATTGGACAGCACCACCACGGTGCGCGAATTGATCTGCGCAATCTCGGCGATCAGCCCATCCTGGCCCGGTGCCAGCGACAGGTTGCGGCGATCCGAACCCTCACCGTCATAGCCGACTTCCGTGCTGCCAAAGATCAGCACCAGATCAGCAGACCGGGCGGCATGAACGGCTTCTTCGGCCAGATCGGCGGCCAGCGACAGGTCATCGCTGAAGCCTTGATGGCAGCTAAACACCAGATTGCTACCTGCAAGCTTGCGGATTTCTGCCAAGGGCGCATCGACCTGCGTCGGCGTCGTGGTGGCGCAGCCCGAACCCTGGATCACCGGTTCCTCGGCTCCTGCGCCGATCACCACGACCTTGAGGCTGGCCTGCGGATCGATCGGCAGGATGCCGTCATTTTTGAGCAAGACGATGGATTCGCCGGCAATCTTGCGGGCCAGCGCATGGTGCTTGGCACGATCAAAGGTCACGCCCTTGCGTGCGCCGGCCAGCGCCTGGCGCACCAGTTCCAGCACGCGGCGGCAGGAGGTGTCGAGCACATCGACAGAAACGTCGCCGGCGTCGATCGCCGCGCGCAGATCCTGCTTGCGCTTACCGCTCTCGGGCATGTCCAAATCGTTGCCGGCGGTCAATGAAGCCGCCCGATCCTTGATGCCGTGCCAGTCGGACACCACGAGGCCATCATAGCCCCAGTCGTCGCGCAGCACGGTGCTCAGCAGCCACGGGCTTTCCGAAGCCTGCACGCCGTTCAGCACATTGTATGAGGTCATCACCGTCCAGGGACGGCTCTGGGCAATGGCGCGCTCGAAGCTGCGCAGGTAGATCTCGCGCAGGGCGCGCTCCTCGACCAGCGAGTCCATGCTGGTGCGTTCGATCTCGGAATTATTGGCGGCAAAATGCTTGAGCGAAGCGCCAACGCCCTGCCCCTGCAAACCATTGATCAGCGCCGCGGCCAGATCGCCGGTCAGCATCGGATCTTCGGAATAATATTCATAGCTGCGGCCGCCGAGCGGCGTGCGGCGGATATTGATGCCCGGTCCGAGCAGCAGGCCGACGCCATATTCCTGGCATTCAAGGCCCAGCGCATCGCCCATTTCACGCAGCAGTTCCAGGTCCCAGGAACAGGCAACGCTCGAACCATTGGGGAAGCAGGTGGCGGAGTTGATCGTGCCGAAGGCGATCTCGACGCCATTGGCCTTCTGGTTGACCACCGACAGGAAGGCCGCAAAATCCTGGCCGCCGGGCTGGTCGCCGTCGATCTGGTCGACCGAATAGCGCACGCCATAGGTGCCGTCGGTCATGACAATGGAGGGAATGTCCAGGCGCTCGATGGCGGCGGTCTTCCACATGTGCCGGCCCGAGACGAGCTGGATCTTTTCATCCAGAGTCATGGCGCCAATCAGCCCATCGAAAGCACCAGCGATCAAACCCGGATTGACGTCCATTGCATTCCTCGTCCGGCCAATCTGGCCCTCAGCACGTTTGTTGCGCAGCGGGCGCCAGTGCCTAATTTGTGGTATATCGAATAGGACGGCAGAAAGAGAATTAGAGTTTCTCGTGCCGTGGCTTCAGAAAATCCGAACCGATGCCTCGTCTGCACCAAATTTAAGCAGGCTGCGTCAATCAGATGCCGTTTTCCAGCCGATCCAGCAGCCGTGCCAGCATGGCGTCGCAGGCCGCGAGCTGGTCGAGCGCGATGAACTCGTCTGGCTTGTGGCCCTGATCCATATGCCCCGGCCCGCAGATCACCGCGGGAATGCCCAACTCGTCACTGAATAATCCTGCCTCTGTGCCGAAAGCGACCTTGGTGGTCCAACTCTGCGGCCCGAGGATCGATTGCATGAGCCGCACCAGTGGACTGTTCTGCTCGGTATCGAGCCCCGGATAGGCATTGACCTCTGCGATCTCGATCGCCGCCTGCGGGAAATCCACACGCCATGGCGCGACGACTGCCTCTGCACCTTCGGCGATCCGCGCCAGGATGACTTTGGGATCATCTTCCGCCAGATTGCGGATTTCGAAGTCGATATCGCAACGATCCGGCACGATATTGAGCGCCTCGCCGCCCCGCATCACCCCGACATGCACTGTGCTATAGGGCACATCATAGGCGCCATCTTGCGCGCCATCCGTCGCCAGCCGCGCTTGCTCGTGCCGCAGCACGCCGAGAAAATCGGCGCCCATATGAAGAGCATTGAGTGCCTTGGGCGCCAGCGCCGAATGCCCGGCATGACCGTGGCAGGTCGCATGCAGCGCCACCTTGCCCTTGTGCCCGGTGGCGATCTGCATACCCGTCGGTTCGCCGACGATGCAAAAGGCTGGCAGCGGATTGCGGTCCCGCAACACATCCAGCAACCGCCGCACACCGACGCAGCCGATCTCCTCGTCATAGGAGAGTGCCAGATGCAGCGGTGTCTTCAGCTCCCGCTTGCTGGCCTCGAGCGCCATGGCGATAGCCGCAGCGACAAAGCCCTTCATATCCGCCGTGCCGCGGCCGTAGCAGAGCCCACCCTCCACATGCAGCGCAAAAGGATCGCGCGACCAGACCTGCCCCGCCGCCGGCACCACGTCGGTATGGCCCGACAACATTACCCCGCCGCGGTCGCGTGGCCCCACGGTGGCAAAGAGGTTGGTCCGCATGCCGTCTTCGCTCTCGGCCAGTTCCCAGGCAATCCCGGCCTCGTCGAGCAGGCCGGTCACATAGGCGATCAACGCCCGGTTGGAGCTTTTGCTCACCGTGGGAAAGGCGATCAGACGTTCGAGAATTTTAAGGGTGCGGGTCATCTGTGTCGTCCAGGGCAGGGTCTGGCCAGGATGTAGCAGCGCAGCGCGCACCCGCCCATTCGCAGTTTTCTACCCATGGCTGAGCGGCAAGCTTAGGCCAAACCTAATCAGCGATGAGGCAATCGCTGATATTCGCCCGGTCGCGGCTCAGCGATATTGCGGTCAATTGGCCACAGGCCATGCATTCCAGAGGACACCGAGATGGCTCACCTTCGTCACCGCAAGTTCAACACCAAGGAAACCTATCCCGAGCAGAAACTGGATAATGACCTGTCGCAGGCCGTGGTCGCCCGCGGCACGACGATTTTCCTGCGCGGCCAGTGCCCGCAGGAGCTCGATGGCGGCAAGAATATCGAGAGCCACGATCCGGTCGAACAGACCCATAAGGTGATGCAGAATATCAAGCAGCTGGTCGAAGAATGCGGCGGCCAGATGGAGCATGTCTGCAAGGTCGTCGTCTATCTGACCGACGTGCGCCACCGCGAGGCCGTCTACAAGACCATGGGCGAATATATCAAGGGCGTCTATCCGGTCTCGACCGGCGTGGTCGTCACCGCCCTGGCCCGCCCCGAATGGCTGGTCGAGATCGACGCCACCGCCGTCATCCCGGACTAGTTGGCATGACCTTCTCGCTCATCGGCCGCTGCGCCCGCACCGGCCAGTTCGGCATGGTCGTCTCCTCGTCCTCGCCGGCCGTGGCGGCGCGCTGCGCCCATGTGCGGGCCGGCGTCGGCGCCGTGGCCAGCCAGAATGTCACCGATCCGGCGCTCGGACCTCTGCTGCTCGACCGCCTCGAAAGTGGCCGGACAGCTCAGGAGGCGCTGACCGAGGTGATCGCCAACCAGGACCATATCGACTATCGCCAGCTCTTGGTGGTGGATCGCCATGGCGGCGTGGCACTGCATTCCGGCAAGCAGGTGCTCGGCGTCTGGGGCTCGGTCATGGGCACGGACTGTGCCGCCGGTGGCAATCTCCTTTCGTCCGACCAGATCCCGGCCGCCATGGTCGCGGCCTTCGAAGCCTCGACCGGCGACCTCGCCGAACGGCTGATGCTGGCGCTGGAAGCCGGCCTTGCCGCCGGCGGCGAAGCGGGTCCGGTCTATTCGGCCGGGATCAAGGTCGCTGACCGCCTGAGCTGGCCGCTGGTCGATCTACGGATCGACTGGTCCGATACGCCGATCGAGGATTTGCGCGCCGCCTGGATGGTCTATCAGCCCCAGGCTTCCGCCTATGTGCAGCGGGCGGAAGATCCCACCCGCGCACCAAGCTACGGCGTGCCCGGCGACGAATGATCAGGGCCGCGAAGGATGCGTCCCTCCGTCCTTTGCGCCGTTTCGTCCCAGCATGCCCAGCACTGGCGCCCTGACATTTCCTCCCGATTGGTCAGGGCGCTAGTGCGTTCTAATGGAACGCCTTTTCGATCAGCCAGCCGGTTAGGGGCAGGCTAATCCAAGCCGCAATAAATCATAATTTTCGCGTTTGCCCCCCTCCCCTAAACCAAGGGCAACGCGCCTCTGCTGCGCCATGTCACGCAATCTGAAAGATGAGCCTCATGTCAGTTGAAACGGTCGATACACTCGTGGTTGGCGGCGGCCAGGCCGGACTGGCGATGAGCGAGCATCTGGGCAAGCGCGGCGTCAGCCATTTGGTGCTCGAGCGCAGCCGCATCGCCGAAAGCTGGCGCACGGCGCGCTGGGACTCGCTTGTCGCTAATGGCCCGGCCTGGCACGACCGCTTCCCCGGCCTGACCTTTGACGATGTCGATCCCGATGGCTTCGCGTCCAAGGATCGCCTGGTGCAATATTTCGAGGCCTATGCCCAGCAGATCAATTCGCCGATCCGCTGCGGCGTCGAGGTCAAGTCGGTCGAGCCCAAGGCCGATGGCGGCTTCCGCGTCGAAACCTCCGAAGGCGTCATCGAGGCCAATAATGTCGTCGCCGCGACCGGCCCATTCCAGCGCCCGATCATTCCGGCGGTGGTGCCTGAATCTGCCGGCATCCACCAGATCCACTCTAACCATTATCGCAATCCCGCCCAGCTGCCCGAAGGCGCTGTTCTCGTTGTCGGCGCCGGCTCATCCGGTGCGCAGATTGCCGACGAACTGCTACGCTCCGGCCGCCAGGTCTATCTCGCGGTCGGCCCGCACGAGCGGCCGCCGCGTGCCTATCGCGGCAAGGATTTCTGCTGGTGGCTCGGCGTGCTTGGCCATTGGGACGCCACGACGCGCGGCCCCGGAATGGAACATGTCACCATTTCGGTCAGCGGCGCCCGCGGCGGCCACACCGTGGATTTCCGCGAATTCGCCTCGCGCGGCATGATGTTGCTCGGTCGCACCCAGGGCTTTGCCGATGGCGTGATGACGGTCGCCCCCGACCTCGTCGATAACCTCGACAAGGGCGACGCCAACTACCTCTCGGTGCTCGACGAGGCCGATGCCTATATCGCTGCCAAGGGTCTCGACCTGCCGGAAGAGCCCGAAGCGCGCAAGGTGACGCCGGACTCCATCTGCATCACCGATCCGATCCTCTCGCTCAACCTGGCCGAGGCCGGTATCACCTCCATCGTCTGGGCCACCGGCTATGCCGTGGACTTCTCGTGGCTCAAACTCGATGCGCTCGACGACAAGGGCCGCCCGGTGCATGACAAGGGCGTCACTTCCGTGCCGGGCCTTTATTTCCTCGGCCTGCCCTGGCTGACCCGCCGCGCCTCACCCTTCATCTGGGGCGTCTGGCACGACGCCGACTATCTGGCCGGCCATATTGCCGGCCGCAGCCAGGCCTAGCATCAGCTCGCCGCGCCATTGGCCTCCAGCCGGTCGATCAGCGTGGTACTGGCGGCATTGAGGCCGGTGACGCGAACCTCAATTTTATGCGCACGGTAGCGCTGGACCACCTTGTCCAGCGCTCCAACCGCCGTGATGTCCCAGAAATGGGCCTGGCTGACATCGATCTCCACCGACATTCCTTCGGCGGCAGAGATGTCGAAAGCGTCGATAAAGGCGTCGGCCGAGGCGAAGAACACCTGGCCCGAAACGCGATAGGTGATGGCGGCGCCACCCTCGTCCCGCGTGGTCTCGACCTGCAGCAGGCGCGCAACCTTGAAGGCGAAGAACACGCCGCTCAAGACCACGCCAATGGCTACGCCCAGCGCCAGATTCGAGGTCAACACGGTGACCAGCACGGTCAGCAGCATCACTGCGCTCGACATCTTGGGATGCACCACCACCGTGCGCAGCGATGACCAGTCGAAGGTGTCGATCGACACCATGACCATGATGGCGACCAGCGCCGCCACCGGCACCTGCGATACCCAAGGCTTGAGCGCCACCATCAGGATCAGCAGGAACGCCCCGGCGAACAGCGTCGAGAGCCGGCCGCGACCGCCGTATTTCACATTGCTCACGGTCTGGCCAATCATGCCGCAGCCGGCGATGCCGCCAAACAGGCTCGAGGCTACATTGGCGACGCCGAGGCCGGAGCATTCACGGTTTTTCGAGCTGGTGGTGTCGGTCAAATCGTCGACGACGCTGGCGGTCATCATGGATTCGAGTAGACCAACCATGGCGATGGCGACGGCCGGACCGGCAATGATCATCAGCGTTTCAAGGGTCAGCGGCACCGACGGCCAGCTGAAAAACGGCAGCGACTCCGGCAGGCGGCCAAGGTCGGCAACCCGCTCCACCGGCAGGTTGAAGGCAACGCAGGCAATGGTCAGTACGAGGATGCAGACCAGCGGAGATGGGATGGCCGTGGTCAGCCGCGGCACCAGGTAAATCACCACGAGGCCTGCCGCCAGCACGGCATAGGTCAGCCAGGAGCCGCCGATGATATGCGGCATCTGGGCCCAGAAGATCAGGATGGCCAGCGCGTTGACGAAGCCGGTACGGACGGATTTCGAGACGAAGCGCATCAAAACGCCCAGACGCAGAATGCCGAACAGGATCTGCAGCAGACCGGCCAGTACGCCGGCGGCCAGCAGATAGGGCAGACCGTGGCTATGCACCAGAGGCGCCGCGACCAGCGCCACCGAGCCGGCGGCAGCCGAGATCATTGCCGGGCGCCCGCCAGCAAAGGCAATGACAATGCCGATGATGAAGGAGGCAAACAGCCCGACCTGCGGATCGACGCCCGCCACAAAGGCAAAGGCGATCACTTCGGGGATCAGCGCGAAGGTGGCGACGGCACCGGCGAGCAGTTCGCGCGTGGGGTTGGCGGCCCAGTCGCGGCGGAGGGAGGAGAGTTGCATGTCTTGGAGTCTCGCAATACACGCCGGGCCTTAGAAGGTCACGCGATACGTGCAGCATTTGCGCGGTCCGGCGGATTGGCGGCCGGAATAGCCACCCGGATTTTCACCGGGTCCTGTCGAATGGGTCAGCTATAGAACGGCCGTGCAGAAGCGCCTAGCCACGAAAATCGACCCGCGTCGGTAATACTTGATAATATCTGCTCATCGGTATTAATTGACGAGAGGCAATCTGGGGCTGGCATTGCGGTGGATACGGCAGTTTTAAAAGCGAAGCGCGGGGGTGGGCGGCGGGTGACGATGACCGACGTGGCGCGCGAGGCTGGCTGTTCGCAGGCGACGGTGTCTTTCGTGCTCAACCATGCGCCGGGGATCAAGCTGTCGACCGAGACCAAGCAGAGGGTGTTCGAGGCGGCGCGGCGGTTGGGTTATCTGGTGCCGCCGGTGACGCAGCCGCTGACCATGCTGAGCGCGGGACGGCGGATCGGCTTTGTGGTTGATCAACTGGCCACCAGTCCCGAGGCCATGGTGGCGATCGAGGGGGTGACGCAGGCGTCGCGACCGGCGGGCGACCTGGTGCTGGTGGCGCAGACGCATAGCGATGCCGAACTGGAAGCCGAGCTGATCCGCACCTTTGTCGAACAGCGCGTTTCGGCGCTGGTCTATATGACGATCTTCACCCGCGAAGTGGAGCTGCCGGCGCAGCTGCGGTCGCTGGATATCCCGGTGCTGCTGCTCAATTGCTATACGCCGGACCAGGGCTTTCCGGCCGTCGTGCCGAGCGAGATTGCCGGCGGGCAGCGCAGCACGCGGCATCTGATCGACAAGGGCCATAGGCGCATTGCCACCATTACCGGGGAAATCTGGATGGAGGCGGCGCAGGACCGGCTCAAGGGTTATCGCCGGGCGCTGGCCACCGCCGACATTCCCTATGATCCGGCGCTGGTGATCGAGGGCAATTGGTCGGCCAGTGCCGGCTATGAGGCGACGCGCCGGCTGCTGGAGCTGGCCGAACCGCCGACGGCGATCTTCTGCCAGAACGACCGGACGGCCATCGGCTGCTATGAGGCACTGAAGGAAGCTGGGCTGCGCATCCCCACCGACATGTCGGTGGTGGGCTATGATGATGAGGAAATCTCGCGGCATCTGCATCCGCGGCTGACCACCTCCATCCTGCCGCATCGGGCCATGGGGCACTGGATCGTCGAGCAGCTGGACGAGGTCTCGCCAAACGGGCGGCGCTATCCGCTGGTCAAGCTGGAATGCCCGCTGGTCGAGCGGGATTCGGTAGCGGCACCAAGGGCCTAGGCTCTACTCGCGCAAGGCGGCGATGGAGTCGCGCTCGACCAGTTCGCATTCGAATTTGACCTTTTGCAGCCGCTCGTCCTGATCGGCACCGCTATAGCTGTCGAGCAATTCGGCCACCGCCCAGCGGGCCATTTCGTCGTGCGGCAGGATGACTGTCGAGAGCGGCGGATCCATATTGGCGGCGAGGTCTTCATTGTCGAAGCCCATGATGGAGAGGTCCTGCGGGATGGCCATGCCCAGCTTGCGGGCGGCCTCATAGCACCCGATGGCCATGCGGTCGTTGAAGCAGAAAATGGCCGTGGGCGGATTGGGCAGCGCCAGCAGCGCCGCGGCCCGTTCGCGGCCGGCGCGAATGCTCCAGCCGCCCTGCTGGACGAGGTCTTCGTCAATGGCGACACCGGCTTCAGCCATGGCCTGGCGATAGCCTTTCTCACGATCGACGGCGGCTTCGACGAAATACTCGCCGGCCATATGGGCGATGCGGCGATGGCCGGCCTTGAGCAAAGCGCGGGTGGCGGTATAGCCGCCGACGACGTCGCCGGGCACGACGGAGGGATAGCGGAGCTTCTTCTCAAAGCAATTGAGCAACACCAGCGGCAGTTCAGAAAAGGCTTCGGGGACAGTGACTTGCCGGGTCATCAGCGAGGCATAGACAATGCCGATGGTCTTTTGCGCGACCAGCAGATCGATGGCCGCCTGCTCCAGCGCCGGGTCGGAGCGGGTGCAGAAGACGGCGACCGAGACATCCTGCAGCGCGGCTTCGTCGCGGGCGCCTTCGATGAACTGGGCGGCGAAGGGGGTGGTCGAGACTTCGTCGAGGAAGAGGCCTATGACGCGCTGGCGGCCCTCGGGGACCGGATGGGCCTTGCCGCGGCGGTAGTTCAGCGCCTCGGCCGATTCCAGCACGCGGCGCCGTGTTGCGCGGGAAATGCGGGCATTGGCGACGCCGTTGAGCACCAGGGAGACGGTGGCCTGGGACACGCCGGCCAGCTCGGCCACGTCCACCATGGTTGCGCGTTTTTCCACCCTGTAACCAGCTCCCGATCCGTCACTATCGGTTAGCACACTGTTGGCATTGACGTCACCAGATGATCCCCACTTGCCATCGTCCAGCGCCCGCCCTATGGTGATAAATATATAACTAATATTGCTTGGGAGGGCACGGAATGGCGCAGCCAGATCTGACGCAGGGCGGCACGGTAGAATCGGGTGCTCGTCACCATCAGTCGCTGGATGGCGTCTGGCAGTTCAGCCACGAGAACGGCGCCTGGCGCGAAGCGCAGGTGCCCAATCCATGGCAGGCCGAATTCGCCGACCTGGTCGATGCCAGCGGCAGCGCCGTCTACAAGCGCAGCTTTACCCTGCCCCAGAACTGGTCCGAGCAGGAAGTGGCGATCAAGTTCGGCGCCGTCAGCTATTTCTCCGAAGTCAGCGTCAACGGCCAGGTCGTTGGCAGCCATGAAGGCGGCTATCTGCCGTTCGAATTCGTACTACCCAAGGCGCTGCTCAAGGCCGAGAACGAGGTGGAAGTCCGTGTCGTGCTGCCGACCGGCGACCATACGCTGTACCCCGACTATCCCTTTGCCGAGACGCCGCATGGCAAGCAGAGCTGGTATGGCCCGCTCGGCGGCATCTGGCAGTCGGTGACGCTCGAGGCGCGCGACACCCGCCATGTCGAGCATGTCGCCATCACCGCCGGCATGGATGGCCAGTTCTCCGCCGTGCTGGAAACCAGTGCTGCCGGGCAAGAGGCACGCATTGAAATCCGCGCCGCCGATGGCACGGTCGTGGCCGAAACCACCCTGCCCCTGACCGGCAAGGATACCGCCAGCCTTTCGGTCGCCGCGCCAAAGCTCTGGTCGATCGAAGAGCCGAACCTCTACACGCTGGTGGTTTCTATTGTGGCCGATGGCAAGGTCGTCGATAGCCATGTCGAGGCCTTCGGCTTCCGCACGGTGGAAACGCGCGACGGCAAGATCCTGCTCAATGGCAAGCCGGTCTATATGCGCGCCGCGCTCGACCAGGACTATTATCCGGACGGCATCTGCACCCCGCCATCACTGGAGTTCCTCGAAGATCAGGCCCGCAAGGCCAAGCATCTCGGGCTCAATACGCTGCGCTGCCACATCAAGGTGCCGGACCCGCGCTACCACGACGTTGCGGACCGCTTTGGCCTGCTGGTCTGGACCGAAATTCCCAACGTCCAAATCATGACCGAGAAGTCGGCGCAGCGCCTGCGCGATACGATGGAAGGCATTTTGCGCCGCGACGGCAATCATCCGTCGATCGTCTGCTGGACCATTATCAACGAGGACTGGGGCACGCGCACGGTCGAGAATGCCGACCATCGCCAGTGGCTCAAGGACACCTATGATTGGCTCAAGGCCCTCGACCCCAGCCGTATGGTGGTCGACAATTCGGCCTGCTTCCCCAATTTTCACGTCAAGACCGACCTCAACGACTATCACTATTACCGCTCGGTGCCCGAACGCCGCCAGGAATGGGACGACATCACCGCCCAGTTCGCAGCCGGTGCCGACTGGACCTATTCGACGCTGGGCGATGCCGAGCGGCTCGGCGACGAACCGCTGATCGTTTCCGAATTCGGCGTCTGGGGCCTGCCCGATCCGGCCAAGCTGCGCGAAGCGGATGGCAGTGAGCCTTTCTGGTTCGAGACCGGCGCCAGCTGGGGCGATGGCGTTGCGCTGCCGCATGGCATCGAGCGGCGCTTCCAGGCGCTGAACCTGAGCAAAACCTTCGGCGATTTCGCCAGCTTCATCACTGCGGTGCAGTGGTACCAGTTCAACAATCTCAAATATGAGATCGAGGTGATGCGCGCCCATGACTCGATCATGGGCTATGTCATCACCGAGCTGACCGATGTGCATTGGGAAGCCAATGGGCTGATGGATATCAAGCGCAATCCGCGCGTCTTCCATGATGTGTTCGGCCAGATCAACGCCGATATCGTCATCGTGCCCAAGCCCGAACGCTATGCCGCCAAATCGGGCGAGACATTGGGCGTGGCGCTGGCCGTCGCCACTGGCGGCGCCGAGATTGGCGCAGGGGCTGAACTGGTGTGGTCCGGCGATGTGTCGGGTCGCGTCGCGGTCCCCGCCACCTCCTATGTAACGACGGTCGATCTTGGCCGCCAGGCGTTTGTCCTGCCGCAGACCGACAGCAATCGCACCCTGCATATCGACTTCACCCTGCAGCAGGGCGGCACGGTGCTGGCCCGCAATTCCATCGCGATTTCGCTGTTTGCCCTGCGCAAGAGCCAGGGCCTGCCCAAGCTGGCCGCTCCCGATGCCAAGCTCGCGAGCTTTGTCTCCGGCCTCGGCTATCAGGTGGTCGATGCCGCGGCGGCCGATATCGTCGTCGTGCATGCGCTGGATGCCGGCGATATCGAGGCGATGCGCGAATCTGGCCGCAAATATCTGGTGCTGGCCGATGGTTCGGTCAAAACCCACCGTAATCTGCGCGTCGATATTCCGGCCGGCGAGGCACCCTATCGCGCCATGATTGCCGATGAGCGCAACCTGCCGGTCGGCATCGACCAGCAATTGCCCGGCATGGGCCTGGTCGATCGCGACAGCAATATCTGGCGGGGCGACTGGATTGCCGGCTTCTCCTGGATCCGTCGCGAAGGCGCTTTTGCCGATCTGCCGGGCGGTCCGCTGCTCGACCTCTCCTATGACAATGTGGTGCCGCATCACGTGCTGACCGGCTTCCGCACCTGGGAATATGGCAGCACGGTCAAGGCCGGCCTTGTTGTAGGCTGGTGCCACAAGCCCGGCGCGCTGATTGCCGAGCGGCAGGTTGGGCGTGGCGGCGTGGTGGCCACGACCTTCCGGCTGACCAATGAAGCGCCGGGTGCTGATCCGGTCGCCGCGGCCCTGTTCGATGCCCTGGTGGTGACGGCGGGCGAATTGCCCGTCGACGGTCCGAAGGGATGATCGCCGTCACAACCATATCATAAAATGTGATTGTTATCGTATTTTGTTGATTTGGATTGACTTAGCCGATCTAATAATCTGAATAGTAATATAAATGGAGGGGAAAGGGCCGCAGAGCCACCCCCTCCGAGACGTCAGGGCCAGGGCCCGGCAGAGGAGAAGCAATGTCCGATATCGTCCTCAAAGAGGTCAGCAAGTCCTATGGCGCCGTGAGCGTGCTGGACAAGGTGTCCATGCATATCCAGTCGGGCGAGTTCATTGTCTTCCTCGGACCATCGGGCTGCGGCAAGTCCACCCTGCTGCGCATGATCGCCGGCCTTGAAGAGTGCAATGACGGCGAAATCTTCATTGGCGGCGAGCGCGTCGACCAATTGCCGCCCAACCAGCGCGGCGTCGCCATGGTGTTCCAGAATTATGCGCTCTATCCGCATATGACGGTGCGCGACAACATGTCGTTCGGCCTGGAGAACGTGAAGACACCCAAGGCCGAAATCACCCGCCGGGTGGAAGACGCGGCCCGCATGCTCGAAATCACCCAGCTGCTCGATCGCAAGCCGGCCCAGCTTTCGGGTGGCCAGCGCCAGCGCGTCGCCATCGGCCGCGCCATCGTGCGCGACCCCAAGGCATTCCTGCTCGACGAGCCGCTGTCCAACCTCGACGCCGGCCTGCGCGTCCGCACCCGGCTCGAGCTGGCGCAGCTGCACAATCGCATCAAGGCGACGATGATCTTCGTCACCCATGACCAGATCGAAGCCATGACGCTGGCCACGCGCATCGTGGTGATGAACAACAAGAAGATCGAGCAGATCGGTACGCCGATGGAAATCTATGCTCGACCGGCAACGCGGTTCGTCGCCAGCTTCGTCGGCTCGCCAGCGATGAATTTCGTGCCGGTGGCCGCAGTCAGCGATGTGGGTGGCAAGGCCGCCATCACCTTCGCGGGCCAGCAGCCGGTGCAGACGGCCGTGCCAGTGGCCGGCCTGCCGACAGGCAACCTGACGCTGGGCATTCGTGCCGAAGCGGCGCGCATCACCCATGACGGCACGGGCATCAAGGGCGTCGCCGATGTGATCGAGCGCCTGGGCGAACGCACGCTGGTCTATACCAAGCTGCTCGACGGCACGATCCTCGTGGCCGAGGACGAGGGCATCTCGACGATCCAGCCCGGCGACAATGTCAGCATCGCGCTCGACGGCAATGCCGCCATCGTCTTCGACGCGGCCGGCAAGGCATTTCACGCCGCCGTCTAGCGGCATCGCAATATCGGGACAGAGCGCGACAAGCGCCACACCGCAATGGTGAGCCCCTCAGAGGAATTCAGCACTGCTCCAGCAGTGATCTGAACACTGGCGCGGATCGCATCGCCGGCGAGCCGCAATGCCGAGGAATGGCGCTGGGGACAACCCCCAAGGGAGGACGAACGTGAAGACTTTTTTCAAGATCGCCATGCTGTCGACCGCATTGCTGTCGATTGGCGCTGCGCAGGCTGCGGAAGACGTGGTCTGGTGGGACTTTCTGAGCGGTGGTGACGGCGTCCGCATGAAGGCGCTGATCGAGCAGTTCAACACCGAACATGCTGGCGAGATCACGATCCAGCCGACGACGCTCGAATGGGGCACCCCGTTCTACACCAAGGTGCAGACCTCGGCCGCCATCGGCGAAGGTCCTGACGTCATGACCTATCACCTGTCGCGCGTGCCACTCGGGGTTGCCTCGGGAGCCCTGGCCCCGATCAGCGCCGAAGACCTCAGCAGCGTCGGCCTCAGCGGCGACGTGTTCGCCCCGGCCAACTGGGAAGCCGGCCAGAGCGAAGGCGCGCAGTATGCCGTGCCGTTCGATATCCACTCGATCATCCTCTACTACAACAAGGACAAGCTGGCTGAAGCTGGTCTGCTCGATGCGAATGGCCTGCCGACCGGCCTCGATGGCGCCGAGAACTTCACCGCTGCTCTCGAAAAGCTGAAGGCCGGCTCGGAATATCCGCTGTCGCTGCAGACCTCGGGCGACGGTACCCCATGGCGCGTGTTCTACTCGCTGTTCGGCCAGCAGGACGGCACCTTCCTCGCTGAAGACGGCACCTTCTTCCCTGATGAAAGCATCCCGAAGGCCGTCAAGGCCGTCGAGACCATGGCCAGCTGGGTTGAAGGCGGCTACGCCCCTGCCCTGACCGAATATGAAGGCTCGGTTGCCCTGTTCACCTCGGGTGAATCGGCTCTCCACCTCAATGGCGTGTGGGAAGTCCCCACCATGGCTGACCTCGCTGCCAAGGGCGAGCTGGGCTTTGAATGGGGCGCTGTCGCTGTCCCGACCTTCTTTGACCATCCCGCCACCTGGGCTGACTCGCATGGCTTTGCCATTCCGAACAATGTCGGCAAAGAAATGACCCCCGAGAAGAAGGCTGCCGTTCTGGAAGTCATCTCCTGGATGAACAAGAACTCGCTCGCCTGGGCCAATGCCGGCCATATCCCGGCCTATACCCCGACTCGCGAAAGCGAAGAGTTCAAGACCATGCAGCCCAACGCCACCTATTCGGTGCTGGCTGACACGGCCGTGTTCGATCCGAAGTCGGTTCTCGCTGGCGTGGCTTCGCCTGTCTACGACGCCGTGGCCAACTATATCAGCCCCGCCATGAACGGCGAGCTGGGTGCCCAGGAAGCCATCGACGAGATGAAGGCCGACCTGCAGGACCAGGCCGACTAATAACGATCAAAGGTCCGGCGGTATGGCCCGCCGGACCCATTCTTTGAGGCGGGAACACCATGCTTAGGAATCATTCACGCGAGACGGCAGTCGCGCTCCTCTTCGTACTGCCATTCGTCTTGATCTATGGCGTGCTGTTCCTGTGGCCGACCGTGCAGATGGTGCTGCTCAGCTTCACCGATGCGCCGCTGATCGGGCCGGGCAAGTGGATCGGCATCGAGAATTATGTCGAGATGTTCGACGACCGGCGCTTCTGGACCTCGGTGCGCAATACCGCCTATTTCGTCGCGCTGACGGTGATCCCCAATACCCTGATCGGCCTGGCCATCGCCATGATGGTGTCGCGCCTCAAGGGCTGGCAGCAGAGCATTATTCTGGCGATGTTCTTCCTGCCCTATATCCTGCCGGTGTCGGTGGTCTATCGCATCTGGAACTGGATGTTCAATCTGCAGTTCGGCATCATGCAGTATCCGCTGACCTGGATTTTCGGCGAGGCAACGCCGGTGTTCCGCACGCAGTGGATGTTCATGCCGGCCGTGGCCTTTGTCACCATCTGGTGGACCTGCGGCTTCAATATCCTGCTGTTCCTGTCCGGCCTGCGCTCGATCTCGACCGATATCTATGAAGCCGCAGCGCTCGACAATGCCAGCCGCTGGACCATTTTCCGCCGCATCACCTGGCCACTGATCTGGCCGGTGACGGCGCTGGTGCTGACCATCCAGCTGATCCTGCAGCTCAAGATTTTCGACCAGGTCTATCTCTTCGTGCAGGGCGGGCGACCCGACCCTTCGATGGTGCTGGTGCAATATATCTACAACCAGGCCTTCCAGAAGAACGAAGGCGGCTATGCCGCGGCCGTCTCGGTGGCGCTGTTTGTCATCGTCATCGTCTTCTCCGTCCTGCAGTTCCAGTTCCTTCGTGCCCGAGGTGAAAAATGAGCGTCGCTGAAAGCCGCAATCCCGACCTCGCTGCTACGCAGGCGCCAGCCAAAATGCGGACCATGAAGGCGCTCGATATCGGTGGACTGATCCTGACGCTGATCACGGTCATCTTCGCCGTGCTCTGGGCTTTCCCGATCTATTGGGGCGTCATCACCTCGCTCAAGCCCGAGTCGCAGGTGATCGCCAAGACGGTGGAATTCCTGCCGCGCACCTGGACGATCGAGGCCTATTGGCAGGTGCTGGTCAATACGATGATCGGCCGCTGGTACATCAACTCGCTGATCACCTCGCTGGGCGTCACCGCCATCACGCTGGCCACTTCGGCGCTGACCGCCTATGCGCTGTCGCAGCTGCGGTTTCCGGGCCGGCTGGTGCTGTGGTACCTGATCCTGGCCAGTTTCATGGTTCCGCTGACCGCGCTGATCGTCAACCACTTCATCCTGATGGCGCAGTTGCAGCTGATCAACAACTGGATGGGCGTCATCCTGCCCCAGCTGATCCACCCGGTGGTGATCATCGTCTACAAGAACTTCTTTGACTCGGTGCCCAAGGAATATCGCGAAGCCGCCAAGATGGATTCGGCCAGCGAATGGCGCATCTTCTCGCGCATTTACCTACCGATGAACTGGGGCGTCACCACGGCTCTGGCTATCGTCACCTTCATCGGCGCCTGGAACAACTTCCTCTGGCCGTTCCTCGCGGTGTCGAAGCCCGAGATGATGAACGTGGCCGTCGGCATCACCCAGGTCAACGACGCCTTTGGCGTGCAATATGCCCGCGAACTGGCTGCTGCTATCCTCGCTGCTTTGCTGGTTGCCGTGCTCTACCTGATCTTCCAGCGCCGCGTCACCCAGGCCATCATGCTGTCGGCCGGGGTCAAGGGCTAAGGCCCAACGCTCTAGAGGCTGGGACGCGGTTCCCAGCCGGTCAGCGCCAGTTCCCAATCGGGGAACCAGGTGAGCAGCAGGATCTGGATCTGACGGTCCCAGCCAAAGAAGATGGCGAGGCCTGTCAGCACCAGGATGGCGCCAAGCACCTGCTGGATGCCGCTGGCGTTTTGCTGGAACCAGCCGAGCCGGCGCACCAGCTGGCGGCCGCCGAGCATGATGGCGGCCATCGGCAGGGCCGTGCCGAGTGAGAAGGCCAGGGTCACCGCCAGCGCACCGGCATCGACCTGCTGGTTAAGCGCCAGGGTAATGACCGAGGCCATGATCGGCCCGACGCAGGGGCTCCAGGCGAGACCCAGGCCAGCGCCAATCGCCAGCCCGCCGCCAAAGCCCGAACCATTCTGCGGCACCGGCAGCCTGCTCGCGAGGTTGCCTGCCAGGCGCTCGAAGCCGCGATGCAGTGGCGGCAGGGCCAGCACGAGACCGAGCAGGATCAGCACCGTACCGGCCAGCAGGCGATTGAGATCGGGCGGCACGCCGAGCGCGCGGACTAGGTAGCTCAGCGCCAAAGTGGCCAGGGTGAAGGATGCAACAAAGCCGACGATCAGCCCGATCGGGCGCGCCCTGCCCTCTTGCGCGGCGGAGCCGAGAATGACCGGGAGCAGCGGCAGCACGCAGGGCGACAGCACCGTGATGATGCCGGCGAGGAAGGCAAAGCCAATGGTGACGAGCATATCTGTTAGCTGGCGCTATTGCTGTTGAGGCCGTCAACGCCGCCGCTGTTCCAGGATTTGACGCCATTGCCCTGCGCATCGAGCAAAACGAACGTGTCCTGATAGGTCACGCCGAACTTGCCCTTGAGGGCGGCTTCCTTGTCATAGTCGGCAATCACCAGCGTCAGGTCCGGGTCGACCTCGTCGAAGCGGGCATTGAGCTCGGTAATGGTGGCGCGGCAATTGGGGCACCAGGCCGCATAGAAGAACACCACCGTCTTGCCGGCCGCCGCCAGCTCATTGACCTGCGCCTCGCTCTGGAAATCGATCACCGCGGCGCGCGGCGCAGCCTGTTCGGTGGCGGCCTCCTGCGCAAAGCCGGAAAGCGGCAGGACGGCGAGTGCGAAAGCAACGAGGAGACGGAGGATCAGGGTCATGGTCAATTCGGGTCGGGAAATCTCGGGGTGGCCGCAGTATCGTCCCTGGGCCGCGACCTGCCCAGCCGGGCATGAGAACAATCCTTCGGCTCAATCTCGACCCATTAGATAGATTTTCTAATGGCGCGCACGGGTTTGGAAGTCCTTGGGCCGCGCTTTGCGCCGCGACATGCAATTATGCGCCACCTTCCGTAAGCCGCATCTCAAGGAGTTTTCCATGCGTCTCACCCTCGCTGGCGCCGCCATGGCCGCCGCACTGCTGTTCACCGGCGCTGCCCATGCCGAGCGCCTCACCGAGCAGCCGCTGGTCGATAGCGCCTGGCTCAAGGACCATCTCGGCAACCCAAGCCTGGTCGTGCTCGACATCCGCGACGCGACCGATGCCGGCGATCTCTATGCCGCCGGCCACGTCCCCGGCGCCGTTGCTGCCCCCTATGCCGCTTCGGGCTGGCGCGCCAAGGTCGGCGATGTCCCCGGCCTGCTGCCTACCGAAGACGCTATCGAAAAGCTGGTTTCCGGCCTCGGGGTTTCCAATGACAGCCATGTCGTGATCCTGACCGGCGGCGCCAATGCTTCCGACTTCGGTGGCGCCACCCGTGTCTACTGGACCTTCAAGGTCTATGGCTTTGACAATGTCTCGATCCTCGACGGCGGCTATGCGGCCTGGACCAAGGCCAATGGCGAACTCTCGACCGATGCCGTGACCCCGGTTGCCGCGACCTTTGACGCCGCCTTCCGCCCGGAACTGCGCGCTGAAGTTGCTGAAGTCAACGAAGCCATCGCCAATGACGTGAACCTGATCGACGCCCGTTCGGTGGCCCAGTTCATCGGCCAGGAAAAGACCAATACCGTTCAGGCGCTGGGCCACATCCCGTCGGCGGTCAACATCAACTTCGACAAGTTCTATGATGCCGAAAAGCCGGCTTTCGCCAGCGCCGACGTCATCGCCCAGCTGGCCAAGGCTGCCGGCGTCAATGACAGCGAAGGCTTCATCTCCTTCTGCAACACCGGCCACCTCGCTTCCATCGCCTGGTTCGGCCTGTCGGAAGTCGAAGGCCTGCCGAATGTGCGCCTCTATGATGGTTCGATGTCCGACTGGACCTCGGATCCGAGCCGCCCGGTTGTCACCAACTGATTGATCTGAAATACCCATTGTGAAGCTTGCCCGGGCGTCGAGTCCGGGCAAGTTCGTTTTATCGAGGCATTTGATGACTGATACGACCGCGGGCCAATTGCGTCCGGCCCCCATTCCCTTCGATCACGGCCCGGTCTGGTTCGCCAGCCTGGCGCTGGCTTTGGGCACCTTCTCCATCTGGCAGTTGGTCGACCTGCGACAGGCGGCGCTGTTCCTGATCGGCAGCCTGATGGGCCTGACGCTTTATCATGCCTCCTTCGGTTTCACCGGCGGCTGGCGGCGGTTTGTCGTCGAACAGCGCGGCCATGCCATGCGCGCACAGATGCTGATGATCGGCGTCGCCGCACTGGCCTTTATTCCGCTGCTGACGCTGGGCAATCCCTTCGGCATGCCGCTGGCTGGAGCGACGGCCCCGGTTGGTGTCTCAGTCTTGTTCGGCGCGGCGCTGTTCGGGCTCGGGATGCAGCTGGGCGGCGGTTGCGGTTCGGGCACGCTGTTCACCGTTGGTGGCGGCAGCAGCCGCATGCTAGTGACGCTGGCCTTCTTCATCATCGGTGCCCTGCTGGGCACGGCGCACCTGCCTTTTTGGCTGACCCAGCCATCGCTGCCGGCAATCAGCCTCGGCACCAGCCTCGGCGTGCCGCTGGCCCTGGTCGTGACCTTCGCCGGTCTCGCTGCGGTGGCTGCCATCACCATCTTTGTGGAACGCCGCTCGCATGGCAGTCTCGAAGTGATCAAGACCCCAGCCAATCGCGGCTGGACGCGCTTTTTGCGTGGTCCCTGGCCACTGATCGGCGCCGGTCTGGCGCTGGCCGGGCTCAATATCCTGACGCTGCTGGTGGCCGGCCATCCCTGGTCGATCACCTATGGTTTTGGCCTCTGGGGCGCCAAGATCGCCCAGGCCGTCGGCGTGCCCGTGGCCAGCTGGGAATTCTGGACCTGGCCAGCCCAGGCCCAGGCCCTGCAGGCCAGCGTGCTTGAAGACTCCACCTCGGTGATGGATTTCGGCCTGATCCTTGGCGCGGCGCTTGCGGCAGGTCTGGCCGGCAAGTTCGCCCCCAAGGCAGCACTGCCACTGCTGTCGCTGGTCGCCGCGGCGATTGGCGGCGTGCTGATGGGCTATGGCGCACGCCTCAGCTTTGGCTGCAATATCGGCGCGCTGTTCTCGGGCATTGCCTCGGGCAGCGTGCATGGCTGGCTGTGGTTCGCCGCGGCTTTCGTCGGCAGCCTCGGCGGTATTTTCGCCCGTCCCCTGTTCGGTCTCGATGGGTTCAAGTCCAAATGAGCGCTCGTAATACGCTACTGTTCGGCGCTGCCGCCCTCGTCGCCACTGCCGCCGTCGCCGCCGACCACGTGACCAGCGCGGCCCGCGCGCCGGCACCGGTTCCCGCCGCTGCTGCTGCGGCCAACCCTTGCGCGGCTGCTAACCCTTGCGGGGCAGCCAACCCCTGCGCTGCAGGCAACCCCTGTGCCGCGGGCAATCCCTGCGCTGCATCGGCGCCGGCCAATCCCTGCGCAGCGAGCAATCCTTGCGCGGCGGGTGCTCCCGCAGCCGCGGCAAACCCTTGCGCCGCCGGTGCTCCGGCCGCCGCTGCCAACCCCTGTGCAGCCGGCGCACCCTGTGCCGCTGCGGCACCGGCCCCGGCGGCCAATCCTTGTGCGGCGGGTGCACCCTGTGCTGCGGTCAATCCCTGCGCGGCAAGGGCGCAATAGGAGGCGGGCATGGACGCAGAGCGCGAGCGGGCAACGCAGGAAGCCGCGTTTTGCGAGCGGCTGCTCGCCAAGTCGGGCGAGAATGTGCTGCGCGAAACCCTGCGCGATGCGCCGGTCACCGCCTGGGAGCACTATCCGCCCGGCGACGTGTTCGACCCAGAAAGCGGTGGGCAGTGGTATTACCACTGCCACCTGCCGCCGGCCGATGACGTCGAGCACGGGCACTTCCACTGCTTCGTCCGCCCCGCGGGCGCGCAGGGTCCAGTGCATCACCTGATCGCCATTGGCGTCGATGCCTATGGCAGGCTGCACCGGCTGTTCACGGTCAACCAATGGGTGGTCGGCGACGCCTGGCTCGATGCCGAGCCGACGATTGCGCTGCTGCCGCGCTTCGACATGCAGCTGGCCAAGCCGAGCTATCTGGTCAACCGCTGGCTGACCGCCATCGTGACGCAATACCAGTCCGAGATCGAACAGCTGATCCGCGAGCGCGATGTGGCCCTTGCCGGGCATGCGGTGGGTGGGGACCTGGATGCCATGCGGCAGAACCGGGAATTTGAGGTGATGTCGTCGCTGGTGATTGGGGCACCGGCTAGGGCAGGCTAGCGCATACGCTCTTCATGCAGTTGCAATTGCCCGCGCGCTGGGCTCTGTGTGAAGCCATGTTTCGTTTCCTGCACAGCTCTGATTTGCACCTCGGCAAGCGCTTCGGCAATTTCCCTGACGACCTGCGTGGCCGCTTGCGCGAGGCGCGGCACGGCGCCATCGGCAGGCTGGCGGCACAGGCCCTTGCCAATGGTGCCAACACCATTCTGCTGGCCGGCGACACATTCGATACCGAAACGCCGACCCCGGCCATCCTGCGCCAGGCGCTGGCGGAAATGGGGCGGCATGCCAGCCTGACCTGGATCATGCTGCCGGGCAATCACGACAGCCTGCTGGCCGATCAACTCTGGGACGCGGCACGGGCCGCGGCGCCAGCCAATGTGGTGCTGGCGGTGACGACGGCGCCGATCGACCTTGCGCCTGATATCACCGTGTTGCCGGCGCCCTGCACCGCGCGGCGGCCGGGGCGCGATTTGACCGACTGGATGAGTTCCGCGGCAACGCCGGAGGGCACGCTGCGTATCGGCCTCGCCCATGGCGCGATCCAGCAGTTTTCCGAGGATACGGCGGCGTCCGACGTCATCGCGCCCAATCGCGCCACGCTGGCCGGACTCGACTATCTGGCGCTGGGCGACTGGCATGGCCAGATCGCCGTCAATGAGCGCACCTGGTATAGCGGCACACCCGAGCCGGATCGCTTCAAGCATGACCGGCCGGGCAGCGCGCTGCTCGTGACGCTGGATGGCGCCGGCGCGCCGCCGCAGGTCAGCGCGGTCGAGACGGCGAGCTTTACCTGGCGCGATCTGTCGCTGGAGCTGTTGTCGGGCGAGGATGGTGTCATGGCACTGGAGACGCTGTTGCCGATAGCGGTTGATCGGCGCCAGACCCTGCTTCGGGTGATGGCCAATGGCCGGACGCGACTGCCGGCGCGCACGGCCCTGCTGGCGGCGCTCGACCAGATCGCGCCCGACTTTGCCCATCTCGAAGTGAACGCCGACGGGCTGGCCACCGATGCCGATGCGGCCGATCTCGACCGGATCGATCGCAGCGGCGCCTTGCGCGATGCAGCCAATGCGCTGCTGCTGGAGAGCCAGGATGCTGCGCGCTCCGAGGCCGAACGCGAGATAGCCAATGCGGCGCTGGTGCGGTTGTTCACCTATTGCGAGGCCATTGCGCCATGAAGCTCACCGCGCTGCGGCTGCATAACGTCAAGCGTTTCGGTGGGCATGGCGTGGCCATCGAGGGCATTGGCGACGGCGTCAATGTGCTGACGGCGGCCAATGAACATGGCAAATCCACCGCCTTCGAGGCGCTGCATGCGCTGTTCTTTCAGCCGCATACCAGCGCCGGCAAGAGCGTACAGCTGCTAAAACCCTATAGCGGCGGCAATCCGCTGGTCGAGGCCGATATTGCCGCGGCGGACGGGCAGTTTCGGCTGACCAAGCAGTTTTACACCGGCAAAAGAGCGGAGGTGCGCGATCTCGGTACGGGGCGGCTAATTGCCCAGGCCGACGAGGCCGAGGCTTTCATCGGCGAATTGACCCGCGGCGGCTCGGCCGGGCCGGCCGGCCTGCTCTGGGTGCGGCAGGGCATGACCGGCATCGAACAGCGCAGCAAGGGCGACGAGGAAAGCGACAAGCGCGTGCGCGAAACGCTGCTGTCGTCCGTGCAGGGCGAAGTCGAAGCACTGACCGGCGGCCGCCGCATGGCGGAAATTCTGAGCGCCTGCGAGGAGGAATTGTTCAAGCTGGTGACGGCGACGCTGCGCCCCAAGGCGGGCGGGCGCTATGCCGGGGCGATTGAGGAGCGCGATCGGCTGGCGTCGGACGAGGTGCGGCTGGCGAGCGAAGTCACCACTTTGCGTGAGGCGCTGGACAAGCGCCGGGTGGCCCGCATGCGGTTGACCGAGCTGGAACAGCCGGACGAGCAGAAGGGGCGCAAGGATGCGATTGCGGCGGCCGAAGCTGCCTTCGAAGCGGCCAAAAGTCATAGCGAGGCGCTGAAGGCGGCAGAAGCCGAGGCGACATTGGCGCGGCATCACGCGGAGAAAGCCGCCACTGATCTGGCTGGGTTCACCGCGGCGCTGGAGCAGGCGGGAAGACTAGCGCAGCAGCGGGTCGAGACGCAGACGCGGCGCGACCAGGCCGTGAGCCAGCGGGCCATGGCGGCGGCGGAGAGCGATCAGGCTTTGGCCGCGGTAACGACGGCCGAGACCGAGGAGCGCGAGCATCGGGCGCTGCTGACCCGCCTCGATGCCGCCATGCAGGCGCGGGATGCGGCGGACAGGCTGGCGCAATTGCGCGGTCAGCTTGAGCGAGCCGAGGCGGCGCGGCTCAGCGTCGAGCAGGCGGAAGCAGCCTTGGCGGTGCTCATCATTGCCCCGGCGGCAATTGCGCAATTGCAGACGGTTGAGCTGGACCTCGTGCGCCTGCGGGCGGCGCAGGAGGCGACACTGCCGACGCTGCGGATGGACTATGCGGCCGGCGGCGAGGGCACGATTACCGCAGGCGGCGTGCCTGTGGACGGTGGTGCCGATGTGGGCTTTGCGCATTCCTTGCGGCTGGATATCGCCGGCGTTGGTGCGCTGACGCTGCGGTCCAACCGTCCGGCTGAAGCCGATCGCGGTATCGAGCAGGCGATTGGCAAGCGTGACAAATTGCTGGACGCGCTTGGCGTCGAGAGCTTGGCTGCTGCGCTACAGCGGCAGGCGGAAGCACAGCAAAAATCTGCTGCGCTCGATCTGGCCCGCCAAAGGCTCGCCGATCTGGCACCGCAAGGTCTTGCCGCGCTGCAGGCCGAGATTGCCCGCTGGGGTGATCTCGGTGCGGTGGACCTTGTACTCAAGGGCGATCCGGCCGCATTGCGCGTGGTTCATGCCACGCTGGCCCAAACTATCGACATGGCACGAAACCTTGCCCGCGAGCGACAGCCGGCCTTGGCACAGGCCACCACGGCGGCCGTGGCAGCCGAAGCGCGGCTCGCTGTCATTGTGGCCGAGATCGCGACGCTCGACAGCCAACTTGGGCCAGTGGCCGAACGTGGCGCCCGTCAGGCGGCGCTGACCGAGGCACGCATACGCCTACAACAGGCACACGCTGCCGCCGAAGCCCATGCCGCTGCGCTTCGACCAAAAGCGCATGATCTGGTGGCGGCCGAAGCCACATTGCGCAGGTTGCGCTCGGTGGCAGCGGCGGCCGATCAGGAGGCGGGCCAATTGCGCGTCACGCTGGCCGATCTCAATGGCAATATCACCGCCCGCGCCGATAGCGCAGTGGAGGAGGTCTGGCAGGAGACCAACGAGGCCTTGGCCAAGGCCAGTGCCGATGTGGCGCGGTTCGAAAGCGAAGTCGCCGTGCTGACAAGGCTCCGCGCTGGCCTCATTGCTGCCCGCTCGTCGGCGCGGGACCTCTATCTCAAGCCCGTGGTCAGCGAATTGCTGCCGCTGCTCGGCCTGCTGTTCGACGACATTTCCATCCAGTTCGACGAAGACACCCTGCTGCTGCAATCGGTGCGGCGCAACGGGCTGGACGAACAGGTCGAGCGCCTCAGCGGCGGCATGCGCGAGCAGCTATCAGTGCTGACCCGACTGGCCTTTGCCAGTCTGCTGGCCCGCGATGGCCGGCCGGCGCCGGTGATCCTCGACGATGCTCTGGTCTATTCCGACGACGACCGCATCGAGCGCATGTTCAATGCGCTGCACCAGCAGGCGCGCGAGCAGCAAATCCTGGTCTTCTCCTGCCGCCAGCGCGCCTTTGCGAAGCTCGGCGGCAATGTGCTGCAGATGCAACCGTGGACGCCGACGGCTTAGCTGGCCACCTGCTCCAGCTCGATCAGCGTGCCGTCAAAGTCCTTGGGATGCAGGAACAGCACCGGCAGCCCATGCGCCCCGGTCTTGGGCTTTCCATCGCCCAGCACCCGCGCGCCGCTGGCGGTCAGCATCGCTGCGGCGGCAAGAATGTCGGGCACTTCAAAGCAGATGTGATGCATGCCGCCTGCCGGGTTCTTGGCCAGGAAAACCGCAATCGGCGAGCCCGCGCCCAGCGGCTCCAGCAGTTCCACCTTGGAATTGCCGGTGTCGATGAACACCACCGTCACCCCATGCTCGGGCAAGACGATTGGCTGGCCGACATGGGCACCCAGCAGGTCGCGATATTTCGCGGCAGCTGTGGCCAAATCCGGCACGGCGATGGCGATGTGATTGAGGCGGCCGATCATCGATTGGAGAGCCTTCCCTCGATCTCGTTAAGCACCGAAAAGGCGGCGCTCAGCACATTGGTGCCGGGACCGAAAATCCCGGCGACACCCGCATCATAGAGGAAGTCATAATCCTGCTCGGGAATGACGCCGCCGACGATGACGGTCACGTCGCCCAATTCGCGATCCCACAATGCATGGATCAATTCCGGCACCAGCGTCTTGTGCCCCGCCGCCAGCGAGGAGACGCCCACCGCATCGACCTTGAGCGCATCGACATGCGCCGCCACTTCCGGCGCCGTCTCGAACAGGTCGCCCATATGGACGGTGAAGCCGAGATCGGCGAAGGCCGAGGCGATCACCTTGGCGCCGCGGTCGTGACCGTCCTGCCCCATCTTGGCGATGAAGATCGACGGCGCGCGGCCCCGGGCCGCCTTGAAGCTCTCGATCCGCCCAGCGATGGCGACAAATTCCGGATCGTCGCCGTAACCATCCGCATAGACGCCGGAGATGACGCGGGTGATCGCCGCATGGCGGCCAAAGACGTCTTCCATGGCCGAGGAAATCTCGCCCAGGGTCGCCCGCGCCCGGGCGGCTTCGATGGCCGCCTCGAGCAGATTGCCCTCGTCCTTGGCCGCATATTCGCGCAAGGCCGACAGCATGGACTGGCATTTGGCCTCGTCGCGGCTGGCGCGGATGCGCTGCAATTGTGCCACCTGTTCCAGCCGCACTTTCGCATTGTCGATGTCGCGCACTTCGATTGGGTCTTCCACATCGAGCCGGTAGCGATTGACGCCGACAATGACATCCTCGCCGCGATCGACCCGCGCCTGGCGCTGCGCCGCCGCCTTTTCGATCTCGAGCTTGGGCCCGCCGGACTGCACTGCCCGGGTCATGCCACCGGCCAGTTCGGCCTCACCGATCAGCGCCTTGGCTTCCGCCACAAGTTGCGCCGTCAGCGCCTCGACATAGTATGAGCCGCCCAGCGGATCGACCACGTCGGTGATGCGGCTTTCATGCTGGAGGATCAGCTGCGTATTGCGTGCAATGCGGCTGGAAAATTCAGTCGGCAGCGCGATGGCTTCGTCGAAGCTGTTGGTGTGGAGGCTCTGCGTCCCGCCCAGCGTCGCGGCCAAAGCCTCGATGGTGGTGCGGACGATATTGTTGTGCGGGTCCTGCTCGGTCAGCGAGACGCCCGAGGTCTGGCAATGGGTGCGGAGCATTTTGCTGCGCGCATCCTTTGCGCCCAGCCCGGTCATGATCTCGCTCCACAGCTGACGCGCCGCGCGGAGCTTGGAGACTTCCAAAAAGAAGTTCATGCCAATGCCGAAAAAGAAGCTCAGCCGCCCGGCAAAGACATCGATATCGAGCCCGCGCGCCTGTGCAGCGCGGACATATTCCATGCCATCGGCCAGCGTATAGGCCAGCTCCTGCACCGCCGTCGCCCCGGCCTCGTGCATGTGATAGCCCGAGATGGAGATCGAGTTGAATTTCGGCATATGCCGCGCGGTATGGGCGATGATGTCGCCGACGATGCGCATGCTCGGCTCGGGCGGGTAGATATAGGTGTTGCGGACCATGAACTCCTTGAGGATGTCGTTCTGGATGGTGCCGTCGAGCTTGTCCTGGCTGACGCCCTGCTCTTCCGCCGCGACGATGAACATGGCCAGCACCGGGATCACCGCGCCATTCATGGTCATCGAGACGCTCATCTGATCGAGCGGAATGCCGTCGAACAGCACTTTCATGTCTTCGACAGAGTCGATCGCCACACCCGCCTTGCCGACATCGCCGATGACGCGGGGATGGTCGCTGTCATAGCCCCGATGGGTCGCCAGATCGAAGGCAACCGAGAGGCCCTTCTGCCCCTTTTCCAGAGCCTGCCGATAGAAGGCATTGCTTTCCCGCGCCGTCGAGAAGCCGGCATATTGCCGGATCGTCCAGGGCCGGTTGGCATACATGGTCGCCCGCACGCCGCGGGTGAAGGGTTCCACGCCGGGGGTTGCCGCGCCCTCGCCGAAGTAGACGGGTTTGACCGGGATGCCGCCATAGTCGCGGTCGAGCGATGACAGGGGCGTGTCGCGGAGTTCCTTTTGGGCCAGTTTGGCCCAATGGGCGAAGCTGTTGCTCATCACACCGCCTCGAATTCGAGGATCACCGCATCCACCGCCAGCACGGCGCCAGCCACGGCATGCACCTTGCTCACGCGAGCGCGCTTTTCGGCCTTCAGCACATTTTCCATCTTCATGGCTTCGACAATGGCCAGCGTCTGGCCATCCTCCACCACATCGCCTTCGCTGACATCGATCCGCACCACCTGCCCCGGCATGGGGCAAAGCAGGAAGCGGCTCATGTCGGGCGGCACTTTCACCGGCATATGCCCCAGCAAGGCCGCGACATGCGGCCGGACCACCATGACCTTGAGATCGGCGCCGCGATAGCGGATGCGGAAGCCGGCCGTCGTGGCATTGACCTTGAGCACCGAGGTCTCGCCGGTCGACCAGGTCACGCTGGCCAGAGTCTCACCCGGCTGCCAGGCAAAACCCTGAGCGGTGAGCGCGGTGTCGAACAGGTTCAGTTCCCAACGCCCAGCCGGATCGAGCCGATGCAGGGTCACTGGGATATGTTCGCCCGCGATCACCACGACATATTCGCCATAGAGTTCTGAGGTCGAGACCAGCGGCGCATGCGCCACGAGACCCTTGCGATCCTCCTGCACCAACCGCATCATCGCGGCGGCCGAGGCCACCTCGATCAGCCGGCCGCGCGGCAATTCGGCGCCGGAAAAGCCCTCGGGAAATTCCTCGGCGATATAGCCGGTGGTCAGCTGCCCTTCGCGGAAGCGGTCCTGGTCCATCACGGTCGAGAGGAACGGCAGGTTGTTGCCGACGCCTTCTACTTCAAAACTATCCAGCGCCTCAGCCATGGCGTCGATCGCCTCGAGCCGCGTCGGTGCCCAAGTGCAGAGCTTTGCGATCATCGGATCGTAGAAGGTGGAAATCTCGCCGCCTTCGAAGACGCCAGTGTCATTGCGCACGGCCAGCTTTTCGGACGCGCTTTCCGCCGGCGGCCGGTAGCGGCTCAGCCGGCCGGTCGAGGGCAGGAAATTGCGATAAGGGTCCTCGGCATAAAGCCGGCTCTCGATGGCCCAGCCCTTTCGCTGCACCTCGGCCTGCGTCAGCGCCAGTTTTTCGCCATTGGCGACACGCAGCATCAGCTCCACCAGGTCCAGCCCGGTGATCAACTCGGTCACCGGATGTTCCACTTGCAGCCGCGTATTCATCTCGAGGAAATAGAAATTGCGCTCGCCGTCGACGATGAATTCCACCGTGCCGGCCGAGGTATAGCCAACCGCCTTGGCCAGCGCGACCGACTGCTCGCCCATGGCTTTGCGGGTGGCTTCATCCAGAAAGGGGCTCGGCGCCTCCTCGATGACCTTCTGGTTGCGGCGCTGGATCGAGCATTCGCGCTCGTTGAGATAGAGCACGTTGCCGTGCTGGTCGCCGATCAGCTGGATCTCGATATGGCGCGGCTCGGTGACGAATTTCTCGATGAAGATGCGATCATCGCCAAAGCTGGATGCGGCCTCGGACTTGCTGCGCTCGAAACCCTCGCGCGCCTCGGCATCGTTCCAGGCAATGCGCATACCCTTGCCGCCACCGCCCGCCGAGGCCTTGATCATCACCGGATAGCCGACCGACTGGCTGATTTTCACCGCCTCGTCGGCATCGGCAATCAGCCCCATGTGGCCAGGCACGGTCGATACACCGGCCGCCGCCGCCAACTTCTTGGACGTGATCTTGTCGCCCATCGCCTCGATGGCTTTGACCGGCGGGCCGACAAAAATGATCCCGGCCGCCTCCAGCGCCTCGGCAAACTTGGAGTTTTCGCTGAGAAAACCATAGCCCGGATGCACCGCCTGCGCCCCAGTCTGCTGGCAGGCCGCAATGATCCTGTCGATCTGCAGATAGGAATCCTTGGCCGGCGGCGCCCCAATATGCACCGCCTCGTCAGCCATCCGCACATGCAGCGCCTCGCGGTCGGCGTCGGAATAGACCGCTACGGTGGCAATGCCCATTTTCCTGGCCGTCTTGATGACTCGACAGGCAATCTCGCCGCGATTGGCGATGAGGAGTTTGGTGATCACGCTATCTCTCCTCACAGCGGAATATTGTCGTGCTTCTTCTTGGGCATTTGCACGCTCTTGTGGCGCAGCGTCGAGAACGCCCGGATCACCCGGCGCCGCGTGCCATGCGGCATGATCACGTCGTCGATGAAGCCGCGCTCCGCCGCGACAAAGGGATTGGCAAACCGCGCTTCGTAATCGGCGGTGCGCTGGGCGATCTTGTCCTTGTCGCCCAGTTCGGAGCGGTAGAGGATTTCCGTGGCGCCCTTGGCCCCCATCACGGCGATTTCGGCCGAGGGCCAGGCGTAGTTGACGTCGGCCTTGATATGCTTGCTCGCCATCACGTCATAGGCGCCGCCATAGGCCTTGCGCGTGATGACGGTGACTAGCGGCACGGTGGCTTCGGCATAGGCGAACAGCAGCTTGGCGCCATGCTTGATGATACCGCCATATTCCTGCGCCACGCCGGGCAGGAAGCCGGGCACGTCGACAAAGGTCAGGATGGGGATTTCAAAGCTGTCGCAGAAGCGGATGAAGCGCGCGGCTTTCTTTGAGGCATTGATGTCGAGACAGCCGGCCAGCACCAGCGGCTGGTTGGCGACGACGCCGACGGTGTGGCCGTCGAGCCGGATAAAGCCGCAGAGGATATTGCCGGCGTGGTCCTTCTGGATTTCGAGGAACTCGCCCTCGTCGGCCACCTTTTCCACCACCTCGCGCATGTCATAGGGCTTGCTGGCGCTGTCGGGGATGATGGTGTCGAGGCTGTCATCGCGGCGGTCGACCGGATCAAGCGTCGGCAGGCGCGGCGGCTTCTGCCCGGCGGCCAGCGGCAGATAGGCGAACAGGCGCCGCACTTCGAGCAGGGTCTCGATGTCATTGTCGAAGGCGGCATCGGCCACTGAGGAGATTTTCGTGTGCGTCGAGGCGCCCCCGAGTTCTTCCTGGGTGACGCTTTCATTGGTGACTGTCTTCACCACATCCGGCCCGGTGACGAACATGTAGCTCGTGTCTTTGACCATATAGATGAAGTCGGTCATCGCGGGCGAATAGACCGCTCCGCCGGCGCAGGGGCCCATGATTACAGAAATCTGCGGCACGGCGCCGGAGGCCTGCACATTGCGCCAGAACACATCGGCATAGCCGCCAAGCGAGGCGACGCCCTCCTGGATGCGGGCGCCCCCGCTATCATTGAGCCCGATCACCGGCGCGCCATTCTGCAGCGCCAGGTCCATGATCTTGCAGATTTTCTTGGCATGGGTTTCGCTGAGCGAGCCGCCGAACACGGTGAAATCTTGCGAAAACACGTAGACCAGCCGGCCTTCGATCGTGCCCCAGCCGGTGACGACGCCATCGCCGGGGATGATGGTATCGGCCATGCCGAAATCCACCGCGCGATGGGTGACGAACATGTCGTATTCTTCGAAAGAACCTGGATCGAGCAGCACGTCGAGCCGTTCTCGCGCCGTCAGCTTGCCTTTGCCATGCTGGGTGTCGATGCGTTTCTGGCCACCGCCGAGCCGCGCCTGGGCGCGCTTGTCTTCGAGTTCGGCGATGATTTTCTGCATGGCAATACTTGTCCGGTGGTCGGCAGCGATCCGACCACACCAGCGCGCATATTCCAAGGTGCCAAAGCGTTAGTTCTGGCGGTATCCGACAAACAGCGTGCGCAGTGCGTCAGAGCCATTGGTATCGGCCAGTACATCGGTCCAGTCGCCAAGGTTTGGCGGCAGAGTCATGGGACCGTTGGCCGCCAGATTGGCCACGACCAGCAGGGCGTTGCCGCCATATTCTCGCTGGAAAGCGATCGTGCCGGGGGCGGCGTCGAGCGGTTGGCAGCTGCCGCGGGCGAAGAGGTCCGGGAAGCGCTGGCGGAGCTGCAGCAGTTTTTGCGTCAGGATCAGCTTGTCGTCGCGCGAGCCCTGCGGATTAGCAAGGCGCTGCGCCAATGCGACGAAATCCACCGGGCGGCGGTTGTCGGGGTCGACGAAGCTTTGCTCCCAGTCCTCGGCGCCGCGATAGGTATCGGGCATGCCCGGCACGGTCAGCTTGAGCGCAGCCTGAACCAGGCCCTTGCGCAGGCCGGTTGCGAGGAAGGGTTCGCGGTCCTGCTGGAAGCGGGCCATGAAGGCGGAATTGCTTAGCGCCGCATCGATGAAGTCGGCGACGCGGCTTTCGTAACCGGTGTTGTTGACGCCCCAGTCCGTGTGCTCGCGGGCCTCGCGCAGGGATTTTTCCATGGCGCCCTTGATGCGGGTGGCAAAGTCTTCGGGTTCGCCAAAGGCCGGCCAGCCGCCGAGCAGGAGCTGGAAAAACAGGTAGAGGTCATTGGCGTGGATGGCTTCGGCCGGCAACATGTCGCGCCAGGCTTTGACGGCGCGGTCCCACTCCGCCGGATGCTCAGCAATGGCGCCGACAATGGCGCGCAGGTCTTCACCGCGCTTGGTGTCATGCGTGGAAGTAGTCAGCATGGCGTCGGGGCTATCGGCAAGGCGCCGCTGGTTGGCGTCTTGGAAGGCGGCGACGCTGATGGAGAAACGCTCGGGATGGGCGCCGACTTCGTTGAGCGCGATCAGGCGGTGGTGGCGATAGAGCGCCGTGTCTTCCAGTCCCTTGGCCATGACCGGACCGGAATATTGCTGGAATTTGCCAATGGCGGTGCGGATCAGCCGCGGGTCATATTCGGCGCCAAGATGACCACCGAGCAATTCCTCGATGAAGTCGAACAGCGCCGGGGTGAAATGCGGCTTGGCGCGGCGGGCCTTGGCGAGCGCGAGGCCGATTTCACGGCGATCGCGGGGCGTGGCGCCGCTGTCGTCGATATAGGTGCGATAGACGGTCAGATGGGCGATGACTTCGCGGATCGCCTTGCGCAGGCCGTTTTCGGTGAGGTCGTGCGTTTCGCCATGCGACCAGGCCACGGCCGACAGATGCTTGGCGAGCGCCGACAGTTCGGCCGCCAATTCATTGTCCATCACCCTGAGTTTGCAGAGATATTCCTGATCCTGCGGCGCCAGCACCGGACCGACGAAGTCTTCGTAGGTCGCGCTGAGCGCCGTCTCGGCTGTCGCGGGCACCAGCAATCGGGTCAGTTGGGCGCCGAATTCATAGCCGGTGGTACCATCGACCGGCCAATCGGGCCGCAGGCGCTCATGAGGCGCGAGGATTTTCTCGATCAGCAGATAGATCGGCCTGGGCGTCTTGGCCTGCAGGGTTTCGACATAGCCCTTGGGATCGAGCAGGCCGTCGACATGATCGATGCGCAGGCCCTGGATCAGGCCTTCCTCGACCAGCTGGAAGATCAGTTGATGCGCATGATCGAACACATCCGGACGGTCGATGCGAATGCCGCCGAGGTCGGAATTGATGAAAAAACGCCGGTAGTTGATCTCGTCGGCGGCCACAGCGTGATGGGCCAGGCGCCAATGCTGGCGTTGGATCAGGGCGTCGAGAGCGGAGCCTGTGAGGGCCGCGATGGCGGCTTCCGGGGTGCCGTAATGATCGTTCAAAGTCCGCTCATCTTCGGGGCGGAGGGGCAGTTTTTCGTTGTCGTTGGCCCAGATGGCGAAGCCGTCGCTGTCGGATTTGAGCACGATGTCGCCGGCGGCCAAGGCTTCGGCATAGGTCTTACCGAGGAAGGGGACGAGCAGCTTTCTGCTCCAGTCGATGTCGAACCACTCGGCATATTTGCTGTCCTGACCGTGCTTGAGCACGTCGAGCCAAAGCCCATTATGCGCGCCGCCGACGCCCATGTGATTGGGGACGAAATCGACAAGCAAACCCATGTTTGCAGCCTGCATTCGTGCTGCAAGACTACGGAATGCAGCCAGATTGCCGAGCTCTGGATTGATCCTTGCATGGTCCACCGTGTCATAGCCATGCGTGCTGCCCGGTCGCGCCATCAGGATGGGCGAGAGGTAGACGTGGCTGATGCCGAGATCGCTGAGATAGGGGATCAGCGCCTCTGCATGGGCGAAGGTGAAATCCCGGTTGAGCTGGAGACGATAGGTGGCGCGGAAGCTTGGGGTGCTGGACATGCCAGCGCAACGACAGGCGCGGCGCTTCGTTCCGGCAGGGCTGGTTTGCTAGCTTAGCGCCATCATCGCACAAGCCTGATCGAGATCGATGACCTGTTCGACACAGCGCGTCGCCGCGTTGGAATCCAGCTCGCCGATCGCCTGGACCAGCGAGGTCAGCGTGTCGAGCGAGGCGCGCAGATAGGGTTCAGCGCCGGCCTTGCCGGACTCGCGCAGCGCCAGGGCCAGCGTCAGTTCGACAATGCCGGTGACCGAGCGCATCATCGGATTGCCCGATGTGTCGGCCAGGGTGCGGTGGATTTCCAGCGCGGCAATGCCGTGGTTTTCCAGATCGCCATTGGCCGAGTCCATCTGGTGCAGCCAATATTTCATGACGCGGATGTTTTCCGCCGTGCGGCGCTGTGCTGCCAAGGCCGCCGCGCGGGTTTCGAGGGCCCGGCGGGTGTCGAACAGGCTTTCGTAAAAGCGCCGGTCGGGCTTGGCGTAATAGTGCCAGGAGAGAACTTGCGGATCAAACAGGCTCCAGCGGCTGGTGGGCGAGACGCGGGTGCCGACCTTGGGACGGGCTTCGACCAGGCCTTTGGCTTCGAGGGTTTTTAGCGCCTCGCGCAGCACGGTGCGGGAGACGCCATAGGTCTCCATCATCACCGCGTCGCTGGCCAGGATCGAGCCGACGGCAAACTTGCCGGTGACAATGCCCAGACCGATTTCGTTGATCACGAAGGTATGGAAATTGCGCGCAGCGGGTCGCCCGGAAAGGGAGCGAATAAGGCTGCCGGCTTCGATCATACTAGGCTTTCTCGGGCTTCTCTTCTCCGGGGGCGGAGGCGGCAAAAATGATGCGTTGCAGGACGATGAACAGGAAGAGCAGCACGCCGATGACGATCTTGGTCCACCAGCTCGACAGCGTGCCGTCGAAGATGATGTAGGTCTGTACGAGGCCCAGCAGCATGACGCCGACGAAAGTGCCGAGCACGAAGCCATAGCCGCCGGTAAGCAGGGTTCCGCCGATCACCACCGCGCTGATGGCATCGAGCTCGACGCCCACCGCCGCCAGCGGATAACCGGCCGAGGTGTAGAGCGAAAAGACGATGCCCGACAATGCGGCAAGTGTGCTCGACAGCATGTAAATCTGCACCGTGGTGCGCGCCACGGGCACGCCCATCAGCGAGGCCGAGATGGGATTGCCGCCCAGGGCATAGACATAGGAACCAAAGCGGGTGCGGTGCGCCAGCAGAGCGCCGACGAGGAAAATGAAGACCATCAGCAGGCCGATGAAGCTGAGCCGGCCACCGCCGGGCAGGCGGATGATCAGGTCGGAAATCATGCCGTAGAACTCGTGGTTGATCGGCACGGAATCCTGGGTGATGACCGAGGCACCGCCGCGGGCGAGGAACATGCCGGCCAGCGTCACGATGAAGCTCGGCACCTGCAAATAATGGATGGTCAGGCCCATGGCCGCGCCAAACAGGGCCGCGACTCCGAGCGCGATGACGAAGGCGACCAGCGGGTGAAAGCCCAGCCAGGAGATCAAAACGGCCACCAAGACGCCGGTGAAGCCGATCACCGCGCCGACCGAGAGGTCGATGCCGCCCGAGATGATGACGAAGGTCATGCCGACGGCGGCAATGCCGAGGAAGGCATTGTCGGTGAGGAAATTGCCGAGCACGCGGGTCGAGAGCATGCCCGGAAACTGGAAGACACTCAGCGCATAGGCGATGATGAAGATGACGGCAGTGGCGGCCAGCGGGCGGAGACTACGCTTCATTTGGAGACCACCCGCTTGTTGTCGCGCTTGAAGAAGCCGGCGGCGTGGCCGAGCAGCGGGCTTTGCAGCATGAGGATCAGGATGATCATGCCGGCCTTGACGATGAGGTTGAATTCGGGCCGGAAGCCCGAGACCAGAATGCCGGTGTTCATCGCCTGGATGATGATGGCGCCGACCACGGCCAGCGGGATGGAGAACTTTCCGCCGAGCAGCGAAGTGCCGCCGATGACCACGGCGAGGATGGCGTCGAGTTCGAGCCAGAGGCCGGAATTGTTGGCATCGGCGCCGCGAATATCGGCAGCGACGATAATGCCGGCAATGGCGGCGCAGAAGCCACTGGTGGCATAGACCAGCATCAGCAGCATGCGGCTATGGATGCCGGCCAGCGAGGCGGCGGCGCGATTGACGCCGATGGCCTGGATGAACAGGCCAATGGCGGTGCGCTTGACCACGAGGGTCACGAGGATCATCAGCACCAGGGCGATCACTGCCGCCATGGGAAAGCCCAGCACCGAGCCGGTGCCGATAAAGATCAGGGCGGGATCGTTGAAGGTGACGATATAGCCCTCGGTGATCAGCTGGGCGATGCCGCGACCGGCCACCATCAGGACGAGGGTGGCGATGATCGGCTGGATATCCAGCACGGCGACGAGAAAGCCGTTCCACAATCCGCAGGCCAGGCCCACGGCAAGCGCGGCGATGACGGCCACCGGGGTCGGATAACCGGCCACGACCATGGTCGCCGCCACCGCGCCGCAGACTGCCATGATGGCGCCGACCGAAAGATCGACGCCCTTGGTGGCGATGACGCCGGTCATGCCGATGGCGAGGATAGCCACCGGCGCGCCGCGGTTGAGCACGTCGATGGCGCTGCCGAACAGCCTCCCGTCCTGCCAGGTGATACGGAAGAAATTGGGGAACAGCGCCCAGTTGATCAGCAGCACGGCGGCTAGAGCCAGCAGCTGCGGATTGGCGAGGCGTTCGAGATGGAGCCGCTTCATGCGACAGCCTCGTCGGGGTTATTGGCGATCGCCTGGACGATGACGCCGGGATTGATGTTCTTGCCGCGCAGTTCGGCGACCATTTCGCGGTCGCGCATCACGACGATACGGGAGGAATAGGCCACCACTTCGTCGAGCTCGGAGGAAATGACCAGCATGGCCATGCCCTCGTCGCGCAGGCGGTTGATGGTGCGGACGATTTCGGCATGGGCGCCGACGTCGATGCCGCGGGTCGGCTCGTCGAGAATGAGAAAGGCCGGATCGGTGGCCAGCCAGCGCGACAGGATGACCTTCTGCTGGTTGCCGCCGGAGAGGAGTTTCACCGGCATGTCGAGCGAGGCGGCACGGATATCCATGGCCTCGCCAAAGCGCCCGGCAATCTCGAGCTGTTCGTCGCGGTTGAGCGCCTTGAACCAGCCGAGCTTGCCCTGCAGCGCGATGACGATGTTTTCGCGCACCGATAGGTCGCCGAGAATGCCTTCGGCCTTGCGGTCCTCGGGGCAGAAGCCGAAGCCATGCTTGATGGCGTCGGTGGTCTTGCGGATGGCGCTGGGCTGGCCATTGACCGAGACGGTGCCCTGATCGGCCGGATCGGCGCCGAACATGATGCGAGCGACTTCGGTGCGCCCCGAGCCGAGCAGGCCCGCGACGCCGACCACTTCGCCCTTGTGGATGGTCAGGTCAAACGGCAGCACGCTGCGCTTGCGGCCATAGCCCTTGAAGGTGAGCAGCACTTCGTTGGGCGTCTCGCTGGGCTCGACATCAGTGGCGCCGGAAAAGGCAATGTCCTTGCCCAGCATCAGGCGCACCACGTCGGTGCGGCTCAAGGCATCAAGTGGGCGGGTGTCGATCAGCTTGCCGTTGCGCAGCACGGTGACGCGGTCGGAAATGGCAAAGACCTGGTCGAGGAAATGGGTGATGAAGATGATGGCAAGGCCGCGCGCCTTGAGGCCGCGCACCACTTCGAACAGGCGTTCGACCTCGTTGCGATCAAGGCTGGCCGTGGGTTCGTCAAGGATCAGCACCTTGCCCGAGAGCTGCACGGCGCGGGCGATCGCGACGATCTGCTGCACGGCGACCGAATGGGTGCCGAGTTCGCTGGATGGATCGATATGCAGGTCATATTTGGCGAGGATGGTCTTGGCGTCGGCCTCCATCTTGCGGAAGTCGACAAAGCCCCAGCGTAGCGGCTGGTGACCGAGGAAGAGGTTTTCCGCCACCGAGCGATTGGGCAGCAGATTGACCTCCTGATAGACCGTGCCGATGCCGAAGGTCTGGGCATGGAGGGGATTGTCGAGCGAGACTTGCTGGCCATCGACATAGATGCCGCCGCCATCGGGCTGGTAGGCACCGGTCAGGATTTTGATCAGGGTGGATTTGCCGGCGCCATTTTCGCCGAGCAGGGCATGCACTTCGCCGGCTTTGAGGCCGAAATCGACGTTGTCGAGCGCGACATGATTGCCGAAAATCTTCATCACGCCGCGTGCTTCGAGCACGTAGTGATCATCGGCCATGCCTAACTCCCTGTCGTCTTTTCTAACTGATGGCCCCACACCCACGATGTCACCCTGCCGCCAGATCGAACCACCTTGCGGCTGTGGCACGATCTCGGGATGGATCCCGGCTCAAGGCCGGGATGACATCGTGGGTGCGAAAGCATCTCAGATAAACTGTCACTTCCCTTAAGTGAGGATCGAGGGAGGGGTGGTTTGGTGGACGCCAAACTACCCCTCCCCAGCCCTCCGTTGGGAGAGGTGGTTATCGTCCGAGTCTTAGTAGCCCAGGCCCTTGCGGGTGTCGTATTCGCCCTGCGGATTGTCGGCCGGGGTATAGAGCTTGGACTCGGTGATGATGAACTTTTCGGGTGCGGTGCCATCGGCGAGGAAGGCCGAGAGGGCATCGAAGGCGGGACCGGCCATGTTGGGGGTCAGTTCCACGGTGGCATTGGCTTCGCCGGCGACCATGGCGGCAAAGATATCCGGCACGCCGTCGATCGAAACCACCTTGATGTCGGTGCCGGGCTTGAGACCGGCGTCCTTGATGGCCTGGATGGCGCCTACGGCCATGTCGTCATTGTGGGCATAGACCGCGCAGATATCGGCGCCGCCGTTTTCGGCCTTGATGAAGCCTTCCATGACTTCCTTGCCCTTGGCGCGGGTGAAATCACCGGTCTGGCTGCGGGCGATGGTCAGGTTGGCATGGCCGGCAATGGCTTCTTCGAAACCCTGCTTGCGGTTGATCGCCGGGGTCGAGCCGACGGTGCCCTGCAGCTCGACGATCTTGCAATCGGCATCGCCGACTTCCTTGACCAGCCATTCGCCGGCCACGCGGCCTTCGAGCACCTGATCGGAGGCGACCGAAGTCAGATAAAGGTCTTCCGGCGCATCAACGCCGCGGTCGAGCAGCATGACGGGGATTTCGGCTTCCTTGGCTTCGGTGAGCACGTCTTCCCAGCCGGTGGCGACCACGGGGGCCACGAGGATGGCGTCGACGCCCTGGGCGATGAAGCCGCGGATCGCCTTGATCTGGTTTTCCTGCTTCTGCTGGGCATCGGCAAACTTGAGGTCGATGCCGCGTTCCTCGGCCTGCTGCTTGGTCACCGAGGTTTCGGCAGCGCGCCAGCCGGATTCCGAACCGATCTGGGAAAAGCCCACGACGAGGCCGTTGAGATTGTCCTGGGCTACGGCGACAGATGTCAAAGCGGTAGCGAGGCTTGCCGCGATGGCAAGCTTGGAAATGATGGTCACGATGTCCTCCCAATGTGATCGCCGCGGCGTGTTCACCGTCGGCAATAAGGGGACGCTACATAAAGTACTATTATATGTAAATAGCGAAAAACGGCGCCGTACGGCGCTCCCTCTTGGGTGAAAGCATAGGTCCTGTGTCGCCGCAGCGCTTGCGCCTTCGCGCCCCGGATGCTTTAGGGGCGGGCAAATGGCGCCCCGTTGGCGCAAAGGGTTTTACGCGCATGATCCGTCTCGAAAGCATCGGCAAACAGAACGGCAAGCAGATCGTCTTCATCGACGCATCGGCCGTGTTGCAGAAGGGCGAAAAGATCGGTCTGGTCGGTCCCAATGGCGCCGGCAAGACCACCTTGTTCCGCATGATCACTGGCGAGGAGCAGCCCGACGAAGGCCAGGTCTCGATGGAGCGCGGCTTGACCATTGGCTATTTCAGCCAGGATGTCGGCGAAATGGAAGGCCGCAGCGTCGTGGCCGAAGTGATGGATGGCGCCGGCCCGGTCTCGGCGCTGATCACCGAAATGCGGGCGCTCGAAGCCGACATGGGCGATCCCGACAAGGCCGACGAAATGGACGCCATCATCGAGCGCTATGGCGAGGTGCAGCACCAGTTCGAGGAGCTCGACGGCTATTCGCTGGATGGCCGCGCCCGCGAAGTGCTGGATGGCCTCGGCTTCTCGCAGGAGATGATGGACGGCGATGTTGGCAAGCTGTCGGGCGGCTGGAAGATGCGCGTGGCCTTGGCCCGCATCCTGCTCATGCGCCCCGATGCGCTGCTGCTCGACGAGCCGAGCAACCATCTCGACCTCGAAAGCCTGATCTGGCTGGAAGACTTCCTGCAGAATTATTCCGGCGCGCTGTTCATGACCAGCCATGACCGCGAATTCATGAACCGCATCTGCACCAAGATCGTCGAGATCGACGCGGGTTCATTGACCACCTATTCGGGCAACTACGAATTCTACCAGCAGCAGCGCGCCATTGCCGAGAAGAACCAGCAGGCGCAGTTCGAGCGGCAGCAGGCGATGCTGGCCAAGGAGCTGGACTTCATCGCCCGCTTCAAGGCGCGCGCCAGCCATGCCGCGCAGGTGCAGAGCCGGGTGAAGAAGCTCGACAAGATCGACCGCGTCGAGCCGCCCAAGCGCCGCCAGACGGTGGAATTCGAATTCCGCCAGGCGCCGCGTTCGGGCGAGGATGTTGCCCTGCTCAAGGGTGTGTCCAAGAGCTATGGCAGCCGGTCGATCTATGACGGGCTGGACTTTCATGTGCGGCGCAAGGAGCGCTGGTGCATCATGGGCGTCAATGGCGCCGGCAAGTCGACGCTGCTCAAGCTGGTGACCGGCACGGCCGATCCCGATGCCGGCACGGTGAGCCGCGGGCCTTCGGTCAAGATGGCCTATTTCGCCCAGCATGCAATGGACGTGCTGGAAGGCGATCTGACGGTATTCCAGCAGCTTGAGAGCTCGTTCCCGCAGGCGGGCCAGGCGCCGCTGCGGGCGTTGGCGGGGGCCTTCGGCTTCACCGGCGACGATATCGAGAAGAAGTGCCGCGTGCTGTCGGGTGGCGAAAAGGCGCGGCTGGTCATGGCCATGATGCTGTTCGATCCGCCGAACTTTCTGGTGCTCGACGAGCCGACCAACCATCTCGACATCGCCACCAAGGAAATGCTGATCACCGCGCTCAGCGCCTATGAGGGCACCATGCTGTTCGTCAGCCATGATCGCCATTTCCTCGCGGCGCTCAGCAATCGCGTGCTGGAGCTGACGCCCGAGGGCGTGCATGTCTATGGCGGCGGCTATACCGAATATGTGCAGTCGACCGGGCAGGAAGCGCCTGGCCTCCGCAGCTAGCTGAGCCAAGTGTTGCCGCAATGGGTGGCAATGCCCGTGGGCGATTCAGGAATGACAAACTCTTAGGTGGTATACCCTAAGGGGGATCTCTCCCTGACTGGCCTATGGAGGCATCGTGACGTCACCGTGGCAGATGCTGGCCGGCAACCTCGCCGTCGTTGCTCTGTTCGTGCTCGGATGGGGGCATGCGCGCTACTGGCTGCGCAGCGTGCCCGGCGTCGTCCGCAGTGCCCTGTTTGGTCTCGCCATGGGTCTGGGCGCCATTGCCTCCATGCTGATGGCCGCCGAAATCGACAATGGCTATTTCATCGACCTGCGCCTGTCGCTGCTGGCCATTGCCGCCTTCTGTGGCGGCCCGCTGGCGGCCCTCCTCACCAGTGCATTGGCGATGAGCTGGCGCGTGCATATGGCCGGCGCGGGCATGATTGCCGGCCTGCTGCTGATGGCTGGCTCCATCATGCTCGGCCTGATCTGGCGCCTGCTGTTTCGCCGGCGCGATACGTCGGCCCGGCAGGTGCTGACACTCGGGCTCGCCGTGGCGCTGATGATCGGCTCCGTCATCTTTGCCGTGCCGGCGCCGTCGCGGCTCGATAGTTTCGTCAATTACATCCTGCCCACCGGCCTGTTGAACCTGATCGGCACCATCATCGGCGGCCTCGTGGTGATGCAGGCGCGGCGGCTGGCGGCCGAGCGCGACCTGCTGCTGGCCGCGATGAACCAGGCGCCGGACTATACCTATGTCAAGGATCGCCACAGCCGCTTTGCCGTGGTCAACCGGGCCGTCGCAGCCTTCAACGGCTTTGCCAATCCGCAGGACATGATCGGCAAGACCGATTTCGACCTGACGACGCCCGAGCGCGCCCAGACCCTGTTCGACCTCGAACAGCAGATCATTGCCACTGGCGAGCCGCAACTCGAGCGCGAGGAAAACCTGCCCGATAACCAGGGCCGCATGCGCTGGTTCACCACGGCCAAAGTGCCCCTGCTCAATGCCAGCGGCGAGATGATCGGCATTGCCGGGGTGACGCGCGACATCACCGACGACAAGCAATTGCGCCAGGACCTGATCGACAGCCGCAATACGCTCTCCTATGCCCTGACCGAAATGAGCGATGGCCTGGCCATGTTCGACAGCGAAGGCCGCATCGAATTTTGCAACGAGCAGTATCGCGCCTGCTTTCCTTACACTGGCGAGCTGCGCCGGCCCGGCGCGCATATGCGCGATATCCTCGAAGCGGTGATCGAGAGCGGCGAGCAGGTCAGCGCCCCCAGGCAATCGCCGGACGGCTGGATCGAGCGGATTGTCGAGAACCTGCATCGCGAGAGCGAGGAAGAGGTCAACCTGTTCGATGGCCGCTGGCTGCAGGTCCGCACGCGACCAACCACCGAGGGCAAGACCTTGGTGGTGGTGACCGATGTGACCCGCATCAAGCAGGCCGAGGTCGAGCTGCAATCGGCTACCGACCAGCTCAAGCATCTGGTGCGCACCGACAGCCTGACCGGCCTGCTCAACCGCCGCGCTTTCGACAATGCCATGGATGCCGAGATCACGCGCAGCGCGCGTGCGGGCACACCGATGAGCCTGCTGCTGATCGATGTCGATCGTTTCAAGGCCTATAATGACGAATATGGCCATCCGTCGGGCGATGAATGCCTCAAGCTGGTGGCCAAGCACCTGCAGAAAAGCCTCAAGCGTTCGGCCGACATGGCGGTGCGCTATGGCGGCGAAGAATTTGCCGCCATCCTTCCTGGCACCGACGAGGACGGCGCTTATCTCGTGGCCGAGATGTTCCGCAAGTCGCTGGCCGATGCCCGCCTGCCGCACAAGGGCACCGAGCGCGGCATTCTCACCGCCAGCGTTGGCGTGGCCACTTACATGCCCGACAACCTGCATCGCAGTGTGGGCGAGCTGATCCAGACCGCCGACGAAGCGCTGTATAGCGCCAAGGCTGCGGGCCGCGACCGGGTCTATGGCACGCGGGTGCGCGCCAAGCAGAGCAAATATGCCGATTAGCTAGAGGCCGAACTTTTCCAGCACGTCCTCATATTCGTCGCGCACCACTTCCGCGTCGCGTCCCGAATTCCAGCCGGCAGCGATCTGCGCCTTGATGGCTGGATCTAGCGCCGCCCATTTGGCATCCCAATCGGCGCCATTGGCGGTCCAGTAGCCGACCAGCTCGTAGCGCTCGGGCGGCAATCGCAGCTCCTGGCGGACGAATTTGCGAATTGACCGCACCACCTTCTGCTCACCGGCCACCCAGATATAGCCGGGCGTCCTGGGCAGCGGCACCGCGCCGACCACTTCGCCCATGCGGCTCGGCGCCACGCCGTTGCCGCTCTTGTGCAGCCAGGTCACTTTGGCTGCCGGATGATGCGGCAGCACCAGCTCGTCTTCGGCAGACGCCACTTCGACAAACATTCGGCTTTCGATGTGGCGCGGGGTCTGTTCGAGAATGCGCGACAGGGCCGGCAGACCGGTGGCATCGCAGACCAGCAATTGCCAGAGCGCATCCGCCGGGCGGCTATAGAGTCCACGCGGGCGGTTGATGGTGACCGTGTCGCCGACCTTGGCATCCAGCGCCCAGGCGCAGGCCAGGCCACCCTCGTGAATGACGAAATCCACGTCGATCTCGACCGGGTCGGCGCGGTAGCGGCGCACGGTATAGGTCGAGCAGCGGATGGCGTCCTGTCCGTCGGGATAGGTCCAGCGGCCATTGTCGGTGATCACCGGCAGGTGCAGCTTGCCGGTCTTTTCATTGGGGAAGAACAGCCGCAGATATTCGTCGCCGATGCCGGTGGTGGTGAGCTCGGAGAGCCCTGCCCCGCCCAAGGTCAGCCGCAGCATGCCCGGGGTCAGTTGCTGACGCGACAGCACCCTGGCTTCGTGGAACATCCGGCTCATGCTAACTCCGCTGCGCAGACACGATGGCAGGGCCGGTAACGGGCAGCCCGGCCTATTGCTGCGTGCTATATTTCCTGACCGGTTTAGTCAAGTTATGAGCCGCGCAGCCAGCCGAGCCGCCGGCCGGCGATGCGCCTGGCCGCCAGAGCAGGCACGGCTGGCTGGTGCGGAGTCTTGAACCAGTAGAAGGGCTTGTACACCAGTTCGCGCAGAGCCCGCAGCGTGGCGAGACCAATCAGCAGCCAATAGAGCGGCAGGAAGACCTGCCGCGACAGCAGATGGAGATGGCCCAGCCGGGTCAGTCCTCTGACCGTCATGGCCAGCGCGCTGCCATAACCCAGGGCCAGCATGGCGAGATAGAAGACGGTCCATAGCGAGCCATCGACCAGGCCGGCTCCGGCGGCGATGCGCCAGGTGAGTGTCGCGAGGAAGGCGCAATGCAATACCGGGGCGACGATCATCCCCAGCACCAGCGTCTGGAAGGCGAGAAAGCCCGGCCAGCCCATTTCCTTCAGCAAGGTGCCGGGATCACGATTGTGCACGATAAAGGTCTGCATCCAGCCCTTCATCCAGCGCGTGCGCTGGCCGAGCCAAGGTGCCAGTTTGGTCGGCGCATGTTCGAGTGTGTGCGATTCCAGCACATCCACGCGTAGCCGCCGCCGTGCCAACCGCGTGCCGAGGTCGGCATCTTCGGTGACGTTGAAGGCGTCCCAACCACCCAGCTGACGCAAAGCCTCAAGGCGAAAGTGGTTGGAGGTACCGCCGAGCGGCATGGGTAGGCGCCAGCGCGCCAGGGCCGGCAAGAGCACCGAGAACAGGCCGGCATATTCGCCGGCAAATTGCGCCGTCAGCCAACTGGCGCGGCCATTGTCGATCACCAATTGCGCCTGCAGGCAGACCAGCTCCGGCGCATCGCGAAAGCGCACGGCGGCTTTCCAGAGCTGGTCGGGGTCGGGAATGTCTTCGGCGTCAAACACCACGACATGTTCGCCCAGGCACAGCGGCAGGGCAAAATCGAGCGCCTTGGGCTTGGTGCGCGGCGCCGCATCGGGCACGCTGACCAGCGAGAAGCGCGGCTCGCCCAGATGCCGCCGCACGGCGGCAATGGTATCAAGCGAGGCGGCTTCGACGACAAATTTAATGTCCAATCGGTCTTCCGGATAGTCCAGCGCCCGCATCGCCGCAAACAGCTGGCTGACCATGGCGGCCTCGTTACGCAGCGGGATCAGCACGGAATAGACCGGCAGCTCTTCATCAACCGGCCGCACCAGCCTTGTCGGCGCAGGCAGCGGTTCAAAGGCTGCGGCCAGACGGATTGCCGCCGGAGCCAGCAGCAGCACCATGGTCACCGGCAGAAGCAGAAGCTGGGCGAAATGCGGTGCCGTCAGCACCAACGCGACCAGCAGGATGATGGCGGCGACGAAGCTTTGCCGCGCCGGCCTGGTCAGTTCGAGTTGCGCCGTGGCGAAGGGCCAGCGCCGCGCCAGGTTTTGTCGCGCTGCATCGATCAGCGCCGGGCTGGCCGCGGTAACGAGGTAATCGCGCAGGGCCGCCTCGGGGACGATGCAGACCAGATGGCGCAGATGGGGCTTGCTGAGCAGGCGCTTCCTGAGCCGGATCAGGTCGAAGAAATCGGGCGCCGTGAACGCCATTTCGCAATCGGGCAGTCGCAGGCGCAGCAGCCGCACCGACGCCAGCCCTTCGAGCCGGGTCGGCTCCATCTCACCCTGCAGGCTATCGGGCACGCGGTCATAGAAGCTGTAACCGGCCCACGCCGCGGCGCGCTGCATCACCACCGTCGGGTGCATGCCCAGCGCGGTGGCGCAATAGAGCAGGACATCGACCTCGCGCAGCAGCGCTGTTTCGAGGACGTTCAGCGCCCTTTCTTCGGGAGCGCCTGCCAGGATGGCCTTGACCAGATCGAGTGCGTGCGACATCGGACCGCTCCCGCGTCAGCATAAATCCGGCGCAGTCGATCCTGATGAAGTCTTGCAGAAAATATTATGAAACGACCGACAGTTAGCACCATACACGAACGCAGCAAAGCCAAGCACAGTCATCATATTGCCCCTCAACAACAACGATACTGCCCAACAAGGCACGCTATACCTTATTCGTATAATTACTTATTGGGAAGTAATTGTATTTTGTTGTTTCAGAGGACGATAAGCTTGCGACGGACAGCTTCGACGACAGTCTGCACGCGATTACTGGTGCCGAGACGCTTCTGCGCATTCTCGCAATGCTGGTTGATTGTCCGTGCGCTCAAGCCGGTGATTTCGGCGATCTCCGACGCAGTCTTGCCCGCCGCCACCCATTTGAGCACTTCGCCCTCGCGCTCGGTGATGATGCGGTCCGGTTCGGGCTGGCGGTTGAGATAGCGCAACTGGCCATAGGTGTAGAGCGCCAGCATATGCAGTTCGAGCCGCTGCTGCTCGTCGAGGCCCTTCGGATCACCGACGAGGGACACCCCGCCTTCAAGCGCGCCTTCGATATGGATGGGAATGCAAAGCCCACCGGTCAGGCCGTGCTCTGCGGCCTCGATCTTGAGCTTGTGCATTTCAGGCTCGGTGACCGGATCGTAAGGCGCTTCATCCCAGTCGAAGGGCATGCTGGTGGTCATGCAGTGGCGCGCTATGTAGTCGTAGCGCATATAGCCCATTTTGACGTAGTGCTCGTACCAGGCGATATTGCCGCCAAACAGCAGGACGGCGTCGCTGATATCCATATTGGCGTCGGGCAGGCCGGAAATGAAAAAGCTGCGGAAGCCGTAACTGCCGATAGCGTCCTGAAAAATTTCCAGAATACCGCGCGTGCTGGTCTGCTGCTGGATCGTTTCGATGATCGCTTTAAGATTGGCGTTCACCTTGTCCCCCCACCAGATTTCATATCCCACCACTGGTCAATTTCGGCGTCACATGCAAGGGCGCCAATGTACGGATTCGTACTTTAAACTGAAACGGCCGCCCGATGGCGACCGTTTCAGCACGACAGCAATGTCGCTAGTGCTTGGCGTCAAATTGATGCGGATTGAAGTGATAGGCGGTCGAGCAGAACTCGCAGACAACTTCGATCTCGCCGTCGACAGCCATTTCCTCGCGGTCTTCGGCAGTGAAATTGGTGCCCAGCATGTCTTCGATGCGATCGGCCGAGCAGGAGCAGCGCTCGACCATCGGCATGGGCGCGAACACCCGCACCCCGGTCTCGTGATAGAGCCGGAACAGCAGGCGTTCGGAGGTCAGGTCCGGATCGGCCAGTTCGAGATCGTCGAGCGTCGACAGATGCACCTTGGCCTCGTTCCAGCCATCCGCCTCGATGAAATCGGGGTCGGCGGTATTGGGATTGTCGAAATTGCCGTCCCCCGGCAGGTCCTTCATATGCGAGATGCCGTGCTCGGGCAGATGCTGGATCAACACGCCACCGGCGCGCCAATGCGGGCGATGATCGCCCTTCTTGGTGAACTCGGCGACGGCCAGGCGCACCTGGGTCGGGATTTGCTCGGACTGCATGAAATAGGTATGCGCGACCTCTTCGAGCGAATTGCCTTCCAGCGCGACAATACCCTGGTAGCGCTCGGTGTGCGGGCCCTGGTCGATGGTCATGGCCAGATGCCCCTTGCCGAGCAATTGGCTGGGCCTGGTGCGACCCTCTTCGGCGGCCTTGACCAGCGCTTCGCGGTCGAAACGGGCATAGCCGCGCAAGCCATCGGGCGCGTCGAAATCGACGACGATCAGGTTCACCGGACCATCGGTCTGGGTCTGCATGATGAACTTGCCCTCGAATTTGAGCGAGGAGCCGATCAGCGCGGCCAGAACCACCGCTTCGCCGAGCAGGCGCGCGACGGGGGCGGGATAATTGTGGCGGGACAGAATCGTATCGAGCGCCTCGCCCAGCCGCACGCTGCGGCCGCGGGTATCGAGCTTGTCCAGCGTAAACGGCACGACGGTATCATCGCCGCTTTCCGGCCGGTCGAGCCCGAGGGCATTCATCAGGTTCTCGGTCATGGTCGTGCTATCCGTCGTCATTGTGGTCACGTGGCTTTCGGTGGGCCGATCCTTCGGGCGCCGGAAAGACTACTGCGTCGCCTCCCCTCAAGGGAAGCGACGCAGCAATGGTATCACAGCAGCTGCAGTCGAAACGTCTAATTCACGTCGACGCCGAAGGCCCAGCACAGGATGGCTTTTTGGGCATGCAGGCGATTTTCGGCCTCGTCGAACACCACCGACTGGGGACCGTCGATTACCTCGTCGGTCACCTCGTCGCCGCGATGGGCGGGTAGGCAGTGCATGAAGAGGGCGTTTTTATCCGCCAAGGCCATCAAATTGGTGTTGACCTGATAGGGTTTCAAGACCCGGCGGCGCTCGGCGGCATCGACGTCGCCCATCGACACCCAGGTATCGGTGATGACGAGATCGGCGCCTTCCACGGCCTCGCGCGGATCTTCGATCAGTTTGACCCGCGAACCGGCGCGCTGGATGTCCAGCATCAGGTCCTTCTCGGGGCTATATTCATCGGGCACGGCAATGGTCAGGTCGCAACCGAACACTTCGGCGGCATTGACCCAGGAGTGCAGCACATTGTTGCTGTCGCCAACCCAGGCCACCTTGGCACCCTTGATATTGCCGCGGTGCTCTTCGAAGGTCTGGAGGTCGGCCATGATCTGGCAGGGATGCGCCCGGCGGGTCAGGCCGTTGATCACCGGCACGGTGGCGCCTTCAGCCAGTTCGAGCAGGTCGGCATGGCTGAGGATACGGATCATGATGGCATCGACATAGCGGCTCATCACCTTGGCGGTGTCTTCCAGCGTCTCTTCACGCGACAGCTGCATTTCCTGGCCGGAGAGCATGATGGTCTCGCCGCCGAGTTGGCGCATGCCGACGTCGAAGGACACGCGGGTGCGGGTCGACTGGCGCTCGAAGATCATCGCCAGGACCTTGTCCTTGAGCGGCTGCGGCCGGTCGCCGTCCTTGAGACGCGCTTTCAGCGATGCAGCCGTGTCGAGCATGCCGCGCAGGGTGGTGTAGTCGAAGTCGTCGATCGATAGAAAATGCCGTGGGGTGCCGGTCGAAGTCATGATCCGGGTTCCTTTGTGACGCTATGGAATGATGCGTGCTAAAATAGCCTGCCACCCTACCGGGGCGGAGGGAACAGACCGCGTCGTCGGCGCCCGAAATAACGCACGCTCAAAGCCATGTCAGTCGACCGCTGGAACCGAAGCCGTCTCGGCCTCGATCGCCTCGAAGGCCGCGCCGAGTTTGGCGACGGCTTCCTCGATATCGGCTTCGGTGACGATCAGCGGCGGGATCAGCCGCAGCACATTGTCACCGGCGCCAATGGCCAGCAGGCGGTGGTCGTCGCGCAGCCGCGACACGAAATCGCGCACCGGCGGGGTGATCTTGATGCCGGCGAGGAGACCCTTGCCGCGCAGTTCCAGCACATAGTCAGGATATTTCTGCGCCAGCTGCTGCAGGTGCCAGGCGAGCTTCTGGCCCATCTGGTTGACGTGATCGATGAAGCCGGGTGCCAGGATGCGATCCAGCACAGCGTTGCCGACGGCCGTGGCCAGCGGATTGCCGCCATAGGTCGAACCATGCGTGCCGGGGACCATGGAGGCGGCGACATCGCCCTTGGCGAGGCAGGCGCCGAGCGGAAAGCCGCCGCCGATGGCCTTGGCCACTGCAACGATATCGGGGGTGATGCCACTCCATTCGAAAGCAAAGAAGCGGCCGGTGCGGCCATAGCCGCATTGCACTTCGTCAAGGATTAGCAGCATGCCATGTTCGTCACAGAGCGCGCGCAGGCCCTGCATGAATTCAGGCGTCATCGCTGTCACGCCGCCCTCGCCCTGCACGGTTTCGATCAGAATGGCGCAGGTCTGCTTGCCGATCAGCGCCTTGACGGCTTCGAGGTCGCCGGGCGCGGTATGCTTGAAGCCCTGCATCGGCGGGCCAAAGCCTTCGAGATAGCTGGGGTTACCGCCGGCCGCGATCGTGCCCATGGTGCGGCCATGGAAAGAGCCGGTAAAGGCAATGATCTCGTAGCGATCGACTTCGCCCTTGGCCCAGAAATAATGCCGCGCGGTCTTGATGGCGCATTCGAGCGCCTCGGCGCCGGAATTGGTGAAAAACACGCTATCGGCAAAGGTCGCATCGACAAGCCGCTGGCCCAGCCGCTCCTGCTCGGGAATGGTGAAGACGTTACTGGTGTGCCAGACCTTGTCGGCGGCAGATTTCAGCGCCGAGACGATATGCGCGTCGCCATGGCCGAGCGCGTTGACGGCAATGCCGGAATGGAAATCGAGATAATCTCGGCCCTGCTGGTCATACAGGCGCATGCCTTCGCCCCGCTCGAAAGCGAGATCGGACCGGGCATAGGTGCCGTAGAGCGCAGACATGGTCATTTCCTTATCTATAGGGGCTGAAAACAGCGTGGCGGGTGAACGTGACAATAGCGCCACAAAAATCAAAAACGCGCTCGTTGCGCAGCGCGTTTACCTGCCTGAGTAAGGCCGTTTTTGCGATATAAGTCAATGATCACGGGGCAAGTGCCTGATTTGACTCAGCAAGTCGTTAAGGCAATTTTAACCAGTGAATATACGGGGAAAGTCGCCCCCGACTCTTGATCCTGATTCCACCGATAGCGTATCCTCTCAGTTATTGGGAAACACGACATCTCGTGTGGCGGACCCATCAAGCATACGACGCCTAGCGTTTGACGGCTGCCATGGCCATTTGGCGGCGCAATGAAGGATTCTGTTTTGACGATGGTTTCAGGAGCACAACCGGCGGGCTGGACTGACGAGCGCGTCGAGACCCTTAAGAAGCTCTGGATGGAAGGGCTCAGCGCCAGCCAGATTGCCGGCGAACTCGGCGAAGGCGTGACCCGCAATGCCGTGATCGGCAAGGTTCACCGCCTCAAGCTTTCAGCCCGGGCCAAGCCCACCAATTCGGCACCCCGCGCCCGTCCGGCAGCACGCCCGGCCCCGCGCCGCGTCGCCAGCCCTTCGGCCGGCGTCTCGTCGTCCGCGTCGATGTCGGGTGGCGCGGCCAAAATGGCGCGTCCGACCATGCAGGCCTCGCGGCCACAGTCGATCGGCGCCACCGCGCTGGCCATGGACCCGCAGATGGATGCCGAGCTCTATGTGGCCCCCGCCGCAGCCGAGCTGTTCATCCCCGAGGACAAGCGCCTCAACCTGCTGCAGCTCACCGAAGCCACCTGCAAGTGGCCGATCGGCGACCCGCTGACCAAGGATTTCTACTTCTGCGGCCAGCACAGCCTCGAAAGCGGCCCCTACTGCGATTTCCACTCCCGTCGCGCCTATCACCAGGTCGACAAGAAGCGCCGCTGATTTTACGGCAGCATCGGAATCAGAAAAGGGCGCCCGCGAGGCGCCCTTTTTTGTTTTGGACAGAGTCGCGGTTATCTCAGATCTTGCCACAGGCACGGGACGGACTTCCCTCCCCCTTGTGGGGAGGGAGTGAGGTGGGGGTGATGGGTGACAGCCGAGAGTTAGGAGGGGCACTCAAACAAAAGTGCCATAGGCTCAAGCCTTACGGCAAGAACACATCCACCCGCATGCCCTCGCCCGGCTTGCTCTTGATCGCCAGTTGGCCGCGATGGCGGTTGACGATGTGCTTGACGATGGCCAAGCCGAGGCCGGTGCCTTTTTTCTTGCGGCTGGCGTCGGCGTCGATGCGATAGAAGCGTTCGGTCAGCCGCGGCACGTGTTCGGGCTCGACGCCGGGGCCGTGGTCGACCACGGTCACCTGATGCTGGTAGCCGGGGCGGCTGGAGGGGGCCAGGTCGATCTCGATGGTCTTGCCGCCGGCGCCGTATTTGATGGCGTTTTCGACGAGGTTTTCGAAGACTTCATACATCTGCCCGCGATCGCCGGTCGTGGTGCTGGGGCCGTCGAACAGCGTCATGCGGATTTCAAGATCAGCCGCCTTGGCCTGGACCGACAGGCCCTCGCGCACTTCGCGCAGCAGGCCCGCCAGTTCGATACGGCCGGTGGGGCGCACATGCTGGTGCATTTCAATGCGCGAAAGGCTCAGCATATCGTCGATCAGTTTGCTCATCCGCTCGGCCTGGCCGCGCATGATGAGAAGGAATTTCTCGCGCGCTGCCGTGTCCTTGGCCGCCGGGCCGAGCAGCGTGTCGATAAAGCCCATCAGCGAGGCCAAAGGCGTGCGCATTTCATGGCTGGCATTGGCGATGAAGTCGCTGCGCAGCGCATCGACGCGTTTGAGTTCGGTGAGGCTCTGGAAGGTCACCAGCAATTGGCGATCCTCGTCGCCCAGCCAGTCCTCGCCGCGATGGCGCAGCGGCGACAGCACGACCTTCTCCCAGGTCTCGGACGGTATGGTCTCATGCAGTTCGATGGTCCGCACCGTGCCCGAGCGCATGGCGTGATCGACGGCCTCGACCAGTTGCGGATTGCGCATGGCAAAGGTCAGCGGATTGCCACGCGTTACCGAGGGGAACTGCCGACCGGCTGCGGCATTGGCATGCAGCACGACGCTGCGGCGATCGAGCACAAGACAGGGATCGGCCAGCGCATCGGCGACGGCAAACACTGCGATATCGTCATTGACCGGCGGCGGCGGGGCGATTTCGACAGTGCGCGTCACGGTGATGGTCGGCGACGGAAGCATGGAGACGCCTGCCAGCACGACCAGGAAACTGACCACAGCGGCAATGGGGCTCAATTCACCAAACAGCACCAGCGCCGCAAAGACGCCGAACAGGCCTGACAGAAGACCGGCCTGGGCGACCAGGCGCGCAGCAGCCACCGCAAAAGGGGATATCGGCTGCTGGAACTGCGGCTCGTCCATGTTTTTTTTCTGTGAATCAGCCAGTTGCGACGCCCCTTGCGCGCAAGGGCGCCTTCATAGCACGGTGAAGATGACAATGGAGCGACACCAGTGACCGACCCTCTCGACGGCTTTGACCTCGACAATCCCGAACTGCCCAAGGCGATCAAGAAACACGCCATGGCTTCGGGCGGCTACCCTTATGAGGATAAGCTCGATAGCGACATCTATGAAGCCCATATGCTGGCTTTGCAAAAGCAATTGGTGCTGCTGCAGGCTCATCTCGCCAAGAGCGGCGAGCGCATCATGGTGGTGTTCGAGGGGCGCGATGCCGCCGGCAAGGGCGGCACGATCAAGACCTATCTGGAAAACCTCAATCCCCGCTACAATCTGATCGCCGCCCTGCCCAAGCCCAACGATCGGGAAAGCACGCAATGGTATTTCCAGCGCTATGTCGACTGGATGCCGGCGGCCGGGGAAACCGTGCTGTTCGACCGCTCCTGGTATAACCGCGCCGGCGTCGAGCGCGTTATGGGCTTCTGTACGCCCGAGCAGACCGAGCATTTCCTCGAAGAGGCGCCGGAATTCGAAAAGCGCATCACCAAGGACGGCATCCATCTGTTCAAATTCTGGCTGTCGATCGGCCAGGAAATGCAGCTCAAGCGCTTCCACGACCGGCGGCATGATCCGCTGAAAGTCTGGAAGCTGTCGCCGATCGACCTCGAGGCGCTCAACAAGTGGGACGCCTATAGCGAAGCGCGCGACGAGATGCTGAAACGCACCGACAAGCCGCATGCGCCCTGGACGGTAATCCGCGCCAATGATAAGCGCCGCGGCCGGATTAACGTCATCCAGACCGTGCTGGATCGGCTGGAGTTTGCGGGCAAGGACGGCAAGGCCATTGGCGAGATCGATCCGAAAATTACGCTGAGTGCGGCGGATTTTATGAAGCTGCAGAAGGCGGAGTGATCGGCGGCAAGCAAGAATACCCCCACCTAGCCTCCCCCTGAAAAGGGGGAGGAATCCGCGCGGTGGTTGGGCAAAATGTGCCTCAAACTGGATCGGTTCCTCCCCCTATCAGGGGGAGGGTAGGTGGGGGTATCCCGACAAAGACTCGTCTTCGCCACCTCCCCATTGACACCCCATGCCAATGTGAAACTACTGTTACAAAAGCGACAATTGCTGCGCAGGGGCCAAGTTGGACGTTAGCGGTCAAAAGGCGGTGCTGGTTTCCAATGCGCGGGGGCAATCGCCCTTCGTCATTGTCTGCGACCATGCCAGCAACCGGATTCCCGCCAAATATGGCGACCTCGGCCTCAACCAGATCGAGCGCCTCAGCCACATTGCCTGGGACCCCGGCGCACTGGCCGTGAGCCGCACCCTGTCGGAACTGCTCGATGCGCCCCTGGTGCAATCGACCGTTTCCCGGCTGATCATCGACTGCAATCGCGCCCATGACGCGCCGGACCTGATCTGGACGCTGTCGGAGGCCACGCGCATTGCCGCCAATGAAAATCTCGATGGTGACGAGCGGCAGTACCGCATCGACCGCTTCCATCGCCCCTATCACGCCTCCATCGAGACGCTGCTCGAGGCGCGCCGCCATGCCGGCCGCGAGACGATCCTGGTCTGCATGCATTCCTTCACCCCGGTCTATCACGGGGTAAAACGCCCCTGGCCGATCGGGCTGATCCATGGGCTCGACACCGGATATACGGCAGCGCTCTATGATGCGCTCAAGGCGGACGACCCTTCGCTCAATGTCGGCTGGAACGAGCCCTATGCGGCGCTTAATGGCGTGACGCTGACGCTGGAAAAGCATGGTGACGGACGCGGGCTCGAAGCCACCATGGTGGAAATCCGCCACGACGAAATTCTCGAACCTGCCGGGGTGGCCCATTGGTCGGCCCGGCTGGCGCATTGTCTCGAAACGGCGCGGGTCGCGCGCAGAGGGGCAATGGCAGTCTAGATCTACCGGGCTTTAAATCAGGGGGACGTGACTATGGCTGAGACGAGAAAGGTCGGCAGTGTCGCCTATGCGACGCGCGACAAGAGCTATTTCGAAAAACGCGGGCTGGAACGCTATGCGGGCATCTGGAGCCTTTGGGCTCTCGGTGTCGGCGCGGTGATTTCCGGCCATTTCTCCGGCTGGAATTTCGGCTTCATGACCGGCGGCTGGGGCGGCATGGTGGTCGCCGCCGCGATCATCGCCGTGATGTATCTGGGCCTCGTCTCCTCCATCGCCGAAATGAGCCCGGCCCTGCCGCATACCGGCGCGGCCTATTCCTTCGCCCGCACCTCGATGGGCCCCTGGGGCGGCTTCATCACCGGCCTGTTCGAAAACGTCGAATATGTGCTGACGCCAGCGGTGATCGTGACCTTCATCTCGGGCTATTTCGGCTCGATCACCGGGCTCGACACGGCATACTATCCGCTGCTTTGGGTGGTGTTCTTCGTCATCTTCCTCGCGCTCAACATCTACGGCGTGGCGCTCTCCTATAAGGTGACGCTGGTCGTCACCCTGATCTCACTGGCCGGCCTTGCCTTCTTCTGGGTCAGCGCCTTCCCCAATATCGACTTCTCGCGCTGGGCACTCAATATCGGCGTAGGCCCGGATGGCGGCGCCGTGGAATTGCCCGAGGGCAATGGCGAGTGGTTCCCCTTCGGCTGGCAAGGCGTCCTCGCCACCCTGCCCTTCGCGGTCTGGCTGTTCCTTGCCATCGAGCAGGTGCCGCTGGCCGCCGAGGAATCGGTCGATCCCAAGCGTGACCTGCCGCGCGGCATCCTGCTCGGCTTCTGCACGCTCTTGCTATCGGCCTTCCTCATCGTGCTGCTCAACCCCTCCATTCCGGGCGTCGGCAGCTTTGCGCTGGGAAGCTCGCTGGAGCCAGCACTCGACGGTATCCGCGCCATCTATGGCGATGCCGCCGCGCCGATCTTTGGCGTCGTGGCGCTGATCGGGCTGGTCGCTTCATTCCACACCATCCTCTATGCGCAGGGCCGCCAGGTCTATTCGCTGAGCCGGGCCGGCTATTTCCCGTCGGCGCTGTCGGTGACGCATGGCACGTACAAGACGCCGCATCTGGCGATGATCGCCGGCGCCACGCTGGGTCTCGTCGTCATGCTGGCGATCTGGTTCGTCAATGGCGGTGGTGGGCCGGGCGAGACCCAGCTCGGCGATGACATCATCGGCTCGGTGCTGCTTAACATGGCCGTGTTCGGCGCCATGCTGAGCTATATCATGCAGGCCCTGAGCTTTATCATCCTGCGCCGCAACCAGCCCAATATCGAGCGGCCGTTCAAGTCGCCCGTGGGCATTCCCGGTGCGGTTTTGACCATCATCATCGCGGCGGTAACGCTGTTCTACCAGCTGCAGGACCCGAACTTCTTCAAGGGCGTGATCTGGGTGGTCCTCTGGTGCGCCGTGGGCATTGCCTATTTCGCCCTGGTCGGCCGTCACAAGCTGATCATGTCGCCGGAAGAAGAATTCGCGCTCGAACACAAGGCGTAAATAACTCCAGAGGTCGCGGTCATGCACCGCGGCCTTCCCACGCCCGATGTCACCCCGGCCTTGAGCCGGGGCCCATCCCGAGATCAGGCCGCAAGATAGATCGAACGAGCCACCTTGCGGCTGCGCAGACATCTCAGGATGGATCCCGGCTCAAGGCCGGGATGACATCGCGTGGGTGGATAGTGACGGTGGAATAAGAGGAGAATTCCCATGGCCTACAGTCTTGCCGAACTGAAGAAGGACGTCGCTGCCGGGTCCATCGACACCGTGCTGGTCGCCTTTCCCGACATGCAGGGCCGCATGATCGGCAAGCGTTTCCAGGCCGAATATTTCCTCGAAGTCGCCAATGACGAGACGCATGGCTGCGACTATCTGCTGGCCGACGATATCGACATGGAACCGGTGCCCGGCTATGCGGCTGCAAACTGGGGCAAGGGCTATGGCGATTTCGTCATGAAGCCGGACCTCGCGACGCTGATGAAAGCCACCTGGCTCGAAGGCACCGCCATCGTGCTGTGCGATCTCAGCGATCACCATCATCACGAACCGATCGCCCATAGCCCGCGCGCCATTCTCAAGCGCCAGCTCGATCGTCTCGCCGCTATGGGTTACACCGCCAATGCCGCTACGGAACTCGAATTCTATCTGTTCGACGAGGACTACCGCACCATCGCCCAGAAGGGCTTTGCCAAGGCACAGACCGCCGGCGATTACATCCAGGATTACCACATCTTCCAGACCACCAAGGAAGAGGGCGTGATGCGCGCTTTGCGCAAGCATCTTCAGGCCTCGGGCATTCCGGTGGAAAGCTCGAAGGGCGAGTGGGGCCCGGGACAGGAAGAGATCAACGTCAAATATGCCGATGCGCTGACCATGGCCGACCGCCATGTCGTGCTGAAAAATGCCACCAAGGAAATCGCCTGGGCGCAAGGCAAGGCCGTGACCTTCATGGCCAAGTGGGACTATGCGCTGGCCGGCTCGTCGAGCCATATCCACATGTCGCTGGCCGATAAATCGGGCAAGCCGATGTTCGTCGATGCCAAGGACGAGCGCGGCATGAGCGATGTGATGAAGCATTTCATGGCCGGGCAACTGGCCTATGCCCGCGACATCACCTATTTCCTCGCGCCCTATATCAACAGCTACAAGCGCTTCCAGGCCGGCACGTTTGCGCCGACCAAGGCGATCTGGTCGCCCGACAACCGCACCGCCGGCTTCCGCCTCTGCGGCGAGCATTCCAAATCCATCCGCGTCGAATGCCGCATGGGCGGCGCCGACCTCAATCCCTATCTGGCCCTGGCCGCCCTGATCGCCGCCGGCATCGAGGGCATCGAGGAAAAACTGCCGCTCGAACCGGCCTTCGTCGGCGACGCCTATGTCACGCAAAAGCTGCGCGAAATTCCCAAAACTCTGCGCGAGGCGACTGACACGCTGCGCGGTTCCGCCATGCTGAAGGATGCCTTTGGCGAAGAGGTCATCGCCCATTATGTGCACACGGCCGAATGGGAACAGGGCGAATATGATCGCCGGGTGACCGACTGGGAACTCAAGCGCGGCTTTGAGCGGAGCTAGGTCTCCTTGCTGCCACACATCATACGGCATACTCCGTGTCACCCCGGCCTTGAGCCGGGGCCCATCCCGAGATAGTGCCACAGCCGCAAGATCGACCGAACGAACCACCTGGCGGCAGGACGAGCATCTCGAGATGGATCCCGGCTCAGGGCCGGGATGACACCGTGAATTGGGAGAGGCCCTGAAGAATGACTGACACTGTAAAAATCATCTCCCCCGTGGACGGCAGCATCTATGCCGAGCGGCCCGTCGCCACTGCCGTCGAGATCGAGGCCTCGGTCATCCGGGCCAAAGCCGCGCGGCATGCCTGGCATGAGACGACGATTGCCGAACGGCAGAAGATCCTGACGCATTTCGTCGATGCGCTGCTGCTGATGAATGACGATATCGTTCCTGAACTGGCCTGGCAGATGGGTCGCCCGATCCGTTTTGGCGGCGAAAAGCGCGGCGTCGAGGAGCGTGCGCGCTATATGATCGAGCTGGCCGCCGAGGCACTGGCGCCGTCGATCAAGCCCGAGAAAGAGGGTTTCACCCGCTACATCACCCGTGAGGCGCTCGGCACCGTCATGGTGATCGCGCCGTGGAACTATCCCTTCCTCACCGCGGTCAATTCCATCGTGCCGGGCCTGATGGCGGGCAATGCGGTGATCCTCAAGCATGCCTCCCAAACGCTGCTGGCCGGCGAGCGCTTCGCCGCTGCTGCCGAAAGCGCCGGGCTACCCGTTGGCCTGTTCCAGAATCTAGTGCTGGGTCACGAGGATACCGAAAAGCTGATCGGCTCGGGCCAGATCGACCATATCAATTTCACCGGCTCGGTCGAAGGCGGCCGCCGCATCGAAAAAGCCGCCGCCGGCACCTTTGCCACGCTCGGCCTCGAACTCGGCGGCAAGGACCCGGCCTATGTCCGCGCCGATGCCAATCTCGACAATGCCGTCGAAAACCTCGTCGATGGCTCGTTCTTCAATTCCGGCCAGTCCTGCTGCGGCGTCGAGCGCATCTATGTGCATGAAAGCGTCTATGGCAATTTCGTCGAACGCTTCATCGACAATGCCCGCGGCTGGCCCCTGGGCAATCCGCTCGATGCCGACACGATCGTCGGCCCGATGGCCCGCGGCAATTTTGCCGACCATGTGCGCCAGCAGACCGAAGAGGCACTGCGCGGTGGCGCGACGCGCCATCTCAACACAAAGCATGACCTCGACAAGCCTGGCTCGCCCTATCTGGCGCCGGAAGTGCTGACCAATGTCAATCACCAGATGTCGGTGATGCGGGAGGAAAGCTTTGGCCCGGTGGTCGGCATCATGAAGGTGGCCGACGACGCCGAAGCCATCACCCTGATGAACGACAGCCCCTATGGCCTCACCGCCTCGATCTGGACCGAAGACCTCGACGCCGCTGCCCATATCGGGGCGCGGGTTGAAACCGGTACGGTCTTTGCCAATCGCTGCGACTATCTAGATCCGGCGCTGGTCTGGACCGGCGTCAAGGACACCGGCAAGGGCGGCGGCCTCTCAGAAATCGGCTATGCCAATTTGAGCCAGCCGAAATCCTATCACCTCAAGCGGGTATGACCTGATGACCAAAGCCAACTGGAACTACCCCACCGCCATTAAGTTCGGTCCCGGCCGCATTGCCGAACTGCCTGAAGCGCTGAAGGCTGCCGGCATTTCCCGGCCGCTGCTTGTCACTGACTCTGGCCTCGCCGGTCTGCCGGTGACGCAGAATACGCTGAAGCTCCTAAAGGACGCCGGCATTCCGGTTGGTCTGTTCGCCGATGTGAAGCCCAATCCGATCTCGGCCAATGTCGAGGCCGGCATCAAGGTCCTCCGCGAGGGCGGCCATGATGGCGTCATCGCCTTCGGTGGCGGCTCGGGCCTCGATGTCGGCAAGGTCATTGCCTTCATGGCCGGCCAGACCCGCCCGATGTGGGATTTCGAGGATATCGGTGATTGGTGGACCCGCGCCGATCCCGCTGGCATTTTCCCGATCGTCGCCGTGCCGACCACCGCCGGCACCGGTTCGGAAGTCGGCCGCGCCGGCGTCATCACCGACGAGACCACCCATACCAAGAAGGTGATCTTCCACCCGCTGATGATGCCAAAAGTCGTCATCGCCGATCCAGAGCTCACCGTGGGCATGCCCAAATTCATCACCGTCGGCACAGGCATGGATGCGCTGGCACACTGTTTGGAGGCCTATTGCGCGCCGGGCTATCATCCGCTGGCCGATGGCATTGCGGTGGAAGGCATTCGCCTGGTGTTTGAAAACCTGCCCAAGGTCTATGCCGATCCGCTTGACGTCGAAGCCCGCGGCCATCTGATGAGCGCCGCCGCCATGGGCGCCACGGCCTTCCAGAAGGGGCTCGGTGCCATTCACGCGTTGAGCCATCCGGTCGGCGCGCTCTATGACACCCACCACGGCATGACCAATGCGGTGTTCATGCCCTATGTGCTGGCCGTCAATCGGGTGGCGGTGGAAGCGAAGCTGGCGCGGCTCTCGGCCTATCTCGGGCTGGCGCCGACCTATGAGGCGTTCCTGCACGCCGTGATCGCCCTGCGACTGCGCCTCGACGTGCCGCATACTCTGGCGGAGTTCAAGGTCGATGGCAGCAAGCGCGAGCTGATCGGCGACATGGCGATTGTCGACCCGACGGCGGGGGGCAATCCGGTGGAATTGACCAAAGATCGCGCGCTGGAGATTTTCGATCGGGCAATGGAGGGGCGGGTTTAGCGAAACGCGAAACCGGCAGTCGTCCACCCTCCCCCTTGAGGGGAGGGAAGCGAGATAGGACTTAGCTCTTCGCTAAGTCCGTCATCGAGCAGGAAGGGGGTATTTGTCCGCGAGCTCAGTGCGTGGGGCCCACCCCCTCCCTTGATCCCTTCCCTCAACGGGGAGGGTGTCGACTGAACCTTCAGTCGTTCTCAGCAACAACCTCCGCCACTGTCTCCCGCACCCCAATCTCGAACAAACTATCCAGATGCGTCGCCACCGTTTCGCCGAAGGTCTGGTTGTCGCCCAGATCCGTGCCAAACACCTCGGTCAGCGCTGCCAGGCCGATATAGAGCTCCTCGGCATCATCGATATTGTCCGCCGCAATCGCCATCATCCGCATCGCCAACGGATCGCGCACGTCGATGCTCTCGCCATTCTCGTCGATCCCCACCACATAGCGCATCCAGGCCGCTACCCCGAGGCCGAGCCGCTCGAAAGGCTGGCCCGCGGCAAGGCGATCGCGGATGGTGCCGAGCAGGCGCTGCGGCAGTTTTTGTGAGCCGTCCATGGCGATCTGCCAGGTGCGGTGTTTCAGCGCCGGATTGCGGAAGCGCTGCAGCAGGTCGTCGCGGTAGCTTTCGAGTTCATCGCGCGGCATGTCCAGCGTCGGCATGGCCTCTTCGGTCATCAGCCCATGGATCAGCGCGACGAAATCCGCATCGCCCATCACGTCGGAAATATATTCATAGCCCGCCAGATAGCCGAGATAGGCCATGGTCGAATGGCTGCCATTGAGCATGCGCAGCTTCATGCGCTCGAAGGGTTCGACGTCGCTGACCATCTGCGCCCCGGCCTTTTCGAAGGGCGGGCGGCCGTCGGGGAAATGATCCTCGATCACCCATTGGGTGAAGGGTTCGGTGACGATCGGCCAGGCGTCTTCGGCGCCGATCAGGCCGGCCACAGTTTCGCGGTCGGCATCGGTGGTCGAGGGCACGATGCGGTCGACCATGGTGCCGGGGAAAGCCACGGTGCTGATCCATTCGCCCAGCGCTGGGTCGCGCAGCGCGGCGAATTTGCTGACGATGCGCTTCACCGTCGCGCCATTGCTCGGCAGGTTATCGCAGCTCATCACCGCAAAGGGGGTGATGCCCGCAGCATGCCGCCGGGCCAGCGCTTCCACCAGCATGCCAGGTGCGGATTTCGGCGCGGTCGGATTGGCCAGGTCATGCACGACGTCAGGGTGGCGCTGGTCGAGTTCGCCGGTCGCCGGATCGTGGCAATAGCCCTTTTCGGTGACGGTCAGCGAGACGATGCGGATCTGCGGGCTGGCCATCAGCGCCAGCAGCTCCTCGCGCTGCGTATTGGCGTCGAGGACTTTCAGGATCGAGCCGATGACCCGCGGGTGCGTCCCCTCTGCATCGCGCACCGCCACGGTGTACAGCCCGTCCTGCGGCTCAAGCGCTTCCTTGGTATCGGGCCGGCGCAGGCTGGCGCCGACAATGGCCCAATCGGGATGGGTCTTCAGCAGATCATCGACATAAACCGCCATATGCGCGCGGTGAAAGGCTCCGATGCCCAGATGCACAATGCCCGGGGTGATCTGCTCGCGGTCATAATCGGGCAGGCGCACGCCGGCGGGGACATTGGCAAGGGTGGCGGCGCTGAGACGCGTCATGGTCGACTCCGGGGTAAATGCGGCGCCACCATAAGGCCTTCCATTCTTGTATGGAAGATAGTGACTTGCGGCCAAATCGGCTTTACCGGCATAAGCCTTGGGTCGATAGCGGAGGGCAAGGGCTTTGACACAGAAGCGGTTCGTCAGCATCGGGGAATGCATGATCGAAATGAGCGGCGGCGAGGATCGCCAGTATCGCCTCGGCTATGCCGGCGACACGCTCAACACAGCCTGGTACATGCGCGCTTTGCTCGGCAAGGACTGGTCGGTCGATTATTTCACCGGCCTTGGCGAAGACCGCTATTCCTCCGATATCCGCGGCTTTCTCGATGCCAATCATATCGGCACCAGCCATATCCGCACCGTGCCCGGCCGCCGCCCCGGTCTCTATATGATCCACCAGGATAAGGGCGACCGTCACTTCACCTATTGGCGCGATACGAGTGCCGCCAAGCTTTTGGCCGACGACAAGGAAGCGCTCGCCGCCGCCGTCAAGGGCGCTAGCATGGTGTATTTCTCGGGGATCACGCTGGCCATCCTCGCCCCGCGCGCCCGTGGCCGGCTGCTCGGCGCGATCGTCAAGGCGCGCGATGCCGGTGCCCGCGTGGTGTTCGACACCAATATCCGCCCTGCCCTGTGGACCAGCCCGCGCGTCATGACCTCGGTGCTCACCGCCGCCGCCACGCTGTGCGACGTGGTACTGCCGACCCATACCGACGAAGCCCCGCTGTTTGGCGACAAGTCGGTGGAGGATACGGCAGATCGCTATCTCGAGCTGGGTGTCGAGGAAGTGGTGGTCAAGGATGGTGCGGGGGAAGCGCTGATCGCTACGGCGAGCGAGCGGGTGCGGGTTGCGCCGAAGCCGGGGGCCAAGGTGGTGGATGCGACTGGGGCTGGGGATAGCTTTAACGGGGCGTATCTCTCGGCACGGCTGGCTGGCAAGGGGTTGCGGGAAAGTGCCGAAGAGGGTCACCGGGTGGCCGGCGTGGTGATCGGGCAAAAGGGTGCGCTGGTGGAACCGGGGTTGCTGTCCCGATAGCGTGTTTGCAACCGGCCATTCCAAACTCTCGATGTCATCCCGGCCTTGAGCCGGGACCCATCCTGAGATTTCTGGTCTGCCGCAAGGTGGCTCGTTCGATCGACCTTGCGGCTGTGGCGTGATCTCGAGATGGGCCACGGCTCAAGGCCGGGGTGACATCGTGGATGGGGCAACCTCAGCGGCAGTCCGAGGTCCCCTCAAAACATACTATCGCCCTGCGCCTGCATATAGGCGACCTCGGCCGCCGTGCTCTCCCGACCCAGCGCCTTGTTGCGAAACGGAAACCGCCCAAACTTCGCGATACAATCGCGATGCCCGGTCATGAACTTCAGCATGTCGGGCCCGAACTGCTCGAAATGCTTCACGCCCTCCTCCTGGATCACCAGCGACTCCGCATGCATGAAGGGCATGAACAGGAACATCCGCCGTTCCATGGCAATGGCCTGGTCGGCGCCGACCGCAATCGCCTCCTGCGTCAAAGCCGTGGCCATCTTGTCCTGCGCGAAGGCTTCCGCAGAGCCACGGTGCAATTGCCGCGAGAACTGGTCCAGCACGATGATCTCGGCCAGCCGGCCCTCGGGCGTCGTGCGCCATTCCCAGGCCTCGGCCCGCGCCACGGCCGCATGGGTCTCGGCAAATTGCGCCGCCAGTTCGGCATCGAACTCCGCCTTGCCGCCGAACCAGTCGTCCTTGGTATGCTCGGCAAACCAGAAGCGTAAAACGTCGTCGGCTGTGCGCATGATCTTCTCCGGTTCTAGAGCGTAATGATCGCCTTGATCAGCCCGTTCCGCTCATGCGCCCATTTTGGCAGGTTGACCGGCACGTCTTCAAAGCTCGTAGCATGTGTGGCAAGCTGATCGGTTGGCACAAGGCCGTTGCGGATCGAGGCCATGACATGGTCGAAATCCTCGCGAGTGGCATTGCGAGAGGCGCGGATGGTCAGTTCGCGCCGGTGGATTTCCGGATCTTCCCAGCTGAGCGTGCCCTTGACCACGCCGACCAGGGTCAGCGCACCGCCATTGCGGCAGTAGGTCACCGCCTGGTTCATCGCCGGAATCGAACCCGTCGCGTCGAAGACGGCATCAAAGCCGGTGCCCATGCTCTGCCGGAACCCGGTCCCGTCGCGCTCGTCCAGCGACACCGCGCCAAAGCCGAAGCCGCGCGCCGCTTCCAGCTTATCGGCGGCGGCATCGAGAATGGTCACATCCGCTCCAGCGATACCAGCAAAGAAGGCCACGCCCAGCCCGATCGGTCCACCGCCGACCACCAGCACGCGCCAGCCCGGCTTGAGCTCAGTGCGCCGCACGGCATGGGCGCCGATGGCCAAAAATTCCACCATGGCGGCATCGCGCAGGCTCAGGCCGTCGGCCTTGTAGAGATTGGCTTCGGGCAGGACGATTTCCTCGGCCATGCCGCCGTCGCCATGCACGCCGAGCACGGTCAGCGTCTCGCAGGCATTGGTCTTGCCCTCACGGCATGCGGGGCATTGGTAGCAGGGCAGATAGGGATTGATGACCACCGCGTCGCCATCGCGAAGCGTTGCCGCGCCATTGGCGTCGCGCACCACGCCGCTCAGCTCATGGCCCATGATGCGCGGATATTGCAGGAAGGGGTGCTTGCCTTCGTAGATGTGATAATCGGTGCCGCAGATGCCGATATGGCTGATGCCGACCCGCACCCAGCCGGGCTTGAGCTCCGGCCGCGCGATATCGATCAGCGCCAGTTCGCCCGGCGCAGCGCAGGATATGGCCCGCATGAAAATCCTCCCGATATTTCACCGGGAGGACTAACATGTTAGGGACAGTTTAGGCCAGCACGACCTTGATGCGATTGCCGAACGGGTCCTGCGTTTCGATCCCGCCCTCTATCAGCGAGAACGGCGCCTTGACGCCATCCAGCCGCGCCTTGACGCCCTCCAGCGCCACCGCATCGGGCAGCACGATATGGAAGAAGCGCAGGCCGGCCGCACCGGCCGGCGGCAGCGCCGCATTGGGGCCGGACCAGATGTTGAAGGCCACGGTATGGGGCATGTAGTCGAGCCCGACGTCGCCCATGCCGAAGGAATGGATCAACAGGAAACCGGCAAAACCGATGACGTCGCGATAGAAATCCATCGCCAGGCCAAGGTCGTTCACATGCACATGGATATGGCCGATGCGCGTGCCAGCCGGCATGCGGGCCAGCAGCACCGGGCTTTCGCCCAGCTCAGCCAGCAGGCCATCGAGGTCGATGGGGTCGCGGCCTGAGTGCGGCTTGCCTTCGGTGGTCACGGCATAGGTCTCGCCCTTGTCGGGATCGCCCAGCGTGCCGCGCCAAGGCGTCTCGAAGGTGATCTCGATGCCATTGCCGTCGAGGTCCCATAGATAGATGGCTTCGCTGACCAGGTGATCGGTCGGCGAAATCCGCACATTGCGCTGCAGCGCCCGCACCGCCATCTGTGCCAGATCGACGCGATGGGGAACGTGGACCGCCACATGATAGAGCCCGATGGTGCGTGGCACCGATGGGCGGGTGGCGCCGGTTTCCAGCACGATCAACACCTTGCCACCAGCGCCCAGCGCCAGCGCATTGCCGGTCTCGGAGATCAGCTCGAGGCCGACGACGTCCTGCCAGATGGCGAGCGCCTTGGCGCGGTCGGTGACGGCGATATGCACGGGACCGAGCGTCGTGCTCAGCGGCAGCAGGGGTTTGGATTTCACATTGGTCTGTACGGAAGCGTCGATCATGACGAGGTCCTCAAAATTCAACAATTGAGCAAGATATAGACCCGGCCCCGTCTTGCGGCCATTGGCACCAGACCGAAGGCATCGTTCGTAAAACCGGGGCCAATACTCCCGTGCGCTGCATGAGACCCATGCAAACCTTCGAAACGCGAGTATTTTCACGGTAATTTAAGCAGATTCACCGAGAGCTATGGACAACTCCGGGGCAGAAGCCCGCGGACTATCTCTTGGGGCGACAGGTAAAGTCATGAATTTCCGCAATATTCCGATCCTGCAGAAGCTGGTTCTTACCGTCCTGCTGATGGGCGTCGTCGCCACAGCCATTGCCGCCATCGGCTGGCGCGAGTTGAGTTCGCTGAGCAATGTGATGAACAATGTGGGTGCCAAGGAAGTGGCCGCCCGCGAAGCCATGGACCTGCGCCTCGACGTCATCGGCATGAGCCGCATGACCTATCAGCTGGTGGTCAATCCGGAAAAAGTCGCCGACTTCGTCACCAATTTCGAGAAGCGAAAGGTCGAGATGCAGGCGCGCTTCCCGATCATCGAGGCCGGTTCGGATGCGACCGAGCTCAAGCAGCTCAACGCGGCCAAGCCAATGATCGACAGCTATTATGCTGAAGTGCAGACCATGCTGGATGTCGCGGCGGCACAGCCGTTCGATGCGGCGGCTCTTACGGCGGCATTGGGCGAGGCCCTGGCTGCCCAGCAGATGGTGACCGATACCATCAAGATCTACTCCACCTATTCGGGCGAGTTGATGGGCAACATGCGCAGCGCCGCCGAAGCCTCGGCCTTCACCGCCATGCTGACCCTCGCCATCTCGGCCGCCGTCGGTATCGTCATCGGCCTCGGCGCCAGCCTGCTGATCGGCCGTCGTACCATCGTCAATCCGGTGCGTGAGCTGACCCAGACCATGAGCGAGTTGGCCGATGGCAAGCTCGACGTCTCCATCGACAATGCCGATGCCAAGGACGAAATCGGCGCCATGGCCCGCGCCGTGGAAGTGTTCCGCCAGAACGCCAAGCGCGTCGCCGCCCTTAGCGCCGAAGAGGCCATGCGCAATCTCTCGATCGTCGAGCGCGCCGATATGATGGCGTTGCTGCAGGCCGAACTCGGTTCGGTGATGAAGGCCGCCAGCGCCGGCGACTTCAACCAGCGCGTGCCGACCGATTTCAGCGATGACGAACTCAACAGCCTTGCCGCCAGCGTCAATGGCCTGGTGGAAACCGTCGATCGTGGCCTCGCCGAAACCGGCACCGTGCTCTCGGCCATCGCCAATACCGACCTGACCCAGCGCGTCACCGGCCACTACCAGGGCGCCTTCGGTGCCCTCAAGGACAATACCAATGCCGTGGCGGAAAAGCTGGCCGACATCGTCGCCCAGCTGCGCGGCACCTCGCGCTCGCTCAAGACCGCGACCAGCGAAATCCTCGCCGGCGCCAATGACCTCAGCGAGCGCACCACCCGCCAGGCGGCGACCATCGAGGAAACCTCGGCCGCCATGGAACAGCTCGCCACCACCGTCATGGAAAACGCCAAGCGCGCCCAGGATGCCAATGGCAATGCAACCAAGGTCACCGTCTCGGCCGAACAGGGCGGCGCGGTAATGGCCCAGGCCACCGGCGCCATGGAGCGCATCACCACCTCCTCGGCCAAGATCTCCAACATCATCGGGCTGATCGACGACATCGCCTTCCAGACCAATCTGCTCGCCCTCAACGCTTCGGTCGAAGCCGCCCGCGCCGGTGATGCCGGCAAGGGCTTTGCCGTGGTCGCCGTCGAAGTGCGACGCCTCGCCCAGTCCGCCGCCTCGGCCTCGGCTGACGTCAAGGTGCTGATCGAGCAGTCGGCCAAGGAAGTGCGCGACGGCAGCCGCCTCGTGGCCGATGCCGCCGACCGCCTCAACGGCATGCTGGAAGGCGTGCGCTCCTCCTCGACCCTGATGGAAGGCATTTCGCGCGACAGCCAGGAACAGTCGACCGGCATCACCGAAGTGTCGATCGCCGTCCGCCAGATGGACGAAATGACCCAGCACAATGCCGCGCTGGTCGAAGAAATGAATGCCGCCATCGAGCAGACGGAAAACCAGGCGACGCAGCTCGATGCGATCGTCGAGATCTTCAAGGTGAGTGAGGCCCCCATCACCCGCCGCGGCATGTCCCGCGCGGCGTAAGCCAGCACAGCCGATCAGCAAAACGCCGGGGCACAAGCCCCGGCGTTTTTTGTTTGGCCCAGAACAAGACCCTCAGTCGACCACCCCCCCTTGAGGGGAGGGAAGCGAGATAGGACTTAGCCCTTTGCTAAGTCCGTCATCGAGCAGGAAGGGGGGTATCGTACCATAAGCTCAGTGCTCGTGGCCTACCCCCTCCCTTGATCCCTCCCCTCAAGGGGGAGGGTGTCGACTGCAACATCCCGTCAAAGACGGTTACGCAACCAGCCCCTTAGTCAGTTCCAGCGCCTGCCGCTCGAACAGCCTCCGGTAAATCCCGCCCTGCAGCCGGATCAGTGCCTGGTGGTCGCCCTCCTCGACGATCCGCCCCTTGTCGAACACCAGCAGGCGATCCAGCGCCCGCACGGTGGACAGACGGTGGGCAATCACCAGCGTGGTGCGGCCTTCCATCAGCCGTTCCATCGCCTCCTGGATCTGAACTTCGCTCTCGCTGTCGAGGCTCGAGGTCGCCTCGTCAAGGATCAGCACCCGCGCATCGGCCAGGAACGCCCGGGCAATCGCCACGCGCTGCCGCTCGCCACCCGAGAGCTTCACCCCGCGCTCGCCGACCAGGGTTTCGTAGCCCTTGGGCAGGTTGAGGATGAAGTCATGCGCATTGGCCTGCTGCGCCGCCAGCTCGATCTCGGCCCGCGTTGCTTCGGGCCTTGCATAGGCGATGTTCTCGGCCAGCGTCCGGTGAAACAGGATCGGCTCCTGCTGCACGATGGCGATCTGGCCGCGCAGGCTTGCCTGCTGCACATCGGCGATATTCTGCCCGTCGATACGGATGCTGCCGTCATTGACGTCATAGAGCCGCTGGATCAGCTTGACGAAGGTGGTCTTGCCCGAGCCCGAATGGCCAACCAGACCCACGCGTTCGCCCGGTGCAATGGTCACCGAGAAATCGCGATAGAGCGGCGTCGGATGGCTGCCATACTGGAAAGTGACGTGATCGAAGGCGATCTCGCCCTTGCCGATGGCAATGGCCTTGGCGCCCTTCCTGTCGTCGATGCCGAGCGGCGTCTTGCTCAGCGCCACCAGCTCTTCCATGTCGTTGACCGCCCGCTGCAGGTTGCGGATATGCTGGCCGACATCGCGTAGATAGCCCTGCAGCACGAAGAACATGGCGAGCACAAAGGTGATGTCGCCCGGCGTCGCCAGCCCGCGCTGCCACATGATGAGGCCAGTGCCGAGGATGCCGGCCTGCATAGAGACCATCATGAAGCCCTGGATGGTGCCGCTCAGCGTGCCGCGCTTCCAGGTGCGGCGGGTACGGATATCCCACTTGCCCAGCACGTGGCGCAGCCGCTCCTCTTCACGGTCCTCGGCGCCAAAGGCCTTGACCACGGAATTGCAGCTCACCGCATCGGCCAGCGCGCCGCCGAGCCGGGTGTCCCAGGCATTGGCAAGGCTGGCCGCCGGCGAAACATAGCCCATGGAAAGCATCACTGTGACGCCGATATAGATCACCGAGCCCAGGCCCACGATCAGGCCCATGACGGGCCAATAGGAGCCGAGGATGACGCTGGCGCCAACCAGCATGACAAAGCTCGGGAGCAGCGCCACCAGCAGCAGGTCATTGAGCGAATCCAGCGCCCACATGCCACGGGTAATCTTGCGCACGGTCGAGCCGGCAAAGCTGTTGGCATGCCAGTCGGTCGAAAAGCGCTGCACGCGGTGAAAACCGTCCTGCACCACTTCCGACATCATGCGGATGGTCAGCCGGATGACGCCCTGGAAGATGAACCAGCGCAGCACCACGCTGAGCAGGCCCAGGCCCACCACGATGAAAAAGGCGCGCAGCGCCTCGGACACGGCCGAGGTCTGTCCGCCGGCAATGGCATCGACGATCTGGCCGGAAAACACCGGCACCATGACTTCGGCCAGCGTCGAGGCGATCACCAGCACGCAGATAAAGCCAATCACCACCGGCCGGCCGGCCCAGCGACGGAAGGTAAAGCCGAGCACGTTGCGATAGGCATCGGCACGGAAGTCGAGTTTCTTGCGACTCATGGGACAGTCCGGCGCCGTTCTCCGGCGACCAGCCCTCAAAACATCAGATGAAAGGCACAGCCGGAACGGGAAGCGAAATGATCCCGTCAGATCAATCGGGCTGTGATGGAAAGACCGCGAGCGGCGGGCCTTGAACGGCGGGCCGCGGATGGCAGAGGCCTAACGTCGAGGCATGCCGGAAAGGGGAGGAATGAATGTCACTGCCATACAACGCCTCCCTTGTTCGAGATCTAAAGCGGTGGACGTTTTGTAGCGAAGTGGTTCGGTCTTGCCAACCGGGTTTTTGCGACGTTGCAACGGGTGATGCTGGAAAGACACAGGGGTTGTTGGCACACTTTCACCCACCCACGGTGTCACCCCGGCCTTGAGCCGGGATGACCTCGCGCGAGTGGAAGGCTCAGATAATAACCACCCGCCATACGCCCGGCGCGCCATTCGAGCACAGGTCTCATGGCCTTCTTGCCTAAAAATCGCTCCACTGGAGCGATTTTGCCTTTCAGGCCGGCGCGAAGACAGTCACAGCACTCGGCCGGATGACAAAATGCGCCGGCGTCTGTGTCACCAGATCGCCATCCGTATTGATCGCCATCGGCTCCCTGGTCCGAATATCGAACTCAGTGCTCTTCGCCGTCCGCACCTCGTCCCAGGCACCATGTTCACCCCGCCGGAACGCACCGAGCATCAGGCCGAATTTCCAGACATTCTTGAGCTCCAGCGAATAAAGATCGAGATGCCCGTCCTCGATCGTCGCATCGGCATGGATCACCGTGCCACCGCCGTAATGCACGCCATTGCCCACCGCGATCTGCAGTGTCTTGACCTTGACCGTTCCACTATCGCTGATGATCTCCGCCCGGAACGGCTTGGCCTTCAGCGCCACCTTGGTCGCCGCCATGGCATAGCCCAGCTTGCCCCAGCGCCGCTTGGCCTCAGGCGTCAGGCCCTTGGCAAGATCGACCGACAGGCCGAGGCTGGCCACGTTGAAAAACGGATGGCCATTGACCTCGCCGAGATCGACCCGGCTGGTATGGCCGGCCACGATGATATCGGCGGCCTTCAGCAGATCGTCGGGAATGCCCAGCGTGCGCGCCAGGTCATTGGCCGTGCCCATCGGCATGACGCCCAAGGGCAGGCCGGTTTCCAGCACGCCGCGGGCCGCCGAATTGATCGTGCCATCACCACCGCAGACAATCACCAGGTCCGCCTCGTGCCGGCGCCGCGCGATATCGGCCGAGACCTCGTCAGGCGTATTGAAACGCTCGACCACCGCGTCGACACCACCAGCGCGCAGCCGCTCGATGACGGGTTCGAGCGCAGCCGTGCCGCGACGGGCATTGGGATTGACCAGCATAAGGGCGCGACGGCGGGCAGGAAGGGCTGACATGGATATCCGGTGTTGATTGACCCCGCACATGGCCCCTACCGCCTGCCAGCGCAAGGAAAAATGAGGTTACGGATTGGTCATGGACCGCCACCTTTGAGCTTTCCCCAAATTCTCCACGCCCACGGTGTCACCCCGGTCTTGAGCCGGGGCCATCCTGAGATCGCTCAGCCTGCCGCCAGATCGTGGTTCGAACCTCGACCTTGCGGCTGCGGTAAGATCTCGAGATGGATCCCGGCTCCAGGCCTGGATGACACCGTGAATGGACGCTCAATGCCCCTCCCCGCGATGCACATCCATCCCCCGCGCCAGCCATTGCGCGTATCCCACCGACACAACGAACACCCCGAAATACCCCAGCACCACAACCAACTCCCAATGCACCCCGGCAACCATTTCTTTCTCCTTGAACAGCTGCCGCACCCTCCTCCTGCGGGGATTTCCCCGCTTGATTCAGGTCAAGGAATTTTCCGATTGGTGCGGGTGGCAATGCGCTGCCGCCGGGGCTAGGCTCCCGCCCAGTCAGATTCCAAAACCAAGAGGCATTCGCCCAAAATGACCATCGATCCCGTCAAGCTCGACAAGCTCGCCCAGGTTGCCATCAAGGTCGGCCTGCAACTGGCCGAGGGCCAGGACCTGGTGATTACCGCGCCGATGACGGCTGCGCCGCTGGTCCGCCGCATCACCGAGCATGCCTACAAGGCCGGCGCCGGCCTCGTCACCACGCTCTATTCCGACGAGGAATCCACCCTCGCCCGCTACAAATATGCCAATGACGCGAGCTTTGACCGCGCCGCCGGCTGGCTGCATTCGGGCGTCGCCGAAGCCTTCAAGAACAATGCCGCGCGCCTCGCCATTTCGGGCGACAATCCGATGATGCTGGCCGGCCAGGACCCCGAAAAAGTCACCCGCGCCATGCGCGCCAATTCGGCCGCCTACAAGCCGGCGCTGCAGCTGATCACCGGCTTCGACATCAACTGGAACATCGTCTCCTACCCGACCACCGCCTGGGCCAAGCTGGTGTTTCCCAATGACAGCGAAGAAGAGGCCGTCACCAAGCTGGCCGACGCCATCTTCAAGGCCAGCCGTGTCGACCAGGAAGACCCGATCGCCGCCTGGAAGGAGCACAATGCCAATCTCAAGAAGCGCTGGACCTGGCTCAACGGCAAGGCGTTCGCCTCGCTGAAATACACCGGACCCGGCACCGATCTCACCGTCGGCCTGGCCGATGGCCATCGCTGGAAGGGCGGCGCTTCGGAAGCCAAGAATGGCATCACCTGCAATCCCAACATCCCGACCGAAGAAGTCTTCACCACGCCGCACAAGCTGCGGGTGGATGGCTATGTCGCCGGCACCAAGCCGCTGTCGCACAACGGCGCGCTGATCGAGGATATGCAGGCGCGCTTCGAAGGCGGCCGGCTGGTCGAGTTCAAGGCGAGCAAAAACCAGGACCTGTTCAACAAGGTGCTCGACACCGACGAGGGCGGGCGTCATCTGGGCGAAGTGGCGCTGGTGCCGCATTCATCGCCGATCTCGGCCTCGGGGATCCTGTTCTTCAACACGCTCTACGACGAAAACGCCTCCTGCCACATTGCGCAGGGCCAGTGCTATTCGGACTGTTTCGTCGGCGGCAAGGACCTGACCCAGGAGCAGATTTCCGCCCAGGGCGGCAATACGTCGAATATTCACATCGACTGGATGATCGGCAGCGACAAGATCGACATCGACGGTGTGCATGCCGATGGCAGTTCTGAGCCGGTGATGCGCGGCGGCGAGTGGGCGAACTAAACTGGTTAGAAAGAATACCCCCACCTAACCTCCCCCTGAAAAGGGGGAGGAATCCGGCTGGTGGGTTTGGCAACATGGTGCCGCAAGCTGGATCTGTTCCTCCCCCTATCAGGGGGAGGCTAGGTGGGGGTACTCGGACCTACCCCCGGAATTCATTCTCCACGATGCTCGCCGCCTTCATCTCAATCGAAAACCCCGGCTGTTTCGGCGGCATATAGGCCGCATTGACGATCTCGCAGGGCTCGACGAAATGCTCGTGCAGGTGGTCGACATATTCGATCACCCTGCCCTCCTTCGTCCCCGAGACCACCAGATAATCGATCATCGACAGGTGCTGCACATATTCGCAGAGGCCGACCCCGCCGGCATGCGGCCAGACCGGCAGGCCGTATTTGGCGGCCATCAGCAGCACCGACAGCACCTCATTGAGCCCGCCAATGCGGCAGGCATCGATCTGGACGATATCGATCGCTCCGTCCTTGATGAACTGCTTGAACAGGATGCGGTTCTGGCACATTTCGCCGGTCGCCACCTTGACCGGCGCAATCGCCTGCCGGATAGCCCGGTGGCCGGAGACGTCATCCGGGCTGGTGGGCTCCTCGATAAAGTAGGGCTTGAAGCGCGATAGCTGTTTCACCCAGTCGATGGCCTGATCGACCTCCCAGACCTGGTTGGCATCGATCATCAGGAACCGATCCGGCCCCATGATCTCGCGCACGATTTCCAAGCGCCGGATATCATCCTCCAGATCGCGGCCGACCTTCATCTTGATATGGTTGAAACCCTCGGCCACCGCCTCCTTGGCCAGCCGCGACAGCTTCTCATTGCTATAGCCCAGCCAGCCGGCCGAGGTCGTGTAGCACTGGTAACCCTCGGCCTTGAGCGTCTTGATGCGCTCGGCCTTGCCGGCTTCAGCCTTACGGAAGATCGCCAGCGCTTCGTCCGGCGTGATGGCGTCGGTGAGGTAGCGGAAATCGACGATCGCCACGAGCTGCTCCGGCGTCATATCCGCCACCAGCTGCCACACCGGCTTGCCGGCATCCTTCGCCAACAGGTCCCACACCGCATTGACCACCGCGCCGGTGGCCAGATGCATCGCCCCCTTGTCCGGCCCGATCCAGCGCAGCTGGCTGTCGCCGGTCACATGCCGCCAGAAGCGGCCGGGGTTTTCGGCGATCCAGCCCAGCTCCAGCCCGATCACGCGCGACTCGAGCGCCTTGATCGCCGCCACCACCACTTCATTGCCCCGGCCGATGGTGAAGGTCAGGCCATGGCCTTCATGGCTGCCGTCGGTGCCGAGGATCACATAGGCCGCCGAATAGTCCGGATCGGGGTTCATGGCGTCCGAACCATCGAGCGAAGCGGAGGTCGGGAAGCGCAGGTCGTGGGTCTTGAGCGAGGTAATCTTGGTCATGGCAAACTCGGCGAAACAGTAAAAATGCGCGGAAGGAATTCATTAAGCATCTGGCTTAACCGAACGGAGCCGTCAGGCGTGACACTATTGCCCTGCCACGGTGGACGACGGGGACGCAGGTGACACAGAATTTTCTCGGGCGAGCCTATGCTCGCTATTACGCCTGGCTGCTGCGCATGGGCATGCTGGGCGCCGTGGCCTTTGGGACTGCGGTCGCCATTACCGGTTCGGTATTGACCACGGCTGTGGTCATGCTGCTGATTCCGGGGCCCAACGACTTCTTCTGGTATGGCATGATTGTTGCCGTCATATCGCCAGCCCTGACGGCGCCAGGGCTTAGCTCGACCGCGTTCAAGATGGCCTATCAGCTCAAAGCCACGCAGACGGCGCTGAAGCTGGCGGCCGAAACCGATGCGCTGACCGGCGTCGCCAACCGCCGCTCCTTCATGATCCAGGCCGAACAGGCCTTCGCCGAGGCCAAGGCCGCCGGCACGCCCTTCTCGGTGGTCATGCTCGATCTCGACCACTTCAAGGCGATCAACGACACGCATGGCCATGCCATTGGCGACGACGTGCTGCATGACGTGGCCCAAGCCTGCAAGGCGGCCCTGCGCAACAGCGACTGCTTCGCCCGTTTTGGCGGCGAGGAATTCGTCGCCCTGCTGCATCACACCGATGCTGCCGGCGCCACCAAGGTCGCCGAAGTGCTGCGCAAGACCGTGGCCGCCTTGGCGCTCGACAGCCACACCCTGCCCGCCGTGACGGTGAGCCTTGGGGTCGCCAGCTTTGCGGGGGGCAGCGAAGGCCTGCATGATGTCCTCAATGAAGCCGATCGGCAGCTCTATGCCGCCAAGGCGGCCGGGCGAAACCGCGTGATGGCGATGCGCCTCGCCTCGTAACTCAGGCGGTCCAGCCGCCGTCGATGATATGCACCTGCCCCGTCGTATAGGTCGCGCCGGCGAGATAGACCGCCAGGTCCGCCACCTCGTCGGGTCGCGCAATGCGGCCGATCGGCTGGCGTGCGATGAAGGCGGCTTTTGCCGCCTCGAAATCCCCCGTCGCATGCCAGCGCTCGTGCAGGCTGGGTGAATCCACCGTGCCTGGGCAGATGGCATTCACCCTGATGCCCTGCGTCGTATAGTCGGCCGCGATCGACTTGGTCAGCCCGACCACCGCCGCCTTGGAAATCGAATAGGCGGCGCGATTGGGCACGCCCTTCACCGAACTCGCCACCGTCGCCATGTTGATGATGGCGCCATCCCGACGCTCCAGCATCTGCGGCAGCACGGCCTGGATGGTGCGGATTTGCGCTTTGACATTGAGGTCGAGGGCAAAATCCATGTCTCGGTCGCTCATCTCCAACACCGTGCCCGAATGCACCACGCCGGCGCAGTTGAACAGCACGTCGATCCGACCAATCTCGGCCACCGCCTGCCTGACCGCTTCGCCCGAGAGCACGTCCAGCAGCCGCGTCGTGACGCCCGCCATACCATCCAGCTCGTTCAGCTTTTCTGCATTGATATCGGTGGCGATCACGCTGGCGCCGGCCTTGACGAAGGCCTCCACCGAAGCCCGGCCAATGCCCTGTGCGGCGGCGGTGATGAGGACGATTTTACCGGTGAGATCAGCCATGAAAATTCCTGGGAAAAGAAGGCCGGGTGTCGCCACCCGGCCCGTTGGTCTTAGTCGTACAGCACGGCCGCGATTTCCGGGTCGGCCATCGTGGCGGCGTCATAGTAATAGAAGCCGGTATCGATCACTGGCTCAAGCTTTTCGCCCTTCAGCGCCTTGACCGCGGCGGCGACGGTTTCATAGCCGATGCCGACGGGGTTCTGGGTGATGGCGCCGTTCATCACGCCCGAAGTGATCATGCCCTTCTGCGCTGCACCGGAGTCAAAGCCGATGACGACGATGTTGGAGCCCAGTTCGGTCTTGCCGTTGGCGACACCAATGGCCGAGCCTTCGTTAGCACCGAAAATGCCCTTGAGGTCCGGGTTGGCGAGCAGGATCGACTTGGTGATTTCGGTCGACTGCAGCTGGTCGCCGCCACCGTACTGCACCGAGACGACTTCGATATTGGGGTAGTTTTCCTTGATGCGGTTGACGAAGCCGTCGACGCGGTCGATGCCGGTGCGGCTGGTCTGGTCATGGGCGACCACGGCCACCTTGCCCTCGCCACCGATCAGTTCGGCCATCTTGTCAGCCGCCAGAGCAGCCGCCGCGACGTTGTCGGTGGTCGCTGTGGTCAGCGGGATGTCGCTATCGACGCCGGAGTCAAAAGCGATCACCGGAATGCCGGCATCCTTGGCCTGCTGCAGCAATGGCGTGGCGGCCTGGCTGTCCAGCGCGGCAAAGCCTATGGCGTCGGGATTGCGCGACAGGGCGGCGGCCAGCATGTCCATCTGGCGGTCGACCTGGGTTTCGCTTTCCGGACCTTCGAAGGTCACGGTGACGCCCAGTTCGGCGGCAGCCTTGTCGGCACCGGCCTTCACGGCCTGCCAGAACTGGTGCTGAAAGCCCTTGGAGATCAGGGCGATGTCGTAGTTTTCCTGGGCCGAGGCAGCGCCGCCGGCGGTCAGAAGAGCCAGCGCGCTGATGGCGCCGAGCAGGGTACGTCTGGTAAGCATGGTTCCTCCCATGGGGTGTTGAATGCGTTCGGTTTGGGCCGTTTCGGCCTCGTGTTGGCGCCGTGTGGCGCGGTGATCTTGGGCGCTACAGGGTGCGGCGCCGCAGGATATCGGCATAGACGGCCAGGATGATGATGCAGCCGGTCACCACCGTCTGCCATTCCTGGGCCACTGAAAGAATGCGCAGGCCATTGGCCAGCACGGAAATGATCAGCGCGCCGATCAGCGTGCCGACCACCGTGCCGCGTCCGCCTGAAAGCGAGGTGCCACCGATGACCACGGCCGCGATGGCGTCGAGCTCATAGCCCTGCCCCAGCGCCGGCTGTGCCGAATTGAGCCGGCTGGCGATCAGCAGGCCGGCCACGCCGCAGATCGAGCCGGCCACGGCATAGACGGCGATCTTCCAGCGATCGACATTGACGCCCGAGAGGCGCACGGCCTCCTCATTGCTGCCCAGCGCAAAGGTGTAGCGCCCGAGCGCGGTCTTGCTCAAAACGAAGGCGGCAAGCCCGGCGACGAGGAACAGCACCAGCACGCCATTGGGCACGGGTACGGCCGGGAACACCGAGCCTACGGCCGAGCCGAGGGCGATCTGGTTGAAGCCGGGCGTGTCGTTGAAATAGATCGGCTTGGTGCCCGAAATCACCAGCGACAGGCCCTTGAGGATCAGCATCATGCCGAGCGTCGCGATAAACGGCGGCACTTTGAGCTTGGCGATGATGGTGCCCGAAACCAGGCCGCAGAAGGTGCCGGCGAGGATCGAAGCCAGGATGCCCAGCGGCAACGGCAGGCCGAGATTGGTCAGCACCACGCCGGTGATCACCGCGCAAAAGGTCATTAATGTGCCGACCGACAGGTCGATGCCGCCGGTAATGATTACCAAGGTCGCGGCAATCGCCAACACGCCATTGACCGAAGTGGCCTGCAGGATCGCCAGCACATTCTGGGTCTGCATGAAATTGGGCGAGGCGAGGCTGAACACCACGACCAACGCGATCAGCCCGGAAAAGGCCAACAGCCGGTGAAAAGCCCCCGAGATACGCGGCCCGGACTTGGCGGCGGGAATTGCGGTTTCGGTCATGCCGATCTCCGTTCAGAATGGGTTTCCGCCACGGCGCTCGGCCGCAAGGTGGCCAGCCGCATGATCTCTTCCTGCGAGGAGCCACCCGGCAACACCCCAGTCAGCCGTCCCTCGCACATCACCGCGATGCGATGGCTCAGCCGCAGGATTTCCGGCAGTTCGGAGGAGATGACGATGATGGCCCGGCCCTGCTCGGCCAGCGCATTGAGCAGCTTATAGATTTCCGCCTTGGCGCCGACGTCGATGCCGCGCGTCGGCTCGTCGAAGATCAGGATATCGCAGTCGCGCAGCAGCCATTTGGCGATCACCACCTTCTGCTGATTGCCGCCCGACAGCAGCCGCGCTTCCTGCGTATCGCTCGGCGTCTTGATCGCCAGCTGGGTGATATATTTCTGCGCCACGTCCTGCATGCCACGGTCATTGAGCACGCCGCCGGGGCCGGTGAAGCGTTCGAGGCTGGCCAGGGCAATATTGTTGCGCACGTCCAACCCGGTCGCGAGGCCAAACTGCTTGCGATCTTCCGAGAGATAGCCAATGCCGGCGCGCACCGCGTCCTGCGGCGCGGAAATGCCGACGCGATTGCCATTGACCCAGATTTCGCCGCTCTCGCGCGGATCGGCGCCGAAAATGGCGCGGGCCACCTCCGTCCGCCCGGCGCCCATCAGCCCGGCGAGGCCGAGGATCTCGCCCTTGCGCACGGAAAAGCTGACGTCGCGTATTTCGCGGCCGCGATTGAGCCCGCGCACTTCCAGCGCCACCGGATTGGCCGACGTATTGGGTATGACCAGCGCGTCATTGCTCAGCGTGCGGCCCACCATCATGGAAATGATGGTTTCCATCGGCGTATCCATGGCCGGCACGGTGCCGACATATTCGCCATCGCGCATGATGGTGACGCGGTCCGAGATGCGTTTGATCTCGTCCATCTTGTGCGAGATATAAACAATGCCAACACCCTCGGCCTTGAGCCGGTTGATGATGGTGAACAGCTCGGCGATCTCGGCATCGTTGAGTGCCGCAGTCGGCTCGTCCATGATCAGCACGCGCGACTGGTAGCTCAGCGCCTTGGCGATCTCGACCATCTGCTGCTTGGCAATGGTCAGCGTCTCGACCCGCACCGTCGGCTCGAGCTTGAGGTTCATCGAGTCAAAGATCGCCTGGGTATTGCGATTGAGCGCCGCTTCGTCGAGCAGGAAGGCCTTGCGCGGTTCGCGGCCGATGAAGATGTTCTGCGCCGCCGTCAGGTCGCGCATCAGCGCCAGCTCCTGATGGATGATGCCGATGCCCATGTCCTGCGCCTGGCGCGGGCTGGTGATCTCAACCGACTGGCCATTGAGCCGCACATCGCCGGCATCGCGGGTATAGACGCCGGAGAGGATTTTCATCAGCGTCGACTTGCCGGCGCCATTCTCGCCCATCAGGGCATGCACTTCCCCGGCGCGCAGCTCGAAGCGGGCATGCGACAGAGCCCGCACGCCCGGAAAGGCCTTGTCGATGTCGTGCATTTCCACCAGCGGCGTTACGCTGGCGTCAAAGCCCGACGACAGTGCTGTCGCTTGACTGGGCATGCTGACGATATCCTCCCGCGCATTCTTGCGATGCGCCTACGAACAATCTATTCATAAATGAAGTTCACACGCAAGCCACAGATGGTTCACCGATGGTGACGGTTTGGCGGGGGGTGGTGAGGCTCGATGCTAACAGTCTGTTAACCGATGGCTAATCGGGTTGAGGGGAGATGACGTGACGGTTGAGGAGGATGGCGATCGCTATCGCGCGCCTGCGCTGGATAAGGGGCTCGACATTCTCGAGCTGCTGGCCGCGACCGCCGACGGGCTGAGCCAGGCGGAAATCGCCAAGGCGCTCGATCGCACGCCCAATGAAATCTACCGCATGCTGGACCGGCTGGTGCGCCGCGCCTATGTGCGTCGCACGCCGGAAGACCGCTATGAAATCACCCTCAAACTGTTCGAACTGGCCCATGCCCGCCCACCGATGACGCGCATGGTCAGCCAGGCCATGCCGGTGCTGCGCAGCTTTGCGCTCAAGGCCGAACAGGCGGTGCATCTGGTGGTGCAGGACCGTAACCTGCTTGTGGTCGTCGCCCAGGTCGATGGACCCGGTTACTGGAATGTCTCGATCCGTGTCGGCTCGCGCATCAGTCTGGTCAATACCGGCTCGGGCCATGTGTTCCTGGCCTTTTCAACGCCCGAAGAGCGGCAGTTGATGCTCGACGCGCAGGACCTCGGCAGCCCGCAGCGGCTGCCGCAGGGGCTGGAAGCGCGGCTTGAGGGCGTCGCGGCACAGGGCTATGAAAGCATGCCCAGCGCGCAAACGCCGGGTGTCTTCAATCTGTCGGTGCCGATCTTTGGCCCGCTCAACAGCGTGCTGGCCGTCATCACCTGCCCCTATACTCAGCGCCTCGACAAGCTCGATGCGCCCAATATGAATGCCGTGCTCAAGCTGTTACAGCAGGCCGGCCAGGAAATATCGCAGCGCCGACCTGTGGAGGGGTAGGCGCTGGCCTTGTGCAGTTCTGGGAGGAAACCTTGCGCATTCTCGACACACATCTGCACCTGATCTACCCCGACCGCTTCGACTATCCATGGCTGGCCGGCAAAGCCATCGACCGGACCTGGACGGCGGAACAGTATTTCGCCGAGGCGGTGCCGCTGGGCATTGAATCAGCCCTGCATATGGAGGTCGATGTCGCGGAAGGGGACATGCTGGCCGAGAGCGAATATGCCATCACCCTGCCCCGGATCATCGGCGCCATTGCCGCCTGCCGCCCGGAAAGCATGACCTTTGTCGACCAGATCGAGCAGCTGAGCGAGCATGCCCATATCACCGGGGTGCGGCGCATCCTGCATGAGCTGCCGGACGAGCTCAGCCAGTCGGACCTCTTCATCGAGAACATCCGCCACCTGCCCGACTATGACCTGAGCTTTGACCTGTGCCTCCGCGCCGACCAGCTGCATCTGGGCGTCGACCTGGTGCAGCGGGCACCCGATGTGACCTTCATCCTCGACCATTGCGGCAATCCCGATATCAAGGGCCTCGGGCTCGATCCGTGGCGCGCATCGCTGCGCGAAGTGGCGCGCAATCCCAATGTGATCGGCAAGGTCTCGGGCCTGGTCAATCACTGCACCTCCGGCTGGACGGCGGAGACCCTGCGGCCCTATGTCGAGCATATGGTGGACTGTTTCGGCTGGGACCGACTGGTCTGGGGCAGCGACCACCCCGTCGCCACCACCACCGGCGGCACGCTGACCGACTGGGTCAACGCCACCCACGAGATCATCAAGGGCGCCAGCGAGGACGAACAGGCCAAGCTGCTGCACCGCACTGCCGAGCGGATCTACAAGGTTTAGCTCTCCCCCGCATCGTCACCGGGCGCATAATCGATGAACGGATTCTGGACGCCGGAAACGGAGAAAAATATCAAGCGAAAATCAAAACCGGTTCTGCAAATCACCGAAAAACATTCATTAGAAAATAAATCATTCACAAATCGGCCTGCGACAGAGTGACTTGAACGGAACGCATCGGCGGCGCACAGTCTTATCCAAGAACAAGAAAAGGGATGAGACACATGAGCGTCAGTGCTGACCGTATCGCCGTTTCCACCTGGTCGCTGCACCGCCTGCTGGGCATGACCTATCCGCATGACCTGACCAGCAATGAGGTCGGGCCGATGCAGGAGACCTATGGCGAAGGCGAGGAATCCCTCCTTGGCCTGCCATCTGTCTTGGCCAATCATGGCTATCACCGGCTCGAAATCGTCTCCTTCCACCTGCGCAGCCGCGACCCTATCTATCTGGCAGAACTCAAGGATCAGCTGCGCATCGCCGATGTACGGCTGCAGACGCTGCTGATCGATGCCGGCGATATCAGCCATCCCGAACACGGCGAGCGCGATACCGCCTGGATCGCCGGCTGGATCGAAGTGGCCAATCAACTGGGCGCCGAGAATGCCCGCATTATCGCCGGCAAGCAGAAGCCGACCCGCGACGCGCTGGACCGCTCCATCAAGGCCCTGACAACGCTGGCCGAAGGCAATGCTGGCTCGCCGGTGCGGCTGGTCACCGAGAACTGGTTCGACCTGCTCTCCGAGCCCGGTCATGTGCATTACCTGCTCGACAAGCTGGAGGGCCGGATTGGGCTGCTCGGCGACTTCGGCAATTGGGGCGGACCCAACAAGTATAGCGATCTCAAATCCATCTTCAGCCGCGCCGAACTCTGCCACGCCAAGGCCAGTTTCATCGACGGCGACCTCGACGAGGCCGATTACGGCGAATGCGTCAGAGTGGCTGAAGAAGCGGGCTACAAAGGCCCCTATACTTTGATCTACGACAGTGAAATTCCCAGTGAATGGAATGGCCTGGCGCTTGAGCGAGACTTCATCACATCTGTCGAAGTCTAGGTCGACTTAAGCCCATTATTAAGGGGTCTGCAGCAGACTAACGCCATGCCCGCTACCGGACAGCAAGCCGCCGCGTCGTCGATGCCCCGATCCGCACGGATCGGGTCCATGCTGACGCGCGTGGTCGAGAATGCGGCGGTGGGCATGGTGCTGTCGGAGATGAGCGGCCGCATGGTCTATGCCAACAAGGCCTTCACCAGCCTGCTCGGCCACCAGATCGACCCGGCCGCCGGCCAGAATATCCTCGATATCATGCATCCCAACGACGTGGCCGTAGCGCGATTGCAGCTGCAGCGGCTGATGCGCAACGAGGCGGAAGACTATCGCGGCGAACACCGGTTCTGCCGCGCCGACGGCGAGCATATCTGGGTCTCGGTATCGGCCTCGCTGCTGCGCGATGACGCCGCCGATGCCCCGCTTTATCTCATCACCCAGCTGACCAATATCGAGCTGCAGAAGAAGGCCGAAGCAGCTCTTGCGCATTCGGAAAGCCGCTGGAATTTCGCGCTGGAAAGCGCCCGCCAAGGGGTCTGGGACCATGACATCGTGCATGACACAATGTTTTATTCCCGCATGTGGCGCGTCATGCGCGGCATCCCGCCTGACGCGGAAGTGGATGGCGATCAACAGGAATGGCTCAAGCGCATCCACCCGGATGACCTGCAGCATGTGCTCGACAATGTCGACCGCCAGGACAAGGGCGACGAAGACCTCGACGCGCTTGAATATCGCGAGCGCAAGCCCGACGGCAGCTATGTCTGGATCCTCAGCCGCGGCCGGCCGGTGGAATGGGATAAGCATGGCAATCCGACGCGAACGCTGGGCACCGACACCGACATCACCCGGCTCAAGCTGGTCGAACTTGAACTGGCGGCCGAAAAAGAACGCCTGCGGGTCACGCTCAATTCCATCGCCGACGGCATGATTTCGACCGATGAAAGCGGCCATGTGGTGTTCATGAACCCGGCCGCCGAAGCGCTGACCGGCTGGCGCTCTACGGACGCCGTTGGCCAGGAAGTGCGCGCGGTCTTCGTGGTCCGTGATGGCGAAACCGGAGTGATCCAGCCCTGTCCGGTGGCGATATGCCTGGGCAATGACATGCCGGTGCAGCTCGATGGCGACATGATTCTCGTCGGCAAGGCGGGCGAGCGCGATATTCGCTGCACCGCCGCGCCGCTCAAGACGACCAGTGGCACGCTCAATGGCGCCGTGCTGGTGTTCCAGGACGTGACGCAGAGCCGTGCCATGCAGCGCGAACTGGCCCATTCGGCAAGCCATGACGACCTGACCGGCCTGCCCAATCGTGCCGCCTTCGAACGGGCGCTGAATGGCGCCATCGCCTCGGCCCGGGCCGGGCGACGGCATGGCCTGCTCTACATCGACCTCGACCGCTTCAAGCCGGTCAACGACACGGCTGGCCATGCCGCCGGCGATGCCCTGTTGCGCCAGGTCGCCCAGACCATCCGCGGCACCTGCCGCAGCCATGACGTGGCCGCGCGGATCGGCGGCGACGAGTTCGCCGTGCTGCTGCATGATTGCCCCGACGACGGCGGCCAGAAGCTGGCCGACAAGATCGTGCGGGCCATCGGCGCCTTGGCCTTTTCATGGGCCGGGCGGACCTATGGCATCGGCGCCAGCGTGGGCATTACCGCGATCGGCGAGCAGCCGTCGTCACCGCTGGGCTTCATGGGCGAGGCCGACGCGGCGTGTTATGCGGCCAAGGCGCGTGGCCGCGGCATTGCCGTGCAGTTTCGGGATTTGTGAGGGGTAGCCTTCCTTCACTGCAGCGGCTTCAAATCCGCCAGCAGCGTCGGGATCAGCTCGGTCACCGTCGGATGGATATGCACCGTCTGCATCATGGTGGTGTAGGGCGTGCCGGCGACCATCAGCTGCAGCAGGGAATGGACGATCTCGTCGCCGCCGATGCCCAGGATCGCGGCGCCGAGGATTTCCTTGCTCTGCGCATCGACCAGCACTTTCATCAGCCCCTGCGTTTCGCCGCGCTCCTTGGCGCGCGACACCTTGCTCATCGGCATGATCGCCATCAGCGCTTTCTTGCCGGATTTGCGCACCTCGGTCTCGCTCATGCCGATGCGGCCGAGCGGGGGATCGATGAACAGGCCATAGACTGGCACGCGCTTGGCAATGGAACGCCTGCCGCCATCGAGCACATTGTCGGCGACAATTTCAAAGTCATTGTAGGAGGTATGAGTGAAGGCGCCGCGGCCGTTGATATCGCCCATGGCCCAGATGCCTTTGACCTTGGTGCGCAGGTGATCGTCGACCGGGATATAGCCGCGCTCGTCGGTTTCGATGCCGGCGGCCTCAAGATTGAGGCTGGCGCTATTGGGCGTACGGCCCAGCGCGACTAGGAAATGGCTGCCTTCCACCGAGGAGCGGCGCTCGCCTGATTTCAGTGACAGCAGCACGCCATGGCCGGCCTTGGCCACTGCCTCGATCGTGGTGTTGAACAGGAAGCTGACGCCCTCGGCTTCGAGAATGTCGCGAATGGCGGCAGAGATGTCCTCGTCCTCGCGCGACGCCGGCCGCGGACCGCGCTCGATCACCGTGACCTTGGAGCCGAAGCGCGCATACATCTGGGCGAATTCGAGCCCGATATAGCTGGCGCCGGCAATGATCAGATGACTGGGCAGGGTGTCGATATTCATCATCGACGTATTGGTGAGATAGGGCACGCTATTGATGCCCGGCCAGTCGGGCACCGAAGCGGTGGCCCCGGCATTGATGAAGATCTGCCGCGAGGTCAAAGTGCGCTTGCCGGCCTTGACCTCGGTGGTCGAGACGAAGCTGCCGACATCCTTGATGTATTCCAGCGTCTTGAGGCTGCCGATCCAGTCGGTGAGGCTCTTGACCGAGGCACCGACCACCTTGTCCTTGCGCGCCTTTACCGCCTTCATGTCGACCGTCACCGGGCCCTTGAGCACGACGCCGAACTCGGCGGCATGACGCGCCGACCAGGCCGCTCGGGCGCTGGCCACCAGGGTCTTGGTGGGGGTGCAGCCATCATTGACGCAGGTGCCGCCAAGATGCTCTTTCTCGATCAGCGCGACCTTCTTGCCGGCTCCGGCAAGCTTGGCTGCGAGGAACGGGCCGGACTGGCCTGCACCGATGATGATGGCGTCGAATTGTTCTGACATGGCGGCCTCCATTGCTGGCAAGCCTATGACTTTGAAGGGCTTAGCGCCAGTGGGACATTACTCCACCGGCGCGATCGGTGTCGCTCTCGGCATGCGGTTCCAGGCGTCCAGTGCGGCGATCTTGTAAGCCTCGGCCAACGTCGGATAGTTGAAGGCGTTTTCGACGAAGTAATCCAGCGTGCCGCCGAGGTTGAGCACGGCCTGGCCGATGTGGATCAGCTCGGTGGCTCCTTCGCCGACGATGTGGACGCCGAGCAGCTTCCGCGTATCGAGCGCGAAGATCATCTTCATCATGCCCGACTGCAGGCCCATGATGTGGCCGCGCGAGGTTTCGCGGAAGCGGGCGATGCCGGCTTCATAGGGGATATTCTGCGCCCGCACCTGCTGTTCGGTGAGGCCGACGGTGGAGATTTCCGGCACTGCATAGATGCCATAGGGGAAAAATTCCGGTGCCGGCGGCATTTGCGCGCCGCAGGCGTGCAACGCGGCGATGCGGCCCTGTTCCATCGAGGTAGAGGCCAGCGAGGGCCAGCCGATAACGTCGCCGGCGGCATAGATATTGCGCACCGAGGTCTGGAAGGTCACCGGATCGACCTTGAGGCGGCCGCGATCGACCGGGGTGATACCGGTATTTTCGAGCCCAAGGCCGGCCGTGGCGCCAGAGCGGCCGGCGGCATAGAGCAGCATGTCGGAGCGGACGCGGCGGCCATCGGCCAGAATGGATATGGCCCAGCCCTGTTCGTCGAGCTCGACCTTTTCCACCTTGCTGCCGAGCCGCAAGGTGACGCCGCGCTGGCGCAGGTCATGGGTGAATTCCTCGATGATCTCGCGATCGATGAAATCGAGGATGGTTTCCTTGGGCTCGATAATGGTGACGGGCACGTCGAGCGCCGAAAAGATCGTGGCATATTCGATGCCGATGACGCCGGCGCCGACCACGGTCAGGCTGCGCGGCACGCGGGGCTCGGAGACGAGACTATCGCTGTCGAGCACCGAATGATCATTGAACGGGATATTGGCCGGGCGATAGGGCGCCGTGCCGACGGCAATCACGGCGTGATCGAAGCTGAAGGTGACCTCGTCGCCATCGGGCGGGGTGACGATGATATGGTTGGTATCGGCAAAGCGGGCGAGGCCGCCGAAGGTGCGCACGCCATTGCGGGCGAACTGGTGCTCCAGCACCTCGATTTCGTGGTTGAGCGTCATGCGCAGGCGGGCGCCGAGGTCCTTGCCCTCGATGTCCTTCTTGACGCGGTAAGCCAGGCCATAAAAGCCGCGCTCGCGCCAGCCGGAGAGGTTGAGCACGGTCTCGCGCAGGGTCTTGGATGGGATAGTGCCGGTATGCACCGAGACGCCGCCGAGCCGCAGGCGATTTTCCACCACCAGCACGGATTTGCCCAGCTTGGCCGCCTGTACGGCCGCACGACGTCCGGCCGGACCACTGCCGATGACCACGATATTGAAATGAGCCAAGAACCAATCCCCGATTCGCCGCTGCGAAGGCGTATAGCGCTAGTGTGACACTGCGGTTGCAGGCGAGGCAATCGGGGGGATGGAAGGGGAGCTGTGCGTCGGGTTGCTGGCGTACTCCCACGAAGGCGCCGCATTACCAGAGCCCAACCTCCACCGCTTGCGGGGGAGGGGGGACCGCCGGCAGGCGGTGGAGGGGGAAGCCGCTTGCGCATGGGCGTGATTGACCACCACTTTACAATTTGAGTGCATGGCTCCCCTCTCCACCACGCTTCTCTCTGACCCGCTAACGAAATCCAAAACTTATCCACGCCCCTTGCATCTGCGCGCATACTGTCCTCATCCACCCCGCATCGGCGGCCTGCAGGCGACAGTGGCGGGAGTGGGCCGGGCACGGGACTATGCCAGTCGCCGTGGGTTCACGCCCGGGCCGTC
>NZ_FOFL01000010.1 GCF_900110945.1 Devosia sp. YR412
GGACTATGCCAGTCGCCGTGGGTTCACGCCCGGGCCGTCGGTATGCGAGGTTATGCCGGCCGCCTGACGCGGTTCATAAAACCGGACGTCCCGAGACGGTGATCGTCTCACATACTAAATCCCATAGAGGCGAAAGCCGTCTCGGGACCCGCTGACTACCGAAAACCGCAGCAAGGCGGCGCTTCCGCACGTCCATAAACCGTGTAGAACCGCTGCATTCCGGCCATATGTCGTGAGCGTGCTGCCCCCAGCGGCTATACTGCTTTCCTGATTCGTTCTCCCGGAATGCCTGTAGATGTCTGATAGCGATATTCTCCCACCTGCCGATGATCAGCGGATCGTTGACCTCAAGCAGGCCATCGAGGAACGCTATCTGTCCTATGCGCTCTCGACCATCACCCAACGCGCGCTGCCCGATGCCCGCGATGGGCTGAAGCCCGTGCATCGCCGCATCATCCATGCCATGCGCCTGCTCAAGCTCGATCCCGGCCAGGGCTACAAGAAGTCGGCCCGTATCGTCGGCGACGTAATCGGTAAGTTCCATCCGCATGGCGACCAGTCGATCTATGATGCGCTGGTCCGCATGGCGCAGGATTTTGCCCTGCGCTACCCGCTGGTCGATGGCCAGGGCAATTTCGGCAATATCGACGGCGATGGCGCCGCCGCCATGCGTTACACCGAAAGCCGCATGACCGACGTGGCGACGCGCCTGCTGGAAGGCATTTCCGAAAATGCCATCGACTTCAAGCCGACCTATGACGGCGAAGACGAAGAGCCCATCGTCCTGCCGTCGAACTTCCCCAACCTGCTGGCAAACGGTTCGACCGGCATTGCCGTGGGCATGGCGACCTCGATTCCGCCGCACAATGTCTCCGAGCTCTGCGACGCCGCGCTGCATCTTATCAACGTCAATCCAGAGGCTTCCGCCCACGACCTGACTCAATTTGTGAAGGGGCCCGATTTCCCCACTGGCGGCATCCTGGTCGAATCCGCCTCGTCCATCGCCCATTCCTACCAGACCGGTCGCGGCTCCTTCCGCCTGCGCGCCAAGTGGGAAGTCGAGGAATCGGCCCGCGGCGTCTACCTGATCGTCGTCACCGAAATTCCCTACGGCATCCAGAAGTCGCGGCTGGTCGAAAAGATCGCCGAACTGCTGCTCGCCAAGAAGCTGCCGCTGCTGAAAGACGTGCGCGACGAGTCGTCGGACGACATCCGCCTCGTGCTCGAACCGCGCGCCCGCACCGTCGACGCGGTGATCCTGATGGAGCAGCTGTTCAAGACCACCGATCTTGAAACCCGCTTTCCGCTCAATCTCAACGTGCTCGACCGCGGCACCGCGCCCAAGGTGATGAGTCTTGCCCAGGTGCTGAAGGCCTGGCTCGACCATCGCAAGGAAGTGCTGGTCCGCCGCACCACGCACCGGCTGGAGCAGATCGCCCACCGCTTGGAAGTGCTGGCTGGCTATATCATTGCCTATCTCAACCTCGACGAGGTGATCCGCATCATCCGCGAGGAGGACGATGCCAAGGCCTCGCTAATGGCGACCTTCGAGCTGACCGATGTGCAGGCCGAAGCCATTCTCAACATGCGGCTGCGCAGCTTGCGCAAGCTCGAGGAAATCGAGCTGCGCAAGGAACATGCTGACCTGACCGAGGAAAAGGGGCGTCTCGAAGGCCTGCTCGGTTCCGACAAGCGCCAGTGGGGCACTATCAGCAAGGAAGTGGAGGCCTTGAAGAAGGCTTATCCGCTGACCAATGCCGATGGCACGCCGCATTACCTTGGCGCCCGCCGGACGGTGCTGGCCGATGCGCCCAATGCCGATCTCTCGGAAGTCACCGAAGCCTTCATCGAGCGCGAGGCGATCACCGTCATCCTCTCGGAAAAAGGCTGGATCCGCGCGCCGCGCGGCCATGCGGTGGAGGTCAATGACGAGAAGGGCTTCAAGGCCGGCGATCGCCTGAAACTCTCGATCAAATGCGAGACCACCGACAAGCTCTTGATGCTCACCACCGGCGGCAAGGTCTATACCCTGGCCGGTGACAAGCTGCCGGGCGGCCGCGGCCAGGGCGAGCCGGTTCGCATCATGGTCGATATCGAAGAAGGCCAGGATATCGTCGATATCTTCGTCTACAAGCCCGGCAACAAGCGCATCATCGCCTCCTCCTCGGGCTATGGCTTCATCGTCAGCGAAGATGAAATGATCGCCAATACCCGCAAGGGCAAGCAGGTGCTCAATGTCGGCGCGCCCGACGAGGCTGCTCTGCTGGTGCCGCTCAACGGCGACCGCGTCGCGGTCATCGGCCAGAACCGCAAGCTGCTGGTCTTCCCGCTGACCCAGCTCGCCGAAATGACCCGTGGCAAGGGCGTGCGGCTGCAGAAATACAAGGACGGCGGCATTTCCGACCTCAAGAGCTTCTATGCCGCCGATGGCCTGACCTGGCAGGACTCCTCCGGCCGCACCTACACCAAGCCGATGGAAGAGCTGACCGACTGGCTCGGTGACCGCGCCACGGCCGGCCGCCAGCCGCCCAATGGCTTCCCGCGCAACAACAGGTTTGTCGGATGATCCGCCACTGCGTCTTCGTGAAATTCCGTGTCGATGTTAGCGCCGACGAGCGCGCCGAAATCTATGCCGGCCTGTCTGCACTGGTCGGCCAGATCGAGGGACTGCTCGCCGCCGACTTCGGCCCCAATGTCTCGCCGGAAGGTCTGGGGCAGGGCTTCAATGACGGCTTCATCATGGACCTCGTCGACGAAGCCGCCCGCGACCGCTACCTCGACCACCCGGCCCACAAGGCCGCCGGTGCAAAACTCGTCGCGGCGCTCGACGGCCGCACGGACGGGCTGATGGTGTTCGACCTCAAGCTTGGCTAGTTCACTGAAAACGTAAACACCACCGGCAGGTGATCGCTGGCCGTCGGCTCGCCGGTGTGAATGTCATGCACGACCACCCCGCCGCGCGTCATCACGTGATCGAGCGGCAGGAACGGCACTGTGTCCCGCCAGGCGCCGAGATAATACCAGCTCATCGGGAAGGTGAGCATGTTGAGCGTTTCGCGCACAAAATCATTCTTCGCCACGAAATCGCGCAGCGCATAGGACCAGGCGGTCGAGTTGAAATCCCCCGCCAGGATCATCGGCCCCTCGATCTTGTCCACCACCGCTGAAAGCGCGTTAAGCTGCTCATGCTGGCGCGCTACGGGGATGGGCCAATCCATATGGGTGGTGATGACGGAAAAGCTCTTGCCACTCTGGGTTTGGAATTTGGCCAGGACATGCGCCGTCCGCGTCGTGCCATAGGCATTATTGGGGCAGGCGCCGTCTTCCACCTGCTCGAAGGGTATGCGCGAATAGAGCCCCAGATTCGCCCGCTTGCCGCCACGGCAGCGTGCGTAATACGGGTAGCTGGCCAGCAGCAGCGGATGCAATTCCCCGGCCTGTTCGCCGAAATACTCCTGCAGCACGATGATGTCGGCATCGGCCGCGAGGATGGCGGCGGTGACCTTTTCCATCTCGTAGTTCAGGCCGAAGAGATTATGCGTCATCATGGTGATGCTGCCGCTCTCCGGCGCTGCAGGGCGCGGCTGCATTGCAGCGAATGTGTCGGGCAGGATGACATTGGCCGAGGCGGCAAAACCGACAAAGGCATAGATGATCGCTGCGCTCCGCCACCAGCCGCGCATAGCCACGGCGAAGATCAGGAGCGCGATCACCGTGCCGGGCAGCAGGAAGAGCTGCGCGTGGTTGAGCAGGTCCAGTTCCGGCACCGCAAAGCCGAACAGCGCCAGCACCGCAAGCGTCGAAACGCCCAGGGCGCCCAGCACGAAGTCCAGCCGAATCAGCTTGAAAAGAAAGGACATAGCGGGCTCGGCAGGAGGGACGATATAGCGCGATTTCGCCGAGACTTATGGCGCAAGCAAGGCTGCGGCAAGCCAATTAGACGTCATGGCTCAGTCGAGCGTGCACCAGCCCAATGTGCCGCGCTGCACTTCGAGCGGACGATAGAGTGCCTTGTAGGCCATCTTGGGCGATTCCTTCACCCAATAGCCGAGGTAGACATAGTTCAGCCCGGCCGAGCGCACCTGGGCGATATGGTCGAGTATGAGGAAGGTCCCCATGCTGCGATGCGCCAGCTCGGGATCATAGAAGGAATAAACCATGGACAGCCCATCGGGCATCACATCGGTCAGGGCCACCGCCACCAGCGTATTGTCGGGATGGTCGCGCAGGCGGTACTCGACCAGCACGGACTGCACCGGCGTATCCTCGACCATGTACTCATAGTCGACGAAGCTCATCTGGTTCATGCCGCCGCCGGCATGCCGCGCCTCGAGATAGCGCTTGAACAGGTCATATTGCTCGCTGGTCGCCGTGGTCGGGCGGACCTCGACGCTGAGGTCGTCATTGTTGCGCAGCACGCGGCGGAAACGGCCGGAGGGCTCGAACTGATTGGCGACGATGCGCACCGACTGGCAGGCATTGCAGCCTTCGCAGGCAGGGCGATAGATCAGGTTCTGACTGCGGCGAAAGCCGTTCTCGCTCAGCAGGTGATGCAGGCTCGACGCCCGTCGACCCGACAGATGGGTAAACAGCTTCCGCTCCTGCTTGCCCGGCAGGTAGGGACACGGCATGGCCGCGGTCAAAAAGAGCTGCGTGGTTTCCGGCGTCTGGTCGGTCATCCAGGACCCTTAGCTGCAATCGGAGGAGTGTACGCTCCCCCGTCACCGCCTGCAACGGCTCAATATGCCTGTGCCGCCTGGCTACGCCAGTGCTGAACCATGGGCGAACGGCGCACCATCAGCGTGCCGACGACCAGGTCGTGGATCATCTGCCGACGCGGGGTAAACAGCGCGAAGAGCAGCGAAATTGGCCAGGAAATCCAGGTGGTCAGCCAGAACACGCCGGCATGGATGATCGCCATCCAGCCATCGAGCGGCTGATTGCGCGTCGGGGTCAGCACGATATCCATCATCTGCATGCCGAGCGTCGCACGGCGGGAGGAGCCCAGCGTTGCGCCATAATACAAGACGATCGTGGCCGGCACGACGAACATCAGGGCCAGCCAGGCGAGGCCAAAGGTCAGGAAGCCGGCGATCAGGCCCACGAGGCTGAAGGCGAGGATCAGCATGCCCATCACGATCAGGTCGATGATGAAGGCGAACACCCGTCGCGTCAGCACGCCCTCGAACAGCTCGGGAGCGGTTTGCGGATCAGGCAGGGCAGGGCGGGCATCAAAGGTCTGGCTCATGAGCAAAACATTGTCATGGCTACCGGCGGGCGCAAGAGGGTGGGTTACAAAATTGTAGCCCCTACTTCCCCAGCTGCCGCGCCACCTCCAACGCATAATAGGTCAGCACGCCATTGGCCCCGGCGCGCTTGAAGGCATAAAGGCTTTCGAGGATCGCCCCATCCCGGTTGATCGCGCCGGCTGCCGCCGCCATCTCGATCATCGCGTATTCACCGCTCACCTGATAGGCGTAGATGGGAATATTGAAGCTGTCCTTGGCCCGGCGGACAATATCGAGATAGGGCAGGCCGGGCTTGACCATAACGCTATCGGCCCCCTCGGCAATATCCTGCTCGATCTCGCGCATCGCCTCGTCGGAATTGGCGTAATCCATCTGATAGGTGCGCTTGTCGCCAACCAGCCGGCTGCCGGTGCCCACGGCCTCGCGGAACGGGCCATAGTAGAAGGACGCATATTTGGCGGCATAGGCCATGATCTGGGTCTGCTCGAAGCCTTCGCCATCCAGCGCCTCGCGGATTGCCGCGACCCGACCATCCATCATGTCCGAGGGTGCAATGATGTCGGCGCCCGCTTTGCTCTGTACCAGGGCCGACTTGATCATCACGGCGACGGTTTCGTCGTTGAGGACTTCGCCATCGCGCACCAGCCCGTCCTGGCCATCGCTCGAATATTCATCCAGCGCCACGTCGGCGATCAGCCCGATCTCCGGCACAGCCGACTTGATCGCACTCAGCGCCCGGCACATCAGATTGTCTGGATTGTAAGCCTCTGCGCCATTCTGGCTGCGCAAATGGTCTGGCGTGTTGGGAAACAGCGCCAGCGCCGGAATGCCGGCATCACGCGCCGCCTTGGCCGCCTCGACGCAGAGATCGACACTCAGCCGCTCGACACCCGGCATGGTGCGGATCTGCGTCTTCTCATTGTGGCCTTCGATGACGAACAGCGGCCAAATCAGATCAGCAGGCGTGAGGACGCTTTCGCGCACCATGGCGCGGCTCCACGCGGTGCGGCGCGAGCGGCGCAGCCGGCGGCCACCGAGGAAGTCCATGTCATGCTTGTGCCAGGTCTCGGTCATCACGCGCTCCTTGTTCTGCCGCTTCCGTTTATCAGCGGTGATTACCCTGTCCAAGCTCCTGCTTGTCGCATCCCTCGCGCAAGGATAGAAACCGCACATGGATTTCTACGCCCAGCCTATCGGCATCTATATCCGCGTCGTCGCGATCATCAGCCTTATGCTCGGCCTCAACGATGCTGCGCGCCTGCTTGGCGTCGGGCTCGGCGAGGTCAGCCCGGTCGCCACCATGGGCATGACCGGCTTTGTCTATCTCGGCATATTTGGCCTGGCGCGCCTGTTCGCTGCCGTGGGTCTGTGGATCAAGGCTAGCTGGGGCGCCGTGCTGCTGGTCGGGGCAACTTCGGTGGAACTGGGCCTCTATCTCTTCGGCAATGCCGACGTCAGCATGTCGGCGCTGGGCTTCGCCGTGCGGCTGGTTCTGCTGGCGTCGATCCTCATTATCTTCATCCTGTCGATCCGCCTGGAACGCGCCCGCGCCGCCGACTGAACCAGGGGGGCAGGTGCCGTTCACACCCGCTTAGGGTTACAAATTTATGCACTGGTGTAACGAAGAATAAAGCCAAATTCTCATTGCATTCCAGTAAGATGCTCTTAATCACGCTGCTTAGGCTGATCTTAGTCCGCACGCCGTAGTTTGGCCTCATGAGATGCGAAAAATCGCACAGACTGCAAAACAGTGAGGCACAAATGGCAATCAAATCCAACGCAGCCGAGGCCATCGTCCCGGAACGTCCCCAGAGCCTGAAGCCGCTTTATCTGGAAGCTGTTTCCCGCGTAGAGCGTCTGCACCGTCGTCTGCTCGACCTGATCAAGGACGAGTTCGACCGTATGGGCTGGGATGACATCAATCCGGTTCAGGCGCTGCTGATGTTCAATATCGGCGATGCCGAATTGACCGCCGGCGAGCTGCGTTCCCGCGGTTATTACCTCGGCTCCAACGTTTCGTATAATCTGAAGAAACTGGTCGAAACCGGCTATATCTTCCAGGAGCGCTCGCGTTCCGATCGCCGCTCGGTCCGCATCAAGCTGACCCCGAAGGGCGAGGAAGTGGCCGAGGTCATCGACGAGCTCTATGATCGCCACCTCAAGTCGATCGACAAGGTCGGCGGCCTGGGCGACGACGAATTCGACGGCCTCAACAAGGCTCTCGCCCGCCTCGAGCGCTTCTGGGTCGACCAGATCCTCTACAAGCTCTAAGCCAGAGACAGCAGCTGTTGCGGCTGCGCCACATCCGAATGCAAACGCCGGTCCATGGGGCCGGCGTTCACATTTGCGCCGCAAATCAGCGTAAATGGCTACGTTACGTGGTTTGAAACCATTTCCCGTCTATTCATGGTTGAAGAATTTCAACGAGCTTCACATGCGGTTGACCGCGTTGTGAGCTGCGGGACGCAATGGTAGAGACCGGACATGTTTCGGGGCCAGAAATTTCGGGTGAATGAATGCGGCTGAATAGACGTTCCCTGCTTAAGTACTCGGCACTGGCCGGTGCTTCTTTGGCGATGCCCGCGATTGCGCGCGGCCAGGAATCCTTTTTTGACCTGATGAACCGCGGCAATGTGCTGCGGGACGCTGACAAGGACGGCAATACGGCGGCGGCGCAGGCCCTCATCGCCACCAATGAGCCAATCCTGTCCTTCGATACGGTTCACAATCTGCAACTGGCGATTTCCCAGTACGAGCCCTTCGTCGCCAATGGCGGCTGGGAAGAAGTGCCCCAGGAGGCTTTCCGCCTGCTGCTCGGGAAATCCGGCGCTGCGGTGATCCAGCTCAAGCGCCGCCTGATCTCGTCCGGCGACATGGCGCTGCTGCCCAATGTGAATGACATGTTCGATGAAGACACCGATCGTGGCGTGCGCACCTTCCAGGCCCGCCATGGCCTGATCGTCAATGGTCAGGTTGATGAGCCGACCTGGTATGCGTTGAACGTGCCGGCGGCGACCCGCCTGCAGCAGCTCTACCTCAATTTCACCCGCGTCCAGGCGATGGCGCCGAATTTGAGCCCGCGCTACGTCGTGGTCAACATCCCGGCCGCCACCATCGAAGCGGTCAGTGACGGCATGGTCGAACAGCGTCACACAGCGGTTGTCGGTCGCGTCGAGCGCGCTACTCCGATCATGGCGTCCAAGGTCAGCCAGATCAACTTCAACCCCTATTGGCACGTGCCCAAGTCGCTGGTCCGTCAGGACCTGACCAAATACATGCAGGAAAATCCAAACTACCTGACCGAGCAGAACATTTTCATCTATGATGGTTCGGGCAACAAGATAGACCCATCGACGATCAACTGGGCCAATATCACCGATCAGCAGGTGAACTATATGTACCGCCAGGAGCCCGGCGCCGCCAACTCCATGGGCCACTGCAAGATCAACTTCTACAATCCCTATGATTGCTACCTGCACGACACGCCGACCAAGGCGCTGTTTGGCGAAAACGCCCGTTTCCATTCCTCGGGTTGTGTTCGTGTCGATGGTGTCAACCAGCTGGTCAACTGGCTGCTGCGCGACAATGGCGACTGGGATCAGACCAAGGTGGATACCACATTCGAGTCGCTGCAGCGCCTCGATGTCGAGTGCAAGGCCCGCGTGCCGCTGCTGACTACCTACATTACCGCCTGGGCCAACCGCCAGGGCACCGTCAGCTTCCGCGACGACGTCTATGAATTCGATGCCCAGGGCAAGGTCAGCTTCGAACAAGCATAATCCGCAGCCCAACGAATTTGTCGGCGCCCTCCCTCGTGGAGGGCGTTTGCTTTTGTGCCGCACAGAATCTTGCTAATCTGCGGGCAGGGGGCTGAGATGGCGGACGCTGAAGTCTATTTTGAATTCGTGCAGGTCGGCCAGCAGATGCGGGTCGCCGCTATCGATGTCGCCACCGGCATCGAAGTCATCGTCATCGTGCCGGCCATCGCGGCCAAGGGGCATATGCAGCAGATGGCGCTGGCCAAACTGCGCAAAAAGCTCGGCGCCCCGACCATTTCGTCCGAGGCGCCGCGCCGTCTGTTTTAGCGAACGCTAGAGATTGCAGCGGTAACGCACGCCGTCATAGCCCATGAAGGTGTCGGTGCGCTCGTCATAGGAGCGATAGCGGGCGTAGCAGGCATCGACATGGCTGTCATAACTGCGGCCGACGACGCGGTCATTGTTGCGGTTACCATTGGCAATGGCGCCGCCGATGATGGCGCCGAAGGCTGCGCCGAAGATGCCGGCGGCCAGCGGATCAAGGTCGCTGCGGCGGTTGTTGTAGAAGCGATCATAGTCGCGCTGGCGCCAGTTGCCGCCGTAATAGCCGCGGCAGTCATAATCATTGGGGTAGCGGTCACAATAGGTCTGGATGACCTGCTGGCGCTGGCCAAAGCTCAGCGTAACGTTCTGGGCCTGGGCGGGGACAATGGAGGCCACGGCAATAGTGGCGGTCAGGACGGCGGTAACGATCCCGTTTCGTGCGGCACGCATGTGCAACTCCTGCTCATTTCGGCCGGCCACGCCAGCCACTTGTCTGTTCAATGCACCCCGAGGCGGCAGGTTGCGCCGCGCCTGTGATTTTCCCCGCAAGTGCCTTGCTTCAACGCGGGGTTCTGCGGCATAATCCCAGGGTTCGCGCGACTGGCGAGAAGAGATGGGACACCATCGGGGAACGCGAACCTTAGACTGCCGCTCGCCTGGGCAACCCAACCGCAACCACGGGACGCCCCATGACTCCAGCACATCCATCCCGGCCTTGGAATCGCACGTTGCGACGTGTTAAGGCCACCATCACATCCTTCCGCTTCGTCGCTCGCGAGGTAACTTGCCCATGACCACCGCCACGTCTTCCTCGCTGTTCCCGAATTTCTTCACCAATTCCGTCGATCAGACCGATCCGGAATTGGCTGCTGCGCTGAAGCAGGAACTCAACCGCCAGCAGAGCGAAATCGAGCTCATCGCTTCCGAGAACATCGTCTCGCAAGCTGTTCTGGAAGCACAGGGTTCTGTGCTGACCAACAAATATGCCGAAGGCTATCCCGGCCGCCGCTACTATGGCGGCTGCCAGTATGTCGATATCGCCGAGACGCTGGCCATCGAGCGTGCCAAGCAGCTGTTCGGCGTGGCCTATGCCAATGTGCAGCCCAATTCCGGCTCGCAGGCCAATCAGGGGGTCTATCAGGCGCTTATCCAGCCCGGCGACACCATTCTCGGCATGTCGCTCGACGCCGGCGGTCACCTGACCCATGGTGCCAAGCCCAACCAGTCCGGCAAGTGGTTCAACGCCATCCAATATGGCCTGCGCAAGCAGGACGGCCTCGTTGACATGGACCAGGTCCGCCAGCTGGCCCGCGAGCATAAGCCCAAGATGATCGTGGCCGGTTTCTCGGCCTATTCGCGCGTGCTCGACTGGGCTGAATTCCGCGCCATTGCCGATGAAGTCGGCGCTATCCTCTTCGTCGACATGGCCCATGTCGCCGGTCTCGTCGCCGGTGGCCAGTATCCGAGTCCGTTCCCGCATGCCCATGTGGCTTCGACCACGACGCATAAAACCCTGCGTGGTCCGCGTGGCGGCCTGATCCTCACCAATGACGAGGACATCGCCAAGAAGATCAATTCGGCCATCTTCCCCGGTATCCAGGGCGGCCCGTTGATGCATGTCATCGCCGCCAAGGCCGTGGCCTTCAAAGAAGCGCTGCAGCCCGAGTTCAAGGACTATGCAGCCCGCGTCGTCGCCAATGCCAAGGTGCTGGCCGAAACGCTGGTCAAGGGCGGCGTCGATATCGTCTCCAAGGGCACCGACAATCATCTGATGCTGGTCGATCTGCGCCCCAAGGGTCTGACCGGCAAGGCCACCGAGCAGGCGCTCGAACGCGCGCACATCACTTGCAACAAGAATGCCGTGCCCTTCGATCCGGAAAAGCCGGCCATCACGTCGGGCATTCGCCTGGGCACCCCTGCCGGCACCTCGCGTGGTTTTGGCGAGGCCGAGTTCAAGCTGATCGGCGAGCTGATCATCGAAGTGCTCGATGGCCTCAAGGAAAATGGCGAGGACAATAACAGCGCCGTCGAAGCTGCCGTCCGCGACAAGGTGAAGACCCTCACCGACCGCTTCCCGATCTACGGTTTCTAAGGTTTAGCCATGCGCTGTCCCTATTGCGGAAATGACGATACGCAGGTCAAGGACAGCCGGCCGACCGAGGATTCCGGTGCTATTCGCCGCCGCCGCGTCTGTAATGGATGCGGCGGCCGCTTCACCACTTTCGAGCGGGTGCAACTGCGCGATCTGACCGTGGTCAAAAAGAGCGGCCGCAAGGTGCCCTTCGATCGCGAAAAGCTCGCCCGCTCGGTCTATACCGCGTTGCGCAAGCGCGCCGTCGAGACCGACCGCATCGAGCGCATGATTTCCGGCATCGTCCGCCAGCTCGAAAGCCTGGGCGATGTGGAAGTCACCTCGGACCAGATCGGCGAATATGTCATGGAAGGCCTTAAGGGCCTCGATGACGTGGCCTTCGTGCGCTTTGCCTCGGTCTACAAGAATTTCTCCGCCGCCGACGATTTCCGCAATTTCCTGGCCGAACTTGCCGAGGGGCAGGGCAGTCTGCGTGACGACGAGTGAGCGAGCTCACCCCCGAGGACCGGCGCTGGCTTGACGCCGCAGCGCGCTATGCCGCACCTTTCACCGGCACCACCGCCGACAATCCCGCCGTCGCGGCGCTTCTTGTCGAACCGATCTCACAGACGCTGGTCTCCCGCGCCGTGACCGCCAAGGGCGGTCGTCCGCATGCCGAATCCCAGGTCATCGAGACCGCAGGCTTTGAAGCGGCAGGCTGCACCCTCTACGTGACGCTCGAACCCTGCCACCATTGGGACCGCACGCCGCCCTGCGTCGACGCCATCATCCGCGCCGGTATCATGCGGGTGGTGATCGGCGCCGCCGATCCGCAGCATGTGGGCAGCATGGCCCTGCTCGAATCTGCCGGCGTCGAAACCATACTGGCCGACCATGCGCCCTCGCTGGCTTTGCATGCGGGCCATCTGCTACGCCACGCGAAAGGCCGCCCCTTCGTCAACACCGTGCTGGCTGTCTCTGCCGATGGCAAGCTGGATCGCAGCGGCGAGGCGCAGGCCTCGATTCTCGGCGCCGGTGCGCGCGACTGGATCGGCATGCAGCGTGCGCGTTCCGACGCCATCCTGGTCGGCGCCGCGACGGCGAGGACCGATCCGGACCTGACTGTCAAACTGCCGGGCCTTGCCACACGAACGCCCCTGCGGGTCGTGCTGTCGGGCGCCACGGGCGTTGATCGCCGGATGAATCTGATTGGCGGCTTCTCCGGCCATCGCACTGCAATCATTGCGGAAACGGGTGTCGCCGTTGATGCGCCGGTCTCTGTCGAAACCATGCGCGTGAACGGCCTTTCCGGGCGCCCGGACCTCAAGGCTGCGCTGGCCGCCCTGAGCGGCAAGGGCATCCAGAACGTGCTGGTCGAGCCCGGCCAGCGCCTGCTGGCCGCCATGCTCGATGCCGATCTGGTCGATGCCATCACCATCATTACCGCCCCGAGCCGGCTTGGCGATGAAGGTCTGGTGGCCAGCCCCGATGGCCCGTTGACTGATCTGCTCGCCGCCGCGGGCCTGGTCGAGATCGACCAGCAGCGGCTTGGCGATGATGTGCTGGTGCGTTACGGGCGTCCCGCAAAGCCAGTTTGAGTTGAAGTTCCCCGCGCGGGAGATTATGGGGTTGCCACGCCCTTCGTGGCAGCGCGGCGCCGACCGCCCAATGAGATGAAAGCAGTCATGGCTGACGCCCCCAAACGCGATCCCCAAATCGAACGCCCCGCCAACCAGCGAGGTGCCGCCCGCTTCGCCGCCGTGCAGGCGCTGTATCAGATGGATGTGGGCCGCGCGACGCTGGAAGATACGCTGGCCCAGTTCGGCGCCTTCCATCTCGGTCGCGAGATCGAGGGTGAGCAATATCTCCCGGCCGATGCCGATTTCTTCAAGCAGATCGTCACCGGCGTTACCAAGCATCAGCTGACCATCGACCCGGCGGTGGACCGTGCGCTGGCCGATGGCTGGCCGGTCGAGCGCGTCGATGCGACGTTGCGCGCCATCCTGCGTGCCGCCGCATTCGAACTGCTGCGCCGCAAGGACATTCCGGCCCGTGTCGTCATCTCTGAATATGTCGATGTGGCCAAGGCCTTCTACGAGGATGACGCCTCGGGCCTCGTCAACGCCACGCTGGACGCCATAGCGCGCGAAGCCGGGGCCGACATGGGCGACACCAAGTAATAAAAAAAGCCCCGGAGACCGGGGCTTTTCTTTTTTGGATCGGCTGAGGCTAGAAGCTCTTCAGGATCGAATCGATGAAGCTACGATCTTCGCCGAAGGACTGGGTGCGGCGGGTCTCGATGGTGACCGTCTTGCCGTCCTTGAGCGAATAGACGGCCTTGTCGACGACCTTCTTGTTCTTGTCGAAATAGACCACCAGCACCGTACGCGAGTCGATCATGGTGGCGCCGAAGGCCATCTGGCGGACCTTGGTCTCGACATAATAATAGGCTGATTGTTCGCCGAGGCTATTGGTCGACTGGGGCGAACCCAGCACCAGCGTCACCAGTTCCTGGCTCTGTCCGGTGCGGATCTGGGCAAGGGCGCTGTCGGAAATCTCATAACCTTGGGTGCGCGTGGTGACCAGCGCGGTGCTGCTGCTGCAGGCGGTCAGCACCGTTGCGAGCAGGGCGGCGGCAGCGAGCGGCGCAAGTTTACCGGAGGCAGTACGCAAGGGCATGAATTTGACTTTCCCGATGGCTCTCGACTATAGGCACGACAACAAGGCGGCGGCCCTTGTAGCCGCTGGAATGTGTAGCTGCCAACCTGTCCGTCTGGCAAGCTGGCATTGGGCCAATCAAGATGCTGAGCGCAAATCCATGATCCTGTCCCTGTTTCGCAAGAACACTGCTACCGAACCCGTTTACGCCGTCTATAACGCCATTGTGGCGCAATCCCGGCAGCCGGTTTTCTACGCCGAATGGGGCGTTCCAGACACCGTGACCGGGCGTTTCGACATGATCAGCCTGCATATGGCGCTGCTGTTCCGCCGGCTGCGCGCCGAGACCGGCCAGCAGAAGGATTTCAGCCAGGCGGTATTTGACCTCTTCTTCAAGGACATGGATCGCTCGCTGCGCGAAATGGGCGTCGGCGACCTGGGCGTGCCCAAGCGCATCCAGAAGATGGGCAATATCTTCTTTGGCCTGCTCGCCGCGATGAACGAGGCGATGGACCGCAATGATGCGCCGGCGCTCGAGGCGGTGCTGGCGCGCAACATCTTTGGTCACAATGATGGCCCCCATATTGCCACCTTGGCGCAATATCTGCTGGCCGAAGATCGCGCCCTGGCTACCCAGCAGGCCGATGCGATCACCAATGGAACTCTGACCTTCGAGGCTGCCGCGTGAGCGCCGAATCCCCGCTTTTTGACGCCATTGTCCGTATCGACCGCATGCCGGCCAATGGCCGAGACCTCAAGGTTTCGCTCGATGAGCCAACCCGCGCCAGGCTGGCCGAAGTGCTCAAGCTGAGCGCCGTGGACTCCTTCGAGGCCACGCTGGTCGTCGCCCCCCTGCGCGGCGGCATTCGCGCGCTGGGCCGCCTGGTGGCCGATATCGTCCAGCCATCGGTCGTGACCTTCGAGCCGGTCGGCCAGCATATCGACGAACCGGTCGATCGGGTCTTCCTGCCCGAGCCGCATGGTCATCAGAAGCCAACCCCGGGATCGGAACTGTTCGTTGATCTCGAAGACGACGATTTTCCCGATCATCTCGATGGCCCCGAGGTCGATCTCAGCGCCTTGCTGATCGAAACATTAGCGCTCGCCATCGATCCTTATCCCCGTCATCCTGACGAGAGCCTCGATTCCCTCGGTGTCGATCTGGGCAATGGCCCTTCGGGTCCGTTTGCCGAGCTCGAAAAGCTCAAGAAGTCCACCGATACTGACCGCTAGCGCCACGTGTCGGGCTTTGCACCGACTCTCCCATGAGATATGTTTGCCTGCCTCCTCGTGAGGCACAGAACGGGCTGAAATGACCGATACAATAACAATATCAGTGGATGCCATGGGAGGGGATAACGCCCCGCGTGCCGTCATCCACGGAGCCTATCTGGCGCTGCGCGAACGCAAGAACACCCGTTTCATCTTCCACGGCCGCCAGGAGCAGATCGCTCCGCTGCTCGATGAATTCCCCGACCTCAAGGCGGCCTCGACGGTGCGGCATGCCGAAACGGTCATCGCCATGGACGAGAAGCCCAGCCAGGCCTTGCGCAAGGGCAAGGGCACCTCGTCGATGTGGATGGCCATCCAGGCCGTCAAGGATAAGGAAGCCGATGTCGCCATCTCCGGCGGCAATACCGGCGCGCTGATGGCCATGGCCACCTTCTGCCTGCGGCCGATGAAGGGCATTTCCCGCCCCGGTATCGCCGCCATCTGGCCGACCCTGCGCACCGATATCATCGTGCTCGACATGGGCGCCACCATTGGCGCAGATGCTCAGCAGCTGGTCGATTACGCTATTCTCGGTTCGGCGCTGGCGCGCTGCCTGTTCGACGATGATGCGCCGACCGTCGGCCTGCTCAATGTCGGCACCGAAGAGGTCAAGGGCCTCGACTATATCAAGGAAGCCGGCAAGATCCTGTCCGAGGCCTCCGGCTCGGGCTTTACCTATCACGGCTTCGTCGAGGGCGATGATATCGGCAAGGGTACGGTGGACGTTGTGGTCACCGAAGGCTTTGTCGGCAATATCGCACTCAAGACCGCCGAGGGCACCGCCCGCCAGGTTGGCTCCTACCTTCGAAGCGCGCTCAAATCCAACCTTATGAGCCGCATTGGCGCGCTGTTCGCCATGTCGGCGCTCAATGCCCTGCGCCGCAAGATGGACCCGCGCACCGTCAATGGCGGCGTGTTCATGGGCCTCAATGGCATCGTGATCAAATCCCATGGTGGTACGGATGAGATCGGCTACAAAAGCGCCTTGAATCTCTCCTACGAGATGGCGCGCAGCAAGCTGATCGACAAGATCGGCGAGACCATGACGCGCTTCCCGATCAAGGCAGCGCCCCCCGTAATCGAAGACGAACCCGAGGCGAAACCGGCGTGACCAGAACGCGTACCATCATCCGTGGCGTCGGCGGCTATCTGCCCGAGAAAGTGCTGACCAACGCCGAACTGGCCACCATGGTCGACACATCCGACGAGTGGATCCAGCAGCGCGTCGGCATCAAGGAACGCCATATCGCCGCCGAAGGCCAGTTCACTTCCGACCTTGCGGTCGAGGCGGCGAAGAAAGCCATGGCCGCTGCCGGTGTGACGCCGGACGATATCGATCTGATCATCGTGGCGACCACGACGGCCGATTACACCTTCCCGGCCGCAGCGACACTGGTGCAGATGAAGCTGGGCATGCATCACGGCATGGCCTTCGACATCCAGGCGGTCTGCTCGGGCTTTGTCTATGCGCTGGTGACGGCCGACAGCTACATCAAGAACGGCCTCGCCAAGCGGGCGCTGGTGATTGGCGCCGAAACCTTCTCGCGCCTGCTCGACTGGACCGACCGCACCACCTGCGTCCTGTTCGGCGACGGGGCAGGGGCCATGGTCGTGGAAGGCGTCGAGCTGGAGGATGGTGAGCCGGAACGCGGTGTGCTGGCCTCGGCCCTGCGCTCGGACGGCCATCACTGGGACAAGCTCTATGTCGATGGCGGGCCATCGACCACCGGCACCACCGGCCATGTGCATATGCAGGGCCCCGAAGTCTTCCGTCATGCCGTGGGCAAGATCACTGACGTGGTCTATGCCACGCTCGACAAGGCTGGCTATACCGTCGACGACCTCGACTGGTTCGTGCCGCATCAGGCCAATCAGCGCATCATCGAGGGCGCCGGCAAAAAGCTCGGCCTGCCATCCGAGAAGGTGGTGATGACCGTGGCGCTGCATGCCAACACCTCGGCCGCCTCGGTGCCGCTGGCCCTGAGCGTCGCGGTGGCCGACGGCCGGATCAAGCAGGGTGACCTCGTCATGCTCGAAGCCATGGGTGGCGGTTTCACCTGGGGCGCCTCGCTTATTCGCTGGTGATGGTCCGATTCCCGACATTGACCTTAGGCGTTTCAAGGCGTTAGTGTCTTTTCGGGCGGAGGAACGCAGCGCCCAGTTAAAGGCCGCACGAAGGATTTGTGACGGCATTGGCGCTGAGTGAAGGGAAGGATTCCCGCGGTAGGTTTGACCTTTCGGTCGCACCGGCAGCAACTTTGACCAGGGATACGAATTGTCCCGGCGTGGGGATTTGACCTTTCGGCAACACGGGGGTTCGAATGACGCAGAAGACGATTACCAGAGCCGACCTCGCAGAAGCCGTCTACGGCACGGTCGGCCTGTCGCGCACCGAGTCGGCCGAACTGGTGGAACGGGTGCTCGAACTGATCGGCGATGCGCTGATCACCGGGGCCAACGTCAAGCTCTCCTCCTTCGGATCCTTCCAGGTCCGCTCCAAGAATGAACGTATCGGCCGCAACCCCAAGACGGGTGAAGAGGTGCCGATCCTGCCGCGGCAGGTTCTTGTGTTCAAACCGTCCAATGTGTTGAAGTCCAAGATCAACAAATCTATGGTTCATGCTGGAAAATAAAGCCATCCAGCGAGTCTAAGCCTCCGTGGACAAGTCTCCAGACGCCTTCCGGACGATATCTGAAGCGGCCGATGAGCTGGACTTGCCCCAGCACGTCCTGCGCTTCTGGGAAACGCGTTTTGCCACGATCAAGCCGCTGAAGCGCGGCGGCGGGCGGCGCTATTACCGCCCCGAGGATGTCCTGCTGCTGCGCGGCATCAGGCATTTGCTGTACGATCAGGGTTTTACCATCAAGGGGGTGCAGCGCATCCTCAAGGATCAGGGCAGCCGCTATGTCATCGCCGTGGGCGAGGGCAAGCCGCTCGAAGACATCCTGCCGATGATCGAACAGGCCGAAGCGGCCGGCGACGAGGCAGAAATCGAAGAAGCCGTCATGCTGGCCGACCCGGGCCTAGATCGTGAGTCGCGCGACAAGCTGTCCGATGTGCTGCGCGAGCTGCTGGAGTGCAAGCGGATATTAGAGCGGGCTCGAGAGACTTGACACCGGCGCTTTGCGCAAAATCGCTCCAGTGGAGCGATTTTAGGTCTCAAGGCCATCAGACCTGTGGCCGAATGGCACGAAAACTCTGAACTTGCCGGCATCAATCCCCCTCATCCGCCCTTCGGGCACCTTCTCCCGCGAGGGGAGAAGGGGGCTCCGTGGTTGATCAGGTCAGTGTAACGCTGGTTTGGCTTGCGGGGATAAGTTGGAGCCGGGTGGCTGCCTTGTGCCCTAAATACCCCCACCCAACCCCTTCGGGGCCACCCTCCCCACAAGGGGGAGGGATAAGAAAGAGCCTGGCGCTGAGCTCAGGCTTCCCTCCCCTTGATGGGGAGGGATTGTGGGTGGGGTGAGGCCACGAGCACTGAAGGCTAGGCTGTCATCCTACGCCGTCCGCAATTCCGGGCGCTTTTCGCCTTCCGCCCAGAAGATCAGCAGCGAACCGGCCAGCACCAGCGCGGCGCCGGGCCAGAACCAGACGGACGGGACCTGGCCAAGGGCGATCCAGCCGACGAGGCCGCCGAGCGGAACCTTGAGGTCGCCGAACGGCTGTAGATAGGTGGCATCTGCCAGCTTGTAGGCAATGCCGAGCAGATATTGCGCGGCGGCGGTCAGCAGGCCGAGCAGCAGCAGCAAAGCGAGACCGGCGCCGGAGGGCAGGGCGAAGGGGAAGCCGGTGGCCATGCCGGCGGGCACGATGCTCGGCGCCAGCCAGGCGAAAGCATTGACTGCCAGCAGGATGAGGAGGTGGTTGGGCGTGACCAGCACCAGCAGCGAAATGGTCAAGGTTTCCGGCGCTTCCTCGCGGGAGAGATACTTTGTGAGCACGTCGGTGCCGGCCCAGAGGGCCGCCGCGGCGATTGGCACCAGGGTGACCCAGCCGAGGCCTTCGGCGCCAACGCCCGAGACGACCACGGCGCCGGCAAAGCCCAGCAGCGCTGCGATGATGCGGACCGGCGTGGCACGTTCGCCTAGGAACAGCGTCGAACCGAGGATGACGAATAGCGGACCGGTGGCCAGCAGCGTCACCATCTGCCAGATCGGCACTCCGGAGGCGAAGCCATAGACAAAGACATGCACGCCCAGCGCCGAGACGAAGGCGCGCATCTGGTGGGCGAGGGGATGGCGGGTGCGCAGCTTGTCAAAGCCAATGCGCAGGATCAGCGGCAGTGCCAGGATCGAGGCGATGACATATTGCCAGAAGGCCATGCCCGTGGAGGAGAGGCCGAAACCACCGTATTCGACCGGCGTCGGCAGCACCGACTGCAGCACATTGCTGCCGGCGAAAGCCACGGCAGCGGTGACCATGAGAAGTGCGCCGGTGGCGGCATTTTGGGTAGAGGAAACCTGGTTCATGTAAAATCCTTTCCGTAACCAGTTTCCTCAGGGTTACGGGAAGTGGCGCCAGCGCCTCGCCCGGACTCCAATGAGTGCGGACGCGGCAAAGCCAGCGTTGGTCCCGTTCTCTTTCATCCGGACTATACCGTCGGCCCCGGAGTCACACCGGATCTGCTGACCCTTCGGATTTGCATCCGAAAGCGCTCGCGGGCTTGAGCATTGCTGCCTTTACCGCCGGTGGGGAATTGCACCCCGCCCTGAGAACTATGCAGGACTATCGTCCCGCGACGATGAAGATAGTGCAGGGTTTACGGCTGGGCAAGTAGACACATGGTTGTACCTGTGCGTCTTTTACGAACAGTGTGGAACGTTTATGCGTGCGGAAGCGCCGCCTGCAGTGCGGTTATCACGAGTAACGGGCGGCCATTGGACCTCAAGAGTTTAGTAGAGTGGCCCAAAGGCCGCCCGTCACGATCCGCTTTTGCACAGGGTCCGGTTCAGG
>NZ_FOFL01000009.1 GCF_900110945.1 Devosia sp. YR412
ACACCCAGAAAATGCCTCGGCTTCAAGACGCCAGCAGAGGCCTTCCTCAACCCGTTGCACTTCAAATGTGAATCCACACCCGGCTCAAGGCCGGGGTGACATCGTGGTTGTGGTGCTACTGATGGTCCGCCGGGGCATCTTTAGCGCCCTATCAATCTCGGCAACTCAAGCAAAAACGCATCCCTGGCCCTTAAGCCGCCGGAGACCACATTGCGCGCTTCGTCCTGGTCGAGACGAACGAAGACCAGGGTCTGGTCACCCTTGCTGGCGGTGCCGACATACCAGCCCCAGCCGCGCGCCCGGTCGAAATTGCCATCGGCCTGGCGCGGGAAGGCGGAACCGGTCTTGCCCAGGACTTGCCAACCATCCACTTCGCGACGCTGCAGGATGGAGAGCGTGGTTTCCATGGCATGGGCCGAGACTGGCAGTTGGCGATTGACCAGCCTGGCCATGAAAGCCAGTTGCTGGCGCGGGGTGAGTTTCAGCGATGAGCTGATCCAGCTGCGTTCGAGGCCATTGTCATTGCCGGGATCGCCGGAGAAGTCGGCATTGCCATAGTCGAAGGCCGTGGCATACCGGGTCAATTGCTCGGCGCCCAGTGTGCGGGCGATGGCTTGGGAATACCAGACGACGGAATAGTCCATCCAGGCAAGCGGATCGGTAGTCTGTCGCCATTCGGCTCCGCCCCAATCGGCATAGCCTTCCACAAAGGGCAGCGCCGGATTGTGCGCGTCGGTGAGCATGCCGGAGTCGAATCCCATCACGGCCAGCGGGATCTTGTAGGTTGAGGCCGGCGTGGTGGGCGTGTCGCAGCCAGCGCCCTGCTCGTGCAAAAGCTGCCCGGCGCCGGCATCGGCAATCAGCGTGCAGAGCGTTTCGGCGCGGGCCGGAGCCGCAAAAGTGAGCATGGCGAAAATGGTCAGCAGACGCAACATGGATATCCCAATAGTTAGCTCTTGTGCTTAGTATCAGATTTTGATACTTAGCCTTATGGAACAGCATCAGCTTAATGGCATTTTTCAGGCCCTGGCCGATCCGACCCGCCGCGCGGTGATCGGCCGGCTGGGACGCGGGCCGGCCAGCGTTGGGGAACTGGCGGCGCCCTTCGAGATGGCCCTGCCCTCGTTCATGAAACATATTCGCATGCTGGAAGAAACGGGACTGATCCGCACCAGCAAGGCCGGGCGGGTGCGCACATGCAGCATCGACAAGGACAGGCTGGCGGCAGTGAGCGGCTGGATCGAGGAACAACGCGCGATCTGGGAAGGCCGGACCGACCGGCTGGAACAGTTCGTCACACAGCAAGAGGAGATTTCGAAATGACACTGGACCCGGAACGCGATCTCGAGATCACCCGTATCATCAAGGCGCCGCGCGACAGAATCTGGGCGGCCTGGACCGATCCGGCGAGCTTCGAGCAATGGTGGATACCGGCACCGGCACTGTGCCGCGTGGTAGAGCTGGATGTGCGGCCGGGCGGCGCCATGGTGACACAGATGAGCGAGGGCGACGGCCAGGCTTTCGTGCCGCATATGGATGCCTGCTATCTCGCGGTGGACGAGGGGCGACGGATCGTTTTCACCAATGCGCTCACCGGTGGGTACCGGCCGGCGGAGCAGCCGTTCATCACAGGGGTGATTACGCTGGAAGACCATGAAGAGGGCACGTTCTATCGGGCGCTGGCCATGCACAAGAGCCCGGAGGACCGCAAGATGCACAGCGACCTGGGGTTTTATGACGGCTGGGGCGCGGTGACGGCGCAGCTGGCGGGATTGGTGGAGGGGTAATGATTCTCGTTGCCGCCTACCACCCCGAACTCGATGTCATCCCGGCCTTGAGCCGCGATCCATCCTGAGATCGATGGTCTGCCGCAAGGTGGTTCGTTCGACCTTGCGGCCGTGGCGTGATCTCGAGATGGGCCCCGGCTCAAGGCCGGGGTGACACCGTGGATGTGGGGCGGCTTGATGGCAATCCTGGCACGCCAACTAAAGCGTCAACACCCACAACCACGCCGAAATCGTCAGCGCCGACGCCACCGTGGCGATGAGAATGGTATTCGCCGCTACGCTGGCGGCGCGGTTATAATAGGTGGCAAAGACATAGACGTTGACGCCGGCCGGCATGGCCGAGAGCAGGATGCCGTAGCGGGCGATGTCCATTGGCACATGCAGCACCCAGATCATCAGCACATAGGCGATGGCCGGGTGGATGATCAGCTTGATGAAGGAGGCGACCAGCGCCTGCTTCCAGTTTTCCGACAGCTTGAATTCGTAGAGCGCGCCGCCAATGCCGAAGAGGGCAGCGGGGACCACGGCGGCGCTCATCATGACGAGGAAGGCCTCGACAGGCTCGATCAGCTGCAGGCCGGCGAAATAGGCCACCATGCCGGCGGCAATGCCCCAGATCAGCGGATTGGAGCCGACGCGCCGGGCCGCCACCACCAGCGTCTTGCCGAGTGGCTGGCCATCGCGCTTGACCAGCTCCATGGTGACCATGCCGATGGTCAGGAGGATCGCGCCATGCAGGCCAATGATCGACAGCGTCACCGGTAGAGCCTCGGGCCCGTAGGCGCGGGAGATGATCGGCAGACCAACCAGCACGGTATTGGTGAAGGTGCCGGAGAAACCGACGGAAACGCTCTCGCCCGGGCGGTTGCCGAACAGCTTGATGGCCACCACGATGCCGATGACGAAACAGATCAGCGCTCCGATGTAAAACGGACCGATAATCGACAGATTAAAGGCCGAGCGCAGGTCCGAGGTCACAAGGGAGTGGAACAGCAGGCAGGGTGTCGCAAAATTGTTCACAAAAGCGATCAGGCTCTTGATGCCCTCTTGCGGGAACAGGCGGAAGCGGACGGCGGAATAGCCGAGCGCCATCAGCGCGAAAATGGGCGCAATGACGATAAGAATGGCGAGCATGGCCGGGGTCCGGGACCGGAGGGGAGACCCTGCCGTAACCCCTCGCTGCGGCAGGGTCAATCAATGGTCCAGACCGCGGTCTTGGCTGGCTAAAACGAAACCAAATTCGATTGAAAACGAAATCGAACCGCGTATAAACGAAACCAACAAGGAGCGGGCATGACGGATAGGGATCAGTTCGATGTTTTCGTCATCGGCGGCGGCATCAACGGGGCGAGCATTGCCCGCGATGCGGTGGGGCGCGGTTATACGGTGGCGCTGGCCGAGATGAATGATCTGGCCTCGGGCACCTCATCGGCAGCGACCAAGCTAGTGCATGGCGGCTTGCGCTATCTCGAGCATTACGAATTCCGCCTGGTGCAAGAAGCGCTGTCCGAGCGCGAGATCCTTTGGGCCGAGGCGCCGCATATCATCAAGCCGCTGCGGTTCGTGCTGCCGCATCACAAGGGGCTGCGCCCCGCCGTGGTGTTGCGCGCCGGGCTGGCGATGTATGACTATATGGGCGGCCGGCGCCTGTTGCCGCCGACCAAGACGCTTGACCTGACCAAGCATGAGACCGGCAAGCCGCTCAAGCCGGGCTATCGGCTGGGCTTTGAATATTCGGACTGCTGGGTCGATGATGCGCGTTTCGTCGTGCTCAACGCCCGCGATGCAGCGGACAAGGGCGCGCAGGTGCATGTGCGCACCAGGGTCACAAGCGTGCGCCGCGATGCCGGCGGCTGGCTGGTGGAGTTGGATGGGGAAAGCTCCGGCGAGGGTGTGCGGCGGACCATTCGGGCCAAGCTGGTGGTCAATGCCGCTGGCCCGTGGGTGGATGATGTCATCACCGGGGCGATGGGCAAGAACGGGTCGCATAATGTGCGGCTGGTCAAGGGCAGCCATATCGTGGTGCGCAAGCTCTATGACCATGACCGCTGCTACATCTTCCAGAACGCCGATGGCCGCATCATTTTCGCCATTCCCTATGAGGATGACTTCACCCTGATCGGCACGACCGACGAGGACTATGAGGGCGATCCGAAGGACGTCAAAATCTCCGACAAGGAGACCGACTACCTGCTATCGGCGGCCAGCGAATATTTTGCCAAGCCGGTGACCAGGGACCAGATCCACTGGACCTATTCGGGCGTGCGGCCGCTGTTTGACGATGGCGCCAGCGCGGCGCAGGAAGCGACACGGGATTATGTGCTCAAGCTTGATGGCGATGCGGCGACGGGCGCAGCGATCAATGTGTTCGGCGGCAAGCTGACTACCTCGCGCCGGCTGGCGGAATCAGTGCTGGAAAAGATCGAGGGCGTGCTGGGCAAGAAGGGCGCGGCCTGGACCAAGACAAGCCGCCTGCCGGGCGGGGATTTCGAGCCGCTGGCGTTTGATGCCGAAGTGCGGCGGCTGGGGATGGATTATCCCGGCCTGCCCTCGCCCATGATCAAGCGGCTGCTGCGGCTCTATGGGTCCAAGGCGCGGGTGTTGCTGGGCGATGCCAAATCGGTCGAGGATCTCGGCCAGCATTTCGGTTCGGATCTTTATGCGGCCGAGGTGGTCTATCTGGTTGAACACGAGTGGGCGCGTACGGCACAAGATGTGTTGTGGCGGCGCACCAAGCAGGGCTTGCGCGTTGGTGCCGGGGACGTTGCGCGTCTGGAGACATATCTGGCCAGTCGCAAGTAAGACGACGGCTTGTCGGGAGGAGACGGCATGAGCAAATACATTCTGGCCATTGACCAGGGCACGACGTCGAGCCGGGCGATCGTGTTTGATGAGAAACGCGCCATCGCCGGCGTGGGCCAGAAGGAGTTCACCCAGCACTTCCCGCAGGATGGCTGGGTGGAGCATGATCCCGAGGAAATCTGGGATAGTGTCGTCTGGGCGGTGAAAAAGGCGCTGAGCGAAGCCAGGATCGAGGCCAAGGATATCGCGGCGATCGGCATTACCAACCAGCGCGAGACGACGCTGATCTGGGACCGCCAGAGTGGCAAGGCGATCCACAATGCGATTGTCTGGCAGGACCGGCGGACGGCGGCCTATTGCGCCAAGCTCAAGAAGGCCGGCCACGAAAAGCTGGTCACCAGGAAGACCGGGTTGCTGCTTGATCCGTATTTTTCGGGCACCAAGGTCAAGTGGCTGCTGGACAATGTGAAGGGTGCGCGCAAGCGTGCCGAAAAGGGCGAACTGGCTTTTGGCACGGTGGATTCGTTCCTGATCTGGCGGCTGACCGGGGGGCGGAGCCATGTCACCGATGCAACCAATGCGGGACGCACGCTGCTGTTCGATATCGGCAAGAATGCCTGGGACAAGAACCTGCTGAAGCTGTTCGACGTGCCGGCGGCATTGCTTCCCGAGGTCAAGGATTGTGCCGATGATTTCGGGGTGACTGAGGCGGGATTGTTTGGCGCTGAGATCCCGATCCTCGGTGTTGCCGGCGACCAGCATGCGGCAACGATTGGGCAGGCCTGCTTCCAGCCGGGCATGCTGAAATCGACCTATGGCACGGGGTGTTTTGCGCTGCTCAATACCGGCGCGGACATGGTGCGCAGCAAGAACCGGCTGCTCACCACGATCGCCTATCGGCTGGATGGCAAGACGTCCTATGCACTGGAAGGCTCGATCTTTATCGCAGGGGCGGCGGTGCAGTGGATCCGCGACGGGCTGAAGCTGGTGAAACATGCCAGCGAGACTGGGCCGCTGGCCGAGAGCGCAGACCCGAGCCAGAATGTCTATATGGTACCGGCCTTTGTGGGGCTCGGGGCGCCATGGTGGGATGCCGAAGCGCGCGGCGCCATCTATGGGCTGACGCGCAATTCGCGGCCAGCGGAAATCGCCAAGGCGGCGCTGGAGGCGGTCTGCTACCAGACGCGCGACCTGCTGGAGGCCATGCGCAAGGACTGGAAACAAGGCGGCGATACGGTGCTGCGCGTCGATGGCGGCATGGTGGCCTCGGATTGGACCATGCAGTTTCTGGCGGATGTGCTGGATGCCCCGGTGGACCGGCCGGTGATCCTCGAAACCACCGCGCTGGGCGCGGCCTGGCTGGCCGGATCGCGGGCGGGGGTGTGGCCGGGCATGGATGAATTTGCCAAGAGCTGGGCGCGGGATGCGCAGTTCACGCCGAAAATGGATGCGGCAGAGCGCAAACGGAAGGTTCGCGGCTGGGACGCGGCGGTGAAGAGGACGCTGACGGCCTAGCTACCCCCGCCACGCGTCAAAGCTGCCGCCGGCGATCATGGCCCAGTAGAGCTTGCCGCCGGGGCCGCGGGCTGCGGCGAGGCCGAATTCGGTGAAGCGGCTGCTCAGCAGCGTGCCGCGGTGGCCGGAGGAATCCATCCAGCCACCAATGACGGCCTCGAGCGTGGTGTAGCCCTTGCCGACATTTTCGCCGACCGCGCCGAGATAGCCGGCCGTGGTGACGCGCTGGCGCAGGGTGACGCCGAGATCGTGGCTCATGGTGTTTTTCTGCGCCATCAGGCGGGCCTGCGAGCGGGCCGCGTCTTCGAGGCGGGTGTTATAGCTCCAGGCCGGGGCGCCATTGGCCTTGCGCACGGCATTGATGGCGGTGAGGATTTCGTCGTCGCTCATCGATTCCGGCGTGCTGGACGCGGCTTTGGGCAGCATGGGAATGGTGGTGGAACAGGCCGCGAGGGCAGCGGCGGCGCCCAGGATGATGAAGCCGCGGCGGGTGGTGGTGAGCATTGAGGCTTCCATTGGGTATCAGGCCTGGTCGTAAGCGCTGAGCAGATGCGGCAGGCAGGCGAGCTGGGCGGTGATGGCCTTGCCCTCGCCCAGCGTCCAGCAGGCGGAGAGCGCCGCATGGGCAGCGGCCCAGCCGAGGATGCGCTTGCGGGAATAGTTCAGCCGTTCCGACAGGATATCGGCGCGGGTGGCGATGCGGCGCGGATCGGCAGCAATGGCCAAACCATCCACTGGATTGATGAAGACATTGGCCAGTTCATACGCGGGATCGCCGACTAGCCCCTTGGGATCGATGGCCAGCCAGCCGCGGTCCGAGCTCAGGATATTGTCGTGATGCACATCGCCATGCAGTGGGATCTGGGCGCTTGGCCGATCGAAGAGTTTTAACGCAATACCGCTGGCGCGGGCATAGAGGTCGCGGGCGGTATGCGGCCAGAGGCGGACCTCGGTGTCGAACAGCGTCTGGAAATGCTGGCGCAGCGGCTGCAGGTTTTCCGGCGCCTCGGGGCGCGGCCGGTGCAGGCTGGAGACGACGGTGGCAATGGCGATGGTGCCTTCGTCATCCTTGCCGGCGCGGACCGGCTCGCCCAGCGTGCCGCCGTCGAGCCATTCGAGGAAAATGGTGTCGCCATGCATGTCGAAGACGGTGGCGGCGCCCTCCCCGCCATACCAGTTGAGCAGGGCCGAGCCGCGGCGTTCTTCCATGGCATTGTCGGGCTTGAGGATTTTCAGCGCCGCGAAATTGCGGCCATTCTGCTCGACGCGAAAAATCCAACTCGTCGCCGTTTCGGCCACGGGCGTCGACTTGGTCAGGGACCAACGGATCATGGCGCGGCTGAGCGCGGTTTCGACGGGCGACTGATTCATGGTGGTCATTAGAGCAGAACCGGCGCGTTGTTTCGACAGTCCAGCGCAGGTGACTGGTAAACTTGCCGAAATCTTGGCGGTAACCCTCAGGTAAGCCTGTCAGTTGGGACTATCGCAACCCTAAGAACAGGAAGCGCTGGGGCGGCAAGGCTTCGTTACTTTTGTGCGCGCAGCATGGGACCAGCGAAACGAGGTCCCGACAGGGAGGCTTTTGATGACGCATCAACCCTATGACGAGCGCCGCGAACCGAGGCGGTTGGCCGATATCATCGCCCGCGATGAACGCAATCCAACATTCGGAAAGCAGGTCTTGAACGGCATCAGCGGCTTGCTGGTGCTGATGGTGACCGGCGTGCTGATCGTGCTGCTGGTGCTGTGGAAGTCGCCCTGAGCTACTGCCGCGCGCCAAACCACCAGTGCGACAGCAGGCCAATGCCCCAGCCGAGCAGCACCCACTGCACCCAGAAGTAGCCGCCGGTCCACAGGTTGATGATCAGAAGCACGACCATGACGGCGACAAAGACGATGGCGTGAGTGCGAAAGCTCTTCCGGCGCTCCGACAATGGCAAATCTTGCATACTGCCCTCCTGATGCAAATATCGCGCTCATCAAGAGAGCGATGACTTTGAATATACAGGGATTTCCGGATTTCTTCTAGTCTGGGCAAACTGCTGATAAGCCTCAAAACTCCTAACTGATCCGATAGGCATCCTTGGCCGCCTGATAGCTCAGGTGTTTTGCCACATCGCGGGCCGTTGCCCTGCTGATGCGGTTTTCGCCGACCCAGCGGCCCAGGAAGCCGCAGACCTCGCGGCGCCAGACGTCGTGGCGGGCGGGGATGGAAAGCAGGGCTCGGGTGTCGTCGTTGAAACCGGCGAGATTGTAGAAGCCGGCGGTTTCGACGACCTGGTCGAGATAGCGGCGGATACCCTGCGGGCTGTCATGGAACCACCAGGGCGGACCGACCATGAGCGACGGCCAATAGCCGGCCATCGGCGCCAATTCACGGGCATAGGTGGTTTCGTCGAGCACGAACATGATCAGCCGCAGGTTGGGCTCGTTGCCGGCGCGGCCGAGCAGCGCGCGCAGGCCGTTGACGTAATCGGTGGGGCCCGGAATATCGGCGCCGAGGTCGGCACCGCGCTCGGCGAACAGCAGCGGGTCGGTGTTGCGGCGCGAGCCAGCGTGCAGTTGCATGACCATGCCGTCTTCGACCGAGAGCAGCGCCATTTCGGTCATCATCTGGGCGCGGAACAGCTCGGCATCCGCCGCGTCATGCTTGCCGGACAGCACCTTGTCGAGCAGCGCCTGCTTTTCGGGGGCCGATAGATCGGCGGTATTGGCGGTGGGCACGCCATGGTCGGTGGCGACAGCGCCAAAACGACGGAAATATTCGCGGCGGTTGCGATGGGCGTTGATCAGGCCGGACCAGGTGGAAATATTCTCGCCGGTTATCTCGCCGAACTTTTGCAGGTTTCCGACGATGGCGGGGCGGCTGGGGTCGGTGACGTCATCGGGGCGATAGGTGGTGCGGACGCGGCCGATGGTGCCATTGGTCTCCATCTTCTGGTGATGCACCAGGGGATCGAGGGCGAATTCGGTGGTGGCGATGACCTCCACTTTGGCGCGATCGAGCAGGGCATGCGGCAGGAGGGCCGGCCTCGCCAGGGCAGCGTCGATGGTGTCGTAGATGGCGTCGGCGGTTTCGGCGGAGAGTTCCTGCTTGATGCCGAAGGCCCAGTCGAGCGAGTGATCGACCCAGGTCTTGGACGGGGTGCCGGCGAACAGGTGGTAATTGGTGGCAAACAGGCGCCAGGCCGCCCTGCCCTCGGCCACTGGCTTGCCATCCTTGCGCGGCACGCCGAGGTCGTCATAGCTCAAGCCGCGGCTGCGCAGCATGCGCAGCACATAATGGTCAGGTGTCAGAAACAGCGCGGCCGGATTGGAAAAGCGCTCATTATTGGCGAACCAGGCCGGATCGGTATGGCCATGCGGGCAGACCAGCGGCAGGTCGGCAACTTCGGGATACAACTCGCGCGCGATGGATTGGGCGGGCTCGGAAGCGGGGAACAGGCGGTCTGGGTGCAAATGGGTCATGCAGCGGTTTTGCCATGATCTGGCAGGTAGATCAATAATCTTCCATACAAGATTAGGACTCGCGGCATTTTATGTAAATTAACCGCGACTGCAGCTAGCCATTCGTGCCGAAGGCCATGCGGATTACCTTCCTCTTCGGCGGGTGAGAAACAGCGCAATGCGGCTGCCCAAAGTCTGACACAGGTCAAAGCTGACCGGCGACTGAGGGGTAATGCAATGGCGCATATGGATACCAATGACACGCATGGGATCAAGGCAGCGCGGCAGCAGGCGCGCGTCACCGGTCATGTGCAGAATGCCCAGATGATGCTGGTTGCCGCCGGGATCGCGGCATTTTCCATCGTCGCCGTGGCCACCGCCATGCTGACGACGGTGCTCTAGTCACCAACAGCGCGCCGACCATGCTTCGAAACCACGGCACAGCCATGCACATGCTGCATGGATAAGACCTTGGTCTTATGAATTTCTGCCACTTCCGGCCGAAAATCCGGTTATCGATGCTTTAATTGCACCGGACGCATAGCTGCGCTGTTGTTTTGGCCGTACCGTAATGGGGTGGATAGGCCCATTTGAAGCTTATGAAAGCGACCCGGCAATTCGGTTGGGTCTTTTGAGGAACTGGACCCATGAGCAACCCCCGCAAGTCGATCTTTGCAACCCTTGGCACTTTCGTTGAAGTCTTCGGCAGCGCTGCTGCCGTGTCCAACGCTGTCGAGGCCGGTCGTGCTCCCAAGGCCAAGCACCTCAAGTCCCTCGGTATCGATGCCGACGCTTTCCGTTCGATCGGCCGGAACTAACATAACGGCGCAGGGCGCTTTCCTCCCTGTGTGTGACCTGCGCCGCTCCGTCGATTAACGTGAGAAAGCCCGGATGCCCTTTCAATGGGGCGTCCGGGCTTTTGTTTTTTCGGGGGTCGATTCAGGCCGAGCGGCGCTCGTCGTCCTCTTCGGGCATGACATCGAGGCGCTGGGCAAACATGGACAGCAGATGGCTGGTATCGGCCACAGAGCCGGGCCGGGCAAACAGATAGCCCTGCCCCATGGTGCAGCCGAGCTCGGACAGCATGATGGCCTGCGAGGCCGTCTCGATGCCTTCGGCCACCAGCGTCATATTGAGTCGGCGCGCAATATCGATGATGGACCCAACCACCACATCGCTGGCGCGGTCGGTGCCGAGCTTGTCGATGAAACTCTTGTCGATCTTGATGACATCGACCGGAAAGCTCAGCAGGTGGGTGAGCGAGGCAAATCCGGTGCCGAAATCGTCGAGCGCCACCAGCAGGCCGCGCTGGCGCAGCGCGCTGACCGCCTTGGGCACCATGATATCGCCACCGCCCATATAGACGGATTCATTGACCTCGAGCACGATGTGCCGAAGCGGCACGTCATATTTCTCGAAGGCTTCGACGATGCGCTGTTCGAGATCGCCGCGCTGGAAATCGCCGCTTGTGACGTTGATGCCGACATGCTGGAAGGGAATGCCGATGTCGAGCCAATAGCGGATATCGGCCGCTATCTGGGTCAGCATCTGGCCGGTGACCTGCCAGGCAATGCGCGGATCGGCCAGAGCCGCATGGAACTCGCCGGCCGAGGCAATACGGCCATCGGGCATGCGCATGCGGGCAAGCGCCTCGAGGCCGACGATCTCGGCGGTGTCGAGCTTCACGATGGGCTGGTAGTGCACGAGGATGCGGTTTTCGGCCAGCGCCTGGTCGACATTGCGCACCATGGTGGCGCGCTCCATCATCGACGTGCGCATGCCGGGGGTGAAGCGGATATAGCCGCCGCGGCGGGTTTCCTTGGCGTGATAGAGCGCGAAATCGGCATTCTGGCTGAGTGACGCCTCGGTATCGCCATCGGGGCCGTAAAGCGCGCCGCCGACGGTGATATGCGGATCGACGGTCTGGTCGCCCATCTGGATCAGGCCATGCACGGCATTGAGCATGCGGGTGGCCGCATCGCGCAGGGCGTGCTCGGAATGGCAATCGGCCACCAGCACGGCGAACTCGTCGCCACCGAGACGGCAGGCGGTCAGGGCCGGATGGCAATCGGCGAGGCGCTCGGCCACGGTGCGGATCAGCAGGTCGCCGAAGACGTGACCGACGGTGTCGTTGATCATCTTGAGATGGTCAATATCGACAAGCAGCAGACCGAATGGCTCCTGCAGACGAATGGAGCGGCCGAGCAATTCATTGAAGCGACCGCGATTGGGCAGGCCGGTCAGCGCGTCATAATAGGCCAGGCGATGGTTTCTCTCGCGCACCATTTCATGGTCGATGGCGATGGAGCAGAGATGCACGCAGGTCTGGACGATGCTGCGTTCCAGCTCATCGGGGCCGCGGGTGCTGCGGTAGTAGAAGGCAAAGGTCGCGACGACGCGGTTTTCGCTGTTGCGGATCGGGCTCGACCAGCAGGCGCGCAAGCCCAGCGGTTCGGCCAGGGCGCGGAAATCATCCCACAGCGGATCGGTGGCGATGTCGGTGACCATGACCGGCTCGTTGCGAAACACCGCCGTGCCGCAGGAGCCGACCTTGGGGCCGATCGCCAGACCATCGATGGCGCTGGAAAAGGCGAGCGGCAGCGAGGGCGCGGCCAGCGGGCGCAGCTTGCAGTCGTCATCGACCACCAGGATGGAGCAGATCGCCTCGGGCGCCAGCTCCTGTGCGCGGCGGCACAGGAGATCCGCAACCGACACCAGCGGCTCGCCGCGGGCAACCGCTTCCAAAACTTCCGTCTGCAGTCGCAGCAGCAGAGCGCTATCGGTGACCATTCAACCCTACCTCAAACCCAAGTACAGAGTAGCAAGCGGCAATGAAGCGGGCGTTCCGAGCGAGGCGGGAATTGTGGCAAAGCCAGTCAGAGAGCGTTAAGCAAGTCTAAGTGGCTGACCCATAAGTATAATTACTAGGTTCAAGGCTTGGTTACGCGCTCTCTTTTTGCGTTGGCGACGCCACTTTATGCGCGACAGGGCGCGGCGGATTCCTTATGCCCGGCAAGCCACGTCAAGCAAGGAGACCGGCATGCTGCCCTGGATCAAACTGGATCGCGCCGTGGTGCCCGGCGGCGGCGGCGAATTGCAGCTGATGCAGCGCGGCACGGAATTTTCCATCATGGCCGGCAGCAATGGGTTGATGAACAGCCGGCTGAGCGGTTCGGAAGAGGCGCTGGCGACGCTGGCCGCCGAACGCGTCGGCATGCGCAAGAGCCCGAAAATTCTGATCGGCGGACTGGGCATGGGCTTTACCCTGCGCGCGGCGCTGGCGAGCTTTCCGGCTGATAGCCGGATCATCGTGGCCGAACTGGTGCCCGAGATCATCGCCTGGGCGCGGGGTCCGCTGGCGTTCCTGCATGGCACCAGTCTCGATGACCCGCGCGTGACGCTCTATCAGGGCGATGTTGGCGCGGCGATCACCGAGGGCAAGCCCTATGATTCCATCCTGCTCGACGTCGACAATGGGCCGGAAGGCCTGTCACGGCCGAGCAATGACCGGCTTTACACGGCATCGGGCATTTCCACCGCCAAGCTGGCGCTGGCCATGGGCGGGCATCTGGCGGTGTGGTCGTCGGCGCGCGACGCCAATTTCACCAAGCGGCTCAACCAGTCGGGCATGGCGGTGGAAGAGATCACCGTGCGGGCCAATGGCAAGCGTGGTGGCGCGCGGCATACGCTGTGGTTTGCCACGCGGCGTCCGGACAATCGGCCCGCGCGGGGGAAATAATCCTGCGCCAGCCAAAAGGCTGTTGCGTCATCTGGCTGCGGGGGCAAAACTCCTGACAGAGCTGGAGTGTTTGCATGAGCGATTTTGATCTGGTGCTGGCCGGGACCGTGGTACTGCCCGAGCAGGTTGTCGAAGGCGGCTATGTCGCGGTGCGCGATGGCAAGATTGCCCATGTCGGCACCGGCACGCCACCGGCGGCGCGGGAGCGGCACCTGCTGGGCGAGGCGCTGATCCTCCCGGGCGCCATCGATGCGCAGACCCATTCGCTGAGCCAGAAGAACCAGGAAGACTTCATCTGGTCTACGCGCTCGGCCGCGGCCGGTGGGGTCACTACCATTGTGGACATGCCCTATGACGAGGGCAATCTGGTGTGCTCAGCCGAGGCGGTGCGGATCAAGGTGGCACATGCCAGTCCGCAGGCGCGCGTGGACTTTGCGCTTTATGGCACGGTCAATCCCGAGGAGGGCGCGGCGCGCATTCTCGAACAGGTCGAGGCCGGCGTCGCCGCCTTCAAGTTTTCGACCTTCGGCACCGACCCCATCCGCTTCCCCCGCATTCCCCCGGCCTTGCTGGAAGAATGCTTTGCCGCCATCGCGCCGACGGGGCTGACGGCGGGCGTGCATAATGAGGATGACGAGGCGGTTCGCGCGGCAGTCGCCAAGGTGAAGGCGCTGGGCATTACCGATTATCGTGCGCATGGCATGAGCCGGCCGCCGCTGACGGAATTGCTGGCCTCGCTGCAGATCTATGAGACTGGCGCCGAGACCGGCTGCCCGGCGCATGTGGTGCATTGCTCGCTGGGGCGCGGCTATGAGATTGCCCGCAGCTATCGTGACCAGGGCTTTGCCGCGACCATCGAATGCTGCATCCACTATCTGATCCTCGACGAGGAAAGCGACGTGGCGCGGCTGGGCGGCAAGGCCAAGATCAACCCGCCAATCCGCCCGCGCGCCGAGGTGGAAAAGCTGTGGCAGCATGTGGCGGCCGGCAATGTGACCATGGTCTCAACCGACCACGTCAGCTGGTCGGAAGATCGCAAGACCAATCCCGACATGCTGGCCAATGCCTCGGGCGTGCCGGGGCTGGAAGTCATGGTGCCGCTGTTCATCAAGGGCGCGCTGGAGCATGGCGTGCCGCTGCATTGTGCGGCCAAGCTGATGGCGGAAAATCCGGCCAAGCACTTCCGGCTCGACCATGCCAAGGGCGCGCTGGAGGTGGGCAAGGACGCCGATATCGCCGTGCTGTTCAACCGGCCGACCGTCTATGACGCGGCGGCAAGCGGGCACAATGTAGTGGGTTGGTCGCCCTATGCGGGCATCGAGCTGCCCTGGATGGTGGGGCTGACCTATCTGCGCGGGCAGCAGGTGTTCGATGGCACGACGGTTGCTGCGCCCGGCACCGGACGTTTCGTGCGGCCACTGGCCTAGAGCAGCTTTCCGCTTTGCATCGTGACGGTCCGCGTGGCGACGCGGGCCAGCAGCGGCGCATCGTGGCTGATGGCCAGAATGCCGAGGCCGGCCTCGCAGCGGGCGAGTAGCAGGCGCCAGATATCGGCCTGGGTGATCGGATCGAGCATGGCAGTGATTTCATCGGCGATGAGATAGCGCGTCTGCGGGGACAGGGCGCGCAACAGGGTCACGCGTTGTAACTCGCCGCCCGAGATTTCATGCGGATAGCGGTCATACCAGGCGCGGGAGATGCCGAGCGCTTGGCGGGTGGCCTCGTCCGGCTGCCAGCCTTCTTCCACGATGCGGCCGATGCGCCAGCGCGGATCGACGGCGAAGATGGATGACTGGTGGAGATATTGCACTGGGGACCAGCCGGACATGCTTTCACCGCTCGTGACGCTGCCCCTGCCCGGATGCAGATAGCCGGCCATGATGCGGCCGAGCGTGGATTTGCCACCGCCCGATGCACCGGACAGGCCGATGAGCTCGCCCGGTGCAAGGGCGAGCGAGACGCCGGAGAGGATTGGCGCTTCCGGCCGATAGGCGAAGTGGATGTCGCGGGCTTCAAGCATGGGTGAGGAAGCCGTTCTGCGGCATGGACTGCCAGAGCCTGCGGGCATAGTCGGATTTGAGCGCGGCGCCGGCGCCAGTGAAGGCAGAGGCCGGTTCGATATCGACCAGCCTGCCGTCGCGCAGGATGGCGACGCGTGTCGCGAAGGGCAAAGCCTGGGCGAGATCGTGGGTAATCAGCAGCACGCCCTTTTGTGCATCGGCGAGCTGATGCAGATGGCCGAGCACCACGGCAGCATTGTCGGGATCGAGACCGCTGGTCGGCTCGTCGGCGACGATCAGGTCGGGTTTGCCAATGGTGGCCATGGCCAGCATCATGCGCCGGGCCATGCCGCCGGAGAGTTGATGCGGGAAGGCTTTGGCCGCCGTCGCATCGAGGCCGAAGCGCGCCAGAGCCTGCTGCGGGTCGGCCGTGCTGCCACTACGCCGTGCGGCCCAGGCGAGTTGCTTGCCGCAGCGGGCCAGCGGATCGAGATGGCTGGCGGATTGGGGAACGAGACCCATGCGTCGGCCTCGGTAGTCGGGCCAATTTGATTGATCCAGTGTCGAGCCATCGATCACCAGTTGCCCGGTGGTGACGGCATTGGGCGGCAGGATGTCGAACAGAGCATGGGCCAGCAGGCTCTTGCCGGCCCCCGAAGCGCCAACCAGCGCCAGCACCTCGCCGCGGTCGAGCGAGAAGCTCAGGCCCTGCAAGGCCGGGACGAGGCGCTGTTGCAGCAGGCCAGCATAGCGGCGGAAGCTGACGGAAAAATCCTCGACCGAGAGCAGCATTACAATTGCTCCTGTCGCGGATCGGCCAGGAGACGCAGGCCATTGCCGATAGCGTCAAAACAGAGCACCAGCATGAGCAGGCAAAGGCCGGGAAAGAGACCGAGCCACCATTTGCCAGCCATCAGATAACGCATGGAGTCCGACAGCAACACGCCGATGGCCGGCTTTGAGGGTTCGAGGCCGAAGCCGATGAAGGTCAGTGCCGCCTCATGCAGGATGGCATGCGGGAAGAGCAACACCAGCCCGACCAGCAGTTGCGGCCAAAGATGCGGCAGGAAGTGGTGGTAGCCGATGTAGGCCCAGGACTTGCCCATGCGCCGCGAGACGATGATGAAATCGGCATGGCGCAGCTGCAGGATTTCGGCGCGCAGGATGCGGGTCAGCCGCGGCCAATGCGTGACGGCGACGGCAATGATCACCGCCGCGGTGCCACCGCCCAGGGCGAAAGAGATCAGGATCAGCAGCACCAGATGCGGCAAGCCCATGGCGGCATCGATGAGAAAGGATACCAGCGCATCGGCCCAGCGCCCGCAGGTGGTGGCGAACAGCGCCAGCAGCGTGGCGATCAGGACCGAGATGGTCGCCGCGATCAGCCCGACCCAGAGGCTGACATTGAGGCCATGAATGGTGCGGGCCAGCATGTCGTGGCCAAGCTGGTCGGTGCCGAACCAACGCGACAGAGACGGTGGGGCAAGGCGCGTGGTGAAATCGGCGTCGATGCCAAAGCCACCAAGCAGCACGGCGGCCATAGCCACGCTGGCAATGACCAGCGCCCCGGTCAGCGCCGCCAGGAGTGTCCACGCGCGATTGTTGAGCCCGGTGCTGCGCAGCATGACGGCCGGGATGTCGATGGCCTCGCTCATCGGGCGACCTCGCCATGCAGGCGCGGATCGATCACGCGATACAGGAGGTCGGCAATGGCATTGCCGGTGAACACGAAGAGCGTGAGGAACAGCGCCAAGGCCAGCAGCAGCGGCACGTCGCCTTTGATGCCGGCTGCCACCGTGGCGCTGCCGAGGCCGGGATAGGCAAAGACCTGTTCGGCCAGCACCGAGCCGCCGAAGAGTTCGCCCAGCGATGCGAAGAGCACGGTGATGGCCGGCAGCGCCGCATTGCGGGCGCCGTGGCGGAGAGCGATCTCCATGCGCGAGGCGCCCTGCGCCCTGGCATAGAGCGCGTAGTCGGACTGCATGATCTCGACCATCTTGGCACGGGTATGCAAGGCGATCTGGGCCACGCCGAGCACGATTAGCGCCAGCAGCGGCAGGATGAGATGCTGCAGGAATTGCCAAGGCGTCACATCCTGCGGCAGCACGCCGATCGGGCCGGCGCAGCAGATCGGTGTCCAGCCGAGACCGACGGAAAACACCATCAGCAGCAGGATGGCGAACCAGAAGGTCGGCGCCGAAGCGAGGACATAGCAATAAAGGCGCGTGATGCGATCGATCCACGTGCCAGGAAAGGCGCCGGCCAGCACGCCGAGGACAAAGCCGATCAGGCCGGCGAATAGCCAGGCAAGGCCCAGCAGCGGCAGCGAGGTCTTGAAGCGCGCGGCCAAGACCTCGGCGACGGGCGCGTTATAGGTCATGGAATAGCCGAGGTCGCCGCTCAGCAGACTGCCCAGCCATTTGCCGAACTGCACCTGCGCCGGCAGGTCGAGGCCCCATTTTTCGGCGATCAAGGCGCGCTGCTCCGGTCCGACGCGGACCATGTCGGCGCCGAGATAGGCATTGATCGGATCGACCGGTGAGAGCTTGGCCAGCGCAAAACCGACCACAGCCACCGCCGCCAGCACCAGAGCGAGCCGCAGCAGGCGCGTTGCGATGAGGGCCAGCCAATGGATCATGCTCAGTCGCAGGTCCAGCGCCAGGTCTGGATCAGCGCGGTGATCGGCCAGCCATGGCCATGCGGCTCGGTCTGGGTGGTGCCGAGATCGAGGCATTGATTGACGTAATAAATGTGGTCGAGATTGACCAGCCAAGCCCAACCGGCCTCGCCCTTGGGGCCAAAGCCGGTCACGCCATCCCACTCGGCCTTTTGCCAATCGGCGTAGGAGGCTTCGAGGCTTTGGGCGTTCTGTGCGGCGGCGAAATACCCGTCCACCGTGGCATTGGAAAAATAGCCGGCATTGTAATAGTCGACACCGCCCAGCGTGGTTTCGTAAAGGCTGTAGACTTCGAGCGGACTGTGGCTGCCCCAGCCGAACATGACCGGCTCAGAGTGCATGACGCGGTCGATGTCCTGCCAGCTGCGGCCGGTTGCCGTGGCCTCGATGCCGAGCGGTTTCAGCAGTTCGGCAAGGGTCGAGGCGAGGGTCTGGCGGGTGGAATCCGCTGCCGGATAGTTGATCGGGAAAGCGGCGCGGATGCCGGCCTTGCTGCGGATGCCATCGGCACCAGCGGGCCAGCCGGCGTCATCAAGCATCGTCTTGGCGGCGTCGAGATCAAACGCGACAGCGACATCGGGATTGGACCAGGGCAGGCCGTCGGCGGGACCATAGGCCGGCGTGCCGTGACCGAGCAGCGCCACATCGACCAGCAGGGCGCGATCGACGCCCAGGTTGATGGCTTGGCGGATCGCCTTGTCGGAGGTCACCGCGTTGCCGAGCTTTTCGCCCTGCGCATTGGTCTTGCCCTCGTCTGGCAGCATGGGGAAGGTGATGCCGCGATTGTCGACCGACGACACCACAAGCTGGCGGAAACCCTGTGGCGCCATGTCGGCGGTTGCAGCAGGAACCGAGACCAGATCCACCTGCCCGGCCTGGGCGGCAGCGAGGCTGGTATCTTCGTCGGTGAAGAGAAAGGTGAGCTTTTCGAAGGGCGCGGCGGGACCATAATAATAGGGATTGGCCGCAACGATCAGCTGCTCGCCTTCGGTCCAGGAGATGAGCTTGTAGGGTCCGGAGCCGATGGGATGGCGCGCATAGCCCTCGCCATAGCTGGCGGCCGGGACGATGCCGAGGGCGAAGAAATTCTCGGTGAAGGTGATCCAGGGGCGCTTCAGCGTGATCTCTAGGGTGACATCATCAATGGCCGTCGCGCTGTCCAGCACGGTCAGGTCGAGCGCACCGCCAGCCCTAGCGCCTTCGGTGAAGGTGAAGGCAACATCTTTTGCCGTCAGCAGCGTGCCATCGGAGAATTTTGCGTCGCTCCGCAGCGTGATGGTCCAGGTCATGCGATCCTCGGACAGGGTCCAATCGGTGGCGAGATCGGGCTGCGCCACGAGATTGGCATCGCGGGTCAAAAGCGTCGACTGGAACAGCGGATGGCCGTAGCGGCCCCAGCCGAGCAAGGGGTCATAGCCAGTTTCGGGCTCGCCGCCGATGGCCAGGACCAGATCGGTTTTGGGGGCAGCGAAGGCACTGCCGGTCAGCAGCAGCGCGGCCATCGTGACGGTTGCAAAAACCCGGCGAATTGCCTTGCCCATGAAACTGCCCCTATATCGACCTGCACCATCGTCCTTGGGTCAGCCTCCCTGACCCAAAGCCGAGACTAGGCATCGCAAAGTATGATGTCCAGTCTCAAACATCATACTGGAGCCAGCATGCAGCGCGTGACCGTAACGCTCGACGATGACCTGATGGACGAGCTCGACCAGCTCATTGCTTCACGCGGCTATCAGAACCGCTCGGAAGCCATTCGCGACCTGGCGCGCGCGGGCCTGAAACAGGCGGCGCAGGAGGCCGGATCGGACCAGAATTGCGTTGGCGTGCTCAGCTATGTCTATGACCATGCGGCGCGCGACCTCGCCAAGCGGCTGACCAATACCTTCCACAGCCATCACGACCTGACCATTGCGAGCCTGCATGTCCATCTCGATGCGGACAATTGCCTTGAGGTCGGCATTCTCAAGGGGCCGATGGGCGCGGTGCAGCATTTTGCCGACCATGTGATTTCCGAGCGCTCGGTGCGCCACGGCAAATTGCATCTGGTGCCCACGGTCGATGGCGGCCCGGCCACCGACCATGGGCATGAGCACTAGGGGTAGCTGGCGCCGATCAGGCTGGCGGCCTTGCTGCCGATGGCCATGGCCGGGGCATTGGTATTACCCGAGACGATCTGCGGCATGATCGAGCAATCGATCACCCGCAGTCCCTCCAGGCCACGCACCTTGAGGTCCGGCCCGACCACGGCAGAGGGATCGCTATCGAGCCCCATGCGCAGCGTGCCGACCGGATGGTAATTGGTCTTGACGGTCTGGCCGCAATAGCGCTCCAGCGCCGCCGCATCCTCCATCACCGCCGCCCCAGGCAGCAGTTCATGGGCGATGCGCGACTTGAACGGCTCGGTGTCGAGCAGTTTGCGCGCGGTCTCCAATGCCTTGACCGTCAGCCGCAGATCGTCGGGATCGCCGAAGAAGTTGCAGTTCACCACCGGCTGATCCTTTGGATCGGCCGAGCGCAGGTTCACCGTGCCGCGCGCCTTGGGTCGCAACAGGCATGAGGTGAAGGTCACGCCCCAGGTCGGCTTGGCGGCGCTGACGTCGCGGTCGAGATAGACGATGGGCGCGCAATAGAGCTGGATGGTCGGCCGGTCGCCGCCGTCGGGATCGAAGAACAGGCAGGCTTCGATGCCGGTGGTGGTCACCGGGCCGGAGTTGAATAGCATATATTGCAGGCCATTGCGGATCATGTTCCAGCCCGTGTCCTGGCCGAAATAGCCGGACGGACCCTTGGTCGTGGCAATAACCGGGACCTCGTGGTGATCCTGCAGGTTCTGCCCGACGCCGGCGATATCGGCCACGACATCAATGCCGTGCTCGCGCAGATGCTCGGCCGGGCCGATGCCGCTCAGCAGCATCAGCTTGGCGCTGTTATAGGTGCCGGAAGCCACCAGCACTTCGCGCTCGGCGCGGACCCTGTGCTGTTCCCCAGCCTTCTCATAGACCACACCGACGGCGCGACCCTGCTCCACCACGATCCGGTCGACTCGGGCGCCGGTGATAATGGTCAGCCGCTTGTCGTGGCTGAGATCATCGAGGAAGGCTTTCTTGGCATCGGAGCGCTCCTTGTAACGGCCCCATTGGCCATAGGTGTGCTGCATGATGCCGACGCCATTCTGCCGTGCCCCGTTGAAATCGGGATTATAGGCATGGCCCAGGCCTTGCGCCGCCTGCAGGAAATGTTCGGTGGTCGGCGAGACATGGCCGGGGTCGGAGACGCGCAGATTGCCGCCGATGCCGTGGAACTGGTCGTTGAAGCGGCTATTGGCTTCGATGCCGATGAAATGGGGCAGCATGTCCTGGTAAGACCACTCGCCCTGATTGCCGAGCCCAGCGGCCCAGCCGTCATAATCCTCGGCCTGGCCGCGCATATAGACCATGGCATTGACGGCGCTGCCGCCACCCAGCGCCCTGCCCACCGGCACGATCGGCGCGCGGCCGCCGAGCTGGGGCTGCGGCACGGTCTTGTGCATTTCAAGGAAGGTGTCCTGCGCCAGATATTTCATATAGCCGGCCGGCATGGCCATGATCCGGTTGGTCGTCGCCGGCCCGCGCTCGAGCAGCAAAACGGAAAAGCCGAATTCGCGGACCAGCCGCATGGCGGCCACGGAAGCAGCAGAGCCACCTCCGGCGATGATGAAGTCATAACTCATATAGTCCGCTCTCCCCCGCCATGGTCTGATCACGGCGCCAACAACTTAGCGTGGGGCCAGCGGCGGTCAATCAGGCGATTGAAGGCAGGCGAATCAGACCATCTTGCACTCGAACGCCAGTTAATCTATTGTTCACTTGCGTACGCGGCTCAGCCGCAAAAGTGGCCCGGCGGGATTTGCACTCCCACGCTGGGCCATTTCTATCTGAAGCATTTGCGCAACACATTTCCCCGCAGTCGCCCTTACGGCCTTTCGTGACTTGCGACGCGGGTGGGGCGAGCGTATTTTAAAGTCACCTACTCCCAAGGAGGCTTTAATGTCCGTACGTGTTCTTCTCGCTGGCGCTTCGATCGCCATCCTCGCTTCTGTTTCTGCTCAGGCAGCCGACCTCATCATCCCGACCACGCCAGAGCCGATCTATGAAGCTGCTGGCTTCAACTGGGAAGGTCTCTATGCAGGCGTTCGCG